>CAWCIT010000001.1:0-70242 GCA_963795745.1 uncultured Solirubrobacterales bacterium
ACAAAAGCCCTGGATTCCAGGGCTTTTGTCAGTGCGCCCGAGAGGACTCGAACCTCCACGAACCATCGGTTCACAAGGCCCTCAACCTTGCGCGTCTACCAATTCCGCCACAGGCGCCGGCGACGGCCGAGTATAGGCATTTGATTCCGTCCCCGCCCGACGCTAGGCTAGCCGAACACATGTTCGTCAAGCCGGTCGCTCTCAGAGCGTCAAGGAGAGAAGCGCGATGGATTTGACCAAGCGTCAGCAGGAGATCTTCGACTTCATAAAGCGCTATTCCGCCCGCTACGGCTACCCGCCCACGGTCCGCGACATCGGCAAGGCGGTCGGCCTCGCGTCGTCGTCGACCGTCCATCAGCACCTGGCCAACCTCGAGAAGATCGGGCTGCTCCGCCGCGACCCGTCCAAGCCGCGGGCGATCGAGCTCCTCGACCGGGCCGTCCAGGGGGCGGTGGCCGAGGTTCGCAACATCGTCCGGCCATCCGACGGCCTGCCGCTCCTCGGCTCGGTCGCCGCCGGCCAGCCGGTGCTGGCCGAGGAGAACATCGAGGACTACGTCGTCGTCCCCGAACAGGCCGGGGGCGAGCGGGGCGAATACCTCCTGCGAGTGCGGGGCGACTCGATGAAGAACGCCGCCATCCTCGAGGGGGACGTCGTCGTCGTCCGGCCGCAGGAGACGGCCGAGGACGGCGAGATCGTCGTCGCCCTGGTCGGCGAGGAGGCGACGGTCAAGCGCTACTTCCGCGAAGCCGACCACGTCCGCCTTCAGCCGGAGAACGAGACGATGGAGCCGATCCGAAGCCGCGAGGTCAAGGTGCTCGGGCGGGTCGTCGGGTTGATGCGGACGATCCGGTAGCTCGCCGTGCTCCTCGGCCTGCGCACGGTGATCTATCCCGCGGTCGACCTCGTCGCCGCCAAGGCCTGGTACGCGTCGGTGCTGGGCGTGGAGCCCTACTTCGACGAGCCGTTCTACGTCGGCTTCGACGTCGGCGGCTACGAGCTCGGGCTCGACCCCGATCCGGAGCACGCGGCGGCCGGGCCCCGCACCTACTGGGGGGTGGCGGACGCCGACGCGGCACTCGCCACGCTGCTCGACCGCGGCGCCCGGCCCCACACGCCGGTGACCGACGTCGGCGGCGGGATCCGGGTCGCCACCGTCCTCGATCCGTCGGGCCACATCGTCGGGATCATCGAGAACCCGCACTTCACCGGGGGCGCTTAGTGATCGCGACCGCTTGGCCCGCGCCCGGGTGGCGGAGCCGGCGCCGGCGCGCTACCGTCAGCGGGCAGGCTGAGCAGCCGCGGAGGTATCGCCTTCGAGGAAAGTCCGGACATCACAGGGCAGGGTGGTCGCTAACGGCGACCCGGGGAAACCCGCGGGAAAGTGCCACAGAAACAAACCGCCTAAGCGCGCGGCTCGCCGCGCGCCGGTAAGGGTGAAATGGTGCGGTAAGAGCGCACCGGCGTCGCGGTGACGCGGCGGCCGGGCAAACCCCACCCGATGCAAGGCCAAGCGGGACCGCTTGCAGGCTGCCCGCCAAGGTCCAGGTCGGCCGCTCAGATGGATGGTTGCTCAAGACAGGATCCGGCTTACAGGCCTGCTACGGAAAAGCCCCGCTCCGGCGGGGCTTTTCTATGCTCCGGACCCGTTCACCAGGCCGCGGCGCCCGAGCCAGCCGGTGGCCACCGCCGCCGCCGGGCCGTCCGGGTCGAGGTGCCGTCGATGGCGCCCCGCCTCGCCCGCGATCTCGACCAGCTCCACCTCGCCCCCGGCCGCCTCGGCCGCCCGGGCGTAGGCCCGGCTGCGCTCGACCGAGACCGTCCGGTCCTCGGTGCCGTGGACGAGCAGGACCGGCAGGTCGAGCGGCACCAGGCGGATCGGGTCGCCGACCGCATAGTGGTCGGGCACCGCCGCCGGCGAGCCGCCCATCACGGCGTCGACCGGGCCCCGCGGGTCCACCGCGTGCGAAGCGGTCATGTCCACCACCCCGGCCATCGCGACCGCCGCCGCCAAACGCACCCGCGGGTCGGCCCCCGGCGCCCCCGGCGCCAGCTTGTAGCGCCCGGCCGCCCACAGGATCAGCTGCCCGCCGGCCGAGTGGCCGAGGCCCGCGACCCGGGCCAGGTCGATCGGCGCGTCCACCGCCGCCAGATGATCGACCGCCGCGGCCACGTCCTCGAAGGTCTCCGGCCAGCCACCGCCCCCCGGACCCCGCCAGCGGACGACGCCGACCCGGCGGTACTCGACGTTCCAGACGGCGAAGCCCTGCCGCACGAGGACGCCGACCAAGCCGCGCATGACGACCTTGCCGTACCGCGTGCCCCACGAGCCGCCGTGGATCGCCACCACAACCGGGTGCGGCCCGGCGCCGGCCGGGAGGTGGAGGTCGGCCCGCTGGGACGGGTGCCCGCCGTACCGGCACGACCGCGGTCGGGCCAGGACGTCGAGGATCAGGCGACCGCGCGACACCGCCGCCGACTCCGACCGGTCAGTCCGCCGGGGCGGGCGAACAGGCCGGGCCCGACGCGAACGCCCGCTCCAGCGAGAACAGCGCCCCGACCCGCACCGGCCCCCGCTGCCCGACGCTGACCTGCGTCCAGCCGTCCGCCGTCGCGCCGACGCAGCCCGTCCCCGAGACCACGGCCCAGTAGGGCGTGTAGCGGACGCGCACGACGAAGGTCCCGGCCTGGCCGGCCGCCAGCGTGAAGCCGTCCGGCTGGATCGAAACCAGCCGCCCCGGACCGCTGGCCAGAGGCGTCGGGTGCAGTACGGCGAAGACCCGCCAGTGGGCGCTCGAGAACACCTCGCGCAGAAACGGCTGCCCCGCCCGGATCAGCGCCGCCTCCTGCCGGCTCGAGTCGTCGAGCGGGGCATCGGACAGAGCGACGTAGCGCACGCCGACGTCCTCCAGCCACGCCCGGTAGCCCGCCGGCGTCAGTTGCGGCGCGTAGAAGAGCGCGTCGTACTTGGTGTCCAGCTGGCGCTCCCACCCCCGCGCCAGGTCGAAGCTCCGGCCGAGCACCGTGGCATCCCAGTGCGACCGGGTGAACGGCACCTCGATCCGCATCGGCGACCCGCCAGCCTGCGCGGCCAGGAAGACGCTCACCGGCTGGTAGTAGGACGCGCCCGACGATGGATCCCCGACGCCCTGGAGCGACTGGGCCAGTGGTCCGTTGACCTGCCAGCCGACCAGGGCGACCGCCACGCCCACGAGGGTGAGGTGCGCTGCCCGCAGGCCGATCAGGCGCTGGCCCGACCGGCCCACCCGGTCGCTCACGAGGTTCCGCCCGCCGGCGACCAGGCCACCCAGGCGGCCGAGCGCCGCGCGCATGTCCTCGGCCCCGACCGCGCCGACCAGGATCGGCGCGGCGAGGAGGACGCCGAGCCGCACGACGTTGCTCCCCATCGGCGTCGGCAGGACGTAGGAGCCGAGGACGGCCACGACGTACAGGGCCACTCCGCACCGCAGCAGCCGCTCCCCCGCCGGCAGCACCCACAGCATGAGCAGCGGCACCCCGAAGGCGGCGATCACCGACGGGCCGAAGAACGTCTGTGTCCCGCCTTCCGGGAAGAGCGCCGCCATCGCCCCGGCCAGGGCCAGGGCCGGCAGCCCGAGGGCCGCCGCCCGGCGCGGCGCCCGGTTGGCCAGCAGGTCGGCCGCGGCCAGCAGGACCAGGAAGAGCGCGGCCACCGGGCTGGCCGCCGCGCAGCCGGCCGACAGCAGCCCCGCCAGCCGCCGCCGGCCGCCGACCGCGGCGAGCACCGCCGCCAGGCCGAACGTCACCCCCAGGGCGAACGTCAGCCGCCCGATGTACAGGTCGCCGGCCGCCCCGACCGCGAAGACCAGCGCCGCCGGCCTCGCCCGCGCGCCGAACCGGGCCTCGGCCAGACGCTCGAACAGGAGCGCCGACGCCAGCACCGACGCCGCGCCGACCAGGTGCGTCCCGACCAGCGCCGCGAGCGGTGGGAAGACAAGGCTGTAGTCAGGGAGGTAGTGGCCCCCGTACCAGGCGTTGTCCCAGATCGAGAAGCCGTCGCGCGCGAACAGGGCGACCCGGTAGACCTGGGCCGCCAGGTCCGGGCTCCGCGGCGACCAGATCAGCCAGATCAGAACCAGTGCCCCGGTGACCGCGAAGACCGGCGGCAGCGGCACCGCCCCGGTCGGCTCATCCCCCCGCCCGCCGACGGCCGTCCGGCGCCAGGCGGCGCTCCGGCGCGGGGCCCGCCGCCAGCGGTCCGGCCGTGATTCGTCAGGGAGGGTCATCTGGGGTGCGGTGGCGACTGGCCGGCGGCGGCGAGGGAACCAGACCGAAGGCCGGCAAGCCCTAGCCTACGCGCCCCGGCCCTTCGCCGCCCGCCATCCGTCGGCTCTCAGGCGGCTATCATCGAAAAAATGAGAACGACACCGGCCTCACGCTCGACCCCCCGGCGGCTCGGCCTCGCCGCCACCGCCGCCGCCACCCTGATCGCCGCCGGCCCTCCGGCCGCCTCGGCCGGCACCCAGAGTCTCCAGGTCCAGGCCGCACCCGGCGCCCAGGCGTCGCGTCCCGAGGCGATCACCGCCACCGGCTCGGTAGCCGTTCCCTCGACGAGCACCATCTTCGCCCAGCCCGGCGGCTCCGCATGTGCCCCGCAGGCCAGCCTCGAGGCCGCCCGCGGCGCCCTGCTCGTCGACCAACGATCGGTCAACGGGCCGTTCTCCTTCACCGTGTCGTTCACGCCGGCCGCCGCCGGGACCTATTTCATCTGCACCTACCTCGACGGGACGAGCGGCGGGACGACCGGGCACCAGAACCAGTCGTTCGCGATCTCGGTCGCCGCCGCCCCGCCCGGGCCGGCCACCACGCCGCCGACCGCCACGCCGCCGGCGCCGGCCGGCGGCCGGTGCGTCGTCCCCCGCCTCAAGCGCCACACCCTCGCCTACGCCCGCCGTCTCCTGACCGTGGCCGGCTGCAAGCTCGGCCGGGTGTACGTACCGAGCGTCGCCACCCGGCGCGCGGCGCAGCGGCGGGCCCACGGTCGCCCGCCCACGCTCGTCGTCGTCTCCCAGACGCCGGTCGCCGGATCGGTGCGGATCGCCGGCTACACGGTGGCCGTCCGTCTCGCCGTCGGTCCGGCGCCGCGCCGTCCGGCCGCGAAGTAGGGCTGAACCCGGCCCCACCGGCCCGGCGAGCCGGGGCGGCGCAACTTCGCGGGGGCCGGCCGTGTTTCGAGGGTCAGGTCGAAACCGACCGTGACCTCGACGCCGGTCGCGCTGCTAGGCTAGCGCGACTTTTCCGCCCTGATCCCGCCCCCCGGAAATGCCAGCAGCACGCGCGTTCGTGCCCCCAGAACGCCGCGGTCCGTCCTTCGAGCAGGAGATGCCTCGTGAACCGTGAGACCCTTCGCCATCCTTCGCCGGGCACGGTCGTGGCCATCGCAGCGCTCGTCCTCGCCGCCACGCCGATCGCCGACGCCGCCACCGGCGGCAAGGCCCCCAAGGGCCGCGTGGCGGCCCCGGTCGCCCATGCCCGCTACGCCGACAACGCCGGACGCCTCGGCGGCTACCGGGCGTCGTTCGTCCCGACGCCGAACACGATCGTCCCCCTCGGCGCCGACGGCAAGCTTCCGCTCGCGGTGATCCCCCGCGGCGGTGCCGGCACCCCGGGCCCGGCCGGCCCTCCCGGTCCGCGCGGACCCAGCGGGCTCAGCGCACCCGGCGTCGTGACGATCGTCTACCAGGCCGACGGCAGCTCGCAGAATCCGACCAACGGGTCGGCCGAGGCGAACTGCCCGACCGGGACCAAAGTGCTCGGCGGCGGCTTCAACGACCTCACCCGCACGGTGCCGGCGCTCGCCGCCGGCCTCCCGCCCGGCTCGGTCGACGAGGTGCTGGAGAGCGACCCGTTCGCCCGGTCGGACGGCAGCAGCGGCTGGCGCGTGCGGATCGTGAACGTACCCTCGCCGGTGATGGTCGACGGCAGCGGGGCGGCTGTGCCCAATACACTCAAGGCCGGCAGCACGTATTTTCAGTCATACGCGATATGCGGCTGACCTTGGCAGCTATAGACATGAACCCAAGACACGGAGGCGGTAGTCGATGCACGACATGAGACGCAAGCTGGCCGGAGGCCTGGCGCTGGGCGCCGCGCTCGGAGTAGGCCTCGCGCCAGTGGCGGCCGCCGCCCCGCGCGTCAAGGTGATCTATCCGAAGCACGGCGCTGCCTTCGTCGGCGTCAGCTCTCAGAAGTCAGGCAATCTCGCCCTGCCCGTCGACATCCGCGCGTCGGCGAACTCCCGCGTCATGAGCCGCTTCGACATCCAGTGGGCCGCGGCCTGCCAGAGCGCCGCCGGCCGTGGCTCCTACGGCGGGCTGTCGATCACGCTGAACAAGCCGATCACCCCGCCCGGCTCCTTTACCGACAACGGCTCCTTCACCCGCATGTTCAGCAACGGCGACAAGGGCCTGTTCACGATCAAGCTGTTCGGCCGCTTCACCTCGCCCGTCCGCGCCGCTGGGACCTTCCGCGTCACGGTCGCCATCACCGACAGCACCGGCGCCACCACTGACACCTGCGACAGCGGCGTCGTCAATTGGATCGCCACGAACTAGCCGGCGCCTGCCGGCCCGCAACGGAAACGAGAAGAGCCCCGCATTGCGGGGCTCTTCTCGTTCTCCGGCCCTTCACCGCTCCGGCGCGCACCGGCAGCCTCGCCGGTGCCGCCGCCCGAGCGGGATGTCCTTACCAGCGCCCGGCGCCACCACCGAGTCCGAGCTTGCGGGCCATACGCCACGTGCCCGCCCCACCGGCGACGAACAGGCCGCCGACGAGGAGAAGCTTCCAGACGTCGAAGCCGGTGAACGCCAGCTTCTTGGTCGACGTAACGAGCACGCCGTGCTCGTTCTCTCCCCCGGTTCCCGGGCCACCGGTCGTCGGGTTCCCCGTCGTCGTCGGGCTACCGGTCGTCGTCGGGCTGCCCGTCGTCGTCGGGCTGCCCGTCGTCGTCGGGGTGCCCGTCGTCGTCGGGCTACCGGTCGTCGTCGGGGTGCCCGTGGTCGACGCCGTCGTACCCGTGGTCGTCGCCCCGGTCGTCGTCGCCACCGCCGGGCACGGTGGCGCGCCCGCGCCCTGCGTCACGTTCTGCGTGCCCTGCGTGACCCCCTGGCCCGACCCCGCCTGGGAGATGCACTGGCCTGGCTGCGTCACCGTCTGCGTCCCGTTGCCCGGCTGGGAGACCGTCTGCGTCGGCTGCGTCACCGTCTGGCTCGAACCGGCCTGGGCCACGCTCTGCTGCGCACCCGGCTGGGTCGCCGTCTGGCCGGACGCCGACTGACTGATCGACTGCCCCGTCGCCGGGTTCACGACGTCAGCCTGACTGACCGCCGGACCGACGGCCAACGCCAGCATTGCCACGCTGAGCGGCAAGCTCCGTACGTATCGATTCAACATGTTCACCCGCCCTGGACTTTCTGGTTGTTGGACTCACTGATCAACGCCAACTGTGCGGCGGACTGGTCGAGCGTCCCAAACACGATGTATGTGCCGGACAAGGACTGGTCGATCGATTGGTCGACGCTGGCGTGCTGTACGTTCGCTTGCGACACATCCCCGAGGATGATGCTGCCCGAGACCGTCTGGTCGTTGGATTCGGCGACAGCCGAGCTCTGGCTGAAGGATTGGTCGAGATTTCCGAGGACCACGTAGGTACCCGCCATGCCCTGGTGGGGACCGGCGTTCTGATGCAGGTTCCCGCCGACGAGGCCGACCGACGAGTCGGAGACGGCATCCGAGCAGACCGCGCACGCCGCGAGGCCGGCGAAGCTCTTGACCAGGCTCGGGTCGACCGGCACGGTGCCGCCGAACACGAGGAAGGTGCCCGACAGGCTCTGATGGATCGCCTGGTTGATGTCGGCGGTCTGGAGGTTCGACTGGTCGACGTGGCCGAGGATGAGGTTCCCGTCGACCGACTGGCTGTTGCCCTGCAGCGTGACGGCGGCCTGGTCGGCCGTCTGGTGCAGGCCGCCGCCGAAGACCACGAAGGTGCCCGACTCGGTCTGGTCGACCGCCTGGTTGGTGTTGGCCTGCTGGCCGCTCCCCTGCTGGGTCCCGCCGACGACGGTGCCGCTGTTCGGGTCGACCTGCTGGCTGTTGCCCTGGTTGGTCGCCTGGGTCTGGTCGGCCTGCTGGCCGCCGCCGCCCACGACGATGCTGCCGGCGCTCGTGTCCTGGGTGACCACGCCGCCCCCCTGGCTGCTCGCGTCGGCCAGCCCCGCCTGGGGCTGGCCGGCGAGAGCGAGTGTCCCGCTGCCCACCGCCTGGCTCGCGATCCCGAACGTCAGGACGCCGAGCGCAGCGAGCAGTGCGTTGGTGCAGCGGGACATGATCCTCGCCTACCTGGGTTCGATCAGCCGCCGAGGATGACGACGTTGGTCAGCAGGTTGGCCGACTCCTGGTCGAGCAGACCGAGCGAGTCGCCACCGACGACGAGGATGCCGGTGCCACCGGCCCCGCCGTTCTCGCCGCTCTGGCTCGAGTTCACACCCTGCTGGTTGGCCTGTCCCGACCCACCGATGAGGATGGTGTCACCGATGCCGCCGCCGATGAACTGCCCGTTGTCGAGCACGTTCGTCGAGTCCTGCACCAGCGTCGGAGCCGAGTCGCCCAGGATCGCCGTCGTGCCGGCGCCGCCGCCGTCACCGTTGACGCCGACCTGCTGGCTGTTGACCGCCTGGCTGCTCGCCTGGCAGAAGCACTGGCCGGCGCTCGGAGCGATCAGCGTCGTGTTGCCCGCGCCGCCACCGATCTCCTGATCGTTGGACAGCACGTTCGTCGAGGTCTGGACCGTGGTCGGAGCCGAATCCCCGAGGATGAACGTGGAGCCGCCGCCGCTGCCGTTCTCGCCGGACTGGCTGCTGTTGACGCCCTGGTTGTTGGTCTGACCTGTGCTGCCGATGACGATCGTATCGGCCGCAGCCGACGACGCCCCGAAAGCCAGGGCGGCAGCCGCCGCCGTAACCGTGATGAGCTTGATGTTCATTGCTGATGTTCCTTTCTCCCAGGCGGATGCCCGGTTGTGCAGAGATCGTGAAAAACCGTCTCCGCCGGCCCCCCGTGCGCACCGTGCGCGTGGTCGGCGACGAAGTGTAGTCGCAGGAACCCTGCCGTCTAGCCCGGACGGTCGAGCGCCGACGCCGCGAGCAGGGAGCTCAGCCCGGCCTGCGGCCAGAGCCACGGCTGCCGCCAGGACACCCCGGCGAGCAGCATCATCGCCGCCAGCACCGCGGTCAGCCCCGACAGGGAGACACCGCTCGCGCCCGAGGAGGAGACCGGCGCGCCTCCGAGCCAGGCCGACCCGCCCGGGACCGGCGAGCCCGACCCCCACGGCGAGTCGAGCGATACCGACCCGAGGCCGGCGGGGCCAATCAGAGGAGCGGCGACGGCCGGCGAGCGCTGCCCGGGCCGCCGCGCGATGGTCGAGGCGCTCAGGTAGACGCCCTCCATGGCCACCGACACGCTCAACGCACGCGCCGCCGCCGCCGCCGGCGCCGCGAACAGGGGGAGCCCCCCCGACAGCGCGGCCACGGCGCCGGGGCCGGGCGCGGAGGAGGCCGGCAGATGCGCCACCAACTTGGTCACGGGCGCACCCGGGCCGCCGGCGGAGCCCACGAGCGGGCCGCCCGAGTCGAGCTGCGCGACCGCCGGCCGGGGACTTGACGCCGGCGGACGGTGGCCGACGTTGGTGATGATCTGGGTGTCGAACGGTCCGCGCGGCGCGGCTGGCGCCGACGGACGACCGACCGGGGCGGCGGACGCGCCGGCGGCGAGGACGGCCGGCGCGTCTCGCACCGGGCCGCCCCCGGCCGGCGGCGCGGCGGCCGGCGCCGCGGCCGGGCCGCTCGGGCCCTGCCCGACGATGATCACGTTCGAGCCGTCGCCGCGGGCGACGGCGCCGCGGGCGCCGGGGCGCCGGACGGTCCGGCGGCCGAGCCGATCACCGCAGTCCCGCCGCCGGCTGCCGGATCGGCGGCGCTCGCCGCGGCCGCGCCGGAGGCCGTCGCGCCACAGGCGCCGGCGGCAAGCAGCGCGACGAGGGCGCCGGGCGCGGGGCGATTTCCGGTGGGCTTTCGTCACGGTGGTGGTGCCAGGTCAGGTGATTTTGAAACGCTCACGCTAAACCCAGCCTTGAGACTTGGACCGGCTGGGCCGAATAGAACCGGTGGTCGGAATTGCCGATCCGTGGCACCACCAGTCGGCATCCTCCCCCTCCCGGCCGCTGGTGTCAACCGCCGCAGGGGATCGTTCCTCAATTGGCAATGACGCATGCTCGGTCCGGGCGCGGACGATATGGTTGCGGTGTGCTCCGGTTCAAGTGGTCGACCCCCCTCCTCGCGGCCGTCCTGCTCGCCGGCTGCGGCGGCTCGAGCGCTCCGACGGCGACGGTCCCCACGAACTCGACGACGACCGGCGGCGCGACGTCGAGGGCCAGCGACCGCGCCGCCTACATCGCCCAGGCCGACGCCCTCTGCAAGACGGCCAACACCCGCCAGGAGGCCCTGCGCAAGAAGGCCACCGGCTTGGCGGTCACCAAGCTCCCGCCGATCCTCCGCCAGCAGGCCGCGATCGCCTCGGGGCTGTCGACCAGCCTCGGCCGGCTGACGCCGCCGACCGGCGACCGGGCCGCGGTCGGGCGCTTCGTCAAGGCGGTCCACCAGCTGGCGGTCTACTCGCTCGCCGTGGCCAACTCGATCGCCGCCAACCACGCCTACGCCGCCCGGTCGCTCGCCGCGAAGCTCCAGCTCGCCCGCCAGCAGGAGACGCTGCTGGGCCAGGGCTACGGCTACAAGACCTGCTCGAGCGGCAAGTCCTACTGACCTGAGCCGGCAGCCGCCCGGCGGGTCAGCCGCCGGGGACGCCGATCACCGGCGCCGGTCCTCCCGGGCTCCCCTGGACGCGGGTCTGCGGGACGACGGTCGCGGCCGGCGGGGAGCTCGCCGGCGGCGCCGGTGCCGGTGCCGCGACCGGGGCCGGCCGGCGCACCGGGGCCGGTGCCGGCGGGGCGAGGACCCGGGGCGTCGGAGCCGGGGCGGCCGCCGGCGGCGTGTAGGCGGGCACGCCGCCGACCGTCGGCGTGGGGACGGGCCGGGCGCGGGCCGGCGGGGCGCCGGCGGCCGGGGCCGCGGTCCGCGCCGGCGCGGCCTTGACCGGCCCCCGGGGCGGAGCGAGCGCCCCGCGGCCGAGGAGGATCTCGCCGGCGCCTATCCCCGGGACGGGGACCGGCGCGGGCAGGGCGGCGTCGCCGATGACGATCTGTGCGGCGTCGGCGGCACCCAGCAGCGGCGGCGCCGGCGCGGGGTGGAGCACGACCAAGGCGGGCCCGGCCGGGGCGACCGCGGTCAGCCGCGCGAAGACGACGATCCGCTGGGCGGCGCTGTAGAGGGGGTTGCAGGCGGTCAGCACGACCTGGTCGAAGGCCGTGCGCGCCAGCACGCTGACGTCGGTCGGCGCGACGATCCGATGGCCGAGGACGGTGTAGGTGAAGAAGCCGTAGGGCATCTCCAAGGTCACCCGGTCGCCGCGCGCGAGCTCGTTGATGCGCCGGAAGGGGGCCAGGTAGGTCGTGCGGTGGCCGGCGATCCCGACCGTCCCCCGCAGGCCGGGGACCGCCGTCCCCGCGTAGATGCCCGGCCCCTTCTGGAGCGAGGCCTCGTCGGTCCCGGCGACGACGACGAAGTTGGCCCCGATGCGCGGGATCCGTATCCGCCCGACCGCCTGCCCGGCCCGCGCCGTCTGCTGAAGCTCGCGCGCGAAGAAGGCGATCCGCTGGTTGTCGGTCGGCAGCCCGGCCAGCGCCCGCTCCTGCGCCGGCGTCGCCCGAACGGCCTCGAGCCGCTTGAGGTTGGTGGCCAGGCGGGCCTGATCGAAGTGGGCGATGAAGCTCGAGATCGGCTCCTGCCAGACGAGCGTGAGCACGCCGTCGACAAGCGCAAGGACGCCGGCTACCGCCAGCAGGATGGCGATGCTCTTGAGCGCGATCGCCAGCCGGCGCGAGCGCGCGGGCAGCCGGCGCGGCGGGGCGCGGCCAGGCGGCGGCGCGAGCCGGCCGGGCGGCTTCGGCGGCGCGGCATCGGCCGGGTCAGGGCGCGGCGGAGCCAGCTTCACCCGGCCAAAGCTACCACCCGCCTCCGACCGGCCATCCCGCTCGCCGCACCATAAGCCTCAAGTCGAGCCTGAGAGCGCTGGCCGACGGTGGAATCCCGGCTCCCAAAGGCTCGACCTGAGGTTGAAGCAGCGGAGGGGGAGGGATTCGAACCCTCGTCAGAGGCTTAACCCCTGAAACGGTTTTCGAGACCGCCGCATTCAACCGCTCTGCCACCCCTCCGGGACGGCTTCTCAGAGGCTAGTGCACCGGCGCCGTCAGCGGCGCGAGCCGAAGAACGTCCGCAGCAGGCGGGCGCAGTCGTCGGCCAGCAGGCCGCCGGCCACCTCCGGGCGGTGGTTCAGGCGCGGCTCGGCGAGGATGTCGAGCACGCTCCCGGCGGCGCCCGCCTTCGGGTCGATCGTCCCGTAGATCACGCGCGGGACGCGGGCGAGGACGATCGCTCCCGCGCACATCGCGCACGGCTCGAGCGTCACGTAGAGGACGCACTCGAGCAGGCGCCAGCCGCCGACCCGCCGGGCGGCCTCACGCAGGGCCAGCATCTCCGCGTGGGCGGTCGGATCCTGGCGGTGCTCGCGCTCGTTGGCCCCGGCGCCGATCACCTCGCCCTCGCAGACGACGACGGCTCCGACGGGGACGTCGTCGTGCTCGAGCGCCCGCTCGGCCTCCCGCAGCGCCAGGCGCATGAAGTGCTCGTCGAGGGGAAAGAAGCGCTCGGTCATCGGTCACCGCCCGGCGCCCGCCTCGCAGAACGCAGCGGGAGTGCATCATTATGGTGTTGGGACCTCGCCGCCGGCCGCGCCGCGGGTCGCGACACCGACCAATGGCGCCACCTCCTCTCGACGATGACCTCCCCTGGCTGCGGCGCCTGCGTGCCCTGATCGCCGCGCTTCTCCTCGTCGGGGCCGCGGCGGTCGCCGCCCCCGCCCAGGCCGCGCCCTACCGCCCCCACGTCGTCGTCGTCGGCTTCGCCCCCGGCGCGACCCCGTCGGCCCGGGCGGCGTCGATGCGCGCCGCCGGCGGCGCCCGCTCGGCGCCGGGCGGCCCGACGGCCACGGTCCGCCTCGGCCACGGCGTCCGCGTGGCCAGCGCCGTCGCCCGCCTGCGCCGCCAACCCGGCGTGCTCTGGGCGGTGCCCGACTACATCGCCCATGCCGATCAGCTCCCGACGACGACGCCGCCGGCGGCTCCGGCGACGCTGATCCCCAACGACCCGGGTCGGGCCGGCGTGCCGGGCGGCTGGCAGCAGCTGCAATGGAACTTCGTCGGCCCCTTCGGCGTCAACGCGCCGGCGGCCTGGGCCAACCTCGCCGCCGTCGGGCGGCCGGGCGGTCTCGGCGTCGTGGTCGCCGTCCTCGACACCGGCGTGGCCTACGCCGACCACGGCCGCTTCCGCCGGTCGCCCGACTTCAGCCCCCACCAGTTCGTCCGCGGCTACGACTTCGTCGACGACACCAGCCACCCGGACGACCACAACGGCCACGGCACTCACATCGCCGGGACGGTCGCCGAGCGGACGAACAACGGGATCGGCCTGACCGGGCTGGCCTACGGGGCGCGGATCATGCCGATCCGGGTGCTCGACTCCCGCGGCGACGGCGACGCGACGGCCATCGCCGCCGGGGTGATGTTCGCCGTGCTCCACCACGCCCAGGTGATCAACATGAGCTTCGAGTTCAGCCCCGACGTGACGGCGGCGGCCATCCCCGAGCTGACCCGGGCGATCGCCTACGCGCACGACCGCGGCGTGCTCGTCGTCGGCGCCGCCGGCAACGAGGGGACGGCGGAGATCGCCTACCCGGCGCGGGCCCGCTACGTCCTGTCGGTCGGGGCCACGACCGAGCACGGCTGCCTGGCCGACTTCTCCAACGACGGTCGCCAGCTCGGCCTCGTCGCGCCCGGCGGCGGCGCCGACGCCTCGACGCTCCCCGGCGACCCGAACTGCCGCCCGCAGGACGCGGCCGGGCGCAACATCTACCAGGAGACCTTCCTCGGCAGCTCGGCCCGGGTGTTCGGCTTCCCGTCGACCTACGAGGGCACGTCGATGGCCACGCCCCACGTCTCGGCCGCCGCCGCCCTGGTCATCGCCAGCGGCGTGCTCGGCCCCCACCCGTCACCCGAGGCGATCATGGCCCGCCTCGAGCGGACCGCGCGGCCGCTCGGGCCGGCCGGCGACGTCGGCCACTACGGCGCCGGCCTCCTCGACGCCGCGGCGGCGACCGCCCCCGGCGTCCGTGCCGCCGCGGCGACGCCGGTCAGCTCGTCCGGATGATCATCACCGAGCACGGCGCGTAGTGGGAGACCTTGTTGGGGACCGAGCCCAGCAGGAACCGCTTGGCGCCGGTCAGGCCCTTGTTGCCGACGATGACGAGATCGGCGTCGCGCTCCTCGGCGACGTCGAGGATCGCGTCGGCGGCATCGCCCTGGCGGGCGTAGACGGCGACCGGGACGCCGGCGCCCCGGGCGACCGCCGCCGCCTGCTCGAGCGTCGCCTCGGCCTCTCCCCGCTGGTGGACCTCCCACTCGGAGTCGGCCGGCAGGCCGCCGGCCGGCTCGTCGCGCAGGCGCAGCCCTGAGACCGGCTCGTAGGCGCAGACGAGGTGGACGCTGGCGCCGAGCCGACCGGCGAGCTCGACCGCCTGCCCCACCGCCTCGCGGGCGGTGTCGGATCCGTCGGTGCCCACCACGATCGAGCTGAACATAGGGTCTCCCTGGCCCGCGGAGGATCGGTCGCCCGGACCGGGGGCATCATAGCCACGGGTCGGTCGGCGGCCGCCGTCCGTAGGGTTCGGTCTTCGTGATCGACCTCCACTGCCACATCCTGCCCGGGATCGACGACGGCCCGGAGACGATCGAGGCCACGCTCGACCTCGCGCGGACGGCGGTGGCCGCCGGCACGCGGACGATGGTGGCCACCTCCCACGTCAGCCCGCGCTACCCCAACGACGCCCGGACGATCGCGGCCGGCGTCGCCCTGGTCAGCGCCGCGCTGGCGGCTGCCGAGATCCCGCTCTCGGTGCACCCGGGCGGCGAGGTGGCGATCTCCCAGATCGACGAGCTCGGCGCCGGCGAGCTGCCGGCCCTGCGGCTGGGCGGCGGGCCGTGGCTGCTGGTCGAGAGCCCGTTCACGCTGGTCGTCGACAGCATGCCGGCGCTCCTCGGTGGCCTTCAGGCCGCCGGCCACCGAATCGTCCTCGCCCACCCCGAGCGCTGTCCCGGCTTCCACCGCCGGGTCGACCTGCTGCGCTCCCTGGTCGTCGACCACGGCGTGCTGACCTCGGTCACCGCCGGATCGCTCGTCGGTCAGTTCGGGCGGGAGGTCGAGCGCTTCGCGCTGGGCATGGCCCGGGCCGGCCTGATCCACAATGTCGCCTCCGACGCCCACGACTGCGTGCGGCGCCCGCCGGCGCTGGCCGAGCCGCTCGACCGGGCCGGCCTCGGCGCCCACGCTGAGCTGCTGTGCCAGACCATCCCCGCCGCGATCCTCGCCGGGGAGGCTCTGCCCGATCACCCTGGCCCCCTGCTCGGGGCGGCGCGGCGGACCTGGCGGTGGTGGGCGCCGTCCGACCCGTTCGCCTGAGCTCGGCCGCGCCGCTCAGGCGAGCTTTACGACGGCGATGATCATCCCGATCACGACGAGGACGACGATCAGGCCCTGGAGCCAGAGGTAGGTCGGGGACACGGCCCGGATCCTAATCCCGGCCGCTTGGTCGAGGTATTAGGCGAAATCCGACCAGCTATTAGGGTATTCTGCGTGGCGTTCAGCCCCACACCGTCCCTGGAGGTTCCACGTGAGCACGACCGATGAACTGCTGGCCAACGCCGGTACCTACGCCGCGAGCTTCGACAAGGGCGACCTGCCGATGCCTCCGGGCCGCAAGGTCGCCATCGTCGCCTGCATGGACGCCCGCCTGAACCCCTACGGCCTGCTCGGCCTGAGCGAGGGCGACGCCCACGTGATCCGCAACGCCGGCGGCGTCGTGACCGACGACGCGATCCGGTCGCTGGCCATCTCCCAGCGCCTGCTCGGGACCGAGGAGATCGTCCTGATCCACCACACCGACTGCGGCATGCTCACCTTCAAGGACGACGACTTCAAGGCGTCCGTCGAGGCGGACACCGGGATCCGGCCGTCGTGGGCCGCCGAGGCGTTCCCCGACCTCGACGGCGACGTCCGCCAGTCGATCGCCCGCGTCGAGGCCAGCCCGTTCATCGTCCACAAGAACGTCCGCGGCTTCGTCTACGAGGTCGAGACCGGCAAGCTCCGCGAGGTTTCCTGAGGGAGCGGGACCGGCCGGCGCGTAAGGCGAAGGCGAGGTGCCGCCGCCGGGAGGACGCTCCGGCCGGTCCGGTGACGCGACCGTCAGGTCCGGCGGCCCTCCGGCGTGACCGGTGCCGCCGTTTCGGCGCCGGCGACGCGCTCGAGCAGGAATCCGCGCGGGTCGCGCGGCGTGAAGCCGGCGTTGCGCAGGGCGCCGATCACCGCCTCGTTGTCGAGGCCGGGCAGCGCGAGCAGCCGAGGCGGGGCGAGGCAGGCGAGGAGCACATCTCCGAGCAGTCGCAGGGCGCGCGAGCCGAGCCCACGGCCGCGGGCCGGCGGGATCAGGACGACGTGGAGCGTGATCTCGCCGCCCGCCAGCCGGTCGTAGGCGACGTAGCCGACGGGATCGGCGGCGGCGAGGACGATGAACGAGCCGTGCCGGTCGTCGAACTCGACGCGGTCGAAGCGGGCGGCGATCTCCTCGTCGGAGAGGACGAGGCCGCACCAGGGCAGGCTGTTGGCCGGATCGGAGAACCAGGCGCCGAGCAGGCCGCGGTCGTCGTCCCGCGTCGGGCGCAGGCTGACGTACCCGTCGGTCGCGCCTCGCCGCAGGGCCTCGACCTTGCCGTCCATCGGCCCGATCCTACGAGGCCCGGCCGGCCGGGCCGCTCGAGCGGCCGCCGGCGCGGTGGTCCGGCGCCCGCTCAGAGGCCGGCGTTGACGACGGTGGCGCAGTTGACGCCGTGCACGGTGCTCCCGAGCCCGGGCTGTCCGGCGCTGTAGAGCGCGACGACGATCGCGTGGACGAGCCCGGAGACGGGCCCGATCTCGCGCGCCCCGGACGGGTCGTCGGCGCAGTCGGGGCGGAACGCCACGACCGAGCCGCTGGCGCCCTGGGTCCCGGTGACGGCGAACACCGTCCCGCCGGCGATCGCGACCCCGCCCCAGGACGCGGCCCCGAGGGGCAGGCGGGCGAGCACCGAGCCGTCGACCGTCGCCCGGGCGGTGAGGTTGCCCGCCTGGTCGGTCGTGTAGGCCACGCCGTTGGCTAGGCTCACCGGTCCGAGGTGATACTTGCCGCCGTCGGCGTCGGTCCAGCGGGAAACGCCGGCGGCCGATAGCGACCACGTCGCGCTGGGCGTGGTCTGCGGGCCGTAGACGGCGGCTCCGTCCCAGGCGGTCGACCCGAGGATCCCGCCGAGCAGGCCGCCCGGACCGACCGAGGCGTGCCAGACGGGCGCGAGCGAGGCTCGGTCGAGCGCCCAGTAGGTCCCGGCCTTGTCCCCCTCGCCGACGAGGGCCTGACCCGACGGGGAGGAGAGCAGGTTGGGGGAGGCGCCGAAGTCGGCGTCGAGGCCCTGACCACCGGTGTTGACGTCGCCCGCGTGCGCCTGGAAGTGGCCGACCACGGTCCCGGTCGACGCCTGGAGGGCGAGGATGGCGTCGGTCGTGGCGGCCGCCGGCGCGTGATAGGCGTTGCCCGTTCCGACGAACAGCACCCCGGTCGCCGTGTCGATGGCCGCCGTGCTCCACACGGCGCCGCCGTCGTCGCCGGCCGGCACGGTGTAGGTCTTCCAGAGCTGCGCCCCGGTCGCGGCGTCGAGCGCGACGACGCTGCCGCGGTCGGCCGTGGCCGGGAGGTTGTCCTCGGCGTAGGAGGCCGATACGCCGATGTACACGGCGTTTCGGTAGACGACCGGGCTTCCGTAGACATCCGCCCCAGGCTGCGTGTCGAGCCGGCTTTGCCACAACTGGGTCCCATCGCTCAGGCGGAGCGCGACCAGGCTCGGCGAGCCGACCGACGCCGGCGGGCCGGTCTCGTCGATGTTGACCGGCACGTAGACGACGCCGCCGGCGATCGCCACGCTGCCGTTGACCTGCGGTCCCACCGTTCGCGACCACAGCAGCCTGCCCGTCGTCGCATCGAGCGCGTCGACGGCGCCGCCGTTGGTCCCGACGACGACCGTCCCCCCGACGACCGCCGGAGTCCCGGTGAAGTCGCCCTCGGTCGAGCTGAACCGCCAGTACGGCTGCAGGGTGCGGGCCTGGTCGACCGACGGCCCGTCCGTGCCGCCATCACGACTGTTCGCGAGATCGTGGCCCGACGACGGCCAGTCGGCCGCGACCGCCGCCGGCGCGACCGCGAGCCACAGGCCGACTCCCGCCAGGCCAAGCACCCTCCGCAAGCCCATGTACCGATCCCTCCGTCTCCGCGGCCCCGGCGATCGAGTCGCCCGCGGGGAGCCTACGCGCGTTCGGGCGCTACTGGTAGAGGTGGAAGGTGGTGCCTTTGGTGAAGGTGAAGCGGCCGTGGCAGGTGAAGAAGCGCCCGCCCGAGCCGAGTCCGCCGTTGCGCACGCGCAGGGTGGGCTGGCCGGCGAGGTGGACCGACCACGTCGCCGGATAGGTCTCGTTGGCGGTAGCAGGTGGCGCCCGAGCCCGACGGATCGTCGCGGACCTGGGCGCCGAACCCGAAGCTTGCCCCGAGGGCCTCGCCTGACTCTGACCTCCGGCGGGTCGGCCTGTCCCACGCCGGGTAGCGGCTCCTGCCACACGACCGTTCCGAAGGGCTGGCTCGGGTCGTTCAGCTCGCCGCCGACGGCGGCACCCGTTCCGGGTGCGAAGGCCTGTGCCTTGCGCGTGGCGGCGACGAACGGCAGGCCGATGAACGACGGCGTGCGTACGGTGCCGCTGTCGAGCGTGAACGTGGCCCCCTCGATGGCGTCGCCGGCCGAGGCCGAAAGGACCCACGATCGGCGGGCGCGCGTGACGAGGACGCTCGCCGACCGCCCGCAATCCTGAACGGTCAGCGCGATCGTCGCCGACCGGTAGGTAAGCGTGATCGCGTCGCTCACCAAGTCTCGGGCGCAGGTCGGCGGGGGGCCGGCGACCGGTGGCGCGTCATCGAGCAGGAGCGCCAGCGTTCGCGCGGCGACATCGCTGACGGCGACGCCGACCGCGGTTGTCGGCCCCCGCGTGGGCGGCGGCGCGTAGCCGCAGATCTGCGCATGCATCACGCCGAGGGGCACGGGCCGGCTCGCGCGGACTCGACGCGCTGGGGCGGGGGTGCGCCGCCGGCGGCGGCCCGGCCGGGCACGTGGTCAACGAGCGCTGGCCCGCGGTGGGCCCAGCCGGTGCGGAGGAGCCGCCACAGCCCGCGGCCAAGGCGCCGGCCAGCACGACCGCGCCCAGGGGCCGACGCTTACGCGTGGGGTTCGGGGACGGGAGGTGGTCATGGCCCGACCGCAAGACATACGGGCCTCGCGAGTTCCGCTAAGCAAGAGCCCCACGCTGCGGGGCGACTTCAAACGCGCCCGAGAGGATTCGAACCTCTGACCTTCGGTTCCGTAGACCGACGCTCTATCCAGCTGAGCTACGGGCGCAGTCGGGCAAGGATACGGGTCGCCGGTGCGCGCCGACCGGTTCCTCAGCGAGATGCGATCCTCGCGCGACGGGCGACGCTGATCCATGGCGCGCCGGGGTAGTCATAGGCGAGCGAGACCCAGGGCGTGACCGTGGCCGGCGTCGGCGCCGGCCATCAGCCAGTCCGGGAGCACGCCGCTACGGTCGTCTATGGCGGCCGTCTCCGGAGTTCGGGCCCGCTGAGGCTGGCTCGCGGTGGCGGCAACCGCACCCGAAGTCCGGAGGTCGGCAATGGCCGGGGTGCCTGATACGGAGAGGGCGGGATTCGAACCCGCGATGGAGTTTAACCCCCATACTCGCTTAGCAGGCGAGTGCCTTCAGCCACTCGGCCACCTCTCCTCGCCCGGCCAGTCTAGAGCCTCCCCGTCGCCCCGAGACCCGCTGGGCCGCCGTGCCTGCGCGGGCCGCCGACGTCCACCACCCTGGGCGCTTCGAGCCGTAGCATTCGCCCCATGCCGGTCGACTTGGTTCGACCGGACCCGGAGGGGTGGCAGAGCGGTTGAATGCGACGGTCTTGAAAACCGTTGGCCGGGTAACCCCCGTCCCGAGGGTTCGAATCCCTCCCCCTCCGTCTGAAGGTCGACCCGGCTGGCATCCGCGCGCGAGCGGGATGGATGAGCTGCGATGACCGAGTACCTGCCTATCTACGAACGCAATGACGACGGGTGGTGCGGCGTACGTCCCGGACCTTCCCGGCTGCACGGCCGCCGGGGACGACCGCGCCGAGGTCGAGCGCGGTGCCCGCACCGCGGTGGCAGCCCGCTTCGATCTCCTGCGATCGACCGGTCGGCCGGTGCCCGAGCCGTCGACCTTTGACGTCAGCCGTATCGCGGTCTGACCTCTCGCTTGCTCGGACGGGTCGGGTCAACCGCCCCGGCCGGCGTGTCGCGCCCGGTCGGCTTTACGAGCAGATCGACCAGCGACTCGGCCGCTTGCGCCGAAGGTTCGGAGCACCGCTCGGCCTAGCCCTGCTTCAGGACAACGGCTGCCCGAACACCCGTGAGGAGGACGGGCGTCGTGAGGCAACTCAGCGCTTGCCGTTCGAGGCGAGGCTGGCTCCACCACACCTCCCGCCCGCGGTCGCCGTCGCCGCCGGCACCCTCACAAATCCGATTCACATGCCAACTAGCAGGTGCCGGCCGCCCCGCCGATGACCATCTCGCACGAGATCAGCAGGTTCATCGAGTCCTGGGTCAGCGGCGCCTTGTTCGTGTCCTCCACGACCAGGACCCCCGAGCCCGGCCGGCTCGCCGCCGTCTGCAGCGAGTTCGTCCCCTGGTCGCTCGCCTGCGACGTGTCCCCGATGATCGCGTCCCCGGCTGCCAGGCCGATGATCTGCGTCCCCGACTCGACGTTCAACGACGTCTGCTTGCCCTTCTTGGCCACCTGGTTGCTGTTTATCGCCTGCTTGTTCTGCTGCGTCCCGTTGCCGATCATCGTCCCGTCGCCCCCGCCGCCGCCCACCAGCGCGTCGTTGGATGCCACGTTCGTCGACAGCTGCGTCAGGTTCGGCTTCGAGCTCCCCGGGATGAACTTGACCGGACCCGGACCCGAGAACTCGCCGCCACCCGACCCGTTGATCCCCGACTGGTTGCTGTCGACCCCTTGGCGGTTCCCGTCGGTGAAGTTGCCGATCAGCGCGTCGCCCAGCGCCGTCGCCGGCACCGCCAGCGCCGCCGCCCCGGTCAAGGCCACCATCACTGCCCGCAGTCGCATCGCCACTCCCCTCGATTGATCGGCCACGAGCCCACGCCGCGCCTCGCCGGCCGGCATCACAGCCGACGCTGCCGACTTCTAGCCGCAGCGGCGCCGCCGCGCCAGCCGCGATAACCGGACGGTAACAAGTCGCCGCCTAATCGCCCGGCGGCGCTCGCCGCGCTGCCCTGGACCCGGCCGCGCCCCCGGCCGGCTCGGGTCACGCCACCCGCGCTGCCCTGGACCCGGCCGCGCCCCCGGCCGAGGCTCGCGTCACGCCGCCCGCGCTGCCCGGACCCGGCCGCGCCCCCGGCCGGCTCCGGTCACGCCGCCCGCGCCGCCGCGACCATCCGCGCCGCCGCCGCCGCCGCCACGGCTCCCGCCGCCCACGACAGTGGCTTGCCGCTCGGCGGCCGGATCTCCTCCTCCCGGCAGAACTCCGCCGGCACCCCCTCCTCCAAGTAGCGGAGCGTCCACCCCCGCGGCCGGTCGGCCACGTCCCAACCGTTGTCGGCGTCGAAGAACACCTCGCCGACCAGCGCGTCCTCCTGCAACAGCCGGAACCGCCAGTCCGGCTCCAGCGGGTCCTTCTCGAACCTGATGCCCGCTACCGTCTGGGCCTCCGACATCGTGCTCCCCTCGCTCGTTCGCTGCCAGCCCACCACCGGCGACCGCTAGAAATCTAGGCTCCCTCGCCCCCGAGCGAAACCGCACCCCCCGAACATTTCCTCGGAGGATGCGCGTTGGTTGTGAAACCGCCTGTCGACCCGCCGCCGCCGCGCCGTCAGTCGTCGGCCGCCGCCAGGCGGCCCGGCGCGCCGTAGGCCACCAGCGCCTCCGGCAGCACCACCTCCCCACCCTCCTGCTGGCCGTTCTCGAGGATCGCGATCATCGTCCGCCCCACCGCCACCGCCGTCCCGTTGAGCGTATGCACCGCCACCGGCCGCCCCCCGTCCCCCGGACGCATCCGGATGTCCAGCCGCCGCGCCTGGTAGTCGGTCGTGTTCGAGCACGACGTCAGCTCCCGGAAGCGGCCCTGCCCCGGCAGCCACGCCTCGATGTCGTACTTCTTGGCCGCCGACGCCCCCAAATCGTTGGCCGCGATGTTGACCACCCGGTAGGGGATCCCCAACTCGCCCAGCAGCGACTCCTCGATCGCCAGCAGCCGCTCGTGCTCGGCCCGCGCGTCCTGCGGGCGGCTGAAGACGAACATCTCCACCTTGTCGAACTGGTGGACCCGGAAGATCCCCCGTGAGTCCTTGCCCGCCGCCCCCGCCTCCCGGCGAAAGCACGACGAGAAGCCGGCATACCGCAGGGGCAGCGCCCCCTCCTCGAGGATCTCGCCCGCGTGGAGCGACGCCAGCGCGACCTCCGAGGTCCCGACCAGGTAGAGGTCGTCGTCGGCCAGGCGGTAGATCTGCTGCTCGGTGTCCGGCAGCATGCCCGTCCCGAACAGCGCCTCCTCCCGCACCAGCACCGGCGGCACCACCGGCTCGAAGCCCTGCGGCCGCAGCCGCTCGAACGCCCACCGCACCAGCGCCAGCTCGAGCATCACCAGATCGCCCCGCAGATACGCGAACCGCGACCCCGACAGCCTTGCCCCCGCCGCCATGTCGATCATCGCCCCCGCCAGCTCCAGATGGTCGCGGCCCCGGCGGCCAGCCTCGCCCACCTCCCGCACCACCGTGTCCTCGTCGGCCGCGTCCCCGAGCGGCAGGTTCGGCAGGGCGGCCAGCGCCGTGCCCAGCTCGTCGTCGACCGCCCCGAGCTCCCCGGCCAAGGCCTTCTCCCGACCGCCCAGCGCCCGCATCTCGCCGATCGCCGCCCCCGTGTCCTCGCCCGCCCGCTTCGCCGCGGCGATCGCCTCCGACGCCGCGTTGCGCTCCGCCCGCAGCCGCTCCACCTCCGGCAGGAGCTCCCGCCGCCGCCGGTCGAGCTCGACCACCCGGTCGACCCCGGCCTCGACCCCGCCGCCCCGCCGCGCCAGCGCCGCCCGCACGGTCTGCGGCTCGTCGCGGATCAGCCTCAGGTCGAGAACGTCCGCGCCTCCGGCCGGGCTAAGGCTTCGTCTGCTGGCCGCTCAGCGTCGCCGGCTTCTTGTACCCGGCGTACGTCGACAGGAACTGCGCCACCGCCTGCGCGTCGCTGCCCACGACGATGTTCTGCGGCATCACCGCGCCCGAGAAGCCGCCGTTGCGGATCGCGTAGAGCACCTGCGACATCTGCTCCGGCCGGACGTTGAAGTTGGGGCCGTTGATCCGCTCCCGGTTGCCGATCTGCTGCGCCGAGCCCCGCGCCCCGACCAGGTCGAGCGAGTGGCAGCCCGAGCAGCGCTGGAGGAAGAGCTGCGCCCCCCGGTAGTTCGGATTGCTCTTGGCAACCTGGATACCCTGCGATCCACAGCCGCCCGCGGCGATGGTGGCGAGCCCCGCCACACTCGCGGCAGCTGCGATCTTCGCGCGTCGGCTCATGCCGGCGCAGATGATACGGATAATCCCCCGCTCGATGCGGATCGTCTCCCTCCACTCCCCCTCCCGGCCGCCCCGACCGGCCGGCCCGGCGATCGCGCTCCTCGGCGTCCTCGCCCTCCTCGCCAGCGGCTGCGGCACCCACCTGGTCAAGGTCGACTCCAGCGTCCTGCGCCTGCGCATCGACGAGTACTCGATCACCCCCCAGGACGTCCAGGTCCACGCCGGCCGGCTGAAGATCCTCGCCACCAACACCGGCATCCTCACCCACATCATCCGCGTCGAGACCGAGCATCCCAGCCCCGGCAGCTCCGGCGTCATCGGCGGCACCGGCGTCATCCAGCCCGGCCAGAAGCTGACGAGCCCCAAGCTCGACCTCCAACCCGGCCGCTACCGCCTCGTCGACACGATCGCCAACCACGCCGACCTCGGCGACTACGGCTCGCTCACCGTCGTCGGCTAGGCCCCGCCCCGCCCCGCCCCGCTCCGCCCCGCCCCGCCCGCCCGGCCCCGGCAGGAGACGCGCCCGCCGCGGCGAACCCCGGTCCATCCCGGCGCCGGTACAGACGGTCGCAGCTTTCCGCGTGACCGATCTCCACGGCGGCAACCAAGGGCCGGCGCCGGGTCCTCCTTTCTCCTCCCGGCTGCTATGAAGGCCGGATGACGGCCCCCGGCGAGCGCCAGCGCCGCTACCGCGCCGTGATCGGCCACTTCGCCACCGGCATCTCGGTCATCACCAGCCTCGGCCCGGCCGGCCTCGGCGGCATGACCGCCAACGCCGTCTGCTCCCTCTCGCTCGAGCCCCTCCTCCTCCTCGTCTGCTTCGAGAACCGCGCCCGCACCCTCCCGATCGTCCGCGAGGCCGGCCGCTTCGCCGTCAACGTCCTCGCCCGCGACCAGCGCCCCCTCTCCGACGTCTTCGCCTCCAAGCGGGCCGAGCACGAGAAGTTCGACACCGTCCCCTACGAGCTCCACGACGGCGTCCCCCTCCTCCTCGACACCGTCGCCTGGCTGATCTGCGACCTCCAGGAGCTGATCCCCGCCGGCGACCACACGATCGCCATCGGCCGCGTCAGCGACATGGGCCACGCCGACGGCCGCCAGCCCCTGATCTGGTACCGCGGCCGCTACCGCAGCCTCGTTCCCATCGAGGGGGACTAGGGCACCGTTCCGAAAGTCCCTTGGGTGGCTGGCGGGCGGCTGGGCGTGATCAGGCGGCGCCCGGTGGCGGCTCGCCTGCTGGTGGCACGGGGGCCGACGCCGGGTGGCGCCGGCGCGTCCGAACGCCGCCAGACGGCAAGGGACTTGAGCAACGGTGCACTAGGAGAACCCGCGGGCGGTCATCGCCGCCCGCACGGCCATGAAGCAGACGGCCAGCGCCGCCGCCGCCATCACGCCCATCTCTCGCCGCAGGATCGCCACCACGACCGACTGCTGGTCCTCCTCATCGAGCTCCCCGACCTCCTGCGCCCCGGCCAGCCCCCGCGCCGTCAGGACCTGCTCGGCCGAGAGCACCCGCAGCTGCTCGGCCACGAAGCCGATCGCCAGCGGCAGGAGCACGTACAGATAGACCAGGCTGTCGGTCGCCCGCCGCCCGGCCAGGTACAGCCCGCCGACCCCGACGGCCAGCACGACCGCCGCCGCCTGCCCCACCCGCAGCCCGATCCAGAACGCCCGGCTCGACTCGACCCGATACCAGCGCGCCGTCCCGTAGACCCCGGCGGCGCCGTTGACCGCCGCCACGGCCACCGCCCCCCAGACCACGGCGTCCGCCGCCCTCACCGTCGCCGCCCACAAGTAACGGCTGCCACGAGACTCCGGCCGGAAGCCGGCCGTCGATGATATAACGGCCCCCGTGCTCCGGAGCTACCTGCCCGCGATCGTCTTCGTCCTCCTCGGGGCATCGGTCGGTGGGGCCTTCGCCTTCCTGAACACGTTCTTCGGCCCCCGCCGCAAGATCCCCGCGAAGACCGACCCCTACGAATGCGGGCTACCGTCGGAGGTGAAGCAGGGCTTCCGCTTCGGCATCAGCTTCTACCTGATCGCCATGCTGTTCATCCTGTTCGACATCGAGGTCGTCTTTCTCTTCCCCGTCGCCATCCGCCTGCGCCAGTTCGGCGCCTTTGCACTCTACGAGACGATCGCCTTCGTCGTGCTCCTGCTCGTAGCCTTCCTCTACGTCTGGCGCCGGGGCGCCCTCGAATGGAAGTGATCCGACAGGCCGCCGCCCCGCCGCCCGCAGGGGCAGTCGACCCGACCGATTTCCGCGCCCGTCAGCTGCGCGCCCGCGACATGCTCCGCGGCGACCTCGACGACCAGTCGCTCGACCGGTTCGTCGAGGAGCGCGTCCTCACCACCACGATGGACCGCGCCGTCGCCTGGGCCCGGTCCAACGCCATGTTCCCCGCCAGCTTCGGCCTCGCCTGCTGCGCGATCGAGATGATGACCGTCGTCGCCGCCCGCGTCGACATCGCCCGCTTCGGCATGGAGGCCTTCCGCGCCTCCCCCCGCCAGGCCGACCTCCTGATCATCTCCGGCCGCGTCTCGATCAAGATGGCCCCGATCGTCCGCCGCATCTACGACCAGATGCTCGAGCCCAAGTGGGCCATCGCCATGGGCGCCTGCTCCTCCTCGATGGGCGTGTTCAACAACTACGCGATCGTCCCGGCCGACAAGTTCATGCCCGTCGACGTCCACGTCCCCGGCTGCCCGCCCCGCCCCGAGGCCCTGATGCACGGGATCTTGAAGCTCCGCAAGATGATCCAGGACGACCCCGACCTCGGCTGGCGCGCCCAGTACGGCGCCGAGGGCACCGAGGAGGTCGTCCCCGGCTCGGCCGCGCCCGATCTCCTGCGCCCCACCCCCGCCCCGACGCCGACGCCGCCGGTCGCCAGCGCCGCGCCCGCCGACCCGGCCGACCCGGCCGACCTGCCCCCGGCGGCGAGCCCCGATGCCTGACGCCACCGGCCTCGAGCTGATCGCCCACGAGCTGCGCGACCTCGACCCCCAGAGCATCGCCGGCACCCTCCACCACCGCGGCCACGCCACCCTGCTCGTCCACCCGCCCGCCGTCCGCGCCACCCTCGCCCGCCTGCGCGACCGCGGCTTCGACTTCCTCTCGAGCGTCCACGGCGTCGACTACTACCCCGACGAGCCCCGGCTCGGCGTCCACTACGAGCTGCTCGACATGGACCGCGTCGATCGTCTCAGCGTCAAGCTCCGCGTCCCCACCGACGCCCCCCACGTCGAGTCGGTCACCCCCGACTGGCCCACCGCCAACCACCAGGAGCGCGAGGTCTACGACATGTTCGGCGTCGTCTTCGACGGCCACCCCGACCTCCGACGGATCCTCATGCCCGAGGACTACGAGGGCCATCCCCAGCGCCGCGACTTCCCGATCGGCGGCGAGCCCGTCCTCTTCACCCACAACGACGCCACCACCCCCGGGTACACCCAGTGAGCACCTATCGCGAGCAGGAGCAGTCGATCACCCTCGAGCCCCTCGCCGCCCAGCTCGCCCAGGCCCAGGCGCCCGACACCGAGCTCCTGACCCTGAACATGGGCCCCCACCACCCGGCGACCCACGGCGTCCTGCGCCTGCTCGTCACCCTCGAGGGCGAGATCGTCCGTGACATCAAGCCGATCATCGGCTACGTCCATACCGGGATCGAGAAGACGGCCGAGGACAAGTCCTACTGGAAGGTGATCCCCGTCGTCGAGCGGATGGACTACCTCTCC
This sequence comes from uncultured Solirubrobacterales bacterium, assembly GCA_963795745.1. Taxonomy (GTDB): domain Bacteria; phylum Actinomycetota; class Thermoleophilia; order Solirubrobacterales; family Solirubrobacteraceae; genus Palsa-513. Next base: position 27,725 of record CAWCIT010000001.1, read on the forward strand.
TACTACTTCAACGCCCTCGCCTTCTGCGGCGCCGTCGAGACCCTGCTCGACGTCGAGGTCCCCACCCGCGCCCAGTACCTCCGCGTGATCCACCTCGAGCTCAACCGGATCATGAGCCACCTCGTCTGGCTCGGCACCAGCGCCCTCGACCTCGGCGCGATCTCGATGTTCTGGTACTGCTTCCGCGAGAAGGAGCGGATCCTCGACCTCTTCGAGATGTCCTCCGGCCAGCGGATGCACACCCGCTACTTCCAGGTCGGCGGCGTGATCGAGGACATCCCGTCCGGCTTCGCCCAGAAGCTGCGCGAGTTCATCGCGATCATGCCCAAGGCCGCCGACCAGTACTCAGACCTCCTGAGCAAGAACGAGATCGTCCTCCAGCGGCTGCGCGGCATCTGCCCGCTCGACGCCGCCACCCTCCTGCGCCTCGGCGTCACCGGACCGCTCCTGCGCGCGGCCGGCAACCCCTGGGACCTGCGCAAGGCCGCCCCCTACTCCTCCTACGGCGACTTCGACTTCAAGATTCCTGTCGGCACCGTCGGCGACAACTACGATCGCTATGCCGTGCGCCTGGCCGAGATCTACGAGTCGGTGAAGATCCTCGAGCAGGCGCTCGACGGCCTGCCCGAAGGCCCGTTCATCACCGCCGACCGCAAGGTCGCCCTGCCCCCCCGCCACGAGCTGGCCACCTCGATGGAAGCCCTGATCCACCACTTCAAGCTCGTCACCGAGGGCTTCCGCGTCCCGCCCGGCGAGGTCTACTACCCGATCGAGTCGCCCCGCGGCGAGCTCGGCTGCTTCGTGCGCTCCGACGGGTCCTCGAAGCCGGCCCGCGTGCACATGCGCGACCCGAGCTTCGTCAACCTCCAGGCCATCGCCCCCATGGCCCGCGACTCCTACATCGCCGACCTCATCGCCACCCTGGCCATGCTCGACCCGATCCTCGGCGGCATCGACCGATGAGCAGCGTCGAGCGCCCCGCCCGCGCCAAGCGCCGCCTCGGCCGCGGCAAGCGCGCGCCGGCCGCCCCTGCCGCCCCGGCCGCCCCCGAAGCCCCGACCGACGTCGACGTGATCGGCGTCCAGGGGACCGAGCGCCGCCGCCTCGCCCACGGCCAGGTCCCCCGCTACGCCCACGGCTCGCGCGTCCCCGGCTGGGACGACGCCGTCGACCTCGACAAGGACCCGGCCGAGATCCCCGACTCCGCCGTCGTCGACGTCCCGCGCGAGCTCCGCGCCGAGATCGAGGCCGCGATGGCCCGCTACCCCCAATCCCGCTCCGCCGCCCTCCCCGCCCTGGCCGCCGCCCAGCGCCACCACGGCTGGTGCTCGCCCGAGGCGATCGAGCAGGCCGCCTGCGTGATGCGCCTGACCCCCGGCTACCTGACCGCCGTGGCCACCTTCTACGACATGTTCGAGACGACCCCCACCGGTCGCCACGCGATCTACGTCTGCACCAACATCTCCTGCTCCCTGCGCGGCGCCGACGAGCTCCACCGGGCGATCCTCGCCGCCGCCGGCGACGACCCCGAGTTCAACGTCCGCGCCTTCGAATGCCTCGGCGCCTGCGACATCGCCCCGATGGCCTCGGTCGACCACGTCTACGTCGGCCCGCTCGACACGACCGACGTCGAGCCCCTTCTCGCCGACCTGCGCGCCGGCCGGCCGCCGCTCCCGGCCAAGCAGCTCAACCGGCGCAAGAGCGCCGACGCCGCCGCCGCCGACTACCCCGGAGCCGACGCGTGAGCCCCGCCCCGTCGCCCAAGCTCCTGTTCAAGGGGATCGACGAGCCCGGCCTCAACACGCTCGCCGTCTACGAGCGCCGCGGCGGCTACGAGGCCCTGCGCCGGGCCCTGACCATGCCGCCCGACGCGGTGCTCAACGAGCTGCTCGCCTCCGGTCTGCGCGGCCGCGGCGGCGCCGGCTTCTCGATGGGCAAGAAGGCCTCCTTCCTGCCCAAGGGGACGATGGACAAGTACCTCGTCTGCAACGCCGACGAGTCGGAGCCCGGGACGTTCAAGGACCGCGAGCTCCTCCAGAAGAACCCCCACCTCCTGATCGAGGGCATCGTCATCGCCGCCCACGCCGCCGCCATCAACCGCGCCTTCATCTACATCCGCGGCGAGTACGAGGAGCAGGCGCTGATCCTCGACCGCGCCCTGGCCGAGGCCGCCGCCGCCGGCTACCTCGGCGATCGCATCCTCGGCTCGGAGCTCTCCCTCCCGCTCGTCCTCCACCGCGGCGCCGGCGCCTACATCTGCGGCGAGGAGACCGGGCTGCTCGACTCGCTCGAGGGCAAGCGCGGCAACCCGCGGCTGAAGCCGCCCTTCCCGGCCAACCAGGGCCTCTACCAGGGGCCGACGCTGATCAACAACGTCGAGACCCTGGCCACCGTGCCCCTCATCATCAAGATGGGCGGCGAGGCCTACGCCCAGCTCGGGACCGAGACCTCGACCGGGACCAAGCTCGTCTCCGTCTCCGGCCACGTCCAGCGTCCCGGCAACTACGAGGTGGAGCTCGGCACCTCGTCGCGGGAGATCATCTACGGGATGGCCGGCGGCCCGCCCGACGGCCGCGAGGTCAAGCTCTGGTTCCCCGGCGGCTCGAGCTCGCCCGTCCTCACTGCCGAGGACCTCGACCTGCCCTACGACTTCGACAGCCTGGCCAAGGCCGGGTCGATGCTCGGGTCCGGGGCGATCATCGTCGTCGACGACTCGACCCCCGTCCTCGACGTCGCCCTCAAGCTCGCCAAGTTCTACCGCCACGAGTCGTGCGGCAAGTGCACGCCCTGCCGCGAGGGGACGAACTGGACGGTCCAGATGCTCGAGCGCATCGAGCGCGGCGAGGCGACCCCGATGGACCTCGACATCATGGCCTCCGTCCAGGAGCACATCATCGGCAACTGCCTCTGCGTCCTGGGCGACGCCATGGCCATGCCGATCGGCTCGATGATCCAGAAGTTCCGCCCGGAGTTCGAGGCCCACATGGAGGCGATGCAGCTCGCGAGCGTCGCCCGCCCGGCCTCCGACAGCGCCCTCGTCGCTCAGGGCGCCGCGTAGCCGATGCCCCGCCCGCAGCGCCAGACGATCACCTTCTCGATCGACGGCCTCGAGGTGCAGGCGCCGGAGAACATCATGCTGGCCGACGCCGCCAAGTACGGCGACATCGAGATCCCCGTCTTCTGCTACGAGCCCAAGCTCGGCCAGCCGGTCGGCGCCTGCCGGATGTGCCTGGTCGAGATCGAGGGCATCCCCAAGCTCCAGACCGCCTGCTCGAGCCCGGTCAAGGACGGCATGGTCGTCCACACCCAGACCGCCCGCGTCAAGGAGGCCCAGCAGGCGGTCGTCGAGTTCCTCCTGATCAACCACCCCCTCGACTGCCCGGTCTGCGACAAGGGCGGCGAGTGCCCGCTCCAGGACATCACCTTCGGCTGGGGGCCCGGCCGGTCGCGCTTCATCGAGCCCAAGCGCCACTTCCAGAAGCCGCTCGAGCTCTCCCCGCTGATCGCCATCGACCGCGAGCGCTGCATCCTCTGCTACCGCTGCGTCCGCTTCTCCCAGGAGCTGTCCGAGGACTACCAGCTCGTCCTGCTCGACCGCGGCGCCCACACCTTCGTCGGCACCTTCGACGGCCATCCCTACGTCGCGCCGTTCTCCGGCAACATCATCGAGCTCTGCCCGGTCGGCGCGCTCACGTCGATCCCCTACCGCTTCCGCGCCCGCCCCTGGGACATCGAGGGCGCCGGGTCGATCTGCACGCTCTGCCCGGCCCAGTGCAACACCGAGCTGACGATCCGCGACGACCGCGTCATGCGCGTGCTCGACCGCCACCACGACGGCGTCGACGACGGCTGGCTCTGCGACAAGGGCCGCTTCGCCTACCAGGCGATCCACGCCGACGAGCGGCTGACCGAGCCCCACGTCCGCGACGCCGCGACCGGCGAGCTGCGCCCGGCCGGCTGGGACGAGGCCCTGGCCGCCGCCGCCGCCCTGCTCGCCGCCGCCGGCCCCCGCACCGCCGGCCTCGCCGGCGGTGGGGCGACCAACGAGGAGGGCATGCTCCTCGCCCATCTCCTGCGCGACGCCCTCGGCTCGGCCGACCTCGACTCCCGCCCCGACGGTCCGGCCGTCCCCCTCGACCAGCTCCGCCGCCTGACCACGCCCGGCCTCCAGGCCACCGTCCCCGACCTCGAGTTCGCCGACGCCGTGCTCGTGCTCGACTGCGAGCCGGTCGACGACGCCCCGATCCTCGACCTGCGCATCCGCAAGGGCGTCCGCCGCAACCGGGTCAAGCTCGCGGTCGCCACCAGCCGGCCGAGCGCCCTGGACCCGATCGCCGCCGCCCGCGCCCGCTTCGCCCCCGGCCGGGCCGGCGCCCTCCTCGCCGCCCTCGAAGGCGCCCTGGCCGACAGCGACGGCCCGCTCGAGGACCTGGCCCGGGCCGCCGGCGCGAGCGTCGCCGACGTCGAGGCCCTGGCGGCGACGCTCGCCGGCGCTGACGAGGTCGTCGTCCTCTACGGCGAGCGCCTGCTCGCCGGCGCCGGCGCCGGCGCCAACGCCGGCGCCGGCCCCCACCTCCTGCGCCTGGCCGACCGCCTCCACCTCGGCGCCCGCGACGGCGCCGGCCTGCTCGGCATCCCCGACGCCGCCAACGGCCGCGGCCTGCGCGAGGTCGGCGTCCTGCCCAACGCCGGCCCCGGACTGAGCGACCCGCCCGGCGCCGCCCCCGGCCGCGGCGCCCCCGACATCGCCCGGGCGCTGGCCGCCGGCGAGCTCGACGCCGTCTACCTGCTCCACTGCGATCCCCTGCGCACGCATCCGTCCCGCCGCGACTGGGAGGCCGGCCTCGAGGCCGCCGCCGGCGTGATCGTCCACGCCGCCTTCCTCACCGACACCGTCCGTGACCACGCCGACGTCGTCTTCCCGGCCGAGGCCGCGGCCGAGAAGGAGGGCACGGTGACCCACCCCGACGGCCGCGTCCAGCGCCTGCGCCCGGCCATCGGGCGCCCCGGCGCCATCCGCGCCGAGTGGCAGATCCTCGCCGACCTCGCCCGCCGCCTGGGCGCCGACCCCGGCCTGGCGACGATCACCCTCGCAAGCGAGCGGCTCCTGGCCGGCGTCGCCTTCTACGAGGGCCTGACGCTCGAGGCCCTCGGCGGCCGCGGCATCCGCTGGCCCGGCCGCCCGACGGCCGCCCGCTCCGTCCCCAGCCCGGCCGTCGGGGTCGAAACCGCTCCCACCCCCACCCCCCCGACCGCCCCGCCCGACGGCTCGGGAGCCCGGCTCCAGCTCGGGACCTACCGGTCGATCTGGGCGGCGCCCGAGGTCGAGGCCTCGCCGGCGCTGAAGTTCCTCACCCGCCGCCAGCGGGTCGAGCTCTCGCCGCTCGACGCCGCCCGCCTCGGCCTGCGCCAGGGCGACGAGGTGCTCGTGGCCGCCGGCGAGACCCAGGTCCGCGGGCGGGCCGAGCTGCGCAACGCCGTGCCCGAAGGCCGGGTGTTCCTCGAGACGGGCATCGCCCGGCACGGGGCCAACCGGCTCGACGGCACGCTCGTCTCGGTCCACCGGGCGACCAGCACCAACGGCGCCGGCGGCGCCCCGGACGCGGCCCGGACCCACGCATGAGCCTCGCCGTCGTCGGCTACTACGAGCCCTGGTGGATCCAGATCGTCAAGGGCGTGGTGATCGCCGTGATCGGCCTCCAGCTCGTCCCCATCGTCCTCATCGCCGAGCGCAAGCTGCTCGGCCGCTTCCAGGGCCGCTACGGCCCCAACCGGGTCGGGCCGTTCGGCATGCTCCAGCCGATCGCCGACATCGTCAAGCTGGCGACCAAGGAGCAGTCGCGTCCGAAGACGTCGATCGGGTTCCTCTACGTCCTCGCCCCGGTGATCTCCATCGTCACCGCCTTCGCCGCCTTCGCGATCATCCCCTTCGGCGACCGCCAGGACATCTTCGGGACGAAGGTCGGCCTCTACGGCCTCGACCTGAGCATCGGACCCCTCTACCTGTTCGCCTTCAGCGCGATCGCCTTCTACGGGCTGATGCTCGGCGGCTGGGCCTCCGGGTCGAAGTACTCGTTCCTCGGCGCGATGCGGGCCGCCGCCCAGCTGATCTCCTACGAGGTCTCCCAGGGTCTCGCCCTGGCCGGGGTGCTGATCACCGCGGGCACGCTGTCGCTGGTCGGGATCGTCCACGCCCAGGCCGGCATGTGGTACATCGTCCCCCAGTTCGTCGGCTTCCTGATCTTCCTGACCGCCAGCTTCGCCGAGACCAACCGGGCGCCGTTCGACCTCGTCGAGGCCGACGCCGAGCTCGTCGCCGGCTACAACACCGAGTACGGCGGCGCCCGCTTCGCCTCCTTCTTCTTCGCCGAGTACCTCAACGTGATCATCGTCTCGGGCATCGCCGTGACCATGTTCCTGGGCGGCTGGATGCTCCCGTTCGGCATCCACCCGCCCGGCTGGACCGACCCGCTGATCGTGCTCGCCAAGATGCTGCTGTTCGTCGTCTTCTTCATCTGGATCCGCGCTACGCTGCCGCGCCTGCGCTACGACCAGCTGATGAGCTTCGGCTGGAAGATCCTGCTGCCCCTGGCCACCCTGAACACCCTGGTCACGGCGATCGTCGTGGTGGCCACGGACTGAGCGAGGACCAAGCCATGTGGACCCCCGGAGACGACCAGATCCTCGTGCAGCGCGCGCCGAAGCCCGGCGTCGGCGGCGCCTACCGCGCGTTCGGCGAGACCCTCCGCGGCCTGAAGACCACCCTGGGCAACGTGGCCAAGGGGATCAACACGATCTCCTACCCCGAGCAGAAGGTCCCGGTCTACCCGCGCTTCCGCGGCCGCCACAAGCTCCACCGCTTCGAGGACGGCCTGGAGAAGTGCGTCGGCTGCTCCCTCTGCGCCGCCGCCTGTCCGGCCGATTGCATCCGCGTCGTCGCCGCCGAGAACACCGAGGAGCACCGCGTCTCGGCCGGCGAGCGCTACGCCGCCGTCTATGAGATCAACATCAGCCGCTGCATCTTCTGCGGCTACTGCGAGGTCGCCTGCCCGTTCGACGCGATCACCATGGGCCACGACTTCGAGATGTCCGACTACAAGCGCAGCGACCTGATCTTCACCAAGGAGATGCTGCTCGCCGAGCCGGTCGACGCCACACCGCTGCGGCTCGAGGGGGAGTAGATGCCGGAGGTCCTCTTCTTCCTCGCCGCCCTCGGCGCGCTCGCCGGCGCGATCGGCGTGATCGTGGTCGAGAACCCGTTCTACACGGTGCTCGCCCTCGTCGGCCACCTGATCTCCCTGGCCGCCCTCTTCCTCCTGCTCCAAGCCGAGTTCATCGCCGCCGCCCAGGTCGTCGTCTACGCCGGGGCGGTGATGGTCCTCTACACCTTCGTCGTCTCCTACGTCGGCGGCCGCGACGCCCAACCGCGCCTGGGCGAGCCGCTGGGGCGGCCGCCCGGCCGGGCGATGACGCTCGCCGCCTGGGCCTGCGGCACGGCGCTGGTCGTCGAGCTCGCCATCGCCACCCTCGGCTCCGGCCTCAAGGCGATCGGCAGCCGCGGCGCCGCCGTGCCCGCCGGCTTCGGCCAGCCGATCCAGATCGGCGACCTCCTCCTCACCCGCTTCCTCGCCCCGTTCGAGATCGCCTCCTACCTGCTGCTGGTCGCCGCCGTCGGCGCCGTCGTCCTCGCCCGCCGCCGCGGCGGCATCGGCGACGACGACGGCGTCCCGACGATCGCCGCGATGGACCTCTTCCGCCCGCCGCCGCCCGGCACCGGCTCGATGGCCGAGGGCGCCGGCCGCGTCCGGATGGCGCCGGACGCCACGACCCCGGCCCCGGTCCCGCACGAGGAGCCGGTGGCGTGAGCATCGCCTGGTTCCTCGTCGTCTCGGCCCTGATCTTCGCCCTGGGGGCCGGTGGCGTGGTCACTCGGCGCAACCCGCTGGTCATCCTCCTCTGCCTCGAGCTGATGCTGAACGCGGCGAACCTCGCCCTGATCGCCTTCTCGCGGATGTGGGGCAACGCCGACGGCCAGGTCTTCGCCCTGATCGTGATGGTCGTCGCCGCGTGCGAGGTCACGGTCGGGCTCGGCGTCATCGTGGCCATGCATCGCCGGCGGCTGACGATGGATGTCGACGAAATGCGGGAGTTGCAGGGGTGAGGATGGTGCCCGTCACCCGTTCGCTCGCGGGGGCTTTGCCCGGGCTTGCTTGGTGCGGGGCGGGCGCGGTGCCCGACGCCCGTTCGCCCGCAGGGGCTTTGCCCCGGCTCGCTCCGGGCGCCGGGCACCATCCTCACCCCGGCGCGTCCGGCGCTCGCTTATCTGCGCCCTGGCGCAGCATGGGCCTGGTTCGGGTTCGGGCGTCGGCGGGACCCCGCTCGTCGGCGGGGCCAGGGGTGCGCGCATGACCACCACCTGGGCCTGGCTCTGCCTGGCGGCGCCCCTGGCGGGGTCGCTGTTGATCGCGCCGTTCTTCCAGGCGCTGCCGGGGCGGGCGGCGGGGTGGCTGGGGACGCTGGCCGTCGGCGCGTCGTTCGTGTTCGCCGTGCTCGCCCTGGTCTCGTTGCAGGGGGAGGCGGCGGGGCACAAGCAGCTGGCTTCGACGCTGTGGAACTACGCGGTGACGGCGGGCGTCGACGCGAAGCTGACGATCCTCGTCGATCCGCTGTCGGTGCTGATGATCTGCGTGGTCAGCGGGGTGAGCACGCTGATCCACCTGTACTCGGTCGCCTATCTGGCGTCCGACCGGGGCTACGTGCGGTTCTTCGGCTATCTGAACTTCTTCGTCTTCTCGATGCTCCTGCTCGTGCTGGCCGGGAACTTCGTCGTGCTGATCGTCGGCTGGGCCTTCGTCGGGGCGGCGTCGTACTTCCTGATCTCCTTCTGGTACCGGCGCACGACGGCGACCCGGGCGGGGCTGAAGGCGTTCGTGATCAACGTGGTCGGCGACGTCGGCCTGGTGCTGGGGACGTACTTCATCTTCAAGCACACGCACACGCTCGACTTCCTCGGGACGTTCGCCCAGGCGCGGACCGTCTTCGGCCACAACGACGGCGATCTCGTCGCCGGCTGCATCCTGCTCCTGGTCGGGGCGTTCGCCAAGTCGGCGCAGATCCCGCTGCACACGTGGCTGCCCGACGCGATGGAGGGGCCGACGCCGGTCAGCGCGCTGATCCACGCGGCGACGATGGTCACGGCCGGCGTCTACCTGATCGCCCGGATGCACCCGCTGTTCGAGCAGGCGCCGGCGGCGGCCGACGTCGGGGCGGTGATCGGCGCGGTGACGCTCCTGGTGGCCGGGACGATCGGCCTGGTGGTGACCGACCTCAAACGGGTGATCGCCTACTCGACGATGTCGCAGATCGGCTACATGATCATGGGCGTCTCGGCCGGCGCCTACGCGGCCGGCCTCTTCCACCTGATGACCCACGCCTTCTTCAAGGCGCTCCTGTTCATGGCCGCCGGGTCGGTGATCGCGGCGATGGCCGGGACGCAGGACCTCGACCGGATGGGCGGCTTCCGCCGGGCGATGCCGTTCACGTTCGGCTGCTTCGTCGTCGGCGGCCTGGCCCTGGCCGGCGTGCCGCCGTTCAGCGGCTTCTTCAGCAAGGACGAGATCCTGCTCGTGGTGGGAGCGCAGGGCGGCTGGCACTGGGGGCTCTACGTCGCCGGCTACCTCGGCGCCTTTTTGACGGCGATCTACACCTGGCGGATGATCTTCCGCGCCTTCTTCGGCGAGCCGTGCCCGGAGGCGGTCGAGCTGGCCGACGGCCACCTCCACCACGCCGAGGTCCACACCAACCCGGCGACGGGCGAGGAGGAGGACACCGACGTGGGCTTTCCCGGGCCCGACCACCACATCGCCGAGCGGGAGCTGCCGATGAAGGCGGCGATGGCCATCCTCGCCGTGCTCGCCACCGTCGGCGGCGTCGTCCAGATCCCGAAGGTGACGAGCTGGCTCGACGACTTCCTGGCGCCGTCGTTCGCCGACTCGCGGGTCAGGGTGGCGCCCTCCGACAACCTGCTCGTCTTCGGCTTGATCTTGGGAGCGGTGGTCGGCCTGACGGGGATTGCCGCGGCCTACCACGTGTGGGTGCGGCGGCCGGGTACCTCGGCCGCCATCCAGGCCCGCCTGCGCCCGCTGCATGCGCTGTTCGTCAACAAGTGGTACTTCGACGAGGCGATCGACCTCCTCGTCGTCCGGCCGGGGGCCTGGTTCGGCCGCTTCGCCCAGCAGACGATCGAGCGGATGTTCGTCGACGGGGCCCTCGTCGGCGGTACGGTCGGCCTGGTCCGGGCCGGGTCGGCCGCCGTCCGCAGCGCCCAGACTGGATTCGTCCGCTACTACGCCGGCCTGTTGCTCCTCGGCGTGACCGGCGTCGGCCTCTACTTCCTGCTCCAGTCGACCTAGTGGTCTGCCGATGCTGTCGATCCTGATCTGGCTGCCAGCCGCGACCGCCGTGGTGGGGGCGCTCCTGCGCGGCCTGATGGGGTCGGCCTTCCGCTCGGAGGAGACGCGCTTGGGGCCGGAGAGCCGCGGATCGTCGGCCGGCGCCCTCGTGGCCCTCGGATCGCTCGGCTCCCTCGGGCTGGCGATCGCCCTGATCGCCGGCTACGGCGGCGGCGGGGGCCTGACCCACGTGACGGACATCGTCTGGATCCCGGCGCTCGGGATCCACTACAAGCTGGGCGTCGACGGGTTGAACGTCTTCCTCGTCGGCCTGGCCACGCTGCTCTTCTTCGTCTCGATCGCCGCGGCCAACCTCCGCGCCTGGCCCAAGCCCCACCTGTTCTTCTTCCACCTCGGCCTCGCCGAGTCGGCCGTGCTCGGCGCCCTCCTGGCCCAGGACCTGGCCCTGTTCGTCGCCTTCTTCGACCTGATGCTGATCCCGTTCTACTTCCTGGTCGGCGTCTGGGGCTCGGGCGACCGGGTGCGGGCGACGACGAAGCTCGTGATCTACACGCTGGTCGGGTCGCTGCTGATGCTGGCGGCGGCGATCGCCACGGCCGTCCTCAGCGCCCAGGGCGCCCACCACGCGCTGACCTTCGTCCTCTCGGACCTCCAGCAGGCGCCGGTCCCGGCCGGGTCGGCCGACTGGATCTTCCTCTTCTTCGCGGCGGCGTTCCTGGTCAAGATGCCGGCCTTCCCGTTGCACGGGTGGATGCCCGACGGCTACCGGGCGATGCCGATCGAGGCGCTGATGGTGTTCAGCGGCGTCCTGTCCAAGGTCGGGGCCTACGGCTTCCTGCGCATCGTGCTGCCCCTGTTCCCCGGGGCGTCGGTCCACTTCCAGACGCTGCTGCTGCTGATCGCCCTGGCGTCGATCCTCTACGGGTCGGCGATGGCCTTCACCCAGACCAACGCCCGCCTGATCGCCGGCTACTCGTCGGTGGCCCAGCTCGGCTTCATCACCCTGGGGATCTTCTCGCTGACGCCGCAGGGCGCCCAGGGCGCGGTGCTCCAGATGGTCAACCACGGCCTCGTGGTCGCGCCGCTGTTCTTCATCATCGCCCTCCTGGCCGAGCGGGCCGGCGGGTCCGAGGACATCCGCGACATGGGCGGGATCGCCGTGCGGGCGCCCATCCTGGCCACGGTCTTCCTCGTCGTCGCCCTGGCCGCGCTGGCCATGCCCGGGTCGGGCAACTTCGTCGGCGAGTTCTTGATCCTGCTCGGCCTGTTCACGACGAAGATCGTGATCGCCATCGTCGCGTTCGCCGGCGTGGTGATGGCCGCCGTCTACATGCTGCGGATGTTCATCCGCTCGGTCCACAACCGCACCGGCCCGCATGTGGAGTCGCGCGAGCTGCGCCTGGTCGACGGGCTGGTACTGGCGCCGTTCGTGGCGGCGATCGTGCTCTTCGCGCTCTATCCGCAGCTCGAGCTCCACCGGGCCGAGAAGTCGGTCGTCGGGTCGATCGCCGCCGCCGTCGCCGCGCCGGCGGCCGTCGCCCAGGCGATCGTGCCGGCTCCGGCCGCCGCCGGCCCGGCCTCCGCGCCGCCGGGCGCCCGGGCGCCGGCCGTCAGGACCCAGGACAACGTCGTCACGATCAAGGCGGCCCACCGATGACGGCGCTGCTCGCCAGCGCCCGCCTCGCCGGCCCGCACGTCGACTTCGCCGCCCTGTCGCCGATGGCGGCGCTCCTCATCGGCTCGATCGTCGTGCTCATGGTCGGCCTCCTGCGGGCGCGGGGCGCCCGCTACGCCGCCGTCCCGGCCCTGACCCTGCTCACCCTGGGCGTGACGCTCGGCCTGACGATCTGGCAGTGGAGCGACCGCAAGTCGGTGCTCGCCGGGGCGATGTCGATCGACGCCCTGACCCAGGTCCTGACGCTGATCTTCATCGCCGCCGGCATCGCCGCCACGCTCCTGTCCTGGCGGGCGCTCGCCCCGCGGGAGTCGGCCCACGGCGAGTACCACGCCCTGCTGCTGGCGTCGATGACCGGGATGATCGTCCTCGTCGCGTCGACCAACCTGGTCACGCTGTTCGTCGGCCTCGAGCTCCTGTCGATCCCCCTCTACGTGCTGTGCGCGACCGAGCTGCGGCGGGCGACCTCGCTCGAAGCGGGCCTCAAGTACCTGATCGTCGGGTCGGTCGGCTCGGCCACGCTGCTCTACGGCCTGGCCCTCGTCTACGGCGCCACCGGGTCGACCGACTTCGGGGCGATCGCCGCGGCGATCGGCCGCGGCCGGGCGTCCGACCCGCTGCTCCTGACCGGGATCGCCCTCGGGGTGACCGGGCTCTGCTTCAAGGCCTCGGTGGCGCCGTTCCACCAGTGGACGCCCGACGTCTACGAGGGGGCGCCGACGCCGATCACCGCGTTCATGGCCGTCGCGACCAAGGCGGCGGCGTTCGGCGTGATGCTGCGCATCTTCGACGTCGCCCTCCTCGGCGAGCGGACGGTCTGGGCGCCGGCGCTGGCGGCGCTGGCCACGATCACCATCGTCGTCGGCAACGTCGGCGCCCTCGGCCAGCAGTCGGTCAAGCGGATGCTCGCCTGGTCGTCGGTGGCCCAGGCCGGCTATCTCCTGGCCGGCGTCGTCGTGGCCAGCCGGCTCGGCGCCCGGGCGACGGTCTTCTACCTCGTCGTCTACCTGCTGATGAACGTCGCGGCCTTCGCCGTGGTCATCGCCCGCGAGCGGGAGACGCGCCTGGGCGACGACATCGACGCCCTGGCCGGCCTGGGCAGCGAGCGGCCGGTCCTGGCCTGGTCGATGACCATCGCCATGCTCTCGCTGGCGGGAATCCCGGCCACGGCCGGGTTCATCGGCAAGGTCTACCTGATCCAGGCGGCCGTCGACGGGAGCTACACGTGGCTGGCCGTGGTCATCGTCCTCGGGTCGGCGGTCTCCCTCGGCTACTACCTGCGGGTGATCGCGGCGATGTGGATGCGGGGCGCCCCGACCCGCGGGGCGGTGCCGGCGGCGGGGGCGGGGGCGACGGGGGCGGCGGGGGCGCGGCCGGCGATGGCCGGCGGGTCGCCGGAGGCCGACGTGCTCGAGCCGCCGGCGCCGCGCGGGCGCCACCTCGAGGTCGCCCTGGTCGCCGTGCTCGGCGCCGGCGGGAGCATCTTCTTCGGGATCATCCCCCAACCCCTGTTCGACCTGGTGCGCGGCGTCGGCGGGGCCCTGGCGAAGCTTCTGTGAGAGAGGCCGCTGGCGCCTTGTCGTCTTTCATCGACGTTCGTGGGAACCGGGCCACGCCACTGGCGATAGGAGGCCCACTTGCTCGACGCGTCGTCGCGCCCACGGGGCAGGCCGGGGGCCTCCGGCGGGCGGCTCCGGCTCGCGCCAAGCGACCCCGTGGAAAGCGGCGGCCGCTACGTCGGCGGCGGAGCGACGCCGAGTTGGCGACAGATACCGCGGGCGGTTGGAGTCATGATCTCGCGTTTTGGGGCCGGTCGTGCGCTGTGCGGTTTGCGGGTTCTCCGAGAGCTCGTGCTTGGCTGCTAGGCGCGCGAGGCTGCATCCGTGAGCGGTCAGATGGCGCTCAAGATCGCGCTTCTTCACGCAGCAATCTCGACGGCCCATTCCCTCGACGGTAGCGCGTCTTCCGGTCAGGCGGGACCTCCTCCCACGGCCACGCCGGAAGCGAACCATGGACGCGTACCGATCCACTCCTTGGGCTCACGCCCGGGATCACGACTGGGTCCTTGTTCGGGGTCAGAGGCGTAGACCGGCGCTGGCGGGCATCGTCGGCGGCTTGCGGGCATGGATCGTGTCGATGATTTCGGCGTTGTCGATGCCGCGCAGCTAGACCGACGTGACGCCAAGGTCGGTGTGGCCGAGCTGGCGCTGCATCACGTTCAGCGGAACGCCCTCGCGGGCCATCTCGACCGCGTGGGCATGGCGACGTTGATGCGGCGCGAAGCGGCGACGCACGCCGGCCTGCACGGCGCGTCGCAGTTGCGTGCGGACGGCTCCCGGCGCCCACGGCCGTCCCCGCGTGGGTCCCTCCCAGGTGCCCGACGGGAAGCGAAGCGTGCTGCGCCGTCCAGGGACGCAGTTGTTCCCAGACCCAGTCATCGATGCCGACCTCGCGGCGCTTGCCGCCCTTGCCGTGACGCACGAGCAGGGCTCCACGGCGCTCGTCGAGATCGCTCTCGGCGAGGTCGAGCGCCTCAGCCATGCGCAGCCCCGCACGCCACAGAACGACGACCAGGCCGCGCATCCGATCCCCGTGGATGCCAGCGCCGGCGTGGCGCATCACAGCAACGATTTCCTCAACCCGCGGGGGATCCGCCGGGTAGCGCAGACCCTTGTTACGTGGCGGGCGCCCTGCGTGGTAGCCGGGAAGGTCGGCGGTGACCGTCGCCGACCGGCGACGTCCAGAAGAGGTGAAACGGTCATTGCTCCTCCGATCTGTCGGGTGCGAAACAGAGGACCGCGTGTACCATGCTCGGCGCCTACCAGCCGCGCCGCGCGTCCAGCCCCTGCCGCCGGTCAGCCAACCACCCCGCTGCTCCTCGTCGCGCTTTGCAGCAGCGTCCTGCCACAGCCATGCGTCCGCAGCCGTGGGACGAGGAGGTCAGGCGGCGAGGTTCTCGCCGGGCCAGGTGCCACGGCTGACGCGCTCGTAGAGCGTGTCCGGCGCCAGGTCGGCGCCGTCCGGCCAGACCACTGTCCCTGTCTCGACGTCAACTGCCGCCCGTGCGAATCCGGCCGGCGTGCGGGCTTCGTCGAACACCGGGCCGCGCATCCGTTCGAGAACGTCGATCTCGCCGGCGAGACCGTCGGCGAACGTCAGGCGCAGGACGCCGTGGCGTACGACGGAGACGGCGGTGATGTCTGGGGTCAGGCCGATCATCGGAGTGGCTCGATCTCCCGAAGTCTCTCACCGGCGCGGGCCAAGCGCCAGTTCTCGAGCCGCTCTTCCTGATGGAGCTCGGCCCAGGCGAGCACGAATCGCAGCTGCCGCCGAGCCAGCGTGCTCTCGATGACCTCGAGCGTGTCGATGCGGACCTTCGCGCTCCCGTCGGCATGACGAGCGTGAAAATGCGCCGGACCGTGATCGTCGAAGAACATCGCGATGACGATCCCGAAGAAGCGGCTGATGGCCGGCATGCCCACATCGTGCCGGCTGCGGCGGTCAGCCACGAGCAGGCCGAGCGACCGCGGCGCCCAGGCCCGCGCGACTCCCTGTCGCGCGATGCATCAGCGCGACCGGTAGACATCGCGGCGGTGACCGATCGCGAGGACACGGACGATCCGTTCCTCATCGAGCAGTTCGTAGATGATCCGGTAAGGCCCGCGGCGTGCGGACAAGTGACCTTCGTGCTCGAGGACGAGTGGCTTGCCGAGGCGCCGCGGGTTCTCCGCGATTGCGTCGAGGGTCTCGAGGACGGCCGCGGCGACGGCGAGGGGGAGCCTGTCGAACTGGCGGCGCGCCGGCGCCATCACCGTGACGCGCCAGGGCGGGTCGGTCACTCGCGGCTGGCTTGTCGCTTCCGGATGTCGGCGCGAAGCTGGTCAAGGCCGACGCCTTCGTCGCCTTGTGCGGCGGCCTTCTTGCTCTCGCGGATCTGCGCCGTGAGCGACCGGTCGGACATCACCGCAAGCGTCTCTTCGAGCCGTTCGAGGTCGTCGGTGCTGACGAGCACGACCGCCGGCTGGCCGTTGCGCGTGACAATCACCCGATCCTGCTGGCGGGCGACGCGGTCGACGAGCTCGGAGAACCGCGCCTTTACGGTGGCGAGCGGCAAGGTCTCAGACATGACCATAATTCTAGCCAGACCGCACGGCCCTCGCAACTCGGCCCGTGCTGTCGCTCCCGCGCGTGAACCCAGCCGCGTGCCCCGGCACCCGTCTCCCGATTGGAGGCACAGCGAGAGTCGAGCGCCCTCGCGGGCCGGCCGTCGACTTTTCGCTGCCGCTCGCGCGACGCGCGGGCGACCTGCGCCCCGCCTCGGGCGGGGCCGGGCCGGGCCGGGCCCGAGCAGGCCCGAGAAGCAAGCGCGCCGCGGCGGCCGCCGCCAGCCGCAAACGCCGCCGATATCATCGTCGGGCTGACATGCACGTGATGTACGTCAAGCCCGGGTGCCCCTACTGCCAGCAGGCGCGCGACGGCCTGGCGGCCGACGGGATCGCCTGGGAGGAGCGCGATGCCACGACCCGGCGCGACTGGCGTGACGAGCTGATGGGCTACAGCAAGGGGACCGGCCGGGTGCCGACGATCGTGCAGGACGATCGCGTCATCAGCGTCGGCTGGAAGGGCCACGGCTGACGCGTCGCCTAGGGCGGCCGGTCGGCCGCCGGCGAGCCGGGCGAAGGGTCCGGCAGCGGCGTTAGCATCCGCCGCCGTGCACGAGACCACGCCCAGGGTGTTCATCCTCGCCCGCCCGGCCCTCGACCTCGACGGGCTCCGCGGCTACCTGACCGACGTCGGCGGCGACTCGTGGCTCGACCGGCGCCTGGAGGAGACCGGCGGCGAGCCCAACCCCGGCGAGCTCCTGGTCGAGTTCGGCGGCCGCGCCTGCTACCGCAGCTGGGAGCCCGGGCTGAACCCGAACGTCACGCGGATCCGCACCGACCCGGCCGAGTACTTCGGCAACCTCCTGCGCAGCGGCCACGGCAGCGTGCTCGAGCACGCGAACTACAGCTTCGCCTTTCGCAACGTCTCGCGCGTCTTCACCCACGAGCTCGTCCGCCACCGGGCCGGCTCGGCCTTCAGCCAGGAGAGCCTGCGCTACGTGCGCCTGACCGACATCGGCTTCCGCGTCCCCCCGGCGCTCGAGCCCGTCCGCGACCAGGTGCTGAGCATCGTCGAGCAGCTCGAGGAGTTTCAGCTGACCGCGGCGGCGGCGCTCGGGATCGACGCCGACGGCGTCCCCTTCCACGTCAAGAAGGAGGCGACGTCGGCCCTGCGCCGGCTGGCGCCGATCGGCCTGAGCACGGACATCATCTGGACGGCCAACCTCCGGACGCTGCGCCACGTGATCGAGATGCGGACGGCCGACGGCGCCGAGGAGGAGCTGCGCCTGGTCTTCGACCTCGTCGCCCGGCTGATGGCCCGCGAGGCGCCCCACATCTTCGCCGACTTCGCCCCGGACGACGGCGGCGCCTGGGTGCCCGCCCACAAGAAGGTCTAGCGGGCCGCGCTCCGCGCGGGGGCAGTACAGTGAGCCGGGCTTGTGCTGAGGCTCGGCGGGCATAGACGGCGGACCCGGCTGTGGCCGGCGGTGGCTCTGCTCGGGCTGGCGGCGATGCCGGCGAGCGCCCTGGCCACCGTGGTGACCGTCGGGACCCCGACGGCGGCGTTCGGGCCGACGATGTCGCTGTCGTCGTGCAGCAGCTGCCTCCAGTACCAGCTCGCCGCCCCCGGCTACACCCTGGCGGTGCCAGCGGCCGGCCGCATCACCGCCTGGCGGGTGGCCGGCCGCGGGCCGCTCGCCCTGGCCGTGCTGCGCCCGTCGGGCTCCGCCCTGGCCGTGGTGGCCACCAGCGCGGCCTCGTCCTTCGCCGGGTCGGGCACCTTCCCGGTCGACATCCCGGTGGCCGCCGGCGATCAGATCGGCGTCGACCTCTTCCCGACGGCGGGCCCCGTGGCCCAGCTCCACTTCGCCTACCTGGCCGGCGCCAGCTTCGCCCAGGCCGCGCCCGCGCTGGCGATCGGCGGCGCCGTCAGCCCCGGCTCCTCCTCGACCGGGGCGATCAGCCTGAACGCCGACGTCGCGATCGCCCCCGCCGCCGCCTCGATCGACGTCAGGTCAGGGCCCGTCAGCGGGGGGACGACGGTGGTGATCACCGGCGCCTACCTCGACGGCGCGACGAGCGTGACCTTCGGCGGCCAGCCGGTGGCGTTCGCGCTGGACACGACCGGCCGCCTCGTGGCCCGGTCGCCCCCCTGGCCGGCACCCGGCCAGGTCGACGTGGCCGTCCACGGCCCGGGCGGCACGACCACCCTGCTCGGGGCCTTCACCTACGTGGCCAACGCGACGACCCCGACGGGCGGCGGCTCGCCGCCGGTGACCGGGGCCGGGGCACCCGGCGCCGCGCGGCCGGTGCTCGCCGGCCTGTCGATCTCTCCGGCCGCCTTCCTCGCCGCCGCGACCGGACCGAGCCTGGCCGCCACGGCGACCGGGGCCCGCCTGACCTACCGGGACTCGAGCGCGGCCACGACCCGCTTCGAGGTCGCCCGACTCGTGGCCGGCCGGGTGGTTCCCGGCCGCGGCGGCGTCGGCCGCTACTGCCAGCCCGCCCACGCGCCCGTCCCCGCCGCCGCCCGCTGCGCCCGCTACCTCGCCCTGGCGCCCGGCTTGCGCCACCGCGACCGGGTGGGTACGAACACGCTGCGCTTCACCGGCCGCCTCGGCGGGCGCGCCCTGGCGCCCGGGTCCTACCGCCTCACCGCCGTCGCCACCGACGCCACGGGCGCCCGCTCGGAGCCGCTGCTCCGCGCCTTTCGCATCCTCGCCTCGTCGCGGCGCTAGCCCAAGTCAGGGCCGGAGGCTGCCGAGGCCGATCGACTCGGCCGACGCCGGCTGGCGATCGGGCCGGCAGTGGACGATGCGGAAGAGGACGAGGTCGTTGCCCGCGGGCTCGCTGGCGTTCAGCAGGCGCGCCGCCCGCCGGGCGTAGTTGGCTCCGAGGCCGTTGTCCGCAGCCGCCACCGTGACCGCGCCGGCGGCATGGACGAGGAGGTTGGCAAGCGTCACGAAGCCGCCGCCGGCCGGGTCCTTGGCGCGCAGCACGACCCGCAGCCCCATGCTCAGCGGCGTGGTCAGGCCGAAGCTGAAACCATGGGCGAGGTCGGAGGCGATCGACTGACCCGGGAGCTGGCTGTCGACCTGGGCGCCCAGGTCACCGCACGCCGGACCCACGGTCGCGCCGACGACGACCGTCTCCTTGGGGTCGTTGCAGGCGGTGGCCACCGCCGCGTTGTTGGCGTCGCCGCTGTAGCTGGCCGTCCAGCCGTAGCTCCCCGACGCGCCGAGCACGACCGGTCCCGTGGTCGCCGTGCCGTTGCCGGCGACGTTCGCGCTCCACGCCGCCACCGCCGGCCGGGCGCACGTCGGGTCGCCCGGCCCGTAGAGCTTGAAGGCGATCGTCCCCGTCTCGGCGAAGCCGCCGGCCAGGGTCGCCGTATCGGTGGTGCTCCCGCCGGCCGGGATGGCCGGACCGGCCTGGGTGACGAGCGTCGGCGCGGCCTTGCTCACGACCACCGCCTCGTTCGCGTCGGCGCAGGCGCTCGAGCCGGCGCTGTTGTTGGCGTCGCCGCTGTAGCTGGCGACGAAGCGGTAGGTGCCGACGGCAGTGGCGGTCAAGGCCGCCGAGCTGTAGCTCCCCGCCCCACTGACCGCCACCGGCGGCGAGGTGAACACCGGCGCGGCCTTGCAGGACGGGTCGGCCGGGCTGAAGGCGGAGAAGGTCAGCGACCCGGTCGGGGCGCTGCCGCCGCTCAGCGTTGCCGTGTCGCTGATCTTCCCGCCGACCGCCACCCCGGCGGAGGCGTGGGTGGCGATCGTCACGCTCGCGCCGCCGGCCGGCGTCGTGGACGGCGTGCCCGGGGTCAGGTCGCTGGCCACCAGCGTGTCCTCGAGGCTGAAGTAGGCCGACGCGCCGGGGGCGACCGGCACGGCAAAGCTCACCGTGCCCGACATCGTGTCCGGGCTGATCGCGCCAAAGGCCGTGCCCGGCCCCTCGTAGCCGGTGCTGCCGAACGGGCAGCCGGCCGGAGCCGGGATGCTCGTGCCCGAGCCGTTGTCAAACGGCCCGGAGCACAGCCCGTCGTCCTCGAAGCCGAAGATCGGCTTGGACGCCGAGCTGAGCGGGAGGCTCCCGACGCCGCGGCTCGACTGGTTGAGGATGCCCACCAGCGTGTCGTCGGAGCCGTCGTAGGCGCCGAGGCTCGCATCCGCCAGCACCGTCGTTCCCGTGTCGGTGACCACGATCAGGAGTGCGCACGACGGGTCGGCGCCGATCGCCGGGCACTGCCCGAAGGGCGGAACGGGCGCGGCCGCGCCGGCCGCCGGCACCGCGACCGCGCCGAGACCCACGGCCGCGATCAAACCCACCAGCGCCCCCCGCATGGCTGCCTCCTCGTGACACGTCTCCGGCGACGCCCCCTGATCTCGCCGCCCTGTGAACCGACGCTACAGCGGCCGGCGGCCCCGTGTCAAGCGCCGGCCGACTCCCGCTCGCGGTCGCGCTCGCGCAGCTCGATCCGGCGGATCTTGCCGGTCAGCGTCTTGGGCAGGTCGGCCACGAACTCGATCCGCCGGGGATAGGCGTAGGCCGAGAGGCGCCCGCGCACGAAGGTCTTGATCTCCTCGGCCAGCTCGTCGCTCCCCTCGTGGCCGGCGGCCAGCACGATGAACGCCTTGACCACATGGCCGCGCCGCGCGTCCGGTGATGCCACCGCCGCGGCCTCGGCCACCGCCGCGTGCTCCAAACAGGCGGACTCGACCTCGAAGGGGCCGATTCGGTAGCCGGCGGCGATGATCACGTCGTCGGCCCGCCCCTCGTACCAGACGTACCCGTCCGGGTCCATGCTGGCCGCGTCCTTGGTGTGGAACCACTCGCCGCCGAAGGTCTCCTCGGTCGCCTCGGGCAGCCGCCAGTACCCGAGCGGGTAATGGGGATTGGAGCGGGCGCGCAGGCAGATCTCGCCGCGCTCGCCCTGGGCCACCGGCCGCTCGTCCTCGTCGAGGATGGCGACGTCCCAGCCGGGCATCGGCCGGCCCATCGAGCCCTCGCGGACCTCCATGAACGGGAAGTTGCCACACAGCGGGTAGGACTCGGTCAGGCCGTAGTAGTCGAGGACGGTCACGCCGTACTGCTCGCGGAACCAGCGGATCGCCTCCGGGTTCAGCGGCTCGCCGGCCGAGCAGACGATGCGGAAGCTCTGCGGGTAGCGGGTCCGGGCGTCGGCGATGCCCATCATCGAGCGGATCGCCGTCGGCGTGGCGAAGACGTTGGCCACCTGGTGGCGGGAGAGGAAGTCGAGCTGGCGGTGGGGATCGAAGCCACCGGCGCGCTGCAGGACATACTGGACCGCCCCCAGGCGCCACGGCCCCAGGAGGGGCGCGATCCCGGCCGCCCAAGCCCATTCGCCCATGCCGTGGAAGCGCTCGCCCTCCTGCACGTCGTGGCAGTAGACGAACTCCTCGTGGGCCAGCAGGTAGCGGTGGGCGTGGACGATGCCCTTGGCCAGGCCGGTCGTGCCCGAGGTGTAGTAGAGCTGGGCCGGGTCATCGGCCCGGGTGGCGACCGGCTCGAACGCGGTCGACGCCCCGTCGAAGGTGTCCTGCGCGAGCACGAGCTTGTGCTCGACGAGGTCGTCGGGGAAGCGCTCGGCGTTGGCCGCGTCGGTGATCAGGACCTTCGGCTCGGCGTCGCCCAGGCGGTGGCGGATGCCGTCGTCGCCGTAGAGCACCGACATCGACAGCAGCAGGGCGCCGAGCTTCCAGACCGCGAAGAAGATCGCCGCCGTCTCGGGCGTCGGCGGCAGCACGAGGGCGACGCGGTCGCCGCGCTCGACGCCCAGGCCGGCGAGCACGTTGGCCGCCTGGTTGGAGCGGTCCTGGAGCTCGCCCCAGAGAACCTCGCGCACCGTCCCGTCGTGATGCTCGTGGACCATCGCCAGCTTCTCGCGCGGGTGCTTGTCGCACACGTCGGCCGCCAGGTTGTAGAGCTCGGGCACCACCCACTCGTGCTCGCGGCACGCCTCCTCGTAGGTGCGCGCCATCTCAGTCCTCCTTGTCGCGGCTCGACTTGATGCGCTCGTCGAGTTGGGCCATCACGTCGGGGTCGCGCAGGGTGGTCACGTCGCCGAGCGCCCGGCCCTCGGCGATGTCGCGCAGCAGCCGGCGCATGATCTTGCCCGACCGGGTCTTCGGCAGGTCGTCGGCCCAGATGATCCGCTTGGGCCGGGCGAACTTGCCGATCCGCGCGGCGACCGTCGAGCGGATGCCCTCCACCACCGCGTCGGTGCCCTCGGTGTCGCCCTGGAGGGTGACGAACGCGCAGATCGACTGGCCCGTCGCCTCGTCGGCCTGGCCGATCACCGCCGCCTCGGCCACCATGTCGTGGGCGACGATCGCCGACTCGACCTCGGCCGTCGACAGGCGATGGCCGGACACGTTGACCACGTCATCGATCCGTCCGATCACCCAGATGTAGCCGTCGTCGTCCTTGCGCGCGGCGTCGCCGACCAGGTAGACGCGCTCGCCGAAGCGCTTGAAGTACGTCTCGACGAAGCGGTCGTCCTCCTTGTAGAGGGTGCGGAGCATCGACGGCCACGGGCGCAGGATGACGAGCAGCCCCTGCCCGGAGTCGATCGACTTGCCCTCGTGCTCGTCGACCACGTCGGCCTTGATCCCCGGAAACGGGCGCGTGGCCGAGCCGGGCTTGGTCGCCGTGATCCCCGGCAGCGGCGTGATCATGATCGCCCCGGTCTCCGTCTGCCACCAGGTGTCGACGATCGGGCAGCGCTCGCCGCCGATCACCTTGTGGTACCAGAGCCACGCCTTCGGGTTGATCGGCTCGCCGACCGAGCCGAGCAGGCGCAGGCTCGACAGGTCGAACCGGCGCGGATGCTCGGAGCCCCACTTGATGCAGGCCCGGATCGCCGTCGGCGCCGTGTAGAAGATCGACACCTTGTAGCGCTCGCACAGCTCCCACCAGATGCCCTTGTGCGGGTAGTCGGGCGCCCCCTCGTACATCACCGACGTCGCGCCGTTCAGCAGCGGCCCGTAGACGATGTAGGAGTGGCCGGTCACCCAGCCGACGTCGGCCGAGCACCAGTAGACGTCCTCCTCGGGCTTGAGGTCGAAGACGTAGCGGTGGGTCGCGGCGACGCCGGTCAGGTAGCCGCCGGTGGTGTGGAGGATGCCCTTCGGCTTGGCCGTCGACCCGCTGGTGTAGAGGATGTAGAGCGGGTCCTCGGCGTCCATCGGCTCGGCCGCGCACTCCGGCTCGGCGGCGTCGAGGGCCTCCTGGTACCAGACGTCGCGCCCCTCCCGCATCGGGCAGTCGATCCCGGCGTGGCGCACGACGACGATGTGCTCGATCGACTCCAGGGAGTCCATCACGGCGTCGACGTTCTCCTTGACCGGCGCCGTCTTGCCCTTGCGGGCGGCGCCGTCGACGGTGATCAGCACGCTGGCCTGCGAGAACTCCATCCGCTCGCGCACCGCCTCGGCCGAGAACCCGCCGAAGACGACGTTGTGGACCGCGCCGATCCGGGCGCAGGCCAGCATGGCCACGACCACGGCGGGGATCATCGGCAGGTAGATCCCGACGACGTCGCCCTTCTCGACGCCGAGCCCGCGCAGCGCGTTGGCGCAGCGCTGGACGTCGCGCAGGAGGTCGGCGTAGGTGAGCGTCGTCTCGCCGCCCTCCTCGCCGTGCCAGTGGTAGGCGACCCGGTCGCCCCGCCCGGCGGCGACGTGGCGGTCCAGGCAGTTGTAGGAGGCGTTCAGACGCCCGCCGACGAACCACTTGTAGAACGGCGGGTTGGAGTCGTCGAGCACCGTCACCCACGGCTCGAACCAGTCGAGCTCGTGCGCCTGCTCGGCCCACCAGCCCTGCCAGTCCTCCTCGGCCCGGTCGTAGACCGCCGGATCGGCGAGCAGCGCCCGCTCGCGGAACTCGGCGGGCGGGGGGAACGTCTCGACATCGAGGAGCGCGGCGAGCTCCTGCTCGAGCTCGTCGGCGGCAGTCCGCTCAGTGGCCATGATCCAGCCTCCCTCTCATCCTCTGCGAACCCACGCGGGCCCGCTAACCCAGTGCGGCCGTGGAGCCGTTGCCTATGTCATACCACGCCGTGCCGATCGGCTGCGCGGTACGGGCGCCCGGCGCCGTTCAGCGCCGCTTCTTGCGCTTCTTGGAGGCGTTCGGCCCCGGCGTGCGCGGCGCCCGCGGGATGGGCGCCGGCGCCGCGACCGCCGGCTCCGGCGTCCGGCTGGCGCCGCGGCGCTCCTCGCGGAGCTGCTGCTGGCTCGGCCACGGCTCGGCCTCGCCGCTGGCCCAGGCCGGCGGCAGCGGATTCGACACGCGGCCGCTGAGCAGCAGGCCGAGCGCGACCAGCCAGAACGCCTCGAGCACCTGGAGCGGCGGAAAGATGATGCTCAGGGCGCCGGAGACGATGCCGAGGACTCCCATGAAGCGGGTGAGCAGGCCGGCGCGCATCGCGTTCAGCGGGATCATCACGAAGGCGAAGGCCAGCGCCAGCTGGCCGGTGAAGCCCAGCGTGGTCAGCACCAGGTGGGGCGTCGAGTTGGCGGCGGCGTCGACCGCCGCGTGGCTGCGAGCGCCCTGGCCGAGGAAGGCGTGGGCCTTGATCACGTCGACGATCCTGGCCGCCGGCAGGCAGATCGCGGTGACCGTGGCGCCGACCACGGCCAGGAGGAGGGCCGCTCGCGGGACGCGGGGACCGCGGGCGCCGCTCGCGGCGAGCGCCCGCTCGAGGCGGAAGGCGGTCGCCTGATAGAGGTGGCGGAGCACCGGCACGGTGCCGAGCGTCCCCAGCGCCACGAACACCGCGGCCAGGATCAGGCTCACCCCGCGGCTGTTGTAGAAGCCGAGCAGGGCCGTGTGGGGATCGACGGCCGCGGCGGCCTGCCCGCGCAGCGCCGGCGCGAGGCCCTGGATCACGCCGACGGTCGGCAGCGTCGAGAAGGCGGCCAGGTTGTAGACCACCCCGCCGAGGAGGAGCAGGCCGGCCGCGATCGACGCGATGGAAACCCGGCTGCGCCCCGCAGCCTCCAACGCCAGCTGAGGCTCTAGGTCGTCCATCGCCGGGGGAAGTCTAACGCCGAGGCGGCGGTTTCCGCCCGACGTGGACGCGCTCCGCCGGGCGGGATACAGTGGCGGACGTGGACATCAGCGACGTGATGACCGAGTCCGTGGTGACCGCCTCGCCGCAGGCCACCGTCCGCGAGATCGCCGAGCTGATGCGCGACCGCAACGTCGGCTCCGTCGTCCTCGCCGACGCCCACGAGCGACCGGTCGGCTTCATCACCGACCGCGACCTCGCCGTCTCGGTGCTGGCCGACGCCCGCGACACCCAGGCCAGCGCGACCGACTTCGCCAGCGCGCCGGTGGTGACGGCCACCCCGGCGATGGACCTCGAGGAGGCGGCCGCGCTGATGGTCCGCCACGGGATCCGGCGCCTGCCGGTGCTCGACGGCGAGCGGCTGGCCGGGATCGTCACCCTCGACGACCTCGCCGTTCGTACCGGCGACCTCGCCCTGGCCAGGCACATGACGAGTCAGATCACCCGGGCCGCGCTGCCGGACTTCTACTTCCACGACCGCGGCGGGTGAGCCGCGGCTGCCCCGCCTGCGGCGCGCCGACGGCGCCGTGGCGCGAGGCGCAACCGGCCGAGCCGGCCGGCGCCGCCCCGGTGCTGCTGCGCCGCTGCGGGCGCTGCGGCACCGCGGTGACCGAGGCCCCGGCCGGGCCGGACGTCCATGACCGCGGCGCCTACGGCGGCGGGCGGCCGCGGCTGAGCCGGGCCGCCGCGCCCGTCCTGCGTGCCTTCGACCGCCGCCGCCTGCGGCTGATCGGCGGTTCGCCGGCCGGGAGGCCGCTGCTCGACGTCGGCGCCGGACGCGGCCGCTTCGTCGCCGCCGCCCGGGCCGCCGGCTACCGGGCCGACGGGATCGAGCCGTCCCGGCGCGGGGTCGCCGCCGCCCGCGAGGAGTACGGCGTCGCCCTGCGGCGCGCCGAGCTGGAGCGGGCCCCGGTGGCGGCCGGGTCGGTGGCCGTGATCACCCTCTGGCACGTGCTCGAGCACCTCGAGGACCCGGGCCGGGCCCTCGAGATGGTGGCCGGCTGGCTCGAGCCGGGCGGGCTGATCCTGGTCGGCGTGCCCAACCTCGCGAGCCTCCAGGCCCGGATCGGCGGCGCGCGCTGGTTCCACCTCGACGTGCCCCGCCACCGGACCCACTTCACCGCCCGGGGGCTCGACCTGGCCCTGCGGGCGGCGGGTCTCGAGCCGCTGCGCACCACCCACGTCCTGGCCGAGCACAACCCGTTCGGCATGTGGCAGTCGGCCGTCAGCCGGCTGACCGAGCGGCCGTCCTACCTCTACAACCTGCTCAAGCGCAACGCCCCGCTGCGCCACCGCGACCTCCTGATCACGGTGGCCGGCCTGGCGCTCGTCCCGGCGGCGGCCCTGCTCGAGCTGGCCGCCGGCCTCGCCGGCCGGGGCGGGACGATCGCCGTCCTCGCCTGGCGGCCCCCGGTCAGCTCGGGAGGCTGATCAGGCCGCCGAGGATGCGGTAGCCCTCGACCGACGGGTGGTCGCCGTCGATGGTCAGGGCCGGCTTCATCATTCCCGGGTGGAGCGGATCCTCGAGCGCCTGGAAGAAGCCGTACACGGTGATCCCCTCCTCGCGTCCGATGGCGTCGATGCTGGCGTTCAGGCCCCGGATCAAGGCGGCGGCGGCGACGCCGCCGTTGTTCCAGGGGAGCACCTCGGCCAGGGCGACCTTGAGCCCCAGCGCCTTGCCGCGGTCGACCATCCGGCGCAGGTCGGCCGCCGCCGCGGCGATCGGGCGGCCCTGGGCGATGTCGTTGATCCCGCCCTGGATGATCAGATAGCGGGCACCGGCGGCGCAGGCGTCAAGGCGCCGGGCGATCTCGTCGGTCCGCTGGCCGAAGACACCGCAGTTGCGGAAGTGGACGTAGTTGCCGAGCAGCCGCTGGGCCCAGTACTCGTACTGGCTCTGCTGGTCCAGGAGCGGGCCGATCTGCTGGCGGATCAGCGGCGACGGGTCCCACAGCGGCGAGCCGGCGGTGATCGAGTCGCCGAGCGCCGCGACGATCCCGTCGTCGTGCTGGGCCGCCGGCGCCACGCCGCTGCGCGGAGCGGCCGCGGTGCCGCCGCAGCCGGCGAGGACGAGCGCGCTCAGCACGCCGGCCACGCCGCTCGCCGCCCAGCGGCTCACGGCAGGCGCTCGCCGATCGCCCCGACCAGGTCGCCGTCCCGCCGGCGCCGGGCGGCCGGGGCCAGGCGGGCGAGGGCGTCGGCGGCGGCGACGATATGGGGCGGGGTGTCCAGGCCGGTCAGGACGGTCAGCGGCAGGTGCAGGGCGCGCAGCTCGGCCCGGGTGACCGGCCAGCTGGCGAGACCGGCGAAGTCGGCGAGGAAGCCGCGGTAGGCCAGCCGCGCGCGGGCCAGGGCCGGCCCCCGGGCGCGTCCGTCGAGCCAGTGCTCGACCGCCGCCGCCGGCCCGTCCGCGCGGAGGCTCCGCTCGAGACCGGCGCGATCGGCGCTGAGGATCTCGGTCGCCTCGGGGACGAAGGCGAGGAGCGGCGGGTCGGCCACGACGCCGGCGCTCAGCAGCGCCGGGTGGCGCTTGGCCAGGTCGAGCACGACGAGCGCGCCGAAGCCGTCGCCCACGGCCACCGCCCCCCGGGCGCCGAGGGCTTCGAGCACGGCGGCGGCATCCTCGGCCTGCTCGGCCACCGTGGTCGCCGTGTACGGCTCGGGCGCCCCGCTCGAGCCGTAGCCCCGGCGGTCGTAGGCGATGGTCATGGCCCGGCCGGCGAGGGCGGCGACGAGGCCGGCGAAGCCGCCGGCGTCGGCGGCCAGCCCGTGGACGAGGAGGAGCGGGGGGCCGTCGCCGTCGACCTCGACGTGGAGCTCGACCCCGGCGCCTTCGATCATCGGCATGGGCGAAACGCTAGCGGGACTAGGTAAACGGCGGGTCTCCTCGTCGCGCTACGCTTTAGCCGATGGAAGGCTTCGGCGGACTGTTCGGCGATCCGGAGGAGCTGCAGCGGCGGATGGCCGAGTTCGCCGAGCAGATGCAGGGTCAGCAGCGGCTGGCCTGGGCCGACAACGCGATCAAGCTCGCCGTCGAGATGACGGTGGCGGCGATCAACCGCGTCAACGTCCAGGGCACCCCCGAGCAGCAGGCGCAGCAGATCCGCGCGGTGATGGCCGTGGTCTTCCCCGAGGCGGTCACGCTCGTGCGCGAGGCGCGCGAGGGGCTCCAGTAGCGTCGGGGGGCTCGGCCCGGTCGGCATCGCGCTCGGCGCGCCCGACCCGAACGACCTCCTTGAAGGAGCGGAAGCCGAAGATCCCCACCAGGGCGCCGAAGCCGACGACGGCGGTGAAGACGGCGATCGCGATCTGCTGCCCGACCGAGTAGGCAGCGACGACGTCGCCGCCTGCCGTCCCGGCGAACACCCGCACGAGCAGCGCCTGCTGCACGCCGGCCCCGCCCGGCGTCAGGGGCACGGCACCGGCGACGGCGTTGACGCCGAAGACGAGCAGCACGTTGCCGACCGACCCGCCGACCCGGAAGGCGTCGAGCAGGAACCAGAACGCGGCCGCCCGGCAGAGCCAGCCGGCGCCCTGGAAGGCGAACACCTCGACCAGGTAGCGGCGGCGGTCGCGCAGGATGGTCAGGCCCTGGCGGATCCGCTCCCAGAAGGCCCGCACCCGGCGGGAGAGCATGGCGAAGCCGATCAGCCCGGCCACCGCCGCCGCGGTCAGCAGGAAGAGGGTCAGGCGGGGGTTGGCGGCCAGGTAGGAGATGTCGAAGGCGTTCAGCTTCGCGAAGTCCGGCGGCTTGGGAAAGACGCCCTGGCTGAAGGCGTAGATCAGCACGAGCACGCCGATCGACGCGTCGAAGATCCACTCGACGGCGAACGACGCGGCGACCGTCGGATAGCTCGAATGCGGGACCGAGCTCTTGGTCAGGAAGAGCTTGATCACGTCGCCGCCACGAGCGGGGACGACGTTGTTGAAGCCGACGGCCGCGAAGTAGGCGCCCCAGATCCGCCGCCACTGGATGCGCTCGCGCGGGTAGGCGGCCCGCAGGATGTGGAAGATGGCCCGCGACCGCAGGGTCAGGTTGGCTCCGAAGAAGAGCATCGCCAGGAGCAGCGCGCCCCAGTGGACGGCGGCGAGGTCGCCGAAGAACTTGCCGACCGCGTCGAAGAACGCGCTCAGGCTGTGCCCGAGTGAGGCCGAGGCGATGCGGACCGTCACCGCACCAGCCTACGCCCGACGCGCCGTGGTCAGCCGCTGGCGAGCTGCGACGCGGAGGGAGTCGTCTCGCCGATCGGCTGGCCGGCGGCGCGCGAGGCCGCCGAGGCGGCGCCGACGTCGGTGTTGGTCGACTCGATCGCGGTCGGGTCGACGCTCCCGCCCTTGAGCGACGAGCCGAGCGACTGGAGCTTGTTCGACAGGGCGGTCAGCGGCGAGAGCAATCGGCTCAGGAGCGGGCTCGACTGGGCGTCGGCCAGCGCGAGCTTGACCTCGTGGTAGGCGAAGAGCCCGGCGAGCCCGCCCTTGATCAGGCCGAAGCCGTGGAGCTTGCCCGCCTTGTAGGGCTTGTAGATGAAGTGGTGGAAGGCGCCGAACGCGAGGCCGGCGTGGAGCACGAACTTGGTCTTGGCGAAGCTCGTCGCCGGCTGGCTCGAGGTCTGCGGCGTCGAGGTCGAGTTGCTGCCCGTCGACGACGACGAACCGCAGCCGCTGAGGCCGAGCGCGGCCACGGCGATCAGGGTGAGTAGGACGATCCGAACTCGTCGTGACACGTTGGGCTCCTCGATTCTCGCGGACGCTGGCGCTGGCGCTGGCGCGAGCATACCCCGCCGGCGATCACCGTCACCGTCGAATTACGCGGCGGCGAGAGCGGCGAGGGCGGCGAGCACCTGGTCGTCGTGGGTCTTCGGCGAGACCTTGGCCAGCACGCGGGCGACCACGCCGTCCGCGTCGATCACGAACGTCGTGCGGGAGTTCCCCCAGTAGGTGCGCCCGTACATCGACTTCTCGACCCAGACGCCGTAGCGCTCGGCCACCGCGTGGTCGGCGTCGGCCAGGAGGGCGAAGTCGAGGTCGTACTTGGCGTGGAACCGCTTGACCTTGGCCACCGGGTCGGGCGAGACCCCGAGCACGACCGCCCCGGCGGCGGCGTAGTCGGCCCGGTGGTCGCGCACGCCGCAGGCCTGGGTCGTGCAGCCTGGCGTGTCCGCCTTGGGGTAGAAGTAGAGGACGACGGTCCGCCCGTGCAGGGCGGAGAGCTTGACGGGCTCGCCCTCCTGGTCGGGGAGCTCGAAGTCGGGGGCGGTGGTTCCGGGCTCGATCATGGGCGCATCCTAAAGGGGGGCAGGCCCCGATGGCTCATCAGCGCGGTGCCTGGATCCATGTCCGATCACCGTACCCCTGCCCGATGGCGAAGGAGCAACCCCGATGACGCCGTCGCCGTCGCCGTCGCCGCAGGCGCGTCGGAGATCCGCGCCACTGGCTGCTCGGCCGTGTTCGCGATCCCGTCGGCCACGACTGGGAGATCGGCAGGGCGCTGATCGACTGGCCACCGACCGCCGGCGGCCAGGCCCCTACTTGAGCAGCCGCGACAGGCGACGGTCCTTGAGCGCCCGGCCGCCGGTCTGACAGGCCGGGCAGTAGGTCATCACGTAGTCCTCGTAGTGGACCGCCTCCAACCGCTCGGCGCAGCGGGGGCACGGCTCGCCGTGGCGGCGGTGGACGAGCAGCGGCATCGGCAGCTTGTCGGGGATGGGCAGGACGACCGTCTGCTCGTAGTGGGCGAGCGCCCGGTCGAGGTTGGCGACGATCGCCGCCCGCAGGCTCGCCGCCTGCTCGTCGTCGAGGTCGGCCCCCCGCTTGAACGGCGAGAGCTCAGCCGCCCAGAGGATCTCGTCGACCCAGGAGCGGCCGATCCCGGCGAGCACGCGCTGGTCGCGCAGGAGGGCGTGGAGCGGGCGCGGCTCGCCCAGGAGCGGGCGCAGGTCGGCCGGCGGCGCCGGCCACGCCTCGGGACCCAGGCGGGCGATCGACTCGTCCCGCTCGAGCTCGTCGGTGGCCAGCAGCTTGACCCAGGCCGCCTGGCGGGTGCCGAACTCGCGCAGGCGCAGCTCCCGCCCGTCGGCGATCCGCACCAGAAGGCGCGAGGTCCGGTCGCGCGGACCGGCGCGCCGGTCGAAGAGCTGGAGACGGCCGGCCGACATCAGGTGGGTCAGGAGCGACAGGCCGCCCGACGCATCGACGATCAGGTGCTTGCCCCGGCGGCGCACCGCGGCGACCTCGCGGCCGGCCAGGTCGGCCAGCGGCGGGTCGAACGTCTTCAGCGTGTTGACCGCCGGCGCCAGCGCCGACTCGACCCCGGCTCCGCGCAGGGCGGCGTCGAGGCGGCGGGCGGTGATCTCGACCTCCGGCAGCTCGGGCATCGTCGCCCCTAAGCGTAGACCCAGCTAGTGGTCTGTCTCGGGGATAGCTTGCGTGTCTGGCGAGTGGCTGGGCGTGATCTGGGGGCGCCCGGTGTCCGCGTGCGTGCTGATGGCACGTGCGCGGGCGCCGGGTGGCGCCAGGCGCGTCCAGACGCCGCCAGACGCCAAGGTATTCGCGAGACAGACCATCAGCGGGCGAGCGGCAGGCTGAAGCGCACGCGGGCGCCCCGGTCGGCCGGGGCGACGTCGGCGAGCCAGATACGCCCGCCGTGGGCCTCGACGATCGCCCGGGAGATGGCCAGGCCGAGGCCGGCGTGGCCGCCGCTGCGGGCTTCTCCTCCCTGGTAGAAGGCCTCGAACACCCGCTCGCGGTCGGGCGCGTCGATGCCCGAGCCGGTGTCGGCCACCTCGACCTCGAGCGCCTCGCCGGCCAGCTCGGCCCGGACGGTCACGCTGCCGTCGGCCGGCGTATGGCGGATCGCGTTCTGGATCAGGTTGAAGAGGACGCGCTGGACCTTCTCCGGGTTGGCCCGCACGGCGTCCAGCTCGGCCGGCAGCTCGGTCACCACCTCGACGCCCTTGGCCTGGGCCGAGACACGCATGGCGGCCACCGTCTCCGCCACGAGCTCCCCCAGCTGTACATGCTCGACCGACCAGGCGATGTCGCCCGCCTCCAGGCGCGAGAGCTCGAAGAGGTCGTCGATCAGGGCACCGAGCGCCCGGATGTGGGTCGTCATCCGGTCGAGGTAGGCGACGCGCTCGCCGGGCGCCACGATGTCGTCGCCGAGCGCCTCGGCCAGGAGCGCGAGGGCGGTGATCGGCGTGCGCAGGTCATGCGAGACGGCGGCCACGAGGTTGCGGCGGGCGGCCTCGGCCATGTCGCGGGCCGCCTCCTCCCCGGCCAGGCGCTCGATCATGGCGTTGGCCGCCTGCGCCAGCTGGGCGAGCTCGTCGCTGGCGCCCGTCTCGATCCGCACGTCGCGCCGGCCGTCGCCGACCGCCTCCAGGCCGTCGCGGATCGTCTCCACGTCGCGCAGAACCCCGGCGGCCAGGAGGCGGGCGGCGAACACGGCGATCACTCCGTTGAAGGCCAGCACCAGCCCGATGACCACCGCGTCCTGGGCGGTGACGAACATGAGCACGGCGAAGACGACCACCGACAGCAGCATCTGGCCCACGGCGACGGCCACGGCCACGCTGAACTGGCGCCCGAGCATGCCCACGCTTTGCCGCCGGGCCGCCGCCAGGTGGGCCGAGAGCACGGCCACCACGGCCACCGCCAGCCAGAGGGCGACGGCGACATCGACATCGATGCGGGCGTCGATCTGCGCGAGCAGGCCGGCCAGCGCCGCCGCCCCGACCAGCACGAGCCCGAGCGAGCGCCGGCGGCTCATGGCTGGAAGCGGTAGCCCACGCCCCACACCGTCTGGATGAAGCGCGGCTCGGCCGGGTCGGGCTCGAGCTTGGCGCGCAGGCGGCGGATGTGCACGGTCACCGTCGAGGTGTCGGTGTAGAAGGAGTACTGCCAGACGGCGTCCATCAACTGGTTGCGCGAGAACACCTGACCCGGATGGCGGGCGAGGTAGAGGAGGAGGTCGAACTCGCGTTGGGTCAGGGCGATCTCCGCCCCGCCCAGCTGGACCCGCCGGCCGGTCGGGTCGATCCGCAGGTCGGCGAAGGCCAGGGCCTCCTGCGACTCGGGCGCGGTGTCGATCCGCCGCAGCACGGCGTCGACCCGGGCGACGAGCTCCAGAGGCGAGAACGGCTTGACCACGTAGTCGTCGGCCCCGAGGCGCAGGCCGATCACGCGGTCGGACTCGACGCCCTTGGCGGTCAGGAGGATCACGGCGATCCGCGAGCGGTCCTGGTCGCGGATCCGGCGCATGACCTCGAGGCCGTCGATCCCCGGCAGCATCAGGTCGAGCACGACGAGGTCGGGCCGGCGGGCCGCCACCTGGGCGATCGCCTCGAAGCCGTCGCGGGCGATCCGGGTCTCGTAGCCGGCGCGGACGAGGTAGCGCGAGACGACCTCGGCGATCGTCGGCTCGTCATCGACGACCAGCACCGACCCGCGCACGTGCCCCTCCGACGTCGGGGCGGCCGGCTGAGGGGAGGCGTGCGGCGGCACCCGACGATTGTGGCACCCCTCCGGCGCCGCGTCAGCCCCGGACGGCGCGGTTCACCGACTGTTCAGCGCCCCTCAGTCGCTCAGGCGGCGAGCCGGCCCGCGGCGTCGTAGGCGCGGATCGGCGGCCCGAGGTAGACGGCGCCGGCCGGCGAGACCCAGCGCACCCGCCAGCGGCGCCCCCGGGCGTAGGTCGAGCGCCCCGTCCAGTAGCCGAGTGAGTTGGTGTGCCGGGTGAAGAGGACGCGGAACCCGCCGCGTCCGTCGGCGACCTGGACCTGCACGTCGGTGGCCGCCCCGGCCGGCCGGGCGAGGCCCCAGAGCGAGACCCGCCCGCCGGAGCGCGTCACCACGAGCGGCACCGGCCAGGCGCTGTAGGCCAGCTTGCGCGCGCCGCCGGCGAACTCCAGGCCCGACTCGAAGCCGCTGTAGCGCTGGGCCGCCGGGCCCGGCCGGGGGGTGTCGTCGCGCAGCAGGTACTGGCTGAAGAAGCGCACGCGCGGGTTGTAGTAGGCGATCTTCTCGGCGATCGCTATGTACTCCGCCTGCTGGGAGAGCGAGACCCCGTAGTAGGGATCGGGCACGCTCTGGATCCCGAACTCGGTCAGGTAGATCGCCAGGCCGGCGCGGATCGCCCGGGCGGCCGCCGCCCGGTCGAGCGCCGCCGACAGGCGCCCGAGCACGCCGATCGTCACGTCGTCGGGGCCCGGCGGCACGAACGACGGCCCGGCGCGGGTCGTGTAGGCGTGGTGGGCGTAGCCGTCGGCCGGCAGGGCCGAGCACGACCTCGCCCGCCGGTAGCCGGTGTCGAGGCAGAGCGCCCCGCGCAGGAAGGTGAGCGGCGCGACGACGTGGGAGTTCCCGCGCGGCGCCGTCTCGCCCATCAGGACCTTCATCCCGGCGAAGTTGCCCGACGCCTGCAGCCCGGCCACGCCGGCCTGGAAGAGCCCGCGGTAGATGCGTGGCGAGGCCGGCGTGCCGTGGACGTACTGGGGCAGCAGGAAGACCGGCTCGTTCGGCTCGTTCCAGATCGAGAACAGCTTGACCTGCTGGCCGTAGTGGCGCCCGACGGCGGTCATGAACCGCTGGAAGTCCTGCGCGTCGGGACGGGTCAGGTGGTCGACGCCGCGCGGCGTCGACCAGCGGGGCACCGGGCCCGACACGGTCAACAGGACGCGCCAGCCGCGGTCGCGGGCCGCGGCCAGCACGGCGTCGTACTGGCCCCAGTCGTAGGCGGCCGGGTCGGTGGCGTCGAACGACGGGCGGCTCGCCGCGTTCGGGCTCGGGGCGACGTTGTTCCACAGCAGCACGACCCGGATCGCCCGCACGCCGAGGGCGTCGAGCTGGCGCAGGGCTCCCGGACGGGCCTGGGCGTCGAGCAGATCGCGCGGCGCCTCGAAGAGCACGGTCTGGTCGCGCGCCGCCCGGGCCGCCGGCGCGGCGACCATGGCGACCAGGCAGGCGAGGAGTATCGGGAGGTGGAGTCGGCGCACAAAAACCAGGGGCGGAGGGGCGAAGGCGGCCTACCCGACCCCCGCCTAGTTAGACACGCCGGGCGCCGCCGTTGTTGCGGATAATCGCCGCGAGTGCCCGGCATGCCCACGCCGCTGATAATCCAATGCGCGGTCACCGGATCAGCCGACCCGGACCCCGACCGCTGCCCCAACCTGCCGGTGACCCCGGCGGCGATCATCGCCGACGCGCTCGCCGCCGCGCGGGCCGGGGCGGCCGTCATCCACCTCCACGCCCGCGAGGCCGACGGCACGCCGACCCAGGATCCGGCCGCCTTCGCCGTCCTCCTCGATGGTCTGCGGGAGGCCGGCTGCCCGGCGATCGTCAACCTCTCGTGCGGGAGCGCCGGCGGCCGGGCGGTCCGCGACGAGCGCCTCGGGCCGCTCGCCCTCGGCCCGGAGATGGCGAGCCTCGACTGCGGGACGATCAACTTCGGCGAGCGGATCTTCGAGGGCGACCTGCCCTTCCTGCGCCGCATGGCCGCGGCCTTCCGCCGGCACGGGGTCCGGCCGGAGGTCGAGTGCTTCGACACCGGCCACCTCGGGCTCGCCCTCCAGCTCCGCGACGAGGGCCTGCTCGACGATCCGCTCGTCGTGCAGTTCGTCCTCGGCGTGCCCGGGACCGGCGTCCCGGCCACGGTCGAGATGGTCGAGCACCTCCGCCGGCGGCTCCCGCCCGGCGCCCTGTGGTCGGTGTGCGCGCTCGGCCGCGACCAGCTCCCGCTCGGCGCCTACTGCATCCTCGCCGGCGGCCACGTCCGCACCGGCCTCGAGGACAACCTCTGGCTGCGCCGCGGCGTGCGTGCGACCAACGCCGGGCTCGTCGAGCGCATCGTGCGCCTGGCCCGCGAGCTCGAGCGCCCGGTGGCCACCCCCGCCCAGGCGCGGGAGATCCTCGGCTTCTGATATAGTTGCGCCAACAACTACTTCTCAAGGTGGGGAAAAGATGAAGCTCGAGGGGCTGCACCACATCACGATGATCACCGGCGATGCGCAGCGGACGGTCGACTTCTACGCCGACACGCTCGGCCTGCGCCTGGTCAAGAAGACGGTGAACTTCGACCAGCCCGACGCCTATCACCTGTACTTCGGCGACGAGCAGGGGTCTCCCGGCTCGATCCTCACGTGGTTCGAGTTCGCCGGCGCCGCGTCCGGTCGGCCGGGCGCGGGGATGATTCACACGCTGACCCTCGCCGTCGCCTCAGCCGCGTCGCTCGACTTCTGGGCCGAGCGGCTGCGGCGGGCCGGCCGTACCTCCACCGGCGGGCCGGCCGACGGACGACTCGCCTTCGCCGATCCCGACGGCCTGCGCCTCGAGCTCGTCGTCGTCGTCGCCGACGACGGAAACCCGCCGCTGGCCGCCACCCACCCCGAGGTCCCGGCGGAGCACGCGATCCTCGGCCCCGAGGGGGCCCGGGCCTACGCCGACGAGGCCGACGACCGCCTCCTCACCGAGACCCTCGGCTTCACCGCGCAGGGAGCCGGCGCCTTCCGGCTGGATGGCGAGGCACGGCACTTCCGCTGGTCCTATGACCCGCCGCCCGGGGCCCGCGGCCGGCCGGGGGCGGGCACCGTCCACCACATCGCCTGGGCCTCCCGCGACGAGGACCACCTGGCCTGGCGCGAGCGGCTGGCCGCGGTCGGCGCCCCCGTGACCGACCAGATCGACCGCGACTACTTCAAGTCGATCTACTTCCGCGAGCCGCGGTCGATCCTCTTCGAGATCGCCACCCTGTCGCCGGGCTTCGCGGTCGACGAGGACGCCGAGCGCCTCGGCGAGGCGCTGCGCCTGCCGCGCCAGCACGAGCATCTGCGGCCGGCCCTCGAGCGCGTTCTGACCCCGATCGTCAACCCGCGGACCGCCCGCCGCGAGACCGTGCCCTCGGCATGAGCGAGCTCGTCTACCGCGAGCGGCCGGCGGCCGGGGAGGCGGCCGGCCTGCTCGTCCTCCACCACGGGCGCGGCGCCGACGAGCACGACCTGCTCGGGCTCGCCGACGCGCTCGACCCGCAGCGGCGCCTGCACGTCGTCACCCCGCGCGCGCCGCTGCAGATGCCCGGCTGGCCGGGATACCACTGGTACCGGGTGCCCCGGGTCGGCTATCCCGAGCCGGAGACCTTCCACCCGTCCGCCGGGCGGCTGGCCGCCTTCCACGACGAGCTGTGGCGGCGCACGGGCCTCGCGCCGGCCCAGACGGTGCTCGGCGGATTCTCGATGGGCACCGTGATGAGCTACGCGCTGGGGCTCACCGGCGGGCGGCCGGCGCCGGCCGGGATCCTGGCCTTCTCCGGCTTCATCCCGACCGTCGATGGCTGGGAGGCGAGCCTGGTCGACCGGCCGCGGCTGCGGGCGTTCATCGCCCACGGGCGCGGCGATCCGGTCATCGACGTGGAGTTCGCCCGGCGCGCCGCCGGCCGGCTGCGGGCCGCGGGGCTCGAGGTCGAGCACCACGAGTCCGGCGTCGGCCACCACATCGATCCGGCGCATCTGGCCGCGGCCCGCGACTGGACGGAAGCGACGCTCGGGCTCACCGCGGGGCGCGCCTAGACCGGCGGCCCGGCGCGGGCCGGGTCGCGCTGGGCGTCGGGATCGGGCTCTTGGGGAGCAGGTCTACCAGCGGCGGCCGCCTCCCGGGCCTCGAGCCGCTCGCGTAACTGGCCGCCGCGGCCGGCGGCGACGGCCCGCGTGGCCCGGGCCTCGGTGAGCTCGACCCCATGGACGGCCGCGAAGTCGAGCAGCGCCTGGCGCTGCTCGCCCTGGTCGGCCGTGCGCAGGAAGAGCCAGGCGAACAGGATCAGCGTGAGGATCGACCCCTCGACCATGACGATCGCCCCGGCCGCCACCTGGTCGGAGACGGGGTCGACGCCCCAGAAGCGCTCGCCCCGGGCGTAGGCCGGATAGAACGCGGTGCCCGACCAGAGGAAGACGTTGGCCAGGAGCCCGCCGAGCAGGCGCACGGCGACGATGTAGCCCAACCGCCAGGCGTTGCCAAACCAGGTCGGCATCGGCAGCGGGCCGAACAGCGGCATCCACATGTTGACGCCGAAGCCGATGAACATCGCGTGCTCGAGGGCGTGGAGCGCCGAGTGGTGCAGCGCGCCCTGATAGAGGACGGGCAGATGCCAGACCAGCAGGTCCAGCGCCCAGAGCGGCAGCGCCACCGCCGGGTGGGCCAGGGCGCGCAGACGGTCGATCGCCCGGATCCGCAGGATCGGCGCGAGCACCGGCCCGGTCAGGCCGAGCACGAGCAGGAGCGCGCCGACGTCGGCGATCAGCAGGTGCTCGAGCATGTGCATCGAGAACAGCTCGTCCGAGACGTGTCCGATCGGGGAGAGCAGGGTGCCGACGATCAGGATCAGCGCCCCGTAGAACGACGCCTGGCGCGCCCCGGCCACGGGGCGCCCCTGGCGCACGAGGGTCAGCGCCCGCCGGGCGTAGGCGACGGCGAGCAGGCCGGGGACGACGAGCTCAACCGGGGCCAGCGCCCC
The DNA here is from genome assembly GCA_963795745.1 of uncultured Solirubrobacterales bacterium. Lineage (GTDB taxonomy): Bacteria > Actinomycetota > Thermoleophilia > Solirubrobacterales > Solirubrobacteraceae > Palsa-513. Next base: position 66,498 of record CAWCIT010000001.1, read on the forward strand.
GGCGATGTGGGCGAGGACGAAGGGCGTCACCTCACAGGAGCCTACGCCCGCCCCGCCGCCCGGGGCGGCGGGCGCTCAGCGGACGACGAGGGCGGCGGCCGCGCGCTCGATCAGCCGGCCGTGCGGCTTCCTTCCCGGCGGGCTCAGTCGGCCAGCGCGACCGACTCGAGCACGATCGGCTCGGTCGGGCGGTCACGGCCGTCGGTCGGCGCGGCCTCGATCGCGTCGATGACCGCTTCCCCGCTCTTGATCTGCCCGAAGACCGTGTGCTTGCCGTCGAGCCAGGGACAGGCGTCGGCGGTGACGATGAAGAACTGGGAGCCGTTGGTGTTGGGGCCGGAGTTGGCCATGGCCAGCGCGCCGCGGACGATCTTGTGATCGTTGAACTCGTCCTCGAACTTGTAGCCCGGACCGCCGGTGCCGTTCCCCTGGGGGCAGCCGCCCTGGATCATGAAGTCCTTGATCACCCGATGGAAGATCAGGCCGTCGTAGAAGCCCTTGCCGGCGAGGTCGCGGAAGTTGGCGACCGTCTTCGGGGCGTCGGCGTCGAACAGCTCGAACTCGATCGAGCCCTCGGAGGTGGTGATCGTGGCGGTGGACATCGGCTCCTCTCCTGTCGTGTGGATGAAGTCTGGGCGGTCGGCGCGGGGTCTAGGCCTGCACGCGCTCGAGGCGCAGCTCGTGGCCGCGCACCTGCTCGCCGCTGACCGTCTCGAGCACCCGTTCGGCCTCGGCGGCCGGGACGCTGAGGATGGCGAAGCGCTCGAGCAGCTTGACGTCGCTGACCGCCTCGCCGTCGAGGCCGGTCGCCCGGGTGATGGCCGAGACGAGGTCGGCGATGCCGATGCCGGCGGCACTGCCGCCGCTGGCCAGGAGGCGCACCTGCGGCTCGTCGGCGGCACGGCTGACGTGCGGCTTGTCGTGGCGGCGCGGCTTGGTCGTGACCTGACCGGTGTCGGTGGTGGCGCCGGGGGACCACGGGGCGACCGACATGCCGATGTGGCGCTCGATCGCCTCCATCTCCTTGCGCTGGCGGTCCTCGACGAAGGTGATCGCCCGCCCGGAGGCGCCGATCCGCCCGGTGCGCCCGATGCGGTGGACGTAGGTGTCGGGGCTGGTCGGGACGTCGTAGTTGATCACGTGGGTCACGGTCGTGATGTCGAGTCCGCGGGCGGCGACGTCGGTGGCCACGAGCAGCGGCACGCGGCCGCCCTTGAAGGCCAGCATCACCCCGTCGCGCTGGCCCTGGGAGAGGTCGCCGTGGAGGGCCTTGACGTTCATGCCCTTGTCGCGCAGCGTCCGGTAGAGCTGGTCGGTGCGGATCTTGGTGCGGGCGAAGATGATCGACTGGTCCGGGCGCTCGGCCTCGAGCACCTCGACGAGCTTGGCCGCCTTCTCCCGCGTCTCGACCGGCAGCTGGAACTGCTCGACGGTGTCGATGGTCAGCGTCGCCGCCGCCACCTTGACGATCAGCGGGTCGTAGAGGTAGGCGTCGGCCAGGGCGCGGATCGGCGGCGGCATCGTCGCCGAGAAGAGCGCCGTCTGGCGGCTGTTGGGCGTCAGCGAAAGGATCTTCTCGACGTCCTCGAGGAAGCCGAGGTCGAGCATCTCGTCGGCCTCGTCGAGGACGACGAAGCGGCAGTCGTGCAGGACGAGGGAGTGGCGGGAGATCAGGTCGAGGACGCGCCCGACGGTCCCGACCACGATGTGGCCGCCGGCCCGCAGCTGAGCCTGCTGGGTGCGGATCGGAGCTCCACCGAAGACGGCGACCACGTCGACGCCGCGGGTGGCCCCGTAGGCGCGGATCGCCTGGGTCACCTGGATGCAGAGCTCGCGCGTCGGCGTCAGGACCAGCGCCTGGACCTCCTTGAGGTCGGGGTCGACGTACTCGATGATCGGCAGCCCGAAGGCGGCCGTCTTGCCGGTGCCGGTCTGGGCCTGGCCGATCACGTCGCGGCCGGCCAGCATCGGCGGGATCGCCTCCTCCTGGATCGGGCTCGGGGACTCGTAGCCGACATCGCGCAGGGCGTCGAGCAGCGGTGCGGACAGTCCGAGGTCAGCGAAGCTCGCCATCATTCAACCCGTTCTGGAACATCGAAGTTCCTGATAAAAGTCGCCATCGTCTCCGCCGCCAGGGTAGTCGGTCGGCCAGCGACGGATACGGCGCGGACGGGCGGCCCCGGTCGGCGGCCGGTACGCTGCGCCCGTCGCGGACCCCCGAGCGAAGGACTCAGCATGCCGGTTACAGTCGTCGGATCGATCGCCTTCGACGCGGTCAAGACCGCCTCGGGCGAGCGCGAGCGGATGCTCGGCGGCGCCGCCGTCCACTTCGCCCTCGCCGCCTCGTTCTTCGACGAGGTCCGCGTCGTCGGCCCGGTCGGCGACGACTTCGGCGAGGACGAGCTCGCCGTCCTGCGCACCCGGGGAACCGACGTCTCCGACGTCGAGCATGTCGCCGGCGGGAAGACCTTCTTCTGGCAGGGCGAGTACAGCTGGGACTTCAACGAGCGCGAGACGCTCGACACCCAGCTCAACGTGTTCGAGCACTTCGACCCCAAGCTGTCGGACGCCTCCCGGTCGAGCGAGGTGCTCTTCCTGGCCAACATCGTTCCCGACCTCCAGCGCCAGGTCCGCTGCCAGTGCGAGGCGGCCCGCTTCGTCGCCCTCGACTCGATGAACCTCTGGATCGACATCGCCCGCGAGTCGCTCGTCGAGACGATCGGCCTGGTCGACTGCCTGATCCTGAACGCCGACGAGCTGCGCCAGCTCACCGGCCAGGCCAAGCTCGTCGGCGCCGCCCGCGAGGTTCTGCGCTGGGGCGGCCCGACGGTGGTCGTGGCCAAGCTCGGCGAGTACGGCGCCGCCCTGATCACGGCCGACGACTACTTCCAGGTCCCGGCCTTCCCGCTGGAGACGGTCGTCGACCCGACGGGCGCCGGCGACACCTTCGCCGGCGGCTTCGTCGGCTACATCGCCGCCCACCGCGACGAGGGGCTCACCGGGGCGATGCTGCGCCGGGCGATGGCCTACGGCACCGTGATCGCCTCGTTCAACGTCGAGGAGTTCGGAACCGATCGCGTCGCCCGGCTGACCGGCGAGGAGATCGCGAAGCGGGTGGGCGAACTCGAAGCAGATGATGCGTTTCAAGGACACCCGGTCGCCCTGCGCGCGTGAGGGTAGCGGGCCGCCGACGGCTCTTGGGCGGGCCGGGGGCCAGGACGACGGTCAGCCCGTCGGCGGCCGCCGCCGGGCGGGCGGGCCGGGAAGCCGAGGTCGTGACCCCGGTGTCGCGGTTTGCTGTCGCCGGGCCCGGATGGCAACGCACTACCTGACGATGATCACGCCGCCGCTCATCGTCGCCGGATGGATCGTGCACTCGAACTTGTAGATCCCCCGCTTGGCGAAGGTGGCCGTGAAGCTCCCAGTCAGCCGGCCGCTCGGCGAGTCGCGGAAGCGTCGCGCGCCGATACTGGTCACCGTGTGGGGCGAGAGGAGCTTCGCGTCGAGGAACTTCCACGTCACCCGGTCGCCGCGGTGGATCACGATGTGTTCCGGCGTGAAGGCGATGTCCTGAGCCTTGATGACGTGCGTCCGGCCCGAGGCCGCCAAGCTCGGGCTGACCGCAAGAACGGCGGCGACGAAGGCTGCGGCGCATACGCCGCAGAGTGAGATGCTGATTCGTGAGGGCATGCACCTCATGCCGTCGGCGGGGGCCCGCCGGATCATCGCCGGCGACCAGAAAAGC
>CAWCIT010000002.1:0-17541 GCA_963795745.1 uncultured Solirubrobacterales bacterium
TTCCAGGCCGTGAACATCGAGGCCCAGCTGCGCACGCCGTCCTCGCTCCTGCGCTGGCTGCGCCGGTTCATCGGCCTGCGCAAGGACCACCCCGTGTTCGGCCTCGGCACCTACGAGGCCCTGCCGACCTCGAATCCCCGCATCTTCGCCCACGTCCGCACCTACGAGAACGACATCGTGCTCTGCGTCCACAACCTCGCCCGGTCGGCGCAGGCGGTCGAGCTCGACCTCTCCGCCTACGAGGGGCGCTATCCGGAGGAGATGTTCGGGCGCACCCGCTTCCCCCGCATCGGCGGCCTCCCCTACCTGCTGACCCTCGCCCCCCGCGGCTTCTTCTGGTTCCTCCTAGTGATTGGAGACGACGATGGCGACGCGTGACCTCGGCTCCCGGCTGGCCGTCTCCGAGAAGGTCCTGACCGACTGGATCAGCGCTCAGCGCTGGTTCGGCGCCAAGTCCCGCGACGTCGCCCAGTTCAACGTGCTCGACGTCGTCGTCCTGCGTCGCGAGCCGCCCGCCCTCGCCCTGACCATCGTCGAGGCCCGCTTCGGCGCCGGTACCCATGAGCTCTACCACGTCCCGATCGGCGTGCGGCCCGAGTCCGAGGGCTGGGACGTCGGCGTCGTCTGCCAGGCCGGCGACTTCACCGCCTACGACGCCCTCGCCGACCCCGACCAGACCGGGCTGCTCGCCCTCCTCCTCGGCACCTCGGCCCGAGTCGAGGACGGCGAGTCGAGCGTCGAGTTCTGGTGGGAGGGCGGCGAGCTCGTCGGCCCGGGCACGCCGTCCCGGCAGATGGGCGTCGAGCAGTCGAACACGTCGATCGTCTTCGACGACCGCCTCGTGCTCAAGGTCTTCCGCAAGGTCGAGCCCGGGATCAACCCCGAGCTCGAGATGCTCCGCTTCCTCGCCGGTCACGGCTTTGACCACATCGCCCACCTCGAGGGCTGGTTCCAGTACAGCGGCGACCTGATGGACGCCACCCTCGGCGTGATGCAGGAGTTCATCCCCGGCGCCGTCGACGGCTGGCGCCTCGCCCTCGAGGCCCTCGGCGACCCGGACCCGGCCGGCGACTTCTTCGGCCGCCTCGAGGAGCTCGGTGCCGTGACCGGACGGATGCACGCCGTCCTCGCCGCCGACCCCGACAACCCCGACTTCGCCCCCGAGGAGCCCTCCGACGAGAACGTCTCGCTCCTGAGCGCCACCATCGACGAGCAGATCGAGCGGCTCTTCCTCGAGCTGCCCGACCGGCCGGCGCTCGCGCCGATCGCCGGCCGCGGCCCCGACCTGCGCGACCGCCTCCAGCTGCTCTCCCACATCGGCGTCGGCGGCCGCCAGATCCGCGGCCACGGCGACTACCACCTCGGCCAGACCGTGCTCGGACCCGACGGCTGGGTCGTGCTCGACTTCGAGGGCGAGCCCGGCCGGCCGCTGCGCGAGCGGCGGCGCAAGCACTCGCCCCTGCGCGATGTCGCCGGAATGCTCCGCTCGATCAGCAACGCCGCCCTGGCCGGCGAGCTCCTCTTCGACCTGCGCGCCGCCTCGCCCGGCTGGGAGGCCCACGCCCGCGAGTGCTTCCTCCGCGGCTACCTGGGCGAGGTCGACCAGGCGCTCCTGCCCGCCGGGCGCCAGGGGATCGAGAAGCTGCTCTCGATCTTCGAGCTCGAGAAGCTCCTCTACGAGCTGCGCTACGAGCTCGACAACCGGCCCGACTGGCTCGTGATCCCCGTCACCGCGATCGCCCGCCTCCTCGACGGGCCCTTCGCATGAGCCCGCCCCCCCCGGAGACCCCGGCCCGGCTGGATGCCGCCCCCCGCGACGAGGTCGACCGCGTCGTCGCCGCCGGTCACGCCGACCCCCACCACGTTCTCGGCGCCCATCCCGTCCCCGGCGGGGTCGCCGTCCGGGTCTGGCGCCCGGGCGCCGACGCCGTGGCCGTCCACCCCACCGGCCCGGGCCCGAGCATGGGCACCTCCGCCTCCGCCTCGGCCGGCGCCTCGGCCTCCGCCGGCGCGGGCGAGGGCGAGGGCGCGGGAGCGGGCCCCGGGGGGTCCATCGCCCTGGCGCGCACCCACCCGGACGGCTTCTTCGAGGGCACCGTCGCCGGCGCGAGCCTGCCGCTCGACTACGAGCTCGAGGTCAGCTACCCCGACGGGAACCGCTACCGCCTGCGCGACCCCTACGCCCATCCGCCGACGCTCGGCGAGCTCGACCTCCACCTGGTCGGCGAGGGACGCCACCAAGAGCTCTACGAGCGGCTGGGGTCCCACCCGACGACGATCGACGGCGTGCCGGGGACCGCGTTCGCCGTCTGGGCGCCGGCCGCCCGGTCGGTCGGCGTGGTCGGCGACTTCAACTCCTGGGACGGGCGGCTGCACCCGATGCGCTCGATGGGGCCGACCGGAGTATGGGAGCTCTTCCTGCCCGAGGTGGGCGAAGGCGCGCGCTACAAGTTCGAGATCCACGCCGCGTCGGGCGAGCTGCGGCTCAAGGCCGACCCGTACGCCTTCGAGGCCGAGATCCCGCCGGGCACGGCGTCGATCGTCCGCCGCTCCCACCACCGCTGGGACGACGCCGACTGGATCGCCGCGCGGGACCGGCGCCAGCCGCTGACCGGGCCGATGTCGATCTACGAGGTCCACCTCGGCAGCTGGCGGCGCGACCCGCGCGAGCCCGACCGGGTGCTCGACTACCGCGAGCTGGCTGACGAGCTGGCGGCCTACACCCGCGAGCTCGGCTTCACCCACGTCGAGCTGATGCCGGTGATGGCGCACCCGTTCGAAGGGTCGTGGGGCTACCAGGTGACCTCCTATTTCGCGCCGACGCCGCGCTTCGGCTCGCCCGACGACTTCCGCGAATTCGTCGACCGCCTCCACCGGGCCGGGATCGGCGTGATCCTCGACTGGGTCCCGGCCCACTTCCCCCGCGACGACTGGGCCCTGGCCCGCTTCGACGGGACCGCCCTCTACGAGCACGAGGATCCGCGTCTGGGCGCCCATCCCGACTGGGGGACGCTGGTCTTCAACTACGGACGCAACGAGGTTCGCAACTTCCTCCTGGCCGACGCCCTGTTCTGGGTGCGCGAGTACCACGTCGACGGGATCCGGATGGACGCCGTGGCGTCGATGCTCTACCGCGACTACTCCCGCAAGGCCGGCGAGTGGCTGCCCAACCGCTTCGGCGGCCGCGAGGACCTCGAGGCGGTGGCCTTCCTCAAGGAGGTCAACGAGCTGCTGTACGCCGCGGCCCCGGGGATCATCTCGGCGGCCGAGGAGTCGACGGCCTGGCCGGGCGTCTCCCGCCCGACCTACCTCGGCGGCCTGGGGTTCGGCTTCAAGTGGAACATGGGCTGGATGCACGACACCCTCGCCTACTTCGCCGAGGACCCGGTCCACCGCCGCTACCACCACCACCAGCTCACCTTCAGCCTGATGTACGCGTTCACCGAGAACTTCATCCTCCCGCTCAGCCACGACGAGGTCGTCCACGGCAAGGGATCGCTGATCGCGAAGATGCCCGGCGACCGCTGGCAGAAGTTCGCCAACCTCCGCGCCCTGTTCGCCTACATGTGGGCCCACCCGGGCAAGAAGCTCCTGTTCATGGGCCAGGAGTTCGGCCAGGAGCGCGAGTGGAGCCACGAGCGCTCGCTCGACTGGCACCTGCTCGAGACGCCCGAGAACGCCGGCCTGCAGTCGCTGATCCGCGACATCAACCACGTCTACCGCGACACGCCGGCCCTCTGGGCCCGCGACCACGAGGCGGAGGCGTTCCGCTGGCTCGAGGTCAACGACGCCGACCACAACGTGATCGCCTTCGCCCGCACCGGCCGCGAGGACGGCGCGGCGGGCGCGGCGGGCGCAGCCGGCGCGGCGGGCGCAGCCGGCGCGGCGGGCGCAGCCGGCGAGCCCGGCGAGGCGATGGTCTGCGTGGCCAACCTCTCCCCCGTCGTCCGCTCCGGCTACCGCATCGGGCTGCCCCGGCCGGGTGTCTGGCTCGAGCGCCTGAACACCGACTCGCGCCACTACGGCGGCGGCGACGTCGGCAACTGGGGCGGCCGGGCCGCCGAGGCGGTGCCCTGGCACGACCAGCCGCAGTCGGCCGAGTTCACCCTCCCGCCCCTCGGCGTGATCTGGCTGATCCCGGCCGAGGCGGCAGGGTGACCGGCGGCGGGTCGCCGGCGGCGGCGCTGCCCTGGCGCCAGCCGCTCGGAGCACGGCCGATCGGTCGCCAGGAGACCGAGTTCCGCGTCTGGGCGCCGCGCGCCGGGGCGGTCGCCGTGATCTCGAAGGGCGGCGACTGGCCGCTCGCGCCGGAGGGGCTCGGCGTGTGGGCCGGCCGGGCGCCGGTCGGCGCGGGGGCCGATTACTGGCTGGGGCTCGACCCGCCGGGCGGCGACGGGCGCCGGCGGCGGCTGCCCGACCCGGCGACGCGCTGGCAGCCGCGCGGCCTGCGCGGCCCGTCGCGCGTCCTCGACACCGGCGCCTTCGCGTGGACCGACGACGACTTCGTCACGCCGGCGCTCGAGGGGCTGGTGCTCTACGAGCTCCACGTGGGGACGTTCACGGGGCCGGGCACCTTCGACGCCGTGATCGGCGAGCTCGGCCGCCTGGCGGCGCTGGGCGTGGGCGCGATCGAGCTGATGCCGGTGGCCGACTTCCCGGGCATGCGGGGATGGGGCTACGACGGCGTCTACCTGTCGGCGGCGCACCGGGCCTACGGGGGCCCGCCGGGGCTCCAGCGCCTGGTCGACGCGGCCCACGCCGAGGGGATCGCCGTCGTCCTCGACGTCGTCTACAACCACCTGGGGGCGTCGGGGGTCAAGGCGTTCGAGGCGTTCGGGCCGTACTTCACCGAGCGCTACGAGACGTTCTGGGGCAAGGCGATGAACTACGACGACGCCGACAGCGACCCGGTGCGGGAGTGGGTGCTCCAGAGCGCGACCGGCTGGATCGCCGACTTCCACCTGGACGGGCTGCGCCTGGACGCGATCCACGCGATCTTCGACACGGGAGCCCGGCCGATCGTCGGCGAGATCGTCGAGCGCGTCCACGCCGTCAACCCGCGGGCGCTGGTCATCGCCGAGTCGGGGCTCAACGACCCGCGGGTCATTCGTCCGGCGGACGTCGGGGGCTTCGGCTGCGACGGGCAGTGGGCCGACGACTTCCACCACGCGCTGCGGGTCCTCCTGACCGGCGAGCAGGACGGCTACTACGAGGAGTTCGGGCGGGTGGCCGACCTGGCCAAGGCGTTCCACCGGCCGTTCGTCCACGACGGCGGCTACTCGACCTTCCGGCGGCGGACGTTCGGCGCACCGGCCGAGGACCGCCGGCCGGAGCAGTTCGTCGTCTTCGACGCCAACCACGACCAGGTGGGCAACCGGGCCTTCGGCGACCGTCTGCCGGCGGCGGTGCGGCCGCTGGCCGCCTTCTGCACGCTGCTCTCGCCGTTCACGCCGATGCTCTTCATGGGCGAGGAGTACGGCGAGGACGCGCCGTTCCAGTTCTTCTGCGACCACATCGACAAGCGGATCGCCACCGCCACGCGGGAGGGCCGCCGGCAGGAATTCGCGTCGTTCGCCGCCTTTGGCGAGGAGGTGCCCGACCCGCAGGCGCTCGAGACGTTCGAGGCGTCGAAGCTCACCCACCGGGGCGACGACGCGCTGGCCCGCCTCTACGCCGACCTGCTGGCGGCGCGCCGCTCGCTCGGCGGGGAGGCACGGGCGATCGTGTTCGACGAGGATGCCCGCTGGCTGGCGCTCGAGCGCGATGCAGGACAGCTGGTCTGCAACTTCGCGCGGGTCGCCCAACTCGTTCCCACCGACCGGACGGAGGTCCGCTTGGCCACCCACCCGACATCGATTCAGGACGGCGCGGTGCGGCTCGAGCCGCTCGCCGGGGCGCTGCTCGGATGACCGAGGTCTGGCTCGGCTACCCGTTCCCGCTCGGGGCGACGTGGGACGGGCGGGGCACGAACTTCTCGATCTTCTCCGAGCACGCGGAGCTGGCCGAGCTCTGCCTGTTCGACGAGACCGGCCACGAGCACCGGATCGAGCTCCCCTACCGCACGGCCCACAACTGGCACTGCTACCTGCCGGGGGTCGGCCCGGGGCAGCGCTACGGCTACCGCATCCACGGGCCGTTCGCGCCGCAGGACGGGCACCGCTTCAACGCGCACAAGCTCCTGCTCGACCCGTACGCCAAGGCGATCGACGGGCCGGTGGCCTGGGACGAGGCCAACACCCTGCCCTACGTCCCCGACCCCGAGAACCCGGACGCCGACCTCGAGTTCGACGACGAGGACTCGGCGCCGGCCATGCCGCGCTGCGTGGTCGTCGACCCCGGCTTCGACTGGCAGGGCGACCGGGCGCCGCGGCGGCCGTGGAACGAGACGGTCATCTACGAGGCCCACGTCAAGGGCTTCACCCGGCTGAACGCGGCCGTGCGCGAGGATCTCCGCGGGACCTACGCGGGCCTGGCCAGCGAGGCGGCCATCGCCTACCTGCAGGATCTCGGGGTGACGGCGATCGAGCTGCTCCCGGTCCACGCGATCATCGACGAGAGCTTCCTGTCCGAGCGGGGCCTGACCAACTACTGGGGCTACAGCTCGATCGGCTTCCTCGCACCCCACGCGCTGTACTCGGCCTCGGGGCAGAACGGCGAGCAGGTGCGCGAGTTCAAGGGCATGGTCAAGGCGCTCCACGGGGCGGGCATCGAGGTGATCATGGACGTGGTCTACAACCACACGGCCGAGGGCAACCACCTCGGGCCGACGCTCGCCTTCAAGGGGGTCGACAACCAGGCCTACTACCGCCTGGTGCCGGACGACCCGCGCCACTACATGGACTTCACGGGGACGGGCAACAGCCTGAACCCGGTGCACCCGAGCGTGCTGCGGCTGATCATGGACTCGCTGCGGTACTTCGTCAGCGAGTGTCACGTCGACGGCTTCCGCTTCGACCTTGCGAGCGCGCTGGCCCGGGAGTTCCACGACGTCGACCGGCTGTCGGCGTTCTTCGACGTGATCCACCAGGATCCGGTCCTCTCCCAGGTCAAGCTCATCGCCGAGCCGTGGGACGTCGGCCCGGGCGGCTACCAGGTCGGGAACTTCCCGATCCTGTGGTCGGAGTGGAACGGCATCTACCGCGACGTGATCCGCGACTTCTGGCGCGGTCAGGCGAGCGTGGCCGACTTTGCGAGCCGGTTCACCGGGTCGAGCGACCTCTATCAGTGGGACGGGCGCGACCCGTTCGCGTCGATCAACTTCGTCACCGCCCACGACGGCTTCACCCTGCGCGACCTCGTCTCCTACAACGAGAAGCACAACGAGGCCAATCAGGAGGGCAACCAGGACGGGACCGACGACAACCGGTCGTGGAACTGCGGCGTCGAAGGGCCGACCGACGATCCGGAGATCCTCGCCCTGCGCGGGCGCCAGCAGCGCAACTTCCTGACCACGCTGTTCCTGTCGCAGGGCGTGCCGATGATCCTGGGGGGCGACGAGTTCGGCCGCACGCAGGACGGCAACAACAACACGTGGTGCCAGGACAACGAGCTGTCGTGGCTGGGTTGGCGGCACGAGCCGTGGCAGACCGAGCTCCACCTCTTCACCCGCCGGCTGATCGGGCTGCGCCGCCGCCACCCGGTGTTCCGCCGGGTGCGCTTCCTCCAGGGCTCCTCCGACGGCCCGGGCGGCCTGCCCGACGCCTGGTGGTTCCGGCCGGACGGGCGCAAGATGACCCAGCGCGACTGGAAGCGGGGGGACGGCCACGTGATCGGGGTGTTCCTCAACGGCGAGGAGCTCCACGAGGCGACGGCGGAGGGCCGGCCGGTGATCGACGACTCGTTCCTGCTCCTGTTCAACGCCCACCACGAGGACGTCGAGTTCACGCTGCCGGCGGCGTCGTTCGGCCCGGCGTGGGACTCGGAGCTGTCGACCGCCGAGCCGCTGCTCGAGTCGGGGGCCCGGACCTACGCGGCGCGGGCGAAGCTCGTCGTCGGGTCGCGGTCGATCTACGTCCTGCGCCGGGGGCCGCTGTTCACCGAGTGAGCGACTTGCGCTGCACCTATCGATTGCAGCTGGGACCGGGCCTGGGCTTCGCGCAGGCGCGGGCGCTGGTGCCCTACCTCGAGCGGCTGGGGATCAGCCACCTCTATCTGTCGCCGTCGCTGCAGGCGCGGCGGGGGTCGACCCACGGCTACGACGTGGTCGACCCAACGCGGATCAGCGACGAGCTGGGCGGCGAGGCGGAGTTCCGGGCGCTGGCCGGGGCGGGTCTGGGCGTGATCCTCGACATCGTCCCCAACCACATGGGCGTGGGCGAGGAGAACCGGTGGTGGAAGGACCCGCGGCTGCGGGCCCGCTTCTTCGACCTCGACCCGATCGGCGAGGGCTACCGGCGCTTCTTCGACATCGACGACCTGGCCGCCGTGCGCCAGGAGGAGCCCGAGGTGTTCGAGACCACCCACCGCAAGGTGCTCGACCTCGTGGGGGAGGGAATCCTCGACGGCCTGCGGGTCGATCACCCCGACGGCCTGGCCGACCCGGCGGGCTACCTCGAGCGGCTGCGGGCCGAGGGGGTGGCGCGGGTGTGGGTCGAGAAGATCCTGGCGCCGGAGGAGGAGCTGCGCGACTGGCCGGTGAGCGGGACGGTGGGCTACGAGTTCCTGGGCGACGCCTGCGCGCTCTTCGTCGACCGTGAGGGTCTCGCCGCCGCTCGACGCCCTGCACGCCGAGTTCACCGGCGAGCGGCGGTCGTTCGCGCAGATCGCGCGGGAGGCGCAGCTCGAGCAGGCGGAGGGGACCTTCGCCCGGGAGGTGGCGCGGCTGGAGCGGCTGGCCCCGGAGTTCGACGCGGCGACGCTGCGGGAGGGGCTGGCCGGACTGCCGATCTACCGGACCTACGTCGAGCCGGGGAGCGGGCGGGTCGAGCCGGCCGACCGGGAGGCGATCGCCGCGGCGGGGATGACGGCGGAGCTCGCGGCGGCGCTGCGGCTCGAGCGCGCGGCGCCGGAGGAGTTCGTCACCCGCTTCCAGCAGACCTCGCCGCCGATCACCGCCAAGGGCATCGAGGACACCGCCTTCTACCGCTATCTGCGGCTGCTGGCCCTCAACGAGGTGGGCGGCGAGCCGGACCGGTTCGGCCTGAGCGTGGCCGACTTCCACGCCCGGCAGGCGCGGCGGGCCGAGCGCTTCCCCGAGGGGCTCCTGGTCACCCAGACGCACGACACCAAGCGGTCGGGCGACGCGCGGGCGCGGATCGGGGCGCTGGCCGAACGGGCCGGGCCGTGGCGGGAGGCGGTGGTCCGCTGGCGGGAGATCAACGCGCCGCTGCGCGACGGGCGGGCGCCGGACGGCAGCGAGGAGTACCTCCTCTACCAGACCCTGATCGGCGTCTGGCCGATCTCGGCCGAGCGCCTGACCGCCTACCTGGAGAAGGCGCTGCGCGAGGCCAAGCGGAACACCAACTGGGTCTCGCCCGACGAGCAGTGGGAGGCGCAGGTCAAGCGGTTTGCGGAGCGGGTGATCGCCCACGAGCCGTTCCTCGCCGACTTCGAGCCGTTCTGCCGGGAGGTGGCGCGGGCGGGCGAGCAGAGCGCGCTGGGGCAGCTGCTGCTGAAGCTGACCTCGCCGGGGGTGCCGGACATCTACCAGGGCGACGAGCTGTGGTCGCTGTCGCTGGTCGACCCGGACAACCGCCGGGCGGTCGACTGGGACCGCCGGCGCGAGCTCCTCGACGCGGTGCTGGGCGGGGCGCCGATCGAGCCGGACACGCGCAAGCTGGGCCTGATCGCGCGGGCGCTCGACCTGCGCCGGCGGCGGCCGGCCGCCTTCGCGGGCGGTGCCTACGCGCCGGTGGAGGCGGGTGGGGACGCGTGCGCGTTCGTCCGGGGCGGCGAGGTCCTGGTGGTGGTCGTGGTCCGGTCCGGTGGCTTGGGAGCGGTGATCTCACCGCCGGCCGGGGTCTGGCGCGACGTCCTTCATGGCGGGGAGCGGCGGTTCGGGGGGGCTTCGGCGCAGGCGCAGGCGGTGACGGTGGGGTCGCTCGTCGACGGGGCCGCGTGGCCCGGCCTCGGGTTGTTCGAGCGGGCGTGACGCGGGGGCGGGGCGGGGGCGGGCCTCGGGGCGGGGGCGGGGCAGGCTCGGGGGCGGGCGCGGCGGCGGGCGCCGGCTCGGTGGCTCGGGGGCGGAGCGGGGCGGTCAGCGGGCGAGGATGGCGGCGCGGAAGGCGGCGCGGAACGGCGCGTAGAGGTCGAGCGCGTAGGTGCGGGTGATGTGGGCGAGGTCGCGGTAGACGATCGTCTGACCGACGACCATCGGGCACTCGTACTGGTAGCAGAACCAGCCGCGGGTGGCGATGACGGCGAAGCCGTCGAAGCGAGCGGCGCGGGCGAGGTCGTCGTTGAGCTGGAAGTCGGCCTGGGTGCGCCGGACGGTGCAGGTCGCCATCGTCGCGCCGGGGGCGAGCAGGCAGTCGACGGGCTGGCGGTCGATGGCGTCGTCGTCGGCGATGAGGACGACCCGCTGGGCGTGGCGTTTCATCGCCGTGGCCAGGTCGACGATCCCGTTCTGCTCGGCGTCGGCGCTCAGCCCCTGGACGCCGCCGTAGGAGCCGCCGATCAGGAGCACGGCGGGATGGATCGCCTGGGCGCGGCCGACGGCCCAGTGGTACCAGGCGCGGCAGGCGGCCGGCGCGTACTGGCTGACCCAGGTGTAGGGCGCGCAGCCGGACTTGACCAGCGGGCGGATGACCGACCCGTCCTGCTGGGCCAGCTGAAGGATCGTCAGCAGCCACATCTGGGCGTGAGAGTCGCCGAAGAGGACGATCGTGCGCCGGCTGGCGGTGGCGCCGAGCGCGCAGACCTGGCTCGTGGTCTGGGCGTCGGTGGCCGGGGCGCAGCCGCCGGGGAAGACGTACTCGACGTCGGGATTGTTGATGTTGAGGAGCTCGCTGACGACCGGGGTGAGCCCGGCGGGGATCGGGGCGTGGCGCCGGGCGGCGGCGACGGCGGCGACCACGGCGGGGAGGCTCCGGCTGGGGGCGAGCGCGGCCAGCGGCGTCACCGGCGCCGCCGCCGGGATGGGCGCGGCCGAGCCGGGTGGCGTGAAGCCGGGCGTCGCCGGTTCGCCGGCGCGGGTCAGGCTGGCCTCGCGGTTCTGGATCGCGGCGAGGGCAAAGGCGGCGACGAGGAGCACGGACAGCGTGCAGGCCGCCAGAGGAGGAGGCCGCCGCGGGGCGCGGTGGCGGCGGCGGATCGCGGGCGGGCGGGCGCCGAGCGGTAGGGATCCAGGCGCCGGGCGAGCCAGGCGCCGGCGCGCTGGCCGGGCCGCACGCCGCGGCGGATCGGATCCTCGAACACGGCGTAGCTGACGATCGAGAGCAGGAACGCGGCGGCGGCGAGGAGGAGCTTGACGGTGAGGGAGAGGTCGTGGCCCTCGTACTGGACGGCGATCACGAGGACCGGCCAGTGCCAGAGGTAGAAGGCGTAGGAGCGGTCGCCGAACGTCTTGGCGAGCTTCTCGGCCGGGTCGGCCGAGCAGCCGTCCGGCGCTCCAGCGCCCCGGCCGGTCGCCGAGGCCGGCGGCGATCACCAGGGCGGCGCCGAGGGCCGGAGCGAGGGCGGCGTAGCCGGGCCAGGCCGTGCGCTCGGAGAAGGCAGCGGCCGCGACCACGATCGCGGCCAGGCCGGCCCAACCGGCGGCGAGGCGGACGGCGGGCGAGACGCGGCGCAGGCGGTTGGCGGCGAGGGCGAGGCCGGCGCCGAAGGCGAGCTCCCAGGCGCGGGCGAAGGTGGAGAAGAAGGCGGCGGCCGGAACCTGGCGTGTAGTAGATCGACCAGGCGAGCGAGCCGAGGAGGATCGCGGCGACGAGCGCGGCCGGGCCGCCGAGGCCGGTGCGGGCGCCAGGAGGCTCGGCCGGGCCGCCGGGAGCCAGCGAGGTCGCGGCGATCGGCTGCGGCGTCCGGGCGATCGGGTGCGGCGCCTGGGCGATCGGGTGGGGCGTCGGGCGGGAGCGGCGGCGGCGGGCGGCGGCGAGGAGGGCGGCGGCGAGCAGGGCGGGCCAGACGAGGTAGAACTGCTCCTCGACGGCCAGGGACCAGAAGTGCTGGACCGGCGAGGGGGGCTGGCCGCGGGCGAAGTAGTCGGTGCCGATCTGGGCGAAATGGATGTTGGCGGCGAACAGCGAGGCCCAGATGCTGTCCTCTACGACGACCTTGGCGCGGACGAAGTTGAGCAGCTGGTAGGCGACGACGTCGGTGACGACGAGGGTGAGGGCCGCGGCCGGGAGGATGCGGCGGGCGCGGCGGGCGTAGAAGTGGACGAAGGAGACCGATCCGCCGCGGCGGACGGCGTCGGACAGGAGCAGCCCGGTGATGAGGATGCCGGAGAGGACGAAGAAGACGTCGACGCCGATGAAGCCGCCGGGGAGGAAGGCGACGCCGGCGTGGCCGAGCACGACGAGCACGACCGCCACGGCCCGCAGACCCTGGATGTCGTCACGGTGAGACGGCGGCGTCATCCGGTGCCGTTCTGGCGGGCAGCGCGCGTCACGGTGTGGGCCCCCTACTGATGCGGGGCTGCTGTAGCGTTCGTCGGGCTGATGCGCCGAATGTCGCGGAGTCCCGGGGTCGGGCCGAGCGGAGAGGCGACGGCGACGGCGGCGGGGAAGCGGCTGGTCCTGCTGGCGGCGATCATGGGGTCGTTCGTGGCCGGCCTGGACGCGACGGCGGTCAACGTGGCGCTGCCGGCGATCGAGCGGTCGCTGGGTGGGGGCCTGGCCGGCCAGCAGTGGGTCTCGAACGCGTACCTGCTGGCGCTCGGGTCGCTGATCCTGGTGGGGGGGTCGCTGGGCGACGTGTTCGGCGAGCGGCGGGTGTTCGCGCTCGGCGTCGGCGGCTTCGGGGCGGCGTCGGTCCTGTGCGCCCTGGCGCCGTCGATCGAGCTGCTGGTGGCGGCGCGCGGCCTCCAGGGGGTCTTCGGGGCGCTGTTGACGCCGAGTGGCCTGGCCGTGATCGTGGGGGCCTTCCCGCCGACCGAGCGGGGGGCGGCGATCGGGTCGTGGACGGCGTGGTCGGGGATCGCGGCCGTGGTCGGGCCGTTCGTGGGCGGGGTGCTGATCGACTCGGCGTCGTGGCGGTGGATCTTCGCGATCAACGTGCCGTTCGTGATCGCCACGCTCCTGCTCGTGCGGGTGGCGATCCCGGCGCGGGCGCGGGGCGGACCGCGGCGGTCGGTCGACTGGACGGGAGCCGGGCTGTGCGCGGTGGGGCTGGCGGGTCCGGTGTTCGCGCTGATCCGCGAGCCGGCGGCCGGCTGGGGGTCGCCGGAGGTGGCGGGAGGCCTGCTCGGGGGCGCGGCGTTCGTCGGGGCGTTCCTCTGGCGGGAGGCGCGGACGCCGGACCCGATGCTCCGGCTGGGGCTGTTCCGGCGGCGGAACTTCGCGGTCGGCAACCTGGAGACGCTGTCGATGTACGGGGGCCTGTCGATCACCTTCTTCCTGCTCGTCCTCTACCTCCAGCAGGTGGCCGGCTATGGGGCCTTGGAGGCCGGGGTGGCGACGCTGCCGTCGACCCTGGTGATGTTCGCTCTGTCGAAGCGATTCGGGGCGCTGGCCGACCGGTTCGGGCCGCGCCGGTTCATGGGCGCGGGTCCGCTGGTGGCGGCGGCGGGCCTGGCCTGGCTGGCGCGGATGCCGGCGCACGTCGACTACTGGGTCGACCTGCTGCCGGGGCTCGTGGTCTTCTCGGTCGGGCTGGCGATGACGGTGGCGCCGCTGACGGCGACGGTGCTGGCCGACGCGGACGAGTCGAACGCGGGCATCGCGTCGGGGGTCAACAACGCGGTGGCGCGGGTGGCCGGCCTGTTGGCCATCGCGGCGATGGGGGCGGTGGTGGCGGGGAGCTTCAGCGCGTCGGTCGACCGGGCGCTGGCGGGGGTGCCGCTGAGCCCGGCGGGGCGGGCGGCGGTGGCGGCGGCCCGGCACCAGACGCTGGCGCGGGCCGACACGCGCGGCCTGACGGCGGCGCAGGCACGGGTGGTGGGCGGGGCGGTGGAGCGAGCGTCGGTGGGGGCCTTCCACACGGGCGTGGGGATCGCGGCGGCCCTGGTCGCGCTGGGCGGGGTGCTCGGCCTGGCCGGGATCGTCGACCCGCGGCGGCGGGTCACGGCGGCCGGGTGCGCGGGCGGCCAGATCGTGGGGGCGCCGCAGGAGGCGGCGGCGGCCCCGCAGGAGGCGGCGGCGGCGGCGCCGCAGGAGGCGGCGGCCTCGGGCGCGGTGGCCCGGTGAGTTGCGGGCGAGGGGGGGCGGGCCGGCGGACGCGGGCGGGGCGGTCGGGGAGGCGAGTCGGGCGGGCGGGAGCGCGCGCCGGCCGCCGGTTGCGAGCGGGGCGGGCGGAGGGCGCGCCGCCGAGCCTCGGCCGATGACCGGGGTCCTGATCGACAGGGAGCTCCAGGGTCGGATCGGCTTGACCGACCACGCCATCGCCCGCTTCGCCCAGCGGTCGGGCTTGCCGTACGCCGATCGGCAGACCTTGGAGCCGGTGCTGCGGGATCTGCTCATCCAGGAGGGTCGGCTGGTGTCCGAGCGGCCGCGATGGTCGCGATCGCAGAACCCGGCGGACGCCTACATCCAGGTCGGGGAGTGGCTGGTGTTGATCTGCCGGCACGACGTGCGCAGGCCGGGCAGGTGGACGGTGGTCACCGTGGTGAGCAGGCCGGCCGCGCCGACGTGGGAGCGGGCGGTGGCGCGGGGGTGGGTCGGGACGCCGCCGCCGCTTCGCCTGAGCCGTCCGCGGCGGGGGCGGGTCGGCGTGGCCGCGGCGATCCGGGCGGCGAGGGGCGGTGGGTCGGGGCGGTGGAGCTGGGTCGGGCGACGGATCGTGGGCGAGCTACGGGCGCGCCGGGCGGCGGTGCGGGCCGAGCACCGGCGGGCGCTCGCCGAGTACGAGGCGCGCCGGACCGAGCACACCGAGCAGCGGCGCCGGGCGCGGGAGGCGCACGCGGAACGGTGGGGGTGACGGAGGCGCCGCTGTCGAGCGCCGCCCGCTGACGTTATTCCGGCGAGGAGCGGGTTCGTCTTCTCGGAGGGAGCGGGATTTCGGCTGGGACGGGCACTCGATGCCTCCGCGACGGCCTTGCCGGCGGGCAGGGCGGCGGCTACCGTGATGCGCCGTGCCGTCTCGCAATGATCCGTGCCCGTGCGGGAGCGGGAGGAAGTTCAAGCGCTGTTGCGCCGGTGCGGGGCAGGACGCCGAGCGAGAACATCGGCGGCTGGTCGACGAGGTCACGCGGTGGTCGGAGGCGGAGCACCCGGGGGCGATCGCGGCGGCGATGGACGACTACTGCGGCGATCGCAGGGCGCGGGACGCGGAGGCGATCAATTTCGCGGCGTCTTGGTTCCTGCACGAACGGGAGCTGCCGGGCGGCGGGACGCCGCTCGAACGCTACGCCGAGCACGGCCCGGAATCCCAAGCTGCGGGAGATCGCCGCCCTCCAGGCCAAGCGCGAAGCTCAGCCTGTGGCGAGTCGTCGAGTCCGAGCCGGGCAAGAGCATGTTGATCGAGCCGTACGCGGGCGGCGAGCGGGCCCGAATCGCGAGCGCGAACATCTCGGAGATCGTGGGTCGTTGGGACCTGATCCTCGGACGGGTGCGGCCGGATGTGATGGAGCTGTGGGGGCCGTGTCGCTGCTTCGCGGCGTCCGATGAGACGGGGATCCAGGCGACGCTCGAGCGAGTCGCGGGCGAGCTCGGCGTCGATGCGGGCGAGGTGGACGAGATCGTGCGGCGGGCGCCGCGGGAGTTCGTCGACTACCGGGCGCCGGAGCCGGTGACGGTGACGACGGAGGGGGATCCGGTGGTGCTGGTCACAGCGCGGTGGAGCGCGCCGCGGGCGCGGGCCGCGTCAGCCCTCGGGCGGGCGAAGTTCTTGATCGCCGATCCGGACGGCGACGAGCCGGGCTACGACTGGCTCGGGAGCCGAGACCAGCTGACGGCGCTCCAGCCGGAGGCATTGCCGGCGGGAGCGCTGACCATCGACAGCAGCCCGCTGAGCGCGCCGGACGCGATCGTGCTGGGCCGGTTCACCGTCGCGGGAGACGAGATCCGCTACGAGGGCCTCAGCGAGCGGCGGCTGGGCTGGGCAATCGACATCATGGCGAACCTCGTGCCGCGGGCCAAGGTGATCGAGGTCACCACCAAGGACATCGCAGAAGCCCTCGCCGAGCAGCCGGAGGGGGAGCGCGAGCGCACCGAGATCCCGGCGGAGGCGCTGGCCGAGGTCCGGGCCATGTCCACCGAGCGGTGGCTTCGCGAGCCGGTCCCGGCGCTCGGGGGCCTGACGCCGCGCGAGGCGGCGGGGTCGGCCGCGGCGATCCCGAAGCTGAGGGCCTTGCTGCGCACGATGGAGTCGCACGCCGCCCGGGCGCCGGACGACTTCGTGATGGACGTCGAGGCGATCACGCGGGAGCTCGGGGTCACCGCCTGACCGAGGCGGCCGGCAGCCGCAAGCGGGCGTGGCGCTCGCTCGTGGCCGGCCGCCGCGCGCGGCACGCTTGCAGTCGGGCGCCGGGCGGGCGATGCTGGTCGGGTGGAGGCGGAGCTCGACTACGAGATGCGGCTGGTCGCCATCGATCGCGTCCGTTCGCTGTCAGATCGCTACGACGACATCGTGCCGCTCGACATACTGCGGCGGGGCTTCGACTTCGGGGCCGAGCGCATCTCGTTCGGGTCGTTCTACAGCGGGATCTTCCGCCCGCGGCAGATGCGCGGGCCGGCGGCGCTGAGCCTCACGACGACGCCTCCAAAATCGACCCGGGGCGCGCCGTACAACGATGGGCTGGACGAGGCAACCAACAACTTCGTCTACCACTACCGCACCGCTCAGGGAGCGAGCCGGCGGGCGGTCGCCGCCGCCGAGGCGGACAACCGGTCGCTGCGGGCGGCGGCCAGGCTGGGCGTGCCGGTGATCTACTTCCACGGAATCGCCCCGAGCCAGTACGCCGTCGTCGCGCCGGCGTTCGTCAGCCGCGACGACCCGGTCCGGAGGGTCGTCGAGCTTCAGGCCGCGATGTTCATCGGCGACGCCCGCCAACTGGCCGGCGGGACGGTCATCGAGGCGGCCGAGAGCCCCGACCTGCGCCGATACGCGACCCGCGAAGCTCTGGTCCGGCTCCACCAGCAGCGGTTCCGCACCGTCGTTCTCCAGGCCTACCAGGGACGATGCGCCGTGTGTGCCCTGCGTGAAGCAACGCTCCTCCAGGCGGCGCACATCCTCGAGGACCGCGATCCACGCGGGGTAGCCGCCGTGGTGAACGGGATCGCGATGTGCGCGATCCATCACCTGGCCTACGACCGCAACGTCATGGGCATCGATCCCGACGGAGTCGTGCACATCGCGGAACGGCTACGGAGGGAGGAAGACGGCCCGATGCTCAAGGCGGGGCTGCAGGGCTTCCACCGGGCGGCGATCTTCCAGCCGAGGCGCCAGGATGAGCGGCCGGATCCTGCGCGCCTGGAGGTCCGCTACGAGACGTTTCGCGCCGCCGCG
>CAWCIT010000003.1:0-42442 GCA_963795745.1 uncultured Solirubrobacterales bacterium
CCGACGGGATCCAGGCCTCGCCGGGTTCCGACACGGTCAGCGCGTTCACCGCGATCGGCCGACCCGTCGTCAATCACCAGACCGGGTCGATCACCTTCGCCGAATCGCTCACAACTCCCGGCACCTTTCAGCTAGACCCTGACAGTCGCCACGGGCGGCTCCGGCAGGATCGCTGCCGACCCCGCCGCCCAGTGCACGCCAGCCAGAATGCACCACCGGCAATGCCGCACGACGATCCAGCAATTCGGGCACGGCATTCCAGACGGTCACGGCCGCCGGCGCGGTCCGCTTCGCCGTCCACCCAAGCACCGCCGCCCCACCCGCGCTGCGCGCCGCCCTGCGAGCAGGGCACGGCCTGCTCGTGACTGCGCAGGGTGACCAACCCGCCCGCCGACCACACCCAAGCGACAACCGACACCCTCACCATCACGACCGCCTGAGAGCGATCCGAGCCCACAAGCACCACGCCCAGCAGCCAGCAACCTCCGTGACAACCGGCCAGCCCGGTCGCGGGCGAGCCGCGCATACCGGCTGGCACAGGTCTGGGCGCATCCGGAGCGTGGTTGAGCAGATCGTCGTGGCGGGCAAGGACAGCGAGAGGCTCCCGGTTGGCACGCTGTGTGCGGAAGCGGCGAAGCCGCTGAAGCAGGCTCCGTCTCGACGATTTCGATGCAGGGCCTGGGCATCGCGCGGGCGTCGCGCCGTCCGACGCGCAGAGATCGCTTCATCGATAGCCGAAGCTTGACCGGCTCGTTCTGGGCGGCGCCGAAAAGACGGGTCAGGCTCGCGATGCCCGCGTCATCCGCGGCGCATGAGGCGACCGACGGCGGCCATGAGCTCCCCCGTCTTGGCCTCGTGCTCGTCGGCATCGGCCGGCCCGGTCACGCAGTTATGGGCGTGCGCGTCGAGCAGGCCCAAGGCGACCTTGTCCAGCGCGGCCTGGGCGGCCGAGATCTGCGTCAGCACGTCGATGCAGTAGCGGTCGTCCTCGACCATGCCCTGCACCCCCCGGATCTGCCCCTCGACCCGCCGCAGCCGCGCGAGCAGCTGGTCCTTGCTGGCACTGTAGCCGCGGACGGGATCGCTGTTCGCCACCACGCCATTATGACATACCGATACCCCCTAGTGGTATCTTGAGCGGGTGGCCGGGCGGAGAACCTCATGACCGACGTACTCCAACTGCTGTGGCACGGCCTGCGCGACGCCTTCCTGATGGCCTGGGAGGTCTGGTGGGCCCTCGTCCTCGGCTTCGCGATCTCGGCGATCGTCCAGGCCTGGGTCCCGCGCGAGCGCGTCGAGCGCGCCCTCAGCGCCAGCGGACCCCGGCCCATCGCCCTCGCCACCGGCCTCGGCGCGGCCTCGTCGTCGTGCTCCTACGCGGCCATCGCGATCGCCAAGTCGCTGTTTCAGAAGGGCGCCTCGGCCGCCTCGGCCCTGACCTTCCAGTTTGCCTCGACCAACCTCGTCTGGGAGCTCGGGC
The DNA here is from genome assembly GCA_963795745.1 of uncultured Solirubrobacterales bacterium. Taxonomy (GTDB): domain Bacteria; phylum Actinomycetota; class Thermoleophilia; order Solirubrobacterales; family Solirubrobacteraceae; genus Palsa-513. The sequence goes on from CAWCIT010000003.1 coordinate 1,481, forward strand.
TCGTCCTCTGGGTCCTGATCGGCTGGCAGTTCACCCTCGCCGAGTACATCGGCGGGATCGTGATGATCCTCCTCATGACCACGATGCTGCGGCTCTTCGTCAGCCGCGACGTCGAAGCGCGAGCGCGCGCGCACGCCCGTGCTGCCGACACCGGTCATCGGCACCACATGGCCGGCGAGCAGCTCTCCTGGCGCGAGCGTCTCACCTCGGCCGCGGGCTGGTCAGACGTCGCGCACAACTTCCGCGGCGACTGGCAGATGCTCTGGAAGGAGATCACCGTCGGCTTCCTGCTCGCGGGGTTCGTCGCCCAACTCGGCAACGGCGTACTCGAATCGCTGTTCCTCAAGAACGCGCCACCGCCGTGGCCGACGATCGAGAACGTCATCGTCGGCCCGATCATCGCCGTCCTGGCGTTCGTCTGCTCGGTCGGCAACGTTCCCCTCGCCGCCGTGCTCTGGTCCGGCGGAATCAGCTTCGCCGGGGTACTCGCGTTCCTCTTCGCCGACCTGATCGTCCTGCCGATCATCGCGATCTACCGCAAGTACTACGGCAGCGCCTTCGCCGCGCGGATCACCGGGCTGATGTTCGCGACGATGACCCTGGCCGCCTTGATCGTCGACGCCCTCTTCAGCAGCGGCGGCTTGATCCCCGCGATCCGCCCCACCCGGGCCGACATCTTCCCGTCGATCCAGGTCGACTACAAGCTCTTCCTCAACGCCCTCGGCCTCGGCATCTTCGCCGTCCTATTCTGGCTCACCGTCCGCCGCGGCGCGACCGACCCCGTCTGTGGCATGAAGGTCGACCGCAGCAAGGCCGTCACCAAAGAACTCGCCGGCGAGACGTTCTACTTCTGCACCAAGCACTGCCTCCACACCTTCGAAGCCGCCAGCCTCGCGCCGAAGTGAGCCGCCCCGCGTAGATCTCATGAGCCGTCGCCTTTTCGTCGCGGCTTGATCGTCACCTCCGCCTCGCCAGGCTTCACGGCGATCCGGTCCGCAGAGCGACTCCCCGGGCCCCTGGACATGCCTCGGCACTGTGAGGCCCTAACCGTCCGTACACAGCCCCTGCACTAGCGTCGACGGCGTGCGGTGGGGTCCAACGACGCTCCGGCTCAGCGGTGCTCTGACGGCCACGGCGGCGCTCGCGGGCGGCGTGGCCTACGGACTGAACCCCGACGTGGAAGCGACGCTGCGGTCGGGAAATGTCGTCTTCGTTCGCGTCGGGGACACGTCCCACGGCGCGATCAGTCGCGTCCTGACCCGCAACCGGGTCGTGGCCCTCAGCTTCGACGACGGTCCCGACCCGCGGTTCACGCCCGCCGTGCTGGCGACGCTGCGCCGACACCACGGGCACGCGACGTTCTTCGACGTCGGCGCGAACGCGCTGGCCTACCCGAGGCTGGTCAGGCGCGAGGTCCGCACCGGCAACGAGGTCGCCAACCACACGCTCGACCACGTCCACCTCCGCCACCTCGGACCCGCCGCAACGCGTGACCAGGTCGATGGCGGCCGTCGCGCCCTGATCGCCGCGGGAGCCCCCGACCCGCTGCTCCTGCGCGCCCCGTACGGCGAGTTCACCTCCAACCTCGTCGCTGCCGCCGCGGGCCGCGGCGAGCTCCTCACCGGCTGGTCGCTGTCCGTCGAGCGCGCGCTCGACGGGCAGACGATTCCTGCCGCCGTCGCCTGGCTGATGCGTCGCGTCACTCCGGGCACCATCATCCTGGCCCACGACGGCCGGCTCGACCGCGCCCGCACGATCCAGGCTCTGCCCCTCCTGCTCGACCAACTCGCTCGCCGCGGCTACCGCGTGTTGAGCGTCTCCGAGCTCCTGCGCCGCGACGGCCACCTCACGGCGCGTGGCCTGCGCACCCTGGGCCTGCCACCGCGAAGCACCCGGCCGAGGATCGCGTTCAGCGGCGTGCGCAGCTCGTGACTCATCCCCGACAGGAACTCGCTCTTGGCGGCGCTCGCCCGTTCGGCCTCGGCCACCGCCCGGCGGAGGTCACGGTCCGCCTGGCGGAGCTCCTCGTCGCCCCGCTCGATCGACCCCGACAGCCGCCAGACCAGGCCGCCGACGCAGATCACCACGGCCCGTCGTGGCCGCTCATGATCCCCACGACCATCGCCGCCAGCTCGGGCCGGGTCCGCAGCCGCCGGCAGGCGTCGAGGCCCGACAAGCCCGGCATCTCCCAGTCGAAGATGGCCAGCGCCGGCCGGTCGGACGCGGCCAGATCGACCCCGCCGGCTCCGTCGGCCGCCTCGATCACGGCGTAGCCGCCGCGCTCGAGCACGCGCCGACTCAGGAGCCGCGTCACCCGATCGTCGTCCACCACCAGGACCGTCTCAGCCATCGGTCACGCTCACTCGCATCGTCGATGCCGGGCCAAGGTGGCCACCCAAGGTTGCTCGGCATTTTCCGGGATCGGCTAAAGGCTCGAGCATTCCCCGGCCGGCCCACCGGCCGCACGCAAGCCGGGCTCAAGGCCGGGGACCCGGCCGCCGATCCAGCTAGAACCCGGCGATCCGCCGGGGCCGGACCGACGAGCAGGACGAGCCGTGAGCGCGGAGGACTTCGCCAGCTGGGGTGTCGACGTTCCCCGACGCCCGCCCCCGGCCCCCACCGCCCTTGCGCCCGCTACCGTCGCGGCCGCTCCCGTCGCGGCCGCCCTTGCGCCCGCTCCCGTCGCGGCCGCCCTCGCGCCCGCTCCCGTCGCGGCCGCCCTTGCGCCCGCTACCGTCGCGGCCGCCCTTGCGCCCGCTACCGTCGCGGCCGCCCTTGCGCCCGCTCCCGTGGCGACCGCCCGAACCCCCAAGGTACGCTCGCTGCTGCGGGCCCGGGCCAACGCCGTGCTTCTCGACGGCCTCATCGTCGGCTTGCCCCTCGTGCTGATCGACGTGCTCATGGGCGCCCTCTTCCCGCACGCGGGCTTCTTCTCGACGGGGGCGCAGGCGAGCACCTCCTACGCGCTGTTCGGCCCGTACGGGCTGCTCCTGATGCTCCCGCTCTGGCTCAGCTACTTCGCGGTGTCCGAGGCGCTCACCGGGCAGACGATCGGCAAGCGGTGGATGGGCCTGCGCGTGATCTCCGTCGACGGCGGCCCGGCCGGCGTCGCCGCCGTCTCGGCCCGCAGCCTGCTGCGCCTGGTCGACGACCTCGGCTTCTACGTCGTCGGCCTGATCCCGATGCTCCTGACCGGCGAGCGCCGCCGCCGCTTCGGCGACCTGGCCGGGCGGACGCTCGTCGTCCGCGTCGAGAGCACGACCGCCCCGCGGCCGCGGCCCGGCCTGCGCGCCGCCATCTACCCCGTGATCTGGCTGACCACGGTTCTGGTCGTCGCGTTCGGCGTCGGCTTCGGCGCGCCCGCGGGCGCCGGCGACCGGGCGGTCGCCCTGGTGCGGGCCTACCAGACGGCGCGAAGCGACGGCAACGGCGCCCTGGCCTGCTCGCTGCTCGCCCACGATCAGCAGCGCGAGCTGGTCGCCCGGGTCATCGGGGACTACCGCCGGGCGACCGCGGCCGCCTGCCCGCAGTACGTGCTCACCAACGGCGGCCAGTCGACCATGGTCGCCCCGACGCTCGCCGGGTTCGCCGCCGGAGCGCTCCAGACACGGCTGACCGTCGGCGGCGGCATCGACGTGCGCTCGAGCGCCGTGCCGTCGATCGTGCTCACCGCGCTCACCGAGAAGGGGCACCAGGTGCTCGACGCCCGCGGGCTCGGGAAGCTCAGCTTCGTCGACGACTGCAACGGCTCCACCGACGGGCCGGCCGCGAACTGCCTGTGCATCTACGAGTGGCTGCGCGCCCAGCAGCTCCCCCCGTTCGTCACCGATCCCGGCCTCCCCAGGGCTGTACGCGCCCTCGCCGTCGACGCCGCCCGCTGCCGGGCGGACCCGACGCGGGTGCCGGCCTAGCAACCGACGTCGCCGGAAAACGCGCCGGGGCGCCGCTGGCAAGATAGCCCGATGGCCGCCACCGTCTCGCCGCCGCCGCCCCGCGCGCCCCGCGTCAACCCGGTCATGCGCGACGACGCCCGGGTCACCCCGCTCGAGCTCTTCTTCGACCTCGTCTTCGTCCTCGCCCTGACCCAATGCACGGCCCTCATGGCCGCCCACCCGACCTGGGACGGACTGGCCAAGGGCCTCCTGATCCTGGCCGTCCTCTGGTGGTCGTGGGGCGGCTACGCCTGGCTGACCAGCGTCGTCGATCCCGAGGAGGGCAGCGTCCGGCTGGTCATCTTCGCCGCGATGGCCGCCCTCCTCGTCGCGTCGCTCGCCGTCCCCGGGGCCTTCGGCTCATCGGCCTTCCTCTTCGCCGGGGCCTATGCCGTGGTCCGCGCCGCCCACATCCTCCTGTTCACCCTGGCCAGCCGCGACGACCAGGATCTGCGGCGGTCGGTCACCGGCCTGGCCGGGAGCACGGCCGTCGGCGTGGCCATCCTCTTCGCGGCCGCCGCGGCCGACGGGGACGGCCTCCGCCTCGGCCTCTGGGCCGTGGCCGTCGTCCTCGACTACGGCGGCCCGTTCGTGTTCGGGGTCGAGGGATGGAAACTCGTCCCCGGCCACTTCGCCGAGCGCCACGGCCTGATCGTCCTGATCGCCATCGGCGAGTCGATCGTCGCCCTCGGCGCCGGCGCCCAGGTGGCGATCGGGGTCGGCGTCGTCGCCGCCGCCATCCTCGGCACCGTCGTGGCGGCCGCCTTCTGGTGGCTCTACTTCGACGTCGTCGCCCTCGCCGCCGAGCGCCGCCTCTCCCACGCCGCGGCGGGGCGCGAGCGCAACTCGATGGCCCGCGACTCCTTCTCCTACCTCCACTTCGGCATGGTCGCCGGGATCGCCCTCGTCGCCGTCGGCCTCAAGAAGACCCTCGCCCACGTCGAGGATCCCCTCGCCGTGGTCCCGGCCGTCGCCATGCTCGGCGGCACCGCGGTCTACCTGACGGCCCACGTCGCCTTCCGGCTGCGCAACATCGGCACGCTCAACAAGCAGCGGCTCGTCACCACCGCCGTCCTCCTCGCCCTCCTCCCGGCCGCCGTGCGTCTGCCGGCCCTGGCCACGCTGGCGATCCTCGCCGGGATCCTCGCCGCCCTCATCACCTACGAGGCCGTCCGCTTCGCCGAGGCCCGCGACCGCATCCGCCATCAGCTCGCGACGATGCCGCCACCCGACTGACCGCGGCCACGCGGCCGCCCCTCCGCCACCGCTCCCATAAAATCCCCAGCATGAACGCGGCAGCCGTCTACGCGCTCGGCCGCCTGGCCTACAGCGGCGGGCTCGTCCTCGCCCCGGCCAAGGTCGCCACCGCCTGGCTCGGACCGGACGCCGCGCGGGCGCCGGCGCAGGTCGCCCTGCGCGGCCTGGCCGCCCGCGACGCCGCCCTCGCCGTGGGCGTGCTCGCGGGGCGAAGCCCCCGCACCTGGCTGCTGCTGTGCGCCCTCGGCGACCTGGCCGACGTCGCCGCCACGCTCGCCGCCCCGGCCGGCGACCTTCCGCCCCATGCCCGGCCGGGCACGATCGCCCTGGCCGGCGGCTCGGCGCTCGCCGGCCTCGCCCTGGCCGCCCGCCGCTAGACGAGCGCCTGCCGCTCCCGCTTGCGCTCGGCCACCGTGTCGCGCACGGCGTCCCAGTCGATGTCCTTGAAGTTGTGCATCGGGCAGTACTTCGGCCCGCACATCGAGCAGAACTCCGCCGTCTTGAAGTAGTCGTCGGCCAGCGTCTCGTCGTGCATCGCCCGCGCCGTCTCCGGGTCGAGGGCGAGCTCGAACTGCTTGTTCCAGTCGAAGGAGAAGCGGGCCTCCGACAGGGCGCGGTCCCACTTGGCCGCCCGCCGGTTGCCCCGGGCCAGGTCGGCGGCGTGAGCGGCGATCCGGTAGGCGATCAGGCCCTGCTTGACGTCTTCGGCGTTCGGCAGGCCGAGGTGCTCCTTGGGCGTCACGTAGCAGAGCATCGACGTCCCGTGCCAGCCGACGATGGCCGCGCCGATGGCCGAGGTGATGTGGTCGTAGCCGGGGGCGATGTCGGTGACCAGCGGCCCGAGGGTGTAGAACGGCGCCTGGTGGCAGAGCTCCTGCTGCTTGCGGACGTTCATCTCCAGCTGGTCGAGCGGGATGTGGCCGGGGCCCTCGATCATCACCTGGACGTCGCGGGCCCAGGCGCGCTCGGTCAGCTCGCCCAGCGTCTTCAGCTCGGCGAACTGGGCGGCGTCGGACGCGTCGGCGATCGACCCGGGCCGCAGGCCGTCGCCGAGCGACAGCGACACGTCGTGGGCCCGGCAGATCTCGAGGATCTCGTCGAAGCACTCGTAGAGCGGGTTCTCGGCCATGTGGTGGACCATCCACCGGGCCAGGACGCCGCCGCCGCGGGAGACGATGCCCGTGACCCGGTGCTGGCAGAGCGGCAGGTGCTCGAGCCGGACGCCGGCGTGGATCGTCATGTAGTCGACGCCCTGGCGCGCCTGGTGCTCGATGTTCTCGAGCAGGATCTCCGCCGTCAGGTCCTCGATGCGCTTGACCTTCTCGAGCGCCTGGTAGATCGGGACGGTCCCGATCGGGACGCTCGCCGCCGCGATGATCGCCGCCCGCGTCTCGTCGATCCGCTTGCCCGTCGACAGGTCCATGACCGTGTCGGCGCCCCACTTCTCCGACACCGTCAGCTTGGCGACCTCCTCGGCCAGGGACGACGACGTCGGCGAGTTGCCGATGTTGGAATTGATCTTGACCCGCGCCTTGAGGCCGATCGCCATCGGGTCGAGCGCCGCGTGATGGACGTTGGCCGGGATGATCATCCGCCCGCGGGCGACCTCGTCGCGGACGAGCTCCGGCTCGAGGAACTCCCGCTCGGCGACGCGCGCCATCTCCGGCGTGACCACACCCTGGCGGGCGAGGTGCATCTGCGTGCGACACGCGCTGTCGGCGGCGAAGCGGGTGCGGTGTTCAGGCGGCATGGGTCACTTCCTTCGCTGGCATGATCCAGATCAGGTCTGCGGGTCGGCGCCTCGCGCCCTCTCAGCCCCGGCGGGACTCCCCGGATTGGTGGCCACCGATGTTAACGCAAGGGGTCTTCGACCCGGCCGGCCGACGCGACCGCCGGGGCGATCCAGGCCAGGGCCTCGGCGACGTAGTCGCCGAGCGGCCGCGGCAGCTCGCCCGGGCGAAACCAGGCGACCTCGGCCAGCTCGACCGGGTCCGCCGCCAGACGCGCGTCGGCCGCCTCGACGCGAAAGTAGTGGACCGTGCCCCGCCGGCGCGCCACCCGGTGGGCGATCGTCCCGACCGGGGTCAGGCGGGCGCCGCGCAGGCCCAGCTCCTCCTCCATCTCCCGCCGGGCGGCGACGACCGGCTCCTCGCCGCGACGGACGAACCCGCCGGGGAAGTCCCACTGGCGCCGGTCGCCGTAGGTGTGGCGCACGAGGACGACCTCGCCGCCGTGGGTGACCAGGCACTTGACGCCGTCGTGGCGGGCGCGCGACAGCGTCCACCAGCCGTGGTGGAGCGGCGCGGCCACTCGGTAGGCCAGGTGCTGGAGGCGCAGCAGCATCCGTCCAGCCTGACACAGGCCGTCAGTTTGGAGCGGTTCCCGCCGGGCGGCCGGGCGGTCGCGGTCAGCCGCGTAGTCTTCGGCGGGCATGGTCGACGTCGCCCACGAACCGTCGACCGGCGCGCCGGAGGAGATGATCCGGGTCGAGGGGCTGCGCAAGCGCTACGAGCCCGACCGGCCGGAGGCCGTCGCCGGGGTCGACTTCACCGTCGGGCGGGGCGAGATCTTCGGCCTCCTCGGCCCCAACGGCGCCGGCAAGACGACGACCATCGGGACGATGACCACGCGCGTGCGGCCGACCGCCGGGCGTGTCCTCGTCGACGGGATCGACGTCGCCCGCGACCCGGTGGCGGTCAAGCTGCGGATCGCCGTCGTCCCCCAGCTGTCGAACCTCGACCGGTCGCTCACGGCGCTCGAGAACCTCACCTTCCACGCCGCCTACTTCGGCTCCGGCCGGCGCGAGCGCCGCGAGCGGGCGCTCGAGCTGCTCGACTTCTTCGGGCTGGGCGGGCGAGAGTCCGACAAGGTCAACCGCTACTCCGGCGGCATGGCCCAGCGGCTGATGATCGCCCGGGCGCTGATGCACGAGCCGCGGCTGCTCGTCCTCGACGAGCCGACCACCGGCCTCGACCCCCAGTCGCGGCTCTTCCTCTGGGAGCGGATCGTCGAGCTCCGGGCCCGCGGGGTCACCCTGCTGTTGACCACCCACGACATGCTCGAGGCCGACCGCCTGTGCGATCGGATCGCGATCATGGACCACGGGCAGGTGATCGCCCTCGACACGCCGACCGGACTGCGCCGGCTGCTGCCGGCGGTCAACGGTCTCGAGCTCACGCTCGCCGCCGGTGCCGACCCGGTCGCCGTCTTCATCGGCCGGCCCGGCGTCGACCGGGCCGACTCGGTGGCCGCGGCCGCCGGGCGCTGGCGGGTGCGCCTCTATGGCGACGACCGTCGCCTGCCCGACGTGGCCCTCGACGCCCTGCGGGCCGCCGGGGCCGGGGTCGGGGCCGCCGGGGACGGGGCCGGGACCGGGGGCGCCAGGGCGGGGGTCGGGGCCGGGGTCGGGGCCGGGGTCGGGGCCGCCGGGGCCGGGGACGGGACCGGGCCGCCGGCGCTGGTGGAGATGCGCCGGCTCGAGGGCTCACTCGAGGACGTCTTCGTCCACCTCACCGGACGCGATCTGCGATGAGGCTCGGCCGCGTCCAGGCCCGGGCCTTCTCCGCCCTGTGCCAGCGCGACCTGTGGGTCACGGTCCGCCACGAGCCGGTCGGCTTCCTGGCCCAGGCGCTGCTCCAGCCGATCTTCTTCCTCTTCATCTTCGGCCGCGTCCTGCCCGAGATCGGCGCCGCCGGCCGGTCCTACGGGACCCAGCTGATGCCCGGCGTCCTGGCCCTGACCCTGGTCCTGACCGCGCTCCAGAACACGGCTCTGCCCCTGGTGATCGAGTTCTCGTTCACCAAGGAGATCGAGGACCGGCTGCTGGCCCCGCTGCCGACGGCGGCGGTCGCCGTCCAGAAGATGGTGATCGCCGCCCTGCGGGGCATCGTCTCCGCCCTGTGCATCATTCCTCTGGCCGCGGTGATCCTGCCCGGCGGCATCGACCTGGCCGGGGCGGACTGGCCGGCCTTCCTCGCCATCCTCATCCTCGGGTCGCTGGCCGGCGGGGCGATGGGCCTCGTCCTCGGGACCGCCGTCCCGCCCAACCGGATCAGCGTCGCCTTCGCGATCGTCCTCACGCCGCTGATCTTCACCGGCGCCGCCTTCTACCCGTGGCCGAGCCTGACCCGCCTGGCCTGGTTCCAGGACGTCACCCTGGTCAACCCGCTGACCTACGTCAGCGAGGGGATGCGAGCCTCGCTCACCCGACTGCCCCACCTCGCCCCCGGCTGGATCGCCGTCGGCTGCGTCGCCGGCGTCGTCCTCTTCACCGGCCTCGGCGTCCGCGGCTTCATCGCCCGGGCCGTCGACTGACGGACGGCGAGCGGCCGCGGTCGGCACGGTCGGCTCCGGTCGGCGCCGGGACAACGCGGTCCGGGGCGCCGGTTCAGCCGGCGCAGTCGACGTGCGAGTAGTGGATCGCGTCGGGCCCGGTGGCCGTCATGCCGACGACGACGGTCCACCTGCAGACGGACGCGCTGTGCGCCGCGTGGAGCTCGAGGCCGCAGCTGTACCGGGCGCCGGAGAGGGGCGTACAGCCCGTCACGCGGACCTGGTCGGCCGGATCGAGGATGAGCGGGCCAGCCGAGCGCCGCGCGGTCGCCCGGGCCGTGGCCGGACTCATCCGCTTGGACGCCTTCTTGTGGTGATGGGGGGCGTGGTGCTTGGCGGCCAGAGCGGGGGCGGTGAGCGGCAGGGTCAGGCTGAGGACGGCGGTGGCGGCGGCGGCGAGGAGGCGCGCGCGGGGAATGGTCGGCATGCCTGGCCTATCGACGGGCACCGGGTCGGGCCGACCCGATCTGGACGAATGACGTAGCGCGGAGCGCCGGACCACCGGCTCGTACCGCCCGTCGGCCTTGCTAGGCTCAGCCACCGACGGCTGCACCACCGCAACCGCCCGGGCTCTCCCGATCTGCGATGACCACCAAGCACAAGGCTCTGACGGGGCTCGCCACCACCGCTCTCCTCCTGGGCTCGGGCTCGGTGCCGCCCGCCTTCTCGGCCGCGCACCTGACCAAGGCGACGGCGGCGGCCGCGGCCAAGCGCGACGCCCTGGCCGCGGCGGCTATCACGGGGGGCGACACGGCCAAGATCAACGGCTGCAAGGCGATTCGCGGCGGCGCCTACACCTGCCAGGTCGAGCTGATCCCCGTCCGCAGCAGCTCCCGCTGCTTCTGGACGGCCACCGTCCGCATCGTCAAGGGCAAGCCGGCCGTCGTCGGCTACTCCCGCGCCCACTGCTCGAACTGAGGCCGCCGTCCCCCCGGCGCGCGTGGCATGACGGCCGCCCCTCAGCCGGTCCCGGCCGCTGCCTCGAGCCGGTCCCGGTCGCCGGCGACGGCCGGCACCCCGGCCAAGTCGGACCGCGTGCTGCGGCTGATCGCGGCCGAGCGCCTGCTGCGCGGCGTGGTCCTGGTCGCGATCGGCCTGGTGCTGATCACCCACGCCCACACCGACTGGACGCGCACGATCGAGGACTTCGCCCGGTCGGCCGGCTTCGACCCGAGCGGCAACGGGATCCAGAAGCTGATCGCCAAGGTCAGGGCGATCAGCCCGAACCGGTACGTCGTCTTCGGCGTGGTGGCGATCGCCTACGGGCTCCTCGAGGGCGTCGAGGGCTACGGGCTCTGGCGGCGGCGGCGGTGGGCCGAGTACCTGACGGTGGTCGCGACCAGCCTGCTGTTCATTCCCGAGATCTACGAGCTGACCAAGCACGCGACCCTGCTCAAGGGCGCCGCCCTCGTCGTCAACGCGGTGATCGTCGCCTACCTGGTCTGGCGGCTGCGCCGCCACGAGTGACCGCCGGCGGCCGTTCCGGCGGGCGGCTCTGAGAGGATTGGGCCGGCCGATGCCGCTCGAGCCACCAGAGAGAAGCCGGGGCGTATGGAAGCGGTTCCTGCTCGGCAGCCTGGCCATCGTGGTCCTCATGGCCGCGGCCACGACCTCGGCCGTGCTGATGGAGGCCAAGCACGTCTCCGACCTGCTGGGCCCGGCGTCGCTCAACCCGGGCGGCGGCGTGGTCACCCCGGCCCAGGCCGGGGCGGCGGAGACGATCCTCGTGATCGGCACCGATCGCCGGCCGCTGTCGACCAACGTGGCCGACCGCAACGGCCCGGCCCACTCGGACACCCTGCTGCTCGTCCGGATGGATCCGAACCGCAACCAGACGTCGGTGCTCTCGGTCCCGCGCGACCTCCTGACCACGATCGACGCCGGCGCGAAGGGCATCTCGCACCAGAAGATCAACGCCGCCTACTCGATCGGCGGGGCGGCGCTCTCGACCAAGACGGTCGAGCGCACGCTGCCCGGGATCACGATCAACCACATCGTCGACATCAACTTCCGCGGCTTCCGTCGGGTGGTGGACGCGATCGGCTGCGTCTACGTCTTCGTCGACCGCCGCTACTACCACGTCAGCGCGCCCACCGCGGCCGACAACTACGCGAGCATCGACATCCAACCCGGCTACCAGCGGCTGTGCGACCAGACGGCGCTCGACTACGCCCGCTACCGCCACACCGACAGCGACTTCATCCGCGTCGCCCGCCAGCAGGACTTTCTCCGTCAGGCCAAGCAGCAGATCGGCGTCTCGGGGCTGATCGACCACGAGGACCAGCTGCTGCGCGCCCTTCACTCGTCGGTCCAGACCGACATCCACGGAACCGCACAGATCCTCCACCTGTTCACGCTGGCCGCCTTCTCCCTCGGCCGGCCCGTCCGCCAGGTCAGGTTCCAGGCCGCTCAGAACGTCACGATCGGCGGCGGCAGCTACGTCGTCGCCTCGCCGCGCCAGATCCAGGCGACGGTCGCCGACTTCCTCAGCGGCAACGCACCCGCCCAGATCCACGTGCCGGCCCTGAACCTCAAGCGGTCGGTGGGCCGGGGGAGCACCGCCGGCCTCGGCCTGACCCCGATCTCCTCGACGGATGTCGGCCTGGCCAACGTCGCGTCGGTCGGGCTGCCGATCCGGCTCTTCCTGCCCCGCCTCGTCCTCCAGAGCGGCTACACGCCTGACCTCGTCCGCGCCTACACCCTGCCCGACGGGAAGGGGCGCCCGCACAAGGCGTACACGGTCTCCCTGTCGCGCGGCCTGGTCGGCGAGTACTACGGCGTCGAGGGCACCGACTGGCTCTCGCCGCCGATCCTGGCCGGCGTCCACCAGAGCCGCAAGGTCGCCGGGCGCACCTACGACGTGTACCTCGACGGCAGCCACATCAAGGTCGTGGCCTGGCGCCTGCCGCACGCCGTGTACTGGCTGAACAACACCCTCGACAGCCTGCTCACCAACCAGCAGATGCTGGCCATCGCCGAGAGCGCGCGTCCGGTCAACTGACGGGCGGGCGGGACGGGACGGGACGGGGCGAGGCGGGGCGGGGCGGGACGGGACGGGACGGGGCGGCGTGGGGCCGCCGGGGCCGGCCCGCCGAGGTGGCCGGCCGGTCGGGTTCCCGGACCGGCCACGGCCGGGACGGGGAGCGGGCCGGCGCTACTTCTTGGCCGGCGGCTTCGGGGCCGGCGCCTTCGGCGGCGTCGGCGTCGGGATCAGCGTCGCCGAGTAGGTCAGGCGGGCGGTCCCGTAGAGGCAGTAGTACTGGACGGTCGACCCGATCGACGTATGCGCCGTCGGCACGTTGGTGTTGGCGCAGGCCGTCCGGCTGCGGCTGGCCCGCCAGGACGTGTCGTGGCCGAAGCCGAGCGCCAGCGCCGGCGACCAGGTGGGGACAGTCAGGGCGACGACGTCGCCCGGGATCACGGCCAGGGTGGTGTCGAGCGGGAACTGCACGGTGGTGCCGAAGTACGGCTCGAGATGCATGATCGGGCTCGACGCGATCAGCGTGTAGTTGAGCTTCGGCCCCGGGCGGAGGATGGCGATCCCCGCCTGGGCGACGCCGCCCTCCATCGTGTCGAAGAACTTGATCTGAGTCGGCGTCGGCTGCCCCTGGGTGATCGACCAGGCGACGATCCGGCCGGCCGCCGTCACGCTCGACGGCGCCCGGACCTTGCCGATCTTGACCTGGAAGCCGGTGGTCTGGCTGACCGCCAGGCACGGGCTGCCCGGACAGCTGGGCGCCGTCGTGTCCGCCGTCATCCCGACCTCGGTGATCGCCCCGACGGCGCCGCTGACCACGGCGAGGAGGAGCGCGCCGATGCCGAGCGCGATGAGGAGACGTCTCACGATCCCCATTGAACCCCTTTTGCCGGAGAAAGTCGCGGTCGGCAACGCGACACCCGCCGCGGCCGCCCCGGTCCTGCCATCATCGGCGGCCGCGCTCGCCCGGCGCGAGGAGGCCAGAGATGACCGCAGACCCGGAACCTCAGCCCGGTCGCCCGCGCATCCCGCGCGCCTGGCGGGGGATCGCCCGCGGCTTCGGCTCGGTCGCCGCCGTGATCGTCGCCGTGGCGCTGATCCTCGCCGCTCGCTACGGTCTCGGAAGCGCCCGGTCGGGCGGCGGGCCGCCGGTGGCGGTCGGCCTCCTGGCCCCGCTGCCCGCGCCGGCCGCCCTCCCCGGCCTCCAGACCACGCCGGCGCCCTGGCCGGCCGAGTACGGCCACCTGGGGGCCCGCATGAGCGCGCTCGGCCTGCCCGACCTCAGCGACACCGTCTTCCACATCCACGCGATGCTGCGGATCTACGTCGACGGCCGGCCGGTCACGGTCCCGGCCGAGATCGGCCTGCCCGCCTCGGGCGCGTTCTTCTCGCCGCTCCACACCCACGACACGTCGGGCATCGTCCACATCGAGTCGACCCGGCCCTACGGGTTCCGGCTCGGCCAGTTCTTCGACGTCTGGGGCGTCGCCTTCACCACGACCCAGCTCGGCGGCTACCGGGCGGCGGCCGGGCGGACGCTCGCCGTCTACGTCAACGGCCGGCGGGTGGCCGACGGTCCCGACTACGCGATGCGGGCCCACGACACGATCATCGTCGGCTACGGCCGGCCCGGCTCGTTCCCGACCGTCAAGCCCGGCGACTTCTCCGGCGGACTCTGAGCCGTCCGGCCGGGGCGCGGGCCGAAACGCGCTGTGTTAGGTTTCCCTAAGTTAGGGTCCCCTTACGCCGCTGCTACTCAACGAGGGAGACGTGGTCGGGCTGCAGCTCATCGACAGACGCCGAATCGGGGCCGCCGCCATCGCCGCCGCCGCGGCGGGCGCCGTCGCCGGCTGCGGCGGGTCGGCCGGGTCGGCGAACGGGTTGACCGTCTACAGCGGCCAGCACCAGCAGACGGCGACGCTCCTGGCCAACGACTTCAAGGCTCGGACCGGCGTCTCGGTCAACCTCCGCTCGAGTGACGAGGCGGCCCTGGCCAACCAGATCCTCCGCGAGGGACGCGACTCGCCGGCCGACGTCTTCTTCGCCGAGAACCCGCCGGCCCTGACCGTGCTCGACAGGAGCGGGCTCCTGGCCGCGGTCGACCCGGCGACCCTCGGCCACGTCGCCGTCCGCTACAGCTCGCCGCGGGGCGACTGGGTCGGCGTGTCGGCGCGCTCGGCGGTGCTCGTCTACAACACCTCGGCCCTCGCCCCCGCCGCCCTCCCGGCCGGACTCCAGGATCTGGCGGGCCCGGCGTGGAAGGGGAAGATCGGCTTCGCGCCGACCGAGACCGACTTCCAGCCGCTGATCGCCGCGCTGGTCAAGCTCCGCGGCCGGGCGGCGGCGATCAGCTGGCTCGAGGGCCTCAAGGCGAACGGCCGCGTCTACGACAGCAACGAGACGCTGGTCAACGCCGTCAACCGGGGCGAGGTCGCCGCCGGTCTGATCGACCACTACTACTGGTACCGCCTGCGCGACGAGGTCGGCGCCGGCCAGATCCACTCGGCGCTCCACTACTTCGCCGGCGGCGACCCCGGCGCCCTGGTCGACGTCTCCGGGGCGGCCGCGCTCAAGTCGAGCCGCCACCCGGCGCTCGCCCAGCGCTTTCTCGCCTACCTGGTCAGCGCGCCGGCCCAGCGGATCATCGCCAGCAGCGAGAGCTATGAGTACCCGCTCGGCTCGGGCGTGGTCACGACCAAGCCGCTGCCGTCGTTCGCCGGCCTGCGCCCGCCCGACGTCGGCATCGATGACCTCGGCGACGGCCGCGCCTCGCTCATGCTGCTCCAGCAGGTCGGGCTGATCTAGCAGTGGTCCCGGGCGCCTAGCCGATGGCGACGGCGACGAGCGCCGCGCCGGTGCCCCGGCTGCGTCGGGCGGCTCCGCCGCGCGGGCTCGTCCTCGCCGCGCTCGCGACGGCGGCGCTCGCGCTCCTGCCCCTCGTCTTCGTCGTCGTCGAGGCCCGGACGATCAGCTGGAGCGCGGCCGTCGACCTCCTGATCCGCCCGCGGGTGGCGTCGCTGCTCACCAACACGCTGACCCTGCTCGCCGGGGTCACCGTCCTGTGCGTCGTGCTCGGCGTCGCCGCCGCCTGGTGCGTCGAGCGGACCGATCTGCCGTTGCGGCGCCTGTGGACGATGCTCCTCGTCCTGCCGCTCGGCGTGCCCGAGTTCGTCAACAGCTTCAGCTGGGTCTCTCTCGATCCGGGCGGCTTCCAGGGCTATCGGGGGGCCCTGGTGGTGACCACGCTGTCCTACTACCCGTTCATCTACCTGCCGGCGGCGGCTGCCCTGCGCGGCGGCGACCCGGCACTCGAGGAGACGGCGCGGAGCCTCGGCCTCGGCCCGGGGCGGACGTTCTGGCGGGTCACCCTCCCCCAGCTCCGTGTGGCGATCCTCGGCGGGGGGCTGATCATCGCCCTGCACCTGCTCGCCGAGTACGGCGCCTTCGCCACGCTCCGCTTCCCGACCTTCGCGACCGAGATCTTCGCCGAGTACCAGCTCGGCTTCGACGGGGCGAGCGCGGCCCTGCTGTCGCTGGTCGTGGTCGTGCTGAGCGTGCTCTTCCTCGGCGGCGAGCTCGGCCTGCTCGGGCGCAACCGCTACTCGCGCGTCGGCTCGGGATCGTCCCGGGCCCGGCGGGCCCAGCCGCTCGGCCGCGCCCGGCCGCTGGCCGTGGTCGGGGTCGGCCTGCTCGTCGCGCTGGCGCTCGGGGTCCCGGTCGGGACGCTCGTCTACTGGCTCGTCCGCGGCGGCTCGACGACGCTGCCTTCGGCGTCCATCCTCGCCGCCGCCGGGACGACGTTCGCCCTGTCGGGCCTGGCCGCCGTCGTCACCGCCGTCGTCGCCCTGCCGGTGGCCGTGCTCGCCGTGCGCCACCGGTCGCGTCTGTCGATCGGGCTCGAGCGGAGCGCCTACCTGGCGCGGGCGCTGCCCGGCATCGTCATCGCCCTGGCCCTCGTCTCCTTCAGCATCCGCGTCGTCCACCCCCTCTACCAGACCCATGCCCTGCTCGTGATCGCCTACGCGATCCTCTTCCTGCCGCTGGCGCTGATCGCCATCCGCGGGACGCTGGTCCAGGTTCCGCCGCGCCTGGAGGAGGTGGCCCGGACGCTCGGCCAGCGTCCGCTCGGCGCCTTCCGACGGGTGACCCTGCCGCTGATCGCCCCGGGCCTCGGCGCCGCCGCGGCGCTGGTCTTCCTCTCGGCGGCGACCGAGCTCACGGCGACGCTGCTGCTGCGCCCGACCGGATCGGAGACGCTCGCCACCCAGTTCTGGACCTACCAGACGAGCCTGGCCTACGGCGCGGCGGCCCCCTACGCGGCGCTGATGGTCGGGATCTGCGCCCCCGCCACGTATCTGCTCATCCGCCGGCTCGATACGCTCGCAGCATGAACGCGATCGCCGTCGAGAAGCTCCACAAGGCCTACGGCGGCACGCCCGTGCTGACCGGCCTGACGCTCGCGGTCGCCTCCGGCTCGTTCGTCGCCGTGCTCGGGGCGTCGGGCTCGGGCAAGACGACGCTCCTGCGGGTGCTGGCCGGCTTCGAGGGCGCCGACCAGGGGACGGTGCGGCTCGCGGGCAACGTCGTCGACGACGGCGTCCGCCGGGCCCCGCCCGAGCAGCGGCGGGTCGGCTACGTGCCCCAGGAGGGAGCCCTCTTCCCCCACCTGAGCGTCGCCGCCAACGTCGCCTTCGGCCTCCCCCGCCAGCGACGGGCGGCCCGGTGGATCGGCGAGCTGCTCGAGCTCGTCGGCCTGGCCGGGCTCGAGCGCCGCCGCCCGCACGAGCTCTCCGGCGGCCAGCAGCAGCGGGTCGCCCTCGCCCGGGCGCTGGCCATCGAGCCGGCGATCGTCCTCCTCGACGAACCGTTCGCCGCCCTCGACCCCGAGCTGCGGGCCACGACCCGAGCCGACGTGAAGGCGGCGCTGTCCGCCGTCGGCGCGACCGCGGTGCTCGTGACCCACGACCAGGACGAGGCGCTCTCGCTGGCCGACGAGGTGGCGATCCTCGCCGGCGGGCGGATCGCCCAGTCGGGGGCCCCCCAGCGCATCTACCGGGCGCCGGTCGACTCGGACATCGCCCGCTTCCTCGGCGACGCCAACCTGCTGCCCGCCCGGCTCAACGGCAGCCACGCCGAGACCGACCTCGGCGTCCTGCGCCTGACCTCGTCCCAGCCGGCCGGCGCCGCGGAGGAGGGCATGGTCCTGATCCGCCCGGAGGAGGTGTGCCTGTGCGGCGAGGGCGAGTGCCAGGGCCTCCTGACCGCCCGGGTCGAGGCGATCGAGTACTACGGCCACGACGCCCGCGTCACCCTGTCGGTCGAAGGGCGGCGGCCGGGCCTGCGCCTGCTCGCGCGGACCGCCGGCGCCGAGGCGCCGCCGCTGGCCAGCCGCGTCGGGCTGACGCTGCCCGCCGAGGTCCACGCCCTGATCGACTGCCCGCGCACCGGCCGGGACGGGGTGCTGCCCATCGCGTACAGCACGCCACCCGCGGCCCCACCCGCCCCCGCCGCCGCACCCGCTCCCCCCCCGCCGCCGCCGCGGTCGCCGCACCCGCCGGCGCCGCACCCGTCGCACCCGCCGACGCGGTCGCGCCGCCCCCGCCCCGGCGGTGAACCACGCCGTCGTGAGGCGCCGGCGCCTGACGGCCGGCATCCTCCTGGTGCTCGCCGTCGGCGCCGTCGCGGTGGCGCTGGTCGCCGGCGGAGGCGGCCGATCCCGGACGCCGCCGACCCCCGCCCCCCCGGCCGCCGCCGCGGCCGCGGCCGCCCGCGGGACGAGCACGGCGGTGCGGCCGGTGGCGGCCGGCGCGGCGGCGACGGCGCGGGCAGTCGCCGCGGCGCTCGCCTACACCGGCTACCTGGTCACCGGCTCTCCCCGCCGGCGCGAGGTCGCCCTCACCTTCGACGACGGGCCGGGGCCGTACACGCTCCGCGTGCTCGCCGTCCTTCACCGGGCCCGGGCCCCGGCGACCTTCTTCGAGATCGGCCGCGCCGCCCGGACCTACCCGCGGATCGAGCGGCGGGTCCTGGCCGCCGGCCTGCCGATCGGCGACCACACCGCGACCCACGCCCTGCTTCCGCGCCTGTCGGCCGCCGCCCAGCAGGCGGAGATCGACGGGGGCGCCCGGGACATCGCCGCCGGCGGCGCGCCGTACCCGCGCCTCTTTCGCCCGCCCTACGGCGGCTTCAACGCGGCCACGCTGCCGCTCCTGCGCGCCGCCGGCATGCTGATGGTGCTGTGGACGGTGGACAGCAAGGACTTCAGCCGGCCCGGCGTCAAGCGCATCGTCTACACGGCGGTCAGCGGCGCGCGCCCGGGGGCGGTGATCCTGTTCCACGACGGCGGCGGCGACCGCAGTCAGACGGTGGCCGCCCTGCCGCGGATCATCAGCCTCCTGCGTCGGCGCCGCTACGCGCTGGTCACCGTCACCCGCCTCCTGCTCGACGACCCGCCGCCGCGCGGGCAGCCGGCGCCGCGGTCGCTGGCCGGAACCTGACCGGCCGGCCGTTCCTCCCGCCACGGATTCCCCAGTTCCAATACGCTGGCGGAGCCGCGGACGACCGTCGCGGGCCGTGCCGCCGATGGGATGAGGAACCGAGCAATGCCTTCAGTCGAGCCGATCATGGTGGGTGGTCCGTACTTCGAGGACTTCGAGGTCGGCCAGGTCTACGACGCCCCGGGCCTGACGGTGACCGCCGGCCACGCCGCCGTCCACCAGGCACTGGTCGGCGACCGGATGCTGCTGCCGCTCGACGCGACGCTGTCGGCGGCGGTCACCGGCCGGGCCGAGGCGCTGGCCCATCCGAACCTGGTCTGCGACGTGGCGATCGGCCAGTCGACGGTCGCCACCCAGCGGGTGCGGGGCAACCTCTTCTACCGGGGCCTCGTCCTCCTGCGGCCGGTGCACATCGGCGACACCCTGCGGACGCGGACCGAGATCGTCGGCCTGCGCCAGAACCGCCCGCGCGCCGACGGCTCGGCGACCGGCCTGGTCGCCCTGCGCATCCGGACCGAGAACCAGGCCGGCGAGCGGGTGCTCGACTTCTGGCGCTGCCCGATGATCCCGCTGCGCGATGCCGCCACCCAGACCGGACACGCCGACCGCTTCGACGACATCCCGGCCGACCTCGACATGGCCCGCGTCGCCGGGGCGGTGCCAGCCGACTGGAGCTTCGAGGCGATCCGCGCGCGCCCGGGCGCCCGGCGGGCCGCCGACCTCGAGGTCGGCGCGGTCTACGCGATGGAGGGGCGCGACACGGTCACGGTGGCGCCGGAGCTCGTCCGCCTGACCCTCAACGTGGCCGAGACCCACGTCGACGCCAACGCCGGCGCCCACGGCCGGCGCCTGGTCTACGGCGGCCACACGATCTCCGTCGCCGCGGCCCAGCTGACGCGGGCGCTGCCCGAGGTGGTGACCATCGTCGCCTGGCGCGAGTGCAACCACACGGCGCCGGTGTTCGAGGGCGACCGGCTGAGCACGGTCCTGACGATCGAGGGCCGGCACGATCTCGGACGCGCCGACGGCGCCGCCCTGGTCGACCTGAGGGCGATGGTCGCGGCCGAGCGCGAGGATGCGCAGGGCGGCCAGCCGGTGCTCGACTGGCGCCTGCTCGCCCTGATGGCATGACGACGGCAAGGAGATGCAGATGAACGGGATCCTCGAAGGTATGCGTGTGGTTGAGGGCTCGGCGTTCGTCGCCGCCCCCCTCGGCGGCATGACGCTGGCCCAGATGGGAGCGGACGTGATCCGCTTCGACCCGCTCACCGGCGGCCTCGACTTCACCCGCTGGCCGATCACCGCCGACGGGACCAGCCTCTTCTGGGCCGGGCTCAACAAGGGCAAGCGGTCGTTCACGGCCGACCTGCGCTCGCCGGCCGGCCGCGAGCTCCTCACCGAGCTGATCTGCGCCCCGGGCGAGGACGCCGGCCTCTTCCTGACCAACTTCCCGGAGAGCGGCTGGCTCTCCTACGAGCGGCTGACCGAGCACCGGCCCGACCTGATCATGGTCGTGATCACCGGCAACGCCGACGGGTCCTCGGCCGTCGACTACACGGTCAACCCGGCGAGCGGCTTCCCGATGGCCACCGGCCCGCGCAACGTCTCCTACCCCATGAACCACCTGCTGCCGGCGTGGGACGCGGTCACCGGGACGCTGGCCACGACCGCCCTGCTGGCTGCCGAGCGTCACCGGCGCAAGACGGGCGAGGGCCAGCTCATCAAGATCGCCCTGTCCGACGTCGCCTTCGCGATGGTCGGCAACCTCGGCAAGATCGCCGAGGTCCAGATCAACCACAACAACCGGATCAAGGACGGCAACTTCCTCTACGGGGCCTTCGGCCGCGACTTCCTGGCCAAGGACGACCGGCGGGTGATGATCCTCGCGCTCACCCTGCGCCAGTGGAAGAGCCTCGTCGAGGCGACCGACCTCCAGGAGGCGGCCGCGATGATCGAGAAGATGCTGGACGTCGACCTCTCCCAGGAGGGCGGCCGCTTCGCCGCCCGCGACCTGATCGGGGCGGCGCTCAAGCCCTGGGTGCGCTCGCGCACGGTGGAGGAGATCCGCGCGGCCTTCGACGCCAAGGGCGTCGCCTGGGGGATCTACCAGACGTTCACCCAGCTCGTCGAGGAGGATCCGCGCTGCTCGCCGGAGAACCCGATGTTCGAGCTGGTCGAGCAGCCGGGGATCGGCTCCTACCTGATGCCCGGCTCGCCGGTCCAGTTCGGCGCCGTCGAGCGCCTCCCGGTCGCGCCGGCACCCGTCCTGGGCGAGCACACCGACGAGATCCTGGCCGACGTCCTCGGCCGCAGCCCGGAGGAGATCGCCCGGCTGCACGAGGAAGGCCTGGTCGGCGGCCCGTCGGTCGCGGCCTGAGAAGGCCGGCATGTCCAAGTACGTCTACGACTTCAGCGAGGGCTCGCGCGAGATGCGCGAGCTCCTCGGCGGCAAGGGCGCGAACGTCGCGGAGATGACGCGGATCCTCGGGTCGGGCCGTGTGCCGGCCGGCTTCACGATCACCACCGAGGCGTGCGTCGCCTACATGGCGGCCGGGCGGGTCGAGCCCGACGGCCTCGCCGGCGAGGTCGCGGCGGCGCTGGCCCGGCTCGAGGAGCGGACGGGCAAGCGGCTGGGCGACGCCGAGGACCCGCTGCTCGTGTCGGTCCGGTCGGGGGCGCGCGAGTCGATGCCGGGCATGCTCGACACCGTCCTCAACCTCGGCCTCGGCGACCGTTCGGTCGAGGGGCTGGCCCGGGCGACGGGCAACGACCGCTTCGCCTGGGACTCCTACCGGCGCTTCGTGCAGATGTTCGCCAACGTCGTGCGCGGGGTGCCGGGCAGCGCGATCGAGGCCGAGATCGCGGCGATCAAGCGCGAGCGGGGCGTCCGGCTCGACACCGAGCTCGACGTCGAGGATCTGCGGCAGCTGACCGACCGCTTCAAGGCGCTGTTCCACGAGCGCACGGGCGAGGCGTTCCCGCAGGAGCCGGGCGCCCAGCTCGAGCAGGCCATTCGCGCCGTCTTCGACTCGTGGGTCGGCGACCGGGCCGTCACCTACCGGCGGATCAACGGCATCCCCGACGACTGGGGCACGGCGGTCAGCGTCCAGCAGATGGTCTTCGGCAACAAGGGCGAGACGTCGGGCTCGGGGGTGGCCTTCAGCCGCGACGAGCTGACCGGCGGGCCCGCGCCGTCGGGGGACTTCCTCACCAACGCCCAGGGCGAGGACGTCGTCTCGGGGGTGCGCAACACCCGCGACATCGCCGACCTGGCCGAGGTGATGCCCGAGGCCCACGCCGAGCTGCTCGAGATCCTGCGCCGGCTGGAGCGCCATTACGGCGACATGCAGGACACGGAGTTCACGATCGAGGAGGGGCACCTCTACATGCTCCAGACGCGCAACGCCAAGCGGCCGGCCCAGGCGGCGGTGCGCTTCGCGGTCGACGCCGTCGAGGAGGGGCTGCTCGACCGGGCCCAGGCGATCGCCACGATCGACGCGGCCCGCCTCGACGCGCTCCTGCACCCGACGTTCGACCCGGCCCACGAGATCGATGTCCTCGCCCGCGGCATCCCCGCCTCGCCCGGGGCGGCCAAGGGGGCGATCGTGTTCACCGCGGCGGAGGCCGTGGCCGCCGGCGAGGCCGGCCGGGACGTGATCCTCGTGCGGCCCTACACCGAGGCGGAGGACGTCGGCGGCTTCCACGCCGCCCGGGGCATCCTGACCAGCGAGGGCGGCAAGGCGTCCCACGCGGCGCTCGTCGCCCGCGGCATGGGGCGGCCGTGCGTCTGCGGCGCGCAGGCGCTCGAGATCGACCTCGAGCGGGGGGAGATGCGGGTCGGCGAGCAGACCCTCGGCCGGGGCGAGCGGATCGCGATCGACGGGACGACGGGCGAGATCACCCAGGACGACGTGCCGCTGATCGATCCCGAGCCGGGCGAGCACTTTTTGACCGTCCTGCGCTGGGCCGACGAGCTCCGCCGCCTCGGCGTGCGGGCCAACGCCGACACGCCGCCGGACGCCCGCCGGGCCCGGGAGTTCGGGGCCGACGGGATCGGCCTGTGCCGGACCGAGCACATGTTCATGGCCGCCGACCGCCAGCCGAAGATG
This sequence comes from uncultured Solirubrobacterales bacterium, assembly GCA_963795745.1. GTDB lineage: Bacteria > Actinomycetota > Thermoleophilia > Solirubrobacterales > Solirubrobacteraceae > Palsa-513. Next base: position 24,585 of record CAWCIT010000003.1, read on the forward strand.
CGGGCGATGATCCTCGCCCGGGACGAGGCCGCCCGGCGGGCGGCCCTGGCCGAGCTCCAGCCCCTCCAGCAGCAGGACTTCGAGGGCCTGTTCGAGGCGATGGCCGGCCTGCCGGTCACGATCCGCCTGCTCGACCCGCCGCTCCACGAGTTCCTCCCCCACCGCTTCGAGGTCCAGCACCAGCTCGACCTCGCCGTCCAGAACGACGTGCCGGCCGCGGAGGTCGAGGAGCTCGAGCGGCTGCTCGAACGGGTGGTCTACCTCGAGGAGGTCAACCCCATGCTCGGGACCCGCGGCTGCCGGCTCGGGGTCCTGTTCCCGGAGATCTACGAGATGCAGGCCCGGGCGATCATGCTGGCCACGCTGGCCGTCCGCGAGCGGACCGGCGACGCCCCCCACCTGGAGATCATGATCCCGCTCGTCAACTACGAGCAGGAGCTGCGGCTGATGCGCGACCTGGTCGTCCGGGTCGGCGACGACCACGGCCTGCACCGGGGCGAGGACTACGCGGTGGGGACGATGATCGAGCTGCCGCGAGCATGCCTGGTCGCCGACCGGATCGCCGCCGAGGCCGACTTCTTCTCCTTCGGCACCAACGACCTGACCCAGACGGCGCTCGGCTTCTCGCGCGACGATGTCGAGAGCAAGTTCCTGAGCACCTACATCGAGCGCAAGATCGTCGATCGGTCGCCGTTCGAGACGCTCGACACCGACGGCGTCGGGCAGCTGATCGCCCTCGCCGTCGACCGCGGGCGGGCCGGCCATCCGGGGATCCATCTCGGCGTCTGCGGCGAGCACGGCGGCGACCCCGACTCGATCGAGTTCTTCGAGGACGTCGGCGTCGACTATGTGTCGTGCTCGCCGTTCCGCGTGCCGGTGGCGATCGTGGCCGCGGCCCAGGCGGCGATCAGAGCGCGTCGCGTTTCCCCTGCAAAACCCGATGAACCGGAAACGCCGCAAAGCTGATCGGATTAGAGCTATAAGCTGTGGTACAAGCTCTTTGCGCTCAGGCGCAGCTCTCGTACCCAAGGAGGAAGTTGCATGGCTCTGAAACTCGGCGACACCGCCCCCGACTTCGAGGCGCAGACCACCGAAGGCCCGATCCATTTCCATGAGTGGATCGGCGACTCGTGGGCGGTGCTGTTCTCGCACCCGCGCAACTTCACGCCGGTGTGCACGACCGAGCTCGGCTACATGGCGAGCATCGAGCCGGAGTTCGCCCGCCGCGGCGTGAAGATCATCGGCCTGTCGGTCGACCCGCTGGAGAACCACGAGAAGTGGGCGCAGGACATCGGCAACTCGCAGGGCACCGCGCCGAACTACCCCCTGATCAGCGACGCGGACTTCAACGTGTCGAAGCTGTACGGGATGCTGCCGGCCGAGACGAGCGGCGATCCGACCACGCGGACGCCGGCCGACAACCAGACGGTCCGCAACGTGTTCGTGATCGGCCCCGACAAGAAGGTCAAGCTGATCCTGATCTACCCGATGACCACCGGGCGCAACTTCGACGAGGTGCTGCGGGTCATCGACTCGCTCCAGCTCACCGCCAAGGAGCAGGTCGCGACGCCGGCGCAGTGGACGCCCGGCGACAAGGTGATCATCCTCGGGTCGGTCTCCGACGAGGCGGCCCGCGAGAAGTACCCGGACGGCTGGGAGCAGCCGCTGCCCTACATCCGCATGGTCCCCCAGCCGAGCTGAGCCGGTCCGCGGCGGGTCGGCGCCGGTGCCGATCCGCCGCGTCAGGGCCCGGACGTGGCCGGCGGTCAACGGGGGGATGGCTGGGAGCCCGGCCCGCCCACCGCACCCGGCGCGCGGAGCACCGGCGCAGGGCGGCGCGGCCGCGGCCGGGACACACCCGCCGGGCAACCACAAATACCTCACCGGGCCGCCGGCCGCGTGTTAGGCTCGCTGCGCACATGCGACGCCTCGTCCTCGGACTGCTGACACTCCTGGTCCTCGTGCCGAGCACCGCGGTCGCCGCGGGTCCGGCGCCGCAGGACAAGTACGTCGTGTCCGGCGACGTGCTCGTGGCCAAGGGCGAGACGGTCGGCGACGTCGTCGTCATCGACGGCAACGTCGTCGTCCGGGGCACCGTCCACGGCGACGTCGTCGCGATCAGCGGCGATGTGACGATCCGCGGGGCGGTGACCGGCGACGTCGTGACGGTGGCCAAGCGCGCCACGCTCGGCCGCCGCGCCCGCATCGGCGGCAGCCTCAAGTGGGTCCAGGATCGTCCGGTGGTCGCGCCGGGGGCCGTGGTCAGCGGCAAGGTCGAGAAGCTGAGCAGCTCGTTCGGCACCCCGGGTCTCGAGATCGTCATCGGCTTCTGGCTCGTCGTGACGATCTCCTTCATCCTCGGCGGCCTGCTGTTGCTGCTGATCGCCCCCGCCGCCGCCGCCGCCGCCGTGCGGGCCGCCCGGGCGAGCACGGGGGCGACGCTCATCTCCGGCCTCCTCGCCCTGATCCTGCTGCCGATCATCGCCTTCGCCCTGCTCTTCACCGTGGTCGGGACGCCGATCGGCATCGGCCTCCTGCTCGTCCTCGGGCCCCTCTACGCCGTGGCCTACATCACCGGCGCACTGCTCCTCGGCAGCCGGATCCGCAAGTCAGCCGGCCGGTTCGGCGCCTTCCTGGTCGGCATCGTGATCCTCCGCCTCCTCGCCCTGATTCCGGGCCTCGGCGCCGTGATCTCGCTCATCGCCACCATCTTCGGCCTCGGCGCGTTGTTCGTGGCCATGCGCCGCGCTCGCACCGTCTGAGGCGACGCCGGCGAGCGACTCAGCCGCCGCCCGGGACGATCTTGAGCGTCCACTTGTCGTAGAGGTTGGTGTTGACCAGGAAGCCGTGGTAGGCGCCCTTCTTGATCGGCGCCTGGCCGCTGGCGTCGCGCGAGTTGACCGGGCTCTGGACCTTGACGCTGGCCGGGATGATCTGGAAGATGCGGGTCGCCGGCGCGCCGGCGTCCGTCCACTCGAGCGTCGAGTCGACCGGGATCCGCACCACGCCGAGCTCCTTGGAGCCCGTGCCGCTGTAGGTCAGCGTCGTGGCCGGGGTCTGCGACAGCGGCGGCGGACCACCGGTCGCCACCGGCTTCTTCTTCCGGTGCTTCTTCTTCCCCGGCGTCGTGGTCGTCGCGGTGGTCGAGGTGGTCGACGTGGTCGCCGTCGTCGTGCTCGCGGACTTCTTCGCGCCGCCGCCGCCGCACCCGGTCCCGAGGAGGATCAACGTCCCCGTCATGAGTGCGGCCGTCGTGCGCCGTGCGTACCTCATCAGTCACGTCCCTCTCGACTGGGTTCCCGGGGCAACCAGCGCCGCGCCGGGCGCGGGCGCCGCTGCCCAGGGTACGCCAAACGGGCCGGTCGAACCCACACCCCGGCCGGGGATCGCGCCTACGCGCGCTTGCCCGCCTCGATCACCGCGGTCGAGGCGATCACGCCGGCCAGGAGGGCGAGCAGCGCCTTCGTCCGGCCCGAGTCGCCGCCGTTGGCATCGACGATCGCCATCACCGCGGCGATCATGACCAGGTTGTACTCGTAGCCGCCGTCGGTGATCCACAGCCCCTTGTCCAGGTGCACCGCGCGCAGCGCCACGATCATCGACCCGATCAGCGGGATCCCGGCCAGCGTCGGGAAGAGGCCGAGCGCGAGCAGCACGCCGCCGCCGAGCTCGCCCGCCGCCGCCACCTGGGCGTTCAGCGCGCCCGGCTTCAGCCCGAACGAATCGAACATCGCCCCGGTGCCCTCGAGTCCGTGGCCGCCGAGGACGCCGAACTGCTTCTGGGCGCCGTGACCGGCCATGATCCCGCCGACGATCGCTCGCGGGATCAGGCGCGCGAGGGCGGCGCGGTGCGGCTTGCTGTCGTTGCTCATCGTGTCTCCTTGAGGGGTGGGCGCGGCGGCGGCGGCGGCGGCGAGGACGAGGCGCGAATCTAACGCCTTTTTCCCGTCGAGACCGGTTACGCCGCGGTGATGCCCTGGGCGAAGCGAAGGACGCCGTGCGGGTCGTAGCGCGCCTTGATCGCCTGGAGGCGCGGATAGTTGGCCCCGTAGTAGGCGTGCCGCCAGTCGGCCAGCTCGGCGTCGATGTAGTTCTGGTAGGCGTAGCCCGACACGTACGGCCGCATCGCCGCGTAGATCCCCCGCGCCCAGGCGATGTTCGCGCCGGCCACCGCCGGCGGGTCGGCCGGCCCCCAGAAGTTGAGGTAGACGATGTGGCAGAGCGAGTCCCGGTGGACGAACGCCGTCGCGTCCGCCGCCACCCGGTTGACCGCGCAGTCACCGAGCGCCTCGATCTGGACGCCGCCCTCGGTGGCGCCCGGCCCGCCCGGCCAGCGCTCGACCTCGCCGAGCAGGGTGGCGATGGCCGCCGCCGGCAGCGGGTCGCGAACGAAGTCCGAGCGCTGGTAGTTGGGCAGGTGGGCGACGCTGCAGCTCAGTCCGCCCGCGCCGGCCGGCCGGCAGCCGTCCGGCCGCCCGGCCTCGGCGTAGGGCACGGTGCCAATCGCCGTCCGCGCCGGGCCGAGGCCGAGGAGCCCGGCCAGGATGCTGCGCAGCTCGGCCTCGCCGCCGAAGAGGACGCCGCTGGCCGTCGCGGTCAACTCGCCGCTGCCCGACCTGATCGCCCGGAAGCGGGCATCGGCCAGCCGATCGGGGGCCTGCGGCAGCGTCCGCTGCCACGCGTCCAGCGCCGCCGCCGCCCCCGCCCAGGGGAACGCCAGCGAGAACGTCGTCACCGGGGTCACGGCGTGGACCCGGAAGGTGAACTCGCTGGCCACGCCGAAGTTCCCGCCCCCGCCGCCCTGGCAGGCCCACAGGAGATCGGGCGCCGACGCCCGGCTGGCCCGCAGCCTGCGCCCGCCGGGCAGGACGAGGTCGACCGCCAGCAGGCTGTCGCAGAGCAGGCCCGCCCGGCGCATCATGCGCCCGAACCCACCGCCGAGGGCGAGGCCGGCGACGCCGACGGTCGGACAGGTACCCATCGGCAGGGCGACCCCGTGGCGCAGGACGAGCCCTTCGTAGACGTCGCGCACCGTCGCCCCGGCGCCGACGCGGACCGTCCGCGACGCCGGGTCGTAGAGCACGTGGCGCATCGGCGAGACGTCGGCCACGATGCCGCGGCAGTTGCTGTACCCGGCGAACGAGTGGCGACCGCTGCGGGCCGCGACGGGCCAGCGGCGGGCCCGGGCGAAGGCGAGCACCGCGGCGATGTCGCCGGGCGTGCGGCAGAAGGCGATCGCACGAGGCGGGATGTCCAGGCGCGGGTTGTAGAGCGCCTTGGCCGCGGGGTAGCCCGGCTGGCCCGGGAGGACGAGCGGCCCGCGCAGGCGCCGGGCCAGGGCACCCGTCGATGCAGCCGCGCCCCCGGCGGCGGCCACCGGCCCGGCGAGCCCGGCCGCCGCGGCCGCACCGGCCCACCCGAGGAACTCGCGCCTGGTCGCCCGGCCCGTCACCCCGTCGAGGCTAGTGGGTCCGGTGTCCTTCCGCGACCACTCAGGCGCTGCCCCGCCGCCCCGCCGCCCCGCGCCCGCGGCGGCCGGCCCGGCCGCTCCCCGGCACGGGAGGGGACGGTCGCTCGGCGTGCGGCGGCGGCGGCCCGTAGATTGGCGGCACCATGTGGTGGGAGAGCGCCGTGATCTACCAGGTCTACCCGCGGTCCTTCCAGGACACCGACGGCGACGGCGTGGGCGATCTCCCCGGGATCACGGCCCGCCTCGACCACGTCGCCGGCCTGGGCGCCGACGCGATCTGGCTCTCGCCGATCCATCCGTCCCCGCTCGCCGACTTCGGCTACGACGTCAGCGACTACACCACCGTCGACCCGACCCTGGGCACGCTCGACGACTTCGGCCGCCTGCGCGACGCCGCCCACCGCCGCGACCTGCGCCTGCTGATGGACCTGGTCCCCTGCCACACCTCGATCGAGCATCCCTGGTTCCGCGCGCATCCCGACTGGTACATCTGGGCCGACGGCGACCGGCCGCCCAACAACTGGATCGCCGCCTTCGGCGGCTCGGCCTGGTCGCGCGACGGGGGCACGGGCCGCTGGTACCTGCACTCCTTCTATCCCGAGCAGCCCGACCTCGACTGGCGCAACCCGGCGGTCGCCGCCGCCATCGGCGACGTCGTGCGGCTCTGGCTCGACCGCGGCGTCGACGGCTTCCGCCTCGACGCCCTCGACCGCCTGCTCAAGGACGCCGCCCTGCGCGACGACCCGCCGAGCACCGAGCCGTTCCCGCTGCCCCTCCACCCGGAGCTCGCCCGCCTCGATCGCCGCCACTCCTCCCACCAGCCCGACGTCGGCGAGCCGCTGCGCGCCCTGCGGGCGGCGATCGGCGAGCACGCGATGATCGGCGAGGTCTACCTCCCCGACGCCGCGCTGGGCTCCTACCTCGAGCAGCTCGACCTCGCCTTCTGCTTCGAGCTCCTCCACGCCCCGCTGCACCCGGCCCGGCTGCGTCCGGTGATCGACGCCGCCCTGGCCCGGGGCAAGGTCGCCTGGGTGGTCTCCAACCACGACTTCCCGCGCCTGGCCACGCGCGTCGGGCGCGCCAACGTCCGCGTCGCCTCGATGCTCATGCTCACCCTGCCCGGCGCCGTCTTCGTCTACCAGGGCGACGAGATCGGCATGGCCGACGGCGCCGGTCCCGTGCCGCCGCTCGACCGCGATGGCCGCGACGGCGCGCGCACGCCGATGCAGTGGGAGCCGGCTCCCGGCGGCGGCTTCACCCCCGCCACCCCCTGGCTGCCCCTGGCCGACCCGTTCGTGCGCAACGTCGCCGACCAGGAGCGCTACCGCGACTCCGTGCTCTGGCTCTACCGCGACCTGATCGCCCTGCGCCCCGCCCTCGGCCCCGAGCTCGAGTTCGTCGACTCCCACCCCAGCGTCCTCGCCTACCGGCGCGGCGAGTACCTCGTCGCCCTCAATCTCGGCCGCGAGCCCGCCCCCGCCCCGACCCACGGCGAGCTCATCCTCGCCACCGGGGGACCCGGCCGCCCGCCGCGCCGCCCCATCCTCGCCCCCCACGCCGGCTGGGTGGCGCGCGCTCCATAAGAGGAGCTTGTGGCCAGATCACGATCCGAGTTGCGCGGACCGGGAGCGGGTAGGTACAGTCCTCGTACAGGCGCTTTTTGGGGAGGAAGCCGTGGGTCGGGTTTCGCTTGTCGTGCTCTTCGTGGCTGCCGGCCTCGTGGCCGGGGTGGTCGCCGGCTGCGGCGGCACGAGCTCCGCCGGCGGGCGGGCCACGATCAACTGGTACGTCTTCCCCGAGCACTCCGGCGCTTTCGACCAGGCCGCGTCCGACTGCTCGCAGGCCTCCGGCGGCCGCTACACGATCTCGATCCAGACACTGCCCTCCGACGCCGACGGCCAGCGCCAGCAGCTCGTGCGCCGCCTCGCGGCCAAGGACTCCTCGATCGACATCATCGGCATGGACGTCGTCTGGACCGCCGAGTTCGCCGAGGCCGGCTGGCTGCGCCCGTGGACCGGCGCCAACGCCCAGGCGGTGACCGCCGGCACGCTCGCCGTCCCGCTCCAGACCGCCTCCTACAAGGGCCGCCTGTACGGCGCGCCCGACAACAGCAACACCGAGCTGCTCTGGTACCGCAAGGATCTGGTGCCCACCCCGCCGCAGACGTGGGACCAGATGATCGCCATGGCCACCGCCCTCGCCCGCCAGGGCAAGCCCCACTACATCGAGATCCAGGGCAAGCAGTACGAGGGGCTGATGGTCTGGTTCAACACGCTGGTCAACTCGGCGGGCGGGACGATCCTCAGCGGGCCGACGACCGTCGCCCTCGGCGCTCCCGCCCAGGCCGCCGCCGGCGTCATGCGCCGGCTCGCCACCTCGGCCGGGGCCGACCCGTCGCTGACCAACCAGCAGGAGGACGACAACCGGCTCGCGTTCGAGAAGGGCGTCGCCGCGTTCGAGATCAACTACCCCTTCGTCTATCCGAGCGCCCAGATGAACGCGCCGAAGATCGCCGCCCAGATGGGCTACGCCCGCTACCCGGCGGTCAGCGCCGGGACGCCGAGCCGGGTCAGCATCGGCGGCCTCAACCTCGGCGTGTCCAGCTACTCCAAGCACCCGGACGACGCCTTCCAGGCGGCCGCCTGCATCCGCAACGCCGCCCACCAGAAGGTCGGCGCGATCAAGGGCGGCCTGCCGCCGACCCTGACCGCCCTCTACGACGACCCGTCGCTGGCCAAGCCGTATCCGTTCCACCAGCTGATCAAGGAGCAGCTGGCCACCGCCAGCGTCCGCCCGCAGACCCCGCTCTACAGCGACGTGTCGCTCGCCATCCAGAAGACGCTCTCGCCGCCGACCGGCATCAACACCACCACGATCGTGTCCGACCTGCGGTCCGAGCTGAAGAAGGCCCTCAGCTCGAGTGAGCTGATATGAACGCCGTCCCCGCCGTCCCCGCCCCGATGGCCAAGGCGCCGGCCGCCGCGCCGCCCCGGCGGCTCACCGAGCGCGTCCGCGGCGAGCGCCGCCTCGCCTGGCTGTTGTGCGCGCCGGCGGTGATCGTGATGCTGGCGGTCACCGTCTATCCGATCGTCTACGCGATCTGGCTCTCCCTCCACCGGTCCGATCTGCGCTTCCCGGCCGCCAGCAAGTTCATCGGGCTGGCCAACTACGGCCACGTGCTCTCCTCGCCGGTCTGGTGGGCCGACGTCGCTCACACGATGATCCTCACCGTCTTCTCGGTCGCCCTCGAGCTCGTGCTCGGCATGGCGCTGGCCATGGTCATGCATCGTGCGATCTTCGGCCGCGGGGTCGTGCGCGCCACCGCCCTCATCCCCTACGGCATCGTCACCGTGGTGGCCGCCTTCGCCTGGCGGTACGCCTGGTCGGCCAACACCGGCTTCGTACCCGGACTCCTCGGCCTGAGCGGCGACCCGCTGACCAAGCAGTTCAGCTCCTACGTGGTGATCATCCTGACCGAGGTCTGGAAGACGACCCCGTTCATGGCGCTGCTCCTCCTCGCCGGTCTCGCGCTCGTGCCCGACGAGCTGCACGAGGCGGCCAGGGTCGACGGCGCCACCGCCTGGCAGCGCTTCACCCGGATCACGCTCCCGCTGATCAAGCCGGCCATCCTCGTCGCCCTGCTCTTCCGCACGCTCGACGCCGTGCGGATCTTCGACACGGTGTTCATCGAGACGGCCGGGCAGAACGGGACCGAGACGGTCTCGATTCTCGGCTACAACCAGCTCCTCAACCGGCTGAACCTCGGCCTCGGCTCCGCCGTCTCGGTGCTCGTCTTCCTGATGGTGGCGCTGCTCGCCTTCTTCTTCATCCGCGTTCTCGGCGTCTCGGCCAGCCAACAGGGGGAGGCGAAGTGAAGTACTCCTCGCGCGAGCGCTCGCTCTGGAGCGCCGGCATCCTCGTCGTCGTCGTGTTCTCGCTGGTCCCGGTCGTCTGGATCGTCTCGCTCTCGCTCAAGGATCCGAGCACGCTGGCGGACGGCAGCTTCCTGCCGACCAAGGTCTCGTTCGAGAACTACAAGGGCATCTTCAACCAGACGATCTTCACCGACGCCCTGCGCAACTCGATCGGGATCGCCATCATCGCCACGTTGATCGCCGTCGCCCTGGCCTCGATGGCCGCCTACGCGATCTCCCGCCTGGACTTCCCCGGCAAGACGGCGATCCTCTCCGGCGCCCTGGCCATCGCCATGTTCCCGCCGATCTCGATCGTCGGACCCCTGTTCAACCTCTGGCGCTCGCTGCACCTGTTCGACACCTGGCAGGGGCTGATCATCCCCTACATGACCTTCGCCCTCCCCCTGGCCATCTACACGCTGTCGGCGTTCTTCCGCGAGATCCCGCGCGAGCTCGAGCAGGCCGCGCAGATGGACGGGGCGACCGCGTTCCAGGCCTTCTGGAAGGTGATCGTCCCGCTGGCCGCGCCCGGCGTGTTCACCACCGCCATCCTCGTCTTCATCTTCTGCTGGAACGACTTCGTCTTCGCCGTGTCGCTCACCTCGACCAACCACGCCCGGACGGTCCCGGCCGCCCTGGCCGCGTTCCCCGGCGCCTCCCAGTTCCAGCAGCCGACCGGATCGATCGCCGCGGCCGCCGTGGTGGTCACCATTCCCATCATCATCATGGTCTTGATCTTCCAGCGCCGGATCGTGGCCGGACTGACCGCCGGCGCCGTGAAGGGATAAGGAGACGCAGAGCTATGGCCGAGATCGTGCTCGACGGCGTGACCAAGCGCTACCCCGACGGCTTCGAGGCCGTCAAGAACATGGACCTGACCATCGCCGACGGCGAGTTCATGATCCTCGTCGGCCCCTCCGGCTGCGGCAAGTCGACCGCGCTGCGGATGATCGCCGGCCTCGAGGACATCTCCGGCGGGGAGCTGCGCATCGGCGGCGAGGTGGTCAACCAGAAGGCGCCCAAGGATCGCGACATCGCCATGGTCTTCCAGAGCTACGCGCTCTACCCGCACATGACCGTGCGCGAGAACATGGGCTTCGCCCTGAAGCTGGCCAAGGTCGACGCGGCGGAGATCGCCAAGAAGGTCGAGGACGCCGCCCGCATCCTCGACCTCACCGATCACCTCGACCGCAAGCCGGCCAACCTCTCGGGCGGCCAGCGCCAGCGCGTGGCCATGGGCCGGGCGATCGTCCGCGATCCCAAGGCCTTCCTGATGGACGAGCCGCTGTCGAACCTCGACGCCAAGCTCCGCGTCCAGATGCGGACCGAGGTCTCCCGCATCCAGCAGCGGCTCGGCACCACCACCGTCTACGTCACCCACGACCAGACCGAGGCGATGACGCTCGGCGACCGCGTCGCCGTCATGCGCGGCGGCGTGCTCCAGCAGGTCGGCACCCCGCGCGAGCTCTACACCAACCCGGTCAACCTCTTCGTCGCCGGGTTCATCGGCTCGCCGGCGATGAACTTCGTCCCCGGGCGCCTCGAAGGGCGTGCCCTCCAGACACCGCTGGGCAAGGTCACCCTCGACAAGCCGCTGGAAGGCGGCGCCCGCGACGTGATCGTCGGCATCCGTCCCGAGGACTTCGAGGACGCCGCCGTGGCGGCCGAGCGCGGCCATGTCGGGGCGACGTTCGACGTCGAGATCGACGTCCTCGAGTCGATGGGCTCCGAGAGCTTCGCCTACTTCAACGTCGAGTCCGGACACGTCGGCTCCGAGGAGCTCGCCGAGCTGGCCGCCGACTCCGGCCGCTCCGAGGTCCCCGGCGGCGAGCCCGGCCAGGTCGTGGCCCGGATCGACGCCACCAGCGACATCCGTCAGGGCCGCAAGGCCCGGATCTGGTTCAACCCCAAGAAGCTGCACCTCTTCGACGCCGCGACCGGCGCCGCGCTGAAGGCCGGCTGAGCGGCGGCCCGCGGGGGTCGAACCCGGTGCGGGTCGGCAGCCCGGCACGGGTCGAACCCGGCGCGGGTCGAACCAGGCACGGGTCGAACCGGGCGCGGGTCGAACCGGGCGCGGGTCGAACCGGGCGCGGGTCGAACCCGGCGCGGGTCGGTCGGCAGCCCGGCACGGGTCGAACCCGGCGCAGGTCGGCCCGGGGCGGGTCGGCCCGGCGCCGGCGAACGGCCGGCGCCGGGCTCCCGACTCCCGTTAGCGGGCGGCCAGGCCGGAGACGCCGGCCGGCAGGTTCTCCGGCGTCGAGGCCACCAGCGTCAGACCGCCGGTCACGCCCACCCGGAACGCGTCGATCCGGCTGATGTCGGGTCCGAAGACCGACGGGACGAGCACGTAGAGGAAGCGCCCGTCACGGCTCAGCGCCTCATCGGTCGGGAACAGGACTGGACCGGGAGGCGTGTTCAGGATCGGCGTGTTGCCCAGGAACGTGAGGCTGCCGTCGGTGCCCAGGGCGAACGCCGCGACGTCCTTGGTCGTCGTGTCGGTGATGTAGACGAAGCGGTTGTTCGGCGTGATCACCACCCAGCACGGAGCGCCGCCGTGGGTCGACTCGGTGTCGATCGGCGTCAGGCCCCCGGTCGGCGACTCGAGGTAGCTCGTGGCCGCCCCGGTCAGCTCCGACAGGGCGTCGGAGACCACGAGGTGAGAGAGGCCGTCGAACGCGAAGCCGAACGGCACCACCGCGGCCGACGGGTGCGCGACCGCCGGGCCCGCCACGCCCTCGGTGACCGCGAACGTGTCGATGATGTTCGTCGCCCGCTCGGTGACCACCAGGTTGCGCCCCGTCCGGTCGAAGCCGATCTGGGCCGCCTGCCCGCCGGGTCCGTGCGTCGTCAGGTACCGAGCCGATCCCGGGATCAGCGCCATCGCCCCGGACGAGGTGACGCTGAAGCCGGCGATGCTCCCCGTCTGCTGGTTGAGCACGTAGAGGGTGTCGCCGTGGATCGTGAGGCTCTGGGGGAATTCGCCGTCGGACGCCACGAGGCCGACGCGCTGCAGGCCGCCGAGGGTGACGCGGAAGGAGGTGATCGAGTCGCTGCCGGCGTTGACCGCGAAGAGCAGCGTCCCCGTGGCATTCAGGATGACGGCGCCCTGCGAGTCGGTGATCGGGCAGGGACCGCCCGGGCACGACGGTCCCAGGCCGCCGATGCCACCGGTCGCGACGCGCTGGGCCTCGGCCAGCGTCCCGTCCGAGAAGCGATCGAAGGCGACGACCCGGTTCGGATTGCCGTTCGTCTCGGTGTACACGTTGCCGACCTTGACCGTCTGCGCCCCGGCCGCGGCCGGCGCGAGCAGCGCGGTCGCGGCGAGCGCCGATAAGGCTAGGGCAATCCATCGTGGTGTGTGCTGGCGTCTGGGTGCGGGCATGGACATGTCTCCTCCGGTCGCGGCTGGCTCGGGGCCTGAACCTACACCCGCCGCCCGCGCCGCTGCGTGATTTTCGTCACACTCCGGCCGGGTGCGCTCAGCCGAAGCGGTAGACCCCCGGCTCGCCGGCGACCCGCGTGCTGTGGAGGATCCCCCAGCGGGTCGACGCCGGGCAGGCCGACAGGGGGCGGCAGCCGTGCGGCACGTAGAGGAAGCGGACCTCGTGACGGGCCACGTGCGCCTTCAGTTGGGCGAGGTGGACGAACGGTCCGTTGACCTGGTTGAGCACGAGCACCGGCAGCCCGTCGCGCGAGACGATCCCCATCACGTCGTAGACGTTGCCGCTGACCACCTCGTAGCGCGCGCCGGCCCGGTGGGCGCGCAGGTAGGCGTCGATCTTCGTGGAGGCCGGGTCCGGCAGGGTCGAGTCCGAGCGACGATCGGCCACCAGCCGCAGCGTGATCCCCAGCGGCCCGACCAGGACCGCGGCCGTCACCGCCGCGGCCAGGAGCCCCCGTCCGCGGCCGGCGGCCGCGGACCTCCTGGTCCGCCCGAGCCAGACACCGAGGCCCGCCGCCAGCAGTCCGGCGACCAGCCCGGCGGCCGTCCAGCCGGCGGCCGCCTGGTCGACCAGCCCGGCGTAGATCGCCACCACCGCGGCGATCGCGCCGAGCGCCGCCGCCGGCGCCCAGCCGGGCTCGGCCAACACCCGCCCCACGCCCAGCCCGAGCACGGCGGCCACGGCCGGGGCGAACGCCTCGAGGTAGCGCGGCTCGAGGCGCTTGATCGCGCTGAAGACGACGAGGCCGGTCAGGAACCAGACGGCGATCGCCGCCGTCGTGCGCTCGACCGCCGCCGCCGGCGGCGGCGACGGCGACGTCGAACCCGGTTGGCCGGTCGTGCGCCGCCGGGCGCGCACGGCCAGGCCCGCGGCCAGCCCGCCGACGAGCAGGGCGGCCAGGACGACCACGCCGACGTTGGCGCCGAAGCCCGACGCGCCGGTGTCGAAGAGCCGCAGGGGCCCCGGCCCGCCGCCGGTCCGCGAGCTCGCATAGCCGATCGGGCCCGTCCCGGTGATCCGGTCGAGGCCGTTGTAGACGAGCAGCAGGTGCCACAGGCTCCCCGACCGCGACCCGACCGGAAACGGCCGGGCCGAGGCCGGCGTCAGCGAGGCGATCGCCGCCCAGGAGAGCGACACGGCCACGTAGACGGCGCCCGCGGCCGCCAGCAGCCGCAGCCGTCGCGGTGGCGCCGCCCACCACCAGAGGAGCGCGACCGCCGGGAGGGCGACGAGCGACTCGGTCAGCTTGACGTTGAACGCCAGCCCCATCAACGCCGCCGACGCGAGCACCCACCCCGGCCGCCCGGCGTGGAGCGCGTACCAGGCGGCGGTCAGGGCGGCCAGGATCAGGACGACCATGACCGTGTCCATCGTGTCGCTGCGGGCGGTCAGCACGGAGATCGGCAGCACGGCCAGGGCCACGGCGCCGATCAGCGCCGCACCCGGTCCGGCCAGACGCCTGAGGAGGTGGTAGACGAGGGCGACGGCGACCACCCCGGCCAGCGCCTCCGGCAGGTGGAGCGAGAAGAGGCTGAAGCCGATGACCCGGGTGCTCGCCACCTGGAGCCAGAGGTCGACGGGCGGCTTGTCGACTGCGAGGCTTCCGGCCGGCTCGAGCGCGCCGAAGAAGAAGTTGTGTCCGGAGAGCCCCATGCTCCGCACCGCCGCGTCGTAGAACACGTTCCCGGGCACCGACTTCAGCGACCAGAGGCGCAGCCCGGCGGCCAGGAGGACCACGGCGGCGGCGGCCACCCCGGCGGCGCTCGGCGCCCGCGGGTGCCGCGGCGAGAACCGACGGGCGTCGGCAGGGCTGTTCGTCGTCGTGCTCATCGGCGGCCCGGCGCCGGCCTCCCCGTCGCCCGAGCGATCATCGTTTCAGATCGGTCGAGCCGGCGAGCACGGCGGTGATCCGCCGGGGGACCGGCGCGCGCAGCACCAGCATGAACAAGCTCCTCGTCCTCCTCGGTGCCGCCCTCGTCATCGCCACCGGGCTCGCCGCCACCGGCGTGCTCACCGGCGGCAGCGCCGCGGCGCCGGCCGCCTCCGCGCCGGCGGCCGCTCCGGGTGGGCTCACCGCCACCGTCCCGATCTCCGGGTTCCTCTTCAAGCCGGCTTCGCTGACGGTCAGCGTCGGGGCGCGCGTGACGTTCACCAACCTCGACTCCACCGCGCACACGGCGACGGCCGACAACGGGACCGCGTTCGACACCGGCAGCCTCGTCCAGCGCCAGAGCAGGACGGTCACCTTCCCGACGGCCGGGACCTTCGCCTACCACTGCGCGTTCCATCCGTTCATGCAGGCCACGATCACCGTTCGCTGATGGAGCGTCAACTGCGAATCCTCGGAGCCCTGCTGATCGTCGGGGTCGGCGTCGTCCACCTCGAGCAGTACCTCGACTTCATCAAGGACGTGCCGACGATCGGCGTGCTGTTCCTGCTCAACGCCTTTGCGGCCGGAGCCATCGTGATGCTGCTCGCCAGCCCGTTCACGCTGCTGCCGGCCGTCGCCGCGATCGGCCTCTCGGTCGGCTCGCTGATCTCGATCGCCATCGCCCGCTACGCCTCGAGCGGCCTGTTCTCCTACCGCGAGCCGACCTGGCGGACGCCGATCATCATCGCCGTCGCCCTCGAGGTCGCCGCCGTCGTGGTGCTCGTCGCGCTCGAGGCTCGCCGCCGACAGACGCGCTGAGGCGGCCGGGGCGGCGGGTCAGCGCCGCGTCTCGCGCAGCCGGGCGATCACGTCGTCGCTCCAGCTGTGGGTCCGCAGCAGGCGGTAGCGGTCGCCGGCCACCCGCATGTACGCCTCGGTCTCGGTGCCGTCGCCGAGGAGGTCGGCGTCGCGGATGAGCGCCACGACCGGCAGGTACTCGTCGTTGAACCAGGCGTCGGCGACGGCGCGGCGGTCGAGCGCCGCCCCGCCGCGATCCTGTGTGAGGCGGAAGCCCCACGCCTCGACCCCCTCGGCCAGCTCGGCGTACCCCCACGGGTCGGTCAGCTGGATCCGCTGGGCCTGCTCGGCGCTGAGCGGCACCCGCTCGAGGAAGAGGCGCTCGTGCGACTTGAGGGGCAGGTCGCCGACGGTCATCGCCGTGCTCGGCGCCAGGCGGGTCAGCACCTCGGTGACGTAGCCGTCGATCGTCGACCGGCCGAGGGCCCGCGCGACCGAGACCCGGTGGTGGCCGTCGCGGACGAAGTGCAGGCCGCCGACGCGGTAGACCGAGATCGGCGGCATCGACGCCCCCCGGCGCTGGGCCTCGGCGATCGACTCCCAGCGCGAACGGACGCGCGAGCTCGTCGGCCGGAACTGGCGGTCGAAGTCCGTCGTCCGATCGACGGTGCCCACGATGGTCTCGAGCGGGATCGCCTGCAGGCCCAACTGGCGCTCGCCCGTTCGCCCGAGCGCGGCGACCACCTCCTCGAACGGAAGAATCAGGCCGACGTCGTCCGGGGTGCGCCGCAGGCGGCCGGCCAGGCTCGAAAGGGCCTGGCGGCGCCGCGCGCGAAGGAAGTCGTTCTGCGCGTCGGCGAGCGGAAAGCCAGTGTCGGGCGGCATCAGTCGGGCACGGCGGCGGCGGCGCTGGGTTGACAAGGACCGGACGCCACGTCGCGTCCCGTCCGTCCATTCTCGCACCTCGGCCCCGTGGACTTCGACCGCCCTCTTCGGCCAGGGTCTCGCCTGCCTGCTGGGCGCGTCCCCGCGCTCTACCGCACACTGCGCCTGCGCGCCGGCGGCCTCGGTCGAGCCGGCCGTGCCACACGACTAGGCTCCACGGCGATGAAGCGCCGCCAACTCGCCGTCGTGCCTGTCGCCGCCGTCGCGGCACTCGCCGCCGGCTGCGGCGGGGCGAGGCGCGTGGCGAGCGTCCCGGTGGCCAACCTGCCGCTGGCCGCGCCGACGACGCCGGTCACGACCGCCGGGCACAGCTACCTCGCCCGCCCGGGTTCAGCCTCGTGGCCGTGGCGCGCCGTGGCCGCGTCGGCCTCTATCGCGGGCCGGGCGCCCGGCGCGTCCTGCGCACCCAGGCCAGCCCCGACCGGCGGTTCCCCCTCGTCATGCTCGTCCGGCAGGCCCGGCCCGGCTGGCTTCAGGTCTACCTGCCGGTGCGCCCGAACCAGAGCCTGGCCTGGATTCGCGCGGCCGAGGTCAGCGTTCGCTACGACGCCTACCGGGTGGAGGTGGACCTCCACCGCCACCGCCTGCTCCTCTGGCAGGGCCGCCACCTGCTGGAGCGCCAGCCGATCGGCGTCGGGACGGCGGCGACCTCGACGCCGCCCGGCGTCTACTACATAATCGAGGAGTTCCGCCTGTCGGACCCCGGCGGTCCGTTCGGCCCCTACGCGCTGGGGCTGTCGGCCTACTCGAACGTGCTGACGTCGTTCGGCACCGGCCCCGGCCAGATCGCCCTGCACGGGACCGACGATCCGGGCGGGATCGGCTCCAACGTCAGCCACGGCTGCATCCACCTGCGCAACGCGGCGATCACCCGTCTGGCCCACCTGCTGCCCGCGGGCACGCCCGTGCAGATCCGCGCCTGAACCGGTGGCGATCGGCTTCCATCCGGGTCGCTGCGATCGGTCGCCGGGCCGCGAACTCCTGATCGAGCTGATCGCGCATTTCAACTCGATCTACCCGGGGCGCGCGGCGCGACCAGGGTCGGTGACGATGCCCGCGGAGTTTGCCGCCCCGCACGGCGCGTTCCTTCTGGGCTACGAGAACGGGCGGGCCGTCGTGTGTGGCGGGCTGCGACGCCTCGAGGACCGGGTGTGCGAGATGAAGCGCATGTACGTCGTGCCCGACGCTCGCAGTCGCGGCGTCGGGCGCGCCCTGCTCGAGGCGCTCGAGGCCGCCGCCGCCCACGCCGGCTATGAGCGGGTGCGCCTCGACGCCGGACCCCTTCAGCACGACAGCCGCGCGCTCTTCGCATCCGCCGGCTACATCGCGATCCCCGCCTACAACACCAACCACATCGCCTGCTACTGGGGTGAGAAGACGCTCGCCCCCGACTCCCGCCGAGCCGTGTCCGGGCGTGA
>CAWCIT010000004.1:0-16555 GCA_963795745.1 uncultured Solirubrobacterales bacterium
GCCCGCCGAAGTCCCGGTGATACTCGCCGAACGCCGCGCTCTGCGACGCGTCAAGGCCGAGATCGGTCCGGTTGCCGATGCTGGCGGTGACCAGCAGGTAGACGATTACCGGCGACCGCCAGCATCGGCACGACGACGATGACGACGAAGAACAGCGTCAGGCGGTTGCGGAAGCTCATGACCGGGCGGTCCGACGGAGACTACTTGCCGCGCTGCCGCGACGCCCCCGCCGCACGGCGGCCCGGACGCCTCGTGCGCCGAGGCCTCCGAGCCGTCACGCACCGGTCAGTGCCCTAGACTGAGGGTGTGCGCGGGGCTATAGCTCAGCTGGGAGAGCGCCTGGATCGCACCCAGGAGGTCGCCGGTTCGAGCCCGGCTAGCTCCATATTATCCGATGATTGATCGATCGATCGAGAAGAAGCCCTGCTCCGGCGGGGCTTCCTCTCGTCAGGAGGCCCCTCATAGCTGCTCCGGCGTGTCGATGTCGGTCGGGTCGCACAGATGCCCGGCCTCCCAGCCCGCCACCCGAAACGACCGCAGCAGGTCGCGGGCGCCGACGTCGCCCCGCAGCGTCGGCACCACGTCGAGGACACGCCGACCGAGCACCACCGGGTGCCCGGGCTCACCCCCGTAGAGCGTCCGCACCGCGTCGCGGCGCGCCGGTCAGGTGGTCGAGCGCCCCGGCGATCACCTGCGGCGTCACGTAAGGGCATGTCGCCGAGCAGGATGACCGCCGCCCTATGCGGCGCCCGCGGCCGCCACCCCGGCCCGCAGCGAGGCCGCCTGCCCCTCCGCCCAGTCGGCGCACTCGACGACCTCCACCCCCTCGAAGTCGACCTCCGCCCGGATCGCCGCTCCGTGTGCCCCGAGCACGACCACGATCTGGTCGAGCGCCGGCACCGCCCAGGCGCGGTCGAGGACGTGCGCCAGCAGCGGCCGGCCGTCGAGCCGGGCCAGCTGCTTGGCCCCGCCGAAGCGCCGCCCGGCCCCGGCCGCCAGCACGATCCCCGCCGACCGCCGTTCACGCGAGATCTCCTCCATCAGGTCGGCCAGCGCCGCGAGCGACGCGAGCGAGTTGCCGGCCAGCAGGTCGTCGGTGTGGGGCAGCGCGGCCTGCATCCCCCGGGTCAGCGGCGCGTAGGCCGGGTCGGCGGCCAGCGGGTTCAGCCAGATCAGCCGGTGGGCCGTGCGCCGCAGCCGGGCCATCTCCGCCGCCAGGAGCGCCGGGTCGCCCCGGTCCCAGCCGTCGCGACACGACGACGACCACCGCCCCCCGCCCGACCCGCCGGCCGTGGACGCGGTTGAGCGTCGCCAGCGCCTCGCCGATCCGCGTCCCGCCGCCGAGGTCGACGACCGCCGCCGTCGCCCGCGCCAGCGCCCGGTCCGGGTCGCGGCCGGCGAGCTCGCGGGTGATCCGCGTCAGCCGGGTCCCGAAGGCGAACGCCTCGACCCGCCGCCGGGCCGCCACCGCCGCCTGCACGTACTGGAGCAGCATCCGCGCGTAGGGGGCCATCGACCCGAGACGTCGACCACCAGGACGAGCGGTCGCGGTCGCGGCGCCGGCGCCCGCCACCGCCGCTCGACGGGCTCGCCGCCGTAGCGCAGCGAGGCCCGCATCGTCGCCCGCAGGTCGTGGACGTCGCCCCGCCGCCCCGACGCCCGCGTCCGGCGCGACCGCCGCCGCGGCGCCCGGCGGGCGATCCGCCAGACCAGCGCCCGCGCCAGCCTCCGCTCGGCGTCGGTGTACAGAGCGAAGTCCTTGTCCAGCAGCAGCTCCTCGGCGCTCCAGGCCGCCGCCGCCGGCGGGCCCGCGTCCGGCGGAGCCGCCGCCGGGCCGGCCTCCTCGGCGAGCGGCACCCCGACCCGCGGCAGCGCCATCTCCGCCGTGCGCAGCAGCTCGTCGAGCGCGCCCCCGCCCGCCGCCTCCCCGCCGTCGACCAGCGCCGCCCAGGCCGCGTCGAAGGCCGCCAGGTCCCGCCGCGACGAGCACAGAACCACGGCCAGCGCCGACCGGGCCGCCGCCGGCCCGACCACGGCCAGCGCCCGGTGGGCCGAGAGAACCTCGCCGACCCCGACGCGCGCTCCGCCCGCGCGCATGCCCGCCGCCAGCAGCGAGACGAATCGCTCAGGTACCGGCCAGCACCCTTCGGCGCGCACCCGATCGATGTCCTCGCGCACCTTCAGGGCGGCCCCGAGCGAGGCGTCGAGGTCGCCCACCGCCGCCAGGGCCCGCGCCCAGGTCAGCGTCTCGCCGACCCCCGGCAGCTTGTAGAGGTCAACCGAGCGCAGGCGGGCCACCGCGTCGCACACCCGCCGGGCCACGTCGCGTCCACCCCGGGCAGGCGGGCATGGACGATCTCGATCTCCCGGTCGATCGACGGGTAGTCGATCCAGTGGTAGAGGCACCGCCGCTTGAGCGCGTCGTGGAGCTCCCGCGTCCGGTTGGACGTCAGCACGACGATCGGCCGCCGGGTGGCGACGATCGTCCCGAGCTCGGGGATCGAGACCTGGAAGTCGGAGAGGAGCTCGAGCAGGAACGCCTCGAACTCGTCGTCGGCCCGGTCGATCTCGTCGATCAGCAGCACCACCGGCTCGACCGCCTCCAGGGCCTCGAGCAGGGGCCGCCGCAGCAGAAACCGCGCCGAGTAGAGATCTTCCTCGCCCCCGCCCGCCCGGACCGAGAGGAGCTGGCGGGCGTAGTCCCAGTCGTAGAGGGCGTGGTGGACGTCGATGCCCTCGTGGCACTGGAGCCGGATCAGCCGCGCCCCGGGCGCCCCGGCCAGCGCCCGGGCGACCTCCGTCTTGCCGACGCCGGCCTCGCCCTCGAGCAGCAGCGGCTGCTCCAGGGTCACGGCGAGGAAGACGGCGGTGGCGAGGCCCGGTCGGCCAGGTAGCCCTGGCCGACCAGCGCCTCGCCGACTTCCTCGATCGACGCCGAGGCTCACCCGCCGCCGCGGCCTGCTCTAGCGCCCGCCGGCAGAGGACCCGCGCCAGGTGGCGCCTGTATTCCGCGGTGGCGTTGAGGTCGGCCGGCGGCGTCGTGCCCTCGGCGGCCTGCGTCGGCCGCCGCGGCGATCGACTCGGCGGACAGCGGCTGGCCCCGCAGGGCCTCCTCGGCCGCCGTCGCCCGCAGCGGCACCGACGCCCATGTTGGTCAGGCCGATGCGCACGTCCTCGCACACGCCGTCCGGACGCGCTGACGAGCGCGCAGACCGCCACCATCGCCCAGTCCTCACTGCGGCGGTTGAACTTCTCGTAGCCGAAGCCCCAGCCGTCGAGCGACGGCAGGCGGACCTCGGTCATCACCTCGTCCGGCGCGAGCGCGGTCTTCATGTAGTCGCGGAACAGGTCCGCCGCGGCGATCGTCGCGCTGCGCCGTCCGGGGCCCTGGAGCGGCGACGCTGCCCTCGGCGGCGAGCAGCACGGCGGGCAGGTCGGACGCCGGGTCGCCGTGCGGCCAGCGAGCCGCCGATCGTCCCCCGGTTGCGGACCTGCGGGTCGGCGATCGTGCCGCCGCCGCGCCGACGAGCCCGAGCTCGGCGTCGGCCGACCGCGGCGTGCGGGGTCATCGCGCCGATCCGCCAGGCCCCGTTCCGCGCTCGACACCCCGCAGATCCGGGACGCGCCGGAGGTCGACGAGCAGCGACGGCGTGGCGAAGCGGAGCTTCATCAGCGGCAGCAGCGAGTGCCCTCCGGCCAGGAGCTTGGCGTCCTCGCCGCCCTCCGACAGCGCCCGGATCGCCTCTTCCAGGGACGTGGGCGCGACGTAGTCGAACTCTGCCGGAATCATGACCGTGCCTCCTGGATCGTCTCCCAGACATGCATCGAGCTCAACGGCATGTTGATGAACGTCACGCCCAGGGGCCGCAGCGCGTCGATCACCGCGTTGACCACCGCCGGCGTGCAGGCGATCGTCCCCGCCTCGCCGACGCCCTTGACGCCGAGCGAGTTGCTCGGCGACGGCGTCTCCGTCCGGTCGGTCTCGAACAACGGGACGTCGGCCGCGCTCGGCAGGGCGTACTCGACGAAGGTCGGCGTCACCAGCTGGCCCTTCTCGTCGTAGTGGATCCGCTCGTAGAGCGCCTGCCCGAGCCCGTGGACGATCCCGCCGTGGACCTGCCCCTCGATGATCATCGGGTTGATCGCCGGGCCGCAATCGTCGACCGCGACGTAGCGGGCCACGTCGACCCGCCCGGTCTCGACGTCGACGTCGACCACGCAGGCGTGGGCGCCGAACGGGTAGACGAAGTTCTCCGGGTCGTAGAACGTCGTCTCCTCCAGCCCCGGCTCCATGCCGTCCGGCAGGTTCTCCGGGATGTAAGCGGCGGCCGAGACCTCGGCCAGGGTCTTCCCCGCGCCCGGCGACCCTCGCACCGAGAACCGCTCCCCCTCCACCTCAATGTCCTCCGGCGCCGCCTCGAGCAGGTGGGCGACGATCTTCTTCGCCTTCTCCTGGACCTTGACCGCCGCCCGGGCCACCGCCTCGCCGCCGACCGACAGCGACCGCGAGCCGTAGGTGCCCATGCCGTAGGGACCGGTGTTGGTGTCGCCGTGGATGACCTCGACCAGGTCGGGCGAGGTCCCGAGGCGGTCGGCCACGATCTGGGCCATGCCGGTGTCGAGGCCCTGGCCGTGGGGCGAGGTCCCGGTGAACACGGTCACCGAGCCCGACGGGTGGACGCGGACGACCGCCGACTCCCAGAAGCCGGCCTGGATGCCGACGCCGCCCGGCCCGACCACCCGCGACGGGGCGAGGCCGCAGATCTCCATGTAGGTCGAGTAGCCGATCCCCCGGTAGATGCCGCGCGCGCGCAGCTCCGAGCGCGTCCGCTCGAACTCGTCCATGTCGAACTTCGAGAGCAGCTTGTCGAGCGTCCCGTGGTAGTCGCCCGAGTCGTAGACCACGCCGACGGCCACCGTGGCCGGGAAGTCCTCCTTGGGGATGAAGTTCCGCCGGCGGATCTCGATCGGCGAGAGGCCGAGCTCGGCCGCCGCCTGCTCGACCATCACCTCGAGCAGGTGGGTCGCCTCCGGCCGGCCGGCGCCGCGGGTGGCGTCGGTCGGGAACTTGTTGGTGAAGACGCCGGTGATGTCGGTCCGCACCCGCGGGATCTTGTAGCAGCCGCCGGCCACGAACGCGGTGAAGCAGGGGATGAACGGCGTCAGCAGCAGGTAGTAGGCACCGAGGTCGGCGATCAGGTTGATGTGGATCCCGGTGATCGTCCCGTCCCGTTTGAGCCCCATCTTCACGTAGTCGATCTGGTCACGGCCGTGGATGGTGGTGGCCATGTGCTCGGAGCGCGTCTCCGTCCACTTGATCGGCCGGCCGAGCCGGCGCGAGGCCGCGCAGGCCACCGCCTCCTCCGGATAGTGGTTGAGCTTGACCCCGAAGGCCCCGCCGACGTCGGGGGCGACCACGCGGATGCGGTCCTCGCTCATCTGCATCGACCCGGCCAGGAACGACCGCGTCAGGTGGGGGATCTGGGTCGTCGTCCACAGGGTCAGATAGCCGGCCCGGTACTCGGCCAGGCAGGCCCGGGGCTCGATCGGCGCCCCGGCCGTCCGGTGGTTGACGATCCGCCGCTCGACGATCACGTCGGCCTCCTCCCAGGCGACGTCCATGTCCTCGGAGCCCAGGCCCCACTGGTGGGTCTGGTTGGTGGCGAACTCCTCGTGGACGAGCGGCGACCCGTCGGCGAGCGCGGCCTCGGGGTCGACGACGACGGGCAGGGACTCGTAGGAGACGACGACCTCGCGAGCGGCGTCGACCACGGCGTACTTGTCCTCGCCGAAGACGACGGCCACGGCCTGGCCGACGTGCTTGACCTCGCCCCGGGCCAGCGGCCAGTGCTCGGGGGTGTTGACGTCGACGCCGGGCGGCACCCAGGCCATCGGCATGCCCGCGGCCAGGTCGAGGTCCTCGGCGGTGAAGACGGCGTGGATGCCGGGCCGGCCGGCCGCGGCCGCGGTGTCGATCCCGGTGATCCGGGCGTGGGCCTCGGTCGAGCGGACGAAGGCCGCGTGGAGCATGCCGGGGAGGACCATGTCGTCGGTGTAGACGCCCTGGCCGGTGATCAGCGGCGGATCCTCCTTGCGGCGCATGCGCCGTCCGACGTAGCCGTGGCCCCCGCGGGGGGCGCCGTTGCCCTCGGTGGCGGTCATGCCCCCACCCCCACGACCGGGACCGTCGGGTCGCCGGGCGCGGCCGGCGGCTCGGCGTCGCCCGACCGCGGCGCCCGGGCCGCGGCGAGGACCGCCTTGACGATGTTGTGGTAGCCGGTGCAGCGGCAGAGGTTGCCGGCGAGCGCCCGGCGCACCTCCTCCTCGGAGGGGTCGCGGTTGCGCTCGAGCAGGTCGGCGGCGGCCATGATCATGCCCGGGGTGCAGTAACCGCACTGCAGGCCGTGGTGCTCCCAGAAGGCCTCCTGGAGCGGGTGCAGGTCGTCGATGGCGCCCAGGCCCTCGATCGTCGTCACCGCGGCGCCGTCGGCCTGGACGGCGAGCACGGTGCACGACTTCACAGCCGCGCCGTCGAGGTGGACGGTGCAGGCGCCGCAGTTGGAGGTGTCGCACCCGACGTGGGTGCCGGTCAGACCGAGGTTGTCGCGCAGGAAATGGACGAGCAGGAGCCGTGGCTCCACCTCGCGTTCGTAAGTGGTGCCGTTGACCTCAAGCGAGACGCGGACGCCTGCCATTGGGCTCTCCTCTCTCCAGTGGGAAGCCGACTGAGACGAAGAATACCTCGGAGCTACGCGTCTCCATCGCATTCAACCGCACGTCGGCGCGGTTCAGGCGGCGCGGTCGCCGGTCCGCCGGGCGTGGGGCAGCGCCGACCCGACGGGGAGCCGCTCGACGCCGAGGACCGCCGTGTCGTCGGCCTGGCGCCCGACCTGGAATTCGGCCAGGGCAGCGTCGAGGCGGCGGATTGCCGCTTCGGCCCCGGCGGCGCCGGCCAGGGCGCCGGTCAGGCGATCGGGCCCGAAGCGATCCTCGGCGCCGACGGTGTCGAGCACGCCGTCGCTGTAGAGCAGGAGGACGTCGCCGGGCGCGATCGCGATCGTCTCCGCCTCCCATTCCTCGCCGGCGTAGGCGCCGAGGAGCGCCCCGAACCGACCGACGTGCTCGACCCGACCGTCGCGGATGAGCAGCGGGAGGGGGTGCCCGGCACAGGTGATCTCGGCCCGGGCGCCGTCGCCATCCTCGCGCAGGACGACGCACACCGCGGTGCACAGGGCGAGGTCGGGCCGGGCGCCGAGCTCGTCGTTGAGCTTGGCCAGCGCCCGGGCCGGGGACCCGGTCAACGTCGCCGCCGTGCGCAGCGTGTGGCGCATCAGCGCGGTCAGGGCGGCGGCCGTGGCGCCTCGTCCGGTCACGTCGCCGACGACGAGCATCCAGCCGCCGTCGATCCGGAAGGCCTCGTAGAAGTCGCCGCCGACCGAGGTCTCGTCGCCGGCCGGGCGGTAGAGGGTGGCCGTGCGCCAGCCGGGCAGCTCGGGCAGCTCGTCGGGGAGCAGGCCGGCCTGGAGGATCCGGGCGATCGTCGAGCGCTCGGTGTAGAGGCGGGCGTTCTCGACGGCGGTCGCCGCCCGGCGGGCGAGCTCGCCGGCCAGAACGGCGTCGTCGGGGCTGAACGACCGCCCGGACTCGGCGCTGACCAGGCTGAGCACGCCGATGCTCCGGCCACCGCTGATCATCGGGACGATCAGGGCGGCGGCGATGCCGAGGCCGCGCACCGCGGCGAGGTGATCGGCGTCGCGGGCGGCGGCGGCGAGCATCTCGTCGGTGATCCCGTTGACGCGCCGGGCCACCCCGTCACGGAAGACGGCGGCCGCGCCACCGGGCTCGTCGAGCGACGTCGGATAGCGCTCGCCGAGCACGCGGGCCAACGCCACCTTGGCCGGGTCGACGTGGCTGACGGCGACCGTGAGCAGGGCGCCGCGGTCGTCGGGCAGGCTCACCGAGCACCAGTCGGCGAGCGCCGGGACGGCGAGATCGGCGACCTGCTGGAGGGTCCGCTCGTAGTCGAGCGACGACGCGAGCGCGGCGGCGGCGTCGGCCAGCAGCCGCTGCGCCAGCTCCGCCCGCTTGGCCGCGGTGATGTCGGTGATGACGTTGACCACGAGCTGGACGGCGCCGGCGGGGTCGCGGATGGCGGTCGCCTTGGTCATGCGCCACTGCGCTTCGCCCGTCCGGCGGTCGACGGCGCGCACGACGAGCGGCTCGGGCTCCTCACCCCGGAGGACCCGCCGGCCGGGCAGGTCGGCGAGGTCGAGCGGCGAGCCGTCCTCGCGGAAGGAGTCGAAGCGCTCGGCGATGGCCGTCGGCGCCGTGGCGAGCAGCTCCTGCGGCGACGCGTAGCCGAGCAGCGCCGCGGCCGCCTGGTTGGCGTACACGAGTCCGCCGCCCGGGTCCTGGATCGTCACCGCCTCGCTCAGGCTGCCGAGGGCCGTGGTCAGCTGGGCCTCGGTCGCCCGCAGCTCGGTGAAGAGGCCGGCGTTGTCGAGGGCCAGCGCCACCCGGCCGGCGAGGACGGCGAAGAACGCGAGCTCGTCGTCGGCGTAGCCGCCGGGCGCGAACAGGGTCAGCGCTCCGACCTCGCGGCCGCGGGCTCGGAGCGCCACGACGGCTGGCGCGCCCAGGCCGCCGTGCGGGCGGTCGGCGAGCGCCGCCTCGAGCGCGGCGGCATCCGGGCCGGCGGTCCGGGCGGCCAGGCGGCGCGGCCCGCCGTCCCCGACGGCGTCGAGCACGCAGAGCTCGGCAAAGGCCGGGACGATCAGCCCGCACAGCCGGTCGGCGGTCTCCTCCAGCGTCAGGCGCCCGTCGGCGACCTCGGCCACGGCGGCGAGCAGGGCGAACCGGGCGCGGTCGACGGCGATCCGCTCGTGGGCGCGGCTGGCCAGGACCGACACGACGCCGCCGACGGCGACGACGGCCACGCGCAGGAGATAGCCGCCGGTGAGGAAGTCTCCGTTCCAGGCGGGGCTCGCGAGCACGAGGGCGACGGCCGCCGCCGCGACGAGCCCGGTATCGCGCGGGCCGGTGAGGAGGGAGACGACGAACGGAGCGAGCACCACCGTCCCGATCACGACGGTGCCGGAGTTGAGCACGTCGAACACCGTCACCCCGGCGGCGACCAGCAGGCCGACCGTTACGGCCCACACCCGTGGCCCGGTGATTTTTGACGGTGTCAACCCAGTCCCCGGGCGGACTCTACCGCCGCCGGGCATGTGCCACCGCACGGCGGCGCCGCGGCGTGTGTCACCGGTCGGGGTGGGTGCCTGGGAGCGGTGGTCGCCGGGCGGCCGGGCGGCCGAGGTTCAGCCGGGGAGATCCTGGCTGTAGACGTGGACGACCGGGCGCGGCCGGGCGGGCGGGGTTCAGCCGGGGAGGTCCTGGCTGTAGACGTGGACGACCCGGGTGCGGCCGCGCAGGCAGGTCACGCGAGCCTGGATCTGGGTCGAGCTCGCCTGGCGCAGCTCGCGGCAGCGGAAGCCGAGCACGCCGCCCGGGCAGCGGCCGGCCGGGTCGCCGGCGTGGGTGCGGCAGCGGTAGTAGGCGAGGGCGACGCGGCTCCCGGTGGCACAGCTCGCCCCGGTGACCGTGACGCGGTCGAAGTAGCCGGCGGCCGGGTAGCTGGGCGGCGCGCAGTCGCGGGCCGCCGGCGCCGCGGCGCCGGCGCCGACGTCAGTCAGCAGCAGGGCGGACGCGGTCGCGACCAGGGCGGCCAGGACACGCGTGACCCGAGCCGGTGGATGAGCACACGCCACGTCACCTCATCCTACGCCGCGCCAACGCGGCCGGGCGCAGCGGCTCGCCTATCCTCGCTGGTCAGGATGACCTCGCCAACCGAGATCCGCGCCGCCGCCCGGCGGGCCAACGTGCCGGTGATCACCTATCCGCCGCAGCTTCCGGTCAGTGCCCGGCGCGAGGACCTGCTGGCCGCGATCGCCGCCCACCAGGTGGTGATCGTGGCCGGCGAGACCGGGTCGGGCAAGACGACCCAGCTGCCCAAGCTCTGCCTCGAGCTCGGCCGGGGCGTCGCCGGTCAGATCGCCCACACCCAGCCGCGGCGGCTGGCCGCCCGGGCGGCGGCCGAGCGCGTGGCCGAGGAGCTCGGCGTCTCGCTGGGCGAGGCGGTCGGCTACGCCGTGCGCTTCAACGACCGCTCGGCGCCGGGAACCCTCGTGCGCTTCGTCACCGACGGGCTTCTCCTGGCCGAGATCCAGCGCGACCGGCTGCTCGCCCGCTACGACACGATCATCGTCGACGAGGCCCACGAGCGGAGCCTCAACATCGACTTCCTGCTCGGCTACCTCGGGCGCCTCTTCCCGTCGCGCCCCGACCTCAAGCTGATCATCGCCTCGGCCACGATCGACGCCGACCGCTTCAGCCGCCACTTCGGCGGCGCGCCGGTGGTCGAGGTCTCCGGCCGGACCTACCCGGTCGAGGTGCGCTACCGGCCGCTCGGCGGGGCGCGCGCGCGGCGGCGGCGGCGGAGGAGGAGGACGACGAGGACACGCAGGCGGGGGAGGCGCCCGGCACCGGCGACCCGATCGAGGCGATCGGCGACGCGGTCGAGGAGCTCCTGCGCGACGGACCGGGCGACGTGCTCGTCTTCCTCAGCGGCGAGCGCGAGATCCGCGACACGGCCGAGGTCCTGACCGGGCGTCTGGGCCCGCGGATCGAGGTGCTCCCGCTCTACTCGCGCCTGTCCCACGCCGAGCAGCGCCGCGTCTTCGCCCCCCACGGCGCCCGGCGGGTCGTCCTGGCCACCAACGTGGCCGAGACGTCGCTGACCGTTCCCGGCATCGGCGCCGTGGTCGACCCGGGAACCGCCCGGATCAGCCGCTACAGCAGCCGCCTGAAGGTCCAGCGGCTGCCGATCGAGCCGGTCTCGAAGGCGTCGGCCGACCAGCGCCAGGGACGCTGCGGACGCACGTCGGACGGGATCTGCATCCGCCTCTACTCCGAGGCGGACTTCGCCGGGCGGCCCGACTTCACCGAGCCGGAGATCCTGCGCACGAGCCTGGCCTCGGTGCTCCTGCAGATGGCGTCGCTCGGCCTGGGCGCGGTCGAGGACTTTGGCTTCATCGACCCACCCGACCGCCGGCAGGTCCGCGACGGGATCGCCCTGCTCGAGGAGCTCGGCGCCTTCGCCGCCGGCCCGGCGCCGGACGGCCGACGCCTGACGCCGCTCGGCCGGCGGCTCGCCCGCCTGCCGGTCGACCCGCGGCTGGGCCGGATGGTGCTCGAGGCCGGACGCCTGGGCTGCGCCGAGGAGGTGATCGTGATCGCGGCGGCGCTGTCGATCCAGGACCCGCGCGAGCGCCCGGTGGAGGAGCGGCCGGCGGCCGACGAGGCCCACGCGCGCTACGCCGACCCGGACTCGGACTTCCTCACCTACCTGCGCCTCTGGCGCCATCTGGCCGAGGGCCAGCGCGCGCTCTCGGGCAGCCAGTTCCGCAAGCGCTGCCGGGCCGAGTTCCTCCACTACCTGCGGGTGCGCGAGTGGCAGGACCTCGTCGCCCAGCTGCGCCAGGCGGCCCGGTCGGCCGGCGTGGAGATCGGCCACGAGCCGGGCGAGGAGGAGGACATCCACCTCGCCCTCCTCTGCGGCCTGCTCTCCCACGTGGGCATGCGCAATCCCACGCGCCGCGACTACGACGGCCCGCGCGGCGCCCGCTTCGCCCTCTTCCCGGGGTCGGTGCTCGCCCGCCGCCCGCCGGCGTGGGTGATGGCGGCCGAGCTCGTCGAGACCAGCCGTCTCTGGGGCCGCACGGCGGCGCGGATCCGGCCGGAGTGGATCGAACGGCTGGGCGGGCACCTGCTGCGGCGCAGCTACGACGACCCGGCCTGGGACCGGCGGCGGGGGACGGTGATGGCCACCGAGCGCGCCACCCTCTACGGCCTGCCCGTGGTCGCCGGCCGGCGGATCGCCTACCACCGGATCGACCCGGCGTTCGCCCGCGAGCAGTTCATCCGCCGGGCGCTGCTCGACGGCGACTGGGACGCCGAGCCCGAGTTCCTGGCCCACAACCGCCGCCTGGTGGCCGAGGTCGAGGCGCTCGAGCACCGTGTCCGCCGGCGGAACATCCTCGTCTCCGACGAGGCGCGGTTCGCGTTCTACGACGAGCGGATCCCGGCCACCGTGGTCTCGGCCGCCACGTTCGAGCGCTGGTGGGGGCGCCAGCGCGGCCCGGCCCGCCGGCGCCTGGACTACACGCGGGAGCTCCTGGTCGACCCGGCGGCCGCCGGCGCGCTCGACGCGCGCCTGCTGCCCGGCGAGTGGCGCCAGGACGAGCTCGTGCTGCCGCTGAGCTACCGCTTCGAGCCGGGCGCCGAGGACGACGGCGTGACCGTCGAGGTGCCGCTGGCCGCGCTCGCCCGCCTGCGCCCCGCCGGGTTCGACTGGCTCGTGCCCGGGCTGCGCGAGGAGCTCGTGACGGCGCTGATCCGCTCGCTGCCCAAGGACCTCCGTCGGCCGCTCGTCCCGGTGCCGGCGCTGGCCGCCGAGGTGGTGGCAAACCTGCGCCCGCGGGACGGGGCCCTGTGCGACGCGGTGGCGGCCGAGCTCGAGCGGCTGCGCGGCGTGCGCGTCCCGCCGCAGGCGTGGGACGTCTCGCGCCTGCCCGCCCACCTGCGGATGACCTTCCGCGTCGTCGAGGACAGCGGCGCCCCCCTGGCGCAGGACATCGACCTCGAGCGGCTGCGGGCGACGCTCCGCCCGCGTCTGGAGGCCGCGCTGGCGGCGGCGACGGTGGGGCTCGAGCGCCATGGCCTGCGGTCGTGGACGCTCGGGACGCTCCCGCGCACGGTCGCCCTGCCCGGGACGGCCGACGCGGTGCGGGCCTACCCGGCGTTGATCGACGAGGGCCACGCCGTCGGCGTGCTCGCGCTCCCGACCGAGGAGGCCCAGCGGGTGGCCATGCGCGCCGGGACGCGGCGCCTCCTCGTCCTCGGCCTGCCCTCGCCGGGGCGGGCGGCGCTCCGCGGCCTGAGCGGGGCGGCGGCGCTGACGGTGGCCGGCGCCCCCCACGGGTCGGCGGCGGCGGTGATCGACGACGCGACGGCGGCGGCGATCGACCGCCTGGTGGCGGAGGCCGGCGGGCCGGCCTGGAACGAGGCCGACTTCGTGGCCCTGCGCGAGCGGGTGGCCGGCGGGCTGGCCGACGCCATCGCCGCCGTGCTCGCCGACGTGGTGGCGATCCTCGAGGCCCGGTCCGCCGTCCACCGCCGCCTGGAGGCGCTCGCCGCCGACCCGGGGCTCGCGCCGGCGCGCCTCGACGTCGCCGCCCAACTCGGGCGCCTCGTCCACCCGGGGTTCGCCGTCGCGGCCGGGGCCGGGCGCCTGCCCGATGTCGCGCGCTACGTGCGGGCGGCCGAGCGCCGCCTCGAGCGGCTGCCGGCCCAGCGCGCCCAGGACGCCGATCGGATGCGCGCCGTCGGTGAGCTCGAGCGCGCCCTGGCCGAGCGCGTGGCGGCCTGGCCGGCCGAGCGCCCGTTGCCGGCGGCGCTCGAGGAGGCGGGCTGGATGCTCGAGGAGCTCCGGGTCAGCCACTTCGCCCAGGCCCTCGGGGTCCGGGGCCCGGTCTCGGCCCAGCGGGTCCGCCGGGCGCTGGCGGCGGCGGCGTGAGCGGCCGCTAGCCGACCTCGTCCTCGACGGGCAGCTGCTCGGCGGCGTGGACGGCGCAGAGGAAGGGGCCGCCGGCCTCGCGCGAGGCCTCGATCTCGGCGGTGGTCAGGGTGGCGCCGCACACCTCGCACGACCGGGCGAGGTTGTCGTCGACGCTGCGCTCCTCCAGGGTCATGGGCATCCCTCCGTCGGGGTTGGGCCGGGCGGGCCGAGGGCCGGCGCGCGCGGGCGCCCAGCATCGCAGGCGGGCGGGCCGGGCCCGGCGGGGGCGGCGAGGTCGGGACGCCAGCTCCTAGACTCGGGGCATGCCCGCCCCGCTCGCCGGTCCGGCCGCCTCGGCGCCGGCGGCCGCCCCGCCGCCGGCCGCCGCGCTGGCCGGGGTCCCGGCCCAGGGCCTGTTCGTCCTGGGGGCGCTCGCCCAGTACATCGGGTCGTCGTTCGCCGTGCTGCTGTTCGCCGCCGTCCCCGCCTCGGGCGTCGCCTGGCTGCGCGTGGTCACCGCGGCGGCGGCGCTGGCCGTGTGGCGGCGGCCGTGGCGCGCGCACTGGAGCGCCCGGCGCCTGGCGCTGGCCGGCGCCTTCGGGCTGACGCTGACCGGGATGAACGTCTGCTTCTACCTGGCGATCGACCGGCTGCCGCTGGGCACGGCGGTGGCGATCGAGTTCTGGGGGCCGATCGCCGTGGCCACGCTCGGGTCGCGCAGCCGCCGCGACGTCGCCGCCCTGGCCGCGGCGGCGGCCGGCGTCCTCCTCCTCGCCGACGTCCACCTGGCCGGAACGCCGGTCGGGGTGGCCTTCGCGGCGGCCGCCGGCGGCCTGTGGGCGCTCTACGTCGTGCTCGGGCACCGCGTCGCCGCCGATGCCAGCCTGCGCCCGCGCGACGGCCTGGCCGCCGGGATGATCCTCGGCGCCGCCGCCTCCGCACCGTTCCTGGCCCCGAGCGCCGGGCCGGCGTTCGACTCGGCCTGGCGCCTGGGCGCCTGCATCCTCGTCGGCGTCCTCTCGAGCGTGATCCCCTACGGCCTCGAGCAGCTCGCGCTCGTGCGGCTGCCGCGCGCCCGCTTCGCGCTCCTGCTCTCGCTCCTGCCGGCCACCGCGGCCCTCGTCGGCGCCGTCATCCTCGGGCAGCTGCCGGGCGCGCTCGAGCTGCTGGGGATCGCCCTGGTCGTCGCGGCCAGCGCCCTGCGCAGCCACGCGGCACCCGTCGATGCGGCGCCGGTCGCTCAGCCGGTGAAGCGGGGGACGACCGGCGGGGCGCAGACCGCGAAGGTCCGGGTGAGCGTGTGGACCGGCTGGCCGGTGTGGGCCACGGGCTGGGTGACGACCTTCAGCCGGTGGACCGCGCCGCTTGGACAGGCGCGCCGGGTTGATCGTCAGCCGACAGCCGGCCCTGGGCGTCGCGGACGCTGGCGCTGCCACCTTGCGGCCGTCGACGTAGAACGTGGCGGCCCGGACGTTCGAGCCGGTCACGTAGACCTTGAACGGCGGGCGACGCAGGCCGCCGGCGCGTGGAGGGCGGCCGGGCGAGGTGATCGGCGGCCGGCGTGAGGGTGACGGTGGCCTGGGCGGTGGCCGTCACGGTGGTGCCGTTGTGCACGCCGGTGACCGTGATCACGTCGGTCTGCGACGCGCCGCCACTGCCGTTGAACGGCCCGGTGAAGCTGCACGGCGCACTCGTCGCCCCCGGCGCCAACGTCACGCCGATCAACGCGCCGCACGAGCTACCCGGACGCGTCGCCAGGTTGCCGTACACGTTGTCGATCAACTGCGTGATCGTCACCGGCACCGTCGCGCTCGGGTTCGACACCGTCGCGGTGAACGTGAACGTCCCACCCGGCGCGACCCGACTCGACGGGCTCGCCGCCTTGGTCACCGCGATCTGCGGCCCCGCCGGCGGCGGCGTCAAGGTCACCGTCGCGTTCGCCGTCGCCGTCACCGTCACGCCGTTGTTCACGCCCGTCACCGTCACCGTATCGGTCTGCGACGCACCCGCCGCCCCCGTGAACGCGCCCGTGAAGCTACACGGCGCCGTGCTCGCCCCCGGCTGCAACGTCACCCCGATCAGCGCCCCGCACGTCGAGTTGCGCGCCTTGGTCAGATCCCCATAGACGTTGTCGACCAGCTGGGTGATCGTCACCGGCGTCGTCGAACTCGGGTTCGACACCGCCACCGTGAACGTGAAGTCGCCGCCCGGCGCCGCCTGCGTCGGCGGCGCCGCCGCCTTGGTCACCGCGATCACCGGCGCGTTCACCGGCGTCAACGTCACCATCGCCTGCGCCGTCGCCGTCACCGTCGATCCCGTTGTTCACGCCCGTCACCGTCACCGTATCGGTCTGGCTCGCGCCCGCCACGCCCGTGAACGCGCCCGTGAACGTGCACGGCGCGCTCG
Source organism: uncultured Solirubrobacterales bacterium (assembly GCA_963795745.1). Classification (GTDB taxonomy): domain Bacteria; phylum Actinomycetota; class Thermoleophilia; order Solirubrobacterales; family Solirubrobacteraceae; genus Palsa-513. The sequence continues at coordinate 16,022 of CAWCIT010000004.1, forward strand.
TCGCCCCCGGCGCCAAAGTCACGCCGATCAACGCGCCGCACGTCGTGTTGCGCGCCTTCGTCAGGTCACCATAGACGTTGTCCACGAGCTGGGTGATCGTCACCGGCTCGAGCGTGCTCGGATTGTGAACCTGCACCGTGAACGTGAAGTCCCGCCCGGCACGACCTCGCTCGGCGGCGCCGCCGCCTTGGTCACCGCGATCAACGGCGGCGCCGGCGTCAACGTCACCGTCGCGTTGGCCGTCGCCGTCACCGTGATGCCGTTATGGACACCCGTCACCGTGACGGTATCCGTCTGGCCGCCGCCGGGCAATCCGCGCCCGAGACCGCCCCCGTCCCGCAACTGGGCACCAGCGTGATCTGCGTCAACGTCACATTCAGACCCGCCTCTTTGCCGTTGGAGGCGTTCTGGATCGTCAACGTCGCCGGAACCCCTAACTGCCCCACGGTCAGCGGACTCGGCAGGTTCGGGCCCGCGGCGAAGAACACGCCGGCCGACGCCGACGACGCGAAGCCCAGGAGCACAGCAATACAT
>CAWCIT010000005.1:0-172643 GCA_963795745.1 uncultured Solirubrobacterales bacterium
TTTTGTCTAGCGCCGGTCGCCTGGTTTCGGGCGGCCGGCGCTCTGCGTTAGGCCGCGGGCGAGATCCGGTCGACGAGGTCGCACGTGACGTCGCCGACCACGGCCACCGAGGCGACGGCGAGGGCGACGGCGTCGGCCGTCGGTGGGTAGTGGGGGTTGGGCACGGCGATCACCGTCATGCCGGCCGCGACGGCCGCCCGCAGACCGTTGGTCGAGTCCTCGACCGCCAGGCAGGCAGCGGGGTCGGCTCCGAGGCGGGCGGCGCACCGGAGATAGACATCGGGCGCCGGCTTGCCGCGCGCCACCTCCTCCGAGGACACGGTGACGCGGAAGGCGTCGGCGAAGCCGGAGAGGCACAGGACGGCGTCGATGATCTCGCGGTTGGACGACGACGCCAGGCCGAGGGGCCAGCGGCGACCGAGGGCGCGGACGGCGGCGCCGGCTCCCGGCAACAGCGGGAGGTGGCGGGCGTAACCGTCCTGCATGCGGCGGACGACCGACCGGTTGATGTCCTCGGCGCTCATCGGCACGCCGAGCACGTCCCGGAGGTAGGCGGTCCACTCGGGCGAGCTCATCCCCATCATCGCGACCGGCGCCTGCGGCAGCCAATGACCGCCGACCTCCCGGACGAGCGCCTCCTTGGCCTGGTTCCAGAGCTGCTCGGAGTCGACGAGGACGCCGTCGAGGTCGAAGATCACCGCGGCCGGCCAGGTCGGCCTGGGCTTCGGTTCGGTCGGCGACGGTGCCGTCATAGCTCGATCTGCTCGCCCATCGTCACCGTGCGGTCGTCCGGCAGGCGGAAGTAGGAGACGGGGCTCGCCGAGTTGTGCGCCATGTGGAGGAAGAGCCGCTTGCGCCAGCGGGCCATGCCCGGGGCGTCGGAGGGGACGATCGTGATCTGGGAGAGGAAGTACGTGGCGGTGTCCAGATCGCACGGACCCTCGAGCAGGCCGAGGTCGTTGGCCAGCTCGAGGGCGGCCGGAACGTCGGTGTCGTCCTGGAAGCCGAAGCGCGCGGTGATGCGCGTGATCCCGTCGAACGGATTGCCGAGGTCGTCGGTGGCCAGGCGGTCGTCCGGGGCGACGTGGGGAACGCGCTCGGTTTCGAGCGAGACGATGACCACGTGCTCGTGGACGACGTGGTTGTGCTCGACGTTGGCCCGCATGGCCAGAGGCGTGGTCTTGGGGTTGGCGTTCAGGAACACGGCCGTGCCGGGTACGCGCACCACCGGGAACTCACGCCGGTCGAGCTGGCGGACGAACTCGGCCAGTGGGCCCTCCTCGCGGTCGCGCCGGGCGGTCACGATGTCGCGGCCGCGCCGCCACGTGGTGAGGACGGTGAAGACGATCGCCGCGATGGCCAGCGGCAGCCAGCCGCCGTGGACGACCTTGGTCAGGTTGGCGGCGAAGAAGGTGACCTCGACGGTGAGGAAGACAGCCGCCCCGAGCGCGACCAGGCGCTTCGGCTTGTTCCATCGCCAGCGGGCGACCGCGAGGTAGAGGATGGTGTTGAGGATGAACGTGCCGGTCACGGCGACCCCGTAGGCCGACGCCAGGCCGGCGGAGGAGCCGAAGGCGAGGACGAGGGCGACCACGGCCACGAGCAGGGCCATGTTGATCGCCGGGGCGTAGACCTGTCCGATCTCGTGCTCGGAGGTATGGCGAATGGTCAGCCGAGGCAGGAAGCCCAGCTGGACGGCTTGGCGGGTCACGCTGAACGCCCCGGAGATGACCGACTGGGAGGCGATCACCGTGGCCACCGTCGCGAGCCCCACCATCGGGATCTGGCCCCAGGACGGGAGCAGCAGGAAGAACGGGTTCTCGACGCCCCTGGGCGAGCGCAGGATCAGCGACCCCTGGGCCAGGTAGTTCAGCGTCAGGGCCGGGAAGACGAGCGCGAACCAGGCCCGGCGGATCGGCCCGCGGCCGAAGTGGCCCATGTCGGCGTAGAGGGCCTCGGCGCCGGTGACGGCGAGGACGACCGATCCGAGGGCGATGAATGCGACGGCGCCGTGGTCGAACAGGAACCGTGCGCCGTAGGTCGGCGAGAGGCCCTTGATGATCGACGGATGATGGGCGAGCTCGACGGCGCCGATCAGGGCGAGGACGCCGAACCACACGGCCATGACCGGGCCGAACAGGGTGCCGACGAGCTGGGTGCCGAAGCGCTGGATCGCGAACAGCAGGCTGATCACCGCCACCGTGATCGGCAGGACCAGCGACCCGAGGCTCGGCGCCGCCACCTTCAACCCCTCCACGGCCGAGAGCACGGAGATGGCCGGCGTGATCATCCCGTCGCCGTAGAACAGCGACGCCCCGAGGATGCCGAGGGTGGCGAGCGCCAGCTTGGTCCGCCGGCTCCTCAGGTGCAGCCCCTCGATCAGGGCGGTGAGCGCCATGATCCCGCCCTCGCCGCCGTTGTCGGCCCGCATGATGAACGTCACGTACTTGACCGAGACGATCATCGTGATCGACCAGAAGATCAGTGAGATCACGCCGTAGACCTCGGCCGGCGTCGCGTGGACCGCGTGCTGGTCGGCGGTGAACACCGTCTGGACCGCATAGAGCGGGCTGGTCCCGATGTCCCCGAAGACGACGCCGAGGGCGCCGAGGGTGAGCGCGGCCATCCCCGTCTTCGCCGGTCCCGTCCGTCCGGGCCGCCCGGGCCGCCCGTCCGCCCCCTCGGGAGCCGACTTCGATCGAGATTCTGCGGCCACGCTCAGACCCTAAGTGGTCGCGGTCGTAAACGGCCAGTCTCTCGGCGTCGCGGACCAAGCCCGCCGGCGCGGGCATCGCCACGCGTGACGGTGCTCGTCGGTGGTCCCGCCTGGCGCCGGCGCCGGTGATCGGCGGCGCGCGCCGACGTGGCTGCGGCCGCGACCACTCAGGCGGGCCGGAGCCGACCGCTCGCCGCACTCCACCACGACCGGCGGCCGGAGCTCGCCGCCCCATGTCCGCAATGGAGATGGGACCCGGCGGACTCCGACCTGCCGGCCGCGTGGCCGAGCCTCCCAACTCGCGCCCCGGTGGAGGGTCAGTCGCGTCCTGCCCGCGCGGGCGATGCCGGCGGGCAGGCTCGCGAGCGAGCCACGGGTGAGATGCAGTGCTGCGGTGGCGCCGGCGGTGCCCCGCGACGCGCCCCGGCCGTTCTCGGCCGTAATCGCGTGCGATGGGGATGCACCCGCGCGGCGTTCCCGTCCCCCCTCCCAGGGGGTCGGCGGCCGGGCGGGGCGCGGGATCCGGGCGGCGGGGGCCGCTCCGCGGGGTCGGGCGGCTCGAGCACGTCCTCGAGCAGAAAGAAGGCCCGAACCAGGCGAAGGGCACGATGCACGGCGCTGCCGGCGAGGGGGGCTCGTTGCGGGCGCCAGAACATACGTTCGTAAGGTAGAAGCCCCATCGGACGGAACCGCCGACGGCGCCCGCCGCTCCGCGCGAACGGCTCTGGAAAGCCGAAGATCGTGCAAGGCGGGTTGCATGAGCCGGCGCCCGTCTCGACGCCGGGCCGCCGTCGCGCCCGGCGCGGCGCGCGCCCCGCCGGCCCCCTGATCGCCGGCGCGCTCCGCAGGGTCGCCGCCACCGGCGGCGAATCCCACCCCAGAATGGCTGTTACCCTCCCCAGGCGCTCGGCTGCTCCCCGCCTGCGAATCTGGCGCGTGCGCAAACCGCTTATGGAGAAGCTCGTAATCCACGGAGGCGTACCGCTCTCGGGCACGGTCGTCCCCGCCGGAAACAAGAACAGCGCGCTTCCCATCCTCGCCGCGTCGGTGCTCACCGCCGACGAGGTGCGCGTCGCCAACGTCCCCCGCATCCGCGACGTCGACGCGATGCTCGAGATCCTCCACGGGATCGGCGTCCGGGTCCAGTGGACCGGCGAGCACGAGCTTCTCCTGTGCGCGGCCGACGTCGGCGCGGCCTCGGTCGAGCGGTCGCTCTCCGAGCAGATCCGCGCGTCCTTCCTCCTCGCCGGGCCGCTCCTCGCCCGCTTCGGGCGCGCCGAGATGCCCCCGCCCGGCGGCGACGTGATCGGCCGCCGGCGCCTGGATCCCCACCTCGACGCCTTCCGCGCGCTCGGCGCCACGACGACCCACGGCCGCGACATCCTCCTGAGCGCCCCCGACGGCCTGCGCGCCGGCGACGTGTTCATGGACGAGCCGTCGGTCATGGCGACCGAGAACGTCCTGATGGCGGCGGCGCTGACGCCCGGCGCGACGGTGATCGGCAACGCCGCCTGCGAGCCCCACGTCCAGGACCTGGCGCGGATGCTGGTCAAGATGGGCGCCGACATCCAGGGGATCGGCTCGAACCTCGTCACCGTCAACGGCGTCGAGCGCCTGCGCGGGGCCAGCCACACCGTCGCGCCCGACCACATCGAGATCGGAAGCTTCATGGCCCTGGCCGGGGTGACCGGCGGCGAGCTGCGGATCAAGGACACGATCCCCGGCGACCTGCGGATGATCCGTCTCGTCTTCGACCAGCTCGGCCTGCGCAGCGAGCTCGACGGCAACGACATCCTCGTCCCCGGCGGCCAGCGCCTGGTCGTCAAGTCGGACGTCGGCGACTACAAGCGCAAGGTCCAGGACGGCCCGTGGCCGGCCTTCCCGGCCGACCTGACGAGCATCGCGGTGGCCATGGCCACCCAGGCCGAGGGATCGGTGCTGATCCACGAGTGGATGTTCGAGAACCGGCTGATCTTCACCGACAAGCTGACCATGATGGGCGCCGACATCGTCGTCTGCGATCCCCACCGGGCGATCGTCACCGGCCCGCGCCGGCTGCGCGGCGGACCGCTCGAATCGCCGGACATCCGCGCCGGAATGGCGATGCTGATCGCCTCTCTCTGCGCCGACGGCCAAAGCGTCATCGGCAACGTCCGCCAGATCGACCGCGGCTACGAGCGGATCGACGAGCGGTTGCGCGAGCTCGGCGCCCGCATCGAACGGGTGGCCACCGGACCGGTCGTCACCGTCTGACGCGGCGAGGCCGCCGGCACGGCCGGTTGACGGGTCGGACTCAAGTACGGTCCCAACGGTGATCCATCCGATTCCCAGCGGCACCCGGGACGTGCTGCCCGACGAGATGCGCGAGCTCCGCGCGATCACCGAAGTGCTCCGCGACGTGTTCGCGGCCGCCGGCTACGGCGAGGTCTACACGCCGGCCCTCGAGTACGAGGCGGTGCTCGCCCAGGGCGACATGGCCGACGCGCGACCGGCCTACCGCGTCTTCGACGAGAACGGCGAGGTCCTCGTCCTGCGCTCGGACATGACGGTGCCCATCGCTCGGGTCGTGGCCACCCGCTACCAGCACGCCGAGCCGCCGCTGCGCTTCTGCTACTTCGCTCACTCCTACCGCGGCGTGCGCCCCCAGCGCGGCCAGCCGCGCGAGTTCCTCCAGGCCGGGATCGAGCTGATCGGCTCGCCAGCTCCGGTGGGCACGGCCGAGGTGCTGACGGTGATCTGCAACGCCCTCGACGCCGTCGGCCTGTCGGCCTACAAGGTCGGCCTCGGCGACGCCGCCCTCTACCCGTCCCTGCTCGAGAGCCTGGGCGTGCCCGCCGACGCTCGCAGCCGTCTGCTCGGCGAGCTCACCCGCGGCGACTTCGTCTCGCTCGAGCAGGAGCTCCGGGCGCTCGACCTCACCACCGAGGCGGTCGAGCTCCTGCAACGGGTGCCGCTCATGCGCGGCGGCCCCGGGATCCTCCACGGACCGACGGGTCCGGTGGCCGAGGCGATGGCCGGTCTGCGCAGCGTCCACGCCCGGCTCGAGCCGGCCGTCGCCGAGCGCGTGATCTTCGACCTCGGCCTCTCGCTGCGGTCGATCGGCTACTACAGCGGGGCCATCTTCGAGGTCTACGACCCGGCGGTCGGCATGCCGATCGGCGGCGGCGGCCGCTACGACGACCTGCTCGGCCGCTTCGGCGCCTCGCAGCCGGCCGTCGGCTTCGCCCTCGCCGTCGACCGGCTCCACATGGCGCTGGCCGGCGAGGAGCGCGGCGGCGGGGAGGCGGGGCGGTGAGCCGCCCGACCAACGGCCTCACGATCGCCGTCCCCCGCGGGGCCCTCTTCAGCGAGACGCTCGACCGCCTCGAGCGGCTCGGCGTCGACACCCAGGAGGTCCGCGGCAACGACCGCAAGCTCCTGTTCGAGGACGTCGGCCTGATCACGATGCGCCCCTCCGACGTGCCGACCTACGTCGCCGCCGGCGCCGCCGATCTCGGGATCACCGGCAAGGACGTCCTGATGGAGCAGGCCGACTCGGCCAGCCCCGGCGCCGGCCGTGAGGTCTACGAGCTCCTCGACCTCGGCTACGGTCGCTGCACGATGGTGCTCGCCACCACCGCCGGCCCCGACCCGGCCGCCGAGGCGCTCCGCCGGCTCGGGGTGATGCGCGTGGCGACCAAGTACCCGCGGATCGCCCTGCGCCACTTCGAGCGGACCGGCCGCCAGGCGGAGATCGTCGAGGTCAAGGGCTCGGTCGAGCTGGCGCCGCTGACCGGCCTGGCCGAGGCGATCGTCGACCTCACGGCGACCGGGACCACCCTCCGCGAGAACAACCTCGTGATCCGCGAGGAGCTCGTCGTCTGCACGGCCCGGCTGATCGCCAACCCGGTGGCGCACAAGCTGAAGGCGGCGGCGATCGACGAGGTGCTGGAGCGGCTCCGTGCGCATTGAGCGCCGGCGCCTGACCGCCGATCCGCAGGAGCTCGTCCGCGAGGTTCGCGGCCTCGTCCCCGCCGCGGCCGACGTCTCGGCGGCGGTGGCGGCGATCGTCGCCGACGTCCGCGACCGGGGCGACGCCGCGCGTCGCGCAGTACACCGCCCAGTTCGACGCTCCCGGCCACCCCCTCGTGGCCACGCCCGACGAGCTCGCCTGGGCCGACGCCCAGCTCCCGGCCGACGTCCGCTCGGGCCTCGAGGTCGCGATCGCCAACGTCGCCCAGGTCGCGTTCGCGGCGGTCGACGACGAGCGCGAGGTCACGCTGCCCCAGGGCCACCGGATCCGCCTGCGCGAGCTGCCGGTCCGTCGGGCCGCCGTCTACGTGCCCGGCGGCCAGGCGCCCTACCCGAGCACGGTGGTGATGGGCGTGGTCACCGCCCGGGCGGCCGGCGTCCAGGAGGTCGTCGTCTGCACGCCGCCCCCCGTGGCCGACGTGCTCCTCGGGGCGTGCGGCCTCTGTGCGGTGACCACCGTCTACCGGATGGGCGGCGCCCAGGCGGTGGCCGCCCTCGCCCACGGGACGGAGAGCGTGCCCCCCGTCGACGTGATCGTCGGTCCCGGCAACCTCTACGTCCAGGAGGCCAAGCGTCAGGTCTCAGACCGGGTCGGCCTCGACGGCTTCGCCGGCCCGAGCGACCTGCTCGTGATCTTCGACGCCGACGACCTCGGGTCGCTGCGGCTGATCGCGCTCGACCTGATCGCCCAGGCCGAGCACGGCCCGCAGAGCCTCGTCCTGGCCGTGGCCGCCGACCCCGTCCTCCTCGACCGGCTGGCGGCCGAGATCGACCAGCTCGCCGCGCTGCGCCCCGGACCGGAGCCGGCCGCCTGCGTCCTCGTCGAGGCCGACAGCCTGGCCGAAGCCCTCGCCTTCTCCGACGCCTACGCCCCCGAGCACCTCGAGCTGATCGGCCCCCACGCCAAGGCGCTGGCCCCCGACGTCGGACGGGCCGGCTGCGTCTTCGTCGGCTGGCCGTCGGGAACCGCGTTCGGCGACTACGTCAGCGGCTCGAACCACGTCCTGCCGACCGGCGGGTCGGCCCGCTTCGCGTCGGGCCTCTCGCCCCGCCACTTCCGGCGGCGGATGGCCGAGGTCCACATCCCGCCCCACGCGCTCCCGGCCCTGGCGGCCGCCGGCGGGCCGATCGCCCGCGCCGAGGGCTTCGCCGTCCACGCCGAGTCGATGACCGCGCGGGCCCCGGCGACGCCGCTGGGGGAGAATCCGTCGACATGAGCCGAACCGCCGAGATCAGCCGCGCGACCCGCGAGACCGACGTCAGGCTCACGCTCGACCTCGACGGCACCGGCGCCGGCGCGCGGTCGACCGGCGTCGGCTTCCTCGACCACATGCTCGACCTCCTCGCCCGCCACGGCCGCCTCGACCTCGACGTCACCGTCGCCGGCGACCTCGAGACCGGCGGCCACCACACGGTCGAGGACACGGGCATCGTCCTCGGCCAGGCCCTCGACCGGGCGCTGGCCGACCGGGCCGGCATCACCCGCTACGGCCAGGCGCTCGTGCCGATGGACGAGGCGCGGGCGATGTGCGCGATCGACGTCAGCGGCCGGCCCTACCTCCGCTACGTCGCCGCCCTCGGCGCCGGCGCGACCGGCGACCTCGACCACGAGCTGGTCGAGGAGTTCTTCCGGTCGGTGGTCAACCACGCCCGGCTGACCGTCCACCTCGAGGTCGAGGCCGGCACCAACGCCCACCACATGATCGAGGCCGCGTTCAAGGCCTTCGCCCGGGCCCTCCGCGCGGCGGTCGCGATCGACCCGACGGAGACCGGCGTCCCGAGCACGAAGGGGACGCTGACGTGACTCCCCCGGCCACCCCCCGGATCGGGATCGTCGACTACGGGATGGGCAACCGCCGGTCGGTCGAGAAGGCGCTCGACCGCGTCGGCGTCCGCGCCGTCCTCAGCGCCGACCACGGCGAGCTGCGGCGGACCGACGGGCTGATCGTCCCCGGGGTCGGAGCCTTCCCGGAAGCGATGCTGCGTCTGGCCGACTCCGGTCTCGACGAGCTGATCCGCGAGCGGGTCGGCGCCGGCGTGCCGACCCTCGGCCTGTGCCTGGGCATGCAGCTCGCCTTCGACGTCTCCACCGAGCACGGCGGCGCGGCCGGGCTGGGGCTCGTCCCCGGCACGGTGCGCGAGCTGCGGGCCGGCGAGCTCAAGGTCCCGCACATCGGCTGGAGCCCCGTCCGCTGGCGGGCGGCGTCGCCGCCGGCCTGCCCGTCGCGGGCGCGGACGCCACACCACGGCCGCCTGCTCGACGGGCTGCCGGACGAGTCGTCCTTCTACCACGTCCACAGCTTCGTGGCCGACCCGACCGACCCGGCCGACTGGCTCGGGACCGCCGAACACGGCGAGCGCTTCGTGACCGCCGTGGCCCGCGGCTCGTTCTGGGGCGTCCAGTTCCACCCGGAGAAGTCCTCGACCCGCGGATTGCGCCTGCTCGCCAACTTCGCCGCCGTCTGCGCCGACCCCGACCCCGACCGCGACCCCGCCCGCGACCCCGACCCCGGGCAAGACCAGGACCCCGACCGCGACCCCGACCGCGACCCCGACCCCGACGCGGGCCCCGGCGCCGGCAGCCCGGCCGCGGCGCTGGCCGGCGGCCGCAGCGGGACGCCGCCGGCGTGATCCTCTACCCGGCGATCGACATCCTCGACGGCAGCGCCGTCCGCCTGATCCGGGGGGACTTCGACCGCAGCACGCGCTACGCCGCCGATCCGCTCGACGCGGCCCGGGCCTGGCAGGAGGCCGGCGCCGAGCGGCTGCACGTCGTCGACCTCGACGGGGCGCGGGCCGGGCAGCCGGTCAACCTCGAGCACGTCCGCCGGATCGCCGCGGAGACCGGGCTGCCGGTTCAGCTCGGCGGCGGCCTGCGCTCGCTCGCCGACCTCGACCGGGCGGTCGCCGCCGGCGCCGGACGCCTCGTCCTCGGGACCGCGGCCTTCACCGAGCTGCTCGAGCCGGCGATCGCGGCCCAGGGCGAGCGCCTGGTGGTGTCGGTCGACGTCCGCGGCGGGCGGGTGTCGACGGCGGGGTGGACCGAGACGACCGAGCTGCGCACCACCGACGCCATCGCCGAGCTCCGCGCCCGCGGGGTGAGCTCGTTCGTCTACACCGACGTCGACCGCGACGGCATGCTCGGCGGCCTCGATGTCGAGGAGATCGGCCGGGTCGCCGAGGCGGCGGGCGGCGAGCTCGTCTACTCGGGCGGGATCGGCGAGCTCTCGGACCTCGCGGCCCTCGCCGGGGTCGAAGGGTTGGCCGGGGTGATCGTCGGCAAGGCGCTGTACGAGGGCCGCTTCACGATCGGCGAGGCCCAGGAGGCGCTGCGGTGCAGCTGAAGCGGATCATCCCGTGCCTGGACGTCGACGCCGGCCGGGTGGTCAAGGGCACCAACTTCGTCGACATCCGCGACGCCGGCGACCCGGTCGAGCTGGCGGCCCGCTACGACCTCGAGGGGGCCGACGAGCTCGTCTTCCTCGACATCACCGCGACCCACGAGAAGCGCGACACGATCGTCGAGCTGGCGCGACGGACCGCCGACCAGGTCTTCGTCCCGTTCACCATCGGCGGCGGCATCCGCACGGTCGAGGACGCCCAGGCCGTACTCGACGCCGGCGCCGACAAGGTGGCCGTCAACTCGGCGGCCGTGGCGCGACCCGAGCTGATCGGCGAGATGGCCGAGGTCTTCGGCGCCCAGTGCGTCGTCCTGGCCATCGACGCCAAGGCCCGACCCGGCGGCGCCACCCCGTTCGGGCCCGAGGGCACCGGCGGCTGGGAGGTGTTCGTCGCCGGCGGACGGACGCCGACCGGGCGCGACGTCGTCGCCTGGGCGCGGGAGGGCGTGCGGCGGGGGGCGGGGGAGATCCTGCTCACGAGCATGGACCGCGACGGCACCAACGAGGGCTACGACCTCGAGCTGACCCGGACGGTCAGCGAGGCGGTCGGCGTCCCGGTGATCGCCTCGGGCGGGGCGGGCGAGCTCGAGCACCTGGTCGACGCGCTCGCCTGCGGCGCCTCGGCCGCCCTCTGCGCGTCGATCTTCCACTACGGCGCGCACACGATCGCCGAGGCCAAGGCCCACATCGCCGCCGCCGGCATCCCGGTGCGCATCGACTGAGCCGGGCGTGGACGAGCGAAGTCGACGCGTGCTCGACGGGCTGGGCCGAGCCCCGGCCGGCCCGGAGCTGCTGGCGGCCGCCGCCGGGCTCGACGGCGTCCACCTGGTCGGCGGCGCCGTGCGCGACCTGCTGCGCGGGACGACGCCGCGCGAGCTCGACGTCGTCGTCGAGGGCGACCCGGCGCCCCTGATCGCCCAGCTCACCGGAGGGGCGCCGGCCGTCCGCCACGCCCGGTTCGAGACCGCCACCGTCGATACCCCGGGCGGGCGGATCGACGTGGCCCGGTCACGGCGCGAGCGCTATCCGGCGCCGGGGGCGCTGCCCGAGGTCGAGCCGGCCCCGCTCGCCGAGGACCTCGCGCGGCGCGACTTCACGGTCAACGCGATCGCCGTCTCCCTGGCCGACGGCGCCCTGCACATGGTCGCCGACGCGCTCGACGACCTCGCGGCCGGCCGGCTGCGGGTGCTCCACGACCAGAGCTTCGTCGATGACCCGACGCGGCTCCTGCGCCTGGCGCGCTACCGCGTTCGGCTCGGCTTCGCGGTCGAGCCGCACACGGCGGCGCTGGCGGCGGCGGCGTCGCTCGCCGGCTTGAGCGGCGCCCGCGTGGGCGCCGAGCTGCGGCTGGCGCTGGCCGAGCCGGACCCGCTCGCCGTGCTCGAGGCGACCGACGGCCTGCCGCTGGCGATCGACCGGCCGCTCGTCGAGCGGGCCACGGCCCTCGTCCCGGCCGACGGCCGCCGCGACCTGACGATCCTCGGCCTGGCCAGCCGGGGGGTGGCGAGCGCGACCTGGGTCGAGTCGCTCGGGCTCACGGCGCGCGAGCGCGACACCATCGCCGCCGTCTGGCAGGCCGCCCGCCTGGCCGGCGCGATCGAGCGGGCCGCGCGCCCGTCCGAGCTGCGGGCGGCGCTGGCCGGCCAGCCGGTCGAGGCGATCGCCGCGGCCGGGGCACTCGGCCCGGCGCCGGCGGCGCGACGCTGGCTGGACGAGCTGCGCCACGTGCGGCTGGAGATCGACGGCTCCGACCTCGTGGCGGGCGGTGTGGAGCGCGGCCCGGACATCGGCCGGCGTCTCGCAGCGACGCTGGATCGCAAGCTCGACGGTGAGCTCGACGGCGGGCGCGCGGTCGAGCTGCGCAGCGCGCTGGCCTGAACGGCGGGCTCGCCTGAGATGATCGGAACGATGCTCGAGCTCACCCTGGCCGGCGCCGCCCGGGTCCGTTTCACCACGCGCGCCGACGGCGACCTCGGCCGGACCGACGCCGGCGCCGGCCCGGCGGCCGTCCGCACGGCGCGGGAGGCGGTCCGGCGCGCCGTGGGCCTCGAGGCGATCGTCGGCGGCCGGCAGGTCCACGGCGTCCGGGTGGCGACCGTGGCCGCCGCGGCTCCCGGCTACCGCTTCGCCGCCGACGCGGCCGACGGTCAGGCGACGCGCCTGGAGGCGGTGGGGGTCGCCGTCCACGTGGCCGACTGCCTGCCGGTGGCCGTGGCCGGGCCGGGTGGGGTCGCGGTGCTCCACGCCGGCTGGCGAGGCCTCGCCGGCGGCGTGCTCGCCGAGGGCGTGGCGGCCGTGCGGCGGCTGGGCGGCGGCGGGCGGCTGGAGGCCGCGATCGGCCCGGGGGCGGGCGGCTGCTGCTACGAGGTGGGGGAGGAGGTCCACGCCGCGCTGGGCGCCCACCCGGCCGCGCGCCGCGGCCGGCGGCTCGACCTCAAGGCGGTCGCGCGGGCCCAGCTCGAGGCCGCCGGCGTCGACCGGGTCGAGGATGTCGGCGTCTGCACCCTGTGCGCGCCGGCCGGCCTGCTCTTCTCCCACCGCCGCGACGGCCCGCAGACCGGGCGCCAGGCGGCCATCGCATGGCTCCCCTGAGCGTCGAGCGGGTCGCCGCCAACGTGGCGACCGTCCGCGCGCGGATCGCCGCCGCCGCCGAGCGGGCCGGGCGCCGGCCGCAGGAGGTCGAGCTGCTGGCCGCGGTCAAGTACGTCGCCGCGGCCGACCTCGGCGTCCTCGCCGCGGCCGGCGTCGAGCTCGTCGGTGAGAACCGGGCCCAGGACCTGGTCGAGAAGGTCGCGGTCGGGGTGCCCGCCCTGCGCTGGCACTTCATCGGAGCGCTCCAGAGCCGCAAGGTCAAGCTCGTGGCCCCGCGCGTCGAGCTGATCCACTCGCTGGCGAGCCTGTCGGCCGCGCGCGCGCTCGAGCGTCACGCGCGGCCGGGGCTCGCGGTGCTGATCGAGGTCAACGTCGCCGGCGAGGCGGGCAAGGCGGGCGTCGCGCCGGCCGAGCTCGACCCGTTGATCGCGGCGTCGCCGGTCGCGGTGGCCGGCCTGATGACGATGCCGCCGGCGGGCGGCGACTCGCGGCGGTGGTTCGCCGCCCTGCGGGACCTGGCGGCCACGCGGGGCCTGCCCGAGCTGTCGATGGGCACGAGCCAGGACTACGAGGTCGCCGTCGAGGAGGGCGCGACGATCGTGCGGATCGGCACCAGCCTTTATGTCTAGAGTACCTATTGCAGGGAATCCTGCGTGGGTGACGAACAGGACTTGAGCTGATGGCGCTACGAGACTCATGGCATCGCGCGCTCGTCTACTTCGGCCTGGCCGAGGACGCTCCGCACGAGGAGCTCGAGCGCGAGCCGCTGCGCGAGCGCGAGCCGGCGCCCGACCCGGACGAGCGCTACGCCGCCGAGCGGCCGAACGTCCGGCGGCTGGCGTCGCGCCGGCGGCGCGACGAGTTCGACGACATCTTCGCCGACGACGACGACGACCGCGGCGGCGGCGGGCGCCAGACGGCGGTCCTGCGCTCGGTCCCGGGCGGTCGGGCGGCCAACGGCCGCGGCGGCGTCCGCGTCCACCTGGTGCTGCCGAAGTCGTTCAACGACGCCCAGCAGGTGGCCGACAAGTTCAAGGACAGCGTCCCGGTCATCCTCAACCTCCAGAGTGTCGACAACGACCTGGCCAAGCGGCTGATCGACTTCGCCAGCGGCCTGACCTACGCCCTCGACGGCGGGATGCAGCGGATCGCCGAGAAGGTGTTCATGCTCACCCCGCGCAACGTCGAGATCTCGGCCGAGGAGCGGGCCCGGCTGATCGAGAAGGGCTTCTTCAACCAGAGCTAGCGGGCAGGGGCCGGGCGCTCGGCGGCGAACATCTCCGCAGGGTGCCGGCGGGGGCCAATCCCACTCCTCGGAGGCGAAGATGAGCCAGATCCAGCAGGACAGAGACGCCGGGCATCCGGCGGTGAGGGTGCGAAGCCGGCTCGGCGCCGTGTCCCGGCGGGCGGTCGAGTACTTCGTCGACGAAGCCGAGCCGGCGCCGGAGCGGCGCGACCAGGACACCGCGGAGTTCACGCCCGACGTGCCGCCGCCGGCGGCCGCCGCGACCGTGCTTCCGCTGACCCGGTCGGGCGCCTACGAGCGCGAGCCGGTCGACCGCCGCCTGGCCGAGCTCGAGCGCGAGCTCGCCGCCGCCCGCGCGGCCGCCGCGACTCCCCGGGGCGCCGAGGCCGAGATCCAGTACCTCGGCGAGGAGACGGCCGAGATCCTCCGCGTCGCCCACCTGAAGGCCGAGGCCCTGGTGGCGCGGGCGGCAGCCGACGCCGACGCCGCGCGGGCGGCAGCCCGGGCCGAGGCCGCGGAGATCACGCGGGCCGCCGAGCGCCGCCGCCGCGAGCTCGACGGCGACACCGAGCTGATCTGGGCCGAGCGGACGCGGCTGGTCGGCGACACCGTGCGCCTGGCCCAGGCCCTGCGGGCGATGGCCGAGAGCGCGGTCGAGCGCTTCCCGCCCGCCGCGGACGAGCCGCCGGCCCCGGTGCCGGGACCGTGCCTGGACGAGCCGCGGGCCGCGCTGGACCAAGCGACCGCCTAGCCGCAACCTCGACGGCGCTCGCGGTCGCCTGGATCCGCGCCGGCTAGCCCGGGCGCGCGACCCGCGCCGCGAGCGGCGCGCCGAGCAGCGAGACCACGGCCAGGGCGAGGAAGGCCGGGAGCGGATGGTGGACGAGGATCTGGACGACCCCGGCCACCACCAGGCCGCCGAGGTTCCCGGCCATCCACACGATCGCCCCGGCCGCGCCGGCCGACGCGCTGCCGGCCAGCTCCTCGACCGCGGTCAGGACGATCGGCAGGGCCGGGAGCAGGACGATGCCCATGACCACCAGGGCGGCCGCCCGCAGGCCGAGGCCGGGAAGGAGGCCGACGCCGGCGCTCCCGGCCGCGCTCAGGGCCACCGCCGTCCCCAGGTAGGCCCGCTCGGCCCGGCGGCCGGCGACCAGCGGCGGGAGCACCGCGCAGCCGACCACCCCGGCCAGGATCATCGCCACCAGCAGGGCCCCCGCCGTCGTGTCCGAGACGCCGTCCGGGTGCAGGAGGGTCTGCAGCCAGGTGGCCAGGGCGACGAACACGCCGAAGCCGAGAAAGACGAGGCCGCACAGGGTGCGGATGCGCGGCTGCCCCCACAGCGCCCGCACGCTGGCCAGGCTCCCGACCACCGCTCCGCCCGGCGCCGCCGCGGCGGGCGCCGCCGCCGGGACCGCTCCGTCCGCCGCCGCGCCGGGCGCCGGCGCGGGCCGGCGGAGCAGGAGGGCGGCCAGGACGACGGCGGCCAGCGCGGCCAGCCCGGCCTCGACCCCGAGCAGGCGCTCGAGGTGGCCGTGGGCGGCGAGCGCCGGGCCGAGCAGCAGCGCCGCGAGCATGCCGACGAAGTTCCCGGCCGAGCCGACGGCGATCGCCGCCGGCCGCTGCGCCTCGCCGGCGTACTCGGCCGCCAGCTTGCCCACCGCGCTGAGGACGACCGGCTGAGCCAGGGCCACCGCGACCTGGCCGGCCATCGCCCAGGCGAAGCTCTGCCCGCCGAGGCGGATCAGCCCGCCGGTGGCGACGAGCAGCCCGCCGGCGGCCAGCGCCGGGCGCAGCCACCGGTCGAGCAGCATCCCGGCCGGGATGGCCAGGACCACGTAGAGGAGCGGGAAGATCTCCGACAGCCAGCCGACCGCGCCCTCGGACACACCGTAGGCGCGCGCCGTGTCGGTGGTGATCGCCGCGTAGGTCAACCACAGCATCTGGGTCGCCGCCGCCACCAGGGCGTAGGCGACGATCACCCGCCAGACGCCGCCCGCGCCCGACCGGGACGCCGGTGCCGCCGGGGCTCGGGTCGCGGTCGCCGCCACCGTCAGCCGGTCGGCGCGCCCGTCCGCGCCTTGAGCAGGCCCTTGAAGGCGTCGTGGACGACCTTCAGCCGCAGCCGGCGCGGGCCGCCGAGGAGGTTGAACACCAGCCGCAGGTGCGGCCGGTCGATGACCACGACCGGCCGCCGGCCGGCCGCCGCCCGGACGATCGCCCGGGCCACCGAGGCCGGATCCATCGCCTTCTCGTAGGCGGCGCCCCCCGTCGGGCCCCAGTCGTGCTCCTCGCGCAGCTGATCGGTGCGCACGTCGCCCGGGCAGACCGCGCACGCCCGGACCGGGCTGCCGGCCAGCTCGTGGTGGAGCACCTCGGCCAGGCCGATGAGCGCCCACTTGCTGGTGCAGTAGGAGGCGTAGGACGGGCCGCCGATCAGGCCGAGCTCGGAGGAGACGAGCACGATCCGCCCGTAGCCGCGCGCCCGCATCCCCGGCAGCAGGGCCTGGGTCAGCCAGAGCCCGGCGCCGGCGTGCAGGCGATAGCTGTGCTCGAAGTCGGCCGGCGTCACGTCCTCGACGAAGTCGCGCCGCAGGGCCCCGGCGCAGCTGACCAGCACGTCGACCGGTCCGAGCGCGGCCTCCACCTCCGCCACCGCCCGGGCGCACTCGGCCGGGTCGGTCAGGTCGGCGGCGACGGCGTGGGCGCTGCCGTCGGGCAGCGACGCCGCCGCCCGGGTGACCCCGTCGGCGCCGCTGGCCACCAGGCCGACGCGGGCGCCGAGCCGCGCGAAGTGCTCGGCCGTGGCCAGGCCGATTCCCCGCGACGCCCCGGTCACGAGCACCGTCATCCCCTCGAACTGCGACCCCGACACCGCAACCTCCCAGCTCGACCGCAAGAGTCGCGGGCGCGCCAGGGTGGCCCGCTCGCAGGAGGAGCCTAGTGGTCTGTCTCGAGACCGACCACTCAGTCGGTTCTACGCCCCCAGCCGGGCGGTCGCCTCGACCGCGACGACGAGCTCCGGCCGATGGAGTCCGGCCACGCCGTAGACGCCGCTGGCCGGAGCGACGATCCCGAACGCCTCGCGATGGGCGCGGGCGACCGCCTCGCCGTTGGCGGGAACGTCGACGACGAAGAGGCGGGTGCGGACCACGTCGCCCGCCCCGCCGCCGAGCGCCTCGACCGCGGCCAGCACGGCGGCCAGCGCGTCGCGGGCCTGGTCATAGGCGCTGCCGCCGGGGGCGGTCGTCGCGCTGACCTCGATCACCCCGTCGCGCCGGCACGCCTGGCTCGATCCACAGAGCTCCTGCCATGGGTCGCCGGCCGGGATCCGCTGCATCCCACCATCGTAGGCCTCCGGCCGGCCGCCGACCGACAGGCTACCCTTGCCTGCCATGGCAATCGGCTTCATCGGCGCCGGCAGCATGGCCCGCGCCCTCGCGCGCGGCCTCGCCGAGCCCGTGCTCGCCACCGACGCCGGCTCCGGCCGCGCCGCCCTCCTGGTCGCCGAGCTCGGCGGCGAGGCGCTGGCCAGCAACGCCGAGCTCGCCGGCCGGTCCGAGCTGATCGTCCTCTGCCACAAGCCGGCTCAGCTCGAGACGGTCGCCGCCGAGGCTGCCCCCGTCGCCCGGCGGGTCGTCTCGCTCCTCGCCGCCGTTCCCCTCGAGCGCATCCGCGCCGCCTACCCCGAGGCCGACGTCGTCCGGGCGATGCCGAACACGGCGGTCGAGGTCCGCGAGGGCGTGACGTGCCTGGCCGCCGACGGCTCCCCGGCGCTCGCCGCGGCCGCCCGCGCCCTGTTCGAGCGCGTCGGTCTCGTCGTCGAGCTGCCCGAGCGGCTGATCGACGTCGCCACCGCGATCAGCGGCGTCGCCCCGGCCTACGTCGCCCTGATCGCCGAGGCATGGATCGACTCCGCCGTGCGCCACGGGCTGCCGGTCGCCGACGCGGCCGAGCTGGTCGGCGCGTCGCTGCGCGGCTCGGCCACCCTGCTGCGCGCTCGAGACATGGACACCCTCGCCGTCCGCCGCGGCGTCACCTCGCCAGCCGGGCTGACCTCCCGCGGCCTGGCGGCCCTGGAGGCCGCCGGCCTGCGCACCGCCTTCGCCCGGGCCGCCGACGAGGTCCTCCGATGACGACCCTGCCGCTGCTGAGCGCGCGCGTCGTGGTCGCCGACTATCTCGACGCGCTGATCTGGGTCTACACGCTGGTGATCTTCGCCTACATCATCTCGACCTGGGTGTTCGCCCTCGGCCTGCGGGTCCCCTACTCGCGGACCAGCGACGCCGTCCTCGGCTTCCTGCGCGACGTGACCGAGCCCTACCTGCGTCTGTTCCGCCAGTTCATCCGCCCGATCGGCGGCTTCGACTTCAGCGTGATCATCGCCGTCCTCGTGCTGCGGATCGGCGGCGGCATCGTCGTCTCGCTGATCCACGGCTGACGGTGGCCGCCCGTCACGCAGGCGCATGGCTGCGGGCCGCGACGGTGCTCGCCGCGGTCGTCGCGGCCGACCAGCTGACCAAGCACCTCGTCGACCAGGGCATCGGCCCCGGCGAGCAGCGGGCGCTCCTGCCCGGCGTCCACCTCGTCCACGAGATCAACCACGGCATTGCCTTCAGCGTGTCCGCCGGCGGCCCGCGGATCGTGGTCGTCGTGATCGCCCTCGCCATCGCCGGCATCGTCGCCTACTTCCTGACCCACATCGAGCGCCCGCTCCTCTGGCTGCCCGCCGGCCTGATGGTCGGCGGGGCGCTCGGCAACCTGGCCGACCGCCTGCGCGACGGCGCCGTCACCGACTTCATCAAGCTGCCGCACTGGCCGGCGTTCAACCTCGCCGACACGGCGATCACCCTCGGCGTCGTCGCCCTCCTCCTCGTGCTCCGGGAAGATGGAAGTTCGCGTCCCGCCTGAGGCCGCCGGCGTCCGCCTCGACACGTTCGTCGGCGTCCAGGTCGGCTCGCGGGCCCAGGCGCAGCGGCTGCTCGAGGACGGCCACGTCCGGGTCGACGGCCGCCTGCTGCCCAAGCGGCACGTGCTCGGCGCCGGGGAGACCGTCTCGGTCGACGCGCCCGCCGGCGGACCGGCGACCGGCGAGGACCCCGGTGGCGCCGACGCGCCGGCGGCGCCCTACGCCGTCGCCTACGAGGACGCCGACCTGCTCGTGGTCGAGAAGCCGGCCGGCGTCGTCGTCCACCCGGCCCGCGGCCATCGCCAGAGCACCCTCTCCCAAGCCCTGGCCGCGCGCGGGGCCGCCGGGGGGGAGCCGTGGCGGGCGGGCATGGTCCACCGCCTCGACAAAGACACATCCGGACTGCTGGTCGTCGCCAAGCATGCCGAGAGCCACCGGCGACTGAAGGCCGCGCTCGCCGCCCGGCTGATCACGCGCGAGTACCTCGTCCTCGTCGACGGCCGCCCGCCCGCTCGCACCGGCACGATCGACGCGCCGCTCGGCCGCGACCGCCGCGTTCGCACCCGGATCTCGACCGACACCGACGACCCGCGCGAGGCGCGCACGCACTTCTCCCTCGAGCGCGCCCTGCCGACCACGACCCTGCTGCGCGCGCGGCTGGAGACCGGGCGCACCCACCAGATCCGCGCCCACTTCCTGGCCATCGGCCATCCCGTGTGCGGCGACCCCGAATACGGCCGCGCCGGAGCCTTCGGTCTCGAGCGGCAGTTCCTCCACGCCACCCGACTGAGCTTCGAGCAGCCGTTCACCGGCGTCCCCGTCGACGTGCAGGCGCCCCTGCCCGACGATCTCCGGACCGCTTTGGAACGCGCGCAAATCGGGTAACCAGAGTGCGGGACGCGGCAACGCGGATCCCGGCAGACGGGATGGCGGGCCGGACCGCCGGAGGTAGGGGAAGGGCGGACCGGCCCGCGCACCCGTTAAACGACGGACGGACGCGAAACTTGCGTTATCCTCCGGAGGCTTCGCAAATCTCGATCCGCTCGGACCAGCGGGTCGCGGCCCTGCCCGGGACTATGAGCCCGGGTCCCGCGACTCGGTCGAACGGACGGCAAACAGACCAATTCAAGGGAGCAGCACCGTGGCTCAAGTAGGCATCAAGGAGCTTCTGGAGGCCGGCGTCCATTTCGGCCACCAGACCCGCCGTTGGAACCCGAAGATGCGGCGCTTCATCTTCGGCGAGCGCGGCGGCATCTACATCATCGACCTGATCAAGGGCCAGCGCCTCCTCGACGAGGCGCAGCAGTTCGCCGGCGAGGTCGCCCACCGCGGCGGCACCGTCCTCTTCGTCGGCACCAAGAAGCAGGCGCGCGACGCGATCAAGGAGGTTGCCGAGAGCGCCGGCATGCCCTACGTCAACCACCGTTGGCTCGGCGGCCTGCTCACCAACTTCCAGACCATCAGCCAGCGAATCAAGCGCCTGCACGACCTCGAGCGCTACGAGGCCGAGGGTCAGCTCGCCCTGCTGCCGACGCGCGAGCGGCTCGGCGCCCTGGCCGACCTGGCCAAGCTCCGGGCCAACCTCGGCGGCGTGAAGAACATGAAGGGCGTGCCCAGCGCGATCTTCATCGTCGACCTGAAGACCGAGGCGATCGCCGTGGCCGAGGCCCAGCGCCTGCGGATCCCGATCATCGGCCTCGTCGACACCAACTGCGACCCCGACGGGATCGACTTCGTCATTCCCGGCAACGACGATGCGATCCGCTCGTGCGCCGCGATCACGCGGGCGATCGGCGACGTCGTCGCCCAGGGCTCCCGCGTCTACCGCGAGGAGCAGGAGCGGGTCCGCCTCGAGGCCGAGGAGCGCGCCCGGCGCGAGGCCGAGGAGCGCGCCCGCCGCGAGGCCGAGGCGCAGGCCCGGCGCGAGGCCGAGGAGCAGGCGGCCCGCGACGCGGTCGCCGCCGCCCAGGCCGCCGAGCAGGCCGCCGCCGCCGCCGTCGCTGCCAAGGCTGCCGCCGCCGAGCAGGCCGCGGCCACCGTTCGCGCCGGCGCCGCCGCCCGCGGCGCCGCCGCCGCCGCCGCCGCCAAGGCCGCCCAGCAGGCCGCCGAGGCCCCGCCCGCGCCCGACCCGGCTGCCCCGGAGGCTCGGCCGGCGGCCGCGGCCAAGCCCCCGGCTGCCCCGCCCGCCCCGGAGGCTCCGCCGGCGGCCGCGGCCAAGCCCCCGGCTGCCCCGCCCGCCCCGGAGGCTCCGCCGGCGGCCGCGGCCAAGCCCCCGACCGCCCCGAAGGCTCCCCCGACGGCCGTGGCCAAGACGCCGGCTGCCCCGGCGGCCGCCCCGGAGGCTCCGCCGGCGGCCGCGGCCGATACCCCGGCTGGCCCGGCGGCGCCCGTCGCCGATCCGGAGGCTCCGGCCGCTGCGGCCGAGGACGTGGCGGCGACGAGCGGGAAGGGTGCCTGATGGCCGAGATCAAGGCGGCTGACGTCAAGGCCCTGCGCGACCGCACCGGTGCGGGAATGATGGACTGCAAGAAGGCGCTGATCGAGGCCGACGGCGACGCCGAGAAGGCGATCGAGATCCTTCGCGTCAAGCAGGGCAAGCGGATCGAGGATCGCGGCGAGCGCGTCGCCTCCGAGGGCACCGTCCAGGCCTACATCCACTCGAACGCCAAGGTCGGCGTGCTCGTCGAGATCGACTGCGAGACCGACTTCGTCGCCCGCAACGACGACTTCGTCGCCTTCGCCCGGGACGTCGCCCTCCACATCGCCGCGGCGGCGCCGGTGTACCTGACCGAGGACGACGTGCCCGAGGACGCCCGGCAGGCCGAGCTGCGCATCTTCGCCCAGGAAGCGGCCGACAAGCCGGAGAACGTGCGCGAACGCATGGCCGCCGGCAAGCTCGCCGCCTGGTACGAGAACGTCGTGCTCCTCAACCAGCCCCACGTCAACGGCGACAAGCACGACGGCAAGACGATCCGCGAGCTCGTCGTCGACATCGCCGCCAAGACGGGCGAGAACGTCGTGATCAGGCGCTTTCAGCGTTTCGCCGTCGGCCAATAGCCGTCGAGGCCATAGCATGGCGCTCCGTGGCTGAGCCGGTGTTCAAGCGGGTGCTGCTCAAGCTCTCGGGCGAGGCCCTGATGGGCGAGCTGGACTACGGCGTCGATCCCGGGCGGATCCGGGCGATCGCCGCCGAGGTCAAGGCCGTCGTCGACAGCGGCGTGGAGCTGGCGATCGTCGTCGGCGCCGGCAACATCTACCGAGGCATGCGCGGCGCGGCGGCCGGCATGGACCGGGCCACGGCCGACTACATGGGCATGCTGGCGACCGTGCTGAACGCGCTCGCCCTGCAGGACGCCTGCGAGACCCAGGGCGTCCACACTCGCGTCCAGTCGGCGATCACCGTCCAGGAGGTCGCCGAGCCCTACATCCGCCGGCGGGCGATGCGCCACCTCGAGAAGAAGCGGGTGGTGATCTTCGCCGCCGGGACCGGCAACCCGTTCTTCACCACCGACACCGCGGCCGCCCTGCGGGCGTCGGAGATCCACGCCGAGGCGATCCTGATGGGCAAGAACGGCGTCGACGGCGTGTTCAGCGCCGACCCGGCGCTCGACGCCGGAGCGACGTTCATCCCCGAGATCACCCACATGGACGCGATCCAGCGGCGGCTCGGCGTGATGGACGCCACCGCGCTCACCCTGTGCATGGAGAGCGCGCTGCCCCTCCACGTCTTCAACATGGACGACGAGCGCAACATCAGCCGGATATTGTCTGGCGAGCGGGTCGGAACACTGGTGGCGACGAGATGATCGAAGAGCTACTCGAGGATGCGAGCGAGCGGATGGAAAAGTCCGTCGAGGCCACCCACCATGAGCTGGCCACCGTCCGCACCGGCCGGGCCAGCCCGGCCCTGCTGGACCGCGTCGTCGTCGACTACTACGGCGCGGCGACGCCGCTGCGCCAGCTGGCCACGATCTCGGCGCCCGAGCCGCGGATGCTGACCGTCCAGCCGTACGACAAGACGTCGATGAAGCTGATCGAGAAGGCGATCAGCAACTCCGACCTCGGGCTGAACCCGTCCAACGACGGCAACACGATGCGGCTGATCATCCCCGAGCTCAACGAGGAGCGCCGGCGCGAGCTCGTCCGCGTCGCCCGCCACATCGCCGAGGAGGGCCGGATCGCGATCCGCAACGTCCGGCGCGACGTCAAGCACGACCTGCGCGAGCTTCGCGACGCCGGGGAGACCGGCGAGGACGACGAGCGCCGGGCCGAGGCCGAGCTCCAGAAGCTGACCGACCAGCGCATCGCCGAGCTCGACGCGCTGCTGAAGACCAAGGAAGAAGAGATCCTCGAGGTCTGATGAGCGACGGCCCCCGGTACGTCGCGATCATCACCGACGGCAACGGGCGCTGGGCCAAGCGGCAGGGGGTGTCGGTCGCCGCCGGCCATCGCGCCGGGGCCGACGTGGTCAAGGCCCGCCTGCGCGACGCCGTCGACCTCGGTGTCCGCGAGCTCACCGTCTACTCGTTCTCGACCGAGAACTGGTCGCGCCCGCGCCGCGAGGTCAAGGCCCTGATGCGGATGTTCAGCGACCGCATCGTCCGCGAGACGCCCGAGCTCCACGACGAGGGCGTCCGCATCCGCTTCATCGGCCGGGCCGACGGCGTCGACGGCAAGCTCACCGACCAGATGCGCTGGGCCGAGTCTCTGACCGACGCCAACGACCGGATCACCCTGTTCGTCGCCTTCAACTACGGCGGCCGCGCCGAGATCGTCGACGCCGCCCGGCGCTTCGAGGATGGCGACGAGGACGACTTCCGGGCGCTTCTCTACGGTCCGGAGATGCACGACCCCGACCTGGTCATTCGCACCAGCGGCGAGCAGCGCCTGTCGAACTTCCTCCTCTGGCAGTCCGCCTACTCCGAGCTCGTCTTCCGCGACGAGCTCTGGCCCGACTTCAGCCGCGAGTCGTTCGAGCAGTCGCTGGCCGAGTACACCAGCCGGCGGCGCCGCTTCGGCGGGCGCGCCGGATCATGAGCCCCGCCGACCGCCGGTCGGAGCCGGGCGCCGGCTAGTGGCCGGCGAGGGCCAGCCGCCGCGCGGCGGATCCCGGTCCCGGGGCGGCGCTCGCGGGCGCGGCTCGAGCGGTGGCCGCGCTGGTCGGGCGGCCGGCGGCTCGGCCCGCGGTGGCGGGGGCGGCGGGGGTGGTCGCGGTCGGGGCACCGGCCGGGGAGGGCGTCCGGCGGCCGAAGCGCGATCGACCGGGCGGACGGCCGCACGCCGTGCCAAGAAGCAGCGCTCGGAGCTGACCGGGCGGATCATCGTCGCCGTCCCGGCGCTCGTCGTCGCCCTCTTCGTGGTCAGCCGCGGCGGGATCGTCTTCGCGCTCGCCCTGATCGTCCTCGGCTGGATCTGTCTGGACGAGCTCTACCGCCTGCTCGGCCGGGCGCATCCGATCCGGCTGGCCGGATTCGCCGGCCTGGTCGGGCTGCTCCTGGCCGCCGAGTACGGCAGCCAGCTGCAGATCCTGCTCGTCCTCGTCGCGTTGGTCCCCCTCGCCTTCGGTCTGGCCGTGATCTCGCCCCGCGGCGGGACGCTCGGGATCGCGACGATGATGCTCGGCGTCTGGTGGATCGGCCTCGCCCTGGCCCATGCCGTGCTGCTGCGCAAGCTGCCCCACGGTGACGGCGTGGTGATCGACGTGCTGGTCGGCACCTTCGTCGGCGACTCAGCCGCCTACCTCGGCGGGCGCATGTTCGGCCGCCGGCCGCTCGCCCCGCGGATCTCGCCGAACAAGACGCTCGAGGGCCTGGTCATCGGGATCGTGATGGCGGTCGCCGCCGTCCTCTTCGCCAGCCTCTACCAGGACTGGATGCACAAGGGCAACGCCCTCCTTCTCGGCCTGGCCGTGGCCCTGGCCGCCCCGACCGGCGACCTGTTCGAGTCCTACGTCAAGCGAGAGGCCGGCACCAAGGACACGGGCACCCTGTTCGGGCCCCACGGCGGCGCCCTCGACCGCCTCGACGCCGTGCTCTTCGCCGCGGTCGCCGGCTACTACGTCTGGCACGCGATGGTGTGAGACGGCTCGAGCCGGCGGCGATGGCGAGCGGCCGCCGGCGTACCCTGGAGCCGGTGCGCTACCTCGTCGACGGCATGAACGTGATCGGGACCCGCCCGGACGCCTGGTGGCGCGACCGCCACCAGGCGATGGTCCGGCTCGTCGACCTGCTCGAGCGGTGGGTGGTCTCGAGCGGCGAGGAGGTGACCGTCGTCTTCGAGCAGCCGCCGGTGCCGCCGATCCGCTCGACCGTCATCTCCGTCGTCCACGCGCCGCGCGGGCGGGCCAACTCGGCCGATGACGAGATCGTCCGCCGCCTGGTCGCCGACGCCGCGCCGGGGGAGGTTCGCGTCGTGACCTCCGACCACTGGCTGGCCGACCGGGCCCGGGCGGCCGGCGCGACCGTCGAGCCGGCGGGCACGTTCCGCCACGCGCTCGAGGGCTGATCAGGCCGGGCGCACGAGGATCCGGTTGCCCGACGGGTCGACCGCGAGCAGGCGGCCGTCGTCCTGCTCGGCTCCGGGTCCCAGCCGGGCTCGCAGGCGGTCGAGATCGGACTCACCGACCCGGAGCTCGAATTCGCGCATCCCGAGCGATCCGGGCGGCGGCGGCGGAGCTCCGTCGCTCGCCGCGTGGTTGACGCCGACGTGGTGGTGGTACCCGCCGGCCGCCAGCAGCGATGACCGCTCCCAGCGAACCATCACGTCGAGGCCGAGCGTCTCCCGGTAGAACGCCTCGGCGCCGGTCGAGCTCGCCACCCGCAGGTGGACGTGCCCGATCACCGTGCCCAGCTCCACCTGCTCCGGCGGCAGCGACCGGCCGGTGCCCGACGCGAGCACGAGATAGAGGTCGAGCGGGTCGGTGGCCATCCGCACGTGCCCGTCCTCGGACGCCCAGTCATCCGGGTCGCGGTCGGCGTAGACCTCGACGCCGTTGCCGTCCGGGTCGTTGAGGTAGAGCGATTCGCAGACGAGGTGATCGGCGAAGCCGGTCAGCGGCGCCCGGGCATAGATCACCCGCTGGAGCGAGTGGGCGAGCTCGAGCCGCGACGGGACGAGGATGGCCAGGTGGAAGAGGCCGGTGCAGTCGATCGCCGGCCGGGCGTCGCGGTCCTCGACGAGGACGATGAGATCCTCGCCGCCGGCCCCGAGCGCGGCGCGCCCGTCGTCGACCCGGTGCATCCACAGGCCGAGCAGCCCGGCGTAGAAGGCCAGGGCCCGCCGGAGGTTCGAGACGACGAGCGTCACCGCGCCGATGCGGGTGTCCGGACCGATGCCGCTGCCCGCCTGCACGGGAAGCAGCGCGGTCAACGGACACCGCGGTTCGGCGGCGGGTCGGGCACGGGGAATACCCTAAGGGAGTCGGCGCTTGCGCCCGTCGCCGCCGCCCCGTCCGCCAGGCATCGGCCCGTCCTATTCCCTCAACGCCCAGGTCCCGACACCGCA
The DNA here is from genome assembly GCA_963795745.1 of uncultured Solirubrobacterales bacterium. Classification (GTDB taxonomy): domain Bacteria; phylum Actinomycetota; class Thermoleophilia; order Solirubrobacterales; family Solirubrobacteraceae; genus Palsa-513. Next base: position 26,379 of record CAWCIT010000005.1, read on the forward strand.
TTGCGGCGATGGCCGACGGCCGCCCCTGATCCAAGCCGGCGCCCCGGCCGTAGTGCGGGCATGGACACCGACCCCCTCGTCGACGGTCACGGCCGGCACATCGGCGACCTGCGCGTCTCGGTCATCGACCGCTGCAACTTCCGCTGCCAGTACTGCATGCCGGCCGAGGGCCTGCCCTGGCTGGACCGCGCCGATCTGCTCACGTTCGAGGAGATCGAGCGGATCGTCGCCGTGCTCGCCCCGATGGGCGTCCATGACATCCGCCTGACCGGCGGCGAGCCGCTCGTCCGCCGCCAGCTGGCGCGGCTGGTCGGCATGCTCAAGGCGATCGACGACGTCCACGAGATCTCGCTGACCACCAACGGCTACCTGCTCGAGCGCCAGGCCGAGGCCCTCGTCCGGGCCGGCGTCGACCGTTTCAACGTGTCGGTCGACTCGCTCCAGCGCGACCGCTTCTTCGAGCAGACCCGGCGCGACTCGCTGCCCCAGGTGCTCCGCGGACTGGAGAAGCTGGCGAGCTTTCCCGAGGCCCATCCGGTCAAGGTCAACGCCGTCGGGATCCGCGGCTTCACCGAGCAGGAGCTGATCCCGTTTGCCGAGTTCGCGCGCGAGAAGCCCTACGAGGTCCGCTTCATCGAGTACATGCCGCTCGACGGCGACCGCAACTGGAAGCCCGACCAGGTCCTGACCGGTCGCGAGATCCGCGACGCGATCCACGCCGTCTACCCGCTCGAGCCCGAGCCGCGGGCCCCGAGCGCGACGGCCCGCACCTATCGGTTCGTCGACGGCCGCGGCCGGATCGGGTTCATCAACCCGGTCAGCGAGCCGTTCTGCGCCGACTGCAACCGGATCCGCCTGACCGCCGACGGCAAGCTCCGCACCTGCCTGTTCTCGCTCAACGAGACCGACCTGCGCGAGCCGATCCGCTCCGGGGCGTCCGACGACGAGCTCGAGCGGATCGTCCGGGCCGCGGTCTGGCGCAAGGAGCTCAAGCACCACGTCGGCGAGCCCGGCTTCATCCAGCCGGAGCGGTCGATGTCGGCGATCGGCGGCTAGGCACGGGGACCGGGAGGTCCCCGAGCCGTTCCGCCCGCGCGCGGCACGCTCGGGCAGGGCCATGCGCTCGTCCACCTTGGGCCCGGCCGGCCGCCCGATCAGCCGGCGAGCCCGTCCCATCCCCAGCGGGGCGTCGCCGCCCCCGCCGGAACCTCGGAATCCCGCGGTGAATAGGTCAGGACGTCGGCGACGGCCCAGCACATGTAGTCGTGCAACGCCGCCCGGAACTCGGGATCCGCGGGCAGCCGTGCGTCGTCGGCGGCCTGGGCGAAGCAGCGGATGAAGCGCTGGCCGAGATCGCTCATGTCGCCGTGGCCGGCGTGGAGGCGCAGGACGGAGGACTGGTCGCCGCACGCCTGCGTGAACGCCGGCGGTCCGCCCATGACCTCGGCCCAGTAGGCCGCCAGGCGCTCGACGTGGCGCGGGTTCTGGTCGGGATGGGAGAACGGATGGTTGAGCTCGGGGTCGGCGAGACAGCGCGCGTGGTGCGCGGCGGCCAGGGCCAGGAACGCCGGCTCGCCCCCGGCGAACTCGAACAGCGTCGGGCGCATCGCCCGAGAATCCCAGAATCCCGCCGCCGGCTCAACCCCCCGCCGGCGGGTGCGCCCCACGCTCCGCCCCCTGGCGCTCCCCCGACCAGCCACGACGCCCCGTGCCTCAGCCGCCCGCCCGCCCGCCGCCCGCCCGCCCGGCGCCCGCCGCCCGCCCGCCCGGCGGCGATCGACGCCCCCGCCTCAGCCGCCCGCCCGTCCGCCGCCCGTCCGCCCGGCGGCGGCGATCGGCGCCCGGTCGCGGATCTGCGCCAACACCCGGGCGCCGAACTCCGCCGCTGTCTCGCCCTCCCGCAGGCCGCCGCCCGCCGGCGGGAAGAAGGCGAGCCGCAGGCGCGGCCGGCGGGGAAAGCGGGGAAGGTCGGTCGTCCCCTCGATGGCGCAGCAGACGACCGGGGCCTCGGGCACGGCGGCGGCCAGCCGGCCGAGCCCGCTGCGGGCGCGCAGGTCGCGCCCGAGGCTGCGCGTGCCCTCGGGGAAGACGCCGATGCAGGCGCCGGCGCGCAGCTCGGCGATCGCCCGGGCGAAGGCCTCGACGTCGGCGGCGCCCCGCACGACGGGAATCTGGCCCATCCCGTCGAGGATGCGGCCCAGGCCGGGCACCTTCCAGAGCGACGACTTGGCCAGAGCCCGGATCTGGCGGCGGTCGACGGCGGCGACGCCGGCGGCGACCGGGTCCCAGTAGCTGTCGTGGTTGGCCGCCATGAGCAGCGGCCCGCGCACCGGCAGGTGCTCGAGGCCGGTCACCTCGAGCCGGGCCCAGCGGCGGATCACCGGTCCGCAGATGACCATCACCGCCCGGTAGGCCGGGGTGATCGGCTCGACGCGGCCCGCGTCCGGCCGGACGCCGAGCTTCGCCACTAAGTGCACCGTTCCTCAAGTCCCTTGGTGTCTGGCGGCGTCTGGACGCGCCTGGCGCCAGCCAGCGTCGGCCCCCGTGCCACCAGCACGCCGGCCGCCACCGGGCGCCCCCAGATCACGCCCAGCCGCTCGCCAGCCACCTAAGGGACTTTCGGAACGATGCACTACGGACCGAGGGTCGAGCAGGCCCGCATCCCGTAGTTCTTGGCGAAGGTCAACGGGTCGATGTCGGCGACGGCCAGGTTCCCGGCGAGCTTGGCCAGCTCGACGAGCGTATTGCCTCGGGCGACGGTGTCCGGCGCCGTGCTCACCATCCCGCTGAACGAGGCGATCTGCATGTTCCAGTGGGCCAGGGCGGCGCGGTCGGCCGGCGGCGCCGGCAGGGCGGCCAGCCGGTCGCGGACGGTGACGAAGACCGCCGCCGCCCGGCGCAGCCGGCGGATGATCTCGGCCGTCGGCGTCGGCGTCTGGAAGGCGAGCGACTGGATCTTGCCGAGCGCCGCCTGGCGCTTGCCGGTCGTGCAGATCGCGTCGGCCTGGGCGATGTACTGGGCCTTGGTCAGGCCGGTCGGCGCCGGCGTCGTCGCCGTCCTCGTCTTCCCGCCCGACGACGACGACCCGCAGGCGGCGAGCACAGCGACGAGCACGACGCATACGGCGGCGAGGAAGCCGGCCGAGCGGCCGCGGGCGAAGGGGGAGCGCATCCTGCCAACGCTACACCGCCCGGCGGGCCACGTGTTGTGGCAGGCTTGGCCGATCGCCCGCCGTCTCCTGATCCTCGGCTCGACCGGCTCGATCGGCCTCCAGGCCCTCGACGTGCTCGCGCGGTCGGAGGAGCTCGAGCTCGTCGGCCTGTCGGCCCAGTCCTCAGCGGCCGAGGTGATCGACCAGGCGCGCCGCCACGGCGTCCGCCGCGTCGCCCTGACCGACCCGGCGGCGGCCGCCGAGGCCGCCGACGGCTGGCCGGACGGCGAGGTCCTCGCCGGGGCCGAGGGCCTCGTCCGCCTGATCGTCGAGTCCGACGCCGACCTCGTGCTCAACGGCCTCGTCGGCTCGGCCGGCCTCGGCCCGACGGTCGCCGCCCTCGGCGAGGGGATCGACCTGGCCCTGGCCAACAAGGAGTCGCTGGTGGTCGGCGGCGAGCTGGTGATGGCCCTGGCCGAGGCCACGGGCGCCCGTATCATCCCGGTCGACTCCGAGCATTCGGCCCTGCTCCAACTCATCGACGGCGAACCGCCGGGCGTGATCGATCGTTTGACCCTCACCGCGTCGGGCGGCCCGTTCCGCGGCTGGAGCCGGGCCCGGCTGGAGGCGGTGACCGTCGAGCAGGCGCTCCGCCATCCGACCTGGGAGATGGGCGGGAAGATCACGATCGACTCGGCCACGCTGATGAACAAGGGGCTCGAGCTGATCGAGGCCCACCATCTGTTCGGGACGCCGTACGACCGGATCGACGTCGTCGTCCACCCGCAGTCGATCGTCCACAGCCTGATCCACCTGTGCGACGGGGCGTCGCTCGCCCACCTCGGCTACCCGGACATGCGGGTGCCGATCTCCTACGCCCTGCACTACCCGGAGCGGGCGCCGCTGCCGGTGGCCCGGCTCGACCTGGCCGCCGTCGGCAGCCTGACCTTCGAGCCGGTCGACGTCGACGCCTTCCCGTGCCTGCGCCTCGCCCGGGAAGCCGCCGCCGCCGGGGGGACGGCGCCGTGCGTGCTGAACGCGTCCAACGAGATCGCCGTCCACGCGTTCCTGGCCGGACGGATCGGCTTCACGGCGATCGCCGAGGTCATCGAGGCGGCGCTCGACGCGCTCGGGTCCCAGCCGGTGCGGGCGTTCGAGACGCTGTTCGAGGTCGACCGCCGGGCGCGGGACGTGGCCCGGGCGGAGATCGACGCCGCCGCCGCGCCGCCCGCCCGCTGACCACCCCTTAATCCGGGCCTGCGAGAATCGTCGGGTGTCCTGGCTCCTCGCGCTCGCCGGCTTCGCCGCGCTGATCATCCTCCACGAGTTCGGCCACTTCGCCGTGGCCAAGGCCGTCGGCATGCGGGTCGAGCGCTTCGCCCTCTTCTTCCCACCCCTCCTCTTCAAGGTCCGCCGGGGGGAGACGGAGTACGGGATCGGCGCGATCCCGCTCGGCGGCTACGTGAAGATCAGCGGCATGAACCCCGACGAGATCGACGGGATGGACCCGGCCGTCCGCCACCGGGCCTACTACCTCCAGGCCCCGTGGAAGCGGGTGGCGGTGATCATGGCCGGGCCGGTGATGAACGTGATCATCGCCTTCCTCATCTTCTGGGTCCTGCTGCTCTCGGGCAGCCGCGGGGCGGCCGTCTCCTTGAACACGATCGTGCCGAGCACGACCGTCGCCCAGGTCGAGCAGGGCCAGGCGGCGACCGGGGTGCTGCGGCCGGGCGACCGGCTCGTCGCCGTCGACGGCCGCCGCGGGTCGCTGGACGTCCTGTCGAACCAGATCGCCGGCCACGCGTGCCCGGGTCGGCCGGCGGCCGGCTGCCGGGCGGCGACGCCGGCGCGGATCACCGTCGTGCGGGCCGGCCGGCCGCTGACGTTCGCCCTGGCGCCGCGCTACGACGCGAAGCTCAAGCGGATGCGGGTCGGCTTCAGCTTCGGCACCGCCGTGACGCCGGTCGGGCCGGTCGGTGCGGCGCGGATCAGCCTCGACCGGATGTGGAGCATCACCCACGAGACCCTCACCGGCCTCGTCCAGGCCTTCTACAGCCCGGCGGCGCGCCACCAGATCACGAGCGTCGTCGGCCTGACCACGGTGACCCACCAGGAGTTCGCCTTCGACCCGGCGCGGGCGCTCGTCCTCCTCGGCTTCATCTCGCTGGCGCTGGCCATCATCAACCTGCTGCCGTTCCTGCCCCTCGACGGCGGCCACGTGCTGTGGTCGGTGGCCGAGAAGCTCCGCGGCCGGCGAATCTCGCTCGTGGCCATGGCCCGCTACAGCTCGGTCGGCGTGCTCCTGCTGGCCTTCCTCGTGTTCAACGGGATCAGCAACGACATCACGAAGCTGACAGGCCCCGGCTTCAGCTGACGGGTTTCTGGGGGGAGCGGCTTCCGCCGGTCCGGCCGGTCGGGCGCGGGCGGGTCGCGGCTGGTCGGGCGGCCGGCGGCCGGCGCCGCGGGAGGCCGATCTCGCTGCGGACCCAGACGTGGAGGAGGACGGCGGCCCACATCCGGTAGGGGCGCCAGGCCTCGGCGATCTCCAGCACCCGCGCCTGGTCGGCGAGGGCGCCGAGGCCGTAGCGCTTGGTGACGGCGAAGCGGGTCACGTCGCCCTCGGCCACGTCGTCGACGACGCCGGCGCCCCGGTAGAGGATGCCGCGGGCGAAGAACGGCCCGATGCCGGGGATGGCCTGGAGGGAGGCGAGCGCCTCGTCGACCGGGGTCCTGCGCAGGCGATCGCGGTCGAGTCGGCCCTCCTGGGCCGCGCTCGTCACCGCGGCCCACGCCTGGCGGGCCGCGCTGGCCGCGGAGCTGGCCGACGTCGCCGTGACGCCGCCGCAGTTCTTCGTCCTGGCGGCGCTGCTCCACGTCCACGGCCGGGACCGGCCGGCGCCGACGCAGCGGGCGGTGGCCGAGGCGACGGGGATCGACGCGAACACGACCTCGCAGATCCTCCGCGGTCTCGAGCGGCGGGGCCTGGTCCGGCGGGAGCCGAGCGCCCGCGACAGCCGGGCCCGGTCGCTGACGCTGACCGACGACGGGCTCGACCTGGCCCGGCGATGCGCCCGGCGGGGGCGGGCCATGAACCGGGAGTTCTTCGCCGGGATCGACGCGCCGGCCCGGTTGTACCGGACGCTGCGGGATCTGGCCGCCGAGGCCGATCGCGTCCGGCGGGCGGAGTAGCATCAATCGGCACAATCGCTATCCCCGCGCGGGCCCGCGCGTGCTTGGGACTGGTGTGGGGGAAAAGGAGGACTAATGGAAGCTGCGGGTGTCCCCCGACAGTCGCCGGCCGCTGCAACCCGTGTCGCCGCTCCGGCCGCCCCGGCGGCCGTCGTGGCGACCACCATCGCCGACCCGGGCCCGCTCGGCCTGGCCGCCTTCGCCCTGACCACGTTCGTCCTCAGCATGTTCAACGCCGGTCTGATCAGCAAGGGCGGCGAGCCGGTCGTGCTCGGCCTGGCCCTGGCCTACGGCGGCGGGGCCCAACTCCTGGCCGGGATGTGGGAGTTCCGGCGGGGGAACACGTTCGCCGCGGTCGCCTTCACCTCCTACGGGGCGTTCTGGCTGTCGTACTGGGCCCTGGTCACGTTCTACGCGAAGACGATCCCGGCCGCCGACGTCACGGACGCGGTCGGCCTCTTCCTGATCGCCTGGGGCATCTTCACCGCCTATATGTGGGTGGCGTCGCTGCGGACCTCGGTCGGGGTGATGGTCGTCTTCCTGCTGCTGGCGATCACGTTCTTCCTCCTCGGGTTCGGCAACACCGGGCCGCACCCGAACCTGATCAAGTGGGGCGGCTACTTCGGCCTGGCCACGGCGGCCGTGGCCTGGTACACGTCGTTCGCTCAGGTCATGTTCTCGACGTTCGGGCGCTGGATCCTGCCGGTCAAGCCGCTGAGCTGACGCCGGGCAGGCGGCGGGAGGGCGCCTGGGGGGCGTCCTCCCGCCCCGCCGGCGCCGGCGGACGCCGCCGTGCGCCAGGATGAGCGGGTGATCGGCGAGGACCTCTACGGCCTGCCGCTGGCCCGCTTCGTGGCCGAGCGGGGCGCCCTGGCCCGGGCCCTGCGGGGCGAGCGGCGGCGCGAGGAGGCGGCGGCGGTGGCGGCATTGCGCAAGCCGTCGGTCGCCGCCTGGGCGGTCAACCAGCTCGTGCGCACGCAGGCCCAGGCGACCGACGAGCTGTTCGCGGCCGGTGACGCCCTGCGGGCGGCGCAGACGGCGCTCCTCGCCGGCCAGGGCGACCGCGGGGCGCTGCGCGCGGCCGGCGACCATGAGCGGGCGGCGGTCGACCGGCTGCTCCAGGCCGCCGGCGGCCTGCTCGACGCCGAGGGCCACGAGCTCAGCCCGGACGTCCTCGACCGCGTGGCCGAGACCCTCCAGGCGGCGGCGCTCGACGACGAGGCGCGCGAGCAGGTCCGGCGGGGCTGCCTCGTGCGCGAGCTCCAGCACGTCGGCCTCGGCGGCGGGGGCTTCGAGTCGGGGCCGGCGGCGCCCGCATCGCCGGCGGGGGCCCGGCCGGCGCGGGCGCCCGGGACGGGAGCGCGGCCCGGCGGCGCGCCGAAGGCCACGCGCACGGCGGCGCCGAGCCCGACCGGGGAGATCGGCGGCGGTGCCAGACGGGCGCCGGCCGCCGACCGGGAGGCCGAGCGGGAGCGGGAGGCCGAGCGGCGGGCGCGCGAGCGGGAGGCCGAGCGGGGCGCGCGCGAGCGGGAGGCCGAGCGCCGCGAGCGGGACCGACAGGCCGTGGCCGCGGCCCGGGCGCAGGAGACGGCGTCCAGACGGCGGGCCGAGCGGGCCGAGCGGGCCGTCGCCCTGGCCGAGGCGCGCCGCCGGCGGGCGGCGGATGCTCTGGAGGCGGCCGCCGCGGCGCTCGCCGAGGCCCGGACGCAGGCGGACGCGGCCGCCGAGGCCTACCGGCGGGCGCAGGCCGAGTCGGCCCGCGTCGAGCCGGGATGACGGACGCCGAGGCGGGCGGCGACGCGGGGCCTGGCCTGTGTGATGCGACGGCCGTGGGTCGACTCTACGAGCGAAACGGAGGGGCCCTACCGGCCCCCTCCACTCCAATTTATACCAGGCACGGATCCCTCATGAAGCCCCGATTGGGGCTGTATAACCGCGGGCCGAGAGCAGAGCCTACGGAGATGGGAGTCGCGAAATGCCTGTGTCGTCGTCGACGAATCCGGACGGAGCGGGACGAACCGAGCATGCGGTGGTGATCGCCGGGGGCGGCCCGGCGGGGATGATGCTGGCCGCTGAGCTGGCGTTGGCCACGGTCGACGTCGCGCTGGTCGAGCGGCGTCCCGATCACGTGCTCGTCGGCTCACGGGCCGGCGGCCTCCACGCGCGCACCATCGAGGTGCTCGATCAGCGGGGGGTCGCCGATCGGTTCCTCGCGGAGGGTCAGGTGGCTCAGGTCGCGACGTTCGCCACGGCCGTGCTCGACATGAGCGACTTCCCGACGCGTCACCCGTACTCGCTCGGGATCTGGCAGAACGAGATCGAGCGGATCATGGCCGCCTGGGTCGACGAGCTGCCGGTGCGGATCTACTACGGACGCGACGTGACGGGCTTTGCGCAGGACGACACCGGCGTCGACGTCGAGCTCTCAGACCACCCGCCGCTGCGCGCGCAGTACCTCGTCGGATGCGACGGAGGCCGCAGCCTCATCCGCAAGGCCGCCGGCATCGACTTCCCCGGGTGGGAGCCGACGATCAGCAACCTGATCGCCGAGGTCGAGATGGCCGAGGAGCCGGAGTTGGGCGTCCGCCGCGACGACAAGGGCATCCACGGCCTCGGCAGGGTGAAGTACGAGATCCGCGACGGCGAGGTGGTCTACGAGGATGAGGGGCCGGTGCGGGTCATGGTCACCGAAGGACAGCCCGGACCCACCGGCGAGCCCACCCTGCTCGATCTCCGCGAGGCCCTGATCGCCGTGTACGGCACCGACTTCGGGATCCACAATCCGACGTGGATCTCCAGGTTCACCGACATGACACGTCAGGCGGCGGCCTACCGCGTGGGACGAGTCCTCCTCGCCGGCGACGCGGCGCACGTGCATTACCCGGCGGGCGGACAGGGCCTCGGCCTCGGTGTGCAGGACGCGGTGAACCTCGGATGGAAGCTGGCCCAGGTGGTCAACGGGACCTCCGGCGAGAGCCTCCTGGATACCTACCAGGACGAGCGCCACCCGGTCGCGGCCCGCGCGCTCAGGCACACGATGGCCCTGACCGCGCTCCAGCGCCCGGACGAGCGCATCAAGGCCGTGGTCGAGGTGGTGTCGGAGCTGGCGAGCATGGACGAGCCGCGCCGACGGCTCGCCGGGATCAGCTCGGGGCTGGACATTCATTACGACCTCGGCGACGGTCACCCGCTGCTCGGACGCCGGATGCCCGATCTCGACCTGGTGAGCGCCGCCGGCCCGCTCCGGGTCTTCGAGCTGCTGCACGACGCCCGGCCGGTGCTGCTCAACCTCGGTGAGCCGGGCCGCTTCGACATCACTCCGTGGGCCGACCGGGTCGAGCTGATCGACGCGAGCTACCAGGGGGAGTGGGAGCTCCCGGTGCTCGGGGCGGTCACCGCACCGAGCGCCGTGCTGATCCGGCCCGACGGATACGTCGCCTGGGTCGCGGACCGAGACCAGCTCGGACTCCCGGAGGCGCTGACCACCTGGTTCGGACCGCCGGCGGCGGCGTAGGCACGCCGGCGCCGGTGGCATCGGGTCTTCAAGCGCTACCTGGCGGCCGACCAGCTCGCCGGGGAGATCGGCGGCCACGTGCTCCTCGACGGCCACTGGTTCGTCGGCGCCCGCGCCGGCTGGTTAGCATGCGCGGGGTGTAGCGCGCTCCTGCCGGTTCTCCGGTCGCCGCGGACGTCGACCGACGGGCTGCCGGTCCTGAATCGTGCCGATGGCCGCTCGAGCGAAGATCTCGGGGATCCGCGCCACGTGATCGCGGGTGTACGCTCTACGCGTGCGTCCTGCGAACAGCTCTCCGGCTGTCTCGCGCACGACCGCCGCCGTCCCGTCGAGGCCGTCCACGACCGCCGCCGTTTCGTCGAGGCCGTCCACGACCGGACCCCGGCTCTCGCGGCCGCGACGGGGCGATGTTTTCGGCCGAGCGCCGCGTGGTTGATCGGCCCGCCGGTGCGCCCGGGCTGGAGTGGGCGATCGAGCGTTCCGGCGGCCGGGCCGTGATCGGCGTGACCGGCGAGCTCGACATCGCGACCGTCGCCGACCTCGGCCCGGCGGTTCGCGCCGAGCTCCCACAGTGCCCGGTCGTCCTCGACCTCTCCGGGCTCTGCTTCATCGACTCCTCCGGCGTGCGCCTGATCGACACCCTGCTCCGCGAGGTGGACGCCGCCGGCTGGACGCTGACGTTCAAGCCCGGGTTCCAGCGCGCCGTGAGGCAGGTGCTCGAGATGACCGGCATGCTCGCGGTCCTGCCGATCGACGGCGCTCCGCCCGGCCGGTCGCCGTCATGAAGGTCCGCGACCGCAACAACGTGGTCGAGCACGGACCGCCCGACGCCCGACCGATCGTCTTCGCCCACGGCTTCGGCTGCGACCAGAACATGTGGCGCTACGTCTGGCCCGAGTTCGCCCGCGACCATCGCATCGTTCTCTTCGACCACGTCGGAGCCGGGCAGTCGGACACGCGGGCGTTCGACCCGCAGCGCTACGCGTCCCTCGACGGGTACGCCGACGACGTCCTGGCGATCTGCCGATCCCTCGAGCTGACCGACGTGATCTTCGTCGGCCATTCGGTCAGCGCCATGATCGGCGTGCTCGCCGCCGGCGCGGAGCCCGATCGGTTCGGCGGCCTGGTGCTCGTCGGGCCCTCGCCCCGCTACGTCAACGACGGCGACTACGTCGGCGGCTTCACGCGGGCGGACATCGACGGTCTGCTCGACGCGATGGACTCCAACTACCTCGGCTGGTCGAGCACCATGGCCCCGGTGATCATGGGCAACGCCGACCGGCCAGAGCTCGGCCGCGAGCTCACCAACAGCTTCTGCCAGGCCGATCCGGAGATCGCCCGTCACTTCGCCCGGGTGACGTTCCTCTCCGACAACCGGGCCGATCTCGCCCGGGTGAGCACCCCGAGCCTCATCCTCCAGTGCGCCCAGGACGCCATCGCCCCCGAGGTGGTCGGCGAATACGTCCACCGCCGGCTCGCCGACAGCCGGCTCCAGCGGCTCCGGGCCACCGGTCACTGCCCGAACCTCAGCGCGCCCGAGGAGACCGTCACCGCGATCCGGGCCTTCCTGGACCGTGAGCCCTGACGACGGCGTCCGGCTCGAGGACACGGCCGAGGAGCTCTTCGAGGACGCCCCGTGCGGGTACCTCGCGACGCGGATCGACGGCACGATCGTCCGGGTCAACCGGACGTTCGAGTCCTGGACCGGTCTCGCCCGAGGCGCCCTTCTCGCCGGTACTCGCTTCCGGGACCTCCTCTCGCCCGGAGGCCGGATCTTCCATGAGACCCACTACGCGCCCCTCCTCCTCATGCAGGGCTCGGTCCGGGAGATCGCCTTCGACATCGTCCGCGCCGACGGATCGCTCCTTCCGTCGTTGGTCAACTCGGTCGTCCGGACCGGCCCGTCCGGATCGGCCGACCTGGTCCGGACCACCGTCTTCGATGCCACCGACCGCCGCCGCTACGAGCAGGAGCTGGTCCGGTCGCGCCGGCGCGAGCACGAGATCGCCCAGGAGCTTCAGCGGAGCATGCTCGCCGGCGTCCTTCCCCGCGCGCCCGGACTCGACATCGAGGTCGACTACCACGCCGCCGAGCGCGGTCTCGACATCGGCGGCGACTGGTACGACGCGTTCTGGGTCGTCGAGGACCACACCGTCGCCGTCGTCGTCGGCGACGTCGTCGGCCGCGGCATCCGCGCCGCCGCCGCCATGGGTCAGCTGCGCAGCGCGGTCCGGGCGCTCGGCTCGACGGGCCTCGGTCCGGCCGATCTCATCTCGGCGCTCGACCGCTACGCGGCCCGGCACGACGTCGGCGCGATGACGACGCTCGTCTACGCCGAGCTCGACCTCGAGACCCGACGCCTGCGCTTCGCCTGCGCCGGCCACCCCCCGCCGGTGATCGCCGCGCCCGGCCGGGAGCCCCGCTTCGCCTGGGGAGGCCGGTCCCTGCCCCTCGCCGCCCACCTGCAGGCCGGAGGGCCTCGCGCCGAGGCGACGCTCGTTCTGAGCCCCGGGACCACGGTCCTGCTCTACACCGACGGTCTGATCGAGCGCCGCGACCGCCCGCTCGACGACGGTATGACCGAGCTCCTCGGCGCCCTCGCCGACCCCGCCCCCGGTCGGGAGGCCCTGACCAGCAGGCTCATCGCGAGCCTCGGCGGACCCGCCGCCGACGACGACGTCTGCATCCTCGCCGCCCGCCTCGGAGGCTCCGGCTGACCGCGCGGATCGCGCTGGTGCCCCGGCGCAGCCGCCTGGTCCTCGCGCGGGGTTGCCAACGTGCGCCGGCGCCCCGCCCGACGGTGACCCGCCGGTCGGCCGTCGGCGGCAGTCGAGCTCGCTACGGCTGAGCTGACACGCCGGCCTTGCGACGGCTGGGCCGGCCCTCGCTACGGCTGGGCCGGCAGGCCGGCCAGGACCTCGGCCAGCTCGTCGACCGAGTCGAACGACAGCGACGCGAAGTTGGCGTGCCGGTGGGCGACGCGGCCGTCCTCGTCGACGATGACGACCGTCCGCTTGGCCATCTTCAAGCGCTTGGCGTAGACGCCGTAGGCCTCGGCCACCGCGGCGTCCGGGTCGGCCAGGAGGGGCGTGGTCAGGCCGTACTTCGCCGTGAACGCCTCCTTCGACGCCTCGTCCTGGGTGGAGATGCCCACGAAGACGGCGTCGAGCTCGGCCATCTCGCCGGCCGCGTCGCGGTAGGCGCAGAACTGGCGCGTGCACACGGTGGTGTCGTCACCCGGATAGAACAGCAGCACCACCCGCCGGCCGCGGTGCTCGCTCAACGTGAACGGCCCGTGCGTGCCCTGGAGGGTGAAGTCCGGGGCCGGATCGCCGATCGCCGGGGTGGTCATGTCGGTTCCTACGCGCCGAGCCGCCGGCTGGATGCCTCGGCCGGGCGAACGCTGATCCAGCTCTTGACCAGCGGGCCGAACCGTTCGGGCACGCTCGGGCCGAACAGGGCCTCGAGCTCGCGCCGGCCGAGCAGGCGCACGTCCTCCCAGTGGCCGGCCGCCCCGACGCGCCAGTACACCCGGCGCAGGCCGACCGGGAGCCAGTGGGCGCCCGGGAGCAGCGAGTGCGGCTCGACCGGGAAGCCGCGGGCCGGCGTCTGCACGTACCAGCCGCGGCCGACCCGCCGGCACTCGGCTGCGAACCGGGCGCGTCGGGCCGGCGGGACGTGCTCGATCACGCTGTTGCAGTAGACGAGGTCGAACTCCCCGTCGGCGAACGGCAGGTGGTCGGACGCGTCGGCGACCACCATCCGCCCGGCGTAGCCCGGCCGCGCGACGAGGTCGACGCCGGTCACGTCGAGCTCCGGCGCCCGGGCCGCCAGGCCGGCGCGGCCGCAGCCGACGTCGAGGATCCGGCTGCCCGGGCCGACGCCCGCCCGGACGAGGAAGTCGGTGTGCCGCCGGTCGCGGGCCCGCCGGGCCAGCGGCTCGGCCAGCCGCACCAGCGGCCCGCGGGCGGTGTCGTAGACGCCGAGGTCGGCCACGCCCGAAAGGTACCGGGGGCCCGTCCCTACAATGCGGTGATGGCTTCCAAGCGTCAGATCGACGTCGGCGGCGTCCTCATCGGCGGCGGGGCCCCCGTCGTCGTCCAGACGATGACCAAGACCGAGACCGCCAACCTCACCGCCACGATGGACCAGATCCGCCGGGTGGCCGAAGCCGGGGCCGACATCGTCCGGGTGGCGGTCCCCCGCGAGAAGGACATCGACGCCCTGCGCACGATCGTCCGCGACTCGCCGATTCCCGTGATCGCCGACATCCACTTCAACCACACGCTGGCGCTCAAGGCGATCGACGCCGGCGCCCACTGCATCCGCCTGAACCCGGGCAACATCGGCGGACCGGACAAGGTCGCCGAGGTCGTGGAGCGGGCGCGGGCCGCCGGGACGCCGATGCGGATCGGGGTCAACTCCGGCTCGCTGCCCAAGCACCTGCACGAGCTCGAGGTCGACCACCCGGTCGACGCGCTCGTCGCCGCGGCGCTCGAGTTCGTCGAGCTCATGGAGCGCCTGCGCTTCGAGGACTTCAAGGTGTCGATCAAGTCGACCAACGTCCCGAACACGATCGCCTCGAACCGCCTGCTCAGCCAGCGGATCGACTATCCCCTGCACCTGGGGATCACCGAGGCCGGGACGAAGTGGTCGGGCTCGCTGAAGTCGGCCGTCGGCCTCGGGACGCTCCTGGCCGACGGAATCGGCGACACGATTCGGATCTCGCTCTCCACCTTCCACGCCGAGGAGGAGGTCAAGGTGGCCTGGGAGATCCTCAAGGCGCTGAAGCTCCGCGAGCGCGGCCCCGTCCTCATCGCCTGTCCGACCTGCGGTCGCCTCCAGTTCGACATGGACACCGTGGTCGCCGAGATCGAGCGCCGCCTCGAGGCCTACCCCGACCCGATCGAGGTCGCCGTGCTCGGCTGCGCCGTCAACGGCATCGGGGAGGCGTCGCACGCCGACTTCGGGATCACCGGGGCCAAGAACGAGGGCCTGATCTTCTCCCGCGGCAAGCCGCTGCGCAAGGTGCCGACCGAGGAGCTGGTCGACGCCCTGTTCGTCGAGATCGACAAGTACGCCCAGTCGAAGCGGATCGACGTCGACGCCGTCCAGGCCGCCGACGGCGCCCAGTGGCTGGCCGCGGTCGAGGCCGAGAACGAGGGCGAGCTCACGCCCGAGCGCCTGGCCAGGATGGAGCTGGCCGCGGCCGACGACGAGCAGTGCGACCGCGACCTCCTGGCCGCCCTCGGCGGCGCGCCGGTCGTTCTCGACGAGGCCCAGTCGCCGGTCGCCGGCCGGCGCTTCAGCCGGGCCTGACGCCCCCGCCTACGGGGTGAGCTGGTAGGGCGTCGCGTCGGGAGGCACGCTGGCCGACCGGCTCATCACCAGGTAGGGCGGCGTGTGCGCCCGCCATGTCGCCCGGATCAGCCCGGGTCCCGGGTTGGTGGCCGTGCCGGTGAAGAAGTCCTGGCCGTTGGTGATCGCCGTCGGCCCGCCGAGCGGCCGCCAGCCGGTGGTTCCCGGCGCCTGATACTCGATCTGGACCTGGTCGGCCGCCGGCAGGTAGGGGAAGCCGTGCGGGCGGAAGCGGAGCTGGCCCCAGAAGCCGGTCAAGGGCGCCCCCGCCGCGTCCTTGCCGGCCGGGTAGAGCACGAGCGGCAGCATGTAGGCGCCGTAGGCCGGCTTGCGATGTCCGGCGCCGTTGAGCAGGCCCGACTGGTAGGTGTTCCAGTACGCCTTCGACCCCTTCGGGTGGTGGCGGTTGGGCGGGGCGTCGCGGAGCAGGAACTGCGTCATCGCGATCACCCGCGGGTCCGAGTAGGCGAGGAAGTCGCCGAGGTTGATCCAGTTCGCCTGCTTGTCGAGGCTGACCCCGGCGAAGCGGTCCGGCGGGTTGGTCTCGAAGCCGAACTCCGACGCCACGACCGCCAGACCGGCGTTGATGTGGCCGGTGGTCACCGACAGCTGGTCGAGCAGGTCGGTCAGGTCGGGCAGGTTGGCGATCGTGATGTCGTCGGCCGTCGGCGGCGGCGCCGTCGGCGCCGACTTGCGCGTGTACGGGTGGTGGGCCCAGGCCGACGCCCGGATCGGTCCGTACTTGGTGAAGTCGCCGCAGTTGCGGGCGCTCGCCTCGGTCCCGGTGTAGGGGACGCCGGCGGCGTCGACGCACAGCAGCTCGCGGATGAAGAGCTTCGGCGAAAGCGGGTTGCGGCTGCTCGGCGCTCCCCGGCCGGTCGGCGACGTCTCGCCGATCGCGATGAAGTCGTTGTTGTGGCCGCTGGCCCCGAGCGCCGCCCGGCCCATCAGGTAGAGGCGCCGGTAGAGGAACGGCGCGTAGGGGATGACCCGGCCGAGGGCCGGGCTGCGGTAGGACTGCGGCGTCAGCCAGCCGCCCTGGTTCGGCTCGTTCCAGATCGACCAGAACGAGATCCGCGGGAGGACGCCGTGGTCCTTGGGCAGCTCCTTGTGATAGTTGCCCGAGTAGCGCCGGCCGAGGGCGTAGACGAACTTGTAGAACTGCGCCGGGTTGGGCATCCACGTGGCCTGGCTCTTGCGCTGGCTGGCCGGCGCCCGGCCCATCGCCCAGCGCGGGCCCGGACCGGTGACGTCGAAGTAGACGCCGATGCCGTCGGCCTTGGCCGAGCGGACGAGGTTGTCGAAGCGGTCCCAGTTGTGCGCCGGGTAGGACGCCGGGTTCGCCGCGTTGAAGCGCCGGCCGAGCTTGGCCCCCGAGGCGACCACGCTCCAGAGCACCGTCGCCCGGACGTACTGGACCCCGAGCGCCTTCATCTGCAGGAGCGCCTTGTCGCGGACCTTGTCACTCCCGTTGACGAGCTGGTCGTCGTCCATCATCACCGACAGCTGGAGCGGGTTGGCCAGCGCCGGGGCGGCGCGCATCGCTCCGAGCGGGCCGGCCGCGGCGAGCAGGGCCAGGAGTGACAGAAGCTTGACGCGGTTCATGGGCCTCCGGAGCCTCGGGTGGCAAAGCAGGGAGGACGCCCGTCGAGCATCGTGCTCATGGGCGTCCTCCCGGTAGAAACGGGCAGGCGAATCGAAAGTAGCGGCGGTGGGTCAGCCGAGACTAGCCAGTCGCTGGGCCACCATGTCCCAGTTGACCGTGTTCCACCAGGCGTCGAGGTAGTCGGGACGGCGGTTCTGATAGAGCAGGTAATAGGCGTGCTCCCAGACGTCGACGCCGAGCAGCGGCGCCTGGCCGGCCGAGATCGGGTTGTCCTGGTTGGGCGTCGAGACCACGGCCAGGCCGCTGCCGTCGTGGATCAGCCAGGCCCAGCCGGACCCGAACTGGCCGATGCCCGCCGCCTTCATCTTGGCCTGGAAGTCGCCGAACGAGCCGAACGCCTCGTCGATCGCCGCCTTCAGCTCGCCGTCCGGCTCGCCGCCGCCATCCGGGCTCATGCTCTCCCAGAACAGGCCGTGGTTGTAGTGGCCGCCGCCGTTGTTGCGCACCGCCGTGCGCTTGTCCTCCGGGACCTGGCTCAGATCGGCCAGGACGTCGGAGATCGGCGTGCCGTCGAGCGCGGTCCCGGCCAGCGCGTCGTTGAGCTTGTCGACGTAGGCCTGGTGGTGCTTGTCGTGGTGGATCTCCATCGTCCGCGCATCGACGTGCGGCTCGAGGGCGTCGAAGGCGTAGGGCAGCGGTGGCACGGTGTAGGGCATCGGGTCTCCTAGCGAAGTCACTTTACGGGCGCCCCGAGACACTATCCAGCCCGCGCCGGGGGCGCCCGCCAGACCCGCGGGACCCCGGCCGCGCTGGCGGCTCCCGCTCCCCCAAAACACTAGGCTAACCGCGATGACACGCCTGGGTGGATACCTCCTGCCGACCGAGAAGGAGGCGCCCACCGACGCCGAGGCGATCTCGCACAGGCTGATGGTCCGCGCCGGGCTGATCCGCCAGGTCGGCGCCGGGCTGTGGACCTGGCTGCCCGCCGGCTGGCGCGTCCACCAGCGGGTCGTCGCCCTGATCCGCGAGGAGCTCGACCGGATCGGCGCCCAGGAGATGCTGATGCCGGTGCTCCAGCCGGCCGAGCTCTGGAAGCGGACCGGCCGCATCGGGATCGACGAGCTGTTCAAGCTGGCCGACCGCCGCGGCGCCGAGCTCGTCCTGGCCATGACCCACGAGGAGGTCGTCACCTCCCACGTCGCGCAGCTCGTGCGCTCCTACCGCGACCTGCCGCTGATGCTCTACCACTTCCAGGTCAAGGAGCGCGACGAGCCGCGCCCGCGCGCCGGCGTGCTGCGCACGCGCGAGTTCATCATGAAGGACTCCTACTCGTTCGATCGCGACGCCGCCGGCCTGGCCCACAGCTACGAGCTTCACATGCGGGCCTACGACCGGATCTTCGAGCGCAGCGGCCTGCGCTGGTACTGCGTCGAGTCCGACGTCGGCATGATGGGCGGGAGCGGCGCCCACGAGTACATGGCGCCGTGCCCGGCCGGCGAGAACGAGGTCGCGCTGGCGCCCGGCTACGCCGCCAACGTCGAGGTGGCGACCGCCGACCCCCAGCCGGTCGAGCTGCCGCCGCCCCTGCCCGCCCCCGAGCCGGTGGACACGCCCGGTCTGCGCACGGTGGCCGAGGTCGCCGGCGCCCTCGGCGTCACGGCTGGGGCGCTGCTGAAGGCCTTCCCGGTGATCGTCGACGGCCGCGGCCTCGTACTCGTGGTCGTGCGCGGCGATCACCGGGTCAACGAGATCAAGCTGACCAACGCCCTGCGGGCCGGCTGGCGGGCGGCCCGGGCGGAGGAGATCGCCGCCGAGCTCGGCCCGCCCGGCTTCATCGGACCGGTCGGCGTCACGGCGCCGATCCTGCTCGACGGGGCCGTCGCGCCCGGCGGCTACGTCACCGGCGCCAACCGAATCGACACCCACCTGCGCGGCGTCGAGCCCGGCCGCGACTTCGCCCACGAGTCGGCCGACATCCGCAGCGTCGAGCCCGGCGACCTCGTCGACGGCCAGCCGCTCGAGATCGAGCGGGCGATCGAGGTCGGCAACATCTTCAAGCTCGGCACCCGCTACTCGGAACCCCTCGGGGCCACCTACCTCGACGAGGCCGGCGCCGAGCAGCTCGTCTGGATGGGCTCCTACGGGCTCGGCCCCGCCCGCATCGCCGCGGCGGCGGTCGAGCAGTTCGCCGACGACCACGGCATCTCCTGGCCGCGGGCGATCGCCCCGTTCGACGTCCACCTCGTCGTCATCGGCAAGCCCGGCAGCCCCGAGCGGGAGCTGGCCGACGGGCTCTACGGCGGCCTGGAGGCGAGCGACCTCGACGTGCTCTACGACGACCGCGACATCGGTCCCGGCCAGAAGTTCGCCGACGCCGAGCTGCTCGGCGCGCCGCTGCGTCTGACCGTCGGGCGCCGGACGCTCGACTCCGGCGAGATCGAGGTCCAGCGCCGGCGCGGCCGCGAGTCGCTCGCCCCGGTGCCGGCGGCCCCGATCGACGCCGCCGTGGCCGCGGTGGAGGAGCGGTGGCGCACGACTCCCTGACCAAGCGGCGCCTGTTCGGTCTCGACCGGTCCGGCCCGCCGCCGCCGGCCACCCAGGCCGGGGCCCCCTGGCGGCCGTGGACGATTCCCAACGCGATCGGCTACGTCCGGGCGGCCCTGATCCCGGTCTTCCTCGTGCTCGAGTACGGCTCGTCCGACGGCATCGACGCGCTGGCGGCGACGCTGTACTTCATCGCCGGGGCCAGCGACTACGCCGACGGGATCGCCGCCCGCATCACCGGCCAGTACAGCCGCCTCGGCGCCCTGCTCGACCCCCTGATCGACCGCACGCTCGTGGTCGCCGGCGTCGTCGTCTGCTGGTCGTTCGCCCTCCTGCCCCGCTGGGCGATCATCGCCCTGCTCGCCCGCGAGGTCCTGATGCTCGCCGTCGGGCCGATCTGGGTCAAGCAGGGCCTCGAGCTGCGAATCAACTGGCCCGGCCGGATCGCCGTCGGCCCGACGATGCTCGGTGTGTTCCTGGCCATGACCGGCGCCCGGACGGTCGGCGAGTGCTTCCTCTACGCCGGGCTCGGCCTCGGCTGGGTCGCCACCGGCCTCTACTTCCGTCACGGCATGCAGCAGCTGGCCGCCCGGCGGGCGCCCCCCGGCGTGGTGTAGCCTCAAGCTCAGCTTGAACCTACGGCGGGCGCGCGGATATACTTCGCCAGCCCGCTTCCCCTGGAGGAACCCTGATCATGGACACGTTTCCCGACCTCGGCTCGCTGACCGATCCGGAGTTGAAGGATTTGATTCACCAGCTCAGCGAGGAGGAGGTCGAGATCTCCTACCGCCGGCGCATCCTGCACGGGAAGATCGACATCCTCCGGGCCGAGCTCGTCAACCGCCTGCGCAAGAAGAACGAGGGCGGTGAGGAGATCATCAGCGGTGCCGACGTCGAGCGCCTGAGCCAGATCCTCGCCGGTCGCGGCGGCGAGCCCAGACCCGAAGGCGCGTAGGCCGCGGAAGCGGAGCGGCTGGTCGTGGCTCTGCACTGCCCCGAATGCGGCTTCGTCAACGACGAGTCGGCGAATTTCTGCCAGAAGTGCGGCACCCACCTCGGGACCCACGATCCCGGCGGCGACCCGGCCACGGCGACCTACCGGATCGGCGAGACCGGGGAGTTCATCCCCGTCGACCTCGACGAGGTCGTCGCCCAGGGCGCCGCCCTCGTCATCCGGTCGGGCGGCGGCCGGGCGGGGGAGAGCTTCCCGCTGGTCGGCGAGCGGATGACGATCGGCCGCCGGCCCGACGCCGACGTGTTCCTCGACGACGTCACCGTCTCCCGCGACCACGCCCTGCTGATCCACCGCGCCAGCGACTGGTACCTCGACGACTGCGGCTCGCTGAACGGGACCTACGTCAACCGCACCCGGATCGACTCGCAGCGGCTGGCCGACGCCGACGAGCTCCAGATCGGCAAGTACAAGCTCACGTATCGCTCGCGATGAGCTCGGTGCCCGACATCGAGCTGCCGACCGAGCCGCGCCGGCCCGGACAGAAGTCGGTGACGATCGGCGCCGTCTGCAAGGGCCTCTCCCAGGAGTTCCCCGACATCTCGATCTCGAAGATCCGCTACCTCGAGGACCAGAAGCTCCTGAACCCGCGGCGGACCCCCGGCGGCTACCGCCTCTACAGCCCGGGTGACGTCGCTCGCCTGCGGACGATCCTCCGCCTCCAGCGGGACGAGTTCCTGCCCCTGCGGGTCATCCGCCAGGAGCTTGCCGCCGGCCGCGGCGGCGAGCCCGACGTCGTCCCCGTGGCTGCCGGCACCGGCACCGGCGCCGCGGCGGCCGCCACGCTCGAGGCCCGCCGCCGCTGGCGCCCGACGGTCAGCGTGACCGAGACGGCGGCCTTCTACACGCTCGAGGACGTGCTCGAGGAGACCCGCGCCGACCCGAAGCTGGTCCGCGAGCTCGAGGAGTACGGAGTGGTCAAGGGCGAGCAGCGTGACGGCGTCAAGTGCTACGACGACACCGAGCGGGAGATCATTCGCGCGGTGACCGAGCTCGCCCGCTACGGGGTGGGCGGGCGCAACCTGCGCGTCTTCCGCTCGAGCGCCGACCGCGAGGCGAGCCTGCTCCAGCAGATCCTCGAGCCGGCCCTTCGCTCGCGCAACCCGCAGCGGCGCAAGGAGGCGGTCGAGGCGCTCGAGAACCTGGCGGTCGTCGCCACCCACCTCAAGCACCTGCTCCTGATCCGCGACCTGCGGAAGATCGCGAACTAGTGGTCCCCGGGCGGCCGGCCGGCTGATGGCCGGCCCCGACCTGCGGTCCTTCGTCCGCGACGTGCCCGACTTCCCCAAGGCGGGCATCGTGTTCAAGGACATAACCCCACTGCTGGCCGACCCCGCGGCTCTGGTCGCCGCGGTCGACGGGCTCGCGCAGGCGGCGGCGCCGCTCGACGTCGACCTGGTCGTCGGGGCCGAGGCCCGCGGCTTCCTGCTCGGACCGGCGATCGCCGCCCGGCTGGGGGCCGGCTTCCTGCCGGCGCGCAAGCCCGGCCGGCTGCCGGCGCCGTCGATCGCGGCCAGCTTCGAGCTCGAGTACGCGAGCTCGACGCTCGAGCTCCACGTCGATCCTTCCGCCGCCGGGCGGCGGGTCCTCGTCCACGACGATCTCCTGGCCACCGGCGGCACCGCGCTCGCCCTGTGCGAGCTCGTCGAGCGGCTCGGCGGGACGGTGGCCGGAGCGAGCTTCCTGATCGAGCTCGGCTTCCTCGGCGGCCGGGCGCGCCTGCACCCGCACCCGGTGACGGCGCTGATCGACTATCCGCGGGCGGACTGACGGTGGCCACCACGCGTCGCAGCGCGACGTTCGCCGGCACGCCGGAGAGCCTGTGGGCGACGGTCGGCGACCCCTACCACCTGCCCCGCTGGTGGCCCGGCGTCCAGCGCGTCGAGGACGTCGATCCCGACGGCTTCACGCAGGTCCTCGCCGACCGGGGCGGCCATCCGGTTCGGGCCGACTACGCCGTGGTCGAGCAGACCGAGCCCGAGCGCTGCCGCTGGCGACGCAAGCCCGACGGCACGCCGCTCGAGCGCCTGCTGCGCCGGGCCGAGGTGACGGTCGAGCTGAGCCCGGCGACGCAGACCGGGGCCGGCGGCGGGGCCGCCACCCGGGTCACGCTGACCCTGCGTCAGGCGGCCGGCTTCGCGCGCGTCGGCAACCAGCGCCGCACCGGCCGGGCCGAGCTCGATCAGGCGCTGGCGGAGCTCGGCCGCATACATGGCTGACGACATGCGCTGGTGGGGGTGGGGGGACCCCGACCACGCGCCGTCGCTGCCCGACCACGCGGTGGCCTTCCTGCGCGAGGAGATCGGCGTCGCCGAGGAGCCGCGCGGGCCGGTCGCGCTCGATGCGGTCCGCATGCGCCCGTCGGGCCTGCGCGCCCGCGCCGAGCGCGCCCTGACCGCCATCGTCGGGGCGGACCGCGTCCGCGGCGACCAGGCGACGCGCGTCGTCCACGCCGCCGGCAAGGGCTATCCCGATCTCGTCCGCCTGCGGGCTGGGGCGCCGGACGCGGCGCCCGACGCCGTCGTCTTCCCCGCGTCCGACGAGCAGGTCGCCGCCCTCCTGGCCGCCTGCCGGCGCGAGGGCGTCGCCGTGGTCCCGTTCGGCGGCGGGACCAGCGTGGTCGGCGGGGTGGCTCCCCTGCGCGGGCGCCACCACGCCGTGATCTCGCTCGACCTGCGCGACCTGCGCGGCGTCGTCGCCGTCGACCGCGAGGCGCTGACCGTCCACGTCGCCGCCGGCACCCGCGGCCCGGCGCTCGAAGCCGAGCTCGCCGGCCACGGCCTGACGCTCGGCCACTTCCCCCAGAGCTTCGAGTACGTCAGCCTCGGCGGCTGCGCCGCCACCCGGTCGGCCGGCCAGGCGTCGACCGGCTACGGACGCATCGACGAGCTCGTCCGCGGCCTGCGCCTGCGCACGCCGGCCGGCGACATCGACCTGGCCGCGGTGCCGGCCAGCGGCGCCGGTCCGTCGCTGCGGGAGCTGATCGTCGGCTCGGAGGGCGTCCTCGGCGTGATCACCGAGCTCGCCCTCAGCGTCCGCCCGCGCCCGGCCGAGACCCACTACGAGGGGATGTTCTTCGAAAGCTTCGAGCACGGCGCCCAGGGCCTGCGCCTGGTCGCCCAGGAGCGGCGGGCACCGGACATCGGCCGGCTCTCCGACGAGGAGGAGACCCGGCTGTCCTTGACCCTGGCCGGCGACGGCGGCCTCAAGGGGCTGGCCGGCCGCGGCTACATCCGCGCCCGCGGCTACGCCGGCGGCTGCCTGGCCATCCTCGGCTGGGAGGGCGAGGCCGAGGAGGTCGGGCGCCGGCGGACCGACACCCTGGCCCTCCTGCGCCGAGCCGGCGGCCTCCCACTCGGCGCCGCGCCCGGCCGGGCCTGGGCGGCCGGACGCTTCGCCGCCCCCTACCTCCGTGACGCCCTGCTCGACCACGGCGTGATGGTCGAGACGCTGGAGACGGCGGCCCCGTGGTCGGGCCTGCACGCGCTGCGCGCGGCGATCGCCGGCGCCCTCCGGCGGACGCTGGCCGACCGCGGCACCCGGCCGCTCGTGCTCTGCCACATCTCCCACGTCTACGAGTCGGGCGCCTCGCTGTACTTCACCTTCCTCGCCCGCCAGGACGAAGGGCAGGAGATCGACCAGTGGTGGGCGGCCAAGTCGGCGGCCACCGAGGCGATCCTCGCCGGCGGCGGGACGCTGACCCATCACCACGGGGTCGGCCGCGACCACGCGCCGTGGCTCGCCCGCGAGATCGGCGCGATCGGGCTCGAGGGGCTCCAGGCCCTCAAGCGCCGGCTCGACCCGACCGGCGTCATGAACCCCGGCAAGCTCGCCGGCTGACGAGGGCCCGGCGGCGCTCGCGCGCCGGCCCCGACCCGACCCGACCCGCGTCATGAACCCCGGCCAGCTCGCCGGCTGACGAGCGCCCGGCGCGTCAGCCCGCGGCGCCGGCCGGGATCGGCCCGCTGAGGACGATCCGCCCCGGCCGCGTCGCCTGGGTTCCCGCCTCCTGGGTGAGGACCAGGCGGTGGTAGCGGCCCGCGCTCGTCGGCAGCGCCGCCGCCGCGCTGATCTTGCCGTCGGCCTTGACCGGCGGCACGAAGCCGATCAGCTGGGAGTCGGCCCGCGAGTTGAAGAGCCAGACGCCGTAGGCCAGGTGCGCCGAGGTCGGGTGCAGGCCGCCCGCGGCGATGGCCAGCGCCCGCTGGCTGCCCCGCTTGATCACGGCGGCCAGCCCGCGGGCCGTCGTGCCCGCGGCGGCGGTCAGGGTGATCTGGGCGGCCACGCCGGCGGCCGGGGTCGCCGGGGCCGGGGCCGGGGTCGTCGAGGTTGTCGGGGCTCCCGGGGCGGCCGGGGCCGGGGTCGCAGTCGTGCCGGTGGTGGCGCCGGCGGCGAATGGCGCGGCGGCGGCGGGCCGACGGTGAGGGGACCCGCCCCCGCCGGGGAGGAGCAGGACGGCGAGGACCACGGCAACGACGGCGAGCGCCGCGCCGGCGAGCAGCAGAACGCCGCCGCGGCGGGAGACCGGGGCGGCGGCCGGCGGCGGTGGGTCGGCCGCCGGTGGCGTCCGGTCGGCCACCGGCGTCGGCGGGTCGGCTCCCGGCACCCGCGGTCGGTCGGTCACCGGCGTCGGCGGGTCGGCCACCGGCACCGGCGGGTCGGCCACCGGCACCCGCGGTCGGTCGGCCCCCGGCATCGGCGGGTCGGCCCCCGGCACCGGCGGCGGTTCGTCGGGGACGGCGGGCAGGTGGGTGCCGTCGAGGAGGGAGAGCTCGGCGGTGACGGCCCGGGCCCAGTCGCGGCCGGCGGGGGTGTGCTCGAGGTAGGCGCGCGTCTCGGCCGCGGCGTCGGGGTCCTGGCCGAGCAGGTAGTCGCCGATCGCGGCCCGACGGTCGGGCGGCGGCGGCGGCCCGGTCGCGCCGGCCCGACCCAGGGCGTCGAGCGCGAGCCGGGCCCGGTCGCGGACGGCGTCGCGGTCGAGCTGGAGGAGGCCGGCGATCTCGGCGTAGCTGCGACCCTTCTCGAGGACGAGCGCCAGGACCGCCCGCTGCGGGGGCGGAAGGGAGGAGAGCGCGGCCACGGTAGGCGGGAGACTAGTGGTGGCGGCTGCGGTCGGGCCGCGCCCGACGGGCGGCCGGGTCAGGCGGCGAGCCAGCCGGGCGCGTTCAGGACGCCGAAGCGCAGGGCGCCGTCGGCGTGGTTCTTCCAGGAGAAGCCGATGTGCTCGAGCCATTCCTCGAGCCGGGCGGCGACACGGTAGGCCTGGGCATCGAGGCGCTCGCCGCCGGTCGGGATGTCGCCCGGCGGCAGCCGCCGCAGCTCCTCGATCACCGCGCGCCAGCGGGGGCCGAGCAGGCGGGCGTAGACGTCGGCGTCGACGACGACGTCGCGCCGGCCGCCGGTGGCGTCGATCTCGGCGGCGACATAGGCCGTCGAGGTGGCCAGGGCGAGGAAGGCGTCGGACACGGTCTGCCCGATCACGGCGACGTCGAGGTCGCGGTGGTAGCGGCTGGACGCGCCCTGGATCGTCTCCTGCGTGCGGCGGGCGATGGTGCCGAAGTGGGCCAGGTGGCTGTCGGCGCGGGCGTGGTCGGACGTGGCCCAGAGGACGCGCTCGACGCGGTACTCCTCGGCGGAGACACCGGCGATGCTGGCGAAGATCCCGGCGGCGGCGTCGACGGCGAGCTCGCGATGGATGCGCAGGTCGTTGAGCGACTCGCCCCGCTGCTCGATCGCGATGTGGAGGCCCTCGTGCTCGAAGGTCCGCCCGGCGTCGCCGTCCTGCGCGTCGCGACCGAAGAGGGCGGCGTCGACGATGACGTCGATGCTCCCGTCCGGCTGGCTGATCGTCTTGGCCACGGCGAAGCCGAAGTCGCGCTCCCGGGTGTAGCCGCCGCCGACGATGTGGCGGACGGCGTCATCGAACTGGTCGGTGACCTGGAGGCGGACGTGGGCGCCGGGGCCGACGAGGGCGCCCATCCGGCCGACGGCCTGGGTCAGGGCGTCGAGATCGAAGCCGTCGAACGGCACGGTGAGGGTCAGGCATACGGTCATCGGCCGTCCGCCCCGAAGTCGGGCCTGTCGATGGTACGCCGCGGCCGGGCTCGCGGATCACGCCGATGCCCGCCGGCCGCCTTTCCGGCGGCGCCTCGGCCGCCGGGCGTCGGGGGTGGGGGGGACGCGCCGGATCCGGCCGGCGCGCCCGAACCGCGATCAGGAGGGCGCGCCCTCGGGCAGCTTGGTGTCCTGCCGGCGGGTGCCGCCGTCGTCGGCACCCGGGCCGCGCCGGGTCTCGCCCAGCTCGGTGAGGGTCTGCTCGTAGTCGTCGTAGGAGCTGAACGGCTTGAGCCAGGCCCAGCCCGACCGGGCCGCGAGCTCCTGCATGCGGTCGCGCTCGCGCTCGACGAGCCGCGGCTGCGGCGCGGCGACGGGGGCGGGGGCGGGGACCGCAGCGGGCGCCGCCAGCGGCGTGGGCGCGGGGACGGCCACCGGCTTGCGCGGCCAGGCCCGGCTGCGGAGGGTGGACGCCTGGTTGGCGATGATCGCCCGGGCGCGCTCGCGGTCGAGCTCGACGGTGGTCTTCGAGGCCGGGGCGCGCCCGGCGGCGCGGGCCGCCGGAGGCAGGGCCGGCGCCGGGCGGACGGTGGCCGCGGCGGCGCGGGCCGAGGCGACGCAGGTGGCGGGGGCGGGCGCCGGCGCGGCCTGCGGCTGGGGGAGCCGGATCGCGGGCGCTGGGGCGGCCTGCCGGCGCGGGGGGGCCGGGCGGACCGGGCCGTGGCCGGTGGCGCTGAGCGCGCGGCTGACCTCGATCCGGGCGGCGGCGGTGAGCTGGCGGCTCGTCTCGGCCAGGTCGGGACGGAGCAGCGGAGCGGGAGCGACCTCGACCGGGCTGACGGGGCGCTCGAGCGCGGTCGGGGCCGGGGCCGGGGCGCGCAGGGCGAGGCTGGTCTCGAGCATGCTCTGGAGCGTCTTGAGGTCGCGCTCGTCGGCGGTGCGGCGGGTGACGTTGAGGAACGACGTGCCGGTGTAATGGTCCCAGGCGGTGGCGAAGATCCCGGCCAGCGGGGTGACCTGGAAGGCGTTGCGATCGGCCGCGAGCATGGGGCAGACGCCGCCGCGGCGATCGGTGTTGGCGCCGGTGACGATCCGGTTCTCCTTGATCCCGTCGAGCATGGCCCGCCGCGTCTCGGGGGGAAGGGACTCGACGGCAAACCTCAGGCGCTCGGCACGTTGCTTTCTCATCGGGTCTCCACGTCGTCGCTTTGCACGGCCCGGCTGGATTCGGCGAGAGCGTATGGGGGCCCATCGAGGAGCGCAAGCGCACTCCTTCCCGTGCACGCAGAGTTGCAGCCGGCGCGCGATCGGGTGGCCGCCTGGGAGCGGTGGCCGGCGGCGGCGGCCGGCGATCGCCTATCTTGCCCGGGGTGGAGGCGCTGCCGCCGACGCTGCCGGGCTTCGACCGCCTGTGCGGGCTCGAGCTGCTCGAAGTGAGCCCGACCGAGGTCAGCGGCCGCATCCCCGTGCGCGCGGAGCTGCTCCAGCCGTTCGGCCTCGTCCACGGCGGCGTCTACGCGGCGATGGCCGAGACGATCGCCTCGGTCGGCACCGCGGCCGTGGTGATGGACGCGGGGATGACGGCGATGGGCATGTCGAACCACACGACCTTCCTGCGATCGATCACCGCCGGTGCCGTCCATGGCGTCGGGCGGCCGTGCCACCGCGGGCGCACGACGTGGGTCTGGGACGTCGAGATGTCCGACGACGCCGGCCGGGTCTGCGCGGTCTCGCGGGTGATCATCGCCGTGCGACCGGCGCGTCAGCCGCGGTAGCGGTTGGTGATCGGCATCCGCCGGTCGCGGCCGAAGGCGCGCTCGGTGATCTTGATCCCGGGCGGCGCCTGGCGGCGCTTGTACTCGGCGCGGTCGACGAGACCGATCACCCGGTCGACCTCGGCGGCCGGCAGGCCGATCGCGATCAGCTCGTCGCGGCCGCGGGCCTCCTCGACGTAGCCGCGGAGGATCGTGTCGAGCAGCTCGTACGGCGGCAGCGAGTCGTCGTCGCGCTGGTCGGGGCGCAGCTCGGCCGACGGCGGGCGGTCGAGGATCGCCGCCGGGATGCCGCCCCGGTGGCGGGCGAGGCGAAAGACGAGCGTCTTCTCGCAGTCCTTGATCACCGCGAAGCCGCCGGCCGAGTCGCCGTAGAGGGTCGAGTAGCCGACCGACATCTCCGACTTGTTGCCGGTCGTCAGCACGAGCCAGCCGAACTTGTTCGACAGCGCCATCAGCAGGTTGCCGCGGATGCGGGCCTGGATGTTCTCCTCGGTCAGGTCGGCCGGCCGCCCGGCGAGCACCGGGGCCAGGATCTCCGCGTAGGCGCGCATCCCCGGCTCGATCGGCAGCTCGAGGCAGGCGATGCCGAGGCTCGCGGCCAGGGCTCGGGCGTCGCCCTGGGTCGCGCCCGACGAGTAGGGGGAGGACATGACGACGGCGGTGACCCGGTCGGGGCCGAGGGCGTCGGCGGCGATGGCGGCGACGAGCGCCGAGTCGATGCCGCCGGAGAGCCCGAGCACGGTGTGGGCGAAGCCGTTCTTCTCGACGTAGTCGCGCAGGCCGAGGGACAGGGCGGCGTAGATCTCGGCCTCGATCGTCTCGGGCAGCGGGGCGATCCGCGGCGCCGGGGAGGGCCCGCGGGCCGGCGGCAGGGCGAGGCGCGCGTGGACCACGGCCGGGGGGCTCGGGGTGGCCGGGGCCGCGGGCGAGAGCGCCGCCGGCGGGCGGGGCGGCGGCAGCTCGAGCTCGCAGACGAGGATCTCCTCGGCGAACGCGGCGGCCCGGGCGACGAGGGCGCCGGTGGCGTCGAGGACGAAGGAGTGGCCGTCGAAGACGAGCTCGTCCTGGCCGCCGACGAGTCCGCAGAACGCGATCGCCGCACGGTCCTCATGGGCCCGGCGGCCGAACAGGAGCTCCCGCTCGACGCCCTTGCCGGCGTGGTAGGGGGAGGCCGACAGGTTGACGATCAGCGTCGCCCCGGCCAGGGCCTGGGCGCTCGCCGGCGGCCCGGGCTCCCAGACGTCCTCGCACACGGTGAGGCCGATCCGGTGGGGGCCGAGGTCGATCAGGCTGGACGTCGCGCCGGGGCGAAAGTAGCGCCGCTCGTCGAAGACGCCGTAGTTGGGAAGGTGGATCTTGCGGTGGATCGCGGCCACCTCGCCGTCGGCGAGCACGGCCGCGGCGTTGTAGACGGCGCCGTCGGCGGCCTCGGGGAAGCCGACGACGGCGACCATCCCCCGTGTCGCCGCGCCCAGCCGGTCGACGACGGCGCGGGCGTCGCGCAGGAAGTGGCTCTTGAGGAGCAGATCCTCCGGCGGGTAGCCGGTGACCGTCAGCTCGGGCAGGAGCGCGAGCTGGGCTCCGGCGGCCCGGGCGGCGGCGAGCGCCGCGAGGATGCGGCTCTCGTTGCCGGTGAGGTCGCCGACGGTGACGTCGATCTGGCACAGGGCGAGCCGCAGCCGGCGGCCCGACGCGGCCGGCATGGGAGGCCCCGGCATGAAGGCCCGCTAGTGCGGCGTCCGCCCGGCGGCGGCGGTCCGTCCCCGCCGGTCGCCGGCGTCGCCGCGGGCGCCGCCCCGCGTCGTCGCCCCCCGGGCCGGGCGTCCGTCGCCGCGCCGGGCCCGCCCGGTCGGGCGGGCGCTCCCGGCGAGGGCGGCCAGCTCGTCGATTGCCGCCGCGAGCTCGACCGCGATCTGGTCGACGTCGGGCACGGCGTCGTAGTCGGCGAGGAGACCGAACCCGAGACGGCCGCAGTAGCTCATCACCGAGATGCCGAGCGCCTGGCGGTCGGCGAGCGGGACGACCGGGTAGATCGCCTCGAGCCGGCGGCCGAGGAGGAAGAGCGGCGTCTGCGGGCCGGGGACGTTGGTCACGGTCAGGTTGGCCACCCGGGAGTGGGCCTGGAGGCGGGCGGCCTGGCTGATGATCGTCGACGGGGCGAACCCGGCGAGCTGGGTGAGCACATGGGCGCCGACCGCCCGCCCCGACTCCTTGAGGCCGTCCATCGCCTGGCTGATCTCGGCGAAGCGCTCGCGCGGGTCGACGATGCCGACGGGGAGGAGCACGCAGATCGTCTCGACCTCGCCGGCGGTGCCGGGCAGCGCGGCCGGCTGGGTGACCGGGAGCAGGGCGCGCAGGTGCAGGCCGTCGGTCTCGTGCCCCTGGGCGCGCAGGTAGCGGCCCAGGGCGCCGGCGATCGCCGCGAGCACGACGTCGTTGACCGTGCCGCCGAGCGCGGTCTTGATCACGCGGAAGCGCTCGAGGTCTCCGTCGACCCAGGCGTAGCGGCGGTGCGGCCCGATCTCCACGCCCAGCGGCGTCCGCGGCGGCGGGTCGCCGGCCAGGCGGGCGAGCGGACCGAGCCCGGAGAGCCGCTCGCGCAGGCCGTCGGCCAGGGCGCGCGGGCGGCGCAGGAGCTCCGTGACGCCCCGCACCGCCTCGGCCGGATCGCTGACCCGCTCGGCGAGCGCGGCGGCCAGCAGCTCGGCGGCGGACGGGGCCGGCCGCGCCACCCAGGCGGTCGACCGCCTCGGGGCGAGCGATTCGTCGGGCTGGCCGTCGAACAGCACGGTGGTCAGGTCGAGGTCCTCGACGCCGTCGACGAGGACGTGGTGGGTCTTGCCGATCAGCGCGAAGCGGTCGCCCTCGAGCCCCTCGACGAGCCAGAGCTCCCACAGCGGCTTGGTCCGGTCCAGGCGCTGGGAGAACAGGCGGCCGGCGAGGACGGCCAGGGCGTGGTCGTCGCCGGGCGGGGGGAGCGCGGCATGGCGGACGTGGTAGCCGGGGTTGAAGTGGGGGTCGTCGATCCACACCGCCCGGCCCTGGCCATAGGGGACGCGGGCCAGCTTCTGGCGGTAGCGGGGGACGAGCTCGAGCCGGCCGACGACGTGCGCGGTGAGCCCGTCGATCGTCGGGGCGGCGCCGGCGAACACGAGGACCGAGGCGACATGGGCATGCAGCGCCGAGTGCTCCTCGAGGTCGAGGAGCTCGGCGTCGAGGACGCTGATGCGGTCGGGATTGGTCACCTCTGTGATTGTGCCAGCCGTCGCGGCGGGCGACGCGGACGAGCATTCCGACCGTCGGCTGCGCTACATTTGGTCGAACAACTGTTCGTCTGCCGAGTCGCGTCCGCCCCCTGGACGTGAGCGGGGAACCCAATCGCCTGAGCGTGCGCGTCGATGCGCTGGCCCGGGCTGGGGCGAATCGGCCGCTGATGCGGCCGTAGCGACCAGGATCCGGAGCTCGCAGATCGAGTGTCCCGGCCGGCCGCGAGCCCGACAGCTAACCCCGTAGGCAAGAAAACGCAAGGAGGCCTATGAGGCCGCAGCTACCAGACCTACGTCCTGGCCGTGTGATGCTCGCCCTCGGGGCCGCCGCAGTCGCCGGCCCCGCGGCGACCGGCGAGGCGCGGGCCGCCGCCCCGTCCGTCGCGGCCACCGCGGCCGGCGGGACGATCAGCCTCGACACCCCGCTCGTCCCCCTCGGCGCGGCCGCTCCCGGCGGCGCCTTGGCCCCGCTCACCGCCCACGCCGCCGGCGTGCGGATCTCGGCCTGGACGCCGCGGCGCGACCTCCTCGTCGGCCGTCTCGTGTCGATCGCGGGCACGCTGCGACCCGACGTTCGGCCCGATGCCATCTCCGTCCAGGAGCAGGCCGGCGGCGGCTGGCTGACGGTGGCGCGGACGACGACGACGGCGGGTGGCCGCTACCACGCCGGCTTCCGTCCGGCCGCCGCCGGGAGCCTCTTCCTGCGCGTCCGCTTCGCCGGCGACGGGGTCAGCGCGCCGGCCCAGGCCAGCCTCGGCGTGATCAACGTCTACCGGGTGGCCGGGGCGTCGTGGTACGGACCCGGCGGACCGCTCGCCTGCGGCGGAACGCTGACGGACGCGACGCTCGGCGTCGCCCACAAGACGCTGCCGTGCGGGACGCTGGTCCGGCTGCGCCTGGGCACCCGCACGGTGCGGGTCCCGGTGATCGACCGCGGCCCGTACGTCGCCGGCCGCGACTACGACCTGACCCCGGCGACGAAGCGGGCGCTCGGGTTCGGCGACACCGGGGACGTCTGGGTCACCCGCTGACGCCGGTGGACGGGACCCGGCGGGGTAGGATCTCCGGCCTGTGAGGCTAGGCGTGATCACCGGGTCGGGCACCTACGCGCTCGAGGAGTTCGACTCCCCCCGGGCGCATGAGGTGCGGACGCGCTTCGGCCCGGCGATCGTCACCGAGGGGCGGTTCGCCGGCGTCGACGTCGTCCACGTCTCGCGCCACGGCGAGGGCCACGTCCGCCTCTCGAGCCACGTCAACCACCGGGCGAACCTGCTGGCCCTGAAGGAGTGCGGGGTCGACGCGATCCTGGCGGCCACGGTGTGCGGGGCGGTCGACCCGGCGATCGCGCTGGGCGCGCTGATCGTCTTCGACGACCTCCACTTCCTGGCCAACCGCCTGCCCGACGGGTCGCTCTGCTCGCTCCACGGCGAGGGCCAGCCGGGTCGGGGCCACTGGATCTTCGAGGATCCGTTCAGCCCGCCGCTGCGCCAGGCGCTCCTGGTCGGCGCCGCGGCGTCCGGCCGGCCGGCGGTCGACGGCGGCTGCTACGGCCACGTCGACGGCCCGCGCTTCAACTCCCGCAGCGAGATCCGCCTGCTGGCCCAGTGCGGGGTCACCGCCGTCAGCCAGACCGCCGGCCCGGAGACGGTGCTGGCCGGTGAGGCCGAGATTCCCTACGCCCTGATCGGCTACGCCACCGACTACGCCAACGGCGTCCAGCCGGAGCCGACCCCGGTCAGCGAGCTGATCCGCCTGATCGGCGCGAGCAGCGAGACGTTCGCCCGCACGCTCGACGCCGCCGTCGCCGAGCTCGCCCGCGGGCCGCAGCCGGTCCCCCCGACCGGCACCCACTTCCGCTTCGACTGAGGCGGTGGCCTAGGCGCAGCGGTAGAGGCCGCCGGCGCCCAGGCCGGGGACGGTGACCGCCTGGCAGCGCGACCGGACCCACGTGGTCCGGGCCCGGTCGGCGCCGCCGCGGAGCGGCCCGCCCACGCCGCGGGCGCGGCCGAAGCCGAAGGGGCCGAGCGGGCCGGGCGGGCCGGGCGGCCCGGGCGGGCCGAAGAGGGTCACGCCGCCCGCGGCCCGGCCCAAGGCGCCGCCGGCGGCCGCCACCAGCCCTTCCGGTACCACTCCGCCCGGACCGAAGCCCCCGCCGCCGAGGAGGACGTAGCGGAGCTGGCCCGCGCGCACGTAGGCCTGCAGTTGGGCCACGCTCGGCGCCGGGTCGGCGCCCATGAAGCCGCCGATGGTGATCACCGGTGCCCGGCTGGCCAGACCGATCGGCGCCGCCGCCATCGACCCGGTCGCCGCCACCAGGTACTTCGCCCCGCCGCGATGCCGCTCGAGGTAGCCGACCAGCGCCGGGTCGGCCGTCCCCGCGGGCGCGGGCAGCCCGAGCCCGAGCCGCCGCCCGCGGCCGCCGACGGGCGGCCCGAAGGCGGCGCCGTCGGCGGCCTGCGGCCCGGCGGCCGGGATGCTTCCGCTCTGGCCGTGGCCGACGGTGGCGATGGCGTAGGCGGCCGGGCCGGCGAGCACGGCGACGGTGCCGGCGGCCGCCGCCAGGGCCGTGATCGGCCGGCGGCGCAGGCGCGCGCCGAGCAAGATCGCCGCGGCCGCGGCGAGGCCGCCGACCACCACCGCCCAGCGCAGCCACGGCACGAAGGCCGGGGTGCGCGCGAGGATGGCGAAGCTCAGGCCGCCGGTCCCGGCCACCGCCGCCGCGAGCACGAGCCCGGCAACTCCCGGCCGCCGGACCGCCCGATCGGCCAGGGTCACGAGCCCGGCCGCGGCCAGGCCGGCCACGGCCGGGGCGATCGCGCTCGTGTAGTAGGGGTGGAAGATCCCCCGCGAGAAGCTGAACACGGCGTAGCCGGCGAGCGCCCAGAGCCCGAGCAGGACGATCGCCGCCCGCCGGCGGTCGGTCCGCGGGGCGCGGCCGGCCGACCAGGCGACGGCCAGGAGGCCGACCAGGGCGAGCGGCAGAAGCCAGGCGATCTGGCCGGCCAGCTCCGGGCGCAGCAGCCGCAGCGGCCCGGTCGACCCGCCGAAGCCGCCCCCGAACCCGCCCAGGCCGCCCCCCGATACGCGCGACAGACCGTTGGCGGCGAAGATGAGGTCGAACCACGAGTTGCCGGTCGAGTCGCCGACGTACGGGCGGTCGGCGGCCGGGATCAGCATCATCGCCCCGTACCAGGCGAAGCTCACGGCGAGCATGGCGCCCGCCCCGGCCGCCAGGTGCCCCAGCCGCCGGCGCCAGCCGCCGGGCGCGGCCAGCAGGTGGGCGGCGGCCAGACCGGGGACGATCAGGTAGCCCTCGAGCATCTTCGTGTTGAAGGCCAAGCCGACGAGGCCGCCGCACAGGGCGAGCTCGCGCACGCGGCCGGTCTCGAGCGACCGGACGAGAGCCCAGGCGGCGGTGACGAGCAGGAGGGCGAGCAGGGCGTCGGGGTTGTTGTAGCGGGCCATGACGACGCTGACCGGCGAGAGCGCCAGCATCGTGGCGGCGAGCAGCGCCTCCCGGGGGCCCAGCGTCCGGCGCACGAGGTCGTGGAGCACCACCACGGCGGCGACGCCGCAGATCGCGCTCGGCAGGAGCATGCTCAGCGAACTGAAGCCGAAGACGCGTCCGGAGAGCCCCATCAGCCAGTCCGAGAGCGGCCCCTTGTCGAGGCTGACCGCGCCGCTGGCGTCGGCGGCGTTGGTCAGGAGCGCCGTCCAGCTGCGGCTGGCGGCGAGCGCCGCCTCGGCGTAGTAGGCGTTGGCGTAGCCGTTGATGCTCAGCGCCCAGCAGGCCAGCAGGCCGGCGAGCCCACTCGCCCCGATCAGGCCCGGGCGCGACCAGGCGGGCTCGCCGCGGCGGCCGCGCACGAGCCGGCGCCCGCTCAGGCGATCAGTCGTCCTCGTCGGAGGCCGCCCGAGCCATCGCCTCGGCGAGCCGGGCGAGCTCGGCCAACACCTCGGCGGAGCTCCGCGTGCGGCCGGCCCGCAGATCCGCGGCCGCCATCCCCTCCAGATGCTGGGCCGCCTGGGCCAGCACCGTCTCCGCGCCGAGCTGGAGCGGGACGATCGCCGCGAACGGCGCGCCGTGCTTGGTCACGACGATCGGCCGGCCGGTGCGTACGACGTCGGCGACCACGCCGCTGACGTTCCGCGCGAGCTCGCGGATGCCGACCGTGGGCGGCCCGTCGGGCCGCGGTCCGGGTCCGAGCTCGACCGAGGTGGTGCCGAACCGCCCGCTCCCGTCCACCGGTGCCTGGACCGCCGAGCGGCCGGTGGCCCAGTCCTCGTACTGCGGTGTGCCACGGCGACCGTCACTCAGCATGCCCGCTGCCTCCTTAGGGTGTGACTCTGCCAGATCGCCGGGCGCCGCCCTTTACGGCCCCGGGACCTTCACCTCACAACATCCGCGATCCTCCCCGCCAACCACCGGAGCATTGCCCTCCTCGAAACGGCTGCCCGTTTCGGCGAGTGGCACACGGCGGGACTGGACGAACCGCGCTTGCTCATAGCGTAAACCATAGTTCAACCCGGTGGTCGGCCGGGTTGGTTACGATTTGGGTTCCGGCCGGTGCGACCGCCAGAATAAGACGGTGCGCGCGATCGCCCACCTCGACATGGACGCCTTCTATGCGTCGGTCGAGCTCCGCCGCCGCCCCGAGCTCCGCGGCCTTCCCCTCGTCGTCGCCGGCTCCGGTCCGCGGGCGGTGGTCACCACCGCGTCCTACGAGGCCCGTGCCGCCCACGGAATCGGGTCGGCGATGCCGCTCGTCCGGGCGCGGCGGCTCTGCCCGGAGCTGGTGGTCATCACCCCCGACTTCGACGCCTACCGGGCCGTCTCGCGCCAGGTGATGGACATCCTCTCGGGCCAGCTCGACCGCGTCGAGGTCGTCGGTCTCGACGAGGCCTACGCCGACCTCACCGGGCTGCTCGCCCCGAACGCGGCGATGGCGCGGGTGCGGAGCGAGATCGCCCGGGCGACCGGCCTCACCTGCTCGATCGGGCGGGGGCCGAACAAGCTCCTGGCCAAGATCGCCAGCGGCCTGCGCAAGCCCGGCGGGACCGTCACGCTGACGCGCGAGGACGCCGGCCGCCGCTTCGCCGACGCCTCGCCGCGCCTGATCCCGGGCATCGGGCCCAAGACGGTGGAGCGCCTGGCGGCGCTCGGCATCGCCACCGTGGCCGAGCTGCGCCGCCAGCCGGCGGTCCGCCTCCAGGCGGCGTTCGGCGATCGCCACGGAGTCGACCTGCTGCGACGGGCCAACTTCGAGGACGACAGTCCGGTCGAGCCGGTGCGGGAGACGAAGTCGCAGTCGAGCGAGACGACGTTCGACTACGACGTGACCGACCGGGGACGCCAGCGGGCGGCGCTGGCCGCCCTCGCCGGCGACCTCTGCGGCCGCCTCGCGCGCAAGGAGCTCCGCGGCCGCAACGTCGCGATCAAGGTCCGCCTCGACGACTGGACGACGGTCACACGCGCGCGCACGCTTCCCCGTGCCACGTGTGACCCGGCGCTCGTCGGGCGGATCGCCGGCGAGCTGCTCGACGCCTACGACCCAGCCCGGCCCGTCCGCCTGCTCGGAGTCCGCGTCGCCGGCTTCGAGGCGCCGCCGAGCCCCCCGCCGGGCCCTCAGGGGCAACTGATGCTGTGAGGCTTGCACCCCGCTTCTGCCGGAGGTAACCTGACCAGAACCGGCGGAGTGAGAGGCGACACATGATCAGGGACTTCAAGGCGTTCATCCTGCGCGGGAACGTCGTCGACCTGGCGGTCGGCATCGTCATCGGAGCCGCCTTCGGTGCGGTCGTCACCGGCCTGGTCAAGGACCTGATCACGCCGATCATCGCGGCGATTCTCGGCAAGCCCGACTTCTCGAACCTGACGTTCACGATCAACGGCAGCAGGTTCCTCTACGGCGACTTCATCAACGTGCTGATCGCCTTCGTCTCGATCGCCGCCGCGGTGTTCTTCTTCGTGGTGCGGCCGGTCAACGCCCTGATGGCGCGCCGCCAGACCGGCGTCGAGGTCGAGTCGGAGACGAGCCCCTGCCCCGAGTGCCTCTCCCAGATCCCGCGCGCGGCCCGCAAGTGTGCGTTCTGCGCGTCGCCGCAGCCGGTCGAGGCGCCAGCCGCCGCTCAGTAGAGCGCGGCGGCCAGCCGGCGACGGACGTCCCGGGCCAGGGGATCGTCGGCGCCGATCCGGTCGAGCTCGCCGACGATGATCCGCCGGACGTCGTCCTGGTCGGGGCCGCCGCCGGCGACCGCCTCGAGCAGGAGGTTGAGCCCGCGGACGACCTGGTCGGAGTCGAGGGCGGCGAGGGCCGGGGCGAGCGGGGCGCGGTCGGCCAGACGCAGCCGCGCGGCGAGGCCCTCGGCCTGGAAGTCGCCGGGCCCGGCTGCCTCGAGCAGCGCCAGGGCCTCGGCGCCCGAGCCGCGGGCCACGAGGCGGCGGGCCAGCGCCAGGGTCGCGTCCATCCGGCCGGGCTCGAGGGTCAGCGCCGCGCGCAGGGAGTCCTCGTCGCCGGCGGCGATCAGCCGGTCGGCGTCGGACGGGATCAGCCCGTCGAAGAAGCGCTCGACCTCGGCCGGGCCCCGGACGCCGACGAACTCGTCGACGACCTGGCCGTCGCGGAACGCCTTGACCGCCGGGATGCCCTGGACGCCGAAGCGCTCGGCGACCGCCGGGTTGGCGTCGGTGTCGACCTTGGCCAGCACGACCTGGCCCTCGCGCCGCTCGGCCGCCGCCTCGAGCACCGGCCCGAGCGCCCGGCACGGGCCGCACCAGCCGGCCCAGAAGTCGACGACCACGGGTTGGGTGTGCGAGCGGTCGATCACCTCGCGGCCGAAGCCGGCCTCGTCGACGTCGATCACGGTCGTGGCGGCCGGGGTATGGCGGCGGCGGGGCATGGCTATAGCCTACGGCGCGTGGAAGACCCCGTCCGCCTCGACCATTCCGAGGAGGGGGCCGGGCCGACGGTGGTCTGCCTCCACGGGCTGACCGCCACCCGCCGCCACGTGCTCATGGGCTCGCGCGCGCTCGCCCGCTCCGGCCACCGGGTCGTGGCCTACGACGCCCGCGGCCACGGGGCCTCGAGTCCGGCGCCGGCGCGCGGCGCCTACACCTACGCCGACCTCGCCGGCGACCTCGCCGGCCTGCTCGACCGCCTGGGCATCGAGCGCGCCGTCCTCGCCGGCGTGTCGATGGGCGCCCACACGGCGCTGCGCTTCGCGCTCGAGCAACCCGACCGGGTCGCCGCCCTGGCCCTGATCACCCCGGCCTACCTCCCCGACCGCTTCCCGTCCGGCCTCGACGGCTGGGACGCCCTGGCCCGCGGCCTGCGCGACGAGGGCATCGACGGCTTCCTCGCCGCCTACGACACGGGCGGCGTCGATCCGCGCTGGCGGGCGACCCTGACCGCGGCGCTGCGCCAGCGCCTGGCCGCCCACGAGCACCCGGACGCCGTGGCCGACGCCCTGGCCGCCGTCCCCCGGTCGCGGCCGTTCGCCAGCCTCGGCGACCTCCAAGCGATCGCCGTGCCCACGCTCGTCGTGGCCAGCCGCGACGAGGCCGACCCCGGCCACCCGCTGGCCGCCGCCCGGGCCTACGCCGCGGCCATCCCCGGGGCACGGCTGGCCGTCGAGGAGCCCGGCCGGGCGCCGCTGGCCTGGCAGGGCGGTCAGCTCTCGCGCCTGATCGCCGGCCTGGCCGCCGAGGGGGCGAGCGGCAGCAGCGCGGCCAGCGCGGCGTTCTCCGCCGGGTCGTAGACCGCGTGCTGGGCGCAGGCCGGGACGAGCTCCCCCGTCTCGGGGTGGGCCATCGCGTAGGAGCACGCCTCGAGGCGCTCCTGGGCGGCCCGGACCGCCGGGTCGGCGGCGACCACCCCCGCGCGCATGAGGGCCCAGGCCGGCCGCACGACCGCGGCGTCCATGAAGCTGTGCATGACGAAGGTCACCGGCCGGAAGCCGTGGCGGCGGATCGCCCGCAGGCCGCCGGCGCGGGCGGCGAAGCGCTCCGCCCAGCGCGCGGCCACGGCCAGCGCGGCCGGATGCGCGGCCAGGGCCCGGGCGAGCCTGGCGGCCAGCAGCGGGCCGGGGACGTCGAAGTCCATCGGCCCGAACGTCCGGTAGAAGGCGTCGCGCGCGGCCAGATCGCCCGGCACGCGGTCGTCGAGCAGGGGCACCCAGCGGTCGCCGACGTAGCCGCCGTAGGCCGTGCGGTTGCAGCGCAGGTCGCCGGTCTGGAAGACCCCGAACGGGAGCCGCGTGCCGGCGCCCTGCTCGATCAGGGCCCAGACGTCGTCGCCCGAGAGCGCCCGGTAGGCGCCCTTCCAGCGGGCCTCGTCGCCGATGAAGGCGGCCGGCTGGAAGGAGAACATGCGAAAGCCCATCGCCCGGCAGTCGCGCACGAGCGCCGGGATCGCCGCGGCGTTGGCCGGCGTGACCGTCATGTTGTGCGCCAGGTAGTGGGTCACCCCATGCTCGCGCTCCAGGCGCTGGAAGTGCGCGCAGAAGCGCGCCCGGTAGGGGTTCAGGTCGGCCTCGGTCCGCGGGCGGCGGATCCCTCGGCGGCCGAACATCATCGAGTCGAAGTGGCCGGCGAAGGCGAGGTGGTCGAAGCGCGGGCGCCCGTCCGGGCCGAGGGCGAGCCGCTCGAGATAGTCGTAGTCGAAGTCGCCGTGGGACATGCTCATCGGCTTGCGCGCGTGGCGGCGCATCGCCTCGAGGGCGGCGGCATGATCCTCGGGCCCGAGCAGGGTCACCTCGCCGCCGATCAGCTGGGCGTTCTGGCCCGGCCCGCGCCGGCGCTCGAGCAGCGCCATCTGGCCGTCGAGCGCCGCCACCGTGTGCGCCCCGTCCACCCGCACCCGGTTGGCCTCGCGCGAGTGGTAGCACGGCGTGCAGGCGAGGTCGCAGCGGGGGAAGACGCCGTGGGTTCCCTCGCAGCCGGCCGAGCGGCGGCCGAGCGCCTGGGCCGGCGTGCGCACCCGCTCGGGGAGCTCGGCCCAGCGGCGGGCGAGCGCGGCGGCCAGCTCGGGGGCGACCGGCCGGGTGGCGAGCTCGAGCCGGCGCAGGGCGTCGAGCACGGCTCAGGCCCGGCGGTCGGCGTCGAGCAGGGCGAACACGTCGGCCACCTGCTGCCAGCCGACGCCGAGCAGGAAACGGCTGTCGCGGCCGTAGGACTTGGCCCCGAGGATGAAGAAGCCGGGCTCCGGGTTGCGGAGGACCTCGGAGCCGTGGACGCCGGCCGTCAGGCAGTCGCCGCCCGCCTCACCGAGCAGGGCCGCGGCCAGGTTGATCGGCCCGCAGGTCGCGTAGCACTCCTGGACCTGGAGCTGGCGGTAGAGCGTGAAGTCGCCGACGCCGCCGTTGAGGGCGAGGATCCGGTCGACCTCGACCTCTCGCCGCCGCCGCCGCCGCCGCCGCCGCCGCGGAGCGTCACCCGCAGGCGGCCGCCGCCGTCCCCGGCCGGCGCCAGGGCCTCGGTGACCGCGCCCGCGTCGACGGCGACCGCGGCGCTCGACCCGGCGGCCAGCGCCCGGGTCGTCGCCGACAGGCGCGCCCGCTCGGGCAGCGGGTCGCCGGGCACGGCCGACCAGTCGGGCGCCGGGCTGCGGACCGCCCAGTGGACGCGGGTCGCCGGCGCGTCGCGGGCCAGGCCGGCCAGGGCCCGCGCCGCCGTCTGGGCCGAATGGCCGGCCCCGGTCAGGAGGATCCGCTTGCCGGCCCAGCCGGCGGCCTCGCGCGCCAGGTCGGGCAGCTCGCGGCGGATCTGCGCGGCCGCGGCGCCCTCGCCCGGCGCGGGGATGCCGCCGTCGCCGAGGGCGTTGGGATTGCCGTAGGTCCCGGTGGCGTCGAGCACGACGTCGGCGCGCTCGATCCGCTCCGATCCGTCGCCGGCGTCGCGCACGAGCAGGCGAAACGGCCGCCGGGCGCGCGCCGGCGAGCCGATCCCCTCGTGCTTGAGCAGGCCGTCGCGGCCGACGGCGACCACGTGGGCGCCGGTGCGCAGGCGCCGGCCGAGGCGGGCGGCCAGGGGGTCGAGCAGGTGGTCGGCGAGCTCGGCCCCGGTGGGGAGGCCCGGCCCTTCGGGCGCGGCCGCGCCGAGGGCGGCCCGGGCCGCCGGGGAGACGTTCATCGACCAGGGCGTGAACAGGCGGACGTGGCCCCAGGCGCGGACGTGGCCGCCGGCCGCGGCGGCGCGCTCGTAGACGGTGAACGGCCAGCCGCGGGCGGCCGCGGCCAGGGCCGCCTCGAGGCCGGTCGGCCCGGCGCCGAGGATGGCCAGGCGGGGCGGCGCGTGATCGGAATCGGACCTCATGACGTTATGTTCGAGACTATGCGGATCGCGGCCTGCGGCGGTGTCTACGCCAACCCCTACGCGCTGCGCGCCTTTGTGGATGATGCCCGGGCCCGCGGCGCCGAGCGCCTCTACTGCCTGGGCGACCTCGGCGGCTTCGGCGCCGACTGCGACGCCGTCTGGCCCCTCCTGGACGGCGTCGAGACGATCGCCGGCAACTACGACGTGGCCATCGGCCGCGGCGACCCCGACTGCGGCTGCGGCTACTCCGACCCGCGCGACAACCACTACGCCCAGCTCCTCTACGACTACACGCGGCAGGCCACGAGCCCCGAGTTCGCCGCCTGGATGCGGGGGCTGCCCGACGAGCTGCGCCGCGACTGCGACGGCGTCGCGGTCCACATGGTCCACGGGTCGCCGCTGGCGGTCAACGACTTCCTCTGGGAGTCGCTCACCGACGACGAGCTCGAGCCGCGGCTGGCGGCGAGCGGCGCTGACGTGCTCCTGTGCAGCCACACCGGCATCCCCTGGCAGCGGCGGGTGGCCGGCACGCTGGTGGTCAACGTCGGCGTGATCGGCCGGCCGGCCAACGACGGCCGGCGCGACGGCTGGTACGCGCTCGTCGACTGCGTCGGCGGGCAGGCGCGGGCCGAGCTCGTTCCGCTGGCCTACGACTGGCGGGCCCAGGCCGCGTCGATGCGGGCCGCCGGGCTGCCGGCGGCGTTCGTCGAGACGATCGAGTCGGGCTGGTGGACGACGTGCCTGGAGGTCGTCCCGCCGGTCGAGCGCAGCCGCGGCCGCTATCAGGTGTACCGGGACGCCCTCCCGACCGGCGACGCCGCCGGCGACCTGGCCTGGGGGCCGGCCCCGGCGGTCGGGGCCGGGGGCGAGCGGCCGGTCGCGCCGCTCTTCGGGTCGCCGGCCTTCCCGGCGCGGCTGTGGATCTACACCAACTTCCACTGCAACCTCGCCTGCTCCTACTGCGCCGTCGCCTCCTCTCCCCAGGCCCGGCCGCGGTCGCTCGGGCTGGCTCGGATCCGGGCCCTGGTCGACGAGGCGGTGGCCGAGGGGTTCGAGGAGCTCTACCTGACCGGAGGGGAGCCGTTCGCCCTCGCCGACATCGCCGCGATCCTCGAGTACGCGTCGGAGCGGCTGCCGACGGTGTGCCTGACCAACGCGATGCTGTTCAGCGGCCGCCGCCGCGGCGAGGCGCTGCGCGGGCTCCAGGGTCGGGCGAACCTGATCCTCCAGACCTCGATCGACGGCGCCCGGCCGGAGACCCACGACCGCTGGCGCGGGGACGGGACCTGGGCGCGGGCGATGGACGGGCTCACGCTCGCCCGGTCGCTCGGCATCCGCGTGCGGGTGGCGATGACCGAGACCCCCGACAACGCGGGCGAGGCCGACGCTCTCGGCGCGCTGCTCGTCGGGCGGGGGATCCCGGCCGGTGACTTCGCCGTGCGCCCGATGGTCGCCCGGGGCTCAGCCGGCGCGGGCCTCGTCGTCTCCGACACGCTGCTCGTGCCCGAGCTGACGATCACCGCCGATGGGGCCCACTGGCACCCGGTCGGCGCCGACCTCGACTCGAGCCCTGACCTGCTCGTGGCCGCCGGGACGGTAACGCTGCGGCTGAGCCAAGGAGCTCGTCACCCGGCGCTACCTCGAGCTGCGCCGGGCGGACGGCAGCCTGCCGTCGGCCTACCGCTGCGCGGTCTGATCGGCGATGCCCGTCGCCGCCGTCGTCCTCGCCCGCGCCCCCGTCCCCGGGGCGTGCAAGACCCGTCTCGAGCCGCTGCTCGGGCCCGACGGCTGCGCCCGCCTCCAGGCGGCGCTGATCGCCCGGGCGGTCGGCTGGGCCCACGCCGCCGCC
Source organism: uncultured Solirubrobacterales bacterium (assembly GCA_963795745.1). Taxonomy (GTDB): domain Bacteria; phylum Actinomycetota; class Thermoleophilia; order Solirubrobacterales; family Solirubrobacteraceae; genus Palsa-513. The sequence goes on from CAWCIT010000005.1 coordinate 70,010, forward strand.
CCGGGCGCCGCCCACCTCGCCCACACCGGCGCCGGGGCCGACCTGGGCCGGCTCGTCCCGGCGGGGACGCGCCTCTTCGCCCAGGTCGACGGCGATCTCGGCCGGCGCCTGGCCGCCGCCGCCGCCCGCGTCCATGTCGACGCCGGCGGACCGGTGCTCGTCGTCGGGGCCGACGTGCCGGCCCTCGGCCGCGCCCACGCCGTGGCCGCCCTCGACGACCTCGGCCACGGATGCGACGTCGTGCTCGGGCCGTCGACCGACGGCGGCTACTACCTGATCGGCCTGGCCGAGCCCCGGCCCGAGCTGTTCGCGCTGGACTCCCGGGCGTGGGGGGGACCGGACGTCCTGCGCCTGACCCTCGCCGCGGCCGAGCGGGCCGGCCTGCAGGTCGGTCTCCTGCGGGCCGAGCGCGACCTCGACGAGCCGGCCGACGCCCGCGCCCTCCTCGCCGACCCGATGACGGCCGCCGACGTGCGGGCGCTCCTGGCGTGAGGCTGTCGCTCCTGGTGCCGGTGCTCGACGAGGCGCGGGCGGTCGGCGGCCTGCTCGACCACCTCGACGGCCTGGCCGGCGACTGGGAGGTGATCCTGGCCGACGGCGGCTCGAGCGACGAGACGGTGGCGCTGGCCGCCGCCCGCGGGGTCCGCGTGATCGCCGCGCCGCGCGGCCGGGCGGCCCAGATGAACGCGGCGGCGGCGGCGGCGGCCGAGGCGGGCGGCGGCGCGGCGCTCGTCTTCCTCCACGCCGACTCGCGCCTGCCGCCCGACGCCCACGACAGCCTCTGCCGGGCGCTGGCCGACCCGGCCACGGTTGGCGGCAACTTCGCCCTGCGCTTCGACGGCGAGGACCGCTTCGCCCGCGCGCTCGGCGCCTGGTACGCCGTCCAGCGGCGCCTGGGCGTCTACTACGGCGACTCGACGATCTGGGTCCGGCGCGCCGCCTTCGACGCCCTCGGCGGCTACCGGGCGCTCGAGATCATGGAGGACTACGACTTCGCCCGGCGCCTCGAGCGCCACGGCCCGACCGCCTGCCTGCCGGGTCCGGCGCTCACCTCGGGGCGGCGCTGGCGCGCCCACGGCGTGGCCCGGACGGTCGCGACCTGGGTGGTGATCCGCTGGGCCTTCGTGGCCGGGGTGCCGGCCGCCCGCCTGGCCCGCCTCTACCGCGCCGTGCGCTGACGGCCGGGCGATGGCGCTCGCAAACCCCCGGAACTACCATGGGGCGATGGCTGATCCCGCCTCCGGCGTGGGCGTGCTCGCCGCCCTGGCGGCCGGGCTCGTGTCATTCCTCTCGCCCTGCGTGCTCCCCCTCGTGCCCGGCTACCTGTCGGCCGTCGTCGGGGTCTCGCCGCGCGACCTGGAGACGGCCGGCGCCCGGCGCGTGCTCGGGCCGAGCCTGCTCTTCGTGGCCAGCTTCTCGGCCATCTTCATCTCCCTCGGCCTCGGGGCCACCGCGCTCGGGTCGTCGCTCAACGACCACCGGGCCACGCTCGAGCACGTCGCCGCCGGGGTGATCATCGCCCTCGGCGTCGTCTTCATCGCCTCGCCGATGATCCCCCGCCTGAACGCCGAGTGGCACGTCGACGGGCTGCTCGCCCGGGCCGGCAAGGGCGGCCCGCTGGTCGCCGGCGCCGCCTTCGCCGTCGCCTGGACCCCGTGCGTCGGGCCCACCCTGACCGCCATCCTCGGCGCCGCGTCGCTGTCGCGCTCGGAGGCCCACGGCGCCCTCCTGCTCGCCTGCTACTCCGCCGGCCTGGCCATCCCCTTCCTGGCCACATCGCTCGCGTTCGGGCGCATGACCGCCGTCTTCGCCGTGGTCAAGCGCCACTTCCAGACGGTGATCGTGATCGGCGGCGTCGTCCTGATCGCCATGGGCGTCCTGATCTGGACCGGTCAGCTCACGATCCTGAACGCCCACGCCCAGAGCGCGCTCGACAGCCTCGGGCTCGACTTCTTCAACATCTAGTCCGCCGGACCCGTTTGCAGGGCGCCGTGCCTCATGGGCGCGCACGAGATGCTCGCCGGCGGCGCGCTCCTGGGTCGGGCGACGACCTCGGGGCGATGCGGGAAGGCGCCGTCCCCGACGACCGGCGGTGGATCAGGCCGATCGTGCGGGAGGAGATCCTTCGCTCAGCCCGCACGAGTGCGGGGCACCCGCGAATGATCGACATCCGCCGAGGAAGGCCGCTAGGTGCTCACGAGTGCTTCGTCGCCGAAGGAGTGGCGCCACCGGCGGCCGGCTGCGGCATCAAAGGAGTTGCGCGGCACAGGCGCTGCGGGCGCACCTCTGCGGCGGGAGTGCATCGCGTGCTGGTCGGCGTCGCCATCGCCGGTGGCGGCGTCGGTGCGTGTGCACTGGTCGGGCACCGACGAGCCGGCGACGGCTGCTGAGTTTCGTCCCGAGCGGGTGCGCCGAGTGTCCCGGCCGAGAGCGCCGCCTTCGACGGTGGCTGTCCTGTGGGTCCCTGTCGGGCTGGGTTTTCACGAGGATCGTGTGCCTCGCGACGGCTGAGCCTGCTCCCGCCGGCGTGAGCCCAATCGGGTCGGCTTGCTTACCGTGTAAGCACCGGTCTGCAAGCGGTGGTTCGGGGCGACTGATATACCTCGGGGTGTCGCTGACGCTGTGCCCGCAGTGTTCGGGAGTGCCGGGTCTATTCGTCCTCCGACTTTGCTCATGGCCAACATGGGCTCTTCACGGCCAGCGCGGACCGGAGAATATCTTGGCTTACCCCGTAAACACAGGTTCGGCGAGATCGTGGGCCGGTCTTCTGAGTGGCCACCGCCGGATCTATGCTGCGGTTTGGCTGATGTCGGCGTTGTTGGCGTCGGCGTTACTCGCCGCGAACGCCCAGGCCGCCACTGTCCCGTTGGGAACGACGGCAAGCTTCGCGATATTGGCAGGCAGCACCGTGACGAATACGGGACCCAGCGCGATAAGCGGCGACCTCGGGGTCAGTCCAGGCACCGCGGTGACGGGATTTCCGCCAGGGCTGCTGAACCCCGGCGCCGTACACGCCGCCGACGCAGTCGCCTTGCAGGCGCAGACTGACCTGACCACCGCGTACAACAACGCGTTCGCGCGGACAGGAGGCAGCGCGATCTCGGCACCCTTGGGCGGCGGTATGACGCTGGTCGCCGGCGTCTACACGGCAGCCGCGGACGTCTTCGTCGGCGGCGATCTGACGTTGGACGGTGGTGGAGATCCCAACGCGGTCTTTGTCTTCCAGGCCAAGACCGGGACGCTCATTACCGCAGCGGGTACGACCTCCGGCGTCCCGAACACCAGGGTGTTGCTGCGAAATGGCGCTCAGGCGTGCAACGTGTTCTGGCAGGTCGGGAGCTCAGCGACGATCGAGACGTCCACCCAGTTCGCCGGGAACATCCTTGCCGACCAATCGATCTCGTTGAAAACGGGCGCGACGCTTTACGGCCGCGCGCTGGCTCGCGTCGCAGCAGTCACGCTTGACACCAACAGGATCACCGAGGCAAGCTGCGCGGCGCCGCCCGCGGGGCCGCCAACGGCGTCCAACGCCTCGGCCACCACAAGCGCAGGCCAGCCGGTGACCATCCCGCTGCTCGGTACCGATGCCACAGGCGCACCCCTGACCTACGCGATCGCAAGTGGTCCATCCCACGGAACGCTCGGACCGATCAATCAGGGCGCCGGTACCGTCGCGTACACACCCACTGGCAGCTACAGCGGTCCGGACACCTTCACCTACCAGGCCACCACCAGCCACGGCACCTCCCCGACCGCGACCGCCACCATCACGATCAACCCAGCGAACGCCGCGACCACCACCGGCACGGCGGGGGCCGGGGCCAGTACCGGGACGACCGGGGCCGGGGCGACTACCGGCACAACCGGGGCCGGGACCAGCACCGGGACGACCGGGGCCGGGGCGACTACCGGCACCACCGGGACCGGGGCCAGTACCGGGACGACCGGGGCCGGGGCGACTACCGGCACGACCGGGAGCGGGGCCAGTACCGGGACGACCGGGGCGGGGGCGACTACCGGGGCGACCGGGGCCAGCAGCGGCAACTCTGGGGCAACCGACACGACGGGTAGCACCGCCACGTCCACAGGCGCGACCACCACATCCAGGCTTCCGTTTACGGGCCTCAATGTCCTATGGCTGCTGCTCGGCGGCGCGGCGCTCGTACTGGCAGGGGCGACACTGCGCCGCTATGCCGCGCGTCGCCAGCCGGATCGCTGACGACCCGATAAGCGCGTTCCAGCCACAGGGCGAGCCCGCAGGAACGTCCGGTGCGAAGCAGGGCTGTCGATCGGGGTGCTCGGCGCGGCTGCCGCGGACGAAACGGAGGAGCGGTGGGCGGGCTGGCGATGCGCAACCTGTACCTGTGCCACGATGCCCGATCGTCTGGCGACTACCCGGATGACGGGGATGCCCGTTCCGCCCACCACCAGGCGGGCCGTGGCCACCGCCGCGCACGACAGCTTCGCTTGGCCCACCGTCGCCGAGCCCACGACCGCTTCGGCGAAGCGCGCTGATGGGCACGAGCGTGGTCGTGGAACCCGGGCCTCGCGCCACCTGCGGGCCCGTGCGACACCCGGGGCAGCCTTTCGCTTCGGAAGTGCCTGATCCGGGTCCTTCGGACCACATACCTCCATTGCGGGCAAGCGCGACTCCGGTTGGCTGACCGAAGCGGTCGTTCCGCACGTACCCGGCGGGTACCGCGAGCAGGTCAGCGTGGGCGACTCGACCTATGCGAGCCCGTCGAGCAGGACCCGCGGCTCGGCTAAGGACGGTTGGATCCGACATCAGTGCCTCCTCGGGGTCAGGTCACGACTGGCCTTGGACTCCATGGGTCGACGCGCGGCCCCTGCGCGCGTGTCAGTGGAGCTGGTACGAGACCTGCGTAATGCAGCCCCGACCTACTACGGACCCGCTGGCGTCTCGCCCCAGAAGCCCTGGACCATCTCGCCGTCGCCCTCGACGCGCGGACCGAAGACGAGGACCTCGAGCCCGGCCTCGCCGGCCTCGAAGCCGCGGGCGACGCCCGGGCCCACGCGGACGGCGTCGAGCGGCGCCAGGTCCACGAGCTCGTCGTCGAGCTTGACCCGGCCCGAGCCGGCCAGGACGACGTAGATCTCCTCCGCCGTCCGGTGGCGGTGGGCGAAGGCCTCGCGCTGGCCGGGCTTGACCACGAGATGGGCGATGCCCGTCTGCTCGGCGCCCAGGTCGCCGCGCGGGAAGCGGGCCTCCTGGTGCTCGGAGAAGCCGTGCTTGACCGCCATATCCTCGACCGCGCGGAGATTGACCTTCGTGTAGCTCATCGGTGGGAGCCTAGCCCGGCGGCCGGCTACGTCGGCGTCGCGTCGTAGCGCCACTCGGCCAGGCGCCAGAGGGTGGCGGCGGGGACGCCGGTGGCCGAGACCACGCAGGTGTGGCCGGCCCGGCGCCAGGTGACGATCGTCCGGCCGGCGCCGGTGAGCTCGAGGTAGCGCGTCCCGTTCCGGATCTGGACGCTCGCGTCCGCCGGCTCGGGGAGGGGCGCGCCGCCGACGATCGTGTAGCCGACGGTGGCTCCGGCCGCGCCGGCGTAGTAGACGGTCAGCGCCGGGCGGCCGTCGATCCGGTCGCTGCGCGTGCCGCTGCCGGTCAAGCCGAACGCGTCCTGCCAGTACGGGTAGCGGACGCCGTCGACCTGGCTGCGGAGGGTGTCCCGGTGGGTCGGGTCGACCGCGGGCGGCGGCCCGGCCGGACCGCGACCGGCGAGGGCGGCGACCGCGGTCACCGACGGCGCGGCCGTGCCCGGGAGCACGGCGACGACGGTCAGGGCGAGGACGCCGGCCGCGGCGACCGCCAGGCCGGCCACCGGGCGCCGCGGCCGCCGGGCGGCGGCGGCCGGCTGTGGTGCGGCGTCGAGGGCGGCCCGCAGGCGGGCCGGCGCCACCGGCGCGGCCGCCCGGGTCAGGGCCACCGCCCGGCGCTGCTCATCGAGCAGGGCCTGGAGCTCCGGCTCGGCGGCGATCCGCCGGCGCAGGTCCGGCGCGTCGCGGCTGCCGTCGGCCAGGGCGGCCAGGCCGCGGTGGAGGCGGCGCCTGGGGCGTAGAAGGCTCATCGACCTAGAGGACTCCGTCCGCCGTCGATCCATCCACGGCCCGGACGACCTGCTGACGGGCGCGGAAGAGGCGGCTCGTGATCGTGGCCTCCCGCGTCCCCAGGGCACGGGCCGCCTCGCGGTAGGAGAGGCCGACGATGTCGACGGCGACGAGCGCCTCCCGGTACTTCGGCGGCAGGTCGGCGATCGCCGCGAACGTCTCCCGCGCCTCGAGCGCCGCCTCGGCGCTCGCCCCCGTCCGCCGGTCGGGGCGCTCCAGCACGTCCGGCGTGGCCACCGTCCGCGGCCGGCGGCCGGCGGTCCGTCGCGTGGTCAGGAACGTGTTGCGCAGGACCCGCAGCAGGTAGCCGAGGTCGTCGCCGCTGCGCAGGACCCGCGGCTTGGCCAGGACGCGGGCGAACGTCTCCTGGACGAGGTCCTCCGCCTCCTCGCGCGAGCCCGACAGGGCCCAGGCCGCCCGGTAGAGGCGGTCTACGTGATCGGGGAGCGACGCCGGGTCGAGCGTCCGCGGCGCCGCGTCGGCCGGCGGCTTTCCCGGCGGCGCCGTCGCCACCCGCCGCGCGCCGGTCACTGCGCCGCCTGCCGGTGAACGAGGCACCGGGCAAGGGTACTCGGCACCGCCTAGCATCACGTCCGGTGGAGCCCCGCGCCGTCAGTGATTCCCGCTCGACGCTCGTCCGCTGGATGGGCATCGTCGACGCCAACAGCGGCGGCTTCGTCCACGGCGGCACCGTGATGAAGCTCTGCGACGAGGCGGCCGGGCTCGCCGCCGTCCGCCACGCCCGCCACCGGGTGGTCACCGCCGGGATCGACCGGATGACCTTCCTGGTGCCGATCAACATCGGCGAGCTCGTCACCTTCTCGGCCAGCGTCAACGCCGTCTGGCGCACGTCGATGGAGGTCGGCGTCCGGGTCGAGGCCGAGAACCCGCTGTCCGGCGAGGTTCGCCACACGAACTCCGCCTACCTGACGATGGTCGCCCTCGACGGCGACGGCCGGCCGACGCCGACGCCGCCGCTGCGGGTCGACACCCCCGCGGAGGAGCGGCGCGGCCGCGACGCTCAGCTGCGCCGGGCCAACCGGCTGGCCGAGCGCGAGCAGATCCTCGAGCACCGGACGCTCGAGTGACCGCCGACGCCGAGCCGGACGAGGCCGAGCCCGGGCGCGGCACCGGCGAGGAGGCGGGCGGCCAGCGCTGGCCGCTGCTCCTCGTCCCGTTCATCCCCATCGCCGTCGTCCTCGCCGTGATCGGCGCCCCCGACCTCGCCGTGTTCGCCTGCTCGGCGCTCGGCGTGATCCCGCCGGCCGGCCTGATGGGCCGGGCCACCGAGGAGCTGGCCGACCGGTCGGGCCCGGGGATCGGCGGCCTCCTGAACGTCACGTTCGGCAACGCGCCCGAGCTGATCATCGCCATCTTCGCCCTCGCCGGCGGCCTCCACGAGGTGGTCAAGGCCTCGCTCGTCGGCTCCATCCTCGGCAATCTGCTGCTCGTGCTCGGCGCGTCGATGCTCGCCGGCGGGGTCCGGCGCGAGCGCCAGGCGTTCAACGGCGCAGCGGCGACGGCCCAGTCGTCGGCGCTGATGCTCGCCGCGTTCGCCGTCACCCTCCCCGCCGTCTACGTCCTTGCCCACGGCGAGAGCCTGCCGCCGGCCGGGGCCCAGATCGTCGACTACTCCAGCGGGGTCGAGCACCTGTCGCTCGCGGTCGCCGCCGTCCTCGTCGTCGGCTACGTCGCGCTCCTCTACTTCTCGCTCGGGTCCCACCGCGACCTCTTCAACCCGCCCGGCCACCAGAAGGTCGCGGCGTGGTCGGCCCGGCGCGCCGTGGCCATGCTCGCCCTCGCCGGCGCCGTCATCGCCGTGATGTCGGAGATCCTCGTCGGATCGATCGAGGGCGCCGCCCGGTCGGCCGGCCTCAGCCAGTTCTTCATCGGCGCCATCGTCGTCGCCATCGTCGGCAACGCCGCCGAGCACTGGGTCGCCGTGCTCGTCGCCTCGAAGGACCGCATCGACCTGGCGGTCAACATCGCCGTCGGCTCGAGCACGCAGATCGCCCTCTTCGCCATCCCCGTGCTCGTCCTCCTCTCGCCCCTCGTCGGGCCCCACTCGATGGCGCTCGTCCTCAACGGGTACGAGCTCGCCGCGTTGGTGCTGGCGATCCTGATCTCCGTCCAGGTCACGAGCCGCGGCGAGTCGACCTGGCTCGACGGCGTCCAGCTCCTGGCCGTCTACGCGGTCACGGCGCTGACCTTCGGGTTCGCCTGACCGGCGCCATCCGCGCCGCGCCGGCGAGTCAGACCCGGCTATACCTCGCGTCGCTCGAAGCTGACCAGCCCGGCCGCGAGCACGAGCACGAACCACACGCCGACCCAGGCGAGGTAGCCGGCCGACGGGGGTGCCTTGGCAAAGAACGGATCGTTGCGCGGGCCCGCGGACCGGGCGAGGCGCTCGGCCAGGAAGGACGCCGGCTCGAGATGGAAGACGGCGCCGTGCCAGAGCCCGTCCGTCGGCAGGACGTACCGGCCGACCGCACCGACCGTTCGCAGGGCGGCGATGTTGAAGGTGGCTCCCAACGACCCGACCACCCCGGCCAGCCAGGCGCCCCCGAACAGGGCGACGCCGACCACGCCGGCGGCGATCGCCGACAGCCGGGTGCTCAGCAGCAGCACGAGCGACAGGAGGCTGACTCCCTCGGCGAAGAGGTAGACGGCCACCGCGACCGGGGCGGGCGGGGCAAAGCCGCTGACCAGATCGACCACCGCGATCTCGAGGCCGCACACCGTCGCGGTGTACGCGCCGAGGACGGCGGTGAGGCCCAGCCACTTGCCGAGGAGGACGTGGCTGCGTCGGATCGGACGGGTCAGCACGCTCTGGAGCACGCCCGACTCGAGCTCGGCCGACACCGCCGGCGAGGCCATCGCCGAGGCGCTGAGGGCGACGACGAAGCTGAACATGAACATGAACAGGGTGAGCGACTGGGGCAGCGACGCCTGGACCTCCCCCGAGGTGAGGCTGTGGTTGTGGCTCAGCCGGTAGAAGCCCCAGGCGCTCAGGCTCACGAGGGCCAGCGTGATCGCGACGAGCGCGAGCACCAGGCGCCGCCGCACGGCCTCGCGCACGGTGAGCCCGGCGATGACGAGCGTCGGGTTCACGGCGGCGGCTCCAGCAGCTCGAGGAAGCGCTCCTCGAGACTCGGACCCCGGTCGGGGACCACGGCCTCGACCTGGCCGCCGAGGCCGACGACGGCGGCCACCAGGCCCGGTACCTGGGCGGCGTCGATGCCGTCGACCCGCAGCCAGTCGCCGTCCGCGCTCCAGCGACCAAGCCCGGCGAAGCGCCGCCACCAGCCGGCCTCGAGGCCGGCGACCCGCAGGCGCACGCACGACCGGCGACCGAGGATCTCGCCGAGGGTGCCGGTGGCGATCGCCCGCCCCTTGTCGATCACGGCGACCCGGTCGCAGACCTGCTCGGCCTCCTCGAGCAGGTGCGTGTTCAGGAAGACGGTGGCCCCCCGGCCTCGCACGGCCCGGATGATCTCGCGCACCTGGCGGCGCCCGACCGGGTCGAGCGCGCTCGTCGGCTCGTCGAGGATGATCAGCTCGGGCTCGCCGAGCAGGGCCACGCCCAGCCCGAGTCGCTGCTGCATCCCCTTCGAGAACGTCCCCACCTTCTCGCCGCCCCGCTCCGACAGGCCCACCGTGGCCAGAGCCCCGGCGACCGTCGGCGGCCAGCGCGACCGCGGGAGCCCGAGGAGCCGGCAATGGAGGACGAGCACCTCGCGCGCGCTGAGCCAGCTCTGGAAGCGGAAGAGCTCAGGCAGGTAGCCGATCTGGCGCCTCGTCTCCCGGTCGCCGGCCGGCGCCCCGAGCACGAGCGCCTCCCCGCCCGACGGACGGACGAGCCCCAGGAGCAGCTTGACCGCGGTCGTCTTCCCGGCTCCGTTCGGCCCGAGGAAGCCGAACACCTCACCCCGGCGGACCTCCATCGAGAGACCCTCGAGCGCCACCGTGCGTCGGAACTCCTTGCGGAGCTCGAGCGCGACGACCGCGGGCGACGGCCCGCTCGTCCCGGACGACACGGCGCGGCCGGCGGTCTCAGCCGAGTTGACGGGCGACACTCAGGACGTCCTCCCGGTCGAGCAGCCCGGCGACGACGTGCACGACCTGACCGCGGTCCTCCCACACCAGCGCCGAGGCCGCGCCCGACGGGTCGGCGATCAGCACGCCCGGCGACCCGCCGATCTCGACGGCCGAGGACCGCGTCCCCGCCGGCGCGGGCACCGGAAGCGTGCCGCCGAGGTCGCCGAGCAGCCGGATCTCCTGCGCCAGATCCGCCGGAAAGCCCGGCTGGGCGAGCAGGAAGCTGACGAGCTGGGCCGTCGTGGCCCCCGTCGAGGTGACCGTCGGCCGCTGCATGGCCAGCACCGCGAGCGTCGGCAGGTCGGGCGCCCCCGGGGCGCTCCCGTACCGCGCGATCGCGGCCGGGCCGGCCGTCAGGCTGAGTGTCCGTCCGGCGAGCGCTCGGCCGGCGGACTCGCCCAGGGTGATCGTGGCGGTCACTCGGCTTTGCACGCCGAAGCGCGGGCTGGCGCCGACGCCCGTCGGGAGCGTGCGCGGGAGCGACAGCGTCAGGCCGCTCGCCGCCTGCGCGGCGGCGAGCGATGCGACGTCGCGCGGGCCCCGCGTCGAGGACCAGTGGAGCACGCCGACCGGCGTCGGACGGGTCCCGGTGGGCGTGGCCGCCGCGCCGAGCAAACCCCGATCGCCGGCTCCCAGGAGGCCGGCGATCGCCTGGAGATCGCCCCTGTGAACCGTGACCGGGGCCACCCGGGTGGGGGCGAACACGGTCGTCAGCGTAGCCGCGGCGGCCACTGCGACCACCACGACACCCGCCACCGCCGCCACCGCCGCGGCCCGCAACGGTCGGCCGGGCCGGCGGGGGGATCGACGGCCCGGCGGGGGAGGGCTCGGGCGCAACCGCTGGTCCTCGAAGCGCTGCCAGGCCCGATCGACGTCGAGGGGGAGATCGCCCGGCGAGAGGAGCGCCTCGACGCGGGCCGCCGTCTCGGCGATCGACTGCTGCCGGACCCGGCACCGTTCACAGCCCTCGGCATGGGCGGCGGCAGCGTCCGGGACGGCACGGGGCTCGTCGAGCCGTCGCCTCAGGGTTCCGTCAGGGACGTGGCGCACGTTCCATCTCCTTTCGCAACGCAGACTCGGCCCGCCGGAGCATGGTTCCGACCTGGCCCGCCTTGACGTCCATGATTTCGCCGACCTCGGCGTAGCGCAGTCCGCTGTGCCGCAGCAGAAGGACGGTCGCCGCCCGGGTCGGGAGGCGTCCGAGCGCCTGCCGCACCTCGAGCTGGGACTCCCGCGCGATCACGACCTCCTCGGGTCCGGGCGGGGCGACGGCCAACGGGTATCGCCGGTGCCGGTGGTCCCGGCGCCGCTGCGACCGGATCGCGTTCAACCCCGCGTGGGCCGCCGCCACCCGCACCCAGGCCGCTGCGTGGTCCGCGGCGTCGGGCCGGGGAAACCGCGCCTGGGCGGCGATGAGCACGTCCTGCGCGACGTCCTGAGCGGTGTCGAGGTCGCCGACCACGCCATAGGCGATCCGCACGACGCCGGGGTACTGGTCGCGGAAGAATCGCTCGAACCACGACGCCGTGGCCGCTCGGGAGTGTCGCTGTGAATCCGGCACGAGTCTGGCTTCTACTCCCATTACCTGACTGAGCACCGCCGCGCGCCGAAATGTGACGCCGGGGCCGACGGCAGTCATTCCCCCCAGATCGGCCAGGCGGACCTCGAGCGCCGGTAATCTCCCTCGGTATGGAGCCGGAGGATCAGACCCCGCTGACCGTGACCAAGCCGGCGCCCCCCGCCCGGCGGTCGGGCAGCGCCGTGGCCGCGGCGACGGTCGGCGCTCTGGTGGCCGTGTTCGCCGTCCTCAACGCCCAGTCGGTCGAGGTCAACTGGCTCGCCTCGAGCACGCGGACGCCGCTGATCGTCGTGATCGTGCTCTTCCTCCTGATCGGCTTCGCCGCCGGCACCCTCTCCGGCCGCCGGCGCCGCTCCGGCGGCCGCCGGGGCCGGCGGTGATGCGCCCCGTCCTCTCGGGCCGCGCCCCCGTCGCCCTCGCGGCGGCCGCGCTCCTGAGCCTGGGCAGCGCGTCGGCGGTGGCGGCGACCGGCGTGCGCGCCCCGAGCCGCGCCGCCCGTGCGGCGATCCTGCGGGCGATGGTCAGAGCCGACGGAAGCACAGCCGGGGTGACGGCGGTCTACCTGGCGAGCGCCGACCACCGGCTGGCCGGCGTCTGCCAGCGCACGCCCGACGCCGGCAACGTCGCCTTCCTCTTCCGCGCCTCCGGCCGCTCCTGGCGCTTCGTGCTCGAGAGTGCGGCGGCCAACGCCCACGTCCGGGCCGAGCGGACGCTCGAGCGCGCCTGCATCGGCTAGCCGCGCCCGCCCGCCCGCCCCGCCCCCGCCCCGCTGCCCGCGGCCTGCCCCCTCAGCGGGCGTAGACGACGAAGAAGTCGCGCGAGTAGGGCGTCAGGAAACGCCCGACCACGCCGAGCTGGCCGGGGACGGCCGGCTCGGGCAGCGGCTGGCCGGCGACATGGCGGTAGACGTAGCTGGCCACCCACTCGGGGTTGATGTCGAGCTCGACCGCCCGCACCGCCCCGCCGGCGATCAGGGCCCGGGCGAGCCCGGCCGGCGACAGCCGGGCGCCGGCGGCCCAAACCAGGCGGCCGGACGCGGTGACGCCGAGGGCCGACCGGGCCACCGACGTCCGGCCGCCGAGGCTCGCACCCCAGCAGGCCTCGACGCACGAGGCGACGTCGGCCGCCGGTCGGCCGGCGGCGACCAGGAGCCGGAGGTTCTGACGCACGGCGGCGACGCGCCGGCCGGGCGCGGGGACGCCACGGTGCCAGGCGCCGACGTCGGTCCGGCCGCCGCGGTAGATCACGACCGAACCGAACCCGGCGAGCAGCGGCCGCGCCAGGCGGCCGGCCTCGAGGAAGCCCCCCGAGGCGGTGTTCAGCCGGAAGCCGCCGTTGAACGCCGCGAGCACGCGGCGCCGCTCGGACCCGGCGATCGCCGGCCCGTGGCGGTAGCCGGGCCCGGGATCGAGCGTCCCGGCGTGGAGGACGAGGCTGGTCCGTCGCTGGTCGAAGCGCAGCAGCGTGGCCCCGTCGCGCCGGGCGATCCCGACCGCCGCGCGGCCGGCCACGGTGGCGATCACGCGGAACCGCGGCGTCTGCGGCTGGGGGCTGCCGACCACGATCAAGTGCTTGGCGGCGGCGGCGGCGGCCGCCGCCCCGGGGGCCGGGAGGGCCGCCGCCGGACCACGGGCTCCGGGCGGGTAGCCGGCGCCGGCGGCGGAGCTGCCGTAGCCGGCGATCAGGGCGGCGGCGGCGAGGACCAGGGTCCAGCCGCGCGGGCCGGCCGCAACGGGCTGGGGACGACGGTCGCCGGGCAGCACGAGTCGAGCGTAGAGGAACCGCAGAGAGGCGGCGCGGGGGGCGGGGCCCGGGTCTATGATCGCCCGCCATGGAGCCGGTCAACGCCACGCGCACCGGTCGGTCGATTCTCGCGGTGACCCCGATCCTGACGCTCGCGCTCGTTCTCGGGGCCGGCGGCTCGGCAGCGGCCGGCGGGCGCACCGGGACCCCGGCCGCGGCCCCGGTACCGGTCACGCCCCACGCGCGGGCGGCCGACGCCTGCGGCGGGGCGGCGAGCCTGACGGTCTCCGACGCGCGGCCGCGCCAGCTGCGGGCGGTGCGCTTCGGCGCCGGCGCCTCGACCGTGCCGGCGGCGGCGGTCGTCTTCTACGACTTCAGCTACGGCGACGGCAGCGACGACGCCGGATCCCAGCCGACCGCGGTGCACGCCTACCAGCAGAGCGGGACCTACCTGACGAAGGTGAGCATCGTCACCACGTGCAACACGATCGTCAGCTCGGCCGAGGTCCGGGTTGTCGTCGTCGACGGGCTGCCGCCGGCGGTGGCCATCGCCTATCCGCAGGCGGACCGCACCGTCCACTTCGGTCGCCAGGGCCTTCAGCTCACGGGGACAGCCCAGGATCCGTCGGGCGTGCGCCGGGTGGAGCTGGCGATCCAGCTGGTGAGCGTGAAGCGCTCGGTCGTCCGGCCGGGGGCGCGGGCGGCGGCGGTGAAGCAGCCGGGCTGCTACTGGTACGACGGGCACGTCCACCTGAAGGTGCGGGCGTGCTCGGCTCCGCTCTTCTTCGCCGTGCGGCTGAGCGGGCATCGGTGGTCGTTTCGGATGAACCCGCGGGCGCAGATCCCGCCGGGCGTCTACACGGCGAGGGTGCGCGCGACCGATCGGGTGGGCAACATCACGACCATCTTCTCTCCGCGCCTCGGAAACATCCTCGCCTTCGGGCTGGTCGCATGAGGCGCGCCGGCGTCATCGCCGCCGCGACCGCCGTCCTCGGCCTGGCGCTGGCCGCCGCCGGGGCGAGCCTGGCGGCCACCGGGGCCTTCCGGCCGGGTCGCCAGCTGGCGCTGCCGCGGATGCTGTCCGAGGCGGCGGTGCTCGGCGACGGACGCGTGCTCCTGACCGGCGGGTTCGGCTTCCAGGGCATCCTGGCGTCGGTCGAGATCTACCAGCCGGGGACGGGGACGTGGGGGCTCGGGCCGCCGCTGGTCTCGCCGCGGTTCGGCCACACGGCGACGACGCTGTTCGACGGGCGGGTGCTGGTGGCCGGCGGCGCCAACCTGACCAGCAGCTACCTGGCGAGCGCCGAGCTCTACGACCCGGCGAGCAACGCCTGGACGCCGGCGGCGCCGATGGGCGAGCCCCGGGCCCAGGGCACGGCGACGCTGCTCCTCGACGGGCGGGTCCTGGTCGCCGGCGGGCGCAACGCCGACGCCCACGCGCTGTCGAGCGCCGAGGTCTTCGACCCGGCGGCCGGGACGTGGACGGCGGTCGGCCGCATGGCCGGCCCGCGCTACCACTTCACGGCGGCGCTCCTGCGCGACGGGCGGGTGCTGGTCGCCGGGGGCTACGACGCCGCCGGGCACGAGCTGTCGAGCGCCGAGCTGTTCGACCCGGCGACGGGGACGTGGTCGTCGGCCGGGCGGATGCACTCGGCCCGGGCCAACCAGGTCGAGGCGCGGCTGGGCGACGGACGGGTTCTCGTGGCCGGCGGCGGCGACCGGCCGACCGGGTTCACGCCGGCGTCGGAGACCTACGACCCGACGACCAACGCCTGGTCGGCGACGGCGCCGCTGGCGACGGCGCGGGGGTTTGCCACCGAGACGGCCCTGCCCACCGGGCGGATCCTCGTGGTCGGCGGCTTCGGCAACCAGGGCGACCTGGCGAGCGCGGAGTCGTTCGACCCGGGCAGCGGCCGCTGGTCGGCTGTCGGGTCGCTGAGCACGCCCCGCGGTCAGGCGGCGGCGGCGCCGCTCCCGGGCGGGCGCGTCCTGATCGCCGGCGGCCAGCGCTACGCGACCGGGGCGTTCCTCCAGAGCACGGAGATCTTCGAGCCGACGGCGACGGCCCGGCTGACCCCGACCGCCCTGGCGGTCAGCCCGGCGCGCGTCCGCGGCCAGCGCAGCGTGGTCCTGACCTACACGTCCCCCGACGCGGCGTCGTCGGTGATCCGGATCGAGCGCGCGCGGGCCGGCGGCGGTTGGACGCGACTGGCGCCGCGGATCGTCCACGCCGACCGAGTCGGACGCAATCGGGTGCAGATCTCGCTGGTGCGGAGCGGTCGCCGCCTCGCGCGCGGGAGCTATCGACTCGTGGTCGCTCGCCTCGCGGCCGGGTCCGCGGCCGTGACGGCGTCGTTCACGATCCTGTCCTGACGGGCGCGGCGCCCGCCGGCGCGCCGCGGCTCAGCCGACACGGAACGTGGTGACCACGGGCGCGGGATCGAACTGCATGCCGATGCCGCCGGCGGCGTAGCTCAGCGTGTGGACGCCGGGGGAGAGGGTGGGGAGGTGGAAGCGCCCGAGCGGGCAGATCCGCGCGTGACCGTCGAGCAGGCAGAGGCCGAGGCTGGCGAACGGGTCGTCGGCCCGGAACTCGACGCTCGGCCGCCGGGTCGAGTGGGCGGCGGGCCGGTGGACGGTGACGGTCCGCGGCGCGACGAGGAGGCGCAGGAACAGGTTCTCGACGCCGTTGGACGCCGTCCCGACCAGGTTGTCGGCGCCCGACTCGAACACGCCGATCGCGCCGTTGCGGGAGAT
The DNA here is from genome assembly GCA_963795745.1 of uncultured Solirubrobacterales bacterium. Taxonomy (GTDB): domain Bacteria; phylum Actinomycetota; class Thermoleophilia; order Solirubrobacterales; family Solirubrobacteraceae; genus Palsa-513. The sequence goes on from CAWCIT010000005.1 coordinate 86,316, forward strand.
CACCGGCTGCTGGAGGAGCCCGGTCTGGAGCTCGGGGCTGCGCGGGCGCGACTCGGTGCTCACGTCCACCGCCGTCGTCGCCGCGTGGGCGAGGTCGCGCAGGTACACGTTCGGGCCGGGGGCCGCCCCGGGAGCGAGGTCGTCGGCCAGGGAGTCGAAGATCACGTAGTGGCCGTCGGCGGAGATCGACGGCGCGAAGCTGTCGTCGGTGCCGGCGGCGCCGGTGTTGCTCAGGCTGACCATCTCCGTCCGGTGGCGCAGGCGGTCGCGGACGAAGACGTTGGTGTGCCCGTTGGTCCCGTGGCGGGTCAGGTTGGTCGCGTCGGAGTCGAAGGCCACGTAGCGGCCGTCGGCGCTGATCGACGAGATCTGGGTGAACGGGGGGGCGACCGCGGCATTCTGGCGCCGGTTGCCGCGGCCGAGGCTGACCAGGGCGGTCTGCGCGCCCGCGTGGACGTAGACCTGCTCGGTCGGCTTGGCCTGGTGGCCGACGAGGTTGCCGGAGATCGAGGCGAACGTGACGAACTGCCCGTCGGCGCTCACCGCCGGGTTCGACGACGGGCCGTCGGCCTGGACGCCGTGCGGGCCGACGCTGACCCGGCGGGTGGCCCCGGTGGTCAGGTCGTGCTCGAAGACGTCGGGCTTGCCGTTGTCGTCGCCGGCGATCAGGTTGTCGGCGGTCGACGTGAAGACGACGAAGCGGCCGTTGCCCGAGACCGCCGGCTGGTATGACGGACCGTTGGTCGGGCCGCCGACGCCGCTGCTGACCAGGATCACCGGTCCGGCGCCGACGCGCGCGTAGACGTTGGTCGTCGCCTTGGCCGCGCCGGCGACGAGGTTGGTCGCCTTGGAGGTGAAGGCGACGACGCGGCCGTCGGCGCTGATCGACGGCTGGCTGCAGGCGTCGTTGGCCGGGGTGCCGTCGGCCGCGCTCGAGACGAGGCGCGCGGCCTGGACGATCGTGTCGAAGACGTAGATCTGCGGCGCGGTGGCGGAGACGGGCGGGACGGTCAGGTTGGTCGCGGCCGAGGCGAAGGCGACGAAGCGGCCGTCGCCGGAGATGCTCGGCTGACCGCTGGCCGCGTTGGGGACGACGTAGGGGGGCGCGAGGAGGAGCGTGCGCCCGCCGGGGATGCTGGTCGCCCGCGCGGGGCTCGGGCCGCCGGCCGCGCAGGCGAGGACGGCCGCCGCCGCGGCGAGCGCCGACCGCCGCCGCCGGCCGGTCACGGGGCCGCCGGCTTGGCGCCGGGAAGCGTGGGGGTGACCGGGCGCGGGCTCGCCGGGGCCGGGGGGGCCGACCGGCGCCGACGGGCGATCGCCTCGCGGACGGAGAGAATCCGCGCGGCCGCCCAGTCGGGGTCGAGGAAGGAGAGGTAGAGGACGAACATCGTCAGGCCGAAGAAGCCGACCCGGATCGACCAGCCGATCGACAGATGGAAGGCCGCGCCGACGAGCAGCACCCAGGGGCGCAGCCGCCGGTTCCAGACGAGCACGCCGATCCCGAGCTCGGTGGCCAGCGTCCCGTAGGTGAGGAGGTTGACCACGACCGGCGAGTGGCTGAGGAACGCCGGCGTCGGCAGGCCGGCGATGTCGGTCAGGCGCAGGGCGTAGGAGACAGCCGTGCCGTTGTTCCAGGCCGCCCCCTGGACCTTGTCCCAGACGCCGGCGATGTAGACGACGCTGAGCTGGATCTGCATCAGCCGCAGCGCCCACGGCGCCCGCAGTGGGAATTCCCACGCCGCCGATGGATTGCGGCGCCGGGCGTCGACGGAGACCGCGGCGCCGCACGGCGAGAGCATCAGGTAGAAGGCGACGATCCGCAGAAGGCCGTCGCCGCCGTTGAACACCCAGGGGTTGCGCCGCTCGAAGGACAGCAGGGCGACGAAGACGACGGCCGCCGCCAGGCGGGCGTGCCAGCCGGCGGCGAGGGCGAGCGAGGCGACGAGCAGAGCGGTGTAGAGGAGGAGCACGGCGGTGCCGCTCGGCTCCAGGCCGAGGAGCCCCCACACGCCGGCTCCGTGGATCTGGCCCGGAAGCAGGCCGCCCTGCGTGAAGAAGACGCTCAGGTCGGCTGTCAGCGACACCGTCCAGGCGAAGACGAGCAGGCCGAAGGCGATCCGCACGAGCGCCAGTGTGGAGGTCGGGACCGGGCGAAACCAGAAAGCCGTCCAGGCTTCGAGCGGTCGGCTCATCGAGCGACGATGTCGAGCGTGTAGTAGAGCTTCTCCTGCCACGGCAGGCGGTCCGGCGTCTGGCCGGGCGGCTGCAGCGTGGCGAAGCGGCGGGTCAGCGTGACCCGCACCGCCCGGCGGCCGGGCCGCGCCTCGTGGGCGGCGATCCAGATCGCCGCCGGCCGCCAGAGCTGGGGGTTGGCGTCGGCGACCACGTTCTCCAGCCACTTGCGCCAGCGGTAGTCGCGGAAGGTCCCGATCACCGGATCGTCGTTCGGGATCCGCCAGGTCCGGGTCGACCCGTCGTCGTAGCTGACCACGGCGCGCAGGTCGATCGCCGCCTCGCGCGGCTGGGGCGCGAAGATCGCCCAGCTCTGGTCGAGGCCGAGGGCGTTCAGGTACGGCTGTCCCGGCCGCATGAGCTTGTCGCGCAGGGGCGAGGACGGCAGGTTGGTGGCCACGATCAGCCCGACGGTGACCACGATGAACGCGCTGATGATGCCCCGGCCGAACTCGCTCGACTCGGCCCGGATCTGGAGGTCGGACCAGCGCTCGAGCCAATGCCGCACCCGCAGGCTTATAGTCGGCGCGGGCGGTCGATGCAACATCGAAGGCGTCAGGGGCGCCGCCGCCGCGGTAAGGTGGTAGAACATCCGTCCAAAGTGGTACGGTTCTGCACGGGTAGATGGGGGAGCGGGTGCTCCCGTGGCGGAGGGTTAAACAGGGAGTGACTATCGGTGCGACGTCATCTTGGCGCCTCAGCAGTCGGACTGGCCGTCGCGGGTCTGCTTGTCGCGGCCCCGCCGAGTGGAGCTGGACTCCTCGGCGGTGACACCGGTCTCAACATCGGCGGACGGGCCGGCGCGATCGGCGGCGTCGTCGGGTCGGTGACCGGCGGCGGGTCCGCCGGCCTCGGCGGGACCGTAAACGCGGCCACCAGCGCCGTGACCTCGGCCGCCGGCGGGGGCTCCGGTGCCGGCACCGGCCTCGGAACCGTTACGTCGACCGTCAACAGCCTGACCGGCGGCGGCGGCTCCGGACTCGTCAGCGGCCTGACCGGCGGCGCGCCCGGGGGTATGCTCGCAACTCTGACCACCACGCTCAACAGCGCGCTGAGCGCGACCGGCCTGACCGGGCTGACCGGTCTCGTCGGCGCCGCGGGCCTCACGGCCGGAACCTACCAGCCGCCGCTCAACGACATCGGCAACCCGCACGGCGAGGGCACGCTGGCCACCGTCCAGCTCGGCACCGGCGTCCTGCCGAGCGTGCCACGGCTCAACAACGAGGTTGTCGTCGGTCGTGCGATCGGTGAGTACCAGGCCACGACGACGAAGCAGTTCCACGGCCACATCACGATCCTCTCGCTGTTCGGCAGCGAGATCTTCGGCGTCGACAGCACCCAGGGGCAGACCAACTCCGGGCTTCTCGGCAACGGCACCTCGGCGATCAACACGCTCTGTGCCGACTCGGCGGGGACGATCTGCCTTAATGTCCTCAAGGCGACCTCGGCTACGACGAACACGAGCTCGGTCAACCACTTCGAGGCCACAGGCGTGGGCATCGCCGGCATCACCGCCGACGCGGCCTACTCCGACGGCAACATCGCGGTCGACCCGGTTGCCGGCTGCGAGACGTCGTTCGGCGACGCGCACCTCGGCAACGTGAAGATCGGTCCGAGCCAGGTCGCCACCGCGGTCAACTCGCAGTCCGGGGCGACGACATGCAACGACCCGCTCAAGAGCGTGGCCCCGAGCAGTCTCTCTCAGGTGGTCGCCTTGGCCAACTCGCCGCTTGGCATCCCGGTTCTGGCGCCGGCGCCCGGCTGCTCGGGTGGCGGGCCCACCGGAACGGGTCTGTTCGCCGGGGGCAGCGGCATCGCAAACACGGACGCCGGCATTCCTCTGCTCCTGCCGCTGATCTGCAACGCCGACGATACGAACGGCTCGACCGGGGGCAAGCAGGATTCCATTCCGTACACGGTGCGTGAGGCGCTCACGGCGTTCGCTCTCCAGCTGACGCCAGCCACGGCCCTGGCCAAGGTCACGCTGAGCGCGGCCCAGGCGAGCGCCTCGGCGCCGGGGGCGATCGGCACGACGACGTCGACGACGACGACCACGGGCACGACGACCGCGACCACGGGCACGACGACGGCGACCACCGGCACGACGACCGCGACCACCGGCACGACGACGGCCACCACGGCGACGACGGCGACCACGGGCACGACGACGGCGACCACCGGCACGACGACCGCGACCACCGGCACGACGACGGCCACCACGGCGACGACGGCGACCACGGGGACGACGACCGCCACCACGGGGACGACGTCGACCGGCACTACGACGACCTCCACGGGGACGACCGGGACCACGACGGCCGCGGTGACCACCAAGTCGGCTGAGCTCCCGTTCACCGGACTCAACGTCCTCTGGCTCCTGGTCGGCGGCGTGACGATGCTGGTGGCGGGAACGACCTTCCGGCGCTTCGGCTCCCGGCGTCACTCCACTGAGTGACTCCGGCGGTCAGGACGACGCCGGCGGCGCGGCCGTCGGCGTCGGCCAAGCGTGGCTCGCTGAGCTTCGGCGCGGGCTTGTTCGCGGCCGGCGTCATAATCGCCGGGATACTGATCGTGTTACCCAGCGGCGGCTCGGCACCGCGGCCCGGGCCACCGCTCGCCAAGCTGCCGAAGCTCACCGAAAAGTTCTACGACCAGACGCTCGGCATCACGGGGTTGGCCACGACGCGCTGGGTAGTCGGCGGGGTTGGGCCGATTCTCCATCTGACGAGCATCGACCGTCGGGCGTTGATTGCGATCGATTCGCCCGGCGCGGCCCGGACCACCCACGCGGCCCTGCACGTGGCGATCGCGACGATCCGCAACACCTACAAGAACGTGACGCTCAAGCAGGCCACCGGTGCGAGCCTCGGCGGTCGCCCGGCAGTCAGCGTCGTTATGTATGCGACCAACATCCGCCACGCGCGCATCCGGATTCTGCTCGCCGCAGCCCAGGGGCAGCGGCTGGCGTACGTGATGCAGGCGATCACCGCGACCAACGCCCCTCTACGGGATCTCGAGGAGGCGCAGGAGATCATCTCCACCCTGCGCTTCAACTATTGAGCGGCCCGCGACCCGGGCCTCCTTGCGCCGCTCACCGCAGGCCGGCCGTGCTGAGCACGGCGGTCGGGCCGGTCGACGCCGCCGTGTGACCGCTCGCCCCGAAGGCGATGGCCACCCCGGCCAGGCGGGCCGAGTGGACCAGGCGCAGGGCGCGGCGCAGGCGCAGCGGCACGGCGATCGTGACCGTCCGCGACTCGCCCGACGCCAGCAGGAAGAGCGTCGATCCGAGGGTGGCCCCGCCGCGGAGCGGCGGCTTGGCCGTCCGGGCCGGGAGGGTGAGGATCCGCGCGACACCTCGGCAGCGGGGAGCGCTCGCCGGGCAGCCCAGGCGCAGCGATAGGCTCGTCCGGCCGGCCAGGTGCGGCGCCGACACCGTGACGACGGGCGGCGCGGCCGGCGGCGCGGGTGTCGGAGTCGGGGTCGGAGCCGGGCCGGGGGGCGGCGTCGTCGTGGTCGTCGGCGGCGGGGTCGGCGGGGGCGGCGGGGGTGGCGGGGGTGGCGGGGGTGGCGCCACGATGACGGCCGACCCGGTCGCCGTGGCGATGGCACCGCTGCTGTCGCTGATCGTGACCGTCGTCGTGAACGTGCCGGCCGTCGCGTAGGTGTGGTCGGCGGCGATCGTGAAGCCGCCGGATCCGTCGCCGGCGATGGTCGGGCCGGTCGTGGTCGCGCCGTCGCCCCAGGCGACGGTCGCCGCGTAGAGGGACAGCGCCCCGGCCGGGTCGGCGTCGCTGAAGCCGGCCACCGTAGGGTTCCCGAGGGGCGCGCCGGCCGTGCCGCTCAGCGGCGTCGCCGTGGCGCTGAGCGCGGCGTCGGCGACGGCGGCCGTCGTCGTGGCGTTCGCCGTCTGGCCGCGCGGGTCGGCGACCGTGACCGTGATCGCGTAGCTCCCCGCCCGTTGGTAGGCGTGGCCGCCGGTGACCGTGAAGCCGCCGACCCCGTCGCCGGCGATCGTCGCGCTGGTCGGCGCCGTCCCGTCGCCCCAGGCCACCGCCGCCGCGTAGTAGCCGGCCGGGCGCCCGGCGTCGGCGTCGTGGAAGCCGGCGAGGGGGGCGGTGAACGACTGGCCCTCGGTCGTCGCGACCGAGGCGCCGACCGCGCTCAGCGGCGCGTCGCCGATCGTGACCGCGGCCGCCGCCGTCGTCTGCTGGCCGGCCGGGTCGATGATCGTGACCTGCGCCGAGTAGTTCCCCGGATCGGCGTAGGTGTGGGTGCCGCTGACCACGAAGCCGCCCGGCGCCGCCGTGACCGTCGGGGTCGTCGTCGACCCGTCGCCCCAGGCGACGCTGACGCCGTAGTAGCTCGCCGGCCGGGTCGGGTCGGGGTCGGCGAAGACGGCCAGGTTGCCGCCGATCGGATGGCCCTCGGTGCCGGAGAACTGGCCGGCGGTCGCCTGGAGCGGCGCGTCGGTGACGGCGACCGGGACCTGCGTCATCGTCGTCGCCCCGCCCGCGTCGGCGATCTTCACCGTGGCCGTGAAGCTTCCCGGCGTGGCGTAGGCGTGGCTGGCGAACACGCCGAAGCCGCTCGCCGCGTCGCCGGAGATGGCCGCCGGGCCGCTCGCGCCGTCGCCCCAGGCGACGGTCGCGCTGAAGTCGGTCGCCGTGGCCTGCGGGTCGTTGTCGGTGAAGGTGGCCACCGTGGCGTTGAACGTCGCCGCCTCGGGCACGCTGAGCGCCACCGGGCTCGAGCCGAGCCCGGCGTCGGCGATCGTCGCCCCGCTGCCGGCCGACCCCGTGCCGTCGAGGACGCTCGACCCGGTCACGGCGACGGTGAACGGCTCGCTTCCCTCCTCGGCGAAGCTGTGGCCGGAGACGCTGACCGTGTTGGTGCAGTTGAGGCCCGAGGTCGCCGGGGTCCCGACGGTCGCCGCCGTGGTCGTATGGTCGGCCCACGTGACGGTCGCCGACGCGGCGCATCCGAACAGGACCGAGTCGCTGAACGTCGCCACCTGGCCGGTGAACGGACTGCCCTCGACGGCGCCGATCGCGACCGCCGTCACCGTCGGCGCGGCCAGCGCCGGCGCGGCGCTGGCAGCGAAGAAGGCCGCGACGCAGCCGGCGACCATGGCCAGCCGTGGCCGGCGTCGCGGTCGATGGCCGGCGTCGTCGGCGTGCGCGCTCCGTCGCTGCATCCGCGCTGACGCTACCACCCGGCGGCCCGGGCCCACGCCGCTCTGGGGCGGGCGGTCGTTAGGATGGCGGCGTGGAGCCGACTGGGGCACTCGCGCCGGACGCCCGGGCCGCGTCCGGGGCACCGCGCGCCGGGCGCGCGGACGCCGGCTCGCCGGACGGCGCCCGGCGGTCGGGATCGCGCATGCGGACCGCCTCGACGATCCTCCTCGTCCTCGGCATCGCCGTCCTCTCCGACGTGGCCGGGACGCTCATCTGGCAGGAGCCGCTCTCCTCGATCTGGGCCCGGATCCAGCAGGACTCGCTCGCCGGCCAGGTCGCCCGCGTCGAGCGCAGCGCCCCGACGCCGAGCGAGGCCCACGCCCTCGCGCACCTGCACACCAACGCTCAGCGCCTCGCCCTGCTCGCCCAGGCGCTCAGGAAGACCACGCCGATCGGGTCCGGGGTCGGCCGGATCGGGATCCCCAGCCTCGGCGTCAGCTACCTGCTCGTCAACGGCACCGACACCGCCTCGCTGGTCAAAGGACCGGGCATCTATCCGCAGACGCCGTTCCCCGGCGCCCCGGGCACGACCGCGGTCGCCGGGCATCGGACGACCTTCCTGGCGCCGTTCCGCAACATCGACCGCCTGCGGCCCGGGCAGTTGATCCGCATCCAGATGCCCTACGGCGACTTCAGCTACGCGGTGACCAGAACCCGCATCGTCGACCCGACCGACTTCAGCGTGATCCGGCCGGTCGGCTACCAGCAGCTCGTGCTCAGCGCCTGCGACCCGCCGTTCAGCGCGGCCAAGCGGATCATCATCTTCGCCCGACTCGTCCACCGCGGCGTCCGCGGCCGGGCGTTCCCCCACGCGGCCGCCGCCGCGCCGCTCAAGCCGACCGGACCGGGCGTGCCCGTCCTCGTCCTGCTCGCCCTCGGCGTGCTCGTCGTCATCCCGCTCGCCGTCTTCGCCGCCGGCACGCGCCTCCTGCGCCTGGTGCGGGGTCGCTAGCGGCTAGCCGGCCGTCGGGTCGATCGCCAGATCGAGCCAGACCGTCGTCGGCGTGGCGCTGTCGACGCCCCAGGCGTCGGCGAGCCGCTCGACGAGGAAGAGTCCGTACCCGCCCGCGGCCCCGGGCGGCGGCCGCTCGGCCGTGGCCGAGAACCCGTAGCCGCCGTCGGTCACGCTGAGACGCAGCGCCCCGCCCGAGACCCGCGCGTGGAGGCGGATCGCCTCGGCCGCGCCGGCCCCGGAGTGGCGCACGGCGTTGCTCACCAGCTCGGAGGCCAGGAGGGATGCCGTCGCCCGCGCGCCCTCGGCCAGCGCGAGGCGTTCAATCGCCCGCCGGGCCAGCGCCGGCGCGTCCGCGGTCATCGGCAGGTCGACCGCCAATTGGTCTGCCAGCATCGTCGCCTCTCGGTTGGCCGGAACTTGGCGTCTACCCGGTGGCCACGGGGCGGAAACCCCGCCGCCGGTTTGGACACCGCCGGTCCCGGGAACAGAGCGGCCATGCACCGGCGGTGCCCGTCCATCTCCATCGCGCCCGCCGACCGGTTCCGGGCCGCGGTCGCGCTGGCGGGTGCCGCCGGGGCGGCCGTCGTGCTCGGCGCTGCCCCGGCGGCCCGGGCGGCGGCCCCGCCCGCCCACCGGGCGGTCGCCGTCGGGGCCGGCGGGGCCGCCGCCTCCGTCAACCCCTACGCCACGGACGCGGCCATCGCCGTGCTCCGGCGCGGAGGCAATGCCATCGACGCCGCGATCGCCGCCAATGCCGTCCTCGGCGTGACCGAGCCCTACGTCGCCGGCATCGGCGGCGGCGGCTTCATGGTCATCTACCTCGCCCGCCGCCACCAAGTGATCGCCATCGACGGTCGCGAGACCGCGCCCCGGGCGATGAGCCCCACCGCCTTCGTCGACCCGACGACCGGCCGCCCGATCCCGTTCTATCCCCAGCGGGTGACGAGCGGCATGGCCGTCGGCGTTCCCGGGACCCTGGCCACCTGGGAGGCGGCTCGCCACCGCTTCGGCACCATGCCCCTCGCCGCGCTCCTGCGCCCGGCGGCCACCCTCGCCGACCGCGGCTTCGTCGTCAGCCAGACCCTCCACGATCAGACGCTTCAGAACCAGCCGCGGCTGGCCGCCTTCGCCGCCAGCCGCGCCCTCTTCCTCGGACCCGACGGCCAGCCGCTGCCGGTGGGCAGCATCATGCGCAACCCCGCCCTCGCCCGGACCTATCGCCTGATCGAGCGGCGCGGGACGCGGGCCTTCTACCACGGCCCGATCGGCGCCGCCGTCGCCCTGGCCGCCGACTACCCGCGCCCGGTGGCGCCGCTCCCGTTCCCGGTCACCGGCGGCGTCATGCGCCGGGCCGATCTCGCCTCCTACTCCGCCCGGCTGCGGCCGCCGACCCACGTCACCTACCGGGGCTTCGACGTGTTCGGCATGCCGCCGCCGTCGAGCGGCGGCACCACGGTGGGCGAGGCACTCAAGATCCTCGAGGGCTTCGACCTCTCAGGACCCGATCGGCCGCTCGCCCTCCACCGCTACCTCGAGGCCCTGCGGCTGGCCTACGCCGACCGCAACCGCTACGTCGGGGACCCGGCCTTCGTCAACGTCCCGGTCGCCGCCCTGCTGTCGGGCGCCTACGCGGCTCGGCGCCGCTGCGCGATCGGCGGGCTCGCCCTGACGAGCCCCGTCGCCTTCGGCGATCCCCTCGGCCCGCTGAGCGGGACCTGTCCGGCCGCCACGGCGGCCGTGGCCGACGTGCCCGAGGGCTCCTCGACCAACCACCTGACCGTCGTCGACCGCTACGGCAACATCGTCAGCTACACGTCGACGATCGAGCAGATCGCCGGCAGCGCGATCGCCGTCCCCGGCTACGGCTTCCTGCTCAACAACGAGCTCACCGACTTCAACCCGGTGCCGGCCACGCCCGGCGTCCCCGACCCGAATCTGCCCGCCGGCGGCAAGCGGCCGCGATCGAGCATGGCGCCGACGATCGTCTTCCACCACGGCCGCCCGTTCCTGGCCCTCGGCAGCCCGGGCGGCGCGACGATCATCACCACCGTCCTGCAGATCCTGCTCGACCGCCTCGATTTCGGCCTGCCGATCGACCAGGCCGTGGCCGCCCCCCGGGCCTCCCAGCAGAACCAGCCGACGACGAGCGCCGAGCCCGGCTTCATCTCCGCCTACGGCGCCCAGCTCACCAGTCGCTTCGCTCAGAAGTTCACCGCGACCCCCGAGATCGGCGCGGCCACCGCGATCGAGTTCCGTCCCCGCGGACGGCTCGAGGCCGTCGCCGAGCCCGTCCGGCGCGGCGGCGGCGCCGCCGGGGTGGTCCGGCCGACGCCCTAGGCCCGAGCCCTAAGCCGGAGCCAGGTTCTCGTCGGTGCGGCTGCCGTCGCCGCCGAGGGCGACCGTCGCCCGGGCGGTGGCCAGGTGATAGAGGATCAGGAGCTGGACGAGGCCGAGCGACTCCGACCGCCGCGCCTCGTTGCCGAGCTTGAACTCGCCGAGGTGCTCGGAGCGCAGATGGCTGGCGAAGTGCATCCGATCCCAGATCACGGCCTCGATCTCGGCCGCCTTGTCGCGGTCGAGATCGCCGGGGATCCGCAGCACGCAGAGGTCGCCCTTGTCCTCGAGGGTGATCGTGCCGTGGCTCTGCTCGACGAACACCCCGAGGTCCGGGTGGGGGAGGCTCTCGCGCAGCGTCAGCTCCGCGGCCAGGTGATCCTGGTCGTCGTTCTCGCCGGGGATGAAGGAGACGATGATGTCGGCGTGCCGCTTCTGCGGGCGGATGAACGACGCCGAGTCCGGCTCGCGCCGCTCGAGGTCGGCCAGGACCTCCTCCTCGGTGTAGCCGCGCCGCGACGAGTCGCGCGAGACCTTCCACTGGCGGCGCAGCGCTTCCGGCGGGTCGAGGTAGACGCGGACGTCGTAGGTGGCCCGCATCTCCTGGGTATGGAACCCGAGCAGCCCCTCGATCACCGTGAAGCTCTCCGGCTTGACGTAGACCGGCGGCCCGAACGTCCCGTCGCCGTGCCGGTAGACCGGCTTGAGGATCGGATCGCCCTGGCGCAGCAGGTGCAGGTGCTGGGCCATGATGTCCAGGTAGTTGCACTCCGGGTCGAGCGGGGTCAGCCCGACCTCGGCCCGCTGCTTGCGGTCGTAGCGGTGATAGTCGTCGGTGCAGACGTGTGTCACCGTGTCCTCGCCCAGCAGCTGGACGAGCCCGCGGCTCAGCGTCGTCTTGCCGGCCGCCGAGTCGCCGACGATGCCCAGGATGATCGGTCGCGGTGCCATGTTTCGCGCAGTGTACGCAAGCGCAGCCGATCGGTGGAGCCCGGTCCAGCCCGGCCTATGTCGGACCGGCGGTCGGAGTGGATCGTGCCGGGCGGACGGCTAATGGGGCGTGCGCGGCGCGAACGTTCCGCGCCGGGCGCTCGGCCGCCCGCGGACGGACGACGGCCGCCGCTGCGGCGCCGCCCGCCGCTCGACGGACGCGACGGCCGACCGCGTCTCGCGCCAGGCGAGCACCGCCGCCACCGCGATCAGCGCGCCGAGGAGGAAGCCGACGACCGCCGCGCTCACCAGCGGCTTGGCCGCGATCAAGGCCCCGGGGGCGCAGGCCCCGAGCCGGTGGGCTGCCGACGCGCAGCCGTCGGCGCCGGCCCGCGAGACGGCGAGCACAAGCCCGAGGGCGGCCCCGGCGACCGCGAGGCCGGCGACGGCGCAGGACTCCGCCCGGCGCGGTTCGGTGGTCATAACTCGGGCATCGGCCGACCCGCCCGCGACCTTTAGCCGCCCGGCGCGCCATTACACTGCGGCCCGGCCATGGGTCGCCGCCCCACGTTCCTCTTCGCCGGCCTCGCGGCGCTCGCCCTGAGCGCCGCGCCCGCCGCACCGGCTCGCACCGCGCCGCGCCCGGTCCACGTCGAGCAGGCGCCGCAGACGAACGGCCCGCTCGACCTGGCCGCCGCCACGCTCGCCCAGGATCACGGGCAGCTCGTGGTGACGATCGTCACCCGCGGCGACTGGACGCCTGGGCAGCTGACCCCGCCCCGCCGGCGCCGCCTCTGCCTGATCGTGGCCCGCGCCGGCGCCGGCGTCCGCGCGGGCGCCCCCGCGACCACGGCCTGCGTCGCCGGCGCGGCCGGCGGGGGCCTCGGCCTGCGCATCGCCGGCCGCGTGACCCCGGTCGCCGGCGGCCAGCCCGACGGGCACACGATCGTCCTGCGCATCGATCCGGCCGTGCTCGGGCTCGCCCCGGGAACCTTCCGCTGGCAGATCAGCTCGGCCTGGACCGACGCGACCGCCGCCTGCCCGCCGAGCGCCGCCTGCCACGGCCTCCTGCCGGCCGCCGGCCCAGCCGCCGCTCGGCTCGCGGCGAGCGCCCCGGTCGGCTGCACGCGCTCAGGAAAAGCCCTCGTCTACAACGGCGCCCGCGCGGCGAAGGTGGTCGCCCTGAGCTTCGACGACGGTCCCTGGTCGGACACGCCGGCCTTCGTCGCCGAGCTCGAGCGCGAGCGCGTCCCCGCGACCTTCTTCCTGATCGGCCGCCAGGTCCCCGGGCACGGGGCGCTCCTGCGGCGCGAGCTGGCCGACGGCGACGCCCTCGGCAACCACACCTTCACCCACCCGTTCCTCACCCGCACCGGCGACGCCCAGTCGCAGCTGGCGGACACCAACGCGGCGATCGAGCAGGCGTCGGGCTACCGGCCGTGCGTGTTTCGCCCGCCCTACGGCGACGTGAACGCCGGCGTCGTGGCCACCGCCCTCGCCCAGGGGCTGACGACGGTCGTCTGGGACGTCGACCCCAGCGACTACACCCGTCCCGGCGCCGGCGCGATCGCCGCGCGGGTGCTCGCCGGCGTCCGCAACGGCTCGATCGTCCTCATGCACGACGGCGGCGGGCCCCGCGACCAGACGCTGGCCGCCCTCCCGCGGATCGTCGCCGTCCTGCGCGCCCGCGGCTACACCTTCGCCACCGTGCCCGAGCTGCTCGGCTATCCGACGCGGTACGCCTAGCTCGGGTAGCTTGCGCTTCCTATGCGGCCGGTCAAGATCGCCATCGTCGGCGGCGGCTACGGCGCCAAGGTGGCCCTCCCCGTCTATGCCGAGCTCGACGAATTCGAGCCGGTGGCGATCTGGTCGCGCCGCCCCGAGCGGGCCCGCGAGCTCGCCCGGTCGGCCGGACTGCCGCTCGGGACGGCCGACCTCGACGAGCTCCTCGCCGCGCCGGGCCTCGAGGCCGTCCACGTGGCCACGCCGGTCGTGACCCACGCCCGCGTGGCCATCGCCGCCGCCGGACGCGGTCTGCACGTCCTGTGCGAGAAGCCGCTCGGCGACCACCTCGAGGAGGCTCGGAGGATCGTCGCCGCCATCGACGCCGCCGGCGTCGTCGCCGTGGTCAACTACGGCCGGCGGATGCAGGAGACGCGCCGCCGGCTGATCGAGCTCGCCCGCGAGGTGGTCGGCACGCCGCGCATGATCAACGTCAGCCTGATCCACGGCGACCACGCCGACCCCGACTCGCGCCCGTTCACCTGGGTCAACGACGCCCGCCTCGGCGGCGGGCGCCTCCAGGGCTACGGCGTCCACGACCTCGATCTCCTGCTCGAGCTCTACCCGGTCGAGGCGGTCGCCGCGGCCACCGAGGTCGGCGTGCCCGTCCGCGACGACGACGCCGGCGGTCAGCGGCGGGTCACCGCCGAGGACGCGTACGCGATCCTCCTGCGCTTCCGCGGCGGCGGCCTCGGCGTGGTCACGCTCGCTTCGACCGTTCGTCACCCGCGAGGCGAGGTGCTCGAGGTCTACGGCGACGAGGGCACCGTGCGCCTGGACTCCGACCGGCGCCTCTGGTGGGGGCGCAGCGGCGAGGACCTCCGCTGCGAGGGGCCGCTCTCGGCGAGCTCGTTTGACGCGTTCAAGCGCGTGGCTCGCACCTTCTACGCGGCGATCCGCGACGGCGCCCCGGCCGAGCCGTCGCTCGAGGAGGGGCTCCGCGTCCAAGCGGTCTACGACGCCGTTCGCGTCGCCGCGCTCGAGCGGCGCTGGGTCGCCCCGCCGCCGGTCGCCTGAGGTACGGTCCGGCGATGACCACCGACGCCCTCGCCGTCCTCGACCGCGGCCACCCGCTCGCCTTCGGCTTCGCCGACCTCATGCGCTACCACGGGCCCGGGTCCCCCGGCGGGGTGGCCCACGCCTACAAGGTGATGGAGCGGGCGTTCCCCCTGCTCGATCCCGACGGGCCGCCCGAGCGGCGGGAGATCCGGATCGAGACGCCGTTCGGCGGACCGGGCGCCCGCGACGCCTTCGAGCTCGTCACCCGGGCGGTCACCGGCGGGCGCTACGTGGTCGACGCGAGCCTGGCCCGGACGGCGCGCGGACGCACGCTCGAGCGCTTCGTGTTCAAGCTCGCCTACCGCGACCGCGCGGTGACGCTGCTCGTGCGCGACGGGTTCGTCCCCGACGAGTTCATCGACCTCGCCCGCCAGGACGAGCGCACGCCGGCCCAGGAGGCTCGCCTCGACGTCTTGAAGGCCGAGATGGCCGACCGGCTGATGTCGAGTCCGGCGGCTGCCGTCTACGACGCGACGGCCGACGTCTGAGCGGTCCGTATCATTTGTGGCTGGCGATGCCGACCACCTCCGCGCTCGAGCCCGACCTTCTGGCGGACGCCCTCCGCGAGCCGTCGGCGGCCGACGCCGCCAGCTCGCTCGCCTACTGGCGCCGGCGTCTGGACCGCCTCCCGCTGCATCGCGTCGGGGCCCGACGCGAGGCCCGGGCGATGGTCGCCGGGTGGGAGGAGCGCCTGCGCCGGGCCGAGCTCGACCGGTATGGCCGCGGTCCGGTCGGGCGGGCGCTGGCCACCGTGGCGGTGCTGCGCGGGCAGCCGGCCGGGGCGGTCGTCCGGCGGGCGATCCTCGCCGTCGTGCCCCGCCGGGTGCTGACCGGGCTCGCGGCCGTGGTCGTGCTCGCCACCCTCACCTTCGCGGTGGTCCTGGCGCTGGCCGTCGGTCGGGTTCTCTGAGCCGTCAGCCGGTGTTGCGCAGCCCGCCGGCGATGCCGTTGATGGCGAGGAAGCTCGTGCGCACGAGCTCGTCGCCGCCGGCCCCGGCCCGGGCCCGGCGCAGGAGCTCGACCTGGATGAAGGAGAGCGGGTCGACGTAGGGCGTGCGGCGGTCGATCGACGCCTGGAGGTGGGGCTCGCGGTCGAGCAGGCGCTCGCCGCCGGTGACGGCGACGAGCTGGGCGCAGGTGAGCTCGAACTCGGCGGCGATCAGGCTCCAGATCCGCTCGCGGGCCTCCGCCTGGTCCCAGAGCTCGGCGTAGCGGCGGGCGATGTCGAGGTCGGTCTTCGCGCAGGCCATCTCGGCGTTGGAGATCAGCCCCGAGAAGAACGGCCAGTCGTTCTCCATCTCGCGCAGCAGCTCGAGCCCGAAGCGGTCGCGCGCGGCGGCGAGCGCGGTGCCCAGGCCGTACCAGGCGGGCAGCACGACGCGCGCCTGGGTCCAGGAGAAGACCCACGGGATGGCGCGGAAGTCCTCGATCCGGGCCGACCGGCGGCGCTTGGCCGGCCGCGACCCGAGCTGGAGGCGGGAGATCTCCTGGACCGGGGTGATCGCGTGAAAGAAGGCGCTGAAGTCGGGGTCTCCGTAGACGAGCTCCCGGTAGACCGCCTCCGAACGGTCGGCCATCAGCCGCATGACCTCGGCGTAGCGGCCCAGGCGCGGCGGAGCGTGGGGGGCGGCGGCGTCGAAGGCGCTGATCAGCACCGCGCTCGCCGTCAGCTCGAGCTCGCGCCGGGCGATCTCCGGGACCGAGTACTTGGCCGACAGGACCTCGCCCTGCTCGGTGACCTTCAGGCGGCCGTGGACGGTGCCCGGCGGCTGGGCGAGGATCGCCACGTTGCTCGGTCCGCCGCCGCGTCCGACCGACCCGCCGCGCCCGTGGAAGAAGGTCCAGGTGATGCCCTGCTCGGCCATCAGCTCCGACAGGCTGATCTGCGCCCGGTAGATCGCCCAGCCGGAGGCGACGTAGCCGACGTCCTTGTTCGAGTCGGAGTAGCCGACCATGATCTCCTGCTCGTCGCCGACCGCCCGCAGGGCGTTGCGGTAGACCGGCATGGCCAGCAGCGTGGCCATCGTGCTCGCCGCCTGGTCGAGCGTCTCGCGCGACTCGAACAGGGGCACGACGCGGAGCATCGCCTCGCCGCCGCCGGCTCGGGTGAGGCGGTTCTCCTTCATCAGCAGGAGCACCTCGAGCAGGTCGGACGGCCCGCTCGTGCCCGAGACGATGTAGCTGCGGATCGCTCCGGCGTGATCGCCGCAGAGCAGGTCGTAGAGCTGGCGGAAGGTCTCGATGACCTCGCGCGTCTCGGTCGAGAAGCCGGCGGTGTCGGCCGGGATCAGCGGACGCCGCTCGGCGATCTCCCGGGCCAGCAGCGCCGCCCGGTCGGCGTCGGGGAGCGCCGCGTAATCGTCGTGGACGCCGAGCGTGGCGAAGATCTCGGCCAGGGCCGAGCGATGGCGGTCGGCGTGCTCGCGGACGTCGAGCTGGGCGAAGTGGAAGCCGAACACCTCGACGCTGCGGATCACGTCGCGCAGGTCGCCGGCGGCGACGAAGCTGCCGCGATGGCGGCGCAGCGAGGCATCGACCAGCCGCAGGTCGCGCAGGAGCTCGTCCGGGTCGGCGTAGCCGGCGGCGCTCCCCTTGCGCGTCGCCCGGATGCGCTCGGCGATCAGGGCGAAGACCCGCCGGTAGGGCTCCTCCGGATAGCGGCGGACGAGCCCGTCGCCGAGCTTGGGGAAGCGGGCGCGGGCGTCGGCCAGGAGCGGCTCGAGCTCATCCGGTGGGCCGGTCACCCGGGCCGACAGCGAGACCCGCGAGGCCAGGCCGCTGACGCGCTGCTGGAGGAAGCGCAGGCAGGCGACCCGCATCAGCTCGAGCGTCTGCGCCGTCACCGCCGGCGTGACGTTCGGATTGCCGTCGCGGTCCCCGCCGATCCACGACCCGAACGACAGGAGCGGCGGCACCGGGATCGTCCACTCGGGGAACGAGGTGGCCACCGCGGCCTCGAGCTCCCGGTAGAAGGTCGGGACGACGTCGACGAGGGTCGAGGTGAAGTAGACGAGGCCGGTGCGGACCTCGTCGAGCACGGTCGGCGAGACGGCCCGCAGCTCGTCGGTGCCCCAGAGCTCCTGGACGGCGGCGGCCAGCTGGTCGCGGACGAGCGCGACGTCACCGGGCAGCGGATGGCGCTCGTCGAGCGCCCGCAGCATCCCGAAGATGCGCGACAGCTTCTCGACGGTCGTGCGCCGGCGCGCCTCGGTCGGGTGGGCGGTCATCACCAGGCGGACCTCGGCCCGGGCCAGCATCGCCGCGAGCTCGGCCGCCCCGGTCCCCGACGCCGTCAGCCGCTCGACCGCCTGGCGCGGCGATCCCCGGCGGGCGGCCGGGGCGTGGCGGGCCTCGCGCGCACGCAGCCGGCGGACCCGCTCGTTGTCCTCGGCCAGGTTGACCAGGCCGAACCAGCAGGTCAGCGACCGGATCAGCACCTGGAGATCGGACAGCGACATCTCGCCGACCACAGCGGCCAGCTCGTAGGCGGCGCCGATCTCGCCGCCGCGGACTCGCCCGGCCAGGCTGACCGACCGATCGTGGAGCTCGAGCGCCGACTCGCCCTCGGCCACGCGGATCACCTCGCGCAGCGCCCAGGCGAGCAGCTCCTGGTCGTCGGCGAACGTCCGGATCGCGGTCGAACGGGACGGCGCCGGGCTGATGCCCGGCCCGGGCTCGAGCACGGCCTGGATCGCCGGGAGGCTCGTCGGCGGTGAGCCCATGGCCGGCATTATCGCGGACGCGGAGCCCCACGGCGCGGGACCGGCGGTCCGAAGATCGGCGCCCCCGGTCGACCGGGGGTCGGTCCGCCGGAGGATCCGGGCGCGACCGCGCCGCTAGAGTGGAGGCATGGAATGGCGCCAGCTGGACGTCGACATCGGGCCCGGTCACTACCACTTCGGACCGCAGGCGCCGCGGGTGCCGATGCGCTACCGCCGGGCCGCGGTGATGCGCGGCTTCGACACCGACATGGACGCCGCGCTGCTCGGGGCCGGCGCGATCAGCCTGACGGTGCACGACCGGCCCGGGGGCGGACGCACGCCGGTGCCCGACGAGGATCTGCCGCACTTCGACGTCGGCGACGACGGGATCGCCCATCCCCGGGCCAGCTGACCCGCGACGCCGGTCGTCGGGTCGTCCCGGCCGGACGCTGGTGCGGACCGGCGGTCCATTGACAGCGTCCGCCGCGCGACCTACGGTCGGTCGATGAGCACCGCCCGTGGCGACCGGCTCTCCGCGCTCGACGGATCCTTCCTGCGCCTGGACGCGGCCGGCTCGATGATGCACGTCGGCTGGAGCGCCGTCTGCGCGCCGCCGCCCGGCGGCCGCCCGCGCCCGACGGTCGAAGCCCTGCGCGCCCGCGTGGCCGGCCGCCTGGAGCGGGTGCCCTGGTGCCGGTGGCGCCTGGAGACGGCACCGCTCGGGCTGACCGAGCCGCGCTGGATCGAGGACGCGGCGTTCGACGTGGCCGCCCACGTCGTCGCGCTCACCAGCCCGAGCCTCGCCGTCAGCTACGACGACTTCGCCGTCCTGCGCAATGCCGTCCTGTCCGAGGCGCTCGACCGGTCACGCCCCCTCTGGCAGGTGCTGCTCGTGCCCCGCCTGGCCGACGGCCGGATCGGGATCCTCGGCAAGATCCACCACTCCCTGGTCGACGGCATCGCCGCCCTCCAGATCGTCAACCTCGTCTTCGACGACGATCCCGACGCCGAGACCGAGGGGCCGGCGGCATGGGTGGCGACGGGAAGGCCCGGCGGGGTGGTCGACTGGACAGTCGACGGGATCGCCCGGACGGCGAGCGACGGACTCGGCCTCCTGCGGGCGGCCGGCGGGGCGGCGCTGCGTCCGCGGTCGAGCTTGGGGAGCGCGATGCGCGGGATCGGCCGGGTGGTCGAGGCCGCGCGCGGCGACATCCTCCCGCCGGCGCCCGGCTCGTCGCTGAACGTGCCGATCGGGCCGCGGCGGGCGCTCGTGACCTACCACGCGCCCCGCGCCGAGCTGCGGGCGGCCCGCGCCCGCGGCGGGACGCCCAATGACATCGGGCTCGCGGTCGTCGCCGGAGCGTTGCGCGGCCTGGCCACCGCGCAGGACCATCGGCCGCCGGACGCGCCCCTGAAGACGATGGTCCCGGTCAGCATGCGCCGGCCCGGCGAGACCGGGTCGGGCAACCGCTTCGCCATGGTCTACCTCCTGCTCCCGGTTCACCTCGACGGGCCGGCCGACCGTCTGGCCTGGGTGCGCGAGCAGACCGAGCAGCTGAAGTACGGCGACCGGGCGCAGGGCACGCAGATGCTGTTCGCCGCCGGCGGCCTCGTGCCGGCGCCGCTGCGCTCGCCCGTGGTCAGCGCCCTGGCCGACGCCCGCGTCTTCAACCTGACCGTCTCCCAGTCACCGGGGCCGCGCGGGACGATCTACCTTCTCGGCGGCGAGGTCCAGGAGGCGTTCTCGGTCGTGCCCATCGCCCCGGGCCACGCCCTGGCCATCGGCATGGTCCGCTACCGCCAGGAGCTCTTCTTCGGCTGCTACGGCGACCCCGACGCGCTCCCCGAGCTCGATCTGCTGCCCGGTCTGCTCGGGGCGCAGATGCGGGCGCTCGGGGCCCTGACCGGGCCGCGGGTCAGGCCGACGGGGGCGTTGGGGGCGGCGGTCGGTCAGTAGCCGGCGCGAGCCGGGCCGCGGCGGCGGCGGCCGCGTCGCGGGCCTCGGCCGCCAGCCGGGCCACGATCTCCGCGGCCGGTCGCGCCTCGGCCAGGCGGTGGGCCTGACCGGCCCAGAGGTTGACCTGCTCGGCGTCGCCGCGGGCCCGGGCCGCCTGGCGCAGGGGGGCGGTGACGTAGTGGACCTCGGGATAGCCGATCGGCGCCGCCGCGCCGTGCTCGTCCATGAAGTCGTTGCGGATCCCCCGGGCCAGCCGGCCGGTGAAGGCCCGCGTCAACGCCGTCTGGCGTCCGGCGGCGAACACGCGGCGGTGCGGCGGGCTCGTCCCGGCCTCCGGACAGAGCATGAACGCGCTGCCGACCTGGGCGGCGGCCGCCCCGGCGCAGAGCACGGCGGCCACGGCCCCGCCGGTGGCGATGGCGCCCGAGGCGACGAGCGGCGTCGGGAGGGCGGCGGAGACGAGCTGGAGGAGGGGCAGGAGCCCGTCGGCCGGAAGGTCGTCCCGGTCGGCGAAGGCGCCCCGGTGGCCCCCGGCCTCGACTCCCTGGACGACGAGGGCGTCGGCGCCGGCGGCCGCCGCCTGCTCGGCCTCCGCGAGGCTCGTGACCGTGACCCACGCCTCCGAGCCGCTCGCCCGGATGCGGTCGAGCACGGCGGGCGGCGGGCAGCCGAAGGTGAAGGAGACGACCTCGACCGGCTCGCTCTCCACGAGGTCGAGCTTCTCCGACCAGCCGTCGTCGCTGTAGCGCGGATCGCCCAACGCCAGGCCGAGGCGCTCCGCCCAGGCGCGCAGCCGGTGCACGTAGGCGGCGTAGGCCTCCGGGTCGGTGGGGCCGTCTCCGGGGACGAACAGGTTGACCCCGAGCGGCCGGTCGGTCAGGCCGCGGGCGCGGGCCAGGCGCGCGGCCGTCTCGGCGGCGCTGAGGTAGCCCGACGCCAGGAAGCCGAGACCGCCGGCCTGGGAGACGGCCGCGGCGAGCTCCGGGGTGGACGGCCCGCCGGCCAGGGGGGCGAGGACGACCGGCACGGCAAGGCGCTCGACCAGCACGGGGTCAGACCGGCTGGTCGGGGAGCTCGACCCGGTCGCGCGCGTCGATCGGGCGCTGGACGCGGGCGGGGACGCCGACGGCGACGACGCCGGCCGGCAGGTCGCGGGTGACGACGGCGCCGGCGCCGACGACGGTGTCGCGGCCGATCGTCACGCCGGGGCCGACGATGACGCCGCCGCCGAGCCAGACGTTGTCGGCGAGGGTGATCGGCCGGGCGTACTCCCAGCCCTGCTGGCGCGGCTTCGGGTCGATCGGGTGGGTGGCGGTCAGGAGCTGGACGCGGGGGGCGAGCTGGCAGGCGGCGCCGATCGTGATCGGGGCGACGTCGAGCATCACGCAGTCGAAGTTGACGAACGTGTCAGCGCCGATCGAGATCTGGGTGCCGTAGTCGCAGCGGAAGCTCGGGCGGATGAGGACGCCGTCGCCGATGTGGCCCAGCAGGCGCTCGAGCAGACGGTCGCGCTGGGCCTGGTCGGCGGATCCGGTGGCGTTGTAGCGGTCGAGGAGATCCTGCGCCCGAACGTAGGCGGCGGCGATCTCCGGGTCGCAGGCGATGTACAGCTCGCCGCGGAGCATGCGCTCGTGCATGACGCCCATGCCCGGCATTCTCGCCTAAGCGGTCGCGCTTGTCCCGGGCGCCGGCCGGGTAGGCGGCGTTTCGGTGGCTGACCGGCGACAGAGCGGCGTCCTGCTGCACCCGACGTCCCTGCCGGGCGGGCGCCTGGGCGAGGAGGTCTACCGGTTCGTCGACTGGCTGGTCGCCGCCGGCCAGGCCTGGTGGCAGATCCTTCCCCTGGGACCGCCGGACGCGAGCGGCTCGCCCTACCGGGCCGCCTCGGCCTTCGCCGGCTGGTCGGGGCTCCTGGCCGAGCCGCAGGCGCCGGTCTCCGCGCGGGAGATCGAGGCGTTCGTCTCCTCCCACCCCTACTGGATCGGACCGTGGGCGGCCTTCGCCGGGGAGGAGGCGGTGGCCGACCAGGTCCGCTTCGCCCGCGAATGGGGAGCGCTGCGCGCCTACGCGGCCCAGCGGGGCGTGCGCCTGATCGGGGACGTCCCGATCTACGTCGCCCCGGGCGGCGCCGACCACGTCTCCCAGCCGGAGCTCTTCCGCGCCGGCCTGGTGGCCGGCGTGCCGCCCGACGACTGGAGCGCGACGGGACAGCTCTGGGGCAACCCGATCTACGACTGGGAGGCGCTTCGGGCCACGGGGTTCCGCTGGTGGATCGAGCGGTTCCGCCGGACGTTCGAGCTCGTCGACGTCAGCCGCATCGACCACTTCCGGGCCTTCGTGGCCTACTGGGCGGTGCCCGAGCGCAACCGCACGGCCCGCGCCGGCGCCTGGCACCGGGCACCGGGGCACGAGCTCTTCGCGGCCACCCGGGCGGCCCTGGGCGACCTGCCGTTGATCGCCGAGGACCTCGGGGTCATCACCGAGCCGGTCGAGCGGCTGCGCGACGAGCTTCGCCTGCCCGGCATGCTCGTCCTGCAGTTCTCCTTCAGCGACGGCATGAAGAATCCGCAGGCGGTGACCGCCAGCCGGCGGCGGGTGGTCGTCTACACCGGCACGCACGACAACCCGACCACGGCCCAGTGGTGGGAGGAGGCTTCAGCGGTCGAGCGCGCAAACGCCGAGCGGGCGTTCGCCGCGGCCGGCATCGACGCCGGCGAGCCCCATTGGGCGATGGTGGAGCTCGCCTTGCGGGCGCGCGGGTACCTGACGATCATCCCGGCGCAGGACGTGCTCGGGCTGGGCGCTGCGGCCCGGATGAACCGCCCGGGCCAGGAAACGGGCAACTGGGGCTGGCGCCTGGAGCCGGGGGCGCTGACCGACGAGCTCGCCGCGCGCCTGCGCGCCGCGACGGTCGCGGCGGGGCGCGCCCTCCCCCGCCCGGGTTGAGGCGGCGGTCGACCGGTGGAGCCGACCGTGCTGTTCGCCGGGCTGGCGGTGACCGAGCTCGACGCCGCGCTGGCCTGGTACGAGACGCTGCTCGGGCGGCCGCCCGACCTGGTGCCGAACGCGACCGAGGCGGCGTGGCAGCTCACCGGCGGGGGATGGATCTACGTCGTCTTGGATCCGGCCCGTGCCGGTCAGGGCATCGTCACCCTCATCGTCGCGGCGCTCGACCGGCTGCGCGAGGAGCTCGAGGGCCGCGGAATCGTCGCCGGCCCGATCCAGGCCGTCGGCGCCGCCGCTCGCAAGTCGCTCCTCACCGACCCGGCGGGCAACACGATCGCGCTCGCCGAGGTCGCGGCCCGGTGAAACGGAGAGGCACTGGCGAGCCTCGACGAGCCTCGGCCGGTTTCTGCACGTGCGAGACGAGTGCCCATGAACGATCCCGGTCGGTCAGGCTCGAGCAGGCCGCCGCCAAGGCGGAGTTCCGACCACAGGTCTGCGCCAGACAACGGTAAGTCGCCGTTGGTTGCGGAGTTGGTCTGGTGCAGCTCCGCCCGGTCGAGATCCCAGAGGGAGGTGCGTGCGGTTGAGCTGGTGATCGTCAGCTGAACGAGGCGGCCGGTGACGTCCGGTAGCTCGCTCAAGCGGGCGCGAGTGGTGCCGAGCAGGATGCGGCCGGTCGCTCGGGCGGCGGCTGCGATCAGCAGTTCGGGGCGGCGCGTCGCTCGCCGCTCCGCTGGACGTGGGCGAGCAGGACGGCGTCGTGCTCGGCGAGGGTGCGGTCGCAGTCACAGAGCGGTATGACGGCGAGGACGTCGTTGAGAAAGGCGCGCGGTGGTGAGTGATCCGGTGGGAGTGATGGTCCTACCCGGGGTCGCGCCGACCCCGGGCAGTGCCCGCGCCGTTGGCGGACGCCGGACCGTTGGCGGACTTGGCGCCGGCGTGGTGACGCCGGGTGGAAGGCTGCCGCATCAATGTGCCATCCTGATGCCATACGAACCACGCTCGACATCGACGATCAGCTGATCACGACCCTCCTTGCGCGGCTGCCGGGCCGCTCGAAGACCGCCGCGATCGAGCACGCGATCGAAGCGTTCCTGGCCAACGACTCGGTCGCGCGCCTCAAGCAGCTCGCAGGCACGATGGACGTCGAGGATCTCTCGCCCGAGCTTCGTAGGCTCGATCGCATGGCCTGATCGTGCTCCTCCCGGATACGTCGATCTGGGTGGCGTACCTCAGGGGCGGCGCGGAAGGCCTCACCCAGGAGCTGAACCTGGCGCTTGACCGTCGAGAGGTTCTCGCCTGCGGACCCGTCGTCGCCGAGCTCGTCGCCGGCGCGCGTCCGCCTGACCGCGCAGCGCTGATCGCGTCGCTGACCGGCCTGGCGTGGGCTGACCTGAATCACAACGCGTGGCAGAGCGTGGGCCTGCTCGCCGCCGAGCTTCGCGACCGCGGTCAAACGCTGCCGCTCACCGACCTCGAGATCGCCGTCGCCGCGCACACGGCTGGGGCGACGCTGTGGACGGCCGACCGCCATTTCGAACGAGTCGCGGCGCTCCTCGACGGATTCGAGCTGAGGCTCATCCCGTAGACGACCGTCGGTGCGACGGGCGTTTGGGCGTCTGGTGCGGGTTTCGCTACCGCGACCGCGTGCCAGGGCGCCGAGCGGCGTGGCCCCGCGTCCCTCCAGGACGCCTTGCCCGCCGAGCGCGCGGTGAGCCTGCTCGGCACGACATGCCCGACGCGCCGACCGTGAATCCGGCTAGGGTGTTCCCCATGGCCAAGAGCGCCAAGAAGGAGAAGAAGAAGAGGAAGAAGAAGAAGCGCGCGCTCATCCAGCGGCTCCGTCGCCTGGGGTTGCCCGAGCACTCGGCCGAGAACATCGCCGACACCGTCACCAACGTCACGGGGCAGCTTCCGGATCCGGCCCGAAACGCGGTCAACGACTTGATCTCGAAGGTCGACGACCTCCGGGGACGCGGGGCGCAGGGTAAGCGCGACGAGCGGGAAGCCGACCCGGCCGTCGGCAACGGCAAGACCGCCGAGCAGCAAGCCAAGAAGGCAGGCAAGAAGGCCAAGAAGGCCAAGAAGGCCAAGAAGGCCAAGCAGGCCAAGCGGGCGGCCAAGAAGAAGCTGGCCTAGGCCGAGCCTGCGGGGCTCCGGGGGTCGGTCGCTTCATCGGCGGGGGAGGCCGAGGCGGCGCTCGAGGGCGAGGACGCGGGCGGCCGCCCGCCGCACGCGCCGGCGGAAGACCGGCGATCGACGGGCGCGGGCGAGCAGGCGCGGGTAGATGAGGTGATAGGAGCCGGGCCCCGTCATGAGCACGAGGTCGGCTCCGGCGGCGATCGAGCGCGAGGCGGCGGTCGCGACGTTCGAGCGCCGCCGCACGGCGGCGGCCTCGATCGAGTCGGTGACCACCACGCCGCGGAAGCCGAGCGTGCGGCGCAGGAGGCCGTCGATGACGAGCGGCGACTGGGAGGCGATCCGGTCCGGGTCAAGGGCCGGGTAGAGCGCGTGCGAGGCCATGACCAGGGGGACGCCGGCGGCGATCGCCGCACGGAACGGCCGCAGGTCGCGGCGTTCGAGGTCGGCGCGCGAGGCGGCGACGGTGACCGGGGCGTCGTCGGTGTTGACGCCGGCGGCGCCGAGGCCGGGGAAGTGCTTGGCGGTGGCGGCGACGCCGGCCGCCGTGTAGGCGGCCACCGCGGCAGCGCTCCCCGCGGCCACGGCGGGCGCGTCCCCGGGGAAGGCGCGCGAGCGCATGATCGACCCGTCGCCGACGGCGACGTCGGCCACCGGGGCGAAATCGACGTTCAACCCCAGGCGGCGGAGGGCGCGCCCGGTGGCCTGGGCGGCGGCGCCGGCGGCCGCCGCGTCGGGTTGCCCGGCCTGCGGGGCGGCGGCGGAGGCGAAGGGGAGGGTGCGCGTGGCGCCGCCCTCCTGGTCGGCCGCAATCAGCGCCCGCCCGCCGGCCGAGCGCTCGAGGCGGCGGGTGAGGCGGCGCACCTGGCCCGGTGAGGCGACGTTCTCCCCGGTGAGGATGACGCCGGCGGCGCGGCGCAGGCGGAGGATCCGCGCGACGTAGGCCGGCTCCTCAGTGCCGGCGAAGGCGAGGATCAGGGTCTGGCCGACCTGCTGCTCGAGCGAGAGTCGATCGACCGCGGCGACGGGCGGGCGGTCCTTCGCGGCGGGGCGGGGCGGGGGCGTCGCGGCCATCGCGCCGCAGCCGGTCAGGAGCGCGGCGAGGCTGGCCAGGGCGGCGTTGTTCGGGCTCGTGAGGAGGCGGGCCAATCGTCTGGCGCGGCGTCAGGGGACGGTCTGCTCGTAGATCCGGGCGCGGCGGCTCGTCGGGTGCGTGCCACCCGGCCCCCCGACTTCATGCTTTGACACCGGCCGACCCTACCCGCCCGGTGGTGGATCCCGCGAATCGCCGCCGGCGCGCCGGCGCGCCGCCGGCGGCGGCCGATGGTGACGTACGCGACGAGGCAGAGCTCCGCGACGGCTGCGGCCACAGCCAGCGGGCGACCACGCTCGAGCCACGACCGGAGTACGGTGGATCCGCCTTGGCCTACGCCACCGACCCCCGCGTTGACGCGTACATCGACGGCCTGGCCGCTTGGCAGCAGCGGATCTGCCGCGAGGTGCGAGACCTCGTCCATGCCGCCGACCCCGAGGTCGCGGAGACGATCAAGCGCACGAACCGGCCCTATTTCGTCCTCCAGGGCAACATCTGCGCCTTGCTGGCCGCGAAGGACCACGTCAATGTCTTCCTCTACGACGGCGCGATCGTCCCTGACCCTGAGGGCATCATCACCGGCGGCCACGGCAACAAGACGGCCCGGACGGTCGCCGTCGCCCGCGACGAGACGCTCAACGCCTCGGCCCTGTCCGCCATGTTCGGGCACATCATCGCCAACAACCGCGCGGGTGGTTGGCGCAGGCTGAAGCGGAATCCCGCCCCCGGTGAGACGTCCGGTCCGGGCGCGCCGCCCGACTGAATCGCGGGGCCGGGAGCTGCCTCCTGGCCACACGTCCGCCGTCCCTCAGCGGCGGGCGGCCAGCCCGAGCACCGGCACCGGTCCGGCGCCCGCCCCCGCCCCCGCGCCGCCGCCGGCCAGGCGACGGGCAGCGAGCTCGTTGGCCGCGGCCAGCGGCGTCGTCCCGGCCTCCCGGGCCCTCGCCAGCACGCGGCCGAGCACGGCCTCGATGTCCTCGGCCGCGTGGCTGGCCCGACCGACGTCGTAGCCGGTCAGCTCGAGCGCGACGTTGATCAGCCCGCCGGCGTTGACGATGAAGTCCGGCGCGTAGAGGATGTTCCGCTCGGCGAGCTGCGCGGCGCGGTCGTCGCCGTCGAGCTGGTTGTTGGCCGCCCCGCACACGATCCGGCAGCGGAGCTCCGCCACGCGGCGGCGGTCGAGCAGGCCGCCGAGCGCGCACGGGGCGAGGATGTCGACCGCCGCCGCATGAGCCGCCGCCGGATCGGCGAGCCAGCGCGCGCCGAGCTCGTCGGCCAGCGGCCGCTTGGTCGGGTCGACGTCGCACAGCTCGAGGCGGGCGCCGGCGGCGGCCAGCCGGCGGGCGAGGTCGGCCCCGACGCTGCCCAGGCCGACGATGGCCACCGACCGGCCGCCGAGCTCCGGCGTGCCGAACACCTCGGCCGCGCACGCCCGCATCGCCGCGAGCACGCCGGCGGCGGTGAACTCGCCCGGGTCGCCGCTGCCGCCGCCGGCCCGCGGGCGCCCGACGACGTGCTCGGTGAACTCCGACAGCAGCGCCATGTCCCGGCTCGTCGACCCGACGTCCTCGGCGGTGATGTAGCGCCCGTCGAGGAGGTTGATCGCGTCGGCGAAGTCCCGCAGGATCGCCTCGCGCCGCTCGGGCCCCGGCGCCGGGCCGTCCGGCAGGCGGATGACCGCCTTGCCGCCGCCGAGGGCCAGTCCGGCCACGGCGGCCTTCAGCGTCATCGCCGCCGACAGGCGCAGGGCGTCCTCGACGGCCGCGTCGAGGTCGCCGTAGCGCCAGATGCGGCAGCCGCCGAGGGCGGGCCCGAGGGTGGTCGAGTGGACGGCGATGATCGTCTCCGCGCCGCCGCGGCGCCCGCGGGAGACGAGCAGGTGCTCGTGGCCGGCGGCGCTCAGGCGGTCGAGGGGGCGCGCGGTCTCAGTAGGCGAGGAGCTCACGGCATGCCCTCCTGATGTCGTCGGCCTGGGGCAGCACCGCCCGCTCGAGGGCGGGGGCGAACGGGATCGGGATGTCGGGGGCGGCGACGCGGACGATCGGTCCGTCGAGGTCGCCGAACGCCCGCTCGGCGATCAGCGCGGCGACCTGGGCGCCGGCCGCGCAGGTGGCGTTCGCCTCGTCGACGATCACCACCTTGGCGCACCGGGCGACCGAGTCGAGGATCGCCGCCTCGTCGAGCGGGACGAGCGAGCGCAGGTCGAGGATCTCGACCGACGCCCCGTCGAGGTCGGCGGTCGCCTCGAGCGCCGCCCAGACCATCGCCCCGTAGGCGATCACCACGAGGTCCGAACCGGGCCGGGCGATCCGCGCCGTCATCGGCGTCTCGTAGCAGCCGGGGGGCACCTCGCCCGTGATCCGCCGGTAGAGGTTCTTGTGCTCGAAGAAGCAGACCGGGTTCGGGTCGTGGATGGCGCTGATCAGGAGGCCCTTGGCGTCGGCCGGGGTCGACGGGGCGACCACCTTCAGGCCGGGGGCGTGCATGAACCAGGCCTCCGGGTTCTGCGAGTGGAATGGCCCCCCGGAGAAGCCGCCGCCCGACGGCAGCCGCACGGTGAGGGGTACCGCCAGCCGCTGGCGGTAGTGCATCTTCCCGGCGACGTTGACCAGCTGGTCGAAGCCGCAGGAGACGAAGTCGGCGAACTGCATCTCGCAGACCGGCCGCATGCCGGCAACGGCGGCGCCGATCGCCGTGCCGACGATGCCCGACTCGGCCAGCGGCGTGTCGATCACCCGCCGGTCGCCGAACTCCTCGAGGAAGCCGTCGGTGACCTTGAAGGCCCCGCCGAAGGCGGCGACGTCCTCGCCCATGACGAACACCCGCGGGTCCTCGCGCATCGCCTCGCGCAGCCCGTCGGAGATGGCGCCGAGATAGGTCATCTCAGACACGGCCGACCTCCCCGGCAAAGCCGCTCCACGGCGCCCGGCCCTCGCCCAGGGGCTCGGCCTCGCCGGTGGCGAAGACGCCTGCGGTCACGTCGGTCGGGTCGGGCTCGGGCATCTCCAGGGCCTCGGCCGTGGCCCGGTCGATCTCGGCGGCGACGGCGGCCCGCACCTCGCCCGTGTCGACCCCGGCCGCCCGCAGGCGCTCCTCCTGCATGGCGATCGGGTCGCGCGCCCGCCAGTGGTCGACCAGCTCGGGCGGGACGTAGCGCATGTCGTCGTGGGCGGCGTGCCCGTGCATCCGCATCGTCATCGCCTCGATCAGGGTCGGCCCGTCGCCGGCCAACGCCCGCGCCCGGGCCGCGCGGGTGGCCTCGAACACCGCCTCGACGTCGTTGCCGTCCACGACCACCCCGGGAAAGCCGTAGGCCCCGGCCCGCTCGATCGGGTCGACGGCGAACTGGAGGCGCAGCGGCGTCGAGAAGGCGTACTGGTTGTTCTCGAGCACGAAGATCACCGGCAGCCGCTGCAGCCCGGCCCAGTTCATCGCCTCGTGGAAGTCGCCCCGCGACGTGGCGCCGTCGCCGACCCAGGTCAGCGCGCAGCGGGCCTCCTCGCGCAGGCGGTAGGCCATGGCCATGCCCGTGGCCACGAGCATCATGTCGGGGAGCATCGAGACCATGCCGACGCAGCCGAGGCGGGCGTCGCCGAAGTGGACGTTGGCGTCGCGGCCGCCGGTCACCCCGCCGGCCCGGGCCATGTACTGGCCCAGGATCCGGGCCGGCGTCACCCCGCGGATGAGGTGGGCGGCGAGGTCGCGGTGCAGGACGCACAGGCCGTCGCGCGGACCCATGGCGAAGGCGGCGCCCGTGGAGACCGCCTCCTGGCCGAAGCCGTCGTAGAACGAGCCGGGGACCTTGCCCTGCCGGTAGAGCGTCATCGCCCGCTCCTCGATGCCGCGCATCAGCAGCATGTAGCGGAGGAGCTCGATGCGATCGGTGCGATCCAATTGGTCGGGGGTCGACGGGATCTCCGCGGTCGCCCGGCCGCCTGCCAGTTGCGTCGCCATGGCCTCTGCCTTTCTCGGGCCGGCGGGATCTCCGCCCGACCCGATCCGGCGCGGGCGGGGTGACCGCCGGCGCCTCGATGACAACTTCCTCTATTCGGTTGGACGGACCGCGCGCGATCCGCCGCCCCTCAATGTACTCCCCGCCGCGGCGAGTCCGGGCGTGGGGATCTCCGCGACCGGGCATATGTTCGAGCGAGCGGCGCTCCCGCCGCCGGTGGCCGACGAGGAGGACGGATGGGATTCGATCAGTACCACGAGCCGGTCGAGGAGCTCTCGCAGGAGACGCGGACGTTCGCGCGGATGATGGTCTCGCTGACCGAGGAGGCCGAGGCGATCGACTGGTACGAGCAGCGGATGTCGGTCGAGCAGGACGACGAGGCGCGGGCGATCATGGCCGACGCCCAGAAGGAGGAGTTCAAGCACTTCAGCATGGACCTGGAGTTTCTCCTCCGGCGCAAGCCGGTCTGGCGGGAGATCGCCCAGAAGGTCCTCTTCACCCACGGGAGCATCGTCGACGCGGGCGACGAGGCCGAGGAGGAAGCCGAGTAGGGCGGCTCGCGCTGCCTCAGGCGCGCTTGGGCTCCCGGGCCGGGAGGAACGGCTCCCGCTCGGGCGAGAGGCCGTGCTCGATGGCCCGCCGCCGCTCGAGCTCGGCGTTGAACTCGGCGCCGAACAGGAAGGCCAGGTTCGAGAGCCAGAGCCAGACGAGGAAGACGACGACGCTGGCCAGGGCCCCGTAGGTCTTGCTGTAGGAGGCGAAGCTCGCCACGTAGAGGGCGAAGGCCGCCGAGGCGACGAGCCAGAGGAGGACGGCGAGCAGGGAGCCGGGGCTGATCCAGCGGAACCCGGGGTGGCGGACGTTGGGGGCGGCGTAGTAGAGGACGGACAGCATCAGGGCGACCAGGAGGACGATCACCGGCCATTTGGCGAGGTCCCAGACCATCACGGCGCTCGAGCCGACCCCGAGCACGTCGCCGGCCCGGCGGGCGATCCCGCCGGTGAGGACGACCGAGAGGGAGCTGACGGCGAGAAGGGCGAGCATGACCGCCGTGATCAGCATCTGCTGGGGCCGGAGCTTCCAGAACGGGCGGCCCTCCTCGATCTCGTAGATCGCGTTGGACGCCCGCGAGAAGGCGCCGACGTAGCCGGAGGCGGAGAACAGGGCGACGGCGAGCCCGATGACCAGGGCGAGCCCGGCCGAGCCGCCGCTCGCCGAGATCTGCTTGACGGCGTTGGTGAGGATCGTCGTCGCCGCGCCGGGCGCCAGCGTCTTGATGTTGGCCAGGATCGGCCCGGTGGCCGACTGGCCGACGAGGCCGAGGATCGAGACGAGGGCGATCAGGGCGGGGAACAGGGCGAGCACGCCGTAGTAGGTGAGCGCCGCGGCCCAGTCGGTCAGGTTGTCGGCCTGGGTCTCCTTGACCGTCCGCTTGATCGCCGCGCCCCAGTCGCCGCCCTTCAGGTCGCGCAGGCGGACCGGCCCGGTCGCCGACCGTGTCGGGCCGGGCCCGGGCGAGCCGGAGGATCCGTTGCGACGCGCGCGGGGCGCCGGCTCGGGGCGGGGGGGCGCCGGAGGAGTCGCGGCGGCCTCGCGCCCGCGGCGCTCGACGCGCGCTCGGTTCAACTCATCCCTGGCGGACAGGGCCCTTGCTCTCGTCGCTTCGTCCATGACGCCTTGGTCCTCGTGTCGTTCGGTCGGCCGGCACGGCGCGGGTACCCGGCGGCAGGGGTCCGTAACCGGCCGCGCGCGTCACCGGCCGAGGAGCCCGTTGGTCGGGACGCCGCCGATGCAGTCGATCGGCGGGTAGCGCTGCGCATGGACGCCGCTCGCGTCGACCGAGGACACCGCCCGGGGCGAGCGCCGACCGGCGTACCGGCCGAGCCAGAAGCGCACGCCGGCGGCTACGCCGCGGTAGGCCGTGAGGTCGACCGTGCGGCCGCCGGCCGTCGCGACCGAGACGGTCCGGGTGGCGGACGTGGTGAGCAGGAGGACGAAGACGTCGGACGAGGCGCAGAACATCGCGAAGCCGCCGGTCGGCACGTGGGGGCGGACCTCGCGGCAGCCGACGGCTCCGTGGGTCGGCGGCCCGGCGGGCGGCTGGAAGTCGACGCGGGGGCACCAGGCCGGCGCACCGCCGGGGTCGACGGTCGCGGCGACCGTCACGCGGAACGCGGCTCCGCCGGCGGTGTGGCCGTGCGCCGGGAGGGCCGGGTCGCGGCCGGGCGGGGCCGCCGCGCCGGCGCAGGACACGGCGAGCAGGCCAACGAGCACCGCCGCCCGGCGAGCCGCTGACGTGGCCGGAGTCTCGGCGCCCACCGATCCGGCCTACCCGAGAGGGCGGGCGCGAACGCGATGGGACGGCGGATCAGAAGATGAGCGTGCGGTTCCCGTAGACGAGGACCGCGTCGTCGAGGTGGAGGGCGACGGCCCGGGCGAGGGCGACGCGCTCGACGTCACGGCCGATCCGGGCGAGCGCGACGGGGTCGTCGCGATGGCTGACCCGCTGGATGTCCTGCTCGATGATCGGCCCGCCGTCGAGCTCGGCGGTGACGTAGTGGGCGGTCGCGCCGATCAGCTTGACCCCGCGGTCGTAGGCCCGGGTGTAGGGGTCGGCGCCGGGGAAGGCGGGCAGGAACGAGTGGTGGATGTTGATCACCGGCACGGCCAGCTCGCGCAGGAAGTCGGCGCTCAGGATCTGCATGTACCGGGCGAGCACGACCAGGTCGACGTTTCCTTTGAGGATTTGGAGCAGCTCCCGCTCTGCGGCCGGCTTGTCGCCCTTCGTCGGGACCGGTACGTGGTGGTAGGGCACGCCGAAGAGGGCGACCTGAGGGCGCAGGGCGTCGTGATTGGAGACCACCATCGGGATCTCGGCGTGGAGCTCGCCGCTGCGCCAGCGCCAGAGCAGGTCGAGCACGCAGTGCTCGTAGCGCGAGCAGAGGAGGGCCAGTCGCTTGGGCTGGGCCGCCGGCCACATCGACCAGTCCATCCCGAAGTTGCCGGCCACCGCGTGCTGGAAGTCCTCCTCCAGGGTGGAGAGGCACCGGCTCTGGAGGTCGAACTGGACGCGCATGAAGAACACGCCGGCGCCGCCGGCCGTCGAGTACTGGCCCGACTCGACGATGTTGGCCCCGGCTTCGTGGAGGAAGCGGGAGATCGCGGCGACGATGCCGGGCCGGTCGGGGCACTTGAGCAGGAGGCGCAGGCGGACGCCGTCGTCGGCCGGGTGGGACTGGGCGAACGCCTGGAGGGCCGTCGGGGTCAACTCAGCGCTCTTCGACGACCTCGTCGAAGGGGCGCCGGTCGGCGCCGGCGATCCACCGATCGGCCGGCTTGGCCTCGGGGTCGCGCGGGCGGGCCGGGTGGCCGAAGGTGAGGACGATCGACACCTGCTCGTCCGGCCGGCAGCCGGCGGCGGCGGCGACCGCGTCGGCGTCGGCGACGCCGTTCGGGCATGAGCCGATGCCCTCGTTCCAGGCGGCGAGCATCATGTTCTGGGCCGCCCGGCCGGCGTCGAAGGCGGTCGGGCCCTTGCCGGCGACGAGCACCACGACGACGAGCGCCGCCGCGCGGACGTTCTCCGGGGCGAACACGGCCGCCGCCGTCCGCTCACGGAGGTCCGGGTCACGCAGGACGACGAAGCGGCGCGCCTGGCGGTTGCGTGAGCTGCCGGCCAGACGCCCGGCCTCGAGGATCCGCCGCTCGGCCGCCGGGTCGATCGACTCGGGCGCGTAGGCGCGGACCTCGCGCTTGCTGACCACGGCCAGGTAGGCGTCCATCGGTCAGTCCTGGTCCGGGGCGGCCTGAAGCAGGGCGTCGGCCCGGCGCAGGCCGGCGGCGGCCCCCTGGCGGACCATGTCGGCGTAGCCGCCGGGCGGCAGGTCGGCGGCCCGCTCGGCCGCCTGGGCGAAGCAGCTGCGGGCGCGCCTGACGTCGCCGTAGTCGGTCTCGGTGTGGACGAGCTCCTCGTAGGCGGTGGCCAGGTTCAGGTAGAGCGATGGGTAGAAGCTCGTGACGCGGTCGTCGGGCACGGCGTCGGCGTGCTTGAGCGCCCGCTCGTTCCATTCGACCCGCGCCTCGACGGTCAGGGCGTGCCGGGCGACGTAGTGGGCGGCGATGCAGGCGTCGAAGTCGTCCGCCCGCGCGTCCCAGGCGGCCTGGAAGAGGCGCTTGGCCCCGTCCATGTCACCGGCGCCCTCGGTGGCCATGCCCTCCATGCAGAGGTCCATCACTTTGTTGGTGTCCACACGGCTCCTCTCGATCGACTTCCGGGGTCCGGCACGGTCGCCCGAGCGGAGTATGCCCGGGTCGGGCCCCGCCGTGCCGTGTCGTTCGTGCGCGCCCGGCGGATCAGATCAGGCCGGTGAAGACGAGCGCCCCGATGGCGACGAGCACGACCGCCGTGAAGATGTTGCCCCACCGGTCGAGCCACTGACCCTGCACCTGATAGCCGCCGAAGCAGGCGAACAGGGTCAGGCCGACGATCGTGGCGATGGTCACCGCCGAGAACGCGATCAGGGCGCCGACCGCCGCGAACGCCCCGGCCGCCGTGGCGGCGAGGAATACCGGGAGGATCGTCAGGTCGGGCGAGGCGGCGGCGCCGAACGGGACCATGATGGTCGCCAGGCGCCGCGCGCGGCTGGCCTGGGCCGCAACGGTGGCGTCGGTCGCGGCCGGCGCCGGGCGGTGGGGGAGGGAGTGGCCGTGGTCGTCATGGTCGCCGGCCGCGTGGCGGTCGTGGTCGTCGTGGCGGTCGTGGCCATGGTGGTCGTGATCGTGGCCGTGGCCGTGGCCGGTCAGCTCGAGGAGGACGAAGGCGACGCCGGTGAGGACGAGCAGCGTGCCGATGATCGTGTTCTGCGCGCCTTCGACCGCCGAGCGGAACTGGAGCCCGACGGCGACGATGATCGCGCCGAGGACGAGCGACACGAGGACGTGGGCGATGCCGGCGAGGGCCGAGAGAGTCGCCACCCGGCGGAGCGGCAGGCGCTGGGTGCGGCCGACGACGGCGAGCGGCACCCAGTGATCGGGGAGGATGGCGTGCCCGAGGCCGACACCGGCGGCGGCGGCGATCAGGGCCGGGGTCGTCGCGCTCATGCCGGCGCCGTCGCCGCGGCCGGCGGGGCGGGCGGTCGGAGGTGGGGGCCGGGGGAGAACAGCCGGGCTGGAAGCATGCGGAGGTGGCCGTGGTGGCGGGCGTCGTCGGCCGGGTTGGTGACGTGCCGGACAGCCATGTCCGCATTATTGCGTGAACACGTCTGCATGTATGCGGGGCGGACACGAGTCTATTGACAGGCATTGCATAGGATCGCTACGGTGCGGGGAGCACGTCCTCAGTTCCCAACCGCCGGATCGTGATGCTCGAGCCAACCGAAGTGGGGTGGACGTCGACGGCCCTGGCCAGCCAGGGCTACGACCAGGGGCGTCGGACGGCCTGTGGCGAGCTGCTGACCGGACCGGTGCGGGCGCTCGCCGGGCGGCGGCTGGTCGAGCTGACCTCGGCGCCGCGCGTCGAGGCGCGAGAGCTGAGAGAGATCTTCGACGAGGTGGAGCGGGTCGCGGCCAAGCCGACGCCGGGCGGGCTGACGGCGGTGGCCGGTCGGGCGCTGGCGGCCCACGCGGGCCGTCGGCGGCGGTCGTTGGCGGACAGCATCGCCACGGTGTCGGCCGAGCTCGACCGGCGGTTCGCGGCGTGTGAGTCGGGTCAGGCGGGCTACCCGCTGCGTCTCTCCGGCCTCGGCCATTCCGGATGCCGCGGCCTCCACGGCGAGGTCAGCCCGTTCTACCTGACGCACGCGCTCGAGCGGATTGTCGAGTCGGCGCTGCTCGTCGGGACGGTGGTCGAGCCGGGATGGGCGCCGGGCGCCTATGTGGTGATCGACGCGCCGCGGAGCTCGACCCGGATCGAGGTGGGGGCTCTCCTGGCGGCGAACCTGGCGGCGCAGCAGAACGCGACGATCGACTTCGCGTTCGAGGAGCTCGATGGCGACGGCGATCGAGACGCCTTGGCGTTCGAGCATCTGCAGTGCGTCGTCCTCGCCCTGCGGCCGCGGGTCGACATCCAGGATCTCGTCGCCCACGGGCACGCGCTGCTGTCGTCGCTCGCCGAAGACGTCGACCTCGCCCGGGAGCTGGGCGCAGCCGCGGAGATCCTCGACGGATCGGGGTTGGCCACGCAGGGGACGCTGGCCTTGGGGGAGGCGGTGGGCGTGATCACGAAGTACATCGGCGGCCTGGTGTCGTCGCTGCATCGGACCCGGGCGGGCGGCGAGGTCGCGGCCCACGCGGCCGATCTCGCCCGGTCGGTCCTCCACGTCGTCCTGGTCGTCGCCTGGTGCGCCGAGCACGGCCGCATCCGGCCGGGGATGATCACCGTGGACGGACACGTCTCCCGGGTTCCGTGCGCGTGAGCGCGTCGCGTAGGGTTCGGTCCGGCGTGCGGCGGAGGGCGTTGTGCGGACGGGGACGGTGCGGGCCACCGCGGCAGCGCGACGTTCGGCCGGCGCCGAGCCGCCGGACACCCATCATGGCCGAGCTGAGGAGGCAAGCAGATGTCTGACCGGGGGCAGCGAACCAGCGGCGGTGGCGAGCTCGACGCGGCCGCGCGGGCGGCGCTGGTCGACATCCTCGCGGCGCTCGCCGCGGACGGTCGGTAGCGCCGCGGCGCTGACGGTGGCCGCGCCCGACCGCCGGCTCGTGGTCTTCGCCGCCGGGTCCCTGCGGCCGGCGTTCGACGTGATCGCAGCCGGGGTGGCCGGGGGGGTGGAGCTGGCCTACGCCAACGCCCGCGACCTGGCGGAGCGAATCACGGCCGGGGAGACGGCGGACGTGTTCGCATCCGCCAGCCCCGATGATCCACAGCGCCTGTGCGCGGCCGGCCTGGTCGGCGAGCCGCGCCCGTTCGCGTCGAACCGGCTGGTCGTCGCCGTTCCGGCGGCGAGCGCCGCGCGGGACGTCGGCGTCCTCGCCCGGCCGGGGGCGCGCGTGGTCATCGAGGTCGAGGGGATCCCGCTCGGCGACTACACGCGCGCACTGCTCGGCCGCCTCGACGCGCTGGAGGGCGCCGGCTTCGCCGATCGCGTCCTGGCCAACGTGGTGTCCGAGGAGCAGACGGTCGACCACGTCGCCGCCCGACTCCTGGCCGGCGAGGCCGACGCGGCCGTCCTCTACGCCACCGACGTCATCGCCCGCCCGGGCGCCCTGCGGGCGATCGAGCCGCCGCCTGGAGCGCGGGTCGAGGCGACGTGCGTGGTGTGCGTCGTCAGCGCGACCGTCGACCGCCGGCGTGCCGTCGCCTGGGTCGACGGGCTGGCGACGCCGACCGGACGGGCGATCATGCGGCGGGCCGGGTTCGGACCCGGCCCGGATTAGCTCGGCGGCGAGTCTCCGGTGGGGCGGAGGTCGTCAGACACGGCATCCCCGCCGGTGCCGCATCCCTCCGGTCGATGTCGCTCGGGGGTGGCCGCTACCGCCCGACGACATGGCGGAGCGATGCGGCGTCGGTGCAAATGCCTAGGTACGCGTCCGGCGGTCCGGCTAGAATTGGCACCCATGGACGAAGGAATTCGGATCGGCGTGGCCGCCCAGGCCCTGGGGGTGAGCGTGGACACGCTCCGCCGCTGGGAGCGCGACGGGCGGATCACCTTCGAGCGCCGCGGCAACCGCCGCGTGCTCGCCGCCGACGAGCTGGCCCGCGTGCTGCGCGAACGCGGCACCAACCCGCGGTCGAGCGCCCGCAACCGCATGGCCGGCGTGGTCGTCGACGTTCATCGCGATGGCGTCATGGCCCAGGTGGACATGGCGTGCGGACCGTTCCGGATCGTCTCGCTCATGTCGCGCGAGGCCGCCGACGAGCTCGACCTCAAGCCGGGTCAGACGGCGACCGCCGTCGTCAAGTCGACGATCGTCGTCGTCGAGCGCCCGTAGCGCCCGCTCCGGCCCGGCCTGGCGACTTGACAGTCGCCTACGCATTCCATAGGTTGCCTCGTCCACGACGAGATGAGGGATGAAACGGTGTTGAGGAACTGGCGTGTCGTCGGCTGGATGGGACTCGTCCTGCTCACGACCGGGCTGATCGGAAGCGCGACCGCCGGAGCCGGCGCCGTGGCCGGGCTCCCTGGGGCCTCGGGACTGACGATCGCCGGCGCCGTCCGCGCGCCGGCGACCTACTCACTCGCCCAGCTCGCGGCCCTGCCGCAGACCGCGGTTCAGGTGCCTGGCGCCGCGTCCGGCACCCGGGCCCACCTCGACCGCGGCGTCTCGCTCGAGGCACTGGTGGACGCCGCCCAGCCGGTGCTTCCCCCGGCGAAGAACGCCCTCCTGCGGCTCACGGTCACGGTGACCGCCGACTCCGGCCGCCGCGTGACGTTCGCCCTCGGCGAGCTCGACCCGAACTTCGGCGACCACCCGGCCCTGCTCGTCCTCACCGAAGACGGGGTCCCCGTCCGGGCGTCGCCGGTGCTCGTCGTCCCGGGAGACAGCGCGCCGACCCGGTCGCTGACCGGCGTCGTCGCCGTCGCTGTCGCGGTTCACAGCCCGGCCCCGGCACCCCCGCCGAGCCCGGGCGCGGTGACCGTACGCGACGGTACGCGCGCGGTCGTGCTGGACGCCCGCCGCCTGGCCCGGCTGCCGGCCGAGACGCTGACCGTCTCGTTCCTGGGCGGCGGCGCCGCCCAGCAGCACACAGAGACGGGACCGGCGCTCGCCACCGTGCTCGCCGCGGGCGGGTTCTCCCCGGCGAGCGTCGCCGGGGTCGCGGCGGTCGGCTCCGACGGGTACTTAGCCACGGCGACCCCCGCCGAGGCGCCGGTCGGTGGTCGGCCGTTGATCCTCGCCACCCGCCAGGACGGCGCCGCTCTGGCGCAGCCGCGGCTGGTAGTCGACGGTGACGTCAAGGGCGGCCGCTACGTCTCCGACGTCGTCGACCTCGTCGTCGGGCTCGCGCCGCCGGCGGCCTGAGCGTCGAGCCGGGCGCTGCCACGGTCAACCGCCTGAGCGCTACCAGCGACCTGCTCAGGCCTTCGACGCGCAGTAGCCGCCCAGCCACCTGGGGAACGGGTGGCGGCTTCCGCGGGCTCGCGAGCCTCAGCGGCTCGGCGTCGTGCGGTCTCGCGGCTCGGCTCCCGTCCCGACGCGGCCGGGCGCGGCGACGTCACGGTAGGCGCCAACGCCGCGGATCCACGTCGCCGGCCAACGCGGATGCCCCCGAGGACGATGCCCACGGCAGTTGCGGTCGCGGCGTCAACGATCAGGGGCGTGACCCCCGGCCCGGGGTTGGTCATGTAGCCTCCTACGTAATACCGGGGTAACAGTGCCACGGTATCACCCGTGAGCCGTCACCGTCCGCGCCGCGGCGCCCGCCGGGCTTGACGCGCCGCGAGGCTGGTCGCTAGATTGGTCCGCCTATGCGTTACATAGGGCAATCGCGACGGCGCTCCCGGACCGAAAGGCCGGCCACCATCGGCTCGCACGGGGCCGCACGGACCGGCTGCGCCGCCCGTAGATGCCTAGGCAGAGTCCTTGACGACATCCGAGGCATCGCCTAGGCTCACAGAGGTGGTCGGAGCAGCGCGTGACCGCCGGCGCCCAACCCAGACGAGGAGTGTTCCCCTGAGCATCAGCTGATGGCCTTCGGCCTCGTCGTCGGCGTGGCCCGCGCCCGCGGCCGGATGCCGGGTCGCCGGCCTGGCGACCACGGTCCGCTGACCGGCGTCAGGCGGCGGCCACCGCCTGGCCGCAGCCCGACAGGTCGTAGCCGCCGAAGTGAGCCACCCGCGCGGTGAAGCCGCGCGAGGCCAGGAGGTCGCCGAGGGCCCCGACCCCCGCATGGGCCGCCCACCGCTCGGCCACCCACACCTCGACCACGTGCGACTCGAGGGCCAGGAAGCGCAGGTCGAAGGCCTGGGCGGCGCCCTCGGTCGTCACGGCGGCACCCCCCCGGCTCGAGGCGACGCGGGCGGCGTCGAGGTGGCCGCTGGCCCGCGGACCCGGCCGCGGCGCCGCCACCCCCGCCGCCACCCGTGCCCGGTCGAACGCCCGCTGGCTGGCCGCCGACGGGTCGCGGTGGGCGAGCGGAACGCCGCTGCGCAGCACCGCCTCGAGCGACCGCGCCCGTACGCGTCGGGAGATGCCCAGGCCGACCTGCCAGCGGGCCAGGTGCCAGCGGACGACCGGGACGGGCGGCGCCGGCAGCGCGTCCGGGAGACCGTGGACGACGGCGGCGTGGACCCGGCCCGCGGCCAGCGCCCGCAGGGCGATTCCCGTCGGGGCCGAGATCGCCAGCAGGCTGCGGGTGCCCATGCCGTCGAGCATCGCCTCGGCGATGCCGAGCGCCGGGTCGCAGCCGGCGAGGACGAGTCCCGCCGGGCTCGCCCCGGGAAAGAGCCGCAGGCCCTCGGCCGCGATCACGCCGTCGGGCTTGGCCCAGACCGCGCCGGCCACGCCATGGTCGGCGAGCTCGGCCGTGACCAGCCGGTCGCCCACCTGGCCGACCCGCACCGCGGCCCCGCTGCGCGCGTCCCCCCCGAGCGCGGGGACCGCTCCCAAGCCACCCCCCGCGGGCGCGAAGAGCTCCTCGACGGTGACCGACAGGGCGCGCGCCAGGCCCAGCGCCGCGTCGACCGCCGGCGCGTGCCGTCCGGCTTCCACCGCGGCCACCAGCTGGCGGCTCACCCCGGCCCGCGCGGCCAGGTCGGCCTGCGTCAACCCGCAGGCCAGGCGGCGCTCGCGCAGGGCGGAGCTGTCGCGCATCGTGCTCATATCCTAGTATTGTGCCAGAATGCTGGCAGCGCCCATTTTCGACGAGGGAGACGACACGTGCTCAGTACCCGGAGGACGCGAACCGCGGCTCTGACCATGGCGATCGGCGTGCTCGCCGCCGCGCCGATGGCCGGCCAGGCGGCGCCGCTCGCCCACAAGAGCAGCACGCTGACCGTCTTCGCGGCCGCGTCGCTGACGAAGGTGTTCCCGCAGATCGACCGGGCCCCGCGCTACACGTTCGCCGGCTCCGACATGCTCGCGACCCAGATCACCCAGGGCGCCCCGGCCGACGTGTTCGCCGCCGCAAGCCCCAAGCAGCCGACCGCCCTGCTCGCCTCCGGCACGATCGAGAAGCCCGTCGTCTTCGCCACCAACCGGCTCGTCCTGATCGTGCCCAAGGGCAACCCCGCCCACATCAAGAAGGTCTCTGACATCACCAAGAAGGGCGTCAAGCTCGTCATCGGCGACGCGACCGTCCCGATCGGCGTCTACACCCGCACCGTCCTCGCCAAGCTCCACCTGACGGCGGCGCTCAAGAACGTCAAGAGCAACGAGACCGACGTCAAGCAGGTCCTGGCCAAGGTCGAGCTCGGCGAGGCCGACGCCGGCTTCGTCTACGTGACCGACGCCCTCACCGGCAAGGGCAAGCTCCACACGATCGCCATCCCCG
Source organism: uncultured Solirubrobacterales bacterium (assembly GCA_963795745.1). GTDB lineage: Bacteria > Actinomycetota > Thermoleophilia > Solirubrobacterales > Solirubrobacteraceae > Palsa-513. The sequence goes on from CAWCIT010000005.1 coordinate 128,061, forward strand.
CCAAGGGGCAGCCGGTCGTCAAGTACGAGATCGCCGTGGTCAAGGCCAGCTCGAACCAGGCGGCCGCCAAGGCGTTCGTGGCCGAGGTCATCTCCAAGCGGGGGCAGGCCGCCCTCAAGGCCGCCGGCTTCGGCAAGCCGTGACGGCGGGCGGCGCGCACGCCGGCGCCGCTCCGCGACCGCTCGCCCGCATCCCGGCCGGGATCGGGCGAGCGGTGTTGGTCCTCGTGGCGGCGACGCTGATCGCCGGCGTCCTCGCCTTCCTGGCCCTGCCGATCGTCGCCCTGCTCGTCCACCAGCCGCCCCGGCAGGTGATCGACGAGCTCGGCTCCCAGGTCGCCAGCGACGCGATCGCCGTGTCGCTGAAGGCGAACGCGATCGCCATGGTGCTGATGCTCGTCCTCGGCACGCCGGTCGCCTACCTCCTCGGCCGCCACCGCTTCCCCGGGCGGAGCCTCGTGATCACCCTGGTCGAGCTGCCGCTCGTGCTCCCGCCGGCGGTGGCCGGCATCGGCCTACTGACCGCGTTCGGCCGCCTCGGCCTGCTCGGCCACACCCTGGAGGCCGCCGGCATCCACCTGGCGTTCACCCAGGCGGCGGTCGTCCTGGCCATCGTGTTCGTCGCCAGCCCCTTCTACCTCCGCGGGGCGATCGCCGCGTTCGAGGCGGTCGAGCCGACGCTGCTCGACGTCGCCGGCACGCTCGGCGCCGGACCGATCCGGCGCATGCTCCGCGTCGCCCTGCCGCTCGCCGGAGCCGGCCTCGGCGCGGCGGCCGCCGTCTCCTTCGCCCGCGGCATCGGCGAGTTCGGGGCGACGATCTTCTTCGCCGGCAGCTTTCAGGGCACGACCCAGACCCTGCCGCTCGCCGTCTACTCGCAGTTCGAGGTCAGCCTCGACCAGGCGATCGCCATCGGCGTCCTCCTCGTCGTGGTCAGCGCGACCATCCTCCTCACCTCCAAGCTCCTGATCCGGTCATGGAACTTCTCGATATCGACATCACTCTGGCGCGGCGCGCGTTCGATCTTCGCGCGGCCCTCAGCCTAGGCGCCGAGACGATCGCCCTGGTCGGGCCCTCCGGCGCCGGGAAGAGCTCGCTCCTGCGCGCGGTCGCCGGCCTCGAGCGCCCCCAGCGCGGACGGATCTCCCTGGGCGGCGAGCGCTGGTTCGACGCCGCCACCCGCACCCACCTGCGCCCCGAGCGGCGCCGGATCGGCTACCTGCCGCAGGACTACGGCCTCTTCCCCCACCTCAGCGTCGCCGCCAACATCCGCTTCGCCGCCCGCCGGGCCCGCCCGGAACTGCTCGAGCGGTTCGGCATCGCCCACCTCGCCCGCGCGCGGCCCGGCCAGCTCTCCGGCGGCGAGCGCCAGCGGGTCGCCCTGGCCCGAGCCCTGGCCCGCGACCCGCGCGTGCTCCTGCTCGACGAGCCGTTCGCCGCTCTCGACGCGATCACCCGCAGCCAGGTTCGCGACGAGCTCGCCGACGAGCTCGGCCAGCTTCGCCTGCCCACCCTGCTCGTCACCCACTCCTTCGAGGACGCGACCGCCCTCGCCGGGCGGATCGGCGTGATCGACCGCGGCCGCCTGCTCCAGCTGGCGCCGGCGTCCGAGCTCCTGCGCGCCCCGGCCGACGCCACCGTCGCCGCCCTGACCGGCGCCAACGTGCTCGCCGGCACGGCCACGCCGACCGCGGGCGGCTCGACCGTCCTGCTCCGCGACGGCGGCCAGCTCACCAGTGCCACGGCGGCCGACGGACCGGTGCGGATCGCCGTTCACCCCTGGCAGCTCGAGCTGGCCGACCCCGAGACGAGCAGCCTGACCGACAGCGTCCTCAGCGTCCGCCACGACCGCGGCGCCCTGCTCGTGCGGCTCGCCCACTTCACCGTGCGCCTGGACTCCGACGCCGCGGGTCGGCCGGCGATCGTGGTCGGCTCGCGGGTCGGCCTGCGGGTCGCCCCCGCCGACGTCTGCGTGCTCGCGCCCGACGCCTGACCCGCCGCCCGGACGGCACGCCTACGCTCGCGCAGACCTGTCGGCGGTCCCGCGGCACGGTCCGTCCGCGGGTGATCCTCGTGGACACCCCGGTCTGCGTCGACCATTTCCGCGCCGGTGACGCACACCTGGGCACGCTCCTCGAGCCCGCCGGCCGGCCAGACGATCACCGCCTACCGCTGGGTCTGGGGCGACGGCACCCCGGACGGCAGTGGCGCGACCGCCACCCACGTCTTCGCGACGCCGGGCAAGGTCAGCGCCGGCCTCTACGTGACCGACACCAACGGCCAGACGGCGGCCCTCGGGCACGGCATCACGGTTCACTCTCTGCGCCGCCCGGACGCCGACCTCGGGAGATCGGGTTTGCCCGGGGTCGCCGGCGGGAAACTGGCCCTGCGTCGGCCGCCGCGGCTGGGGAGGAGGGCCCCGTGTACAAGCAGATCCTGGATCCGGTGTCCCATTCGCTGGGCCTCTCGTCGGCCGTCGCCGTCGTCCCGCTCGTCGCGCTGTTCGTCCTGCTCGGGATCCTGCGCCTCAAGGCGCAGTGGGCCGCGCTGATCTCGCTCGGCCTGGCTCTCGCCGTGGCCATCGCCGTCTACGGAATGCCCGCCGGTCAGGCGGCGGACGCGGCGGCCGAGGGCGCGGCGTTCGGCTTCTTCCCGATCATGTGGATCGTCATCAACGCCCTGTGGATCTTCAAGATGACCGAGGAGACCGGCCACTTCGCCGTCCTGCGCCGGGTGTTCAGCGCGATCTCCGACGACCAGCGCGTTCAGGTCGTCCTGATCGCCTTCTGCTTCGGCGCCCTGCTCGAGGCGCTCGCCGGCTTCGGCACGCCGGTGGCGATCTGCGGCGTGATGCTCGTCGGGCTCGGGTTCGCCCCGGTCAAGGCGGCGGCGGTCGCGCTGCTCGCCGACACGACGCCCGTGGCCTTCGGGGCGATCGCCATCCCGATCACCACGCTGGCCCAGGTCACCGGCCTGCCCGAGCACGACCTGAGCGCCATGGTCGGCCGCCAGTGCCCGATCCTCGCCTTCTTCATCCCCTTCCTGCTGATCCTGATGGTCGACGGCCGCCGCGGCGTGCGCGAGGCGTGGCCGGCCGCCCTGACCGCCGGCGCCGTGTTCGCCGCCGTCCAGTTCGCCTCGTCGAACTACATCTCGGCCGAGCTGACCGACATCCTCGCGTCGCTCGCCGCCGCCGCCGGCCTGGTCGCTCTGCTCCGGGTCTGGGCGCCCCGCGAGCCGCAGCGCCCGCCGGCCGCGGGTCGCCAGCGCCCGGCCATGGCCGGAGGCGCCGTCTCCGACCCCGGGTTCGAGCGGCGGGTCGCGACGGCCGGCGGGGCGGACGGGCCGCCGCCGGACCGGGCGTCGGCGATCACCGCCTTCGCCCCGTACGCGATCATCGTCGCCGTGCTCGGGATCGCCAGCCTCCACGGCGTGGCCAGCGAGCTCGACACCCTCACGACCAAGTTCCCGTGGCCGGGCCTGCACATCGTGAACGGCGCCGGCAAGGCGCCGAGCAGCGTGACCTACAAGCTCAACTGGCTGACGGCCGCCGGCACCCAGTTGCTCGTGGCCGGCGTGCTCTCGGCCGCCGTCCTGCGCCTGCGTCCGGGGCGGGCGCTGGCCGTCTACGCCCAGACGCTGCGCCTGCTGCGGTGGCCGATCATCACCGTCTGCGCCGTGCTCGCCCTGGCCTACGTGATGAACCTCTCCGGCCAGACGATCACCCTGGGGACCTGGGCGGCCGGCGCCGGCGGCTTCTTCGCCTTCCTCTCGCCGGTGATCGGCTGGTTGGGAACGGCGGTCACCGGGTCGGACACGTCGACCAACTCCCTGTTCGGCGCCCTCCAGGTCACCGCCGCCCGCCACGCCCACCTGTCGCCGACCCTCCTGGCGGCGGCCAACAGCTCGGGCGGCGTCCTGGCCAAGATGATCTCCCCCCAGAACCTGGCGATCGGCGCGGCCGCGGTCGGCCTCGGCGGCCGCGAAGGCGAGATCTTCCGCCAGGTGGTCGGCTGGAGCGTCGGCCTGCTCCTGGTCATGGCCGCGATCGTCCTGCTCCAGTCGGGGCCGCTCTCCTGGATGGTGCCATGAGCGCCGTCGAGGTCCACGGCCGGCTCGAGCCCGGCTACGCGGAGATCCTGACCGAGCCGGCCCTGGCCTTCGTCGGCGAGCTCCAGCGCCGCTTCGGGCCCGACCGGGAGCGGCTCCTGGCGGCGCGGGCCGAGCGGCGGGCGCGGGCGGAGGAGCTCGACTTCCTGGCGGCCACGCGCGAGATTCGCGACGGCGATTGGCGGGTGGCGCCGGCCCCGCCCGCGCTCGAGCGGCGCTGGGTCGAGATCACCGGCCCGACCGACCGGAAGATGACGATCAACGCCCTCAACTCCGGGGCGACCGGGTTCATGGCCGATCTCGAGGACTCCAACGCTCCGACCTGGCGCAACATGGTCGAGGGCCAGATCAACCTCCGCGACGCCGCCAACGGGACGATCACCTACGACGGCTCGGACGGCCGCCACTACGAGCTCGGCGAGGACCCGGCGACCCTCCTCGTCCGCCCCCGCGGCTGGCACCTGCCCGAGCGCCACCTGCTGCTCGAAGGCGAGCCCGTCGCCGGCGCGCTGATGGACTTCGGCCTGCACTTCTTCCACTGCGCCCGCACGCTGCTCGACCGGGGCGCCGGTCCGTACTACTACCTGCCGAAGCTCGAGTCCCACCGGGAGGCGCGGCTGTGGAACGAGGTCTTCTGCTTCGCTCAGGACGCCCTCGACCTGCCGACGGGCACGATCAAGGCCACCGTCCTGATCGAGACCTTGCCGGCCGCCTTCGAGATGGACGAGATCCTCTACGAGCTGCGCGACCACTCGGCCGGGCTCAACGCCGGACGCTGGGACTACATCTTCTCGGCGATCAAGTGCTACCCGACCCGGCGCGAGTTCATCCTGCCCGACCGGGGCGAGGTGACGATGGCGGTCCCGTTCATGCGCGCCTACGCCGAGCTCCTCGCCGCGACCTGCCACCGGCGGGGCGCCCACGCGATCGGCGGCATGGCGGCGCTGATCCCGTCCCGGGCCGACCCGGAGGCCAACGAAAAGGCCCTGGCCGGGGTCCGGGCCGACAAGGAGCGCGAGGTCGGGCAGGGCTACGACGGGACCTGGGTCGCCCACCCCGACCTCGTCCCCGTGGCCCGGGAGGTGTTCGAGCAGGGCCTGGGCGGCCGGCCGCACCAGCTCGAGCACCGGCCGCAGGCGCGCGCGGGCGCCGACGAGCTCCTCGACCTGCGCTCGACGCCCGGGTCGATCACCGAGGCCGGCCTGCGGACGAACATCAGCGTCGGCTTTCGCTACGTCTCCTTCTGGCTCGGCGGCCGCGGGGCGGCGGCGATCGACGGGCTGATGGAGGACGCGGCGACGGCCGAGATCTCGCGGGCCCAGATCTGGCAGTGGGTCCACCACGCGGTCGAGCTCGACGACGACGGCCGCACCGTGACCGCCGCCCTCGTGCGATCGCTGCTCGACGAGGAGACGGCGAAGATCCGCGAGGCGGTGGGGGAGGACACGTGGCAGGCCGGCCGGCCGCGGGAGACGCGCGAGGTCTTCGAGGAGGTCGCGCTCTCCGGCGAGCTGCCCGAGTTCCTCACCCTCGCCGCCTACGCACGCCTCGAGCCGTGACCGCCGGGGCCGCCGGCCTCGCCGACTACGAGCGCCGGGCGCGGGACGCCCTCGAACCGGACGCCTTCGGCTACTTCGCGGGCGGGGCGGGCGACGAGCGGACCCTGGGCGACAACGTCGCGGCCTTCGCCCGGTGGCGCCTGCGCCCGCGGGTGCTCGTCGACGTCGGCGCCGTCAGTCCGGCGGCGACGATCCTCGGCCGGGCGGTGTCGATGCCGGTGCTCGTCGCCCCGACCGCCTTCCTGCGCCTGGCCCACCCCGACGGCGAGCCGGGCGTCGCGCGGGCGGCGGCCGCGGCCGGGACGATCTACTGCCTCTCGACGCTGGCCACCGCCGGCCCCGAGGAGGTCGCCGCGGCCGCGCCGGGCGGGGCCCGCTGGTTCCAGCTCTACTGCTTCCGCGACCGCGGCATCACCCGCGCCCTGGTCGACCAGGCGGTCGACGCCGGCTTCGAGGCGCTCGTCCTGACCGTCGACATGCCGTTCCTCGGCCGCCGCGAGCGCGACCTGCGGTCGGGCTTCGCGGTGCCGGCGGCGACCCCGGTGCCCGCCTTCGCCGCGGCGGCGGGCGGCGGGCGCACGGCGACGCTGGCCGAGATGGTCGCGCTCTTCGACCCGACCCTGACCTGGCGCGACCTCGAGGAGCTCGCCGCGAGCTCGCCGCTGCCCGTGGTGGTCAAGGGGATCCTGGCCGGCGCCGACGCCCGCCTGGCCGTCGCGCACGGGGCGGCGGCGGTCGCGGTGTCCAACCACGGCGGCCGCCAGCTCGACGGGGCGCTGGCCGCGCTCGACGCCCTGCCCGCGGTCGCGGCCGCGGTGGCGGGGCAGGTTCCGGTGCTCCTGGACGGGGGGGTGCGGAGGGGCACTGACGTGGTGACGGCGCTCGCGCTCGGAGCCCGCGCGGTGCTGGTCGGCCGGCCGGTCGTCTGGGGGCTGGCGGCGGGCGGCGAAGCCGGGGCGCTCGACGTGCTCGAGCTGCTGGGGGAGGAGGTCAGGCTGGCGCTGGCCCTGCTCGGCTGCGCCACGCCGGCCGACGTCGGGCCCGAGCACGTCACGCGCGGGCTCGGCTGACTCCCGGCCGGTCGCCGGTCCGGCGGGCCGCGCGCGGCGGTCGCCGCCCGGCCGAGGCTGCTCCTGCTGTATATAGGCAATGCCAATGGTGAACGCTCGCCCGCGACGATCGAGGATGTCGTCTTCCAGATCGCGAATGTGCTGCGCCTCCCGGTGCTCGTCGCGGCCCTGCTCGCGCTGGCCCTCGTCCTCGTCGAACTGGGGCGCTGGCCGTCGAGCTCGAGCGGCGCGGACGTCGGGATCGCACCGCGATCAAGCAGGCGGCCCGGGGTGCCCGGTCGTCACGGGCGCCCGGGCCCCATAGGCGCACCCGTGCGCGGGTCTATCCTGGCCGGGATGGACGGCGTGTTCACGTTCCCCAACCCGGTCAACGAGAAGGCGGCCCGCGTGGTGGCGGCCGGGGTCCTGGTGCTCGCGAGCGTGACCCTGGCCACCGGCTCGTACTGGCTGCTCGTGCCCATGGCCTACGGCTTCGTGGCCCGGGTCCTGGCCGGGCCCCGCCTGAGCCCGCTCGGGCTGCTGGCCACCCGGGTCATCGCCCCCCGCCTGGGGCCGCCCCGCGAGGTTCCCGGGCCGCCGAAGCGCTTCGCCCAGGGGATGGGAGCGGTCATGACCGTGGCCGCCGCCATCCTTGCCCTGGCCCTCGCCGAGCACGGGGCGGCCGATGTCCTCCTCGCCGGGATGATCCTCGCCGCCGCGCTCGAGGCCGGGCTGGCCGTCTGCCTCGGCTGTCACGTCTTCGCCCTGCTGATGCGGGCCGGCGTGATCCCCGCGGCGGTCTGCGCCGACTGCGCCGACATCCGGAGTCGGTAAGGCAGAGTTAATCCCCTCGGGCCGCCACCGGGCTACGGTAGGGCGGCCATGACGGCGCAGGACGACCAGATCCTCCCGGCGACCCGATGGACGGCGCTGGTGGTCGTCGGCGTCCTCGTCCCGGCGCTGGTGATCCTCTGGGGCTTCCCCGGCCGCACGGCCGACCTCTGGGCCTGGACGATCAAGCCCGACCTGACCCCGATCTTCATGGGGGCCGGCTACGGCGCCGGGGCCTACTTCTTCGCCCGCGTCTTCACCGGCCGCCGCTGGCACGACGCCGCCGTCGGCGTCCTCGGCGCCGCCATCTTCGCGACGCTGATGCTCGTCACGACGCTGATCCACTACGACAAGTTCAACCACGGCGACGCGCCCGTCCTGGCGGCGATCGCCTTCTACGGCTGGGTCGGCGTCTACGTCGCCTCGCCCTTCCTGGTCGGCGCCCTCTGGGTCGCCAACCGGCGGCGCGACCCTCGGGCGGCCGAACCGGGCGAGGCGATCGTCCCGCGGCCCGTCCGCCTGGTCGCCGCCGCGGCGGCCGTCGGCGCGCTGGTCCTCGCCGCCGCCGTCCTCCTCGATCCCGCCCTGGCCATCGACCACTGGGGCTGGAAGCTCACGCCCCTGACCGCCCGGGTGCTGGCCTCGTTCACCGCCCAGGTCGGCGTCGGCTTCCTGATGCTCTCGCGCGAGCAGCGCTGGAGCAGCTGGCGGCTCCTCGTCCAGACCTTTCTCCTCGCCGTCGCCCTCCTGCTCGTCGGCGCCGCCCGGGCCTCCGCCGCGTTCGACACCGGCCGCCTGCTGACCTGGGCCTACCTCGCCGGCCTGGCCGCCGGCGGCCTCGCCCTCACCGCCCTCTACCTCACGCTCGAGCGGTCGCGTAATGTCACCCGGTGAGATGACCCGACAGGAGGCGACCGCCGCCGTCCAGGCGGCGATGCGAGACCGGGGATCGACGTTCGCCGAGCTGGCGGCCGCGCTCGACCGGCCGGTCGTCTGGTTCGCCGCCGCCGTCCTCGGCCAGCACCCGTTCACCGCGGCCGAGGCCGCCCAGCTCGCCGCCCGACTGGACCTGCCCGCCGGCGCCGCCGACGCGCTGGCCGAGATCCCGACCCGCGGCGGCCTCGACGGCGCGGTGCCCGTCGACCCGACGATCTACCGGCTCTATGAGGTCCTCCAGGTCTACGGTCCGGCGCTCAAGGCCCTGATCCACGAGGAGTTCGGCGACGGGATCATGAGCGCGATCAACTTCAAGATCGACCTCGAGCGCGTGCCCGACCCGGCCGGCGACCGCGTCCGCATCACCCTCGACGGCAAGTTCCTGCCCTATCAGTGGGGATGACGGGCCGCTGGCACTGGGGAAGTGACCCGGCCGCCGAGCGATCGCCCGTGATCGCCGCGCCCCCGGAGCCGGTGAGCGCGCTCCAAGGCAACGGCAGCGTTCCGCCCGAGCCTCCCGCCCCCGCCGGTGCGCCCGCGTTCATCGGCCGCACCGCCGAGCAGGCGCGCTTCGGCGAGTTGCTCGCCGCCGCCGCGGCCGGCAGCTCCGCCTTCGTCCAGCTCACCGGCACCGCCCGCAGCGGCCGTCGCGCCCTGCTCGAGCGTTTCCGCGCCCTCGCCGACGAGCGGCGGCCTGCGCGCCGGCCACGTCGTCGACCTCGAGGCCGACGCCGCGCTCGAGCTCGACGAGCTGCTCGAGCGGATCGCCAACACGCTCGAGCCCGAGCCCGACCGCTTCCGCCACTTCCACGAGTCGACGAAGCGGTTCCGCTCGCGCGAGGCCGGGCAGGCCAGCCGGACCGCCCAGGCCGTCGCCGTCGTTCGCGCCGGCAGCTCCGCCGCCGCCGCCCTCGCCGGCACGCTCCCCGTCAAGGCGGTCAACGCCGCGATCCAGAGCCCGATCGGCGACGTCCTGACCGAGCACGCCGACACCAAGCGGACGCTCACCGCCGTCAGCGACGAGTTCGTGACCGGGCTGCTCGACCTCGCCGCCGCCGGCCCCGTCCTCCTCGTGTTCGCCAACCTCGACTTTGCCGCCTCCAGCGCCAAGCTCCTCTGGCTGCGCCGCTCCCTGTTTCCCCGCATCGCCCGGGCCCAGGTGATCGTCGCCGGCTCGACCGAGCCGATGTTCGAGCTCGGCGACGCCGGAACCCTGTTCAGCCACATGGAGGAGATGCGCCTCGATCGCTTCAGCCCGGCCGAGGCGGCCCAGTTCCTCGAGCGCCACGTCGGCCTGAAGGCCGACTCGCCCCTCGGCCGCGCCGTCCTCGAGGACAGCGACCGCTTCCCCGAGCGGCTCGAGGGCTACGCCCGCTACTTTCGCGACCACCCCGACGCCCGCGACGGCGACCACCTGCCCACCGAGGCCCGCGCCCTCACGGCCGGCGGACTCGTCTCCGGCCTGCTCGCCCGGATCCCCGACCCGTTCCTGCGGGAGGTCGTCCTCCACGCCGCCCCCCTGCGCTGGTTCAACGCCGAGCTCCTGCGCCGGATCGAGGAGGTCTGCCTGCTGACGGCGGCCGATCAGCCGCCCCGCGCGGCCGGCCTCCTCGACCTCGCCATGCGCCCGTCCTGGGTGACCAACGTCGGCGGCGGCTGGGGCATCGACGTCGCCGCCCGCCGCCGGGCGATCCTCGACGAGTTCCGTCGCCTGCACCCGGGCCTCCACCGCCGGGTCAACCTCCACGCCGCCGGCTACCACCTCGCCCGCCTGCGCGAGCTCGAGGGCGGCGAGGCGGCGGCCAGCGACGCGCCCGTCGACGAGACCACGGTCTTCGCCTACCGGCCGATCACCCACGCCACCGACCGGCTCGGTTGGCCCGAGTACCAGGCCGCCCTCGGCGAGTGGCTGTACCACCTCGTCGCCGTCTCCGCCGGCCGCGGCTTCGCCCGCCTGGCCGACTACGTCGGTGAGGCCCTGGCCTTCGACCACGCGGCGGCCGCCGTCGCCCTGCTCGACCTCGGCGTCGAGATCGTCCTGCCCGCCTCCCAGTCGCTCGCCCACCAGCGCCTGCTCGAGGTCGCCCGCGCGCTCCAGAACGACCGCCACGCCGAGGCGCTCCAGCTGCTCGACGAGTTCTCCGCCGCCGGCTCGGCCAGCCCGCTCGCCGACGCCGCCGCCTGCTTCCTCGTCGGCACCCGCCTCGTCCTGCTCGGCCGCTCGCCGCTCACCGTGTACGAGAACTTCGAGCGCGCCGAGCGCGTGCTCGCCGGCCCCGGCGCCGGCGACGGCGTCCAGCCCCGGTCGCTGCGCTGCCTCAACCTCACCCGGCTGGCCCTGGAGCAGGCCCGCCGCGAGAAGCGGGTCGACGCCGCCCTCGACCTGCTCGCCGCCGCCGCCGAGCTCGCCGCCGACCTCGATCCGCGGATGCGGGCCGAGATCGGGCGCACGCGCGGCCTGATCCTCCAGCGCGACGGCCGACTCGACGACGCCCGCGCCGCGTGCGACGACGCCCTCGGCCTGCTCAACCGCGCCGGCGCCGCGGCCGAGGCGGCGGACGTCCTCTGCCTGCGCGCCGCCGTCAACATCGACGCCGGCCGCACCGACGCCGCCCGCCGCGACCTCCTGCGCGCCCGGTCGATCCAGCGCCAGCTCGTCGACCCCGCCGCCGAGGCCCAGGTGCTCCTCGGCCTGATCGAGGTCGCCCTGCGCGACGGCGACGCCGCGGCCGCCGCCGAGCACGAGCGCGCGATCGCGCTCCTGCGCCCCGACGACTTTCTCCTCGTCAACCAGATCGGCATCCTCTACGGCGAGGCCGGCGACCACGCCCAGGCCGTCGCCCGCTACACCGCCGCCCTCGACATCGCCCGCGAGGCGGCGATCCTCGCCAACCGCGGGCGCGCCCTGCGCGACTGGGCCGCGGCGGACGAGGCGGACGAGGCCGGTGCGGGCGGCGCGGCCGGCGCGGGCGGTGCGGGCGGCGCGGCCGGTGCGGGCGGCGCGGCCGGCGCGGCCGACCCGGGCGGCGCGGCCGGCGCGGCCGACGACCGGCGGCGCCGGGCGCGCGACGACCTCGCCGCCGCCTTCGAGCTCGATCCCGACGACCTCGACACCGGCATCGAGCTGGCCGAGCTCGAACGCGCCGCCGGCGCCGGCGCCGCCGCGGCGGACACCGCCCTCGACGTCGCTCGGCGGGTGGTGGACGCCGTCGCCGCCCTGCCGCCGCCGGCGGTGGCGCCGCCGGCCCGGACCGGGGACGGGGCGGCCGCGGAGGCCGAGCCGCCCGAGCGAACGCTGATCGTCCGGCGCCTGCGCGACCTCCTCCTGCGCTGCGTCACCCTCCTCGGACCCGAGCCGGCCGCGGCGGTCCTCGGCGCCTGGACCGCCGGCCAGCCCGAAGACGAGGAGCTCGACCTGATCCGGGCGATCGCCGGTCACGAGCTCGGAGGGGAGAGCGGCGACGCCCTGGCGGCCGCGCTCGACGCCGCCGAGCGGGCCGCCGGTCCCGACGCGCCCGCGCGCGGCCGGGCCCTGGTCGAGCTCGCCGCCCTGCGCGCCGAAGCCCATCAGTGGCCGCAGGCCAAGGCGGCCGCCGAGGCGGCGATCCAGGACGAGAAGGTCCGCGTCCAGGCCGAGTACATGCTCGATTGGGTCGACCAGCTCCACCGGCGCGACGACGAGTTCGGCGGCGAGCCGGAGACGCTCGTCGAGCCGCTGGTCGTCGACATCGCCGAGGATCTCCGCGACTGGTTCGATCCGGACACGCCGGTCGGCGGCGAGTTCTTCGGCTGGATGCTCGACGCCTTCCGCCGGTCCCGCCGGGACCGCGTCGGGCTGCCGGCGCCCGGCCTCTGGGTCGGCGTGCGCCGCGAGCTGGCGCCCGGGGTCGCCCAGGTCGTGATCGACGACGTCGTCCGTGGGCGCCTGCGGATCGAGGCCGACCTCCTGGCCGCCGCCGCGCCCGAGGACTGCCGCCGGCGGGCCGGCGTCGACGGCCGCGACGCCCGGCGACCCTGGGATGGCGGCCCGGCAACCTGGCTGCCGCGGGCCGCCGCCGACGCGCTCGCCGCCGCCGGCGTCGACTTCTGGGACGCCCGCGGACTCCTCCTCGCCGCGCTCGACCAGGCGCTCGAGGCGACGCCGCGGTTCGTCAGCGCCGAGGATGCGGCTCGGCTCTCCGGCGAGTCGTGGACCGGTCTGCCGTCCGGCGAGTTCTTCGCCCGGGCCGAGGCGGTGCGGGTGCTCCTCGCCGGCCGCGTGCCTGCGGCGGCGCTCGCCGGCGTCCTCGACGCCGTCCGCCGCGCCGAGGACGCCGAGCGCCCGGCCGTCCTCGCCGACGCCATCGCCCGTCTCGGGGTGGACCGGGCCGACCCGGGCGACCTGGCGGCGGCCTACGAGTTCACGCGCTTCCAGCCGTCGTCCGCCGCCGCCGGGCCCGCCGCCGGGCCGCCGCCGGTCGAGATCCGCGTCCGCCTCGGCGGGGCCAAGGTGACCGCCGACGTCGACGCCGCCGGACGGCAGGTCATCGCCGTCCTCTGCGGTGCCCTCCACCTCGCGGCCCCGCCCCTGCGGGTCGAGGCCGACGCCGGGCTCGAGACCGGGACGGTGGCCGTCTCGGTCGGCGGCGTGACCCGCCTGGTGGCGCGGCCCGCCGACGCGCTCGACTGGTGGCGGTCCCACCCGACCGCCGGCGGCGCCGGCCGGACCGCGGTCGCGGCCGGCGGCGGGCCGCTCCTGGGCCCGGCGGCGGCGGTCGCCCGCGCGCTCGAGGCCGTCCTCTGGGACGACCCGGCGCTGCTCATGCCCGCCGACCTCGCCGCCGCGCGCGCGATCCTCGCGGCCGCCCTCGGCGGGACGGCCAGCGAGCGGATGACGACGGCCCTCCTCGACGTGCTCGGCCGGTGCGTCCCGCTCGGCCCGCCGGTCAGCCTCAAGCGGGCGTGCGAGCGCGTGCTCGACCGCAGCAACAGCGGCCGCGTCCGCCTGCCGGCGGCCCGGACGTTCGTCCACGCGCCCCGGCGCCCGGTGCCCGACGACCTGCCGTTCGGGATCAGGGACACGATCCATGTCGACGAGCGCGGCAAGCTCCGCCAGTTCGCCGTCCGCGTCCAGATCCACCACGACGAGCCGTCGCACCTCCGCGTCAGCCTGACCAGCCCGGCCGGTCGGACGGTCGTCCTCCACGACCACGCCGACGACCTCGCCCTGCTCCGCGTCGGCATCGACCAGGAGGCCGTGCCGGCGCTGGCGGTGTTGCTCAACGAGCGGGCGGCCGGCGACTGGACGCTCCACGTCCAGGATCTCGCCTCGAGCGACGCCGGACTGCTCGAGGAATGGTCGATCGAGCTGACCACGACGGCGTCGGCCTCCGGCGATCCGGCGCCGACGGCGACGCCGGCGATCGCCCTCTCCTACCACGAGCGCGACTGGCTCACCCGGTGCGCCGGACTCGAGCGCGACCTGCGCAACCGGCGGATCGAGGTCGACTGCGGCGCCGCGCTCTGGGCCGCGCTCGATGGCCAGACGCCGGGCGGCCGCCTTCAGCGCGAGCGGGTCCGCCTGGGGACCCACCTGGCCCGCGAGCTCGGCCTGCGCTTCGGCCACTCGATCCGCTTCGCCGCCGCCGCCGATCTCGCAGAGGACGACTTCCGCATCCAGATCAACGGCCTCGTCCGGTCCTCGGGCACGCTGCGGCCCGGTCACTACGGCCGCGCGGCGGCCGCCGTCGCCGGCGAGGTCTGGATCGGGCCCCTCTCCGGGGCCGCGCATCACCGCCACCCCGACGGCGTGGCCGGCGGCTTCGACGCCCCGGATCGCCTCATGCGCCACGTCCGCGCCTGCGTCCGCGAGGCCGCGGCCGAGTTCGCCGACGCCGACTGGGCCCGGGCCATCCTCGACCGCCTCGCCCACGCCTATCCCGTCACCGTGCCCGCCGTGCGGACCGCCGCCGGCGACGACCTCCTCGCCGCCGTCCTGCGCGAGCTCGTGACCCAGGGGATCGGCGTGGCCGACCCGCACCTGATGGAGCTGATCCGCGACCTCGTCCAGAGCCCCGACCGCGCCGCCGAGTGCGAGGCCCTGGCCGCGGCTCCGCCCGGGCACCTCGGGCGGACCGCCGGGGCGATGGCCGAATGGCTGCGTGAGCGCCTCGACCGGCCCGGCCTCGACCCGGATGGCCCACGCCTGGAGCTCGGACCGCGTCTCGAGGCCGCCCTCCGGGCCGCGGTCGCCTCGTGCCCCGGACGGGTGCCCGTCTACGCCTTCGCCCAGGCCGGGACGGTGCTCGCCGCCCTCGAGGCGGCCCGCCGTGACGCCGACGCCGCGGAGGGTCCGATCACGCTCATCGCCGCCGCCCCGCTGCGCCGCCACGTCCACCGCCTGATCGCCGCCCAGTTCCCGACGGCGACGGTGGTCGCCCGCGACGCGGTGGACGCGGCCGTCCCCCGCCGGGTCGTCGAGCTCCCGGCCCCGGCGGTCGCTGAGCGCGGAGCGACGGGTCGTTTGAGTAAACGCGGCAGAACGGTCGCCAAGGCATCCACCAACGAGGGTTAGGCGAAGCCCTCTCCGCGCTCTCGAGCGTTCCGGAGTAGGCAATTCTCTCGACCCAGCCGATAACTCATTCATGCGGCGAGCGCGATCGGGGGAACGATTCACCTGGTTGCTGCGGCTTGCCGGCCAGCACCGCCTGCTGGCAGCCGTGCTGCTGCTGGTCGCCAGCACCGGAGCCGCGGCGGTAGCTCTGCTCTCCGGACCGTCAAACTCCGACCGCGCACGCTCTGAGCAGGTGAGGGCCACCCTGGACGCCTACCTCCACGCCGCGACGACCCGGCAGGGAGCAGCAGCCTGTCGACTCCTGACCCCCGCTGCACAGCAAAGCCTTCTGATCAGGGTCGTGCCACGCGGAACTCCAACACCCTCGTGTCAGGACCACATCGACAACCCCCAGGTCCAAGATTCCTCCAGCAGCACCGCCGTCACCCTCTTCCCCGTCGTCGTCGACAACGTCGGCAAGCGAACGGCGACCGCCCACGAGCAAGGCAGCAGCATCCGAACCGCGCTCGTCGAAACCAGCGACGGCTGGCGCATCCAAGGGTGGTCATTCGGCCCCCCAACCGCGACCCCCAGCTCCCCGACGAAAACCCGGCTGTTCTTCACCACCGTTTGGCTCATCAGCTTCGCGATCGGCCTCCGCGGCACCCGCTGGCGATCGATCGCGATTCTGCCCGTCCTCTTCCTCATCATGGGAGCCGTACTCGTCGCCCAGCAGCCGGCCGGCTACGACATGCCCGGCTTCGGCTATCTCGTCGGCATCGCCTACGCCCTCATCACCTTCACGGTCAGCGCGGTCGGACGCCTCATCCACGACCTATTTCAAGCGATCCGCCGCAGACCCCAAGTCCAATAGAGGAGCCCGCCCTCCGGGCACGAGCTACGCCTAACGCGCTTCACTGGCGGCATGGTTGGCCGTCTTGCCGCCGTTACTCAGACGACCCCCGAGTGATCGTCGGTGACCGGAGCGCTGAGCGGCCTACCGCAGGACGCCGGCGACGCGCCGCGCGGTCGCGGACCCGGCGAGGACGTCACGGAAGGATGCCGTCACGGTAACCGCCGTCCGGCGGCCCGACCGTAGCGCCGTGGCGCCGGCCCGGGTGAACTGGACCAGCACGTTGGCCGACCCCGGCCGATAGACCGGCTCGACGCCTTCGGCCAGGATGCGGCCGCGGCCGTCGCGGACCCGGATCCGGGCGAGGCCGGCGCCGGAGGCGATCAGCCGGGCCACGACCACCCGGCGCGAGTAGGCGGTCCTCGCCCGCTGGGCGACGAAGCGCAGGGAGGCGGCGGCCGGAGCGGGAGGCGGGCCGAAACTGGGGTCGAGGGTCAGGTCGGGCCGCAGGGCGGCGGCGGCGAACTCGGCGGTGCTGAAGCCCAAGCCCTCGCCGACGTACTGGACGACGCTGACGCCCCCGACCGCCAGGTAGGAGCCGTCGGCGCGCGGAACGAGCTCGCCGACGCGGAACGAGTTCTGCGCCAGCGGCGGCACGGACAGGATCTGGTTCTGGGCGCAGCAGAAGCTGGCCAGCCCGCCGCCGAACGCGAGGGCCACGCGCGAGGTCCGCTCGAGGCCGGCCGCGCCGTAGCGGTCGACGATCATCGCCGGCTGCGCCGCCGGCCGCGGCTCGAAGCTCTGCGGGCGGTAGACGAGGGCCTCGCCGTCGGGCAGGCCCAGCAGCCGGGCGAAGCCGGCGCCGGCCAGCGGAATGCTTCCCTGATGCCCGAACGCCTGGTCGACGGTGCCGTCGGCGGCGAGCCGCGCGATCGCGTCGGAGCCGAGGATCGTCACCGACCCGTCGCCGGCCACCGCCAGGTGGAATCCCCCGGTTCCGGCCGGGGCCTGGGCGGGCGCGCCGCCCCCGAACGACGGGTCGGGCGCGCCGTGGACGAGCAGCCGGGTCACCACGGTCGCGGTCCCGCGACCACCGAGCAGGGTGATGCGACCGTCGGCTGCGACGGCCGCCCCGAATCCCTCGGACTCGCCCGCCGTGTTCCCGGGCACGGGCTCGACGCCCGCCGACCCGAACGCGGGGTCGAGACCGCCGGCCGGCGTCAGCCGGGCGACCACCCAGGTGAAGGTGTTGGGCGCGTTCGGGTTCGTGGCGATCGCCGGCGACTCGGCGCCGGTGTTCCCGGTGAGCACGATCCCGCCGTCCGGCGCGAGGGCCGCCGCCTCGCAGTTCGCGCACGAGGCCTGGATCCCCGGCTGGGCGAGGCCACCCCGCCCGAAGGACGTGTCGAGCGCCCCGGCGTCGGTGAGCCGGGCGACGGCGAACTGCGGCAGCTCGAGGTTGCTGGCGGCCGACGTCGAGCCGACGAGCAGGAGGCGCCCGTCGGGTTGGCGCAGGGCCGAGTCGATGGTGAAGCCGCCGGCCAGCGCGACGTGGGCCACACCACCGCGGCCGAAGGCCGGATCGGGCGTCCCGTCGGCGCGGATCGCCGCGGCGACGACGCCGCGGCCGGGGTCGTCGGCGACGAGGACGGCGCCTCCGTCAGGACGGGCCACGCCCCAGCCGGCGCCCGCCGCGTCGACGTTGCTCGCCGGCGCCGCCAGCCCGACGGGGAAGGCGACGCGACCGGGAGCCGCGACGGCCGGTGCCGGCGCCGCCCCGCCGGCGAGCCCGCCTACCGCCAGGACGGCGGCGAGGCGGCCAAGGTGAGGGAGTCGCCCGCGCACCTGCACCGCTAACGCCGGGCGCCGGCGAAGGTTGCGCCTGACGCCGGCGCCGCCCGGCCCGGCCGCGCCGCCCCGCGAGGCGCCTGGGACGGCCCTCGTCATCGGCTCCGGCCCCGGGCGGCGTCGGTCATCCGCCGGTCGCGCTTGGTCGGCCGGCCCGCCCGGTCGGCGCCGGGCGCGCGGGCGAGCCGGGCCTCGGCCGCGTGCCGCTCGCGCCCGGCGATGCTCTCGGCCGTCTCGTCGTAGAGGAGCGCCGCCTCTCTCGCCGGGCCCCGACGCCCGGCGGTCGCCGCCACGACCACGGTCCGTCGCTCCGGGCCGAGCGTGATCTCCAGCCGATCGCCCGCCTGGATCTCCCGGCTCGGCTTGACCCGCGCGCCGTTGGCCTGGACCAGGCCGCCCTTCACGGCCTCGGTGGCCAGGGAGCGGCTCTTGAAGAAGCGGGCCGCCCACAGCCACTTGTCGATCCGCACGTGCTCGGGTTCGACCGTCATCGTCGCACCGATCATGCCAGTTGGGCCGGCGCTACCGGGCGGCGCGCACCGAATAGCGGACGTCGCCGGCGCTGGAGGTCAGCCAGACAGCGACGGCCCGCGCAGGAAGGCGCTCGGGTCGGCGCGGTCGGCGGCGGGAAGGGGGTCCCAGCCGACCCGCCAGGCCGTCACCGGCTCGGGCAGGCCCTTGAGCTCGAGCGGGGCGAGCGCCTCGAAGCGTTGGTGCTCGGCCGCGCGGACCATCGACCGGGCCGGGTCGGCCACGAGGATCTCCCCGCTGCGCGCCTTTGCGCACAGGCGCGTCGCCTCGATCGGGGCGATCCCGAAGTAGTCGCCCTCGTCGACGGCGGCGTCGCCGACGCTGATGCCGATCCGGATGCCGGTCGCGCCGTCGGCCGCGCGCCGGCGACGTTCGACGTGCTGCTGGATGACGACGCCGGCGGCGATGGCGGCGGTCACGCTCGGAAAGGAGGCCAGCAGACCGTCGCCGGTGTGCTTGATCACGCGGCCGCCGTGGTCCTCGATGTCGTGGCCGAGCATGGTGTCGTGCTCGCGCCGGAGGTCCTCGAAGCCGGCGTTGCCGATCCGCCGGACGAGCGGCGTCGAGCCGACGAGCTCGGTCGCGAGGATGACCGCCGTCGCGATGCGGGTCATCGGTCCGCCCTGCTTCGCGCCGCACCGTCACCGGCGCGGCGTGCGTGCGCGCGCGCCGCGCCGAGCGCCGAAGCTCTCACGTCCTTACCCCCCAAGACCGATCAAGCATACGCCGAGCCGCGTGGTTACAGGCTCGTGACGGCGGGCTCGGACAGGTTGTGGCGGGCGGCGCGGGGCGTACCCTTGGAGGTCCGACGTCGCCGGCCGAAGCGGAGCCGCCGCGATCGTCGAGCGCGTTGCGCAGCGTCTGACCGAACGACAGCGAAGGACGACATGACAGCCGCCGAACTCCCACATATCCCGGCTGAGGCCGGCATCCAGCCACCGGCGCCGGCATCGCCCCGGCCGATCGCCCAGCGGTTCGCCCGGCCGCCGGTGGACGACGGGGCCGGCGCGGTGGAGGACGAGACCCACGCCGGGTCCGTCGCCCTGCTCGCCGCCTGGGGCTGATCGAGCCCTTGCCGCCGCCCCCCGGAGCCGTCCGCGGCCGCGGCGGCTCCGGACGGCTCCCTGGCGGCGGCGTCAGCCGCCGCTGATGTCGGCGGCCGGCCGGTGGCGGCCGGGCACCTGGTCGGGGGCGAGGATGCGCGCGTCACCCGGATAGGGCCGCTTCCAGCCGGTCGCGGCGTACCAGTCGATCCGGTTCAGCTGAGCCGGGTTGGCCGCGTCCTCGATCGCGAGCGGCCCGGTGAAGCGCTGGTGGGCGCTCCACTGCTGCCACTGGCGGTAGATGCCGGCATACGCCCGGGGGACGGCCGGCCCGGGCGTCGCTCGGGCAGCCCGGGCGCTCAGCGGGGCGCGGGGGGCGGCGCTCCCGGCGGAGGTCGGGGCCAACCCGAGGTCGAGCGGGATCTGGTTGGGCCGCACGGTGTAGGGCGTGTCGTTCGCGTGCGTGGTGAAGGCCTCGGTGATCGGGACCGCCGCCCGGTCCATCTGATTCATCGGCGCGATCCCGAGGATCGTCTCGATCGTCATGACCACGTTGATCTGGGTGTAGTAGTTGCTGTCGAGGGCGCCCCGCCGGGCGAAGGGGCTCGCGAGGTAGAGCACGCTCCGATGACCGTCGACGTGGTCGACGCCGTTCTGGGGGTCGTCCTCGAGCACGAAGACGGCGCTCGACTTCCAGTCCCGGCTGTGGGAGATGTCGCTGATGATCCGGCCGAGGGCCAGGTCGTTGTCGGCGACCTGGGCCGTCGGGTACGGATCGCCGCCGTTGACGCCGGAGGTGTGGTCATCGGGCAGCCACATCGTCGTCAGGTTGGCCAGGGTGTTGGCGGCCTCGGCCTTCTTGAACGCCTGCTCCCAGATGTCGACGCGGTACTGGTCGGGGATGTCGAGGTTGAAGATCGGGAAGTGGGGGTCGAGGATCGCGTTCAGCGACGGGATGTCCGAGGTCGTCGTGTAGGCGTTCGGATCGACCGGCAGCGGCCCGGTGGCCCGGCCCTCCATGATCTGCGCGCCCGGTAACCACTGCGACCAGGTCGGTGCGGTGCCGGGGGCGCCCAGGCCGGGCCCGGTGAAGAAGTTGGCGTACTCGCCGAAGGCGGAGACCGTCCGGCCGGCTCGAGCCGCCGCATTCCAGAGGAAGCCGTCGCGCTGGTAGGCCAGGGCGTCGGCCCCCGAAGCCGGATAGCTGCGCACGAAGGCGCCGAACTCCTTCTCGATGTAGTCGTTCGCGTCCGCCTGCATCAGCCAGTTGTGGCCGTCGGCTGACTGCGTGCCCGGGTCGTAGAAGTTGTCGAACTGGACGAAGCCGTTGGTCAGGGCGTGGGCGTTCGGCGTGACCCTGGCCCCAAACGGGTCAGCGCCGGGTCGTTGTTGCCGCGCGCGGTATCGCCGAGCACCTGGTCGTAGGTGCGGTTCTCCTTGACGATCAGGAAGACGTGCTTGATGGGCGAAGGCGCCGGGGGCGGCGGCGTGGCCAGGAGGTGCTTCCGGTCGCGGTGACCTGGCCGACCTGCGCCTGGCCGAACGAGGTGCAGAGGAGAGCGGCCGCGGCCAGGGCGGCCCCCGACAGGGCGACGCCGCCTCCGGCCAGGACGATCGCGGGGCGGGCGGCGAAGCGGAGCCGTCCCCTACCAGACCACGTGCGCATGTCGTTCCCTCCTCGAGCAGGTACAGGGTCGGCGCCGCGAGTCCGGTTGCGGAGCCCGGGTGACCGGCGATGGGCCGGCCGCTAGGCGGGAAGGTACCCGTCGATTCTCGCGCCCCTGTGAAGATCCGGTGGCGTCCTGGCCGCCGGCCGCGCCCGCGGCGGGGGTGCCCCGGGCCGCGCGGCGGCGCGAGCGTAACGCCACGCGGGGATGTGCGTCTTGTGTACGCACACACCCGTGCTGTGCGTACTGTGCGGACAACTGGACCGCAGGTCGTGAACCGAGGACACACAGTCGTAACACAGGCGGGCGTGAGTTCCCTATGCTTGCGTCGTGCCCGGGTCCAAGTCGGGCCACGCGGGACCGCCGCGCAGCGGGGCCGCGGGAGCACAACCTCACCGCAATTCAACTGAAAAGCTCCGTCGTGGGTGACGGCCGGTAGCGGATGCCGGCCGGTCGCCGCTGGCGCGGGTGGCCGGGGTCGACCGCAGGATCGCGTCGCCGGATCGCGGCGCGCGCAGACGGTGAAGCGGCGGGCTCCCCGGGCGGGCGCTGCCCGTGTCTTGAGCAAAAAGCCGGCGTGGCCGCAGGCGCGGGCACGACCGCGGCGAATGGGAGCGGGTGAAGCGCGATGCGGGACCGAGGGGCACGGTGGGAAGGCAGCAGGGCGAGCTCGGATCGGACGTGCGCCGGGTCCCGCGTGCCGGTCGACCGACGGCCGGCGGCCGGCGGCGGATGGGGGTCGCCTACGACGGCCGCAGCGTTCGGCGGAGGGGAGCGGCGGCCCGACCCGCCCTCGCCCCGGCGGCCCGACCCGCCCTCGCCCCCCGCGGTCGTCGCTCGCGACCGAGTTGCCGCGGCTCTGGCCCCGCGGCGGGTGCGGGGCCGAACCGGCGCCGAGCCCTGACCGAGCCACCCGAACCCGGCGAGACCGGCGGTGCGGCGATGACGGCGACGGCCGGGCGGCCGGGCGGCGGCGAGAGGCTGAGCGCGGCCGCACGGGGATCGGACGATGGAAGGCGGGCTCGGACGTTCGTCCAGGAAGTACGCACCTCGGTGGTTGCCGTGTGCGAATCGCGCGATGAGGAGTCACATGAGCCAGACAGCCGCGACCCCACTGCCGTCCTCGCCCCCGCCGACCTACGCCGCGCGGCTGCGCCGGGTGATCGGGATCATCGTGGTCGCCTGCACGGCTTCACTCGCGCTCGCCACCGCGCCGGCCTGGGCGCTCTCGTCGCCGAACCTGGTGGCGACCGCGTCGCCGACCACGACCGTCGGCTACCAGATCTTCGACCACACCAACCTGATGGGCGGGTCGAACCCGACCGGGACGATCAGCTTCGCGCTGTTCGCTCCGGGCGACACCGCCTGCCGGACGCCGATCTTCACCGCGAGCGTGCCGGTCTCGGGGACGGGCTCGGACGACTCGTCCACGTACGTTCCCACCGACGCCGGCACCTACATGTGGACGGCTTCCTACACCGGCGACCAGAACAACAACGCGATGAGCACGCCGTGCGGCGACCCGTCCGAGTCGGTGATCGTGGACAAGCACAATGTCGGCGAGACGCTGACCGCCAGCCAGAACGGCGGCGCGATCCACGCGGTCTTCGCGCTCACCGGCGGTCAGGGGGCGCCGACCGGGAACGCCACGTTCACGGTCACCGGTCCGAACGACACGTGGTGCGCGAACGGGGCGCTCTTCACCTCGACGGTGGCGGTCCACGGCGACGGCAGCTACGACTCAGGCAGCTTCCGCCCGACCGTCCCGGGCACCTACACCTTCCGCCTGCGCTACGACGGCGACGCGAACAACATAGGCGTGGGCCCGACCAACTGCATGGACTCGGCCGCCTCGGTCACCGTCAGCCAGGCCCTGTTCGTCAACCCGACGAACGGCCAGCCGCTCGACATGACGCATCCGATGAGCTGGACGCCGGTCAGCCGCGCGCAGGCCTACGGGCTCAGCGTCGGGACCACCCGGGGCGCCACCGACCTGGCGAACATCGGGCTGTCGGGAACAACCACGTCGTTCAACGTCTCCATGCTGCCGACGGAGCGCACTCTTTACGCGCGCCTGTGGACCGAGGTCGGTGGGGTCTGGGTCGGCTACCAGGACGTCATGTTCACCACGACGGGCCAGGGCGCGGTCTTGACGAGCCCGATCGACGGCCAGTCCGCGTCGAGCACCCATCTGAGCTGGACCATGGCTCCGGGAGCCGACATGTACGGCCTCTCGGTGGGCACGTCCAAGGGGACGGCGGACGTCGCCAGCGTCCACGTCTCGAGCTCGACGTCCTCCATCGACCTGCCGGCCACGGCGCCGGGGCAGAAGCTCTACGCTCGGCTCTGGACCCGCATCAACGGCGTCTGGGCGCGCTACCAGGACGTCAGCTTCACCGCTCCGACAAGCTGACGCCCGCGAGCCGCGCGGGGATGTCAGTGCGGTCCGCGGACGTGGCGGTAGTGCAGCCAGGCCGGGAAGTCGGGGAGGACGACCACGGCGAGCACGACACCGGCGATCAAGGCCGCGAGGAGCGCGAGGCGACGTCCGCCGGCGCCGGCGCCGGCGCCGCGCGCGGCGGGCCAGGCGCCCGTAGTCGAGCCGCAGGGCGCCGGGCAGGCGGGGGAGGTGGCCGACCAGGTGGATGCCGAAGGCCGCCAGCCAGGCGAAGAAGGTCAGCTTGTGGATCGGCAGTACCGTCGCGCGAACCGACGGGCCGGCGAGGAGGAGCACGACTCCGCTGGCCAGGACCGCCACCGTCGAGGCCACCAGCAGGGGGGCCGTCGCCCGCAGGAGGGTGACCGGCGGACCGTGGCGCCGGTACGGGGGCGTGCCGGCGTAGTAGTGGACGAAGCGGTAGCCGGTGCTGCCGAGCTTCAGCAGCGTCGGCGCGATCAGGACGACGCCGACGAAGAGGTGGACCCAGAGAAGCTGGCGCAGGAAGACGATGGTCGCGCCCTCGACGGCCAGCAGGGCGAGGAGGAGGCCACCGGTCGCCGCGGTCAGGAGCATGTTGCCGTGCGTCCCGCCGGCGATCAGCGTCCGCCAGGTTCCGGCTCGGGCCGGGAGGGCGCGGACGTTCACCGATCGCCCTCGGCTCGGTCGACGAGGAGGGCGAGCGTCGGGCAGGCGGCGGCCGCGCGGCGGGCGTGGGCGACCAGGGCGCCGGGAATCGGACGCCCGTCGACGATCGGGTAGCCCCACTCGTCGAGGCCGATCCGCTCGGGCAGGAGCTCGGCGCACAGGCCGTGGGCCTCGCAGGCGATCGGGTTCACGCGCACGCGCAGGCTCATGCCGCGATCCGGGTCGGCGGCGGCGGCACGGGCAGCCAGGCGGGCGCCGCGCAGCCGTCGCAGCTGCCGTGGCGCTGGTGGTCGGCGAACTCGGCGGCGAACACGGCGAGGGCACTCGCCGCGAAGCGGACGGCACCGTCGGGGAGGCGGCAGGCGCCGCGCCCGCGGACGAGCGACTGCCAGCGCCGGAGATCGTCGAGGGCGCCGGCCGGCGCGTCTCCGTCGACGAGCCGCCGCACCATGCCGGCGATGGCGGGCAGGCCGTTGGAGCAGGGCCCGCACTGTCCGGCGCTCTCACCGGCGAGGTAGGCGAGGACGCGCGCGGTCTCGGCGGGTCCGCAGGCGGACTCGGGCAGGAGCGCGATCACCCCGGCGCCGCGGCGGGCGCCGAACGCGGCCAGGCCGGCGTGGTCGAGGCGCAGGGCGGGCAGCGCCTGGCCGTCGACCCAGTCGCCGAAGTAGCCGCCGACGAGGATGGCCCGCGCCGGGGCGGTCGCGCCGCCGGCCGCGGCCACGAGGTCGACGAGCCGGGTGTCGCAGGCGACCTCGAAGACGCCGGGGTAGGCGACCGCGCCGGTGAGGGTGACGAGCGCCGACCCGGGATCCTCGGCGGTGCCGAGGCCGCGAAACCATCCGGGGCCGTGCCGGGCGATGAGGGCCACGTGGGCGAGCGTCTCGACGTTCTGGATCAGCGTCGGCCGGCGTCGCAGGCCGCGTTCGGCCGGTCTCGGCGGGGTCAGCGTGGGCTTGAGCTCGCCGCGCTCGAGGTAGTTGATGAGGGCCGTCTCCTCGCCGGCGAGGAAGGCGTCCGGCACGCAGACGGCGCCGATCGTCATCCGGTCGTCGTCGGCTCCGCGCTCGGCCGCGGCCCGGCGGACCGTCGCCTCGAGCTCGCGGTCGCCGACGGCGACGATGACCTCGCGGGCGCCGACCGCGCGCGCGCAGAGCACGGCGCCGTCGAGCACGAGATGGGGCGCGGTGGACAGGAGCAGGCGGTCCTTGCCGCTGGCCGGCTCCCCCTCGGCGCCGTTGGCCACCACGACGCTGGCCCGACGCTGGTCGCGGACGGCGCGGAGCTTCACGGCCGTGGGGAAGCCGGCACCGCCGCGGCCACGCAGGCCGGCGGCGGCGACGAGCTCGATCAGCTCGAGCGGCGGCGACCGCCGCCGGCCGGCCCGCGGCGCCGGGCCGTGGACGTCGAGGTGCGCCGCGAGCGACAGGGGGCCGCGGGTCGACGCGCCGGCCAGGACGCGGGGCAGGACCGGGGACGGCGCGCTCATGCCGCGGGGCTCACGGTCGTGCTGCCGTCGACCGCCGCGCCGACGATGCGCAGGACGGCGTCGAGGCGGGCCTGGTGGGTGCCGTCGCTGAGCGCTGCCGTCACGTTGCCGCCGGACAGGCCGACGATCCGCCCCCGGTAGACCCCGGGCCGCGCGGCGGTCCCGAGGCGCACGACGCTGCCGGTCATGGCCACGCCGCCGCCCGGGCTGGGCTGGCCGACGATCCGGATGGCCACGGCCCGGCCGGCCGCATCCGACAGGGCGATGTCGACGGTGACGCCGGTGGCCGTGCTCGTCTGCGTCAGGCGGCCGGCGACCTGCGCGGTGAACGGAAGCTTGAGCGCGGCGGGCGCCGGCCGGGACGGCGCGCCCGCCGCCCCGGCGGCGACGGGAGCCGCCCCGAGCAGGGCGACCGGGGTTCCGGCGCGGCGGGCCCAGCCGGCGGCGAGCGGTCCACCGAGGAGCCAGGCCCCGAGCAGCACCGGCGCGAGCACGGCCGCGGCCCCGGCGGCGAAGCGCGGCGCGCGGTCGGCCGGCGAGCCGGTGGCGACGCGGGCGAGCACGGCGCCGACGACGCCCACCACGCAGACCCCGCTGATCGCCAGCATCCAGCCGGTCCGGCCGTCGGTCCCCGTGCCGAAGCCGTGGACGACGGCGATCGGCCAGCAGGCGTAGGCCAGCCAGTGGACGGCGCGCCAGGCGCGATAGCCGATCCGCTGGCGCAGGACGCTGGTCACGGCCACGGCGATCAGGAGCTCGAAGGCAATCGCCCCCAGCCCGAGCCAGAGCGGGCGGTAGCTCCCGGCGAACGGGACGAGGGCGGAGACGAGGCTGATGTGGGCGAAGCTGTCGAGCACCGAGGAGCCGATGTGGACGGCGAGCACGGCCAACACGAGCAGTGAGACGCTCCGGTGCAGGCCGTCGACGACGAAGCGCGGCAGCGCCGGCGTGCTCAGCCGCTTGACCCCCAGCACGCCGAGCACGACGCTGGCGCTCAGCAGCAGCAGCGCGACGACGCCGGTTCCGCGGGCCAGGTACCAGAGCGCGCTCGGCCCGGACGTGGCCGCGGCGATCAGCACGCCGGCCAACCGCCGGTCGTGGTGACCGAGCCGTCGTGGTGGACGAGCCGCGCCGGCAGGCGGCGTGCGGTGAGCCATGCCGGGGCGCGGCCGCCGCCGACCACCGCCGCCGTGGTCGCGGTGTTGGCGTCGACGCAGTCGCCCGCCGCGACGGTCACCGTCCGCCAGGGCCCGTCGACCGGCCGACCGGTCGCCGGGTCGGCGATGTGCGCGCAGGCCCGGCCCTGGAAGCGGCGGCGGCGGACCGTGGTGCTCGACGTGGCGAGCCCGCCGGCGCGAATCGCCACCGTCTGGCCCGGCTCGTCGGGACCGGCGCGATGATCGTCGGTGGCCCGGACGCGCCACCCGTCGCCGGGCGCCTCACCGGCGAGCGCGACGTCGCCGCCGAGGTTGACGAGCACGCCGCACCCGGTCTTGGCGTGGGCGGCCGCGGCGGCGAGGTCGGCGGTCAGGGCCTTCGCCGTGGCGCCCAGGTCGAGCCGCATGTGGGCGGCGATGGTGACCGTGCGCTCGGCCTCGTCCAGGCGGACGTCCCACCAGGCGGACGGGCGCCCGGCGGTCACCCGCAGGCGCAGGCCGTCGGGGCCATCCGCCGCCCAGAGCTCGAGCGCTTCGGCGACCGTGGGGTCGACGGCGCCGTCGGTGAGCGCCGCGGCACGCAGGGCGACGCGTAGGGCGCGGGCGAAGTCGGCGGAGATGCGCATCGGACGCCCGCCGGCCCGGTGCAGTCGGGAGAGCTCCGAGTCGGGGCGGTAGAGGCTGGCGGCCCTGTCCATGCGGGCGATCTCGGCCTCGACCAGGCGGCGGGCCTCGGCCGTGGCCGCGCCGTCGGCGACGAGAACGGTCGCCGTGCACCCCCACACCGGCCAATCGGCGCGCCCCGGCGGCACGTCACGAACCGCCGCTGGCGGTCTGGGCGGGCGCCGGAGTGGGCGTCGGCGGCTGGGGCGGCGGGGCGATGGCCTGAACCGGGGCCGGGACCGGCGCCTGCGTCGTCGCCGGAGCGGAAACCGGCGGCGAAGTCTGGGTCGGGGTCTGGCTCTGCGTCTGGGGTGGGGGCTGGCTGGCCGGCGGGGGGACGTAGCTCGGAGTCGACGGGGGTGGAGCGGTGGACGCCGACGCGGCCGTGGCGGCGCGGCTCGACGTGGCCGTGGAGGGGCGCTGCGCACGCGGGCGGGCCGGCCGGCGCCGGCGGGCCTGCGGCCGCCGCGGGGCGGCCGCGGCCGTCCGGCGGGCGCTGGCGCGGCCGGGGATGGCGTGGGCGGCGACGTCGGAGAAGGCGCCGACGAGCAGCGCGGTCAGGGCGACCGTACCGGCGCGAAGGCGTCGCAGCCGGGTCAGGGCGAGGTCGCGGGAGTGGGCGGGGAGACGGCTCATGACCTGAAGGCTTCACCGCCGGGCGCAAGATTCCCTAAGGAGCGGATTAGAAAGCTCACAGGTCCGGCCGGAGCCCAGTCACTAGCATCGCGGCGTGCGGATTCTCGTCATCGAGGACGAGGCCACGATCGTCGACTTCATCGAGCGCGGCCTGCGGGCCGAAGGGTTCGTGGTCGAGTCGGCCACCGACGGAGGCGTCGGCCTCGAGTTGGCGCTGAACCCCGACGTCGCCCTCGTCGTGCTCGACCGCATGCTGCCGACCCGGGACGGCCTCGAGATCCTCGCGGCGGTGCGCCGGGCCCGCCCGTCGCTGCCGGTGATCATGCTCACCGCCCGCGTGGCGGTGGTCGACCGGGTCGCGGGGCTCGACGCCGGGGCGACCGACTACCTGGTCAAGCCGTTCGCCTTCGCCGAGCTTGCGGCTAGGGTGCGCGTGCACCTGCGCGACCGCCGCCCCGACGCGCCGCCGACGCGCCTGAGCTTCGCCGACATCGAGGTCGACCTGTTGACGCGGGAGGTTCGGCGGGCCGAGCGCCGGGTGCACCTGTCGGCCAAGGAGCTCGACCTGCTCGCCTACCTGATGCGCCACCCGGGGATCGCGCTGTCGCGGGAGCGGATCCTCGGCGACGTCTGGGGCTATGACCACGACCCGCAGACCAACGTCGTCGATGTCTACATCAGCTACCTGCGGCGCAAGCTGGCCGCGGCGAGCGGACGCACGGCCCCGATCGCGACGGTCCGGTCGGTCGGCTACCGCCTGGTCGAGGATGCCTAGCCGGCGCCCGCGGTCGCTGCGCTGGCGGCTGATGCTGGCCGTCGCCGGGGTCCTCGTCGTCGCCTTCGCGGTCACCTTCTTCGCCGTCTACGACGGGACGGGCTCGCAGCTCCAGGGCCAGATCGACCGCGAGCTCGGCAGCGACGCCACTGCGTTCGCCCGCCGGGTCGGGCCGCCGGCCGTGCCGAGCACGCCGGCGGCGCTGCGGGACGCCGGGCGGCAGTACATCTCCGTGCAGCCGTTCCGCTCGACCTCGCGGCTGCTGTTCGAGAACGTGCCGGGCCAACCGACGCAGACCAACGAGCCGGAGCTGCTCGGGCTGACCGGCAGCGCCGCCGACGAGAACGGCGACTACCAGCACGCCGAGAACGTCCTCGCGGCTTCGCTGCTGGCGGCGCGGACCGGCTACTCGACGCTCGAGGTGCCCGACGTGGGCAAGCTGCGCGTGCTCGTCGTGCCCGTCCGGGCCCACGGCGCGGTCGTCGCCCGGGTCGGCGTGGGCGAGCCGCTCGAGACCGTCCGTCGGGCGCAGGAGGGCGTGCGGCATACGTTCCTGGCCGCCGGCGGCCTGACGCTGGCGGTCGCGCTCCTGGCGAGCTACCTGCTGGCCGCGCGCTTCGCCCAGCCGCTGCGGCGGATGGCGGCGATCGCCGCGCGGGTCGACGCCGGGGACCTGACGCCAAGGATCGACGGGGGGCGCCGGCCCGACGAGGTACGGATCCTCGCCGACGCGTTCAACCACATGCTGGACCGCCTCGAGGACGCGTTCGCCCGGCAGCGGTCGTTCCTGTCGAACGCCTCACACGAGCTGCGCACGCCGCTCGCGGCGGTGCGCGGCCAGATCGAGGTGCTGGCCCGGACGCCGGCGCCGGCGGCGGGCGACATCCGGCGGGTCGAGCGGCTGGTGCTCGGGGAGATCGACCGGATGGCCCGGCTCGTCGACGACCTGCTGCTCCTGGCCCAGACCGACGAGGCACGCTTCGTGACGCCCGAGCCGATCGACCTGGAGCCCTTCGTCGCCGAGCTCTTCGAGCTGAGCGCCGCCACCGCGCGGCGCCGCTTCGAGCTCGAAGGCGACCCGCGGGGCACGCTCGTGGCCGATCCGGCGCGCCTGGCCCAGGCCTGGCGCAACGTGGTGGCGAACGCGATCGAGCACACCGGGGACGACGGACTGGTCCGCGTCTCGGTCGAGCCCGTCGGATCGGGCGTGCGGTTCGTCGTCGAGGACGACGGTCCCGGCATACCGGAGGACCAGCGGGATCTCGTCTTCCAGCGCTTCCACCGGACGGATCCGTCGCGCGCCCGCGCGTCGGGCGGCACTGGCCTCGGCCTGGCGATCGTGCGGGAGATCGTCCTCGCCCACGGCGGCAGCGTCCGGATCGGCGCGGCGCTTGGCGGGGGCGCCCGGGTCGAACTCGAGCTCCCGCACTTCACCCCGGACGGCGGGCGTTAAGGCCTCACACGCCGGAGACGACCGCGTCGTCGTCGGGGGCGGGCGCCTCCAGGCTCGATCCCAGCGGCACGAGGATGAAGAGCTCGGCGGCGAGATCCGGGTCGACGTGGTTGTGGCTCATGAAGGCCAGTACCTCGCGCCCCATGACGTCCTGCACAGCGCGGACGAGCTCGCTGCGCATGGTGTCCTGGAAGGCGCGGCGCATACTCAGGACCTGCTCCTCGCGGCCGTCGCGAACGAGGTTGCGCTCGGCCTTGAGCAGCGTGTCGGCGAGCAGCACGACGATCAGGTCGTCGGTGATCGTCGTCCGCGCCTTGGTCGGGCCCCGGCCGGTGTACTCGTGCCAGATGCGCACGATCGCCCGCGAGATCTGGGCTGCCGCCACACCGCGGGTCACCTGCTCTGCTTCGCCGGCCATCGCCAGCTCCTGTCAGCGCCCCCTCGGGGTCATAATAATCGCGCGCAAGGAGGAGGGAGCGGGAAGTACCCGACGGCAATCGCTCTCACGAGTCTAGCGCGACCACCAAGCTGCCCTCAGGGCACGACGACCGCGGCGCCGGTCAGGTGCCCGGACCGCAGGTCCTCGAGCGCCCGCCCGGCGTCCGCCAGCGAGTAGGTGGTCGCATGGGTCTCCACGGGCACCCGCGGCGCGAGCGCGAGGAACTCGACGCCGTCGGCGCGCGTGAGGTTGGCGACCGAGCGCAGGACGCGCTCCCCCCAGAGGAGCTCGTACTCGAAGCTCGGGATCCGGCTCATGTGGATGCCGGCGCACACGACCGTCCCGCCGGGGGCGACGGCGGCCAGCGCGGCCGGGACGAGAGCGCCGACCGGGGCGAAGACGATCGCCGCATCGAGCGGCTCGGGTGGGGCGTCGTCGGAGGCACCGGCCCAGACGGCGCCCAGCTCGCGGGCCAGCGCCTGGGCCGCCGCGTCGCCCGAGCGGGTGAAGGCGAACACCGCTCGGCCCTCCCACCGGGCGACCTGCGCGAGGATGTGGGCGGCGGCGCCAAAGCCGTAGAGGCCAAGGCGGCGGGCGTCCCCGCACGAACGCAGCGCCCGGTAGCCGATCACGCCGGCGCAGAGCAGCGGCGCCGCCAGGACGTCCGGCCAATCGGCGGGGATCGGCAGGCAGAAGCGCTCGTCGGCGACCGCCAGCTCGGCGAAGCCGCCGTCGATGTCGCGCCCGGTGAAGCGGGCCCGCCGGCAGAGGTTCTCCCGGCCCGACCGGCAGTAGGCGCACGTTCCGCAGGTCCAGCCGAGCCACGGGACGCCGACCCGCCCGCCGTCCCCCTCGACGGTCGCGACGATCTGATGGCCGAGGATCCGCGGCGGCGCGGGGACGGCGACCTCGCCGTCGAGGAGGTGGAGATCGGTGCGGCAGACGCCGCAGGCCGCCACCGACAACAGCAGCTGGCCGGGCCCGGGCCGGGGCGGGTCGCGCTCGACGAGCCGCAGCGGCCGCCCGACGCCCTCGAAGACCATCGCGCGCATAGCCACGCCACTGTCGCACGCCGGAGGGCCGACCGGAGGACGCCGACGCGCTCGGGGCCGGGCCGAGCCGGCGAGCGGTGTAGCGTGGTAGGCCGTGGCCGAGCCATCGACCTCCAGCGCGCCCACCACGGCGGCGGCGACCCTCCCGGCGGCGCTCCGGGCGGCCTTCGCGGCCCATCGGGGCGTCGCCCTGCGCCCGCCGGGCCCGCAGGAGCCGGGGGCGATGACCTACGCCGAGCTCGAGACGGCGGCCGGCGAGCTGGCCGCCGGCCTCGCCGCGCTCGGCATCGAGGCCGGAGACCGGGTGGCGATCCTCTCGCAGACCCGCGCCGAATGGACGTTGGCCGACGCGGGGGTGCTGCTGGCCGCGGCGGTCGTCGTCCCCATCTACCACACCAACTCGCCGGTTGAGTGCGAGTACGTGCTCGCCCATTCGGGCGCGCGCGCCGTGCTCGTCGAGGACGCCGCCCAGCTGGCGAAGATCGAGGCCGTCGCCGCTCGCTGCCCGGCGCTCGAGCAGCGGATCCTCCTGACCGGCGAGGCGCCCGGGGCGATCACGCTGGCCGCGGTCCGTGAGCGGGGCCGAGCGGTCGAGGCGGGCGTGCTCGACGAGCGGGTCGCCGCCGTCGGGCCCGACGACGTCGCGACGATCGTCTACACCTCGGGAACGACGGGGCCGCCGAAGGGCTGCATGCTCACCCATGCCAACCTGCTCGGGGCCACGGCGATGTACCGCGACCGGCTCGACCTGCGCAGCGACATGAGCCTCTACATGTTCCTCCCGCTCGCCCACGCCCTGGCCCGGGTGGCCCAGTTCGTGGCCCTGACCGTGGGCGGGACGATCGTCTTCTGGCGAGGCGACTCGACCAAGATCGTCGAGGAGTTGTCCGAAGCCGGACCGACCCACTTCCCGTCGGTCCCACGGGTGTTCGAGAAGATCTTCACGCGCATCCACGCCGGCGTCGAGGGGGCCTCACCGGTGAAGCGGGCGATGTTCCACTGGGCGGTCGGCGAGGGCCGTCGCCACCAGGCCGCGGTCGCGGGCGGGCGGCGGCAGCACGGACTCGCCGCCCGGCGCCACGCGCTGGCCGACAAGCTCGTGCTCTCCAAGGTCCGCGCCGTGTTCGGCCCCAACCTGGTGGTCGCCCTGACCGGGGCGGCGCCGATCGGCCGGGAGGTACTCGACTTCTTCGACGCCTGCGGCGTGCTCGTGCTCGAGGGCTACGGCCTGACCGAGACCTGCGCGGCGTCGACGCTCAACACGCCGCAGGCGCACCGGTTCGGCACGATCGGCCGGCCGCTGCCCGGCTGCGAGGTCGAGCTCGGCGAGGACGGCGAGCTCCTCCTGCGGGGGCCGCACGTCTTCCCGGGGTACTACCGCGACCCGAAGTCGACCAAGCAGGCGCTGGGCGGCCGCCAGCTGCGAACCGGCGACCTGGGGGAGGTCGACGAGGATGGCTACGTCCGGATCACCGGGCGCAAGAAGGATCTGATCATCACCTCGAGCGGCAAGAACATCTCGCCGTCGAACATCGAGGAGCAGCTGCGCGAATCGCGCTTCGTCTCCCAGGCCGTGGTCTTCGGGGACAAGCGCTCCTATCTGGTGGCGCTCCTGACCCTCGACCCCGACGAGGTGGAGGGGCTGGCCGAACGGGTCGGCGCCACGGCCACCGACCTGCCGACGCTGGCCGGCGACCCCGACGTCCGGGCCGAGCTCCAGCGCTGCGTGGACGCCGTCAACGAGAACCTGGCCCGGATCGAGCAGGTCAAGAAGTTCGCCGTCCTCGACCACGACCTCACCCAGGAGAGCGGCGAGCTCACGCCGACGCTGAAGCTGAAGCGGGCGGTGGTGGCCGAGCGCTACGGCGACATCGTCGACGCGCTCTACGGCGGCTGATCCACCCGCGGGTGGACGGCGGATCAACCCGAGGTTCAACCTCGGCGCCGACGACGGGGAGCCGGGGCGGGGCGATCATCGCCCCATGACTACCTTCGACTACCTCATCAACGCAGTGTTCCTGTTCGTCGTCCTGCGCCAGGCCCGCGAGCGGGAGCTCGACCTCCGCGGCCTGATCGTCCCCCTGGTGGTGATGTTCCTGATTGCCCGCAACTATGTGCACTCCGTCCCGAGCGCCGGCAACGACCTCGGGCTGGTCGCGGCGCTGACCGGCGTCGGCCTGAGCCTCGGCATCCTGTGTGGCTTCGCCACGCACATCCGCCGCGGCGGCGACGGTGCCCCGCTCGCGCGCGTCGGCTGGCTGGCCGGCGGCCTGCTCGTCGCCGGGATCGGCGCCCGGATGGCCTTCGTCTTCGCCGTCCACCACGGCGCCCAGCCGGCGATCGCCAGCTTCAGCGCGGCCAACCACATCGACGCGGCAGCGTGGCCGGTGGCCCTGGTCGCGATGGCCTTGTGCGAGGTCACCGCGCGCCTGGTCACCGTGCAGATCCGCGGCTGGCGGCTCGCCGGGACGCGGCCGGCCCGGCCTGGCGCGATCGGCGCCCCGGCGTGAGCGAGCGCTCCGGGTCTGTGGGAGGATCGCGGCGGAGAACCATGCTGGACGAGCCGGTGAGCCCCGACAGCCAGAGTCGGCGCGTGGCGGAGGCCCGCGTGCGGGCCTCCGCCCGCGTGCGCCGTCAGCGGGACACCCTGCGCCCGCTGGGCTGGGCCGTGCTCCTCGTCGTGGCGGCCGAGGCCGCGGACGGCCGTCCGCGGCCGGGCCTCCAGGGCCGCGGCGGTGAGCTGACCCTCGCGCTCGGGACCTTCGCCGCCACCCTGGGACTGGCGATTCGGGACCGCTTCCCGGAGCGCGGCCAGGGCGCCCAGGCGGCGGTGATCGGGCTGATGGGCGCGGCCGGCGTCGCTCTCGCCGCCCTCCAGCCGCGCGGGGCCAGCCAGCTCGCGGTGGGCGCCGCGGTGTGGATGGCCGTGGCGCGGCTGCCGCTCGCCATAGGGGTCGGGCTCGGCGCCGGGGTGACCGCCGCCCTCGACGGGGCCCTGGCCGCCGCGGGGGTCGCCACGTCCGCGGTCCTCGCGATCACGCTCCTCTGTCTCCTGCTCGGGTTGATGGCCCACTTCATGCGCCAGTCGCGCGAGAGCGAGGATCGCACCGAGCTGCTGCTCGCCGAGCTCGAGGACGCCCGCGAGGAGCAGACGCGGGCGGCGGCGCTCGCCGAGCGCGGACGGATCGCCGGGGAGCTCCACGACGTCCTGGCCCACTCGCTCTCGGGGGCGGCGATCCAGCTCCAGGGGGCGCGGATGCTCGCCGAGCGCGAGCGTTCGGCCCCGGCGCTGCGGGCGGCGATCGACCGGTCGAGTGAGCTCGTCCGGGACGGCCTGACCAGCGCCCGGCAGGCGGTCGGGGCGCTGCGGGGCGAGGAGCTGCCCGGCGTCGGCCAGCTCGACGCGTTGGTCGCCGCGTTCCGCCGCGACATGAAGCTCGACGTCAACCTGACCATCGACGGCCGCGCCCGGCCCCTCCCGGCCGCGGCGAGCCTCGTTCTCTACCGCGCGGCCCAGGAGGCGCTGACCAACGTCGGGCGCCACGCCCCTGCCGCGAGCACCTGCGTCACGCTTGGCTACGAGCCTGATCGGACGACGCTGCGCGTCGAGGACCGCCTGGCGGCCGCCGGGCCGGTCGGCGCGGGCGACCGGGAGCTCGCGGACGTCGGCGGCGGGCGCGGCCTGGCCGGCATGCGCGAGCGGGTCGAGCGGGCCGGGGGGAGCATGTGGGCAGGGCCGACGGCCACCGGCTGGCGCGTCGAGCTCGAGGTGCCGGCGTGACCGGCGCGCCGATCCGCGTCCTGATCGCCGACGACCAGCGGGTCGTGCGCGACGGGCTCGAGCTCCTCGTCGGCCTGATCGACGGGGTCGAGATCGTGGCGACGGCGGCCGATGGGCTTGACGCCGTGGCGCGGGCGGCCACCGAGCGGCCGGACGTCGTCCTGATGGACCTGCGGATGCCGCGCCTGGACGGCACCGAGGCGACGCGGCGGATCCGCGCCGAGCTCCCGGGCACGAGCGTGCTCGTCCTCACCACCTACGCCGACGACCAGTCGCTGTTCGGAGCGCTCGCCGCCGGCGCCCGCGGGTACCTGACCAAGGACGCGAGCGCCGAGGCGATCGAGCGGGCGATCCGGGCCCTCGCCGCCGGGCGGACCCACCTCGACGCGGGAGTGCAGGAGCGCCTCGTCGCCGCCGCCCTCGGGACCGCGCCGCCCGACCCGGAGGACGCGTCTCCGTCCGGCAGCAGCACCCGGCCCGACAGCCTGACCGAGCGCGAGGCCGAGGTGCTGAAGCTCATCGCCGGCGGCCTGTCCAACGGCGAGATCGCTGCCACGCTGGTGGTCAGCCCGGCGACGGTCAAGACCCACGTCAACCGCATCTTCTCCAAGACCGGATCCCGCGACCGGGCCCAGGCGGTGCGCTACGCCTACCGCCGGGGTCTGGCTCAGTAGCCGAGCGTCTTGTAGCTCAGGTGCCGGCAGCCAAGAGCCGCTAGCCGCGCCGGCTCTGGCGGCTGAGGTAGACGATCATGCCGGGCGAGTCGCAGTGGATCTCGCCGTGGCCGTAGTGGGCGTGAACCACGTCGAAGCCGCCGCCGGTGTACACGCTCATCAACCTCTGAAACTCCCGGATCGCCACCACGAAGTTCCACGGCGACCGGGGCAGCCTCGCGACCACCGCGCCCGGTGTACTGGCTGAGCAGCCCTACGTGAGATTGGAGACCGCCGCAGTCGTCGACCCATCCGGTCGCGGAGAAATAGCGTCGCGCCGGTCATCGCCGGCCCCTCAACCGGCTCCCCGCTCGAGAATCGGGCGCGCGCGGAGGTAGCAGGAGCGCCAAGAACCCGTCCGCGCGGCCCGCGTTCCCCCGACGTACCAACGCCCCATCTCAGGAAGGCGTTGTCCGGCTGGAACTCGCGGCCAAGGCCTACCGCCCGGACGGGCCCGGGCATCATCTCAACCCGCGGACAGACCCATCTCCGACGCTCGACGTGCTGGTGCCCTCGGCCAGCAAGTCGACCCCGCGAAGCCGCGCACCGCGTTTTTCAACTTCTAGCGATCCCCGCCGGTCGCCCGCCGTCAATAGCCGAGCGTCTTGTAGCTCAGGTGCCGGCAGCCGAAGAGCCGGTAGCCGCGCCGGCTCTGGCGGCTGAGGTAGACGATCACGCCGGGCGAGTCGCAATGGATCTCGCCGTGGCCGTAGTGGGCGTGAATCACGTCGAAGCCGCCGCCGGTGTAGATGTAGTTGGTGCCGTGGCTCGCGTAGATGAAGTCGTTGCCCGGCCCGCCGTAGAGACGGTCGACCTGGGCCCGCGGCTGGCCGCTCGGCTTGTAGTCGCCCCAGATCACGTCGCCGGTCGGTCCGGCATGGATCGTGTCGCCGCCGTGGCCGCCGAGGAGCTCGTTGTGGCCGATGCCGGGCGGGACGAGCGCGGCGCTGACCAGGTCGGCGGTGCAGGCCGACGCCGGCGCCGGGGCCCCCAGGGCGGCGGTCAACGCCGCCTCGGCCGCGTTCAGCGCCGGACAGGTCACGGCGGCGGACCGCGTCGGCACGGCGATGCCGCCGGGGACGCAGTGGGAGTGGAGCTCGCCCGATGGGCACGGCTCGCTGAAGTCGGCGCCGTCGAAGGGATCGCTCCCCGGTCGGCCGTCGAGCGGCCGCGACTGGTCGAGCTTGTTGATCAGGAGCATCCCGTCGATCGCCGGCCAGCCGGCATGGCTGGTGTTGGCGGCCGCCGCCGCCGGCGCGGTCAGGGTCAGGCCGAGGAGGATGACGAGCAAGCGGCGCATGCCCTCCCATCGGCCGGCCGCCGCCGACGCTTGAGGACGCACGGACGGCCGGTTTAGGATCGACGCGACGCGGCTATCGGTCCGGCGATCATGTCCCGGCGCTCCCAGACCCGGCGGGCCTCCCCGGCCTTCGCCGCCGCCGTCCGCATCGAGCAGGCTGCGGCGCTCGACCGCCTCGGCGATCCGCTCGCCGCCGCCGTGCGCCGGGCGCTGCCGGCCGGACCGGTCAAGGACGCCCTGAGCGGCACCTGGCTCGGCCACGCGCTCCATCCGCTGCTGACTGACCTGACGCTCGGGGCCTGGGTGAGCTCGGTGATCCTCGACCTCACCGGTGGGCGCCGCGGCCGCGCGGCGGCCGACCGCCTGATCTGGGTCGGGATCGTCTCGGCGCTTCCGACCGCCGCCAGCGGCACCGCCGATTGGGGCGACACGAAGCCGCGGGACCGGCGCGTCGGCCTCGTGCACGCGCTGACCAACTCGCTGGCCCTCGGCCTGTTCGGATCCTCGCTGGCGGCGCGCCGCCGCGGCCATCGAGTGATCGGGATCGGCCTGAGCCTCGCCGGGGCCACGGCCCTCGGGGCGGGCGGCTACCTCGGCGGCCACCTCACCTACGCCGTCGGGCTCGGCGTCGACTGGACCGCCTTCGACATGCGGCCCGACGACTGGGCTGACGCCGGCGCCGAGGCGGCCGTGTCCGAAGGCCGCCTGACCCACGCCGTGATCGACTGCATCGACATCGTCCTCACCCGCCACGGCGGCGGCATCGTCGCGCTCAGCGACCGCTGCCCCCATCGCGGCGCCCCGCTCCACGAGGGCACGGTGTGCGAGGGCGCCATCGTGTGTCCCTGGCACCAGAGCGTCTTCCGCCTGGCCGACGGGGGCATCGCCCGGGGCCCGGCGACGACGCCGGCACCGCGCTGGGAGACGCGCGTCCGCGACGGGCGCGTCGAGGTGCGCGCGGCCTGACGGCGACCGCTCAGACGCGGGCGACCGGCGCGGCCTGACGGCGGCGGCCGCTCAGGCGCGGGCGACCCGCACGGACTGAGCGGCGGCCGCTCAGGCGCGGGCGACCCGCACGGACTGACGACGGCCGCTCAGGCGCGGGCGGCCGCGGCGGGCATGATCGTCCGCAGCGGCGGCCGCTCCTCGACCGCGAGCGTCCGCGGCGCCAGGAGGCCGTCGCGCGGCTGGAGGAGGACCCCGGGCGCGAGGCGGTCGACCGCGGCGGCGCCGTGGATCCGCCGCTCCGCCGCCACCAGAACCTGGTAGGCCATCGCTCCGAGCTCGGCCAGCGACTGGTGGCGGTTCTCGCGCACGCCGAGCTGCGCCTGGGCCAGGCCGTCGAGGCCGACGGCCCGGTAGGCGTCGATCAGCATCGCGATCTCGACCCCGTAGCCGACCGGGAAGGCCAGCGACTCGAGCAGGTCGCGCCGGGCGGCGACCTCGCCGGCCAGGGGCTGGGCGAACCCGGCGAGGTCGGGAAGGTGGAGGTTGAGGAGGGGACGGGCGAGGAGCTCGGTCACCCGGCCGCCCTCGTCGGGCGCCCCGGCGAGCGGTCGGCGGAAGGCGCCCTTGACGAGCGCGACGGACGGGTCCCCGAGGAGCGGCGCGAGCAGCCCGAGCAGGAACCCGGCCGAGAAGTTGGCGGTGTCGGTGTCCAGGAACACCACGATCTGACCGCGGGTGGCGCTCAGGCCGCGCCAGAGGGCGTCGCCCTTGCCGAGCGCCGGCCCGAACTGCGCCAGGAGGTCGGACTCCTGCACGGCGGTGACGCCACGGGCGGCGGCGGCGGCGACGGTCGCGTCGCTCGAGGCGGCGTCGACCACGAGCACCTCGTCGACCAGCCCCCGGTCGCGGGCCGGCGCGAGCGTGTCGAGCAGCGGTCCCAGGGAGTCGGCCACGTCGCGGGTCGGCAGCACGAGGCTGATCGTCCGGTCCTTGACCGCCAGGAGCTCGTCGAGGGTCGCCGGCGCCGCGTAGGTCCGGCGGGCCGCCCAGTCGTCGAGCGTCAGGTCGCGGGCCAGGCCGCGAACGGCGCGGCCGCGCAGGCGCCCCGATGTGGCCACGCGGACGTCGAGCCGCCGCTCGATCTCGACGCCGTGGCGGCGCAGCGACCGCTCGAGCGCCTCGTCCTCGAGGGCGGCGACGGGATCGAGCCCGCCGATCTCCTCGTAGGTGCCGGCGGCGAGCGCCATCGACGCCCCGCTGAACTGCCAGTGGCCGGCGCCGGGCGGGCCGCCGGAGCGAACCTGGGCGGCCCGGGCCGCCGCCCGGGCGGCGCGCCGGTCGAGGACGCCGGGGTGGAGCGCGGCCGCGTCGGCGGCGAACAGCTCGATCCGGCCGCCGATGGCCCGCGCCCCGGCGGCGACGGCGTCGACCTGGATCCGCAGCCAGTCGGCGGCGACGGTCGAATCGGCGTCGGTCGACGCGATCACGCCGTCGGGGCGCCCGATCGCCAGGAGCCGCGCGCACGCCAGGTCCATGCCGAGCTTGCGGGCGGCGCCGACCCCGCGGCCGGTCCCGCCACAGAGGTGCAGGCGCAGTCGCGGCCGCTCGGCGGCCACGGCCCGGGCGACGCGCTCGGTCGCGTCGGTGCAGGCGTCGAGGATGACGATCACCTCGAACTCCGACGGCTCGAGCCCGTCCTGCCCGGCGAGCGCGCGCAGGCAGCCGCCGATCAGCTCCTCCTCGTCGTGGGCGGGTACGACCACGCTGGCCCGCAGGCCGGCGTGGGGGGCGGGCAGGGCGGCGGCGGTCATGGCCGCCGGTCGTAGCGGTCGATCAGGTAGCAGTCGGCGACCTCGTGGAAGGCGTGCTCGAGGCGGAGCTGGTCGGCGAGGATGCGGTGGACGTCGTCGCCGCGGAGGGGATAGGTGCGGGTCGCCGGGCGCCAGTGGACGGCGAGCAGGCTGCCCCCGGGTGCGACGAGGGCCTCGGCCGCGACCAGGAACGCCCGCAGGAGCGCCTCGTTCCAGTAGTAGAGGATCTCCGAGCAGAGGATCAGGTCGAACGGCCCGGCCGGCAGCTCCTCCGGCAGGGTGGCGCGCCGGATCTCGACGTGGCCCAGGCCGGCGAGGCGCTCGGTCGCGCGGCCGACGGCGGTGGCGGAGGCGTCGATGGCGATCAGCTCGTCGCACCGGGGGGCGAGCAGCTCGGTGAAGGCGCCGTTGGCACAGCCGGCCTCGAGCGCCCGGCGAAAGCGCCGCCCGGGCGGGCCGAGGGCCGCCAGGGTGCGGGCGTACTTGCCGCGCTCGTAGGTGCTCGTCTCGAAGTCCCAGGGGTCGGGCCGCTGGCGGTAGAGGTCCTCGAACCAGCCGGCTTCGATGCGATCGCTCCTGGTCATCGGTCGAGGGCCTCGAGGCCGCGGCGGGCGACGAGCGGGTCGAGCCGGTGCTGGAGCAGCAGCAGCTCGAGGTCGCGGCGGGCGCGGTCGAGCGCCGTGCCGGTGGCGAACGGCCGCGACCCGCAGGCGCGGGCGGCCTCGTCGAGGACGGTGGCCGCGGCCTGGCTGACGGCGTCGCGGAGGTGGATCGACAGCCCCGGGCGGGCCTGCTCGGCGGCGGCGAGCCAGAGGTCGACGGTGGCCTGGGCGGTGAGGATGCGCCCGGCGGCCAGGCCTTCGAGGTCGCCGCGGCGGGGGCGCGCGGCGAGTGCGGCCAGGGCGCCGGCGACCGCCGTGTCGAGCATCCCGGCCCAGCTGGCCGCC
The DNA here is from genome assembly GCA_963795745.1 of uncultured Solirubrobacterales bacterium. Taxonomy (GTDB): domain Bacteria; phylum Actinomycetota; class Thermoleophilia; order Solirubrobacterales; family Solirubrobacteraceae; genus Palsa-513. The sequence goes on from CAWCIT010000005.1 coordinate 169,268, forward strand.
GTGCGGATCGCGTCGCGTGAGAACCAGGGCTCGCGGGCGAGCTCGCCCGGCCGGCCGAGGACGGCGGTCACCTCGGCCGCGTCGAAGCGGACGCGGTGGCTCTCCGAAGCTCGCATCCCGGCCCCGCGAAACCAGCTGCGATCGACCTCGACGCCGGCGGTCAGGTCGACGTAGGCCAGCCAGGGCGGCCCGGCGGCCCCGCCGGGGGGGCGGGCGAGGATGACGGCGCGGTGGACGCCGCCGGCGCCGGAGCAGAACACCTTCACGCCGGACACCGTCCAGGCTCCGGGCGCGCCGGCGATCGCGGCCGGCGAGCCCTCGTCGGGCAGGGGGTCGGCGCCCCAGAGGCCGAGCCAGAGCTCGCCGGCGGCGACGGCCTCGAGGTCGCGGGCGATGCGGGGATCGTCGGTCGGCGCGAGGAGGCGCAGGCGCTCGGCGGCGTTGAGGTGGCCGTCGAGGATGCGCCCGACCGAGCCGTCGGCGCGGGCCACGGCGCGGACGAGGTCCAACTGGTCGGCGTACTCGAGATCGCCGGCCAGGGCGCCGGCTCGACCGAGGGCGGCGAACGCGGCTGTCGGGAACCGGGGGGCGGCGTCGTGGCCGGCGGCGCCGGCGGCGATCTGCGCGAGCACGGCGTCGAGGCCGGCGGCCGGGGGGGCGGTCACGGGCATGGCGGGAGGGCGGCCAGCGGGGCGGGGCGCAGCCCGCGCCGGCGGATCGCGGCGGCGAGCGGGCCGACCAGGCGGATGGTCTCCCGGCACCCCGCCCGGCGGGCGCCGGGGCCGAGCCCGTCGTGCATGAGCACGACGGCGCCGGGGAGCATCCGGGGGGCGACGGCGGCGAGCATCCGCGCCGCGTCGTCGCCGCGCCAGTCGTGGGTGTCGGCGGTCCAGCCGACGATCTCCAGGCCGTGCTCGCGGGCGATCGCGGCGGTCCAGCTCGCGCGGGCGCCCCACGGCAGCCGCCAGCGCGCCGGGCGGACGCCGAGGACGGCGAGCGCGGCCAGCGCCTCGACGGTGTCGGCCTCGATGGTGGCCCGCGGAGTCTCGGTGTGGCGCAGGTGGCGGGCGCAGTGGAGGCCGATCTCGTGCCCGCGGGAGGCGATCGCGGCGACGAGCGCCGGCTGGCGGGCGGCCCGCCGGGTGATCGGAAAGAACGTGGCGCGCACCCCGGCCGCGTCGAGGGCGTCGAGCAGGCCGGGGGTCCAGTCGGCGTCGGGGCCGTCGTCGAAGGTCATCGCCACTGCGGGAGGGGCCGGCTCGGTGATCGCGACGGTCATCTGGAGCGGGATCCTCCGGTCGGGCGGCCCCTGCGCGCCGCAGCCGGGCGTTGTCCGGCCAGCTACCCGGGTCGGTCGGGAGCGAAACGGCGGGTAGGGCTCGACGGATGTTCGAGCGCGGTGATGTCACATCGGCGGCGGGAGGGGCTCTTCCCTGGTGACGGTCCCCACAACCAAGGCAAGGATCCAACATGTCGCAGTCTGTCGAAGTTTCGCGGCGCCGGGGGCGGGCTCGCCTCGTCCTGGCCGGCGCCATGACCGCCGGGGCCCTGGCGGTCGTCCCGGCGGCCGCTCAGGCCGATTCCCTGTCCAGCGTGCGGGCTCACGTCCACGGCGCCGACGCCGCGCTCCATCAGGTGGTCGCGGCGGCGTCGAGCGGCGCGGTCAGCGGGCCACTGGCCGCGCTCGAGGCCCAGCTCGAGGCCGCCGGCGTCTCCTCGGCGAAGCTCTACCGTCACGCGCACACGCCGGCGGTGCGGGTCCGGGCGGCCACGGCGATGACGAAGGTCGCCGCCCAGGAGAGCCGCGACGCGGCGGCGCTGACGCCGCTCGTCGGCGCGGTCACCGGCGCCGACCAGACGAGCCTGGCCGCCTTCATCGCCAGCATCACCCAGGGGCGCGAGCAGGCGCTGACGCTCGTTTCGGGGCTGCTCGGCCAGCTGCCGAGCGCCAGCCAGGGCCCGCTGGCCGGCATCGTGGCCCAGCTGTCGGGGGCCGGGACCGGCCAGGTCGGCCAGCTGGCCGGGGCGATCTCGCCCGGGTCGGTGGCCTGCCCGGCGATCGACGCGGTCAGCCAGGTCGTGGCCAGCGTCCTGGCGTCCGTGCCGACCGACCTCGGTCGCCTGCAGTCGCTGCTGTCGTTCCTGCCGGCGTCGGCGCAGACGGAGCTCCAGTCGGTGCTGAGCGGCCTGCCCGACCAGCTGAACTCGCTGGTGGCGAGCCTCAAGCAGGCGTTCAGCTGCTCGAGCACGACGCCGTCAGGCGGTCGCGCGACCACCGGGACGGCGGGCGTGGCCGGCGGCCCGGCGGCCCTCGCCGGCTCGCTGATCGGCTCGGTCACCCAGTTCGTCGGGCAGCTCCTGCAGAGCCTCCTGCCGAACCTGGCCGGCAGCCCGGGCACGACCCCGGGGTCGACGGTCAGCGTCCCCGGGCCGGTCAGCGGCCTGCTCGGCCAGATCACCAACCTGATCCCCGGCCTGGGCGGCCTGCTCGGCGGGTCGGGCACCGGGTTCCTGGGCGGACTCCTCGGCGGCTAACAGGGCCGGACGCGGCTGGACCCATGACCGGCGAGGGGGCTTCGCCGGTCATGGGACCGCGCCAGACGTCGCGGCTCGGGGGCGCTGCTTCACGGGGATGGCCTGCTGAGGTGGCGGCGTGGCGGTCGGGTTCGCTGTCGTGGCGCAGCTGATTGCGGTTGGCGCACGCGATCCGCCGGCGCAGCGTGTTCGTCGTCTCGCCGACGTGCCTGGCATGCTCCCCTCCGGAACGACCCCGTCGTCGCCGGGATGCGGGCGCCGACGTTATCGCGGCGCCGGCGCGTCGTCAGGACGCGCCGGCGCGCCGTAAGGCGATTTCCTATGCAATGCTCCGTCGGCGCTGCCGGGCGGGGCGGCTCAGCCGAAGTCGACGACCGTGAGGTCGAGGGGGAGCTCGGCCCGGTTGGGGCCGGCGCCGGCGAACGGGAGGATGGCGAACGGGACGGTGGTGTTCTCGTACCTGTCGAGGTCGGCGGTGGAGCGCAGCCGGCCCTCGGTGGCGAAGGCGTCGATCACGTAGGGAACGCCTTCGGAGGCCAGCGGAGACGGCCCGTCCATGACGTGGAAATGCAGGTGCGGAGCGCTCGTGTTGCCGCTGTTGCCGACGAGGGCGAGCGGATCGCCGCGCTTGACCCGGTCGCCCACCTTGACCTTGATCGACCCGGCCTGGAGGTGGGCGTAGAGCATGTAGAGACCGTCGTCGAGCCGAGCGACGATGCTGTTGCCGTCGGTCTCGTGCGGCAGCAGGCCGGTGGGCAGCTTGCCCGGCTTCTGGGTGGGGAGACCGTCGACGACGTGGACGATGGTCGCGTCGCCGGCGGCGATCACCCGTGCCCCGTAG
>CAWCIT010000006.1:0-214792 GCA_963795745.1 uncultured Solirubrobacterales bacterium
CCTGGTGTTGTGGTCTTGGGTTGTTGCGGGCGTTCGCTTCAGGGCGCGCCGTGCTGTGCGGGGGATCCGCGCGCCGAGGGTGACCCGAGCGCCGCAGTCCCCCTCCGGGCGCGCCTGGCGTCCCGCCGGGCCGCCGGGTCGTGCGGCGCTGACGCGCGCTGCCGCCGCTGCGTGCTGCCGCGGCGGCGCGCCCGCCGAGTCCGTGGCGGGCGTGGTGAAGGGCTGGTGGCAGACCTGGCAGGTGATCTCGCCCTCCCGGAGGGTGCGGGGAGCGACGCGGATCCGCCGGGGGCAGCCGCAGACCGCGGCGGCGAGGTTTCGGCCCGCGGCGTCGGGCGTGGGCTCGCGCAGGCGGTGCAGGGTGATCGCGCGCTCGATCGCGTCGATCGCCTCCTGGTAGCGCTCCTGCGTCGCGGCGAGCAGCGTCGTCTCACTCCAGCCGGTCCGCGGGTTGCGTTCAACCTCCAGGCCGAGCTCGCGGGCGAGGTCGCGGTAGCGCTTGTTGTGGTAGCGGCCGTCGCGGCTGGTGTCCGCGATCCCACGGGCGAGCGCGAGCGCGTGAACGGCCTCGTGTAGTTCGGTGGTGAACACGTCGACCGCGCCGCGGGCAAGGCCCTCCCCGGCGATCAGCAGCTCGTGGACGAGCTCACCGCCGCTGGTCGGCTCCCAGCGGTCGGGGGCGAGGTGCCCGAGGAGCAGCCCGCCGCGTTGCCCTGAGCCTTGGCCGATGACGATGTGCGCCGGCGGGAGGTCGGGGTGGTGGCAGGCGATCGCTTGCCACGCGCTTTCGAGCGCGGCGAGCAGCGCCCCGCCGCCGGTGTTTTGACGCTTAAGCGTCAAAACCGGGATCGGTGTCGATGGCCTAGAGGACATGGCCGGGGAGAGCGGGTGGCGACGGTTCGGTCTCCGGCGTGGCCTTATGGACGGTGGCCTTGGCCGTCGGTGCGGCGCGCTCGCGGCGGGCGCGGGCGGGTGCCTTCGCCGCGGCGCCGCCCGGGTCGCGGGTCGGGGGCGTGGCCCCCGGCTGCGCGGCCTGGGTGCCCTTCGCCGGCGGCAGCTGCCTGGCGGGGTGGACGGTCATCTCGCACGCGCTTCTGGCGTGGGTCCCGATGCGGTCGGGACCGGCCGAGGCGAGCTTGAGCTGCTTGACGCGGGTGACCTGCGGCGGCGGCCCGAGCGTCGTGTGGATGACTGCTTCACCGGTCCGCAGCTCGGCGAACGTGTCGGAGCTGATCCGGAACTGCCGCACGCGGCGGCTTGAGCCCATGCCGGTCGGGTTGTGGCCGCGGGTCTGGTCGGTTGACTGCCAGAGCGCGGTGGTGCCCATCAGCTTCGCGAGCCAGTCGCGGCTCTCCGGGGAAGCTTGGCGGTGGATGATGAACGCGGTGAAGTTGTCGCTCATCGACGCCAGCAAGCCGGTCTGTCCCGTCAGCGCTTCGATGTCGGCGACCGACTGCGTGATCACATGGACCTGGCCCTCGTGCGTGCGGCCGCGCTGCAGCAGCGCGAGCGCCTGCGCGCTCGCGGTTTGGATGACGGCGCCGAACTCGTCGAGGACGACCGTCCACAGGGCGGGCCCATCCTGCTGGGCGCGCACAGCGCTGGCGTGGATGTCGGTGAGGACGACGGCGGTGATCGTCTTCGCCTCGTCGGGCATCTGATCGACGTGCGTGCGCCATAGCACAACGGCGTGCTGCCGGATCGCCTGGGCGAGGCTGACGCCGACGAGATCGCCGCCCGCTTCTTGGCGTGGGGTGAGGACTTGGCGCCACGCGTCGCCGATGACGAGCTCGAGGCGCACAAGGCCGCCGCGGAGGGCCTTGGCGCCCTCCGGGGACTCGACGAACTCCTTGTGGTTCTTCACGCGCCTGTAGAGCTCCGTGTGCGCGGCCCGGTGCTTGGCCGCCATGTCCACGATCCGGTCGAACTGCTCGAGCTGCGCGGCCTCGACCAGAAGCGGGAACGACGGCGGCCAGTACCCCCCTGTGTGGAGGACTGAGGCGACGATCCCGACGTGCAACCGCAGCGCGTCGATGTAGTACGGCTCGCTCGCCTCGATGCCCGACAGGACGCCGGCGACGACCTCGGCCGGGCGCTCGCCCCACAGCGGCTGCCAGTGGTCGCCGTCGGGGGCGTGCGGGTCCAGCAGGATGAACGGCACCCGGGCGAGCGCGGCGAGGTTCCGCAGGAACGCCTCGGCGTCGGGATCGCCCTTCTGGTCGACGAAGAACAACGCCGCCTTGTCCTTCAGGACGCGGCCGGCGGCGGCCCGCAGCGCCGACGTCGTCTTGCCGCTGCCGGTCCCGCCGGCGGTGAAGACGTGACGCCCCGACCGCCTGGGCACCCGCGGCCCGTCCGGGTCGGCGGTCAAGGGCACGAACGGCTCAGAGCCCGGCCATTCGCGGGCTCGGACGATCTGGCCCTGCGTAGCGATCCTGACGGTCTCGCCCTCCGCGCGCTGGACGCTCGGCTGCCAGATCCAGCGCCGCTGCTGCTCATGGCAGCGGAGCTCCTCGCCGGCGCCGAGATCAGACAGCCGCCAGCGTCGGCCGGCCGCGCTCGCGGCGATCGTCAGGCCAGTGAGCGGGACGCTCGCCCCGAGCGCCGCGGTCAAGCCTGTCCTGGCGGCGAGCAGGTCGAGCGCCCCGGCACTCGCGGCCGCGAGGTAGAGGTTGCGGATGGAGATCATCGTGCGGCGCCGCAGCCACCACGCGAGCGCGACGCCGGCGACAGCGGCGGCGATCGTCGCGAGGACGATGTACAGGGCGTCATGGAGCGGGGCGAGGATCATGCGGCGTCTCCTAGGTCGGGCCGCTCCTCCGGAGCGGCCGTGTGGTCGGTTGCTGCGGCGGCCCGCGTCTGCGCGACGACGTCGGTGTAGGAGCGCAGCGTGAGGACGCTCTCGTTGAGCCCGACGTCGTTCGCGGCGCGCCGCACGCCGTCGGCGATGTCCCGCGTGCCGGTGACGTAGATCACGCCCCCGAACCGCGATTCGTCGTCGGTCGCTAGCTCCTCGTACATGCCGAGGATGCCGCGCAGCCGGGCCCGCGACTTGCGCTGGAGCTCGACCTCGACCGGCAGCGGAAGACCCCCGAGACGAACGCCCAGATCGGGCCGATGCGTCGCGCGAACCGTGCCGCGCTGGTGGTCCTTGTGGCGCACTTCGCGCCGCCAGAAGTCGTCGCCGAAGATGTCGCGCTCGCCCCACCACTCCATCGCCTCCGCCGGGACCTCGGGCGCCTCCTCGCGCAGCTCACGCAGGCGCAGGACGAGCCACGCGCCGGTCCACGCGCAGCCGCTCGCGTGAGCCCAGTTGGAGGGCTCGACTGAGCGCGGCGCGCGGGTCGCCGGATACCCCGCCTCGATTGCTCCGCGCGAGGTGATCACGACGAGCGATCCGTGACCGCGGCGCATCGCGATCCGCGTCACCAGACCGGCGCGCTCGAGGCGGCTGACGTGGTCGAGCGCAAGGCGCTTGGTCCAACCCACCACGAGCCGCAGCGGCTCCGGAGGCGACGCGCCAACCCGCGCCAACCACGCCAATCCCTCCAGCGACCTCGGACCCGGCCCGACACAGAGGCCACTCATCCCAGTAGCCCCCGAGTAGCTCCCACGCCCGCACCCAAACCAGGCGCGAAGCGCCCACCGCCTCCTACCCGCCAGCCCCTTCCACAGCCACCCCAGGCGCCCGCTCCCGTACCGCGAAGCGAGCCAATAATCGTCTCGTCACTCCAGGTTGTTTTGCAGTTTCTGTTGTTGTTTTTTGATCCATCAATCCCCTCAATCAAACCCAGATGCATCTCCACACAGACCACAGACCTATGGCCCCGGATCCCCCCTGCATCTTGCTCAACCATCCCCAAGGACTGCATGACCACCACCAATCGACGTTGAGGGGGGGTGGTCATGCAGACCGTCGGGGCGAATGGTGTGCATTTGCAGGGGGGATCCGGGGCCAACCCAGCATCGAAGATGCTGGGTTCAGTGCTGGGTTTGGTGCTGGGTTCAAGCCCAGCTCGGCAAGCGCGAAGCGCTCGCCTCCGCGAAAGTCTTTTGGCGTTGAAGATGGCTGCCGTCGGCTGTTGCGGGCGGCCCGGGCCCACCTGAAGGCTGCGCTTGCGAGAGGTCTGCGGGCCGGTCATGGCGTCCGTCGTTGCCGGCTCGTCGCCGGCGTGCTGGGCGGCTGGCAGCGAGCCAGCTGGCGGGCTACCGGAAGCGAGCGCTGATGCGCTCCGGGGGCGCTCTGCTCGAGCAGCTGGGGGAGCTGGCCGGCGCCGCGGATCAGCGCCGGCACCTGGCAGGTGGCGAAGCGGCCAACGGCGCTGAGGTCGACGCCGCGGCTCTTGGCGAGGCCCGCGCCGGCGGCCAGCACGCCGGCCAGGAGCGCGACCTTGAGCGCGCGCTTTGCGAGGCGGTAGACGACCCACGCGGCCGCGGCGGCGAGCAGTGTCCGGCCGCCGTTCCAGGTGCGGGCGTTGCCGTCCTGGTCAGCTCGCATGGGGCACCAGGAACGTCTCCGTGAGCGCGGCGGCGACGGTCAAAATGAGGGTCCACAGGGCGTAGCCGGCCAGGCTCCGGACCGGCGTGCCGGGGGCTGCGGGGAGGCGCCGGGAGAGCCACGCCGCGGCGGCGGTGGCGAGCGCCGCGTCCTCGAGCGGGAGGTGCGGAAGGTATGGCAGGAGCGTCGTCGGGAAGCGCCCCAGGGCGAGCCCGATCGTCACGGGGTTGACGACGAGCAGGGCGCCCACGAGGAGGTCGCCGAGCGCGCCGCGTGAGGCGGCCGGTGGGCCACCGGCCGGCGACGAGGAGCAGCGGCACGATGAGTAGCCGGCCGTTCGTGGCGAAGATGCCCAACGCCTCTCCGAGCGTGCCGTGGAGGGTGGGGTGCGGATGCGCCGCCCGGGCCCAGCGCGGGGTCGATCGCGCTGGCCAGCGCGGCGACCCCGGTGACGATCGTGATCGCCGCGGCGGCGATCACGACGGGCCGGGCGAGCAGGCGTCGCGGGAAGGAGCTGGGCGAGCCCGAGCTTGGCGCGGGTCGCATCGAGGTCGCGGGCGTCGTCGAACTCGGCGAGCGCTGCGAGCTCGTGGCGGGCAGGGCAGGAGGGGGGCCGGTCATGGCTGGATGGCGAAGCCGGACACGAGCCACCCGTGGGCGTGGGGGGTGAGGGTGACGTGCGCGATGGCGTAGTCGGGGTGGCCGGTGCTCCTGCCGACGCCGGTCGCGGTGGCCTTGTAGGCGACGACGACCTGATGGCCGGGAGTGGGGCCGTCGACGCCGAGGAGCGTGGCTTGGCTGCTCGAGCCGGCCGCGGCGAGCTGCGCGGCGACAGCCGCCGGCGGCTGCCCGGCACGGGGGGCGAGCTCGGCGAGCGCCTGGCCGCTGGAGAGGCCCGCGAGGTGGGCCTGCTGCGCGACGTAGGTGTCCGGCGACCAGGTCGCCTGCGTCAGCGTGTAGTCGACGGCGACCCGCACGAGAGCGTCGCGCTGGGCAGCGAGAGCGCCCGGCGGGGTGCGCAGCTGCGAAGGCGCCACGGGGACGGTGCGGCGCGCCGGCGGCGGTGCCTTTACGGCGTCGGGGTTGTGCAGACCGCACCCCGCCAGCGCGAGACCGGCGGTGATCGCCGCGGCTGTCGTCCGCGGGTCTCATGGCTGCACCACGGGCTGGTAGGCGCGGCCGGTGTCGCCGTATCGGCGGAGCTCGTGGCGGTACACCGCGAGGGCGTGCGCGCGGCCAAGGCGGCTGGTGATGGTGAGGATGGTCGTCCGCCCGTCGGGGGCGAGACCTGCGATGTCGATCGTCACGCCGGCCGTGGTGATCGGCAGCGCCGGCAGCATCGGCCGCACGGAGCTCGCGGCCTGCTGGTTGCGCACCTGGGCGGGGGAGGGGTGGTCCTGGCGGTTGATCTGCGCACGGGTCGGCGCCGGCGACGGGGTGACCGCCGTGGTGGTAGTGGCCGGCGTCGACGGCGAGCTCGCGGCGTCGGGGTTATGCAAGCCGCAGCCGGTGAGCGCCACGGTGACCGCGAGCGCGCCGAGCGCCGGCGACCGGCGGCGGTGGCTTGAGGGGCCACGGGGGGTCATGCGAGGCCTCCGGGAGCAGCGATGCCGTAGACCTCGCGGGTGTCGCAGCCGGGGCCGGTGAGGTGGACGGCGCCGGCGCCGCCGCCCAGGCGGCAGGGGCCGGTGAGAAGAACGCGGCCCCCTTCGTTGCCGCCGGTCAGCATGAACGACCCGTCGGGGTTGATCTTCGTCACGAGGTTGACGTGGCCGCTGGTGGCGGTGCTCTGCGGGCCGCTGCCATACCCGAGTGCGGCCCCGAGCGGCGGCGTGGGCCCGGGCGGTGGCTGGCCGGCGGCCATCCAAAGGGTGTGGTGCGCGGCGCCCCACTGGTAGAGGTCGTTGGAGGCGAACGTGACGGCGATCGGCACGCCGGCCAGGCGCCACACGTTCGACGCGAACCAGGCGCACCACTCGAGGCTGGTCGACGGCGGCTGGAAGCCCGGGATGCTCGGGCCGTCGCCGACGTAGCGGGCGGCGATCTGCCCCACACGCGCGCTGAGTGCCGGGTCGAGCGACCGCCGTGCCGCACCCGCCGGCCGCGGCCGCGACGGTGGTCGCGGGCGAGGGCGCAACCGGGGTGGTGGCCAGGGAGACGGGCCCCAGGGGCGCGGCGATGCTGGGGCCGCCGGGCTGGATCGGGGTGGCGGAGACGTTGACGGTGTTCGCGGGCCCCCACTGGTAGGCCTTGGCCAGCGCTTGCTGCCAGGTCTGGCCGGTGTCCATGAAGATGTAGAAGTCCAGGCGGCCCGCGACGTTGAACGCGCCGCCGGTGTCGGCGACGACGAACGGGCCGGCCCAGCCGTAGGGGTTGGGCCAGATGTAGGCCAGCGCCCCGTACTGGTTCAGCCGCGGGTTCGACGCGATCAGGTACGCGCGGCGCGTGGCGTTGTTGACGCGGATCCCGCTCGCCGTGTTCAGGCACGTCGATGAGCAGTTGGTCGGCGGCGCGTTGGGGTTGGGGAAGTACGCGGTCGGGCTGTAGGGCCCAGGCGTGATCCGGGCGCCGCCCAGGCCGGGGATCCGGCGGGCGGCGGCGAGCTCGGCCGGGGTGACGCCGGTGCCGGCGACCCCGCCGAGCGAGCCCGGGCCGCTCCAGGAGCCGGGCAGCGACGCCTGGACGCCGCAGCCGGGCGCCGGCTGCGACCCGATCAGGAACCCGGCGACGATCAGCGCGGGCAGGAACAGGAGCGTCCCGACGCCGAGGGCGGTGTAGAGCGGGCCGCGGCCGCGCTTGGGCGGCGGCGTGACGGTGACCCTGGGCCGGGTGCGCTCGATGACCGCGGAGCGCACGAGCAGGCTGACGGCGGGCGCGGCCATTCAGGCGGCCTGCCCGCGTTCCTGGTAGGCGAGCTGCCACTCCGGCGTGCACAGCAACCGCAGCGCTTTCCACGGGTCGCCGCCGGCGTCCTGGAGCGCGGCGTGACGCGCCGGCTGGTCGTTCTTGGGGTGGTTGCTGCAGATCCAGTACTCGAGCGCGCCGAGAATGCTGCGGACCTGCCCGCGGCCGCGGGCACTCTGGAGGTAGACGGTGCTGTAGAGCCCGGGCCGGGTCTGGAGGCCGGTGATCGCGTGGATGTCGATGTCGCTCAGGCCGAGCGGGTCGCGGCCGAACTCGAGGTCGCGGCGGTTGTTGCGGAACAGGAGCCGGATGGAGCTGTTCTCCATGAGGGCGCGGCCCTGCTCGTTGTCTGCGTCCTTGCAGAACTGGGTGACCCAGATCATCCACAGCTGCCAGTGCCGCGAGCGGCGGGCGTACTCGTTCAGCCACGCCCCCGACGCCTGGGATTGGGTGAGCTTCCAGCCTTCCTCGATGACCAGGAACGGCCGGCCGGCCCAGTTGCCGGTCTCGGCGAGCTCGCCGCGGACGTAGAGGCTGCGGGTCTGGTGGATCGCGTGCTCGATGTGGTCGACGATCGTCAGGATCAACGCCGGGATCAGGCGGTCCGGGGCGCCTGCGATGTCAAACAGCGTCAGCGGCGGATCGGGCGCGACGGTCGTCGGGAGGTCGGCGATGTGCGCGAGCGGGCCTCCCTCGATATACGGTGTAAGCCTGGCGATCAGGGAGTAGATCGTCTGCGCCACGTTGCCCTGGCTCGTGGCGCCCTCGGCGAGCCGCTCGAGCTCCTCGACGAGCAGCGTCTCCCGGGGCCGCTCGGCGCTGTCAGCGCAGCGGGCGTAGACCGCGGCGATCGCCGTCGTCAGGGGCCCCTCCTCGTCGGCGGACAGCCGGCGCTCGTCGCCGGCGATGTTGCCGATCAGCAGCGCGTGGAACGCGAGCAGGAACTCGAGCTTCGCGCCGGCGACCTGCCGTCGGGTCGGCGACGTCCCACGGTGAGATGACGTCGGCGCTGCCGGTGCCGACGTGCACCTTCGCCGACCCGGGCACCAGGGACTAGGAGCGGGTCGTAGTGGCCCTGGACACGCCCTTGGCCGTCGCCGCTCGAGATCGTGGAGCGGTCGATGATGAAGCCGCGCATGCCCTGGGCGAGGGCGGCGAGGAGCAGCTTGTTGACCATCACCGTCTTGCCGCCACCGCCCTGCCCGATCAGACATGAAACGAATGTCTGAAACCTCGGGTCATAAGGATCGAGGCGAACCAGGGTGCCGCCGGGGTCGGAGAACCCGAGGATCAGGCCCTCCGGGCAGCCGCACGCGGCGGTGACCAGCGGGGAGCAGTGGGCGATGTTGCGCTGCGCGTAGGCGCGGGTCGCGCGGAGCGGGTCGACGCCGATCGGGAGCGTCGTGGGCCACGCCTGGACGTTGAGGAACACGCCGCGCAGGACCTTGGCGTCGGTCAAGCGACTGGAATGCGGCGGCGGTCTTCTTCAGCCGCTCGTCGAATAGGCCCTCGTCGCCGTCGAGCTGGCGGAAAGAGATGTAGGTCGAGACCTTGTAGACGGTCGCGGCGATCGTGCTCTTGAGCTCCCGGTCGAGCTCTTCGGCCTCGGCGAGCGCGTCGAGCTCCTCGCTGCCGACGAGCTGCAGCTTGCGCTCCTTGTAGTTCACCGCGGACCGCAGGCGCCCCCACCGGTGGCGCTGCGCCACGCGCGTCCTCGAGCGGTCGCCGACCCTTACGTGGACCGCGACGGTGCACGGGAGCGGGACCTGGAGGAGGTGGGCGAGCCACCACGGCGAGGTCTCCTGCGGGACGCTGCCGAGGTGCATCGTCTCCTCCAACGCGCCGTCGGCGTGCCGCAGCCAGCGGCGGTCGCTGGCGTCGATGCCCGCCGGCTCCTCGCCGCCGCAGACGGCCTCGAGGATCACTTGGCGGTGCGCCGCGGCCTCGTGCGGGCTGGTGGCCTGGACGATCCTGGCGACGCGGTCGAAGGCCTCGAAGTCGGGGAGCGTTCGGGCGGCGGGGTGCAGCCGCTCCCAGAGCCCGGCGAGGATCTCCACCGGCCCGAGCAGGTGAGCGTCGATGCCCATCGCGGCGAGCAGGCCGCCGATCTGCTCGGTGTAGTCGAGGCTCTCGCGCGCGGCGCGCTGGTGCGCCTCCCAGCTCGTTCGGTACTCCGGGCGCGGCGGGGTGCAGGCCTGCTTGAAGCGCTGCTTGATCGGGAGCTCGGGCCGCCACGGCACCGCGACCCAGTAGCGGGCGGCGACCGCGGGCTGCTCGCCCTGCGCGGCGGTGGCCACCGATTGCGTCTGCGCCTGCAGGAACCGCCGGCGGGTCCGGGCGAGCTCGTCGCGGCCCGCCGCCAGGTCGTCGGCGATCGCGCGCTCGACGCGGTCGACGTCCTCGGCCATCGCGTCCTCGATCGGGATCGGATCGGTCTGCGCGTACAGCGAGAGGCCCTGGTGGTCGGGGATCGCCGCGAACACCGCCGCCCACCCAGCCTCGATCGCCTCTACCGCCGCGTCGTCGGCGGTGATCGGGTTCGGCACGAACTGGCAGTCGATGACGCGGACGTACTCGCCGGTGCCGGTGACGATCAGCCCGTCGGGCTCGAGGGCGTGGATGTCGATCAGGTCGGCGATCGACCCGGTCCGGCGCGCGCTCACCGCGGCGGCGGCGCTCATGCCGCACCCGCCGCGGACGGCGCGTCGTCGTCGAGCTCCCACCCGTTGATCGAGGCCTCGACGGGCATCGTCAGACCGACAGGGATGGTGGCCAGCACGACGCCCCCGCGGACCGCCCAGGCGGTGTCCAGCGGGGTGAAGTAGCGACGGCCGAGGCCCCAGCGGACGATCGCCGCGAGGTGCCGATCGAGGCCCAGCGCGTTGCCGGTCAGCGGCAGGATGACCGCCGTGATCGCCGACGAGGGTGAGCAGCACGACGGTGAACGTCCACTTCTGCGACAGCGGCGAGAGCCTGACCGCGCCGTAGAGCAGCGCGAGGCCGGCGAGCGCGGCGCCCCACTGCCGGAACGTCAGGTGGTAGTAGCGGGTGCCGTCGTCTAACCGGCGCAGGGTCGGCATCATGGCTTGCGTCCTTTTCGGAATCGGGGCAGAGAGCGGCTGGGCTTCGGGTTGGGGCGCTGCGCGAACGGGCTCGGCGGCGTCGACCTCGACGGCGGCGGCGCGGGCGAGGACCTCGGCGCGGGCGGCGTGGGCGCCGCCGGCGGCGGCCCCCCTCCTGGTCTGCCTGGGCCGGCGGGAGGCGGCGCGGGGCTGGCTGGCCGGGTTGCAGCTCGGTCAGGGCTCCCGACGCGGGCGCCGGGTGGAGGCGGCGCCGGCGCGGGTCCAGGGACGGTGCCGCGGGAGGACGGGGTGCCACCGGGAGTCGGTCGCGGGCCGGAATGGCTGTCTGCGGGCGCGCGGGTCGTCGCTGGGTTCTGGCCAGGGGGAGTGGTGCCGTTGGTGGGCTGCTTGCCCACCGTCGTGCTGGCTGCTCGGCGTGCTCGATTGGCGGCTGTGGCGCCCCCGACGAGGCCGACTGCGCCTCCTGCGGCCGCGCTGGTGGCGGCCGCGTTCCAGCCGCGTTGGCCGCCGCGGGCGAGGCGGGTCGCGACCGCTCCCGCGCGGGTCGCGCTGGCGGCGCGGCCAACGTTGCTGCGCGCTGCGCCGGCGAGGCCGCGGCCGGCGAGCGCGCCGCCCGCCCCGATCAGTCCGCCGCGGGCGAGCGCGCCGCCCGCGCCAGCGCCGGCGGACAGGATCGCGCCGGCGCGACCACCGGGGAGGGCTGCTCCGGCGGCTCCGGCGATGCCGCCGCTGATCTTGGCGGCGAAGCCGCGTAGCGAGGCGCCTGCGGCACCGGCTGGGGAGGCCGTGGGACCCCCGCCGCGGCTCGCGGCGCCGCCGAGCAGGCCGCGGGCGCCGCCGCGGCTGCCGACCTGAGCGAGAAGACCGGAGAGCTGGCCGCCGACGATGCCCGCGATCGCCTTGGTGAGCTTGATGTTGGCGTAGAACCCGGCGATCGCGGCCATCGCGATCACGACGCCGCTGAGGAGCTGCCCTACGCTCGTGTTGCCGCCGATCAGCAGCGCCCCGGTGCTCGCGTCGTTGAGCAGGACGGCGGCCAGCGCGAAGATCGACGCCCAGAGGATCCCGATCGCGAACAACGCGATCGCGAGACTCGCCCATGCGCGGGCGACTGCGTGGCCGCGCTCGGTCGGCGCGAGGCCGATCATCAGCGGCCCGATCGCGTACACCAAGGCGCCGACGAGGATCAGGACGACCTTGAGGAAGATCATCGTCAGCAGTCCGGCGGCGGCCGCGGCGAGGAGAAACTCGCCGACCAAGGGGAGGCCGACGAGGACGGTCCCGGAGACCAGCAGCGTGAACATCTTGTAGATCCCCTGGGTGACGGCCGGGACGCTGAAGATCATCGTCGTGAGCTGGTTGACGATCGCGACCGCTTGGCCCCACAGCCACGTGTAGCTGAGGACGCCGATCGAGACGGTGACGACCCTGACGAGCGGCATCGCGACGTGGTCGCCCTGCCCGCTCCACGCCCGGGCCGTGGCGTACAGCGCGGTCAGCGGGAGGATCGCGACGCCGATCCACGTGTACAGGCCGCGCATCGCGTTCACGCCGGGGAACCCGTAGACGCGGTGGCCGCCGGGCGCGGTGACCTTGCCGGTGTAGTCGGGGACGGCGACGACCCACTGGAGGATCTGGAGGCCCTGGTGGATCCAGCTCCGCGGAATCAGCAGCTTCACCAGGCCGCCGATCAGATTGAGGATGAACGAGGCGGCGAGGTTGACCGTCCAGCTAACGCCGCCGATGACCGAGCTCACGATGCCGCCGAGGAAGCTGCCAACCGTCGCGATCGGGGGCGCCAACGCGTGCACGCTTGTCGCCGCGGACGCCGAGCTCGGCGCTCCCAGCAGGGCAAGGAGCGTGACCCCGGCGAGGATCGCCGAGGTCATGCCAGCGCGAGTGGTCAGGAGGCGGCGCATCGCCGTCTACGCGAGCACGGCGGGGATCGCGATCAGGATCAACGCGATCGCGGCGATGACCCTGAACAAGACATCAGGCGCGCGCTGCGATCCGAACGCCATCATCCCCGCGACGAGGGTCAGGACCAGGCCGACGCCGGTCACGATCAACCACAGCGCGTTCTGGGTCAGGGTCCCGATCAGCGTCTGGAAGACCGTCGCTCCGGGCGGCGGCGTACCGACGAGACCCGCGGCCTTCAAGCCGCCGAGCAGGCCGACGTCGAGGACGGCTAGAGCCGCGAGCAGGGCGCCGGCGGCGACGAGCGCGAGTCGGCGGGGGACGTGCAGGGTGAGAGAGCTACGGGTCACGACGCTACCTCCGGGGTGGTTGGGATGGCCTGGGCATAAGGTCGGGCGGGCTATGGGGTGCTCTGGGAAGGCGCGAGGTCGCCGGGCGTGAAGGACGGCTGCGCACGACGCGCAGGCGCGCGGTAGACCGGGCGCGCTGGGGGCGGCGTCGAGTCGACCCGGGCCGGTGCGGGGCGCGGTGCCGAGGTAGTCGTGGCCACGCCTGGCGGCGGCGTCGCCGACGCTGGGCGCGGTGAGGCGGCGAGCCGCGCCAGCCCGCCGGCGCGGACGCGGTGTCTCGGTGCTACGCGGCGTCCGTGCTGCGCGGGGGGCGAGTGCCCGGGTGACGTGGCAGGCGCCGCCGTGATCGGGGAGAGCAGCAGCCCGGCCGCGTTAGTAGCGGGCTGCCTGGGCGCGCGAGCGGACTGGGCCTGCGGGGCGCTGGCGTGCAGCGTGGCGGCGGAGCGGCTGTTCGCAACGACGCGAGTACGTGGCGGGTTGGCGAGAAGGGCGACGACGACGACGAGCGCGAGGAGAATCGTCCCGGCCGCTGCGAAGCGCACAAGCCCTCGCGGGCGCCCAGAGGCGCCGCTAGTCCGCGTCACGGTCGCCGGCGTCGACGTCGCGGAGCGGCGATGCGGCGAGCGACGGACTGTCTCGGGCTCGAGTGAGAGGCGCGCCGCGCCAAGCGCCTGATGGCTGGCCCCGCCCGGGTCGGTAGCGACTGCCGCCTGGGCCGCGGTGGCAAACCACGACTCATCAGCGTCGACTTCGCAGGCCACGGCGGCGAGGACGCCAGCTCGCGGTGCCACCCGGTCAGCGCAGTCGTCGGTCCCCATACTCCTTCTATCGAGGAGGGGCCCGTAAAGGTGGGAAATCCGCTCTAACGCTGCCTCAGGGGACGCTCAGCAGTGGATGCGGCAAGGCCTCCCGGGCGGGCGTAGCGCGGCCAACGGGCTGTCTGGGCGGCTAGCTGGGCCGCGCGAGCGCGCTGACAAGGATGCGTGATCCTGAGCGGACCGCGACGCGAACGGTGCCGGTGCGCGCCATGTGGCTGAGCGTGAACGTGGCCACGAGCTTGTGGTTGTGGACGGTCACGACGCGCGAGCTTGCGCCGAGGGTGTGTCCGAAGCTGCGTGAGCGCCAGCTGACCTTGACCGGGGCATGATCGACTGCGGCGATCGTGCCGCTGATGTGCAGCTGACGGCCCTTGATCGCCGCGGCGAGCTTCGTTGGGATTGGGTGCGGGACGGGCGTGCCTGGCGGTGGCGTACTGCCGCCAGGCGGCTTGCTGGAGCCTCCAGGGGTCGGCACGGTGACGGTCGCCAGCGCGGCGTTCTGGGCGCTTCCGCGGCCTTGAGCGTCAACGAGCCATAGGCGCAAGGAGTAGACCCCGGGCCCTGGCGCGGTGATCTCGGCCGCGCCGGTCGGGCTCACGCTGATCGGCGCTGGACACGACGCCTGGCAGAGCTGTACCAGGGCGCCGGTGACCGGAGCTGGTCCGGCCGGGTTGGCCCACGCCAGGTTGATCGTGTCGGCTGGTGCGCCAGGCGTGGCCGTGAACGCAGTCGGCGCCGGGGGGCCGTTGTTGTCGACGACGATGCTCGGGGAAGTTGCCGTCTGGGCGTTGCCCGCGGCGTCGGTCACGACGACGCTGAACGTGTGCGGCCCGTCAGGAACGCGAGTGGTGTCCACGCTCAACGAGCCCCCCGGGAGCTGGGGACACGGCACCACGGTTGTGAAATCGCATCCCTGGCTGGCCATGACCAACGTCTGACCCGTCTCGCTGCGCACGAGCTCCTGGGCAATCCCGCTGGGATCGCTCGCCGCGAACGGCACCGGAACCACTCCGGACGTAAAGCCCCCGGCGAATAGCGCCCCGGCCGGTGCGCCAAGCGTCGGCAGCACGCTCTGAGACAACGTGACGCGCGCCGAATACAGATCCGCCTGGGCGTAGTGGATAGTGCCGCCGCCCCCGCAATCGCGTCGTCCCGGCCGACGACGACGTGGCAGACCACACCAAAGAAGAGGCTGGTCGTCTTGAGGCCGCTGAACGTCACCGGCGTCTGCGTGTTCGGCAGGAGCAGACGATGCTCGACCCGAACGGGAGGCCGATCATGCATTGCTCGAGCGGGGCGCCGTTGCGCCTCGAACAGGCCCGGCAACAAGGTTCGGTTCCTTGTAGGTCGAGAGGGCGCGGTAGTAGCTGATCGCGGTGATCGTTGCCGCGGAGGGGGCGGTGAACGTCCAGCCGGCCTGCAGTGCCATCGGGGATGGCGGCCGTGGAGCGCAGGTTGTCCTCGGCGAACAGAGCTCCCTGGTCGCCGCCGCTAGCGGGGCCGATCGCCGCTCCACCGCAGAGGTTGCCGGCTGTGAGCCCGGGCGCCGCGGTGTTGGTCTGGGCCCAGGGCCCAGAGGAGCCGAGAGGGCTGCAGGCGCTGACGACGTAGCTTCCGGCGAACGCGGGGGACACCAGCGTCGCAAGGCAGAGCGCGGTCGTTGCGACGGTGAGGAGGGCTTTCGACGCTGGAGCGCATCAGAGCTTCACTGAGACCGTAGCGCTCGACGCCGATCCTTGGGTGAGGTGGAGCAGCGCCATTGAGCGGGCGCCGGATGTGGCGGTGGAGACGGTGCTCTTGGCGGTCACGATGTAGAGCGGCTGACCGCGTGCGAAGGTGATCTCCACGTGCAAGCGCGCGCCAGCCGGGAGGCTCTTCAGAGCGATCCGCAGGAGCCGGTGGCGCCATGTAGCGGTCTTGACGACGGGGAGCGGCACCTTGACCGTCGGCGTTGTCGGAATCGCCGGCGGAGTGCTCGGCGACGGCGGAGTCGGTCGTTGGCGCCGGAGCGGGAGGTGGCGGTGGCGGCTTGGGGACTGCGGCGTTGCCGGCGTCCACGATCGCGCCGAGGTTGTCGGCGCGGAACGCGGCGGCGACGTCGAGCTGGCCGTTCGTCGTCGTGGAAAGGAGGAGCTGCACGGCCTTGTCGGCGGTGAGCGAGGGGTCGTAGCTGCGCAGGGCGACGAGGACGGCAGCGGTGAACGCCGACGCCTGGGAGGTGCCGTTGCCGCAGCACTTCGCCGTGTCGGTCTGCGGGTCGATCGTGTCGATCCCACAGCCAGGCGCGTAGAACGTCAGGCCGCTCGTGGCCGAGAACGAGCAGATGCCGTTCGCGGTCGGGTTGAGCCACGTTCGCGGCGATCTGCCCGGCGCCTACGGCTAGGACGCCGGGCTCACTGGCCGGGCAGTTCGATGGCGACCTGGGCTGTTGCCGGCTGCGGCAACGATCGAGATGCCGCGGTTGTGTGCCGCGGTGAAGGCGTCGGCGAATGCGGCCGTCTGGTCCGGCGAAGGCGGGAAGAACGGAGGAAAGCGGTAGATCGATGGCGTAGACGGGCGGTCCTGTGCCGCGCGCAGCGCGCATTGCGAAATGCCCCTGGAGTAGTCATCGAACTCGAACTGGGGTTCGTGGCCGGGGCTGGGGACGTTGGTCGCGCGGATCGAGACGATCTTGAGGCGGGGCCAGGCGCCAAGGACCCCGTTGCCTGAGCCTCCGGCGATCGCAGCGTCGACGGTGCCGTGACCGAGCGGGTCGACGTCGGCTCCGGTGCCGTTGTCGAAGGACGTTGCCGAGACGAGGCCAGGGGTGGTGTCGGGGTTCGCGTTGACGCCGGTGTCGACGAGGCAGAGCGCCCCGGCGCCGGCCGGTGGCGGCGGCGCGTAGGCGAGGAACGCGGCATCCGCGGCGGCCGCCTGTGCGGTAACCGGGGGGCTCGCGGCGGTCGCCAGAGAGGGGATGGCATGGCGAGCAGTCCGAGCGTGATCCAGACCGCCAGAGGAGCGCGGCGCGGTGGGCGGCGTGGTGGGCATTAGCGGACCACCTTCTTTCGGATCGGGGAGGTCGCCGCGGTGAAAAGGTTGGTGCCGGCGGAGACGGCACGGAATTGGAAGGCGAAGCCGATGGAGCCAGCGCCGCTGGTGTAGGTCAGGGTGTAGTGGCCGGTGGGGCTGACGGCGACGGGTTGCCCGACGGCCTGCCAGTGGTGGGCTTTGCCGGCTTCGATGACGACGAGGGGTCGAGGGGTGCTGAGAGGGCTGATGTTGAGGTGGCCGGTGAAGCGCAGTCGTCCGCGGCCGAGTGCTTTGACGGTCAGACCGAGCTCGGGAGTGACCGTCTCGTTGATCGTGATGCCGCTGCCGGCGGTGGCGGCCTGGGCTTGGGTGCCGTAGGCGATCGTGAGTAGGCGGGAGGGGCCGCGGGGCGCGTCAAGCGTCCAGTGGCCCGCGGCGTCACTCGTCGTGCGGACGAGAACCTGGGCAGTACCGGCATCGCCGTTCTGCGCGAGCAGCGCGAGCGGAACGCCCGGGACGGGCACGCCAGCGGCGTTGCGAAGGGTCCCGGAGAGCGTCAGGGCTGAGCCGGCGAAGCCGCGGCTGACGCCGTGCACGAGCGACTGCGTCGCGGGGTCCAGGACGATCGCGTAGACGGGCGCGGGTGGAGGTCCAGACTGGGGGCGTCGGTGCGGGTGGCGGCGGGACGGCGCTGTCGAGGTTGGCGCTGACGGTCGTGTAGTTGGCGGTCGTGATCGGCTGTTGGAGCACGACGGAGCTGTTGCCGGCGGCGTCGGTGACGGTGACGGTGAGCGCGTGGTTTCCGTCCGCGAGGGCGGCGGTCGCGACAGGGGCGCTGAACGCGACGTTTTGCTTGCAGGGCTGGGCGTAGAGAAACTCGGGGTAGCCGCCGGGATCGGTGCCGACGGGGACGCAGTGGCCCTGGTTGGAGTCGGGGTTGCCCTGGTAGACGTTTTGACCGTCGACGGCGACCTGGATGCGGTCTATGCCGGGCCCGTTGGGGTCGGTGGCGATGAAGGTGATCGGCTGCGTCCCGGTGATCGGGCCTGGGGCGAGGAGGCCGCCGGCGAAGCTGGTTGCTGCCGGGGTCGCGTTGTTGGTGAGCTCGACGATTGCCTGGTAGAGGTTGACTTGGGCGTCGAGGCCTGATCCGCCGGCGCCGGCGGCGCAGTCGCCGTTGCCGGGCGTGAAGCATTCGGCGTTGGCGGTGATCGTGGTGCCGCCGGTGGGGGCGATCGGGAGGTTCAGCGCGCCGGTGGCGCCGCCGACCTGGCCGCCGCAGGGCAGAGCCGGCTTGGCAGCTGGCGATCGCGTTGTTGAAGTTGCCGGTGGTCACGTACGCGCGGCCTTGAGGCGCGTAGAGCTGGAAGACGATCCTCCCGCCGGCGATCGTTGAGCCGGGCGGCGTGGTGTAGACCCAGGCCGAACCGACGCCGTTGAACTCGGGGGCGGCGTCGCTGAGCGCGGCGAGCAGCCCGCCGGCGTAGGGGTCGCAGCTGTTCGTGGCGATGCCACCGCCGTTGAAGGGGGCCCAGCCGTCGGTCGGTGCTCCAGGTAGACCAGCCACGGGCTGGGTGCACGTGACCTGCGCCCACGTTCCGGCGGATGCCGCGGCGGGCGCGAGCGCGGCGATGAGCGGGGGTAGCGCGGCGCTGATCGCCGCCGGCGGGCCTGCGAGCGTCAGGCCACCGGTGAGGGCGATGGCGAGCAGGAGAGTCGCGCGGCGCAGGGGGTTCGTTGGTAGACGCATCCGCGCTCCTTGTTGGTCGTGGCTGTGAGGGCTCAGCACCCGAGGTCACCCGGTGTGCATGTGGGCTGGCGCTGGGGATGCTCCGTCGGCGCGTGAGAAACGGGACTCGTCGCGGGCGTCTTGCTCGTCACGCTCGCGGCGTGCGCGCCAGAGGACGTCGGGGCGCTCTGTGTGCCCGCCGGCTGAAGGTCACCGGGCGTGAAGGTGGGCGTCTTGGAGGTGCCCGAGCCCGTCGTGGGAGGGGGCGCGGTCGCGTGAGGGGCCACTGTCGCTGCCGGCGTCGTGACCGTGGGTGTGAAGCTGGCGACGCGCGCGTTCTGGGGCGGCGTGGGGGCCGCGCGTCTCGGGTGGCGGACCGAATGATGGGTGGCGTGGTGGGAGGCGAACGGAAGGACTCCGGGGACCGCGGTGACCAGGGCGCTGCCGCCGGCGGCCGCGGCGCAGACGACGGCCGTGCAGATCGCGGCGGCCTTGCCACCGAGTGATGCGGCGCCGCCGCCTGCGACCACGGCGCCCGCGCCGCCGCCCACGCCCAGGCGGTGACGTACGGAATACGTGGCGCTGTGGACGGCGCCGCTGAGTCCCGCGAGCTTCTCGCGGAGCGCTCGGGCCACGTCGGCGAACCCGCCCAGTGGCAGCGGGACAAGCGCAAGCGCGCGACCAAGTGCACTGCGGCGCCGGGTGTCCCAGGCGGCGCGGCACGACTCGCAGCCGGCGACGTGGAAGAGAACCTGCTTGTAGCGTTTCTCGTCAAGGCCGCCAGCGAACTCGTTGCCATTGCTGGCCGTGATGAAGTCCTCAATCAGCGCTCGCCGCTCCTCGCAGATCTGGCCGCTGGCGCGCTTCTGTGCGAACGCGACCATCTTCAGTCGCGTTCGGTGCGAGAGGCTCTTCGTCTTGGCTGGAGTCCAGCCGAACGCTTGAGCCAACCCGCGGGGCTGCGCGCCTGCCGGGAGCGAACCGGCGAGGATCTGGTCGTACCAGGCCTCGACCCAGACGCGCTCGTCGCCCTCGAGCTCGTTGAGCTGTTCTTGGGCGCGCCACTCCGCGCGCTCCTGCTCGGAAGCTTGCGTAATGTCGTCGGTAACGCTCAACGCCAACGCGAGCGCGTGATCGTCGACGGGGACCGGGTCGCGGCGCCGGTATTCGGCCGATCGCTGTATATCGATCGCACGCCGCTTCGCGTACAGAATCCATCGCTCCTTGACTTCCTCCGGATCGCCGACATGCTCGCCAGCGGCGAGCATCTGCGTGAGTGCCTCGCTGACGGCGTCCTCGACCAGCGAGGAGTCAAGGGGCCGCGCCTTCAACGCGACAGCTGAGCTCACAATCGGGCGCATCGCCATCAGCGCCAGCTGATGCCGTAGCTCCCGGTGGCGCCCGCGGTGTGCCTGAAGGCTCACGGTTCGCAGGTCTCCCGTCGACGGCGGCGGGGCCCCGCGGACAGGGCGCGGTCAGGCGAAGGCCGCAGCCGTGACCGGATGTTTGGCTCCGTCACGAGAACCGCCTCGGCGGAATCGGCCTCCAGGGCCGAACCGCGCTTCGGGGCTGAGCGCCTCGAGCAGCCCGGCGAGCACCGGATCGGGCTCGCCGGCCAGTCGCCTGCGCTCAGGCAGCGGCAAAGGGTCTTGAGAAGCGCCCACACTTCCCCTATCGAGGAGACCCGCCTAAAGGGTGCAAACGAATGATTTCCAGGCCGAATGTGGTCTGCGATGGCTGCCCGACGTCATGCGCGGGCCATGATGGCATACGAGCCGGCGAGGTCACAGCGGCGTTCTTCGAGGCATGAGGAGCGAGCCCGCTGCCCTGGCGAGGGCGATTGGCCAGCCACGCGGCGGCCTCTGCACAGATCGACATCGCCGGGCTGCGCAAAGCATCCGATGGCCTCCCGCCTGCCGAGGACATCTCAACGGCTGAGCTCGCGCGACGCGTCGGCGTCAGCCCTCCGTCGTCTGGCGGCTCGCGACTGGCGAAGGGAAGAACGTCCAGGTCGAGACGGACGAGTTCGCCGACGGTGGCTTCCTCCGTCGAGAGCCTGCCGTGTGATCGCGTGGACCGAAGCCGCCGTGCTCGCCGGGCGGCTGCTGCCGTCGAGGGAGGACGGGCGAGCTGTCCAGGCTGATCCGGCGGCCCAGTTGTGGGTGGGCGCGTCGCGCCGACGAGACGGGCACCGCATCTTCGGCTGGGCCCAGACGAGCCTGGCGGACTGGTGACCGTTCGGGTTGCCCGGCACGATCCGCTTGCACCCTTTACGCCCCGTGTTTCGATATAGGAAGCATGGGACACCCAGGCGAACGTCTCGAGCGGCCAGGGAGCGGCCGTTCTGCCCGCCGCCCGCTCATCGCCGCTGGCAGGTTGCCGGTGCGGGTCGCCGCTCCGCCGATGGTGGCCGGGTCTGAGGGCCTGCAGAGTGCCAAGGCCGTCGGTGACAAGGCCGGCTGTCGTGCGAGTTGACCAGGCGAGCCGGTCTCCCACCGAGGCCACGCTGGTCGGCGTGCCGCGCCTGATGACCGCGGACCAGGTCGCCGAGCTGCTTGGCATGGACGTCGAGTGGGTGTGGAAGATGTCGCGGCGTGGGGCGATCCCGACGATCACCCTCGGTCGCTCGCGTCGTTACCGTCGCGACGCGATCCTTGGCTGGCTCGAGGCGATCGAGTCTCAACCGCGCTGACGCCGCAGACCGCGAACGCGAGCCGGCGGACGTGAGCTGGGTCCCGGAGCAATCTGCTGCAAAACCAGTCGTCCATGATTGGTATTGCAGTGGCGGGCGCGGCGGCGGCCTTCAAAACAGCTCAGGAATGAGCTAGTATGCAGTCCGTGGTACAGGTGTCGACGATTGCGAAGCTGGCGCCGATCGCGGAGGATCAGTGGGGGCTCGTGACCCGTCGCCAGGCGGAGGCCGCAGGCATCTCGGCGGCGACGCTGCAACGTCTCAGCGCGGACGGTTCGCTTCTGGAGCGTGTCGCGCACGGGGTGTACCACCTGGCGGGGGCGCCCGTGTCAGACCATGCTCAACTGCGGGCGGCGTGGCTCCAGCTTGCGCCGGAGACCCTGGCGTGGGAGCGCACGGCCGACCAGGGGGTCGTGTCGCATCGGTCGGCGGCTGCGGTGTATGGCCTTGGGCACCTGCCCGCCGACCGGCACGACTTCACTCTTCCACGACGCCGGCAGGTCCGGCGATCGGACGTGAGCATCTATCGGCGGGAGCTCGGGAGCGGCGAGTGGATCGCCCTGCGTGGCCTCCCCGTGACGCGGCCGTCGCGGATTGCCGCGGACCTTCTCGGGGAGCGCGAGGACCCGGAGGCGGTTGGCCACGTGGTCGCCGACGCGCTGCGGGGCGCCACCGAGGACGCCGGCACGTTCGTTTCGGCGCTGGCGCCGCGAGCGGCGCGGTTCGGGCTGCGCCGCGGGGACGGCGTGGCGATGCTGCGCTGGCTGCTCGACCTCGTTGGCGATCCCGAAACACCGAGGTGGATGGACGACGCTCGAGCGATCGTCACGGACGTTTCGCCCTCGTCCGGTGTCGCTGTGCTCGGCGGGCCGGCCGCCAGCCGAGGTCACTCGGATGGCTGACGCGCGCGGCTACGGGAGCCCGGGAGCGTTCCGGCGCGCCCTGACCGACCGGCTGAGAACAGCGTCCGAGACGAGTCGATGGTCGCTTCCCCAACTGCAGCGCCAGATGGCCTATGACCGACTACTGGAACGCCTCTACCTCGTCGACCGCGGGTGGATCGTGAAGGGCGCCACCGCCTTGCTGGCCCGGGACCTCGGGGTGCGGGCGACGATCGACATCGACCTGTACCGCGCGCTCGCCGCCGACGCCGCCGAGCGGGAGTTGCGTCAGGCAGCCGCTCTCGACATCGGGGACTGGTTTCGCTTTGAGGTCGGCGCGGCCCGGGCCGTTCGCAATGCGGCGGATGGGAGCCGGCTGCCGGTCGTCGCTGTCATCGGCGCGACCCCGTGGACGAGGTTTCACGTCGACCTCGTCGGTCGCGACGTAACGATGACCGGCGAGCCGGAGGACATGCCGGCGCTCGCGCGCATAACGATGCCGGGCATCACGCAGCACGGGTATCGCGTCTACCCCCTGGTCGACCACGTCGCCGACAAGGTCTGCGCGACGTTCGCCCGATACGGGGATGGCGAGGCTCCGTCGACGCGATACAAGGATCTCGTGGATCTGGTGGCGATCGCGACCAGGGCGTCGGTCGAGGCGGCGCAGCAGCTCGCGGCGCTGGCGTCGGAGGCGGCGCGGCGCCGGACGACTCTCCCGACGCGATTCGTGGTCCCGGATCGCGACCTCTGGGAGCGAGGCTATGCCGCCGAGGCCGGCCGTTCGCTGCTACCTGCGGCCCGCACGCTCGAGGAGGCACTCGCGGTCGTCGCCCCGTTCCTTGATCCGCTCCTCGCCGGAACCGCGGCCGGTCCTGGAACCCCGGAGCAGGCTCGCTGGGGGACGCTGTGACGAGATCAGCAGCCGACGCCGACGAGTTCAGCGCGGTCATCCTCGACTGGCCTGCCGTCGTTGGGCTGTCTGCTCCCAGGGTTTTCCGCTCAGGCGTCCCAGCGACCTCGTATCCTCGGGCGCGGTCATGAGCAAGCGCGGATACGGCAGCGGAGCCCTTTACGAGAAGGACGGGGTCTGGTACGGGCGCTGGCACGCTGCGTCCGGTGCTCGCCCTCACCGCCGGATCGGGATGGCCCGCAAGCCGGGCAGTCGTGACGGCCTTACGCGTAACCAGGCCGAGCGCGAGCTGCGTCGGCTGATGGACGCCGAGGAGCTGGTTCGCCCCGCCGACCGCGCTGCGCCGACCCTGGCGGACTTGGGGGCGATGCTCGAGAGCCGGCTTCGGAGCCTCGGTCGCAAGCCGTCGACGATCGAGACTGTGGAGTCGCACGTTCGGATCCACATCGCCCCGTGGTTCGGCGGCGTGGCCGTTGACGAGCTCGACGAGCGCAGAGTTGAGGCCTTTATCGCGGCACTCGGACGCAAAGGTTGCTCGCCGAAGACGGTTCGCAACGTGCTGGGCACGCTCCACTCGCTTTTCGAGCTCGCTCGACGGCGAAAGATCGTGCGCGCGAATCCCTGCTCAGCTCGTCGATCTTCCCAAGCCCGATGCCGGCGACGCGGCGATGCGCTTCCTCAACCAGGCTGAGCTCGAGGCTGTCCTACGCGCGGCGCCCGGCCCGGAGCGCCCTTCCATCGAGCACGATTGGTGGCGCGTCGAGCGGGTCATGTACCTCGCCGCCGCGATGACCGGGATGCGGCAAGGCGAGCTCCTCGCGCTGCGCTGGTCGGACCTTGATTGGCCGGCCCAGAAGGTGCGTGTCCACGCGAGTTACGTGCGGGGCCAGTTCGGCAGCCCAAAGTCGCGACGCTCGATCCGGGCGATCCCGCTCGCGCAGCGGTTGATCGCCGAGCTCGACTCTCTGCACCGAGATTCGGTCTGGAACGCCGACGAGGATCTCGTCTTCGCCAACCCGCACACCGGCCGGCCGATGGACCGATCGAAGCTCCTGAAGCGCTTCAAGTCGGCGTGTAAACGCGCGTCGGTCAAGCCGGTCCGCTTCCACGACCTGCGCCATACCTTCGGCACACGAATCGCCGGCTCGGGCCAGATTCCGATGCGCACGCTTCAAGAGTGGATGGGCCACCGCGACTTCAAGACGACTCAGATCTACGCTGACTATCAGCCCGGCGCCCGCGAAGCCGAGCTCGTCGACGCCGCCTTCGCGACCATCGAGCCCCTCGACGGTCTCATGGACCAGGCAGCCGAACTCGTCGACGCCGCCTTCGCGACGCCCGATCCCGCGAATGAGTTCGCGGACCAAGCTGAGCATCGAAGGGACAAGGTGGGGGAGGTCGACGCCGAGTAATCCGGGCCAGGACGGTCTGGCACGAGTCGACCTGGGGTAGTTGGGCGCGATGCTTGCCGGTCACGACGCCCTGCGGATCGCGAGCGTACGGTCCCAGCCCAGCGCGCCGATCGGGGGGTCTGCGCGTGATGGGGTCGGCGATCCTGATGCGATTGTCGGCACGCTACACCGTCGGATACGCTACGCATTCGCTCAACTGGAACGGGATGGAGAGCACATTGGGCAATCTGCGCGATCTTGTAGGCGAGATCGAGGACTTGGACCCTCCGCTGCACGTTGGTACAAGCACGGCGCTTGTCACGCTCCGGTTCGGAAAGCCCGAGCACGTGTTTCTCCCCGGAACCTTACTCCGGAAGTCGGGCCGGCCCGGTAAGGGAATACCCCGTCGGTCACCGCAAGGAATACGAGTATCTACCAAGGAGCAGACGGCTGACCTGGAGCTTGAGGACGTTCTCCTCAACGATGTCCATGCGCTTACAAAGATTCGGATCCCGTTCGTCATCAAGTTCAACCGCGCGGACGAGTTCGCTGGCCTACTGCGCTATATCACGGACCGGGGCCTGAACTTCGCCGAGCGCCTAGAGGACGAGGTTGCCAACGAACTCGGTCCTGTGGTGCGAGCGGCACTTCGTCGCTACGACGCCGAGACGCTGCATCAGCAGGCGTCGCTCAGGGGAGTTCTCGCGCCGCATGTTCCGCAAACCCTGCTCGAGGGCCTCTTCGTCATCGTCCAACTCAACGAGCCAGAGGCCACCTGGGACGCAAGCTTTCTTCGGATCAGGAAAGCCAAGGCCGATGTCGTCATTGCGGCCGAAGAGACACGCCTCCAGATAGAAGCAGCGCCGCTTAAGAACGAGCTCGCGCGGGCCGAAGCCGAACTGGACGCGGAGGCGGCAACGCTAGCGGACCAGATTCGAGCGGAAGCAGCGGTGCGACAGGATGCTATTCGCGCTGAGCAATCCAAGAGGGATGACACGCTCACGGCTGCTGAGACCGGACGGCGTCTCGAACTCGAAGCAGAAGAGTCTCGCCTGCGAGACGCAATGCGGCTCGAGGAGGCGACACGACTCGGGATGACGCTCGAGGACTACATTTATCGCGAGGACCGCGAAGCTCAACGCGAGCGAGCCTTCGACCGCGATCAGGAACGTGCGCTGAAGGCTCTGGACGTCCTGGGGAATATCGACTATCGCCGCATGCCTCCTGAGATCGCACGGGCTCTCGAACGCCTCGGAGCGCCAACTGCGGCTCCTGCGTTGCCGCCCGGCGAACCGGCCGCCATGAGCAGAGGCGATAGCGACGTCGTCGAGTCCACCGCGGTGGACTTAGACTCGCTGGGCCCGGGGTCGTTGCGCTCGGACGGAGCGCTGGCGCGAATGTGGCAGACGGCTGGCATCCCCGGAGTCCCGCTCGCCCTCGGCTTTGACGACGCTGCGAGCCCTGTCACCGTTGTCGTTGTGACCAGCGATCCGCTCGACGCTGTGGTGACAACGTCAATTCAACAGACCTCTCCGACAAGGGATGGGCGCTGAAGTGGTCGTGACAATTACCGCCACGCGGAGCATGACCGACCTCGTCGAGGACTATCTCTTTGCCCGAGTGCCAGAGCTCGCGACGATGGATGCTTCGGTGCGGCTGCGGACGGAAGGTGCGCGCCTGATCGTGTCGGTCGCGAGTCCGGGGCGCGTCAAGCCGCACCTCAACCGACTGAACGACCGGACGACTAACTTGCTGGGGCCCCTTAGTCGCATTCTGCCGTTTGACATTATCGAGGTCGAACTCGCGGATTCCCCGTGAGCGCCCGGCCGGCGCCGCCGGTGGTCGCGATACGTGCGGGTCGACACGGTTGGGCAGTGCACATTCCGTGGCTGCCGGACGTTCTTGCAAGTCACGAACCGAGCGGACTCACCGGCCGGCCTCTGACTGAGGCTTTTGGACGCCAGATCGCCTTTCTCCGTGCGATCGCGGCGGGCGCTCCGCGAGGCTCAGCACTCCAGCTACGCTTCACCGCCGACCCCGCGACCAGCACCATCAATTGCCATCTGGTGGGCGCCGGTCGGACGTGTGATGAGGCGGCTCTGCTCGCCAATATTGTACGCGCGGCTCTGCCCCCGGAATACCCGTTTGTCCCGGCGGGAGGGGACGGCCTCCAGGCGCTGCTAGCGACCGTGAACCCGGATGGCTTCACACGCGGGCATGTGCTGGAGCTGCGGCGTGCGATGGATCGGAGTGACCCCACAGTCGATTTGCCTGACGAAGCCGACCTCGTAGTGCTTCCGTGGACCTGGAGCCCTCAGGCCATGCTGAGCTCGCTCGAACTATTGCGGTTTCAGCCCGGCGTTACGCTTCTCCTAGCCCACGTCGAGCCGGCTGAGCTCTCGCCCGACGGCGCCGCGTTTCTCCAGGAGGAAATCCGGAGACTCATCGTCGAGCTACAGTCAGGTGAGGATAACCCGATGGCGCTCGCCGTCTTGGGAGCCTACAGACGCTGGCTGCGGCTTCTGCCGCGAGGCTGCCTATGCCTGCGGGTACTCGTCGCGAGTTCAGAGCCGCTCACGCCGGGGCTCGGGGAATCGCTCAGCACTGATCTGACGCGGTCGTTTGAGGCTGGGGCCGATTCACTGTTTGGCACGGCTGAGATCGTGATCCCTGAAACCGGCGCGGAGCTGGACGCGTGTTCTGCGCTGGTCGACGAGGTGCGGTCTGTCCCATGGCGCGAGCCGGACGACCCGGAACTCGCAGAACTGCTCCACCTGTTCGAGCCGCTTGAAGCCAACACAGCATTTCGCTTGCCCGTCGCGCCAAGAGGGGGACTTGCGGGAGTCGCGTCCCGCCGGGTGCCTACAGTCGGGCGCGGCGGAGGCACCCGGGACCGCGGCCGGGGGCAGTCGGTCCGGCTGGGAACGGCGACGAGCGGCGCGGAGTTCAGTCTGGCTGAGGACGACTTGCGGCGTCATATCCTCGTTGCCGGTTTGCCAGGTTTCGGGAAAAGTTCGACGGTCCGCCTCCTGTTGGAGCGCGCGCGCCGGAACGGCTCGCAGTTCCTGGTGATCGATCCCTCGAAAGACGACTACTCGAGTCTTTTCCAATTGCTGGCCGCTAAGGGTATTGACGTGGGTGTCTACCGGCCGACACAGCGGAGCGTAGCGTTCAATCCGCTGGCGGTGCCCGAGGGAGTTGAGGTCGCTCGCCATGCTGGGCGCGTGCTGGCCGCGTTTGATTCGGCATTAAGCCTCTCAGCCCAGTTTCCTCTTGGCTTTATCGAGCTGAGTCGCGCGATGTATCGCTTGTATGACGAGCTTACGCCAGGCTCGGACCAACCCACGCTTCGTGACCTTTACAGAACGGTGGGTCACAATCTGAGAGCTGCGAGTTATTCTGGCGAGGCTCGCGGCAACCTCGAGGGCTCGCTGTTGGGCAGGCTAGAGTACCTCGCGGGGGGCCCGGCCGGAGTAGCTCTCTCTGGTGATGCGTCCGGAGCGGTTCAGTGGTCCACGATTTTGAGCCGTCCGACGCTCATCGAGTTGGGTGACTTCGCCGCACCCCCGGAGCGGGCCCTGATATTCGGATTACTCATGGCTGGCTTGGTCTCGTACCGCGAGGCCAATCCCATTGTGGCCGGACCGCCGCATCTCACCGTCCTGGAGGAGGCGCATCGTGTGCTGCGGGCCGGGACATCGAGCGACGCGGGAGCCGAAGTGTTCGTGGACGCGATCGCGGAGCTCCGCGCATCCGGGGAAGGCTTCATCGTTGTCGATCAAGCTCCGTCCCTTCTGCATCCGGGCCTGATGAAGCTCACTGGGACGAAGCTGGCTCACCGTCTCGTCGAAGCGCAGGAACGAGAGGCAATGGGGTCAACGATGGTCTTGGACCGAGCGCAGTTAGACGATCTGGCGAGACTCGGGCAGCGGCGAGTGATTGCGTATGCCGCGACGAGTGATGCCGCGGAACTCGTCGAAATCGATGATCTTGACATGCTGAGTGACGGACGTCCCGGCGGCGCGGCGGTTGCGGGTCAGGACGTGAGCCTTGTCAAGCGGGTTGCGCTGGCTGAAGGTGTGACGCAGGCAGTCGTGCACTGTGTCGGCTGTCCTGTGATGTGCCTCGGGCGGCGCGGCATGACGTTGCTCGAGCCGTATGTGGAGGCCTGCGACGTACACAGCGTCACGCCGCACGAAGCACTCGCGACGGCCGTCAAGGTGGCGGAGAACGCTGTCGATGGATACTGCCTGGCGGCTAGCGTCGCTGGGCTCGTGTATCGCGAGGGCGCAGCGCAGCGGCGCGTCTTTCTCGAGACGTTGGCGCGCGAGTATCACGCGATCACGAAACGCCGTCCATGACGGAGCCGGACCCGGATCGGCCGGCGGCGGTGCGGCGGACCTCCGTCGTTGCTGGTCCCGTGACTCCCCCGGAGCCGCTGCGGCCCATTCCGCGGCGCAGCGGCGACGGACCCGGCGTCCTAGTGTCCATCTCCCCGCGAGTACTCGCGACGGTATTCAGCGCTTGTGCGCTTGTTCTCCCGCTGGCTTCAACAGCTATTTGTCTGGTCGTCGGGGTGGTGCTCGCGGGCCGTCGCCACGCCCTGAGCGTCTTCGCCGTCGTGTGGGCCACCTGGCGCCTTGTCGTCTGCACCTCGTTCGCCGTGTTGGTTGCCGGTGGACTAGGAGGCGGCCGTTGGGTCATCTGGCACGGACTTGGAGGTGCGCTATCAGCGGGGCGCATCGCCGTAGTCCACAACGGTCCTCGGGTGTTGGCGTTCGCGATCTGCTACTCCGTCCTGCGGGCCGCGGTATCAGGATCAGGCCTGGGGGCGCGAATCCGGTCTGACGCGGCGAACTTGCCGCCGGGCGCGCAAGCGGTGGCTGCCGTGTGCGGCCTATTGTGGGTGGCGGCGTGCGCCCTTGTCATCGCGCCGAGCGGCCTGTGGCCGGCGACCGGCAGCGTCCAGGGCGTTGTCCAAGTCTCCCAGCCCGGACTTCGGGGGGGCATTGAGAACCTCGAAGCGTCCGTGGCGGAGTACGAGGCTCGGGCCGTGGTCCGTTGCACCGCCGCACGGGGCCGGGGCGGATGGGATCCGCCCCGGGTCGTCGTGGCTGCGGACGGGAACATCGTGGCCGTCGTGCCGACTGACTCGCGTGCTCGCGCGGGCAACAGGTCGCTTGCCGTCCTCCTCCTAGCGCTCCAGAATCAGCTTCTACCCTATGTAAAGGCCGTGGAGTATGTGTATCGGCGTCAGAGCGGGCGGTCGGCCAACCTCCGCGTCGGACGCCAAGCGGCGAGCCAGCCCGTGACGCGGGTAGCGGCCATAGTGGGTACCGCCGCGCCCGGGCGTCTCGGACGAGCAGCCGCCGAGATCTCGCGGCGAGACGTCGACGTGGCGTTGCGTTGCTCCGTCGCTGCGATCTAGCTGACCGCGCGTTGACTGCTTCGCCTCGCGATCGTATTCTTGGTTGCGTTCTACTCTCGGGCTATCGTTAGGAGCGCCTCAGCTATGTCTTCTTGGGACCAAGGTGCCGACGCAATCGTGAACGGGGCAGCCGGGGTTGTGGGGCGGCTTGGTGCACGGCGCAAACGACCAAGGGCAAGAGGTCACCGCGCAGTTCGGCGAAGGCCCGAACGAAGGGCACACCTTGCTCGCCGACGGCCTCAAGACGGCTGAAGAGTTCGTTGGTCCGAGCGATGACCGGGGCCACGATCATTTTGACGGTCTTGGCGGGGGGACCGACCGCGGGCAGTACACGGGCTAGGTGCCTCGCGCCGCCGCTCCCAACTCCTGGGCGACGAGCAGCCGGCGATCCAAGCGTCGGTTCGCCGTCGCGAAGCTGACTCGGTGACGCTCCGGTCGGCCGGCTGGGTGGTTGAGGCGTCTAGCGCCGCTACGCCGAGCAGCTCGGCCGTAATGGCCCGGGAGGGTCGGGGCGATGCGACGACGAGCTGTGGCGCGCTAAGCGTCGGTAGATCTCGGCCGCCTCGGTGCTGAGGTGACTCCCCACGGGCGAGCCGGACGGAACTCGATCGAGTTGTGCTGCACCTGTGGAACAAGCGCCGGGACGCCTGAAGCTGCCTTCCAATCGGGGGCGAGCGGCCCGGGGAGTACGGCTCCGTGGCCGCGCTGGCGCCCAACGCCGTGGCGCCAGATCTTGTCTCCGCCGGCGAGGGGGACGCTTCCGGGCCGTCGCGCATTCGACGCAAACGTCGCACGGCACGCCGCACGCCATGGACCAATTCATGGACCAATTTGAGCACAACTGCGACCAAGTGGAAAGGTCGGAACCCCAGTAAATCCAGGACTTTCGTGGTTCGGCAGGTCCCCCTAGTCGGGTTGTGGTCCCGGCGGTCGGGGGTTCGAGTCCCCTCGCTCACCCTCACCGAAACCCCTGCAAAGCCTATACTTTGAGGTAACGGCTGCTGAGCCAGTGCACCGGGCGCTGGCGCGAAGGCCGGCGCCTGACCTCGTGCGATCCTCCTGCAGGAGACGCTGACCAAAGCCGAGCGGACCGTGGTGGACAGGGACCGCGGGAGAACCTGGTCCGGCTGACCCGCGATGGCCAGGACGCCACCGGCGAGGCCGCGTAGCGCATCCAGGCAGCCGTCGGCAGGGCAGGCCGTGCTCGGTATGCGCGGGCGTTGACGCGCGGTATGACCGTGTTGAGCTCGCGTCCGCGGGGAGGGGCGGGAGAAGTTTGATTGGTCGTTGGTACGGCGGAAATCGGAACGGTTTGGCGTCGGGCCGTCGCACTTCGTTGGCTTCAGAAACGAGCTGCGATGTTCTCCTACACGAACTGCACGCGACGCGGATCTCTCTGCCGCCGTCGACGCGTCGTCGCGCCCGCCCGACGTCGTGGCGTCCGGCGATCGCGACGCCGGTGCTGCCCGCCGTCAGGACGAGGCGCGGTTTTGACGCCACCTATCGCAGAGCAACCTAATCGATGATCGGAGGCAACTTGGCAAAGACAGCGCGCGAGATCATGACCGCGGACTGGAGTGTGGAGGGGAGAACGACAGCGTCCTCGACGCTGCGAAGCGCCTCGCCGAGCAGGGCGTCGGGGCGCTGCCGATCTGCGGCGAGGACAACCGGCTCAAGGGCATGATCACCGACCGCGACATCGTCGTGAAGGTCGTCGCCGAGGGCAAGGACCCCAGCGCCACCAAGGCCGGGGAGCTGGGTCAGGGCGACGGTCAGACGGTCACGACGCGCTGACGATTCGATCGAGGAAGCTTTGCGAACGATGTCCGAGCATCAGGTGCGGCGGCCGTGTGAGGGATGCGTCGGTCCACCGACCGGCTCGGTCGGATAGTGGGAGGTCGCCGCGGCCTTCGCGGTGAGGATGTCGAGGTTTAGTGATCGACGTTGGAGGCGGCGGGTGGTGTGCGCGGATCGGAGGCGTTCGATGGTCTTCACCGACCGCGGCCCGGCCCGCCGCCGCCCTTCGCTCTTCCAGGGCGCGGGCCGCGAGTGGTGACCCTCGATTAGCCGGCCGCGCCGCGGGGTAGCGCGGGATCCATGCGAGCACTCACCTGGCACGGCACCCGCGACGTCCGCGTCGAGACTGTCCCCGACCCGAAGATCGAAGCACCGACCGATGCGGTCATCCGCGTCACCTCGAGCGGAATCTGCGGGTCGGACCTCCACCTCTACGAGGTCCTCGGCGCCTTCCTCGACGAAGGGGACATCCTCGGACATGAGCCGATGGGCGTGGTCGAGGAGGTCGGCTCGGAGGTCACGAACATCGCTCCGGGTGACCGCGTGGTGATCCCCTTCAACATCTCCTGCGGGCACTGCTACATGTGCGGGAAGGGTCTGCAATCGCAATGCGAGACGACCCAGGTCCACGAAGAGGACACCGGGGCCGCCCTCTTCGGCTACACCAAGCTCTACGGCCAGGTGCCCGGCGGCCAGTCCGAGTTCCTCCGCGTGCCCCAGGCCCAATACGGCCCCATCAAGGTCCCGGACGGCCCTCCCGACGACCGGTATGTCTATCTCTCCGACGTTCTTCCCACCGCCTGGCAGGCGGTCGAGTACGCGAACCTCCCCGCCGGCGGCACGCTGCTGGTCCTCGGCCTCGGGCCGATCGGCGAGATGGCGACACGGGTCGCCCAGCACCGGGGGGCAGGCCGCGTCCTCGCCGTCGACCTCGTCCCCGAGCGCCTCGAGCGTTCGCGCGCCCACGGCGTCGAGGCCCTCGATCTCGATGAGCACGACGGCGACCTGCCAGACGTCGTGCGCGAGATGACCGACGGCCGGGGACCGATCTCGGTGATCGACGCCGTCGGGATGGAGGCTCATGGCGCGCCGGTCGGCAAGCTCGCCCACCGCATGGCCGCCGTCCTGCCCGACGCGATCGCCCGGCCGATGACCGAGAAGATGGGCATCGACCGCCTGAGCGCGCTCCACAGCGCGATCGAGCTCGTCCAGCGCGGCGGGACGGTCTCGCTCTCCGGCGTCTACGGCGGCGCCGTCAGCCCGATGCCGCTGATCCAGATGTTCGACAAGCAGATCAGCCTTCGCATGGGCCAGGCCAACGTCAAACGCTGGATCCCCGACATCATGCCCCTGCTCGACGGCGACGACGATCCTCTGGGAGTGGACGAGTTCGCCACCCATCACGTATCGCTCGACGACGCGCCCCACGCCTACGAGATCTTTCAGAAGAAGGAAGACAACGCGTTCAAGGTGCTCGTCAAGCCGCAGCTGTCGAGCGGGCGCTCGACTTGACGGTGAACCGTCGCGATCGACGCGACGTCTCGCGGTAGAGGGAGAGGGAGTACGGGCGGTGCACGCCGTCCACCTCGGGCGGCGGGAGCTCAGCTGGCGCGTGCTGGCCGATGCTTCGGGCGGGAGCACACAATCAGTGGGTGCCAAGATCAGCGCACACGGCACGGGTAAGGCGACCCGCGTGACGGTTGAGGAGACCGGTGACCGGCTCGGGTAGCGGCTGAGCACCGCTACCCGAGTAGCCATCACACGCCCGGCGACTACTGCCCCGGGTCGGGGCCCGTGTCGTGCTCGCCCTCCCGTCCGACCTTCTGGTTGGCCCCGTCGGTCAGCGGCCCCGTCGACACGGCGCCCTTGACACCCGAATCGACGCTCACGTCATCGAGATCGCCGTGCGCACTCTCGGGATACTCCCGCGTCGGCCCGTCCGAGGCCGAGCCCTGGAAGGCGGCCGCTGCGTCTGGGGAGTCGCCGATTGGCGGCTTCTGGCTGGCGATGCGCCCGGGCGCATCGCTCTGGGTGCTCTGCGTACCTTCGGACATGCTTCCCCTTTCATGGATGCGTGGTACCAACAGCAGCATTCCCCGGTGGACGGCGTCAAAACATCGAGCCCTCCGCGACAACCGAGCCAATGGCAGATGAGGGATGGGGCCATCCTCGGCGAGCCGACATCCCCGACCCCGGTGCCGTGCGGGCCCCGGGGCGGCCGTGGTCGGCGGTGTTTGCGCCTGGCGCCGGCGTTCTCGTCTCGACCAGCGGCGGGGAGCTACTCGAGCGCCGAATCGCTCACCGCCGATGCGATCGGCGGGGCGGTCGATCCGGCGTCCCGCCTGAGGGGCGCGCCGCCTCCTCCAGTACTGGCGGAGCTTCGAGCACCTCGAGCGCTTCGCCCGGGCCCGCGACGAGCCGCACCTCCCGGCCTGGCAGGCGTTAAACCTGGCGGTCGGCTCCTCCGGCGACGTCGGCATCTCGCACGAGACCTACAAGGTCCGAGCCGGCGAAGCCGAGGCGATGTACGGGAACATGGACGGTGTGGACGGCGTGCAGGCGTTCGTACTGGAAGCCCTGGTCGACCTGTCCGTCGGCTGCGATCCGGCCGCCGTCGGGGCAGCGGTGACCGTCGCGCGGTGCGGGCATTGGGAGCACGATGGCGCCTGCCGGTGGCCGCACAACAACTCACTCGACGCGGCGTCCGACCCGGCGCGATTCCGGCCGCTGTTCGTCGCCGGGCAGGCCGACGAGGCGCTGGTGTGCGACGGATCGAGCGGGCCATGCGGGCTGCTGATGGTTGGCGTGTCGTGTCGGTGTCACGGCGTCCCGTGGCCGCCGCAGAGCGCGCGCTGGCCCACCGCCTGCTGGCCGCGCCACGGGCCGCGGGGTGAGCGCGTGTCTGTGCGCCGCCCGTCGGAACTCTCACGCTGGTGGGCGGCGGTCGATCGTCGGCGCGCGCCGACGGCACGGCCGCGGCGGGCGCCGCCGCTGACGGCTCCATCGTGGTGGTTATCGCGATCACGCAGGTCGCCGCCGATCGCGCGCCCACCCCGAGGTTCGCGCTGCGGCCGGCGAGATCGGGCGCTCCGACCCGTCCGCTTGATTCTACTTGTGCCGATCGTTACGATTAATCCATGCGCAACCCAGTCCGCTCCGAGACCGACGCCTTCTACATCGCCTTCGGCGCCGCACTCGTCATCGCCGCCTCCGTCGCCCTCGCCGTCCTCGTCGCCACCGCCGCCGGCGTCGTCCTCTTCGTCGTCGCCGTTGCCGGCGTCCTCTTCTGGGCCTTCAACACCAAGGATCCCGAGCGTCGCCGGCCGTTGCGCGAGGCCGCCCTGGCCGGCCAGGGCGGCGGCTCTCCCGACGCCGGTCGTCTCGTCCTCGTCGTCGCCAACCGCACCCTCCCGGATCCCGAGCTCCGGGCCGAGATGCGCCGCCGGGCGCAGTCCGGCGCCGAGCTGCGGATCCTTGCCCCGATTCTCGTCTCCCGCGCCCGCTACCTGGCGTCCGACGTCGACAACGAGCTTCGCCACGCCCGCCGGCGCCTCAAGGAGACCCTGGCCTGGGCCGCCGAGGAGGGCGTCTCGGCCACCGGTATCGTCGGCGACCCCAACGTCGCCCTCGACGCGATCGAGGACGAGCTCCGCCGCCACGCCGCCGAGGAGGTCATCGTCTCGACGCTGGCCGCCGGCCGGTCTAACTGGCTGGAGACCGGCATCCTCGAGCGCCTGCGCGACGAGCTCGACGTGCCCGTGACCCACATCGCCGCCACGCCCCGCCGCAGCCCGGCCGCCACGCTCTAGGCGAGTCCGCCCCCGGCCCCGCCGCCGGGGTCCCGCCGCCGGGGGTCCCGCCGGCGGCGACCCCGCCGCCCCCGGCCGCGCCGCCGGGGGTCCCGCCGCCGGGGGTCCTGCCGCCGGGGGTCCCGCCGCCCGGAGCCCCGGCCTCACCGTCGCCGTCGCCCCACAGGCGCCGGCGCAGGCCCGACGCCCGCGCCACCGGCCGGTCCACCGCCGCCCGGATCGCCGCCTCGGTTCCGGCCAGGATGAGCTCCCGCCGGGCCCGCGTCGCCGCCGTGTAGAGGAGCTCGCGGCTGAGGATGCGCGACGTCCGGCGCCGGCAGGAGCACCGCCGCCGTGTCGAACTGCGAGCCCTGGCTCTTGTGGATCGTCATCGCGTAGACCGTCTCCACCGCCCCCAGCCGGGAAGGGCTGAACTCGAGCACCTCGCCCCGGCGCTCGAAGGCCGCCGCCACCCGGTCGGCCGTCGTCTGGACGATCACGCCCGTATCGCCGTTGTACAGGCGCAGCTCGTAGTCGTTCTCGGTCACCAAGAGCGGCCGGCCCACGTACCAGCGGCCGTCCGCCGCCACCTCGCCGGCCAGCCAGCCCTCGATCCGCGCCGTCCACGTCGCCACGCCCTGGGATCCGCGCCGGTGGGCGCAGAGCACGCGGAAGGCCCCGAGGGCCGCCAGCGCCGCAGCGCCGTCGCCGGCGCGGGCCGCCGCCGCCACCGCCCGCCCGGCCGACGTCGCCCGCTCGCGCACGCCGGCCAGCGCGTCCTGCGCCCCCGGCGACTCGACGTCGACGCCGATCCACGTCACCCCGTCCCCGGCGCCGTCAAGGGCGGCCAGCACCGCGTCGGCGTCCCCCCGCCGGATCGCGTCCGCCACCCGGGCGATCCCGCCGCCCAGCCGGTAGCGGTGGACCCGGTCGAGCACGACGATCCCGTCGGCCACAACCGCGCCGGCCGGCGGCTCGGCCGTCCCGGAGATCGCCCGGCCGGTCGCCGCCGCCAGCCGGCCGGCTGCCTGCCGCCCGATCATGAGCTCCCCGGCCGCCGGACCGACGATGTCGCCGAGCACCGCACCCGCCTCGATCGACGCCAATTGCCCCGGGTCGCCGACGAGGACGAGCCGCGCCTGCGGGCGGATCGCCTCGACGAGCCGCGCCATCAGCGACAGCGACACCATCGACGTCTCGTCGACGATCACCACGTCGTGGGGCAGACGCTGGCCCCGATGGTGGCGGAAGCGGCTGTGGCTGTCCGGCCGCCAACCGAGCAGGCGGTGCACGGTCGACGCCTCCAACCCGGCCAGGGCCGCCCGGATCTCCGGGGCGACGGGCAGGCGGCCGGCCTCGGCGTGGACGGCCTCCTCCAGGCGGGCGGCCGCCTTGCCCGTCGGCGCCGCCAGGGCCACCAGCGGCATCGGCCGGTCGGCGGCCGCCGCCTGCTCGCACAGCAGCGCGACGATTCCGGCCACCGTCGTCGTCTTGCCCGTCCCCGGCCCGCCGGCCACCACGGCCAGTCGCCGGAGCACCGCCGTCGCGGCCGCCAGGCGCTGGCGGCTGTCGGCCGGCTCGCCGGCGAACAGGCGGCCCAACCCGTCGGCCAGGACGTCGATCGCCACGTCGGCCGGCTGGCTGGCCGACCGCAGGTCCGCGGCCACCTGGCGCTCCTCGCGCCAGTAGCGCTCGAGGTAGAGCCAGCTGCCGACCAGGCGCAGCGGGCAGGTCGACTCGACATCCTCCTCGCCCGACACCACCAGGCGGCTCGCCGCCACCCGCGCCCCCCATCCGGCCGCCGGCCACGCCAGCGTCGAGACGTCGACCGGCTCGTCGGCGTCGACCGCCGCCGTCTGGCGAATCGACTCGAGGTCGACGAGGACGTGACCGAGCCGCGGGCCGCGGACGGCCAGGGCCGCCGCCAGCCACACCGCCTCGTCCTCCTCGCCGGCCAGCTCGGCCAGGCGCCGGGCCACGTGCACGTCGGACGCGGCGAGCACGCCCGCCTGGTTGAACGCCGCCAGCAGGCCCGACGCCCGCCGCGCCCGGCGGACGTCGAAGCGATCGGCCTCGACCCCCGCCCCCGACCCCGCCCCCGACCCCGCCCCCCGCCCGCCGGTCACGGGCGCCCCGTCCCGTCGAGCGCCGCGCTCAGCGCCTCGACCAACGCCGGTGACCCCTGCCACCAGAACACCCCGCACGGCATCCCGTCGACCCGCGGCGCCCCGGCCCCCGACATGCCCCGCAGGAACAGGTAGGCCACGCCGGCCAGGTGGCGCTCGACGTCGTAGGCCCCGGCCAGCCGCCAGCGCAGGTACCGATGGAGCGCCGCCGTGTACAGGAGAGCCTGGAGCCCGTAGTGGGCCCGGCGCATCTCCGCCGCCAGCGCCGCCGGCCGGTGGTGCCAGGCGGTCAGCTCCTCGCCCGGCCCGCCGAGCCAGTTGGTCTTGTAGTCGACCACGGCGAACCGCGGCCCCGGCAGGCGGACCACCAGGTCGAGGCTCCCGGTCAGGTAGCCGCGGACCTGCTGGCGCAGGGCCGGGTCCTCGAGCCGGTCGGCGTAGCCGGCCAGCGGGTCGCCGGCCGGCAGGTGGTCGCGCAGGACCCGGCCGACCGCCGCCAGGGCGAAGCGCCCGGTCGGATCGTCGCCCCCGGCCAGCGGCAGCTCGAACTCGAGCTCGTCGAGCCGGTCGGCCCGCCCGATGTCGCGCAGGCGCACCCCGCCCAGCCCCGGGCCCAGCGGCGTCTCGATCGCCGCCCGCAGGCCGGCGACCACGAGCCCCCGGTCGCCGACGTCGACCGCCCGGCGCGCCAGCGCCCCGGCCAGCGCCCCCCGCAGCTCGGCGTCGAGGTCGGCCGCGGCGAAGTCGACCGCCTCGAGCACCCGGTGGACGACCGTCCCGACCTCGACGCCCGCCGGCATCGCCGCCAGGGGCAACCCCCCCGACCCGACCGCGGCCGCCGCCCCCGTCGTCGCCCCCGTCGTCGCCGCCATCCCCGCGCCGGCGACCGCCGCGCCGGCGACCGTCGCCCCCGCCCCGGCGGCGCCGGCGACCGCCGCGCCGGCGGCCGCCGCCAGGGGCTCGTCGGTCACGACGGCGTCCGGCGCCTCCGGCTCGCTGGCCACCCGCGCCTCGTAGGCCCCGGCGGTGATGTCGCTGTAGGAGGTCCGCCGCCAGCCGAGGTCGACCGACCGGTCGAAGACGGCCACGCCGAGCGGCGCCGGCGCGGCTGGCTGGTCGGCCCAGGCGACGGGAGGCCCGAGCCGCGACCGCTCGACCGCGACGCAGCCGGGCGCGCCCGCGGCCAGCGCCTCGAACCGCGCCGTCGCCGCGGCGTCGTCGGGGGTCGCCGTCCCCTCGGCCGCCACCGTCCCGTCGGCCCCCCGGGCGAAGAGGAGCCGGCCGAGCGGCGAGTGGCGGCTGTCGAACGACCCGGCCCACCAGACGACCGCCTGGTGCTTGGCCCGGGTCAGGGCGACGTAGGCCAGGCGCAGGTCCTCGCCCCGCTGCTCGATCAGCGACTGGCGCCGGTGGCGGGCGAAGTCGGCGCCCTCGAGGCTGACGTCGATCGTCCGCACGTCGTCGGCCGCCGGATCGTGGAAGGTGATCGGCTGCGCCTCCTTGGGCACGTAGCGCGCCTCCCACAGGAACGGCAGGTAGACGATCGGGAACTCGAGGCCCTTGCTGCGGTGGATGGTCAGCACCTGGACCGCCTCGGCGTCGGACTCCAGGCGCCGGCTGCGCTCCTCGTCGCTCGTGTCCTCGCCGGCCTCGGCGATCCGCCGGCGCAGCCAGGCGGTCAGGGCCGTCGTGCCCAGCTGCTCGGTCGCCGCCGCCGCGTGCAGGAGCTGGCCGACGTGGCGCAGGTCGGTCAACCGCCGCTCGCCGTCGGCCGTGGCCAGGATCCGCTCGGGCAGGCGCTCGCCTCGGGTGATGGTCTCGGTCAGGGAGGCCACGCCCCGCTCGCGCAGCACCCGGCCCCAGTCGTGCAGCCGCCGGTGGACCGCCTCCCAGTCGCGCTCGCCGGCCAGGGCGACCTGCTCGGCCGACCAGCCGAAGAACGCACCGAGCGACGCCGCCCGCGCCCGGGCCGACGCCGCCGGGCGCTCGATCGCCTCGAGCAGGCGCAGCCACTCGCGGGCCGGCGCGGTCGCGAAGACGCTGCCGGCGCCGTTGATCACCGCGGGGATCCGCACCCGGTCGAGCGCCTCGCGGACGAGCGCGGCGTTGCGGTTGGTCGGCGCCAGCACCGCGACGTGGCCGGGCCGCACCGCCTCGCGTCCGACGAGCGCTCCGTCTTCGTCGCGCAGCTCGATCGACGCGCCCGACGACAGCAGGCGGACGAGGTCGCCGGCCAGGTCGTCGGCCACGTGCTCGCGAGCCGAGGCGTTGCTCGCGTAGCCGGCCCGGGTCAGGCTGATCGACGGCGACGCCCGGTCGACGACGCGGATCCGCAGCGGCGCGGCGACCGGTGCGCCGGTCAGGCGCGGCGCGCGGTTGGCGTCGGCGGCCCGGACGTGGCGGTAGACGATCTGCTCGTGACCGAGGCGCGCGCCGGCGAACAACGCGTCGTAGGCGTCGATCAGGCCCTGGTCGCTGCGCCAGTTGACGTCGAGCGTCGCCCGGTCCGCCGCCGTGCGCGCCGCCTCGAGGTAGGCGTAGACGTCGGCCCCGCGGAAGGCGTAGATCGCCTGCTTGGGGTCGCCGACCAGGACGAGCGTGGTCGGCCCGCCGCCGAACGCCCGGCGGACGATGTCCCACTGGACGGGGTCGGTGTCCTGGAACTCGTCGACCAGCACCACCCGGTAGCGCGAAGCCAGCCGGGCCGCCGCCGCGCCTCCGTCCGCGCCCGACAGGGCGGCGTCGAGCCGCGTCAGCAGGTCGTCGTAGGTCATCACCGCCAGGCCCCG
The DNA here is from genome assembly GCA_963795745.1 of uncultured Solirubrobacterales bacterium. Taxonomy (GTDB): domain Bacteria; phylum Actinomycetota; class Thermoleophilia; order Solirubrobacterales; family Solirubrobacteraceae; genus Palsa-513. The sequence continues at coordinate 40,117 of CAWCIT010000006.1, forward strand.
CTTACGGCCTTCGAGCTCCTCGCGCACGCGGACGGCCAGGCGGCGGCGCATCGCCGGGAGGCGGCCGGCGGCCGGGGCGATCGGCGCCGCCGGGTTGGCCACGGCCACGCGGGCGATCTGCCGGGCCTCGGCCAGGCGGAAGGCGGGCGCCTCGCCGCGGTGGAAGCGCCGGACGTAGAGGTCGGCCACCACCTCGGCCACGACGTCGCCCAGGTCCTCGACGAACTCGACGTCGCGTTCGAGGTCGCCGGCGATGCCGAGGCTCCCGAGCACCTCCTGGCAGAACCCGTGCGTGGTCGCGATCGTGGCCGCGTCGAACTCGGCCAGTGCCCGCCGCAGACGGTCCCGGCGGGCGGCCACCGCTCCCCGGCCGCCATCCGCGAGGAGCGCGACCACCCGATCCTGCCGGGGCGGCACGCCGGCCAGGGCGCGGGTGAGCCCGTGCTCGACGCTGACCAGCCGCTCGCGCACCCGCTCGCGCAGCTCGCCCGTCGCCATCCGCGTGAAGGTCACGAGCAGGAGCTCCTCGAGCGGCGTGCCCTCGGCCACGTAGCGGGCGGCCAGGGCGGCGATCGTGTAGGTCTTGCCCGTGCCGGCGCTCGCCTCGAGCACGGTCACGCCGGTGGGCAGCGGCCCGCAGACGTCGAACGACCGGCTCACCGGACGCTCAGCTCCTCAGCCGCGAGCAGGTCGCCCCAGAGCTCGACGGCGCAGGCGGCGAGGGCGGCCGCCGGCAGCGCGTCGAACCCGACCACCCCGCCGAGGACGAGCTGGTGCTCGAGCTCGCGGTCCTCGCGGTCGCGGTTCCAGCTCGACGTCCACTCGCCCCGGGCCGCGGCCGCGCCGTCGGCTCCCGTGGCCACCGCCTCGGCGTAGGCGGCCGATGTGCGGGCGTACAGGGGGAGGGGCTCGCGCATGCCCCGGTCGTGGAGGGCGAGGACCGCCGCCAGCCGGTCGAGCGCCCAGTCACGGCGCCCGGCGCCGGCCGGCGGGCGGATGCGAGCGATCTGCAGGCGCGCCTGGCCCGGGTGGCGTCCGACCGTCGCCGCCTCGAAGGCCCGGTCGGGGTGGGCGGCGGTCAGCGCCAGCAGCCGGATCCAGGCGGCGAGGCGGTGCCGGGGGCCGACGCGGGAGAACGTCGCCGTGCGCAGGACATCGCCCGACACGCCGGCGATCGTCCCGGTCAGCGTGCGCCCGTCGGAGAGGGCGACGCGGACGTCGACCGACTCGGGCGGTGCGTCCGCCAGCCGCCGGGCCTCGGCGACGATGGCCTCGACGATCGGCGTCAGGGTCTCGATCACCGGCAGGCCGAGGACGCCGGGCGGGAGGCTGCCGCGGGCGATCTCGGCTAGGGTGGCCGTCCGCGCCGGGACCCCGTCGAGCCGGGCCTCGAGCAGGCGCTGGCCGACGTCCCACCGCTCGAGCCCGTCGAGCTCGACCGTCAGCTGGTCGGCCACCTCCTCGGAGTGGTCGCGCACGCCGAAGCCGAGGCGTCGCCGCAGGAAGGCCCGGACCGGGTGCTGGGCGAAGCGGACGAGATCCTCGCACTCGACCAGCGCCGAGCGCGCCGGCGGCAGCGGGCCGGCGAGGAACGGCCCGGGCGCCGTCCGCGGGCCGGTCAGGGCGCGGGCGCCGGCCAGGGTGACCGGATCGAAGCTCCACGCCCCGCCGGGCCGGACCCCGTCGGCGGCGAAGTTGCGGGGGTCGAAGGGCTGGAGCGGGTGGCGGACGACGACCCGGGCGCCGCGGACGGTGGCGGCGACGGCGTCGAGCAGCTCCCCGACGGGGACGGCCGGCGGCCGCGGGGCGTTGGTGCGCTCGTCGTTGCCGGTGTAGGTGACGATCAGCCGCTCACCGGCGGCGAGCAGGGCGTCGAGCAGCATCTGCCGATCCTCGGCCCGCGGGTCGCGGTCGCCGACGTGGGGGTCGGCGGCCATCAAATCGTCGCCGTCGCGGGCGCTCCGGCGGGGGAAGACGCCGTCATCGAGGCCGAGCAGGCAGACGACCCGGTGGGGGACCGAGCGCATCGGCACGAGCGTGCAGACGGTCAGGTGCCCGGTGCGGAAGTTGGCCCGGGTCGGGCGGCCGCCGAGCCGCTCGCCGAGGAGGGCCCGCAGCTCGGGCCGGGCGAGCGGCGCCGGGTGGCCGGCGGCCTCGGCGGTCACGTCGTCGAGCATGCGGTCGAGCTCGGCCCGCTGCCAGGCGTCGCGGGGGGCGAGCGCCGTGAGGGCGTCGGCGGCGCCGGCGATCGCCGCCGCCCAGCCGGCGACCGTCTGCGGCCGGGCGAGGGCGTCGAGGGCGGTGCCGAGCCGGTCGACGAGCTCGGCCAGGCGCCCGGCCAGGTCGATCGACCCGCTGTCGACATCGTCGAGCGGCAGCACGCCGGCGAAGCTCCGCCGGCTGTCCTCGGTCATCGCCACCCCGAGCAGGAGCCGGTCGAGCCCGGCCCGCCACGTGCCGGCGGCGACGCCGTCGAGCTTGAACGGCGACCGGTGGGCCGCGTCGAGCCCCCAGCGAATCCCGCTCGCCGCGACCCAGTCCTGGATTCGGGCGAGATCGTCGTCGTCGAACCGGAAGCGCCGGCGGACGGGCGCGCGGTCGGCGAGGTCGAGCACCTGCGAGGCGGACACCCGCTGGTCCGGGAGCTCGAGCAGCGAGCCGACCAGGCTGAGGATGGGGTTGGTCTGGAGCAGTGATCGGTCCGCGAGGCGCACCCGCAGGTCGGGGGGCCCCCGGTCGGCGGCCGGGTGGTCGGGGCTGCGGGCGCGTTCGGCTTCGGGGCTGGGCTCACCGGACAGGGCGCCGGCGCCGAAGGTGGCCTGGATGAGGGGGGCGAAGGCCTCGATGTCCGGGCACATCACGATCACGTCGCGCGGCTCGAGCGTCGGATCCTCGGCCAGGAGGTGGAGGATCGCGTCGCGCACGACCTCGACCTGGCGGGCCCGGCCGTGGCAGGCGTGGATCTGGAGGCTGCGATCGGCCGGGTCGACGGCCGGGCGGCGGTCGGGCTCGCCGGGGAGGGGCTCGCCCGGGGGCGGGCGGTCGGCGCGGACGTCGGCCTGGAGGCGGGCGAGGAGGGTGCCGGTCGGATGGGCGACCGGGTGGTGGTGCTCGGCCGGCGGAGCGTCGCCGGTGCCGGCGACCACGACCAGGCCGAGCTCGCGGGCGTCCTGACCCCAGGAGGCGAGCAGGCGGTTGGCGGGCAGGGCGGCGGTCGGATCGGCCCGGCGGCGGACGATCGGCGTCGGCCGGTCGCGGGTCGCCGCGGCGACCCGGTCCCAGAGGGTGGGCGACGGGTGCAGGAGGAAGAGGTGGACGTCGGCGCCGCCGGCCGCCACGGCGCGCAGCACGTCGAGGTGGCCGGCCGGGAGCCGGGTCAGGCCGAACAGCGACAGCCGCGGCGGGAGCCCGGCGACCCCGGGCTCGGCCCGCAGCCGCCGGCACGCCGCCTCCAGGCGCTCGGCCGGCCCGGGAACGCCGATCCGTCGGCGCAGGCGCCGCCAGAGCTCGGCCTGCCAGGCGGCGTCGTGCGGCACGCCCGCCGTCCTCGCCGGCGGCCCAGGCGCGCAGCAGGTCGGGCCGGTGGAGGGCGTAGCGGTCGAAGAGGTCGGCCAGGTGGCGCACGACGCCGAGCCGGCGGGCGCGGCGCACGGGGTCCGGGGCCGGCCCGGCGCCGCCGAGGTGGACCGACAGCGTGCGCAGCCACGGCTCGGCCAGGCCGTCGTCGACGACCTCGAGCAGGGGCCAGACCGACCGCTCCGGCCGCCACGGGTCCTCGGCGGGCGCCGTCCCCGAGGCGGCGGCCACCGCGTCGCCGATCAGGCGGCGGGGGAAGGGGAACTCGACGTTGGCGCAGACGCCGTCGCGGCGACCGGGCCGGGCACCGAGGCCGAGCGAGAGCTGCTGGGTCAGCCAGCGCTCGATCCCCCGGGTCGGGACGGCGACCACCTCGGCGGCGAACGGGTCGGGCAGGGGATCGCCGAGGAGGTCGCGCAGGGCCGCCAGGAGGCCGTCGGCGCGTTCGGCGCGGTGGACGTGGAGCACGCCTGCACGATAGGACGCCGCGGGGTCGGCTTCGGCGGGCCGCGGCTCGGTCGGCGCCGGCGCCGGGTTCAGCCGTCGAGCAGAGGCACGCCGCCGGATGTGTGTCGCGCCGGGAAGGAAGTCCGCCGCCGCGGGGTCTGGGTCAGCACACGCGGTCTGAGAAAGGGGCTCACCATGGACACACGCACGCTCACATCGACGCTCGACGTCACACGGCCGGGGCAGGGCGGGCGGCGCGCGCCGGCCTCGGGATCGCGTTCGGCGTCCTCGCCCTCCCGAGCGCGATCCCCGGGCGGTTCGACGTCCCCCACCCACGGTCCGGGACCACCTCAAGGGGCTAACGGCTACCGTTTGGCCCATGCATCGCCGCTCGTGCGCAGGGGGGCCCGCGCCACCCGCCAAGAAACCGGCATGGCTCTGAGCCGGCGGGCGGGGGCGCCGCGGCTGATCGACTGGACGGGCGAGCGGTGCGTCCCGTGGGCGCCCGACATCGCCGTGGTCTACGAGCACCTCCACCGCTACCTGTGGGCGGCGCGGCTCCTCCCCGGGCGACGGGTGCTCGATCTCGGCAGCGGCGAGGGCTTCGGCGCGGCGATCCTCGCCGAGGTGGCGGCCACGGTGGTCGGGATCGACGTCGACGCGACCACGGTCGATCACAGCAGCCTCAACTACGCCGCGCCCCAGCTGTCCTTCGAGGTCGGCTCGGCCGTCGACCTCACCCGGTTCGCCGACGCGAGCTTCGACGCCGTCGTCTGCTTCGAGATGATCGAGCACGTCGCCGAGCAGGAGCGCCTGATCGCCGAGGCCGCCCGCGTGCTTGCGCCCGACGGCCTGCTCGTGATCTCGACGCCCGACCGCCGGGCCTACACCGACGCCACCGGCCAGGCCAACCCCTATCACGTCAAGGAGCTCAGCCAGGCCGAGCTCGTCGCCCTGCTCGGGGTCGAGTTCCCCCACGTCGCCTGCTGCGGCCAGCGGACGATGACCGGGTCGCGCATCGACCGCCTCGACCGCCTCGACCGCCTCGACCGCCTCGGCGCCGGACCGCCCGCCGGCGGGCCGCGGGCGGCCGACTTCTTCATCGGCCGCCTCGGCGAGGAATGGCGGATGGCCGCCGGGCCGTCGCCCCTCTACGTGATCGCCGTCGCCTCCCGCCAGCCGCTGCCCGCCCTCGCCGACGCGTCGACGCTGGCCGACTTCGACCTCACCCTGATGCGCGAGCACGAGCGCCGAGCCATCCTCGCGGCGGCCGACGCCGACGCCCTCCGGGCCGAGCTGGCCGGCACGCGCGCGACCCTCCGGGCCGAGCAGGAGCGTCTCGAGGCGGCCGTCCGCGCCGAGGCGGCCGGCCGGGCGGCCGAGCGCGCCGAGTTCACCGCCGCCACCCGCCTCCAGCTCGAGCAGCGCGACGCCGACGTTCGCGCCGCCGCCGCCACCGCCGCCGCCCTGGAAGCTCGCCTGGTCGCCGAGCAGGACGAGCTCGCCGGTCTGCGCCGGCGCGTCCGGCGGGTCGAGGAGTCCGTCACCTGGAACGCCTTTCAGGCCGCCCGCGGGCGCCTCTACGGCGCCCTCGGCGGCGACGGCTCCGTTCCCGCCCGGGCGGTCTCCTGGACGCTGCGTCAAGCCGGCCGCCGGGCCCGGTCCACCGCGGCCCCCGGCGCCCCGGCCGTCGCGGCGACCACCGCTCCAGATCACCACCCGTGGATCCGGTTCCCCGACTTCGCCGAGCCCAAGGTCTCGCTGCTCGTCGCCGTCCATGCCCGCGCCGACCTGACCAAGGAGTGCCTGCGGTCGATTCTGACCCACACGATCGGCCTCGCCTACGAGGTGATCCTGCTCGACGACGCCGCCGACCCCGAGAGCAAGCGGCTGCTCGCCGGGGTCGCCGGCGCCCGGACGGTGGTCAACGAGACGAATGCCGGCTTCCTGCGGTCGGTCAACCGCGGCGCCGAATCCGCCCGCGGAACCTGGCTCGTGGTCATGAACAACGACATCGAGGTCACCTACGGCTGGCTCGACGCGATGCTCGACTGCGCCGAGTCGGCGCCGGACATCGGCGTCGTCACCCCCAAGTACGTGTACCCCGACGGGCGCCTCCAGGAGGCGGGCGGCCTGATCTGGCGCGACGCGACCGGCATGAACGTCGGGCGCGGCGAGGATCCCGGCCACTGCCTCTACGACTACCGGCGCGAGGTCGACTATGGATCGGGCGCCGCGCTGATGGTGCGCGCCTCCTTCTGGCATGAGGTCGGCGGCTTCGACGAGCGCTTCCAGCCGATGTACTACGAGGACGCCGATCTCTGCTTCCAGGCCGTCGAGCGCGGGCTGCGCGTCGTCTACGAGCCCGGCGCGGTCGTCATCCACTTCGAGGGCGCGACCGCCGGGACCGACTCCAGCCCCCGCGAGAAGCGCCACCAGGAGCTCAACCGGCCCAAGTTCGAGAGCAAGTGGCGCCACCGGCTCGAGCGCGAGCATCTGCGCCCCGACGTGACCAACACCCGCCGGGCGATCGACCGCCACCCGGGACCGCACGTCCTGATCGTCGACCACCGCGTCGCGACCTGGGATCGCGACGCCGGCTCCCAGCGGATGCTCGGGATCATCCGCGGCTTCCATGCCCTCGGCTGCCACGTCACCTTCCTGCCGGCGAACCTCGCCCCGATCGCGCCCTACACGCGCGAGCTCCAGCGGATGGGCGTGGCCGTCCTCTACGGCCCGATCGACCTCGGCGTCGAGTTGGCCACGATCGGCCCGCGCCTGCGCCTGATCGTCCTCTCCCGGCCCCACACGGCGAGCGCCTGGGTCGACACCTTCCGCGAGCTCGCCCCGGCCGCCCGCCTGGCCTACGACACCGTCGACCTCCACTGGCTGCGCGAGGCCCGCCGGGCCGGCGTCGCCGACGGCGCGGCGCCGCTGCCGCCCAAGGCGCTCGCCCTGCGCGAGCTCGAGCTGGCGATGATGCGGGCCACCGACGAGACGTGGGTCGTCACCCGCGACGAAGCCGCCCAGGTCCTGGCCGACGTCCCGGGCACCGACGTGCGGATCGTGCCGATCTTCCACGAGCTCGAGGCCCACGTCCCGCCGGCCGAGGGGCGCGCCGGCGTGCTCTTCGTCGGCGGCTTCGAGCACACGCCGAACGTCGCCGCCGCCGTCGGCCTCGTCGGCGACGTCATGCCCGCCGTGTGGGCCGAGCTCGGCGACGTGCGCGTGACGATCGTCGGGCCGAACCCACCGGCCGAGGTCAGCCTCCTCGCCGCCCCGCTGGTCGACGTCGCCGGCTGGGTCGAGGACCTCGAGCCGCTCCTGCGCTCGAGCCGCCTGCTCGTCGCGCCGATCTCCTACGGCGCCGGCCTCAAGGGCAAGGTGACCCAGGCCCTGGCCGCCGGGCTGCCGGTCGTCACCACGCCGATCGGCGCCGAGGGCCTCGACGCGATCGACGGCGAGCAGATCCTCGTCGGCCGCGACGCGGCCGCGCTCGCCCGCCATGTCGTGCGCGCCTACGGCGACGACCGCCTCTGGGAGCAGCTCTCCGCCGGCGGCCAGGAGCTCGTCGCCCGCTACTGCTCGGCCGAGGTCATCGCCGACCAGCTCCGCGCCGCGCTGGCGGACGCCGGCGCCGGCGACGGGGCCGGGGCTACCGACTGGCCACGAAGCGGCCACGGCCGTCGAGGCTGACGGCGATGTTCACCGCCGGCCGGCCGGGCGGACACGGCTGGCCGGCGACGACGAGGTAGGTTGCCGCGGCGTCGATCGGCGCCACCAGGAAGCCGCGGTCGCCGGACATCTCGGCGATGAAGAGCGACTGGGTCGGCGGGTCGAGGTTCAGCCGCGCGCAGATCGTCGCGCCCGCCGGGGTGAGCGTGGCGACCTGCGCTCGAAACGTCGCCAGGCTCGCACCGTAGGGCGTCTGGGTGAAGTAGGACCGCAGGGCGGCGCCCTGGCCGAAGAGGAGCCCGAGCGCCACCGCGGCGGCCGCGAACAGGGCGCGCCGCCGCGGCTTGGGAGCGTGGCTTTGGAGCGCGGGTTCCGCGGCGGCCACCACGGCGCTGATCGTGAGCAGGAGCGGCATCGCCAGGTAGTGGACGTCGCGCTGCTGACTCTGGACCAGCGCCGGTAGCGCCGTGGCGGCGGCCGACCCGAGCAGGGCGAGGACGAACCAGTCGCGCCGTCTGGCGGCGGCCAGGACTCCGCCGGCCAGCGCGCCCGCCAGGGCGACGCCGTAGAGCGCCGCGAGGCCGCCGGGGGCCAGAACCGACCGGTAGAAGCGGAGGTTCGGGTGGATGAAGCCGAGCCCGTTGGTCGCGTAGGCCGGGGCGGTCTTGGTGGCCGGGTAGGCCACGGCCGCGAAGTAGACGGCCGGGACCAGCAGGTTCAGGACGCCGGCGGTCGCGCCGGCGCGCCCGGGGCCCAGTCCGAGGCGGCGCAGCTTGAGCAGCTGGTGGACGGCGCAGTAGCCGGCGAGGACGAGGAGGCCGACGTAGACGAGGTTGCTCATCACCGCCCCCGTCCACGCCAGGCCGCCGGCCAGCGACCAGCGCCGGGTCGCGTTCAGCGTCGGCGCCGCCATCGCCCGCTCATGGGCCAGGAAGCCGGCCCCGACGAAGAGGAAGCCCGTCGAGTGGGCGCTGTTGGACGACCAGAGCGCCGTCGGCAGCCAGGCCGTCGTCGCCGCGAACAGCCCGACGATCCACCACGCCGCGCTCGCGCTCCACCGGGCCGGAGTTCCGCCCGCGGCCCAGAGGACGACGCCCGTGAACAGGAGCAGCGAGTTCAGCAGCAGGAACGGCACGACCGAGGCCGAGCCGAAGGCCGTCGTGCCGAGGGCCCAGAAGAGGTTGATCGCGTACTTGCCGGTGTTGTTCTCGACGTCGGTCAGATCTCCGACCGACCGGTGGTACTGCGTGACGTTGAGGAAGTCGTCGGCCCAGAAGCCGCTCCGCGACACGCCCGTGACCCAGACGATCAGGCTGAGGAGGATCACCGCGACGGGCAGGACGATCAGCGCCGGGCGCCTCATCTCAGCCGGGAGATCGATCGAGATTGATCTCGACCAGGCCTGGATGGGCCGCGTAGTAGTCGTAGAACGCCCGCACCGCCGCCGCCGCCGCGTAGGTGACGCCCCGGATCCGAAACGGAGCGGTCCCGGCGACGCACGTGGCCGCGAAGCCGAGCTCGAGGGCCCGCGCGTGGTTGGCGTGCAGCGGGTAGAAGCTCGGGCCCAGGATCTCCCCGGCGAACCGCGCCCGGTCCGCCCGGCCGGGGATGCCGAGCCGGCCGGTGATCTCGTCGGCCAGAAACGCGAGCGTCGCGTTCGACGGGTGGTTCATGGTCAGGAACAGGAGCTCCTCGCGGAAGCGCGCGCCGATGAAGCCGCCGACGCTGATGTCGCAGTCGAGGCCCCGCAGGTCGAGCTCGGCGGTGGCGCTCGCCGCCCAGGCGCAGGCCTCGGACGGGAGCTCCGGGTCGGCCAGCCGCCGGCATGTCGCGGCCACGTCGAGGCCCGCCGCGTAGCCGTCGAGGATCGACCGGTCGTGGTAGTCGAACGGACCGTCGACGACCGGCGCGCCCGCCGCGTCGCGCAGGTAGAAGAGGTCGGGGAAGTACCCCGCCCAGTAGACGCTCGGCCAGCGGACGATGCGCGACGTGCGGGCGATCCCGATCACGGTTTCCATGCCCAGGCCGAGGCCGCCGCGGTAGCCGTCGTCGATGCGCTGGGGGATGACCACCGACGCCGCGGCCACCGCCCGGTGGAGATCGGGGACCATCGTCGCCGGGATCTCGTGGACGGCCGGGAAGTCGACGAGCTCGAAGCGGGCGGTGAACGCGTCGTTGGTCCGCAGCATCATCGCCAGCGCGGTCGCCTGGCAGTTCCCGACGACCACGACGCGCTCCATCGCGCCGAAGGCTAACGCCTCGCTCGCCACCGCCGCCGCATACAAGACTAAGACTAGGTCTCATTATCATGATAGGCTCGGCGGACGCGCCGCCGCCCGGCGGTGCACCCGCCCGCCCCAGGAGGACGATCGTGGCCCGACCATTCACGCGACTGCTCGCCGGGCTCGTCCTCGCCGCCGCGCTCGCCGGCTGCGGGGCGTCCGGCCGTGGGGGGGCCGCGGGGAGCCCGGGCTTCCTCGTGGTCGCCGCCGAGAACTTCTGGGGGAGCATCGCCGCCCAGCTGGCCGGGACCCGGGCCGACGTGCGCAGCGTGATCGTCAACCCGGCGACCGATCCCCACGCCTACTCGCCGACCGCCGCCGACAGCCGCCTGCTCGCCCAGTCGCGGATGGCGATCGTCAACGGCCTCGGCTACGACCCGTGGGCCGGCCAGGCGCTGGCCGCCAATCCCGACTCGGCGCGTGTGGTGCTCGACCTCGGTCGGCGCTTCGGCCTCGCCGTCGGCGCCAACCCCCACCAGTGGTACGCGCCGGCCAACGTCCGGCGGGCCGTCGACGCCATCGCCGCCGGCTACGCCCGGATCGACCCGGCCGACGCCGCCTACTTCGCCGCGCGCCGGCGCGCCTTTCTGACCGGCGGGCTCGCCGCCTACGACCGCCTCCTGGCCGACATCCGCCGCCGCTACGCCGGCGTCGCGGTCGGCTACAGCGAGAGCATCTTCGCCCCGCTCGGCCAGGCCCTCGGTCTGCGGTTGGCCACGCCGGCCGGCTTCCCCAAGGCGATCGCCGAGGGCGCCGATGTGACGGCACAGGACAAGCAGACCGTCGATGACCAGGCCCGGACCGGGCAGATCAAGGTGTGGATCTACAACCGCCAGAACGTGACCCCCGACGTCACGCGGGTCAACGCGCTCGCCGCGGCCCGGCAGATCCCGATCGTGACCGTGACCGAGACGCTGTCCCCGGCCACGGCGACCTTCCAGGCCTGGCAGACCGCCCAGCTCGCGGCGCTCGCGGCCGCCCTCCATCGGGCCACCGGGCGGTAGCCGGTGGCGGTGGTCGAGCTGCGCGGGGCCGGGATCGTGCTCGGCAGCCGGACGATCTGGAGCGGCGTCGACCTCGAGATCGAGGCCGGCGAGTTCGTGGCCATCCTCGGCGCCAACGGCGCCGGCAAGACCACCCTGCTGGCGGTCCTGCTCGGCCTGCTCCCGCTCAGCCGCGGCACCGTAACCGTGCTCGGCGGCCCGCCCGGCCGGCGGGGGCGGGGTCGGGAGATCGGCTATCTGCCGCAGCGGCGGAGCTTCGACGCGACGACCCGCCTGCGCGGCGTCGACCTCGTCCGCCTCGGCCTCGACGGCCGCCGCTTCGGCCTGCCGCTGCCGCCGCTCGGCCGCTTCGGCGCCACCGAGCGCCGGGCGCGCGACCGGGTCGCCCGCGTGATCGACCTCGTCGGGGCCGGCGACTACGCGACCCGGCCGATCGGCGAGCTCTCCGGCGGCGAGCAGCAGCGGCTGCTGATCGCCCAGGCCCTGGCCCGCGACCCGGCGATGCTGGTCCTCGACGAGCCGCTCGACAGCCTCGACCTCGCCAACCAGTCCCAGGTCGCCGCGCTCGTCCAGCGGATCTGCCGGGCCGACGGCGTGGCCGTGCTGCTCGTGGCCCACGACGTCAACCCCCTGCTCGGCTACATCGATCGCGTCGTCTACCTCGCCGGCGGCCGCGCGGTCAGCGGGTCGCCGGCCGAGGTCATCACCGGCCCGACGCTGTCGGCCCTCTACGGCGTGCCGATCGAGGTCCTGCGCGCGAGCGACGGCCGGCTCGTCGTCGTCGGCCAGCCGGAGGCGCCCCACCACCACGGGCATCGCCATGACTGATCTCACTCCGCACCTCTCCCTGAACCCGCTCGTCGACTTCGACCAGCTGACCGCCTATCCGTTCATGGTCAACGCGCTCGAGGCCGGGACGATCGTCGCCGTGATGGCGGGGGTCGTCGGCTGGTTCATGGTCCTGCGCCGGGAGGCGTTCATCGGCCACACCCTGGCCACGATGTCCTTCCCCGGGGCGAGCGCCGCCGCCCTCCTGGGCCTGCCGGTCGCCGCCGGCTACTTCGCCTTCGCCGGCCTGGGCGCCCTCGTCATCGCCGGGGCCTCGGGCCGCGACGGGCGGCCCGACGAGGCGCAGCGCGCGGCGGTGATCGGGACGGTCCAAGCCGTCGGCCTCGGCGCCGGCTTCCTCTTCCTGAGCCTGTACTCCGGCATCCTCGAGAACCTCGAGTCGCTCCTCTTCGGCTCGTTCCTCGGGATAACCCGCGGCCAGGTCGTGGCCCTGCTCGCGATCGCCGCCGCCACCCTGACCTTCTTCCCGGTGCTCGGACGCCGCCTGCTCTATGCGAGCATCGACGAGGCGCTCGCCCGGGCTGACCGCGTGGGCACCCGCCTGCTGTCCACCGGCTTCCTCCTCGTGCTCGGGCTCGCCGTGGCCGCGACCGCCCAGATCACCGGCGTGCTCCTCATCTTCGCCCTGCTCGTCGCCCCGGCGGCCACCGCCCGGGAGCTGACGACGCGGATCGCGGCCGGCATCCTCCTGAGCGTCGCCGTCGGCCTCGTCGTGACCTGGGTCGGTCTCGGCCTGGCCTACTTCACCGACCTGCCGGTCGGGTTCTTCGTCACCAGCCTCGCCCTCGGCCTCTTCCTCGCCGCCCGGGCCGCCCACCTGCTCAGCCGTCGCCGGCGGACGGGGGCCGAGGCCGCTGCGGCCGTCGACGCCGGCGGCGCGGGGTCCGGCGCGGGGTCCGGCGCGGGCGCGGGGGCGGGCGCGGGGGCGGGTGCGGGGGCCTGATGCTCGGCCGGGAGTTCATCCAGAACGCGCTCCTTGCCGGATCGCTGATCGCCGTGGCCAGCGGCCTCGTCGGCTACTTCCTCGTCGTGCGCCGCCAGGTCTTCGCCGCCGACGCGCTCAGCCACGTCGCCTTCACCGGGGCCATCGCCGCCGCCCTGGCCGGCGTCGACCTGCGCCTCGGACTGTTCGCCGCCACCGCCGCCTTCGCCGCCGGCCTGGCCGGGATCGGCCGGCGGGGCGCGCCCGACGACGTGGCCATCGGGACCGCCTTCGCCTGGGTGCTCGGGCTCGGCGTGCTCTTCCTGGCGCTCGTGGCCACCGGGGACGGCGGGGCCGACGGCGCCCTCGGCGCGCGCTCGCTGTTCGGGTCGATCTTCGGCCTCGGCCGCCAGGACGCGCTCGTCGCCGCGGCGGTCGCCGCCGCCATCATCGCCGTCCTCGCCGCGATCGCCCGGCCGCTGCTCTTCGCCTCGGTGGATCCGGGCGTCGCCGTCTCCCAGGGCGTCCCGGTGCGGCTGCTCGGGCTGATCTTCCTCGTGCTCGTCGGCCTCGACGCCGCCGAGGCGACCCAGGCCGTCGGCGCGCTGCTGTTGCTCGGGCTGCTGGCCGCCCCGGCGGGCGCCGCCCACCGCCTGACGGCCAACCCCTACCGCGGGCTCCTCCTGGCCGCCGGCCTCGGCCTGGCCGCGGTGTGGATCGGCGTCACCCTCAGCTACCAGCTGCCGTCGCTGCCGCCGAGCAGCGCGATCACCGGCGTCGGCGGCGCGATCTACGCCCTGAGCTTCGCCGTCTCGCTCCGGCGCCGGCCCGGTCGATGAGCCCGGTGGCCCGACCGGCGCCCCCCGACCGGCGCATTACACTCGCGTGACCATGGACCGGGAAGACTGGGCCGAGACGGCCGAGCAGGCCCTGGCCGAGGCCGGGTACCGCCGGGGCGGCGCCCGCCGGGCCCTGCTCGAGCTGCTCGACGAGCAGTCGTGCGCCCTGTCGGCGATCGAGATCGAGGACATCCTGCGCCACCGGCGGCGGGCGGTCTCGCGGGCGAGCATCTACCGCATCCTCGAGGAGCTCGACGGCCTCGGCGTCGTCCAACGGGTCGAGATCGGCCAGACGATGGTCCGCTACGAGCCGGTCCGCGCCGGGCACGGACATCATCATCACCTCGTCTGCGACCACTGCGGCGCCCTGCGGCCGTTCCACGACGCCGAGCTCGAGCGGGCGATCGAGGGGCTGAGCGCCCGTGTCCCGCTCAACGTCTCCGACCACGAGGTCGTCCTCCACGGTGCCTGCGCCGACTGCGCGCCCTGAGTCGGGGCGGGGAGGGGCGGACCCGGGCGGCCGCGGGCGGCGGGCGGCCGGCGGGCGGCGGGCGCCGGCGGGGCGGCGGGCGCCGGCGGCGGGCGGGGGCGGGCGGCCGGCGGGGGCGGGCGGCCGGCGGACGGGGGGCCGGAGTCAGGCGCGGGCGCGCTCGGCCCGCACCAGCGCCAGCACGGTTTGCCCCGAGGCGGCCAGGCTGGCGCGCGAGATCCGGCTGAGCGTGTCGCAGGTCCGCTGCCAGCACGGGTAGTCGAAGTCGATCAGGTCGATCGCCGGGATGCCGGCGCTGGTGAACGGCGTGTGGTCGTCGAGGATCCTCGGGGCCGTGGCGGCCGGGAACGCGGGGCCGGCCCCGACCGCGGCCGCCGCCGCGCGCAGGCGGGCCCACAGGGCCGGGTCGGACCCGGCCTCGCGCGGGATCCGCAGGGTGCGGTTGGCGACGAAGTCGAGCAGGATGAGCTCGGCCGTCGCCGTCCGGTGGGCGGCCACGTAGGCCTTGCTCCCGCGGTCGCCCTGGGCGTAGAAGTCGGTGAAGCCGGCCGGGGCCTCCTCGCCGTCGAAGAGGGCGAAGGCGACCGCCCGGTCGCCCGGCCGGGGCGGGTCTCGACGCAGCGCGCGGGCGATCTCGACCACCGCCGCCACCCCGGCCGCGCTGTTGTTGGCCCCGAGGTAGCCGGGGACCGGCGTCGAGTCGTAGTGGGCGCCGACCACGATCGCCGGCGCGCGACCCGGCAGGCGCCCGACGATGTTGCGCAGGCCGCCGGGCACGGCCTCGAACCGCCCGGCGGGCAGCTGGCGGCGCAGCACCGCGGCCAGGCGGCGCTCGGCGGCGGAGCCGGCCGGCCGAGGTCCGTAGCCGAGAACCCGCCCGACGAGGCTCCACGCGGCCGCCGCGTCGAAGCTGGCCGGGGAGGGTCGCGCCGCTCGGCCCGACGAGGCGACGAGGAGGCCGCCGCCGAGGAGGAGGGCGGCGGCGGCGGGGATCAGAAGCCGGAGCGGGCGCACACGCCGAGGATCCCACGCCGGCGTGGAGCGGGGTCGGGCCGGCGGCCGGGTCGGGCGGGTCCGGACGTCGTCAGTGACGAAGTCAGGCGTCGGGCAGCGCCCCGCGTCGAGTTTTGGGCCGTGACCCCTCCCGTGCGCGGTCGCGCAGCCGCCAGAGCGTCTGCTGCTCACCGTGGGTGAGCAGGCGCCAGCGCTCGGACTCCGGCTGCCAGACGTGGACATGGACGTCGACCACATGGGCGACGTTCTCCAGCAGGCCCAGCGTGGCACGCGCATCGAGATCGTCCCCGAGCACCCGTCTGGAGCGGACGTCGACCACCCGGAAGCGACGGCCCGCATGCGGGGCGGCCCCGCCCGGGCGGGGCCGCGGTGGGCGGTCGAACTGGACCGTGGCCAGCGGGGGCTCGGCGGTCGGTCGCCGGAGCACCCGCTCGAGCGGAACCATCGTCGCGCCGGTGCCCTTCGTCTCGGTGTCGAGTACCCAAACCTTGCCCATCGTCGCCTTCGATTGTAGGCGGGCCCGCAGGCCGGGATCGGGCTTCGGCGCCGATGCGGGACACGGGGCGGTCCTCCGTGCGAGACTTCCCCCGTCCCGGAGCCCGGGTCCCCGCCGTGGCGCCGGAGACGCGCCGCAGGGGGCGGCGCCGGCGGGATCCAGACCGAGCGCCCCCGACCGGTGTACCGAATCCACGATCCCATCGAGCCGACGACGCCGATCCCGCCGCCCGGCCGCGGGAGCGTAGGCGTGGAGGGCCGCCGCCGGTGAACTCGACCTTCATCCTCGCCGTTTTCGTCTACCCGGTCGTGCTCGCCGGATTGTGCGTCGGCGCCGGCCTGCTCGTCGACCGTCTCAGCGGCCGCTTCCTCCCGGGACTCCTGCTGCCGGCGGTCGGTGCGGCGGCGCTGATCGCCGTCTCCCAGCTGACGACGTATGTGACCTCCCTGGCCACGTCGACCCCCTACGTGCTGGTCGGCGTCGCCGCTGCCGGCTACGTGCTCGGCATCGGGCGGGTGGTTGCGCTCGGGCGCACGCTTCCGTCCCGCGTCTGGCCGGTCCTGACGCTGGTCGCGGCCTACGCCGTCGGGATCGCCCCCGTCCTCCTCGCCGGGCGGCTGACCTTCTCGGGCTACGGCGCGCTGCCCGACTCGGCCCTGCACATGATCGGGGCCGACTACCTGATCCGCCACGGCCAGGAGTACGCCCACCTCGATGTGCGCAACTCCTACGGCCAGTACATCAACGCCTACTTCAACACCAGCTACCCGTCGGGCTCGCACACCTTCTTCGGCGGCAGCGCCCGGCTGCTGGACGTGCCCCTGATCTGGGCCCTGCAGCCGTTCTGCGCCTTCATCCTCGCCACCACCGCCGGGCCGGCGTGGCTGGTCGCCCGCCGGGTCGGGCTCGACGGACTGTGGGCGGCGCTGGCGGCGCTGACCGTCACGGTGCCGGCCCTGGTCTACGGCTACGAGCTGGTCGCCTCGCTCAAGGAGGTCACGGCGCTGCCGTTGATCCTGACTCTCGGCGCCCTGGTCGTGATCCACCCGCGTTGGCTGCGCGGGCCGCCGCAGGGGGCGATCCCCTTCGCCCTCGTGGCGGCCGGCGGCGTCTCGGCCCTCGGCATCGCCTTCGGCGCGTGGGCGCTGGCCGCGGTCGCCGTGCTGGTCGTGGTGATCGCCGCCGACGCGGTCGGCGGGCGCCTGAGCCCGTGGCGCGTGCTCGGCCTGATCGCGGTCGCGGCGATCGTCGGGCTGGCCGCCGCCTGGCCGACCTGGCAGGACGTGTCCGGCTCGCTCCAGGTGGCCAAGGGCATCGCCTCGACGAGCAACCCCGGCAACCTGAGCGCCCCGCTCCACCTCGAGCAGATCGTCGGGACCTGGCTGTCGGGCAGCTACCGCCACCGACCGCCGATGGGACCGAGCCGGATCGCCACCCACGTCCTCGTCGGCTTCTCCGTGCTCGCCGCCCTGCTCGGCGTGATCCAGGTGATCCGGGTCCGCGCCTACGCGGTGGCCGGCTGGGTCGGGCTCCTGCTGGCCCTGTGGGTGGGGCTGTCGATCTACGGCACGACCTGGGCCGACGCCAAGCTGCTGATGCTGACGGCGCCGATCGTCGTGCTGCTCGCGTGGGCCGGGGTGGCCACCCTGCGGTCCTCGCCCCTGCGGCTGGTCGCGCCCGTGCTCGGGCTGATCGTGGCCGGCGGCATCGTCGCCTCGGACGTCGCCCAGTATCACGGGAACGATCTCGCCCCGACCGCCCGCTACCTGGAGCTCGCCTCGCTGAACACGCGCTACGCCGGGCGCGGGCCCGCCCTCTTCACCGACTTCGACGAGTGGTCGCTCTACCAGTTGCGCGACCTCGACGTCGGCGGTCCGGACTTCATCTTCCCGCCGGTCGGGCTGACCGGCGTCGCCGTCGGCCACGGCGACCCCGTCGACCTCGACGCCGTCCCGGCCGCGGCCTTCGCCGCCTACCCGCTGATCATCACCCGCCGCGACCCGAGCATCAGCCGGCCGCCCACCGCCTACCGGCTGGCCTTCGAGGGGAGCTACTACGAGGTCTGGGCGCGCCGGCCGGCGGCGCCGGTCGCGGTCGACCATCTGCAGCTCTCCGGCGCGCGGCCGGTCGCCTGCTCGACCGTCCGCAGCGTGGCCCGGGTCGCCCGCGCCCGCCACGTCGAGCTGGTCAGCGCGCGGCCGATCGGCATCGTCTCGATCAACCTCACTCGCAGCCGCCATCCGACCTGGAAACGCGACCATCCGTTCCGGGTCGGGCTCCTGATGACGCGCAACGGCCACCTGACGGCTGGCTTCCGCCTGCCGCGGGCCGGGGTGTGGAACGTCTGGGTCGAGGGCGAGGTGATGCCGGTGGTGCGGGTCGCCGTCGACGGCCGCCACCTCGGCTCGCTGTCGGCCGAGGTCAGCGGCAACGCCTTCAACCCCGACACGATGGTCCCGCTCCCGGTCGCCCTGACCGCCGGACCGCACCGGGTGACGCTCAGCCGCGGCGGCCTGAGCCTCGGCCCGGGCGATGGCGGCTCGGCCCTGCTGCACGCGATCTACCTCGCTCCGGCTGGCGCCCAGGAGCGGCTCCGGATCACGCCCGTCGCGCGCTGGCGCAGCCTCTGCGGCGGACGCTACGACTGGATCGAGGCCACCCGAGCGTGACGCGGAGGGTCAGACCGTCGGCTCCTCGCGCCACCACGGCGTCGGCCGGGGCACCTCCGGCTGGTGGCGGACGAGGTAGAGCAGCGCCGGGATGATCACCAGCACCGGGGCGACGCTGATCGCCACGGCCACGACGACGTCGCTGGCGCCGGCCACCGGCGGCAGCATGAGCAGGGAGATGGCGATCCCGACGAGCGTCATGAAGCCGCCGACCCCGAGGAACGAGCGCAGCGACCTGCTGCTCGGCATCCGCCAGGACATATAGCAGCCGAAGCAGTTGCCGAGGACCGGCAGCACCGTCGGCGGGACGAGCTTCATCGGGGTCAGTCCCTTGGCGGCGTCGAGCACGTGCTGGCCGAACCAGCGGATCGCGAGGTTGACCGCGAAGGCGACGACCACCCCGAAGACGAAGGTGGCCAGGAGGGCCCGGGGAGCGACCGGCGTGACGATCGTCGGCGCGCGGTAGGAGGTTCGAGGCTGGGCGGCGGCCGGGCTCATTTCTCGCTCCTCGGTGGGTCGGTGGGTCGGTGGATCGGTTGGGTCCGCCGCGGGGCGGCCGGTACACGGTGTCCCGGCCGCCCACGGGCGAACGTCGTCTGCTCGGCTGCGCTCGCCGCTAGCGACCAGCCAGTCCGGACAGGCCCGGGGCCAACGTCTGCGGCGTCGAGGACAGGAACGTCAGGTCCCCGGTGGTGCTGTTGACGGTGAACGCGTCCACCCGGCTGATCGACGGGCCGAAGACGGACGGGACGATCACGTAGAAGAAGCGCCCGTCGCGGCTGAGCGCCTCATCGGTCGGGAACTGGACCGGCGCGATGCCGGGCCCCGGGGGCGGCGGCACGTTCGAGATCGGCGTGGTGCCGAGCAGGGTCAGGCTGCCGTCCGTGCCGAGCGCGTAACGGGCGATCGACTTCGTCGTCGTGTTGGACACGTAGGCGAACTTGTTGTCCGGAGTGATGACGACCCAGCACGGGGCGCCCCCGCCGCTGTCCTCGGTGTCGATCGGGGTCAGGCCGAGGCCGCTCGTCTCCTGGTAGGTCGACGTCGCCCCGGTCTGCTGGGAGAGGGCATCGGAGACCACGAGGTGCCCGAGCGCGTCGTAGGCGAACCCGAACGGGCCGTTGGCCACCGACGGGTGGGCCACGCCGGGTCCGGCGACGCCGTCCGTCACGGGGAACACGTCGATCAGGTTCGCGTCACGCTCGGTCACCGTCAGCGTCCGGCCCGTCTTGTCAAAGCCGACCTCCGCGGCGTTGCCGTGCGAGGTGGGCGTCGCCAGGTGCTGGACCGATCCGGCGATCGGCGTCAGGACGCCGCCGCTCGTGAAGCGGAAGCCGGCGATGGTGCCGCTCTCCTGGTTGAGGACGTACAGGGCGTTGCCGTGGGTGGTGATGCTCTGCGGGTAGAAGCCGCCGGTCTTGACGTGGTTGACCAGCGTCAGGCCACCGGTCGCGCTGGCCTTGAACGAGCTCAGCGAGTCGTCGCCGGCGTTGGTCGCGAAGACGAGCGTCCCGGTCGGGTTGATCGCCACCGAGCCCTGCGAGTCGGTGATCGGGCAGTTCGACGGGTCGGCGGGGGCCGGCTGGTTGCAGGCCGTGGCCGGCTCGCCGATGCCGCCGGTGAGGACCGACTGCGCCTGGCTGAGCGTCCCGTCGGAGAAGCGGTCGAAGGCGATGAGCCGGTTGGGATTGCCGTTGGTCTGGGTGTACATGCTGCCGACCTTGACGCTGACCTGGGCGCCGGCGACCGGCGGCGCGAGCAGCGCGGCGGCGGCGACGGCGGGCGCGAGAATCGCGGCCCGGCGGCGCGCCGACCGGGAGCGCTTGGATGCTTCCATGGGGCTACCTCCTGCTTCGGACTGGATGCGCGACTCTATAGAAAGCCGCGGCGGGATCGTTTGACTTCGGGAAGGGCGGGGGCGGGCCGAGCCGGCGGCAGCCAGGCTCACCGCGCCGCCAGGCCGGACGCGCCGGGCGGCATGTTGGCGGACGTCGATTGAAGCAGCGTGAGGCTCCCGTCCCGGCCGACCCGGTAGGCGTCGATGCGGCTGATCGGGCCGCCGAACACCGACGGGATGAGCACGTAGAGGTAGCGCCCGTCGCGACTGAGCGCCTCGTCGGTCGGGAACTGGATCGGCCCGGGCGGGGTGCCCAGGGTCGGCGTCAGGCCGAGGAGGGTCAGGGTTCCGCCCGTGCCCAGCGCGTAGCGGGCGATCGTCTTGGTCGTCGTGTTGGTGATGTAGACGAAGCGGGAGTCCGGCGTGATCACGACCCAGCACGGCGCGCCGCCGTTGGTCGACTGGGTGTCGATCGCGGCGAGGCCGGCGGCCGGAGCCATGTACGTCGTGGCCGCCCCCGTCTTCTGCGACAGGGCGTCCGAGGCGACGAGGTGGTCGAACCGGTCGAACGCGAAGCCGAACGGCGTGCTCGCGCCGGCCGGGGCCGGGTGGCCGGTGGCCGTCCCGGCGACGCCGGCGGTCAGCGGGAAGACGTCGATCAGGCTCGTCGCCCGCTCGGTCACCGCCAGGTAGCGCCCCGTGCGATCGAAGCTGACCTCGGCGGCGGCGCCGGCCGGGCCGGGCGTGACCAGGGAGCGCACCGATCCCGGGATCGCGGTGAGCTGGCCGTTGTGCGCGAAGTGGAAGCCGGCGATGTTGCCGGTCACCTGGTTGAGGACATAGAGCGTGTTCCCGCGGCTGTCGAGGCTGACCGGATAGGTGCCGCCGGACGGCTGGCGGTCGATCAGGACGAGGCCGATCGAGGTCTCGAGGAAGGAGCTGATCGTGTTGCTGGCCGCGTTGACCGCGAAGACGATCCGCCCGTCGGGCGACAGGTTGACCTCGCCCTGGCCGTCCGCGATCGGGCATACCCCCAGGCCGGGGGGCGAGGCGCAGGCCGGCGAGGGGCCGCCGGTGCCCCCGGTGGGGACGCGCTGGCGTTGCGTGAGGGTCCCGTTGGCCGAGCGGTTGAAGACGACGACCTCGTTGATCGGCGCCGCGTTGGTCTCGACGTAGACGGCGCCCGGTGACGCGTGGACGACATAGGGGTGGGACCGGTGCTTGCCCTTGGCCTTCCATCTGGCCGCCGCGGGTGCGGCCGGGACGCCGGCGGTGGCGAGCACCACCGCCGCGAACGAAAGCCGCCGGACAAGTCGTGACTGCGCCAGCGCGAGCATGATCCTCGAGTCCTCCCTCCGTTGACCCCCCTGCGTGGAGGTGACTTTACACAAAGTCGAGGGCCATATTGACGGCTTCGGGCGCCGGCGAACTTACGATTTGATGACGAATCAGCCTGCGTCGGGCGGGGCCGGCGACCAGGGAGTCTGCGGACGCTCGCGAAGCTCCCCGTCGACCCGGACGTCGACCCGCTCGTCGTAGAACGAGACGTATGAGGCGAGCTCGGCCGCGTCGGGCAGAGGCGCCTCGTAGCTCCAGGCGATGTCGGTCATCGCCCGGCCGCCGACCTCCAGCGAGAAGTAGACGGCCTCGCCCTTGTAGGCGCAGATCGTCCTCGTCGGGCTGGGCTCGAGCGCGGCGACGACGTCCTCTCGGGGCAGGTAGAAGCGCGGGTCGAGCTTGGTCTCGAAGACGAGCCGGGGCCGCGAGCTCTCGGCCAGCAGTTCGCCGTCGAGCTCGATCCGCACGTGGCGCGAGCTCAGGCGGACGTCGACGCGGTGGAACGGGTCGCGCGGATGGCCGCGGACCTCCTCCTCCTCCTCGAGCCAGCGGTCGAAGGCGTCCCAGTCGAGCAGCACGTAGCCGTCGAGGTCGGGGTCGGTCGCGCGGAAGGCGGCGCCGACGAGGTCGGCGCCGGCGAGGCGGACGGTCAGAGCTTCGCCGTCGGTGGTGTGGAGGGCGAAGTCGGCGGACTCGATCACCCGGGGGCCCCCGGCCTGGAGGGTGACCAGGGGGATCGTCTGCGCCCGGTCGAGCGGCGCCACCGGGACGAGCTCGCCGGCGAGATCGGCGATCGGCGCGGCGTAGCCGGGCACGACGCGCTGCGGCTCCCAGACCAGGAGCGCGCGCCTGGTGTCGACCACGGTCTGCCCGTCGAGCATCGCCCGGACCCGCTTCGCCGTCGGCTCGACACGGAGCTGGCTCATGGCCTCCAGGAGAGTGTCACTTAGGCGTACGGCCATCGCCGCGATCTTCTCAGATCGGCGCGCCCGGTACGGAGAAACATTGTGTGAACGGACCTTGCGGGCGGGCGGCGGCCGTGTGTAGAGTCGCGGTTATGACCGCATACGTAATCGGCAGCTTCCACGTCCATGACCCCGAGGGCTTCGCCCCCTACGGACCGGCCTCGGCCCAGTCGATCCAACCCCATGGCGGGGAGGTGGTCGTCGCCGAGATGAGCTCCGAAGTGATCGAAGGCGAGCCGCTGCCCGTGACCGTGGTGATGCGGTTCCCCGACAAGGACGCCGCCCACGCTTGGTACAACTCGGACGAGTATCGCGCCATCCGGCCGATCCGCCAGGCGAGCGCCCATGGGACGCTCGTGCTCGTCGACGAGTTCTCGATGCCGAGCTGATCTCGACCCGGTCCGCGGTCCCGGCCCGGCGCCGGGGCGAGCTCAGAACAGCTGGTTCTCGCCGCCGAAGACCTCGCTGACCGAGCCGTCGGTGAAGATCCGGCGGATCGAGTCGGTCAGCAGGGTGGCGCAGGGAAGGACGACGACGTTCGCGGGGGCGCCCGGGCGCAGGGGGATGGTGTCGGTGACGACGATCTGCTCGAACGGGGCGCGGGCGAGAACCTCGTAGGCGGGACCGGAGAAGACGGCGTGGGTCGCGGCCGCGTAGACGGCCTTTGCCCCGGCGTCGAGCACCGTCTGGCCGGCGGCGCTGAGCGTGCCGGCGGTGTCGATGATGTCGTCGACGATCAGGGCCGTCTTGCCCTTGACGTCACCGATCACGTAGCCGATCTCAGCCACCTGCTGGGCCGGGCGCTCCTTGGTCATCAGGGCGAGGTCGGCGCCGATCACCTCGGCGAACTTGTGGTTGAGCTTGGCCCGGCCGACGTCCGGGGCGACGACGACGAGGTCGGGCAGCTTGAGGTCGGCGAAGTACTGGGCAAGCATGAAGAGCGCGGTCATGTGGTCGACCGGCTTGCTGAAGAAGCCCTGGACCTGGCCGGCGTGGAGGTCCATGGTGAGGACGCGGTCGGCGCCGGCGGCCTCGAGCATGTGGGCGACCAGGCGCGAGCTGATCGGCTCGCGCAGGGCCGACTTCTTGTCCTGGCGGGAGTAGGCGAACCACGGCATGACGGCGATCACCCGGTGGGCCGAGGCGCCGGCGGCGGCGTCGATCATCACCAGCAGCTCCATCAGGGCGTCGTTGGCGCTGACGCCGGTGACCGGGTTGGCGCAGGTGGGCTGGACGATGAAGACGTCGGCGCCGCGGATCGACTCGTCGTAGCGGCAGTAGACCTCGCCGGCGGAGAACGTCTTCAGCGTGACCGGCCCGAGGTCGACGCCGAGCTTGCCGGCGATCGTCGCGGCGAGCTGGGGGTTGGCCCGCCCCGAGAACAGCATCAGCCGCTTGTCGTAGTCGATGGGAAGGCTGGTGATAGCCGTCCGCGGCTCGAACGCGCACATCGCGCTGCCGAGTGTACAGGCGAAAACGGCGTCCACGGCGGCTCCGGCGGGCGGCCGGCATCGGGCGGCCGGCGGCGGTAGGGTGAGCCGGCGCCGCCGGGCGGCCCACGGCTTGACGCCGCCGCCTCGTCCTGCTTATCTCGCTCTCCGACATGCCCCGTCCCCGCCTCCTGCCCGCCCCGTCGATCCCGGTCCGGGCGACCTGATGGCGCGCGGCGCGGAGCTCGCCCGGACACCCCTGTTCGCGGAGCTGACCGAAGCCGAGCTCGACGCGGTGGCCGCGCCGATGCGGGCCCGGCGCTTCGAGGCCGGCGAGGAGCTCTGCCGGGCCGGCGAGGCGCCGGCGGGGATCTGGGTGATCACCGGCGGCCTCGTCCACTGGCTGGTCCCGACCGCCGACGGCGCGGGCGAGCTGGTGGCGCGGATGCGCAAGGGGGACGTCATCGGCGCGCAGGACGCGATCACCGGCGAGGAGCGCCTGGCCACCGTCGTGGCCAGCATCCCGACCTCGACGCTCGAGCTGGCGGCCGGCGAGCTGATCGAGCTGGCCCGGCGCTACCCGCAGATCCTGATCAACCTCGCCCGCCTCCAGCGCGAGCGCCTGTCGCGGGCCAACGCCCGCAGCGCGGAGAAGGAGCGGGGCGAGGAGATCGCGCTCGTCACCGGGCCGTCGACGGTGGGCACGGTGGCCCGCATCGTCGGCGCGGCCCGGACGGCCACGCCGTGGCCGGTGACCTTCCTCGACCGGCGGCTCTCCTTCGCCGGGGCGCTGACCGCGGCCGACGACCTGGCGTCCGCGCACGCGACGGTGCTGATCCCGGGGGAGCTCGAGCCGGAGACGCTGGCGCCGCTGCTCGACGAGGTCGATCGGGTCGTCGCGCTGGTGGGCAGCGCGGCCGAGGCGGAGCGGCTGGGGCGCCTGGGCGGCCATGGCAACCTGGCCCGGCTCGAGGTCGTCCTGGTCGGCGAGGCGGCCCAGACGGCGAGCCGCGACTGGCCGAGCGAGTTCGCGGTGCGAGTGGTGCGCGTGTGCCCGCGCGAGGCCGGCTTCCCGCTGGCCGACGCCGACCTGGCCTGGATCGCCCGCCACCTGACGCGGACCAAGCTCGGCCTGGCGCTCGGGGCGGGCGGGGTCAAGGGCTACGCCCACGTCGGCGCGCTTCAGGTGCTCGAGGAGGCCGGCTACACGATCGACTACGTCGGCGGCAGCAGCATCGGCGGCTTCGTCGCCTCCCACGTGGCCCTCGGCCACGACGCGGCCTCCGTCTACGAGCGCTTCCGGGCCGCCTTCAGTCCGGAGACGGTGGCGGCGATGTTCGCGAGCCCGTTCGGCGGCGGGTCCAAGAGCGCGGAGGTGCTCGCGGAGATGCTCGAGCGGGCGACCGAGGGGCGAAGCTTCGCCGACGCGGTGATCCCGCTGGTGATCATGGCCGTGGACCTCACCGATCGGGTGCCGGCGCCGCTGCGGGACGGCCCGCTGTCGGAGGCGCTGATGGCGACCCTGGCCGTGGCCGGCGTCTTCCCGCCACGCGACCGGGACGGCCATCGCCTGGTCGACGGCCTCCACCTCGTCCCGGTGCCGACCGCCTCGGTGCTCGAGGACGGGGCCGACCTCGTCGTCTCCGTCAACCTGATGGGCGCCGAGACGCTGCCACGCTGGCCGACCGGCCCGGAGCCGCGGGAGGCGGCGCCCAAGCGCGCCCGCTACAACGCGCTCGACACGATGCTCGAGGTCATGGACCTCAGTCAGGTCGACACGAGCGAGCGCCACGCCGACCTGGCCGACGTCGTCATCACCCCCCGCTTCGGCCCGTCCGACTGGCGTGACTTCCACCTCGGCGACCTCTTCCTCGCGGCCGGACGCGAGGCGGCGCTCGCCCAGTTGCCGAGCCTCCAGGCCCTGTGCCGGCCGGTCGACCTCGAGGCCGCCCGCCGGGGCGAGGGGTTCGCGCGGTCGGACTCGCTCATCATGTCCGGGCCGATCGTGCTGCCGACTTCGCCCGGCCCGCCGCCGGCGGGGGCCTGACCCCGGGCCGATCGAGCGCCCCGCCGGTGTCGAAAGCCGCGTTCAGGCGAAGTTCACTATTTTTGCGCTGGCCGCCTGTAGTGTGGGGTTGAGTTCGGGGTCCGACCGGTCTGGGGTAATCGTGGCGGCGCGCATTCACACCTTCTTAGGCGACAGCTCACGGCTGGTGCGTTCGCCGGGGCCGCCGGCCATGGCCATGGCGGTGGCCGCCGGGGCCGGGTCGGCCGCCGATCGGGCGCGACGGGCCGGTACAGTGCGGTGAAGTCAGGCTCGACTGAGGAGGTCGTCGACATGCTCGCGCCAGCTCCGACCGACGTCGCCACGGGCGCCCGGCTGAAGGTGTGCGGCATCACCGAGACGGCCGAGATCGACACGCTGGGCGCCGCGGCCGTCGACTTCGTCGGCCTCTGGCACGGGGTGCCGGGCGGGCCGGCGGAGCTCGCCCTCGACCACTGGCGGACGCTGGCGGCGGCCGCGTCCGGCCAGCCCGGCCTCGAGCCGGTCCTGGTCACCTTCCTCAAGGACGCCGCCCGCCTCGGCGAGGCGCTGGTCGGGTCGGGGGTCACCTGGGTCCAGCTCCACGGCTACCAGACCCCGGGGACGGTACGCGCGGTCAAGCGCCTGGCCCCGGAGATGCGGGTGATCAAGGTGCTGCACGTCCGCGGGCAGGAGTGCGTGGAGGCGTCGCTGATCGGCTCCTACGAGAAGGCGGGTGTGGACGTGTTCCTGCTCGACGCGGTCGCCGACGACGGGCGGGTCGGCAGCACCGGGGAGTCGCTCGACGCCGACTACGGCTGGTCTCTGGCCGAGCGGATGACCCGGCCGTTCCTCCTCGCCGGGGGGATCTCGGCCGCCAACCGAGGCGACTACGCGCGTGTGGCCGGGCACCCGCGCTTTCTCGGCATCGATGTCGACACGAGTGCCCGCGGCGCCGACGGCAAGGTCTCGGCGGCCAACGTCGCGGCGATCAGCCGGGCCTGGAAGGGGGATCGGGATGGGTAGCTTCACCGACGCGCTGCTGGCCTCGCCCCTGCCGGTGATCATGGAGGTCAAGCGCCGCGACGGCAACGGCGTCGAGCTGCTCGGCGACCGGACGATCCCGGAGATCGTGGCCGACTACACGGCGGCCGGGGCGCCGTGCCTCTCGGTGGTCACCGGACGGTGGTTCGGCGGCGACGAGCAGATGCTCCACGACGTCGTCGCCCTGACCGACCTGCCGATCCTCAAGAAGGACTTCATCACCCGGGAGAGCCAGATCGTCGCGGCCAAGGCGGCCGGGGCGTCCGCCATCCTCCTGACCGCGCGGATCCTGCCGAAGTCGTCGTTCCAGAAGCTGATCGAAACGATCCTCCGCCACGAGCTGACGCCGTTCGTCGAGGTGGCCGACCACGACGAGCTCGCCAGCGTGGTCCACGCCGAGGAGTGCATCGTTGCGATCAACAACAAGGACATCCGCCACCAGGAGCGGGACGCCGGCGACCTCGACCTGAGCCGGTCGCTCCTGGAGGCGACGATCGCCACGGGCACGCCGTGCCCGGTCAGCGCCAGCGCGATCAGCGACCCGCGCCTGGCCGCCGAGCTCGTCAACGCCGGCTTCAAGGGCCTCCTGATCGGCGCGGGCCTGCTGCTGAGCGCGAGCGTCGCGGACTGGGTGCACGCGTTCGACGGGCACCGGCGGGCGATGGATACGGGCACGACCGCGCCGCCGGTGTCCCCACGATGACCGCGTCGCTGGCCGACGCGTTCAGGACGCAGGCAGGCCGCGAGCCGTCGGCCCCGGCGCTGCTCTGGAGCGGTTCCACCGTGACCTATGGGGAGCTCGAGGAGATGCGCGGGCGGGCGGCGGCCGGGCTGGCGGCGCTCGCGCTCGAGCCGGGGATACCGGTCGGCATCCTGGCCAAGAAGTCGCCGCAGGCCGTCGCCCTGGTGCTCGCCTGCCTGGGCGACGGGCGGCCGTTCCTGCTGCCGTCGATCGAGCTGGCCGCGGACACGCTCGAGCGGCTGTTCGTGCAGGCCGGAGCCAGCCACGTGCTCTCACCGGCGCCGGACGGCGAGTCGGCGATCACCGCGCGGGAGGTCGTGCGCGAGGACGGGAGCGGCCCCGGGCTGCCGGCCACGGCCCACGGGCCCGAGGCGGTCGCCTTCATGCTCACCACGTCGGGCTCGACCGGGCTGCCGAAGATCGTCCCGCTGTCGCCGGCCGGGGTGGACGCGTTCACCGACTGGGCGGCCGAGCAGTTCGGCATCGGCCCGGGGACGACGGTCCTCAACTACGCGCCGCTCAACTTCGACCTCTGCCTGCTCGACATCTGGTCGACGCTCAAGGCGGGCGGGTGCGTGGCCATGGTCGATCAGGATCGGGGGACCAACGGTGCCTACCTCGTCGACCTGCTGGCGGCGAACGAGGTCAACGTGATCCAGGCGGTGCCGATGCTCTACCGCCTGCTGATCGACGCGACGCAGGAGGATGGGACCACGTTCCCGGCGGCGACCCACGTGATGACCACCGGCGACAAGATTCCCGCCAGCTCGCTCGAGCGCCTGCCCGGCCTCTTTCCCAACGCGCGCTTCTTCAACATCTACGGGTGCACCGAGACCAACGACAGCCTGATGTACGAGTTCGATCTGGCGAACGGCGGCGCGCCGGCGAACATCCCGGTCGGCTCGCCGCTGCCCGGGGTGATCGCCCTCATGGTCTCGCCGGAGGGCGAGTTCGTCGCCGGGACGGGCACGGGCGAGCTCGTGGTCTGGACGCCGTTCCAGACGCGCGGCTACCTGACGGCGACGCTCAACGAGGGCAAGTTCACCACCTACCCCGACGTCCACGGGGAGAAGGTCTTCTTCCGCACGGGCGACATCGTCCGCCGCCACGAAGACGGGTCGATGACGCTCGAGGGCCGCAGCGACTTCTACGTCAAGGTGCGCGGCGTGCGGGTCTCCACGCAGGTCGTCGAACAGGCGATCATGGAGCACCCGGAGGTCGTCGAGGTCGCCGTGGTCGCCGTGCCGGACGAGCTGGCCGGAAGCCGCCTGCACGCGCTGGTGCGCAAGGAGGAGGGCGGCAAGCTCAACAGCCTCAAGGTCCGGCAGCATTGCGCCGGGAGATTGGCCCGGACCGAGATGCCGTCGAGCATCGAGGTCGTGACGGAACCCCTACCGAAAACCCCCACCGGGAAGATCGATCGCAAGCGCTGCTTGCCCCGGCAAGAGAGGACCGCAACCAATGGATGACACGACCAAGATCAAGACGTTCATCGTCGAGGAGTTCATGCCCGACGTGCCGGTCGAGGAGCTCGAGGGCGACTACGACCTGCTCGAGGGCGGCGTGGTCGACAGCCTCGGCCTGCTCAAGGTCGTCGCCTGGCTGGAGACGGAGTTCGACATCGGCGTCGACGACGCCGAGCTCGGACCGGAGAGCTTCCGCACGGTGGACGCGATCAAGGCGTTCGTCGACCAGGCGCGGGCGGCGAATGCCTAGCAGCGCCCCGCCGTCGGCCGTCCTGGCCGCCCTCGTCACCCAGCGCTACCCGATCGCCGAAGAGGTGTGGGGCGACTTCTGGGACCGCTTGCGCGCGCGGGAGCTCCACCCGGGCGAGGCGCTGGCCGTCGTCGGGTCGCTGACCACGCGTCTGCCCGACGCCGCGTCGGTGAGTGCGCTGCTGCGCTCGCTGCGGGCGCGCAACGAGCAGCCCGACCCGCCGTCGCGCACGACGGTCAACATCGTCGGGACGGGCGGGGGGCCGAGCACGTTCAACCTGTCGACGGCGTCGGCCTTCGTCGCCGCGGCGCTCGGGGCGCGGGTGATCAAGACCGGGTCGCGCGCCTACGCCAGCCGGACCGGGTCGGTCGATCTCCTCGACCGGCTGGGGATACCGCAGACCACGTCCTACGCCCAGACCGAGGAGATGCTCGAGGCCTACGGGATGGCCTGCGCCGGGGCGTTCGTCTACCCGAAGGAGCTGCGCATCCTCGCCCGGCAGATCCTGCCCTTCGACATGAAGACGATGGGGCGGTTCTTCAACGTGATCGGGCCGTTCCTCGGGGCCGTCCCGGTGTCGACGCAGATCACCGGCGTGTCCGACCACGCGGTGCTCGCGACCTTCCGCCACCTGGCGGCCGAGGACCCGAGCCGGGACTTCTGGATCTGCGCGAACGAGCTCGGCTGCGACGAGCTGTTGTCGATCACGCCGAGCCAGGTGTACGCCAGCCGCGACGACCGGTCGTTCGTGCTCGACCCGGCGGAGCTCGGCCTGGCCGCCCGCCCGTTCGAGGACCTGCTGCCGGTCGCCGACCTCGATGCGACCGTCGGCAACTTCCTCGACCTGATCGGCGGCGACGGTCCGGTCGGCGCGATCGACAGCATCCGCCTCAACGCCGCCGCCCTGGCCATCAACTGCGGCGTCGCCGACGGCTGGCCCGAGGGGCTCGAGATGGCGAGCGAGACGATGCGCGCCGGCGCGCCGGCGGCGCTGATCGAGCGGATGCGCGGCCACGGCAAGCCGGCATCGGTCGGCCCGGCCGCCGGCGGCGCCTGATGGCGGCCTTCTTCGCCGCGCCGCGCCCGGATCGGCCGGGCCTGGCCGTCTTCCTGAACGCCGGCGATCCACCGCTCGCGGTCCTGCGGGAGGTGATCCTCCTGCTCGACGAGTGCGGGGTCGACTGCCTGGAGCTCGCGGTTCCCTTCCCGAACTCGGCGAGCGACGGCCCGGTGATCAGGCGCTCGGCCGACCGGGCGCTGGCCGACGGGGTCGAGCGCGACGGCGTCCTCGACTTCGTCGCGCAGGTGCGCCCGGAGCTCTCGCACCTGCGGATCGCCCTGCTGGCCGACTGGAGCCACTCGATCAAGGGCCTGAAGCTCGACGACTTCATCGAGCGGGTCAAGGCGTCCGGCTCGGACGGCCTCCTCGTGCACGGGCTGCCGCCGCGCCTGCGCCACCAGTATTACGAGGCGGCGCGGGAGATCGGCATGCCGATCGTGACCACCTGCTACGCGACCTCCGAGCCCGCGGTCCTCGAGGAGGCGGCCGAGCACGGGTCGGCCTACATCTACCTGGTGGCCCACTACGGGCGCAGCGGGACGTCGGTGGCCCCCGACCACACCGCGCTGGTCCCGGTGCTCGAGACCCTGCGGGCGCGGACCGACGTGCCGATCGCCGTCGGCTTCGGCGTCAAGAACCGCTCGCACATCGAGGGCCTCGGCGCCGTCGGCGCGGATGCGGCGATCGTCGGCAGCGCGTGCGTGGCCTGCGTGGCCGACTCGCTCGAGCGGGGCGGCGACGTCGTGGCCGACTTCCGCGCGCTGCTGGTCGAGTTGGGGGAGGCGCCGCCATCGATCGGGGTCGGACCCGCCGCGTGATGGGGGCGGCGCTCGCTCGAGGCAACCGCCTGCCGCGAGCGACCGACGCCGCGCGCGGGGGCCGAGCGCCGCCGGCCGCCGGCCGCCCGCCGTCGTCGTCCGGCCGCCGCCCGCGGCGGCCACCGTCAAATTCAACCTTCACAACAAGGAGAGCCGAGTGCTTATTCGTGAGCTGGACAACGTCAAGTGCGTCGAGTGGGGCAACGGCCTCAGCCGCCGCTTCCTGCTGGAGGCCGACGGCATGGGCTACACGGTGACGGACACGATCGTCCGCGCCGGGACGAAGTCGCTGATCGAGTACAAGAACCACCTCGAGGCGTGCTACTGCATCGAGGGCAAGGGCTCGGTGATCGAGATGGACGGGACCGAGCACATCATCGAGGTGGGGACGATGTACGCGCTCAACAACCGCGACCCCCATTACCTGTGCGGCGGCGAGGACACCGACCTGAGGCTGGTGTGCATGTTCACGCCGGCGCTCCAGGGAGACGAGCACCACGACTTCTCGGTGGAGGACACCTCGTCGGCCTACTGAGGCGGCAGGCCGCGCCGCCGCTCCGGCGGCGCGGCACCGGACAATCTGACATCGGCGGCAAGCGGGAGTGAACACGATGGAATGGAGTGACGAGCAGAAGGGGCTGCGCAAGAGCCTCGACCAGTACGGCGAGGCGCTGAGCGCCGGCCACCTCGACGACGACGCGGCGTGCCGGTTCCCGACCGAGAAGTGGGAGTTGATCCGTCAGGCGGGCGTCATCGGCCTGACGTCCGACCCGGCCTGGGGCGGGCTCGGCCACGACGCGCTGACGCTCGTCTACGTGCTCGAGCATCTCGGCTACCTCTGCCGGGACGCCGGGCTCCTGTTCACGCTGGCCACCCAGATCGTCAGCGTCACCCTGCCGATCCACAAGTTCGGGTCCGACGAGCTCAAGGAGCGCTACCTGCGCCGGCTGATCGACGGGGCGATCATCGGCGCCCACGCGATCTCCGAGCCGCAGGCCGGGTCCGACGCCACGGCGATGACGACGACCGCGACCGCCGACGGCGACGATTTCATCCTCGACGGCAAGAAGGCGTTCTGCACGAGCGGGCCGATCGCCGACGTGATCACCGTCTACGCGAAGATGGACACCGAAGCGTCGGCGACCGGGATCACGGCCTTCCTCGTCCCCACCGACACCCCGGGGCTGACGGTGGGCGCGCCGATCCCGAAGATGGGGCTGAACACGTCGCCGATCGGCGAGCTCGAGTTCGACGGCTGCCGGATCCCCAAGGCGAACGTGATCGGCAAGCCGGGGGCCGGCTTCTTCATCCTCGAGCACGTGATGACCTGGGAGATCCTCTGCATCTTCATCATGATGGTCGGCGACATGCAGGACCGCCTGGAGAAGTGCATCCGCTACGCGAAGCGGCGCAAGCAGTTCGGCGTGGCGATCGGATCCAACCAGTACGTCGCCGGGCGGATCGTCGAGATGAAGATCGGGACGGAGAACTCACGCAAGCACCTCTACGACACGGCGGCCCGGTTCGCCCGGCGGCGCAACGTGACGGCGGAGGTCTCGATGGCCAAGATCGTCACCAGCGAGGCCAACCTGGCGTCGGCCCTGGCCGCGGTCCAGATCTACGGCGGCCGCGGCTACATGCGGGCCGACGGGATGGAGAAGGGCGTACGCGACGCGATCGGCGCGCCGATCTACTCGGGCACCAACGAGATGCAGCGGGTCCGTCTGGCGTCGATGCTCGGGCTCTGAGCCCGCCGACCGCGGTTGGTCGCTTTCGCTTGCGGGCATAATCCGCGGGTATGCGCCGACACGAGACCGGCAGCCTCGTCGCCGCGCTGGGCGCGGGGCTCCTGGTTGTCAGCCTCTTCCTGCGGTGGTACGAGCCCGACCTGACGGCCTGGGACGCGTTCGAGGTCTGGGATCTCGTGCTGGCCGGCCTCGGCCTGTCGGTGCTGGCCACCGCGGCCGCCGAGCTCGGCTGGTGGCGCGGCCCGGTGCCGAAGGTCGAGATCCTGTTCGCCGGCGGCTGCGCGGTGGTCATCGTGGCCGCCGCCATCCTCAGCCACCCGCCGGCGGCGATCGGCCGCGGCGTCAAGGACGGTGTCTGGCTGGGGATGGCCGGGGCGGTGCTGATGGCCGCGGGGGGCGTCATGGCCCGGTTCGGCATCTCCCTGGCGCTGAGCGTCGAGCCCAGAGCGGAAGGCCCGGTCCGCGCCCGGCGTCCCGCCGCCGGCGGAGGGGCGGGCCGCGTGCCCGGGGTCGGGGCGCCGGTGCCAGGAGGAGATCCGCCGCCGGCGTCCGCGGCGCGTGGGCGCCGGCCGGCCGCCGGCGCCCCGCCGGCGCCCGCCGCCGGGCGGCCCCGGCCCGACGCGGGAGCCCCGGTGCCGCGGCCGGTGCGGATCCCCGGGCCGGCGCCGTCGCCGGCACCGGCCCCGAGCCCGCGCCGAGCACCTCAGGCCGAGCCGCCGCCGTCGCGTGCGGGGCGGGCTGCCGGCGGCGACGAGCTGCCGCCGCGGCCGCGCGGCGGGCGCGGCGTCCCCGCCGAGGAGCCGGCGGCCGGTGGACGCCGGTGGCTGCCCCGCCGGCGGGCCGCGCCGGCCTGGGAGAACGAGACCGACGACACCGGGCCGCGGCCCGACCCGACCGGCGCCACCCGCGTGCTGCCCGACCGCCCCGACCCACCGCCGCCCCGCCGATGACGGGCCGGACGTCCCGCCGCCGCCTGGCCGCCGTCCTTGCCGTCGCCGCGGCCGGCCTGCTGGCGACGGCCTGCGGGTCGGGCCGGTCGGGGCTCACTGCCGTCGAGCAGAACCAGCTCCTCGGACTGATCGGCCAGGCCCGGACCGCCGCGGCCGCCGGCCATCCGGCGGCGGCCCAGACGGCGCTGACCGAGCTCCGGAGCACCGTCTCGCAGCTGCGGGTCGACGGCGTCCTCGACCCGGCCCGGGCCGCCCGCATGCAGAGCGTCGCCGCCCAGGCCCAGTCGGCGGCCCGGGCCCAGGCCGCCGCCGCGGCCGCGGCCGCGGCCGTGGCTACCCAAGCTCCAGCCGCTCCCTCGGCGCCGGCCGCCCCGGCTCCGGCGCCGGCGCCGACCGGGCCGGTCCAGACCATCATCCAGGGCGCCAACGACCTCAAGGGCCGGGTCGACAAGGGAGTCGGCAAGATCAAGGCCAAGATCAACCAGCTGCGGCAGACGCTGGCCGGCCAGGGCCAGGGCGGCGGGGGCGGGGGAGGGGGCGACTGATGGCCGAGCCCGCCGCGCTCGATCCTCGACCCGGTGTCCTCCTCGGAGCCGGGCGCTACCAGCTCGACCAGCTGATCGGCAGCGGCGGCATGGCCACCGTCTGGCGGGCGACCGACCGCCGCCTGGGCCGGACGGTCGCCGTCAAGCTGATCTCCGAGGCGCTGGTCGACGATCCGACCTACGCCGAGCGGTTCGCCCGGGAGGCCCGCACGGCGGCCGGCCTCTCCCACGCCAACCTCGTCCAGGTCTACGACTACGGGGCCGACGAGGACCAGCCGTTCCTGGTGATGGAGTACGTCGACGGCGGCACCCTCGCCGAGCGGCTCGAGCGCGGGCCGGTCGTCGCCGAGGAGGCGGCCGCCGTGGCCGGCGACCTGCTCGCCGCGCTCGCCTGCATCCACTCGGCCGGCATCCTCCACCGGGACATCAAGCCGGCCAACGTCCTCCTCTCGAGCGACGGCCGGGCGCGGATCACCGACTTCGGCATCGCCCACCCGGAGGACTCGACCCGGCTGACCCAGACCGGGCACCTCGTCGGCACGCTGCGCTACCTCGCGCCCGAGGTCATCGACGGGGCGCCCGCCAGCCGCCAGAGCGACCTCTACGCCCTCGGCGTCCTCCTGCGCGACCTCGCCGGCGGCGAGGCCGACCCGACGACCGCGGAGCTCGTGACCCGCCTGACCGAGCGCGAGCCCGCCCGGCGGCCGCAGACGGCCGAGCAGGCCCAGCGCCTGCTCGCCGCCCCCGGGATCCCGGCGGCCCGCCCCGACGGGCCGGGGGTGCCGGCGCCGGCGCCGGCCCCCGGTCCGGTCCGCACGCCGCGCCCGTCGGCGGCGCCGCGGGCGACCGCTCGCGTCGTGACGCCCCGGCGGCCGCGCCTGCCGTCGATCCCGCCGGGCGCCCCGCCCGCCGCCCGCCCCCGCCGAGCGGCGCCGACGCCCGCGCCCGCCCGCCGCCGGCGAACCGGCCCGCGCGCCTGGATCGTCGGAGCGTGCCTCGCGGGTCTCGCGGCGATCGTCCTCGCCACCCAGCTCGGCGGCGGGACGGCGGCGCCGGCCAAGCCGGCCACCACCCACCGTCCGGCCACCGCTCCGACGAGCACCAACAGCGCCGTCCAGCCCAGCCTGACCAACCGCCTCGACGAGCTCCAGCGCCTCGTCCGCGCCGCCGGCCAGCCGTGAGGACCCGGCCGCCGGGCGAACCGCCTCGACGAGCTCCAGCGCCTCGTCCGGGCCGCCGGCCAGCCGTGAGGATCCGGCCGCCGGGCGAACCGCCTCGACGAGCTCCAGCGCCTCGCCCGGGCCGCCGGCCAGCCGTCAGGACCCGGCCGCCGGGCGAACCGCCGTTCGCCCCGGCGGCGTGACGGGCGGCGAGCCTGCTCCCAAGCAAGCCCCTGGTCATCGTCGCCCCGGACTCGTTCAAGGGGACGTTCTCCTCCGGCGAGGCCGGTGAGCTGATCGCCGCGGGTCTGCGGTCCGGTGGCCTCGATGCCGTCGTCGTGGCGATCGCCGACGGCGGCGAGGGGACGCTCGACGTGCTCGCCCCGGCGCTCGCCGCGCAGGCCCGCACTGCCGCCGTCCATGACCCGCTCGGGCGGGAGATCCTCGCCGCCTACGCGGTCGGCCCCACCGCGGCCGTCGTCGAGGTCGCCCGGGCGGCCGGGCTCGGGCTCGTCGCCCCGAAAGACCGCGACGCCTGGGCGGCGTCGTCCGCCGGCGTCGGCGAGCTGATCCTCGCCGCCCGGCGCGAGGCCGCCGAGATCCTCGTCGGCCTCGGCGGCAGCGCCACGACCGATGGCGGCGCCGGCGCGATCGCGGCGATCGAGGCGGCCGGCGGCCTCGCGGCGACGCGGCTCGTGCTGCTCTGCGACGTGACCACGCCGTTCGAGCGGGCGGCCGCCGTGTTCGCCCCCCAGAAGGGGGCCGACCCGGCGACGGTGGCGCGGCTCGCCGCCCGGCTCGACCGCCAGGCCGCCGTGCTCCCGCGCGACCCGCGCGGCCGGCCGATGACCGGCGCCGCCGGCGGCCTGGCCGGCGGCCTCTGGGCCCGGTTCGGTGCCCGTCTCGTCGCCGGCGCGCCCCACGTTCTCGACCGGCTCGGCTTCGACCGGCGGCTGGCCGGCGCGGCGGCCGTCGTCACCGGCGAGGGGTGCCTCGACGAGCAGACGGCGGCCGGCAAGGCGGCGAGCGTCGTTGCCGCCCGGGCGCGGCAGGCCGGGCTCCCGGTCCACGCGGTGGTCGGCCGCAACACCCTGGCGCCCGACCGTTGGCGGGCGATCGGGCTGAGCTCGGTCTCCGAGGCCGGTACGCCGGCCGCGCTCGTCGCCGCCGGGCGCGACCTGGCCGCCCGGATCGGCCGGGCGAATCCGGCTAGTGAACCGCGGGCGCCGTGCTGAGCACGGCGTCGAACGCCTGCAGGAGGATGTCGGCGACCTCGCGGGTGGCGTTCTGGCCCATCAGGCCGACCCGCCACATCGCCGGCGCCGACGGGCCGAGCCCGCCGCCCACCTCGATCCCGTGCTCGGTCAGGAGCCGCTCCTGCACGGCTTTGGCGTCGACCCCGTCGGGCACGCGGATGGCGCTCAGCTGGGGGAGCTGGTGGTCCGGGTCGGCGACGAGCTCGAGCCCCCGCTCGCGGACCGCCGCCTGGAAGTAGCGCCCGGCGTCGAGATGGCGCGCCACGCGCGCGTCCCACCCCTCCTCGAGGGCCAGGCGGAGCGCCTCGTGCAGGGCGTAGACGTGGAGGATCGGGGCCGTGTGATGGTAGGCCCGCTTGGTCCAGTAGTCGGAGATCATCGGCAGGTCGACGTAGTAGCCGACGTCGGCCTCCCGCTCGCGGATCCGCTCCAGGGCGCGCGGGGAGACGGCGATCGGCGCCATGCCCGGCGGCGCGGCCAGGCCCTTCTGCGTGCAGGAGCCGCAGTAGTCGATGCCCCACGGCTGCGACCGCAGCTCGATCGCCCCGAACGACGTCACGCAGTCGGCCATCAGGAGCGTCTCGCTCCCCGCCATGCCGGCCGCCAGCGCTTCGAGCGGATGCTCGACCCCGGTCGACGTCTCGGCGTGGACGACGGCGAGCAGGCGGGCGTCCGGGTGCTCGGCCAGCGCGCTCAGCAGCCGGTCGTTGGAGACGGCCTTGCCCCAGTCGGCGTTGACCTCGATCACCTCGGCGCCCCGCCGCCGGGCGATCGCCTGCAGGCGGAAGCCGAAGTAGCCGGACGCGCCGATGATCACCTTCTCGCCCGGCGCGACCAGGTTGACCACGCCGGCCTCGATGCCCATCGTCCCCGTGCCCGACAGCGCGACGGTCATGCCGTCCCCGCGCTGGAAGCCGGCGGCCAGAAGCTCGCTGACCTCGCCGAGGATCGCGTGGAAGTCCGGGTCGACATGGCCGAGCATCGGCTTCTGCATCGCGGCGAGAACGGACGGGTGGACGTTGGCCGGGCCGGGACCGCAGAGCAGTCGCTGCGGCGGTTGGATGGGGGGCAGCGGCGCGGACATGGCCCGGGAGCCTATCCACGCCGCTGATCCCGTGTCGGCCCCGCCCCGCCCCGCCGACCCGGGCCGCCGGCCACCGTCATCGTCCGGCGTGAGAGGATGCGCCGATGTCCGCCCGCGACCGCCTTCACCGCAGCGAGCTCGCCGTGCCCGGCAGCAGCCGGCGGATGCTCGAGAAGGCGCCGGGCGCCGGCGCCGACGTCGTCTTCATCGACCTCGAGGACGCCGTCGCCCCCGACGAGAAGCTCGACGCCCGCGCCAACGCCATCGCCGCGATCAACGACCAGGACTGGGGCGCGGCGGCGATCGGCGTGCGGATCAACGGGCTCGATACCCCCTGGTGCTACCGCGACATCGTCGACGTCGCCGAGCGGGCCGGCCGCCGGCTCGACCTTCTGATCGTCCCCAAGGTCGGCTCGGCCGCCGACCTCCACTTCGTCGCCACCCTCCTCGGCCAGATCGAGGCCGCGACGGGGATCGACCGCCCGATCGGCCTGACCGCGCTGGTCGAGACGGCGATCGGCATGGTCCGGGTCGACGAGATCGCCCAGGCCTGCCCCGACCGGCTCGAGGCGATGGTCTTCGGCTCGGCCGACTACGCCGCGTCGATGCAGGCGGCGACGACCAACATCGGCGGCGTCAGCCGCGGTTACTCCGTCCTCACCGACGCCGACCCCGAGGACGGGGCGCGCGAGGTCCACTGGGGCGACCCCTGGCACTACGCCCTGGCCCGCGTGGCCGTGGCCTGCCGCGCCCACGGGATCCGGCCGATCGACGGCCCCTACGGCGACTTCCGCGATCCCGAGGGCCTGCTTGCCGCCGCGCGCCGGGCGGCCGCGCTCGGCTTCGAGGGCAAGTGGGCGATCCACCCGGCGCAGATCGGTCCCATCCACGAGGTGTTCACGCCGGACGCCACGACGGTCACCCGAGCCCGGCGGATCATCGCCGAGATGGAGCACGCCGCCGCCACCGGCGCCGGCGCCGTGTCCCTCGACGGGCGGATGATCGACGCCGCGTCGATCAAGATGGCCGAGCACCTGCTGGCCAAGGTCGACCAGATCGACCGTCGCGGCGGCGCCCGGTCGCCCTCGCGCGGCTGACCGCGGCCCGCCGCTCCTCACCGCCGGCGGCCGGCGGCCGGCGGCGAGAAGGGACAGGACCGGGAGGCGGCCGGCGGGTCGCTCAGCTCGCGGGCGCTGCCGCCTCGCACCCCGGGTGGCCGCAGGCGCAGGCGTGGGCCTCGTGGCCCTCGTGGCCGCGGTGCTCGGCGCAGTAATCCGAGCAGAAGCCGTCCTCTCTCGGCGCGCAGTTGCACCCTTCGTGACCGCAAGTCTCAGCCATCGTGCTGCTCCCTTCGCTAGAGGTCTACCCGCAACCATATACCGCGCCGAGCGCGGCGATTAGGGGCCGGCCGGCCGGGTAGAGAACCGCTGTCAACACTTCCGACGAGGAGGCATTCATGGCCGAGAGCGAATCCGACCCCAACGTCGTCCCGCCGACCGAGCGGAGCGGCGGAACCACCCCAGACGAGGCCGAGGCGCGCGAGAAGGGCTGGGGCGGCGAGGTCCGCGGCGGCGTCGTTCCCGCGGAGCTCGGCGGCTCGGACGCCCCGTCCGAGATCCTGCCCGACGATCCGCAGCTCGGCAGCGAGGTCGTCGGACGGACGACCGGCTCCGACGAGCCGGCCACGCCCGGCGGCGTCCCGACCGATGCCGGCGACAATGCCGACGCCACGTCCGACGGCGGCCCCGATCTGCCGGCCGCCGACGAGGAGCCGGTCCAGTCCGCGGCCCCCGCGGCCAGCCGCGATCCCGGCCGGGACGACGGCGTCAACTAGACCCGGCTTCGGCCGGCCGCCGAGCGGCCTCCCTCAGTTGTTGGCGAGCGTCCGCTTGGCGGCGATGGTCGCCGGATGCTCGGCGCCGAGCAGGCGCTCGGTGTCGGCGACCACGCGCTCCTGAAGCACCCGCGCCTCGTCGGCGCGGCCGCCGGCGCGATAGGACGACGCCAGGTTCGACCGCGCGGTGACCGCCTCGAGGTCGTCATCCCCGTAGCGGTCCTCGAGCTCGGCCAGCATCTTCTCCTCGATCGCGATCGCCGCCTCCGCGCGGTCGGCCGCCCAGTAGGCGGCGACGATCGTCTCGCGGGCGGTGTTCGTCTCCTCGTGCTGGCTGCCGAAGACCCGCTCGCTGTCGGCGAGCACCTGCTCCTGGAGGCCCAGCGCCTCGTCCACGCGGCCGACGGCGTGGTAGGAGAAGGCGAGGTTCGATCGGGCGGTGATGGTCGACGTGTGATCGCGCCCGAGGACGCGCTCGGAGTCGGCGAGCACCTCCTCCTCCATCGTGATCGCCTCGTCGTTGCGACCGACCGACCAGTACGACGACGCCAGGTTCGACCGCACGGTCAACGTCACCGGATCGTCGGCTCCGAGGACCCGTTCGCTGTCGGCCAGCACCGCCTCCTCGAGCTCGATCGCCTCGTCGAGGCGCCCCTCGGTCCAGTAGGAATAGGCGAGGTCACCGCGCGCGCTGAGCGTCGCCGGATGGTCGGGTCCGAGCGTCTGCGTGTTGCGCGCAACCATCTCCTCGTCGAGCCTGACCGCCTCGTAGGTTCGGGTCTGCGGCTGCTCCTGCTCGTCCATCGGCGTCTCCTGGGCCTCGGTTACCACGCGGCGCGGCGGGGGCCGGAAGCGCCCCGCCCGCTTCCCTGGAGCTTAGCGGCGCGGCGGCGCCGGTCCGGCGGGCCGGGGGTCTCGGCCGGCGGGCCGGCGGGCGGCGACCGGCCGGTACGCCAGGCCGGCAGTCAGCCGGCGAAGGCCCGGCGCCCCGGGGCCGGAGCCTCCTCGCCCGGCTCCTCCTCGAGGAACGCCCGCAGGTCTTCGTTGAACCGGGCCGGACGCTCGAGCATCGGGACGTGGCCGGTGTCGCCGTAGATCACCTTGCGCGAGTCGGGAATCAGCCGCTCGAACTCGGCGGCGTCCTTGACCGGGACGAGGAGGTCCTTGTCGCCCCAGACGATCAGCGTCGGACAGGCGATCTCACCCAGGCGGTCGCGGATCGGGTAGGAGCAGAGGGCGTCGAGCGCCGGGCTGAAGCCGTCCTTGCCGGCGCCGCGGACGAGCTCGGCCGTGAGCGGTCCGGGCAGCCGCTCGGGGTGGGCGGCGACGAGCATGAGGATCGCCCGGCGCAGCCGCGGCCGGGCGGTGATCGCCGGTGAGCGGGTGGCGATCCAGGCCAGGTTGAAGAAGACGACGTTCTCGGCCCGGTGGCGCAGTCCGCGCGTGCGCTGGGTGCGCAGGTTCTCGATGCTCAGGCCGGCGGCGCCGACCAGGCACAGGCGCTCGACGCGCGCGGCGTAGTGGATGGCGAGCTCGGCGCCGATGAAGCCGCCCATGGAGTTGCCGACGATCACGCCGCTGTCGACGCCGATCGCGTCGCACACGGCGTCGACGATCCGGGCGTAGTTGCTGATCGTGATCGGCTCGACCGGCATCTCGGACTCGCCGAAGCCCGGCAGGTCGAGCGCGATGACGCGGTGGTCGCGGGCGAAGAAGGGCAGGTTCTCGAGCCAGTTCTGCCAGCAGCCGGCCAGGCCGTGGATGAAGATCAGGACCGGTCCCTCGCCGAGGTCGACGAGGTTGACCCAACGGCCGTCGACCTCGACCCACCGCCTGTGCGCCTCCCAGTCGATATCGAGCCAGGCCGACCGCCCGACGGCTCCGTAGGCTTCCTTGGCGTTCTTGCGTCCCATCTGACGAGAGGATATCTTCGTCGGGGCTAGGCTGCCCGCGGCCGCTTGGGTCGTGCGGCGAGCGACTCGGCCAGCGGCTCGAGCGCGGCCTCCTGCGCCGCCCCGGTCAGCCCGGCTCGCACCGCGGCCGACCCGCGGGCGGTGATCCGCTTGGCCAGCCGGCGCTGACCGGCGGCCGGGAGCTCGCCGACCACGGCGACGAGCTCGGCCTCGAGCCCGGCCTCCTCGACGGCAGCCAGCAGCGAGTCGAGCACGTCGTCGTCGCCGGCGTCGATCAGCTTCGCCAGGCTCTGTCGCGGCGCCGGGTCGAGCTCGGTGGCGAAGGCGATCAGGGCCGGCCACTGCTCGGTCTCGTGGGCGGCGGCGAGGATCCGCTCGAACACCTGCCGGCCGAAGGACGTGGCCAGGGCGGCGACCCGCCGGCGGGAGGCGGCCGGCAGCAGCGGGAGCAGGATCAGGAGCTCCGGCCAGAGCGAGTCCTGGGCGGCGGCGTCGACGATCGTGGCCAGGACCGGACGGGTCTGGATCACGCCGAGCGTGGCGAACCGCTTGCGGCTCGCCGGGCTCATCGCCCGGGTCACGGGCAGCACCGACGCCCACAGGCCTTCCCGCTGGGCGGCGCGGACCATGCTGACCAGAACCTCGTCCGGCTGGGCGGCCGCCAGGTCGCCCAGGGCGCCCCGCTGGCGCTCGCTGACGTGGCTGAGGACGTCGAGGGCCTCGGTCCACAGCTCGGCGCTGCTCGCCACGCAGATGATCTCCTCGAGGCGGTCGGCCGGGAGCAGCGCCACCAGGGCGCCGAGGCTCTGCTTGGACTCGACGACGTAGGCGGTGAGCAGGAGATCCTCGTTTCCGACCGTCTCGAGGGCCGCCATCAGGGCCGCCTTCGACAGGTGGCCGACGAAGCCGCCCATGGTGATGTACTCCTCCCGCGCGGCGAGCTCGTCAGCGATCGCGGCCACCATGTCCGGCGGCATCTCCCCGATCACGCGGCTCGCGCGCCGGGGGTCGAGGTGGACGCAGAGGTCGGCGAGGAACGCCACCGGCAGGTGGTTGGCGATGTCGACCGCCCGGTTCGGGTCGAGCAGGCCCGTCACGCGGGCGCACAGCAGGGCGCCGAAGGCCCGCTCGCCGATCACGGCGGCCAGCTTGGCCGGGATCAGCTTGGTCGCCGCGGCGACGCGCTGGAGCATGTGGCGGTCGGCGTCGAACATGACCACCGTCACCTGCTCGCGCAGGTCGCGGACGT
Organism: uncultured Solirubrobacterales bacterium; assembly: GCA_963795745.1. Taxonomy (GTDB): domain Bacteria; phylum Actinomycetota; class Thermoleophilia; order Solirubrobacterales; family Solirubrobacteraceae; genus Palsa-513. The sequence goes on from CAWCIT010000006.1 coordinate 83,092, forward strand.
CTTGCGGGTCGAGCTGATCGAGGTAGTAGAGGTCCTCCGGCTCGGCCCCCACGAGCCGCGCGAGCTTGAGGACCTCGACGGTCGCGTTGAGGTATCCGCTCACCGATCAGCCGAACAGGATCCGGCGAATCGTTCCGCGCAGGAGGCGGGGAACGATGTCGAGCGCCTCCTCGACGGCGACCTCGAGCTCCTGCGACTGGCGCCGCTTGGCCGTCTTGACGATCGCCGCGAGCTCGATCAGCTCGTCCTCGGTCAGCGCCTCGAGCCCGTCGGGGGCCGCCCCGCCCAGCTCGGGTTCGAGTATGCGCGTGACGGACCGGGCCATCGATGGAGCCTAGTGCACGGTTCCGCCGGTCCCTCGGCGTCCGGCGGTGTCTGGACGCGCCTGGTGCCACCCGGCGTCGGCCCACGTGCACCAGCACGGGGTGGCGCCGTCATCCGCGCGTTGTCGCCAGTCGCCCTCCAGCGTGCTCACCTGTGGCACGGGGCACGCGTCTAGACTGGCGCAGGTGGCCCCCGACCGCCTCACCGGTGGCTGCGGCTGCGGCGCGGTGCGCTTCGAAGTCGGGGCGCCGCTCGGCCCGGCCCGCTACTGCCACTGCACAAGCTGCCAGCGCCGCACCGGCACCGCCGCGTCGGTGTCGGCGAACTGCGTTCAGGTCGGTCCCTTCGGGCGCCACGCCCCGCTGGGCAGATCGTGCCCCTGGTTCAGGGCGCCGTCGTCGGCCGGCCGGCGCGTCACGAGCTTGGCCAGCGCCTTCGTCAACGCCTCGGCATACATGACGTCGCGCTGCTTCTCCACGCGCTCGGCATGCTTCTCGGCGCGCTCGAACAACTCCTCCGGGAGCTCGATCGTCACGTACGCCGACGGGCGCCGTGCCGACGGCCGGCTGCGCAGCGCTCCCGCGGTCGCGTGCTTGGTCACCTCGACGTAGCGGTCGATCGCCTCGGCATAGAGCACGTCGAGGGACTTGCCGGCCTCCTCGGCCGTGGCGACCGCCAGCTCCAGCAGCTCCGCGGGCTGCCTGAGTCGTACGCTCTGCACGCGCGCAGTTCTACCACCGACGCATCGTTCTCCGCGTTTCGGTGGCGTACGGCCGGCCGGCGGCGCCGCTACCGGGCGTGCATCCAGCCCGGGTGGGGCTGCGGGCGGCGGGCGTTCTCGGCGACGAACGCCTCGAGGTCGGCGTTGAAGCGACCCGGCCGCTCGAGCATGGCCATGTGGCCGGTGTCCGCGTAGATCAGCTTGCGCGAGTCGGGGATCAGCCACTCGAATTCGGTCGCGTCGCCGACCGGGACGAGGCGATCCTCGCCGCCCCACACGATCAGCGTCGGCGCCCGGATCTCGCCGAGCCGGTCACGGATCGGGTAGCGGGTCATCGCCTCGAGCGCCGCGTCGAAGCCGGGCGGCTTGCCCGAGTTGCGCGTCTGCTCGGCCAGCAGGGCGCTCGGCAGGCGCTCGGGGTGGGCGGCGACCAGGCCGAGCAGCATCCGCCGCAGGCGCGGCCGGCGGACGACGCCATCGGTGCGGGTGGCCAACCAGGCGAGCGAGAAGAACATCAGGTTCTCGAGGCGCTCGTGCCAGCCGCGGCGCCGGGCGGCGCGTATGTACTCCATGCTCAGCCCGGCGGCGGCCACCAGGCACAGCTGGTCGACCCGCTCGGGGAAGCGGATCGCCAGCTCGGCGCCGACGAAGCCCCCCATCGAGTTGCCGACCACGATCGCCGGGTCGAGCTCGAGGGCGTCGCAGACGGCGTCGAGCATCCGGGCGTAGCCGGTGACCGTGATCGTCTCGGCCGGCAGCGGCGACTCGCCAAACCCGGGCAGGTCGATCGCGATCACCCGGTGGCCGCCCGCGGCGAAGTGGGGGAGGTTCTCGAGCCAGTTCTGCCAGCAGCCGGACAGGCCGTGGAGGAAGATCATCGGCGGGCCGCTGCCGATGTCGATCACGTTGACCCAGCTGCCGTCCACCTCGACCCAGCGCCGGTGGGCGTCCCAGTCGATGTCCAGCCACGCCGACCGGCCGACCGGGCCGTAGGCGCTGCGCAGATGCTGCGGATCCGACGCGATGCTCGCCACCTCCAGAGAATAGCCCCGCCACCGGCCGCCACGGACGTCGGCCTCGCCGACGCCGGCCGGTCAGGACTCGGCGGCGTGGATCCCGCGGCTGCCGCCGTCGCTGCGGATGATCGCCACGGCGTGGGCCAGCACCGGCTCGAGCACGGCGAAGAGCTGCTCGACCGCCCGGGGGCTGCCGGGCAGGTTGACGATCAGCGTCCGCCCGGCCACCCCGGCGACCTCGCGCGAGAGCATGCCGTGCGGGGTGTGGCGCAGCGACTCGGCCCGGAGCGCCTCGGCGATGCCGGGCACGTCGCGGTCGATGGCCGCGCGCGTGGCCTCCGGCGTGACGTCGTCCGGCGAGAGGCCGGTGCCGCCGGTGGTGAGGACGAGGTCGACGCCCTCGTCGGCGTAGTGGCGCAGGCGGTCCTCGATCAGCGCCCGGTCGTCGGGGACGACCTCCATCGCCGCGATCTCGTAGCCGGCCGCATCGGAGAGCTCGGCCAGGAGGGCGCCGGAGGCGTCGTCGACCGTCCGCCGGGCGACGGAGTTGGAGACGGTGAGGATGACCGTGCGCATCCGGGGCACCCTAAACGGTCGGGCGCCCCCCCGCCGGCGGAGCCTCTCCGGCCGAGGCGTGATCCGCGGCCCGCCGCCCGGCGTATCACACGCGTGGTCGACGAGCGCCCGGACACCCCTCAGGGAGAGCGCCGATGACGCGGGCGCGGCTCTCGGCCCTCGACGCGGCCTTCCTGTCACTCGAGTCGCCGCAGGCGCCGATGCACGTCGGCTGGGCCGCGCGCTTCGCCGCTCGAGCGGACGGCTCGCGCCCGGACTTCGCCGCGGTCAGCGCCCATATCGCGAGCCGCCTCGACCGGGCGCCCCGCTACCGCCAGAAGCTGGTCGCCGTGCCGCTCGGCCTCGGCGACCCCGTCTGGGTCGACGACGCCGACTTCGACGTCACCCGCCACGTCCGGCGGGCCGACCACGGCGACTTCGGCCGGCTGGTCGACGAAGTCATGTCGACGCCGCTCGAGCACGACCGGCCGCTCTGGGAGCTGTGGATCGCCGAGGACGCCGGCGACGGCCGGATCGGCGTCGTCGGCAAGGCCCACCACTGCCTGGTGGACGGCCTGGCCGCGGTCGAGCTGATGTCGCTCCTGCTCGACGTCGTTGCCGATCCCCCGGCCGGCGGGGCCGCCGCGGACGACTGGGAGCCGGCCCCCGCGCCCGGCGACCTCGAGCTCGTCGGGGCCGCCGTCGGCCACCAGCTCGGCCAGGCGGTCGACCTGGCGCTGCTGCCCATCGACCTGGCCCGCGATCCGGCCCGGCTGCTCGACGTGCCGGGGCAGGCGCTGCGGGCCGCCCGGGCGATGCTCCACACGGCGCTGCCGCTCGCGCCGGCCAGCCGGATGAACGGGTCGATGTCGGCCCGGCGCCATCTCGCCCGCCTGACCCGGCCGCTCGAGGACCTCCGACGCGTGAAGCGGCGGTTCGGGACCACGGTCAACGACGTGCTGCTGACCGCGAGCGCCGCCGCCCTGCGCGGCTGGCTCGAGGAGCGGGGCGAGCCGCCGACGGAGATCAAGGCGATGGTCCCGGTGAGCATCGAGGATGTCGACGACCGCTGGGGCAACCGCATCGCCTTCCTCTTCCTCGGCCTGCCGTGCGCCGAGGCCGATCCGGTCTGGCGGCTGCGGGACATCCACGTGGCCATGCGCGCCCGCAAGTCCGACGGCGAGCCGGAGGCGGCGGACGCGATCCTCGGCGCCCTGTCGCTCGCGCCCCGCCCGCTCCGGCGGCTGGCGTCGCGGGCGCTGGCCAGCCCCTACGTGTCGAACCTGACGATCTCCAACATCCCCGGCCCGCGCGTCCCGTTGTACCTGATGGGCTGCGAGGTCGAGCACGCGTACCCGGTCGTCCCGCTGACCGACGGCCACGGGATCTCGATCGGCATGACCACGGTGGCCGACCAGGCCTGCTTCGGCGTCTACGCCCAGGCCGAGCTCGCCGCCGACGCCGACCGCCTGGCCCGGGGCATCGACGAGGCGATCGACGAGCTGCTGGCGCGCTGCGACGAGCGGTCAGACCACGCGGGCTCCGGGGCGCCCCCCCGTCCGCCCGCCGCCACCCGCCGGCGCGGCCTCGCGGCCGTCCCAGGACGGCCGCGGACGGCGGGGGCGGCCCGGACGCGGCCCGCCGGGCCGTCCGCCGTCGCGGCGGCGGCGGGCGGCCCAGCGCTCCGGGCGGTGCCGGGGTCGACCGGCGGGCGCGAGTAGGGCCGCCGACCGGGGTCAGACGGTGACGACCTGGGAGCGGAAGCCCTGGACGGCGCCGTCGACGATCTTGATCACCGGCTCGTCGATCTCGATCTCGCGCATGGTCATCGTCAGGTAGTCGGCGACCTTGTCGAACGCGACGTCGTCGATCTTGAGGTCGCGGTGGGCCTCGGGCAGCGGCCGGCCGGTGTAGGGCTCGCCGCCGCCGAGGGCGATGTTGAGGAACATCCGCTGGTGGCGCTTGAGCTCGTTGCGGTCGATGCCGGCAAAGTACTTCTGCAGGCTCGAGTCGGCCCAGAGGTGCTCATAGAAGCGGTCGACCAGCAGCTGGACGGCCGGCGCTCCGCCGACTTGCTCGTAGAGGCTCTTCGCTGGCGCGATCGGTGGCATTCGAAGTCATCTCCGTCTTTCGGGTGCCGGTTGGAGCGGGAACCTAGGCCGGTGCCGTTTCGCCACCGATTCGATTCCGTGAACGCTCGATGAACCGGGCCGCCGCGGCGCACCCGCCAGGACGACGTCGCCCCGCCGATCCGCCCGAGATTTCTGGCGAGGCGGCGGGGCGGCAGGCGTGAGGAGCGGGCCGGTGGTCAGCCGGCCCGCCCGGGCTCAGGCGAGGGCCCGCGCCCGCTTCTGTGTCGTGGAGGACGAGATCGCGGCGGCGGCGATCGCCGTGGCGCCGGTCACGAGGTGCAGGTAGTTGTCGGGATCGCTCGAGGAGATGAGGGCGATCACGGGGATGTTGGCGTAGATGAAGCCGCTGATCGTGGCCACGACGTAGATCGAGCCGACGCCCAGCAGGGCGCCCTCGGCGATCGAGCTGGCCTGGGTCGAGGCGAGGATCAGGAGGGCGCCGACGCCGATGTGGACGACGTTGTGGAACGGGTTGATCGCGAAGATGCCGAACAGTGCGGTTCCGTGGGAGTCGACGAACCCGCTGAAGCCGGTGAACAGCATGCCCACCAATCCGCCGCCCAGGTAGGCGACGCCGATCAACAGTGCCGCCAGCTGGCCGATGCTCTTGTCCTTCGTCATCCGCTTCCTCCATTTGTCTCGATGTGGTTGGTCATGCACGGCGGACCGGCGCCGCCCGAGGGCGTGCGCGCGCTCCTGCCCCGGGCAGGCCGGGTCAACGTGGCTCGGACGTGCGGCTGAGGCCCCCGGCGGGGGCGTCCGAGATCTCCGGCGGCTAGCGGCGGTGGGCCGGCGCTCTCGCGCCGTCCTCGACCGCCACTCCAGCTGCCTTGCTCCCGCCGATCGGGACCGACTGGCCGGACGGCGGCGGAAGTTCGGTCGGCGTCCCGCGGGCCCCGCGGCCGGCGGGCCGCCGGCGGGGCGCCGGCGGCCGCGCGCGTCGGGCGGCAGCCCGGTCGGCGGCCACGACGCTGGGAGCCGCCGCGGGCGGGGCGAGCACGGCCCGCGTGGCCCGGACCAGGTAGCGCCGCAGGTGCCAGAGGAGCAGGCCCGTCCACCAGACGCTGGCGATCAGATGGGCATAGGCCGTGAACGACGCCTCGCTCGGGGCGATCAGCAGGGCGACGCCCGAGACGAGCAGCGGCACCCAGAGGACGAGCAGGACGAGCGACCCGCCGGCCCGCCAGGAGCGGGCACGGACGATGCTGTCGCGCAGGCGGGCGAAGCCGATCTCGGCCACCTTGTAGATGACGAGCAGGAGCGCCAGCAGCGAGAGCCCGACGTGGACCCAGATCGCCGTCTGGCCGGCGTGGCCGCGTCCGAGGTTGAGGGCGTAGATGACGAGGCCGGTGCCGAGCGCGCCGATCAGCGGGCCGAGGGCGATCAGCCCGCGGGCGGCCACCGACCGGCGGACCGCCGGCGCCGGGCGCGCCGCCGAGGCGGAGGTCGGGGCGGCCGCCGGCGGGGGGGCCTGGGCTTCGCCCAGGTCCCCGCCGCGCTCGAGTCGCCGCTGGGCCAGCCAGAAGCGCACGAGGAGCCCCCAGACCAGGACGACGGGGATGGCGTGGGGGATGTGTTGGACGAGTACGTTCATCGGCTAGCGCCGGGAGGCCAGGTACATGTCGCGCAGGGCGACGCCCATCAGGACCCCGCCGAGGAAGATCCCGCCGTGCTGGGTGAAGTGGGCGGTGGGGTTCGTCCCGGCCACCTTGTCGAACACCGGCAGGATCAGAAGCATCTCGAGGATCAACGCGACCACCCCAAGCGTCAGCGCCTGGCGCGACGAGAGCAGCGGAGATTGCATCCGCCCGGACAGTAGCGGAGTGGACTGGCGTGACGGCGAGGGCATAGAGGCGGTTCCGAGTCGATTGGATGAGGTTCCGTTACGAGCGCCCCCGGCATCCGGATCATCGGCGCCGGCGATGGCCTCGCGGGCGAGGCGGCCGGGGTGGCGGGCGCCTCGCGGCGCCCCGTGGGTTGGCTGGACTGGCCGGACGGCGTCGGCTGCTCATCGCGCGGCGGCACGTAATCCAAACCGTCGAAGTCGTCGCGAACCGCGGCGGCTCCCTCGAGGTCATCCCCGACGACGCCCGAGGCGCGTCGGGGCACCCCGCGCGCGCCGGTGGGGCACAGGCCGGCCCGTTGCGCGGCGCGCAGGCGAATTCCCTGCCCGGCGCGCTGGACACGCCGTGACCGGATGCACTATTCTCTCGCCCGCAGAGCGGAGGAGTCTAGTATCTGGCCGCCCGGGCGGTATGGCCGTGGGCGGCTCTGGGAAACGGAGGGGAGCCACAGTGCCAAGAGGGTTCGTTGCATGGGCGCCACGTCAGCGGAGCGTTGCGTGTCCACGCTGACGCCGGTGCGGTCGGCGCCCGCAAGCCAGGCCGGCGGGAGCCGGCACAGCATCGCCGAAGGGAGCGAGACATGATCATTGCGACGTTCACGGATTGGTATATAGGGCTTTCGCTGGGGTTCTTGGCCGTGGCGATCGCGGCGACGATCGTGGCGGTGATTCTGGGTTTGGCCGGGGCGATCGCCAACCAGGCGCAGACGGCGGAGGGTGGCGTCGTGCTCGTGCGTGATCAGACGGTGACGTTGCCGGGGATTGCGCAGGTCAACGATTCGGGCGTGCGGATCCTCCATGCGGCCCGGGCTTTGCGAAAGGTGGCGGTGGGCAAATGATCGGCGCAGCTGCGCTTTTCCCCGCGCATCAGGACGGGCATTACTTCTGGTATGTGGCGCTCGGCCTGGGGATGGTCGTGTGCTTGGTGGTCGCGGCGTTGATGGTCCTGCTGTTGAGCTACGTGCGGGACATCGATCGCAGCGTGGCGAACCTGCTTGATCTCGCGGGGCAGGTCGCGGCGCAGACGGTCTACATCCCGCAGTTGGCGGCGACGGCGCCGGTGCTCGAGTTGATCGTCGCGGAGGCTTTGGTCCAGGACGCGTACATGAACGCGTTGACCGACGGGTTTGGGGTGCCGGTATGAGTACGACGCTGTTGATCGTGTTGAGCGTGGTCGAGGCCGCGCTGCTGGTCGTCATCCTCGCGGTGGCGCTGACGCGGATTCGTCAGCGTCTGGTCCGGATCTCCGAGGGCCTGGGAACGTTGGGCAACGCGCTGGCCGGGGTCGAGTCGGGGCATCTGCGGCCGTTGGGGCCCGCGGTGAGGGCGATCAACGCCCAGTTCGACATCATCCTCAGTGCCCTGCCGGGCATCGCTAAGAAGGCCGCGATCGTGGCCCAAAGGAGGGTTCGATGATCTTCTGGTGGATTGGCAACCTCGTCCTGCTGTTCGTCGTCGCGCCGGTCGTGGCGATCCTGCTGAAGGGCGTCTTGGCGGCAGCGCGGAGCATCGTGCCGAGGATCCAGGCGATCGCCACGGTCGGAACGGCGATCAACAAGGACCTCGAGCCGGTGTACCTGCTGCTCACCACGCAGCGGCACGTAATCCAAACAGTCGAAGTCGTCGCGAACTACGGCGGCTCCCTCGACGTCATCCTCGACGACGCCTAGACAAGGGGAACCATGGAACCCGCTGCCGCAGTCACCATCCTCGCAACCGTCATCATCGTCCTTGTCCTGGTCGTCTACCTCCTGGCCATCATCGGCCAGCTGAAGCAGATCAAGGCCGACCTCGACATCGTCATCCTGTCGGTGCTCGAGATCGTCCGCCAGACGGGGCCGGTGAACGCGGTCGTGCGCACCATCAACGGCCAACTCGACGCCGGCGTCGACCTGCTCGAAGGCCTGCTCGTCAAGAAGGCCGGAATGCGCGACGCCCTCGGCCTCATCGAGGGTCTGTACCCCGGGTCGGCCGCAGCCGGCTTCCGGAAGTTCGGCCGCAGCCGCGGTCAGAAGGTCCCGCGGATCGCCGAGGTCTACACGCGCGGCACGCTGACCCTGGCCCGCCTCGGCCGCGAGGCCCCGATCGCCGCCGGCAACCCCGGTGGTCCGGCGCTCCGCGATGCCGTCGGCGCGAGCTCGTCGGCCCGCACGCTCTACCCGGACCCGCGTCGGTCCTCCGGCTCGAGCCGCGAGAACCTGCCGGTGTCGCCGGTGGTCGGCGGCGCGTCCCCCAACCAGTACGAGCCGACCTCGTCCCCGGGCGAGCGCACGCGCCGTCCGGCCCGCGAGGGCTCCTCGGGCGTCGGCTACAACGTCAAGCCGCCCAAGCGCCGCGGTGCGGCGGCGCGGCCGCAGGCGGCTCCGGCCGCTCCGGCCCCGGCCGAGCCCGCCGCCGAGGCACCGGCGGCCGGCGTCGAGGAGATCTCGGCCCGGTTCTCGGCCATCAGCAAGCGGCCCTGGGAGTCGTAGCGCTCAGCAGTTGACGTGCCCGCGACCGTGTCGGCGCAGCTTGCCGGCACGGTCGTACGGTCGTGCGTGTCCGGTGTCCGACCGCCAGCGGCGGACGGACGGCCGGCCCCCGGGGCGGGACGGGACACGGCCGTGCGCGTCCGGTGTCCGACCGGCAGCGGCGGACGGACGGCCCCCCGCGGACGGATGGCCCCCCGCGGACGGATGGCCCCCCGCGGACGGATGGCCCCCCGCGGACGGACGGCCCGCGCGGAGCTCCTCAGTCCACGGCCGAGACGCTCGCCGGTCGGGGATCGGAGTCGTCGATCGAGACGATGCACGACGGCGGGCAGCCCGCCGGCATCTGAAGTTGATTGGGCGCCCACCACCAGCTCTGGACTGGGACGACGGCCGAGTCGGGCACGTCGAGCGTGAAAATGACGCACGCCTCGGAGCCGAGGGTCATCGCCCGCAGCCAGGCGTACTCGCGGGCGAGGTCGACGGTCGGGGCGACGAAGCTGTTGGGCCGCAGGCCCTCGAGCTCGATGCCCGCCCGGCATTCGTCGGTCGTCCCGTGGTAGACGATCATCGCGCGGCGCGGTTCGGTCGCACCGCGTGCTCGCGGCGCCACCCGGCGCCCGCCCCCGTGCCACCGGCACGCACGCGGCCACCGGGCGCCGCCAGAGCACGCCCCGCCCCTCGCCGGACACTGTTTCCGAGACCGACCACTGCTAGCCGCCGATCTGCGACATCGACCGCTTCGGCTGGCGGTAGCCGGGGTCGTTGACGCGGTGCTTGAGCTCCTTGCGCCAGACCGCGTCGCGGATGATCTGCTCGAGCTCGGCGTCGCCGGCGCCCGCGCGCATCGGCGTGCGCAGATCGGTCTCGTGCATCGAGAACAGGCACGTCCGGAGCTTGCCCTCGGAGGTGACCCGGATCCGGTTGCAGTCGCCGCAGAACGGGTCGGAGACCGGGTTGATGAAGCCGATCTTGCCGTGGCCGTCGGCGAAGCGGAAGACGCGGGCGGTCGCGCTCGGCTCGCGCGGCTGCGCCTCGAGCGGGTAGACGGCGTGGATCGCCGCGCGGATCTCGTCGCCCGGGAGCACCTTGTCCGGATCCCAGGCGTGGTCGGCGTCGAGCGGCATGAACTCGATGAAGCGGACCTCGTAGGGGTGGGTCCGCGCGAAGCGCGCCAGCGGCAGCACCTCGTCCTCGGTGAAGCCCCGCAGTCCGACCGCGTTGATCTTGATCGGGTGGGCCTCGGGGAACCCGGCGAGGACCTCGAGGCCGCGCAGGACGCGGGGCAGGGCGTCGCGCCGGGTCATCTGGAAGAACCGGTCCCGCTGGAGGGAGTCGATCGACACGTTGAAGCGGTTGATCCCCGCGGCGACCAGGGCCGCCGCGTCGCGTTCGAGCAGGAAGCCGTTCGTCGTCACGCTCAGATCCTCGACGCCCTCGATCGCCGCGAGCATCCCCGCCAGGCGCGGGAAGTCACGGCGGACGAGCGGCTCGCCGCCGGTCAGGCGGACGTCCTTGACGCCCATGGCCGCGAGCAGGCCGACCAGGCGGGCGACCTCCTCGAAGCTGAGCACGTCGTCGTGCTCGAGCCAGGGCAGTCCCTCGGCCGGCATGCAGTACTGGCAGCGGAAGTTGCAGCGGTCGGTGACAGAGATCCGGACGTCGCCGATCCGGCGTCCGTGTCCGTCCATCAGGGGTTCAAGCTCGGTCATCGCGCCTCCAGGTGCCGGAGCGTCCGCCGCTCTTCGCGAGCAGCTCGACGCGCTCGATGACGACGCCGCGCTCGAGGCCCTTGACCATGTCGTACACGCATAGGGCTCCGGCGGCTGCTCCGACCATAGCCTCCATTTCTACCCCGGTTCGGGCGAAAACATGCGCGGTGGCCGTGATCGTCACCGTCCCGGCCGGCGGATCGACGTCGATGTCGACGTCCACCGAGTGGAGCCCGAGCGTGTGGGCCAGGGGGATCCACTCGTCGGTCCGCTTGGCCGCCTGGATCGCCGCCAGGCGCGCCGTACCGACGACGTCGCCCTTGGGCGCGTCGCCCGCCGCCACCGCGGCGGCGGTCTCCGGCGCCATGCGCACGACGGCGCGGGCCACGGCGACGCGGTCGGTCTCGGGCTTGGAGCCGACGTCCACCATTCGCGCCCGCCCGTGGGCGTCGAGATGGGTCAGGCGCGCCTCGTCGACCGGTCGTACCATATGCCGATGGATGTTACCGTCAGGCTCTTCGCCGTCCTGCGCGAGCGGGCGGGCGTCGGCACGCTCGAGCTCACCCTCGACGACGGCGCGACCGTGCACGACGCGATCGCCGCGCTCCGGCGCGGGCCGCTGCGCGGACTCCCGCCCGAGGCCCCCTTCGTGGTCGCGGTCGGCCGCGAGTACGCCCCGCGCGAGCAGCGTCTGAAGCCGGGCGACGAGCTCGCCCTCGTCCCGCCGGTCAGCGGCGGTGCCCCCCCCGGCCCCGGTCGCGTCCGCCTGGCCGTGGTCACCGGCGAGGATCTCGACGTCGAGGCGATCCGGCGCCGGGTGGCCGACCCGGCCACCGGGGCCACCGTCGTCTTCGTCGGCACGACGCGGGAGATCCCGAGCCTCGAGTACGAGGCCTACGCCGACATGGCCGCCGAGCAGATCGCCCGCATCGCCGCCGCGGCCGCCGACGAGCACGGGCTGGCCGCCGTGGCCGTCGCCCACCGGACGGGCACCGTCCTCCTCGGCGAGCCGAGCGTCGTCGTCGCCGTCTCGGCCGCCCACCGCCACGAGGCGTTCGTCGGCGCCCGAGCCGTGCTCGACGCGGTCAAGGGTCAGGCCCCGATCTGGAAGCGCGAGCACCCGGAGGATGGACCCCCGGCCTGGGTTGCCGGTACGCTGCCTGGTACGTAGGGTTTTCTGGGCCCCGGGGAGGGGCGCTCGAAGGGACCGCAGGGCGGGCGCGGATCGCGCGTCCAGGTCCGTTCGGGCAGCGGCTCCGGTAGGGCGCTTCGGCCGTCAGCGACGGGTCGAAGGGCCTCGCCTGGCGCGGTCGGAGGTCTTCTTGACTTGCCTGATCGGTCCATGCGACTATGAAAATCAGGCTCTTTCGACAAAAGGAGTAGCACTTGCAGACCCCGGCCCCATTCGAGTACGAGCGCGCCACGAGCGTCGACGGCGCGATCGCAGCGCTCGGGCGGCTCGGAGCCGACGCGCGGATCATCGCCGGCGGGCACAGCCTGCTGCCGATGATGAAGCTGCGCCTCGCCAACCCCGAGCACCTGATCGACATCAACGACCTCACCGAGCTCTCGTTCATTCGCAAGCAGGGCGACGAGATCTGCATCGGGGCGCTCACCCGCCACGTCGAGCTCCTGAAGTCGGACATGCTGAACAAGCATTTCCCCCTGTTCCACGATGCCGAGCTCGTGATCGCCGACCCGGTGGTCCGCAACCGCGGCACGATCGGCGGCTCGCTCTGCCAGGCCGACCCGGCCGAGGACCTCTCGGCCGTCTGCGCGGCGATCAAGGCGAAGGCGGTCATCCGCGGCGCGGGCGGCGAGCGTGTCGTCGACATGGAGGAGTTCCACGTCGGCCCCTACACGACCGCGGTCGGCGAGGGCGAGATGCTCACCGAGATTCGCATCCCGATCAAGCCGGGCTGCGGCAGCGCGCACGAGAAGGTCGAGCGTCGGGCTGGGGACTGGGCGATCGCCGCTTCGGCGGCCTGCCTGTGGATCCAGGGCGGCACGATCAGGGACGCGGGCATCGGCCTCAGCGCGGTCGGACCGACCACGATCCACGCCACGCAGGCCGAGGAGTTCCTGCGCGGCAAGGCGCCTTCGGAGGATGCCTTCGCGCAGGCAGGGGCGATGGCGGCGGCGGACTGCTCGCCCAGCGCCGACGGCCGCGGGCCGGTCGACTACAAGCGCCACCTCGCCGGCGTGCTCACCAAGAGGGCTCTGCGTCGCGCTGCGGCCCGCGCCTAGACCGAGGAGACTGCGAACATGCCAAACGTCACGCTCAGCATCAACGGCCAGCAGTACAGCGGCGACATCGAGCCGCGGCTGCTCCTGGTCCACTTCATCCGCGACGTCGCCCAGCTCACCGGCACCCACTGGGGCTGCGACACGTCCAACTGCGGCGCCTGCGTCATCCAGTACGACGGCATGCCGGTCAAGTCGTGCACGATCCTCGCGGTCATGTGCGAGGGCCATGAGATCCTCACCGTCGAGGGTCTCGAGGTCGACGGCGCGCTGGATCCGATCCAGGCCGGCTTCCACGAGTGCCACGCGCTCCACTGCGGGTTCTGCACGCCGGGGATGCTCCTGACCACGCGGGCGCTCCTGGACGAGAACCCTGATCCAACCGAGGCCGAGATCCGTATGGCCATCTCAGGTGCGATTTGCCGGTGCACCGGCTACAAAAACATTGTCAGCGCAGTTCGATGGGCGGCCGAGTACGAGGGCGCCCCGACCCAGGGGAGTTGAGCATGGCAACAGTGCAAGAGAACCTTCCGAGCGCCAGCACGGAGCGGCCGATCGGCTACGGGCGACTCAAGCGCAAGGAAGACGCGCGCTTCATCCGTGGCCAGGGCAAGTACTGCGACGACGTCCGCCTGCCGGGCATGGTCTACGGTGCCATCCTCCACAGCCCCTACGCCCACGCCAGGATCAAGTCGATCGACACCTCGGCCGCGCTCGCGCACCCGAAGGTCGCCGCCGTGATCACCGCCAAGGACCTCGAGACGCTCGGCCTCGCATGGATGCCGACGATCTCCTACGACACGCAGGCCGTGCTCGCGGGCGACAAGGTCCGCTTCCAGCACCAGGAGGTCGCCTTCGTCATCGCCGTGGACGAGTACTCGGCGCGCGATGCCCTCCAGCTCATCGACGTCGACTACGAGCCGCTCCCCGTCGTGGTCAACGCCCGCAAGGCGCTGGACCCGGGCGCCCCGCTGATCCGGGACGACAAGGTCGGCCAGCGCGACAACCTGGCCAGCCCGAACTGGGAGGCCGGCGACAAGCACGCGACCGACCGGGTGTTCGCCGCGGCGGACACGGTGGTCACGCGGGACATCATCTACCCGCGCTGCCACCCGGCGCCGCTGGAGACGTGCGGCATGGTCGCGGACTTCAATCCGAACACCGGCCAGCTGAACATCTACAACGGCAACCAGGCGCCCCACGCCCACCGCACGGTCTACGCCCAGGTGGCGGGACTGGCCGAGCACATGATTCGCATCATCTGCGCGGACATCGGCGGCGGCTTCGGCGGCAAGGTGCCGGTCTACCCGGGCTACGTCTGCGCGATCGCCGGTTCGATCGTGGCCGGCGTGCCGGTGAAGTGGATCGAGGATCGCTCCGAGAACCTGATCTGCGACAGCTTCGCGCGTGACTACATCATGCACTCGCAGATGTGCTCCAAGGGCGGCAAGATCACCGGCCTGCGGGTCGACGTGATCGCCGACCACGGCGCCTTCGACTCGACGGCGCAGCCGACCAAGTTCCCGGCCGGCTTCTTCCACATCGTCTGTGGGTCGTACACGCTCGAGGCGTCGCACGTCAACGTCAAGGCCGTCTACACCAACAAGACGGCGGGCGGGGTGGCCTACCGCTGCTCCTTCCGGATCACCGAGGCCGTCTACCTGGTCGAGCGCATGGTGGACGCCCTGGCGATCGAGATGGGCGTCGACCCGATCGAGCTGCGGATGCGGAGCTTCATCCGCCCGGAGCAGTTCCCCTACGAGACGACGACGGGCTGGACGTACGACTCCGGCGACTACGCGAAGACGATGCGCGTCGCCATGGACATCGCCGACTACGAGGGTCTCCGCAAGGAGCAGGCCGAGAAGCGGGCCAAGGGCGAGCTGATGGGTATCGGCACGACCTTCTTCACCGAGGGCGTCGGCGCCGGTCCCCGCAAGCACATGGACATCCTCGGGCTGGCCATGAACGACGGTGCCGACCTGCGGGTCCACCCGTCGGGCAAGGCCGTGGTCAGCATCAGCGCCCAGACCCAGGGGCAGGGCCACGAGACGACGTTCGCCCAGATCGTCGCCGAGGAGCTCGGTATCCCGCCGGAGGACATCACGGTGCGCCACGGCGACACCGACAAGTCGCCGTACGGACTTGGCACCTACGGGAGCCGTTCGACCCCGGTCTCGGGGGCGGCGGTGGCCGTCGTCTCGCGGAAGGTCCGCGACAAGGCGCGTCTGATCGCGGCGACGATGCTCGAGACGCGGCCGGAGGACCTCGCGTGGGAGAAGGGTCGCTGGTACGTCAAGGGTGACCCGGAGAAGGGCGCCTTCATCGAGGACATCGCCGCCCGGGCCTACAGCGGGGCGCCGATGCCGGCAGGCATGGAGGGCGGCCTGGACGCGCAGGTCATCTATGACCCGCCGAACCTGACCTACCCGTGCGGGGCCTACATCTCGGTGGTCGACGTCGACCCGGAGACGGGCCACGTCGTCGTGCGCCGGATGATCGCGGTGGACGACTGCGGGGTGCGGATCAACCCGATGGTCGTCGACGGGCAGATCCACGGTGGACTGGCCGAGGGCCTGGGCATCGCGCTGATGGAGCTCATCAGCTTCGACGAGCAGGGCAACTGCCTCAACGGTTCGTTCATGGACTACCTGATCCCGACCGCTCTCGAGTGCCCGGACTGGGAGCTCGGCGAGACGGTCACCCCGTGCCCGCATCACCCGATCGGGGCGAAGGGGGTCGGCGAGTCGCCGAACGTCGGCTCGGTGCCGTGCATCGCCAACGCCGTAATCGACGCGCTGCTCCCGCTCGGCGTCAAGCACATGGACATCCCGTGCAACCCCGCCCGCGTCTGGGCGGCGATGCAGGGTCGTCCCGAGCCGCCGCAGTGATCACCGACGCACTTGCGCGGCGAGCAGAGATGCTCGCCGCGCAGGGCGCGTCGTTCGTGACGGCCACGGTCGTGCGGGCCCAGCGCCCGACGAGCGTGCAGGCCGGGAACGTCGCGCTCATCACCAGCGATGGGTCTATCGACGGCTTCGTGGGCGGCGTCTGCGCCGAGCACAGCGTCCGTCTCTATTCGCTCAAGGTCCTCGAGTCGGGGGAGCCGGTGCTGCTGAAGATCCTTCCCGACGTCGAGGGGGCAGACCACGACGACGAAGGACCCGGTCAGGAGATGGCGAGCGAGGAGGGGTCGGTGACCGTGCAGAACCCGTGCCTGTCCGGCGGGGCGATCGAGGTCTTCCTCGAGCCGCGCCTGCCGCTGCCGCGCGTCCACGTGGTCGGCTCGACGCCGATCGCCGGCGCGCTCGAGCGCCTGGCGCCCGAGCTCGGCCTGAGGATCGTCAAGGTCCAGGGCGCCGTGCTCGAAACGGCGCCCGGCGACCTCGCCCTGGTCGTGGCCGCGCACGGGCGCGACGAGCTCGAGACGGTGCGCCAGGGCCTCGAGGCCGGGCTCCCCTACGTCGGCCTCGTGGCCAGCCCCAAGCGGGCGGCCGGGCTGATCGAGGAGCTGCGGGCCGACGGCGTGCCCGGCGAGCTCCTGGCCCAGGTCGAGGCGCCGGCCGGCGTCGCGATCGGGGCGCATACGCCCGAGGAGATCGCGCTGTCGCTGCTGGCCCGCCTGGTCACCGTGCGCCGCGGCGGGTCCTACGCGCCGGTGGCCGCCGGGGCCGAGCTCGCCCCCGAGATCGCCACTGACCCGATCTGCGGCATGACGGTCGCCGTCGGGGCCGACACCCCGCGCAGCGAGCGTGACGGTGAGACGTTCTACTTCTGCCGCCCCGGCTGCAAGGCCGAGTTCGAGCGCCAGTCAGCCGCGGCCGCGACCGCCACCGCCACCGCGACCGCCACCGACACCGCCGCGCCGCCGGCCCCGGCGACGGCCGCCGCGGGCACGGTGGCCGTCGATCCGGTCTGTGGGATGAGCGTCGTCGTCGACGCCGACACGCCGCGGGTCGAGCACGACGGCGAGACCGTCTACTTCTGCTGCTCCGGCTGCAAGACCAAATTCGAGAAGGAGCACCTTCATGCCGCAGCCGCAAACTGACCGCTTCGTCACCGGGCTGGTGCTCGGGGCGGGCGGCTCGAGCCGCCTCGGGCGGCCGAAGCAGCTCCTGCCCTACGGGGACGCGACGCTGCTCGACCACACGGTGGCGACGGCGCGGGCCTGCGGGTTCGACCAGATCGTCGTCCCGATCGGCGGCGCCGCCGACGACGTCCGCACGACGGTCGACCTGTCGGGGGTCGAGGTCGTCGTCAACTACGCGTTCGGCAAGGGCTGCTCGTCGTCGATCGCCGCGGCCATCGGCGCCGTCGACCCCCGGTGCGAGGTGCTGGTGCTGATGTTGGGCGACCAGCCGGGCGTGACCGCGGCCACGGTCGCGGCCCTCCTGGCCGGGCGCGGCGACGCGCCGCTGGCCGTCTGCCGCTACGACGACGGCCGCGGCCATCCGCTGGCCTTCGCCCGCAGCGTCTTTCCCGAGCTGACCGAGCTCCACGGTGACAAGGGCGTCTGGCGCCTGCTCGACGAGCGGGCCGACGAGGTGGTCGACGTCCCGATCGCCGGCCCGGTCCCCCTCGACGTGGACACGCCCGAGGACTACGAGGCGGTCCTCGCCGCGGCGGGCTTCGCCGGAGCCCGGGCGTGAGTCGCCTGAAGGTCACCGGCGAGGCGGCGGAGGAGGTCCGCCAGCTCATCCCCGACGTCGAGACGCTGGCCCAGCGCCTGGCCGCGGTCGACTACCTGGTCGACGAGGGCCTGGCCACGTCGATGTTCTGCGCCCTGCGCCTGCCCCAGCCGCTGCTGCTCGAGGGCGAGGCCGGCGTGGGCAAGACCGAGGCGGCCAAGGCCCTCTCGCTCGTGCTCGACACGCCCCTGATCCGCCTGCAGTGCTACGAGGGGATCGACGCGTCCGAGGCCCTGTACGAGTGGAACTACCCGCGCCAGCTGCTCAGCATCCGCCTGGCCGACACGAGCGGCGAGAAGCTCGGCGAGGAGGAGCTGTTCGGGCCCGACTACCTGATCCGGCGGCCGCTGATGCGGGCGCTCGAGCATCCGGGCCCCCGGCCGGCGGTGCTCCTGATCGACGAGATCGACCGGGCCGACGACGACTTCGAGGCCTTCCTGCTCGAGCTCCTGGCCGAGGCCACGGTGACCATCCCCGAGATCGGGACGATCACGGCGACGCACCCGCCGGTCATCATCCTCACCTCCAACCGGACGCGCGACCTCCACGACGCGGTCAAGCGCCGCTGCCTCTACCAGTGGATCGACTATCCGAGCCCGGAGCGGGAGGTGGACATCGTCCGCCGGCGGGTCAAGGACGCGTCGGCGACGCTGGCCGTCCAGGTGGCCGACGCGGTCTCGCGGATGCGC
This sequence comes from uncultured Solirubrobacterales bacterium, assembly GCA_963795745.1. GTDB lineage: Bacteria > Actinomycetota > Thermoleophilia > Solirubrobacterales > Solirubrobacteraceae > Palsa-513. The sequence continues at coordinate 101,484 of CAWCIT010000006.1, forward strand.
AAGAGCGACATCCAGAAGCCGCCGGGCGTGGCCGAGGCGATCGACTGGCTGGCCGCCCTCGACCTGCTCGGGGTCGAGGTGCTCGACGAGGCCGCGATCGAGCGGACGCTCGGGTCGGTGTTGAAGTACAGCGAGGATCAGGAGGTGATCCGCGCGGGCGGCCTCGAAGCGCTCGTGGGGGATCGCAGTGACTGAGCAGGATCTGGTGGGCGCCCCGGTCGACGACGGCGTCTTCCGGGTCGAGACGATCAATCTCGATCTGCCCGCCCTGGTCGGGGCGCTGAGTCAGCGTCTGCACGAGGCCGGGCTGCCGGTGACGCCGGAGCGGGCGTCGCACTTCGCCGAGGCGATGGCCCTGATGAAGCCGGAGGGCCGCCGTCGGCTGTACTGGACGGCGCGGGCCGTGTTCGTCACCGGCCAGCTCCAGGTCCCGATCTTCGACCGGGTCTGGTTCTCGATCTTCGGGGTCAAGGAGATGACCAGCGACTTCGTGCCCGACGAGGTGATCCCGCTCGAGACGCCGGCCGACAAGCGGCCGAAGAAGGACCACAAGGCGCAGGAGATGGACTCCCCGCGCGAGCAGGATCCCCGGTCGATGGACGTCTCCTCGGGGCCGCCGGGCGAGGACGAGGGCGACGGCGACGACGAGTCCGAGGAGGTCGAGATCCCGCTGGCCATGGCCAGCCAGGAGGAGCTGCTCGGCAAGAAGAGCTTCGACGCCCTGGCCCCCCACGAGCTGGCGCTGCTCTACCGCTTGATGACCCGGCTCGAGCTGGCGACGCCGACGCGGCGGACGCGGCGCACCAAGAAGGGCCGCCACGGCGAGCACATGGACATGCGCCGGACGCTGCGAGCCAGCCTGCGCACGGGCGGCGACCCGATCAAGCTCAAGCGCAACCACCGGCGGATCGTCCGCCGGCGTCTGGTCCTCCTGTGTGACATCTCCGGCTCGATGGAGCCCTACGCGCGCGCGTATCTCCAGTTCCTGACCGCCGCCGGCGCGAGCGGACCGAACGCCGAGGCGTTCGTGTTCGCCACCCGGTTGACCCGGCTGACCCGGGCGCTGGCCGGGCGCAACCCGGAGCGGGCGATCCACCGGGCGGCGGCGGCGGCGCCCGACTGGTCGAGCGGCACGCGGATCGGCGACGCCCTGAAGACGTTCAACGACCGCCACGGCCGGCGGGGCATGGCCCGGGGGGCCGTCGTGGTCATCCTGTCCGACGGTTGGGAGGACGGCGATCCGGCCCTCGTGGCCCGGGAGATGGAGCGCCTGGCCCGCCTGACCTACCGCATCGTCTGGGTCAATCCGCGGGTCAGCGCGAGCGGCTTCTCGCCGCGGGCCGGGGGCATGGTCGCGGCGCTGCCCTTCTGCGACGCCTTGGTCAGCGGCCACAGCCTGGACGCGCTCGGCGAGGTGGCCGACGCGATCCGGGCGCCGCGCTTCAGCATGGACGCCCCGGACTGGAAGCCACCGCCCCCACCGGTGGTCGTCGAGGAGGAAGAGGAGCCGTGGGGAAGTGCGACCCCGGTTCAGGGAAGCTCGTTCGCGATGCCGAGCGGAAGCGCGCCGCGCCGGGGCAAGACGTCTCCCGGCTGGAAGGACGAGCGTGAGAAGAAGAAGAAGGGAGGGCTCTGATGGAGGCGATTGAGATGTGCGCGCATCGGGGCTGCCGCTGCGACGCCCGCGACGACGGCTTCTGCTCGGATCACTGCGCCGGTCACGCGACCGAGCGGGTCTCGGCGCAGGCGCCGTGCGGGTGCGGCCACGACGACTGCGCGACCGGCCCGGCGAACGAATGCGTCTGGGGCTGAGCACCGAATTCGGGCCCGACTCATCCAGGCGGGCGCGAACGACGTACTGCTACGTTAGGACTCGGAGCCGGGGCCAACCCGGGGGAGAGCGAATGAAGGAAACGAGGAGCACGAGATGAGCGATACCCAGGTGCAGATGTGCATCTATCCGGGCTGCGACCGGCCGGCGGTCCCGGCCCACGAGATGGGCGGACCCCAGCCGCACTTCTGCGACATGGAGGAGCACAACGCCGGCTCGGCGTTCAACGAGCGCAAGCGCCTGGCGGCGCAGGGCGCGACCGGCGGCGAGGGCGATGCGAGCCCAGCTTAGAAGCGTATTTCGCGGGCGTGACGGCGTCGAAGCTGTCATACTGCCCGCGCTGCCCGGCGGCCATTTCGTGGCCGCAAGTACCCTTTGGAGAAGGAGCGTGACTGTGCAGGTACCGGCACTAGACGGTAGGAGGGGATCTCGCATTGGCTAATGAGGCTTACCGTGCGGTCTTTCTGCGTATCCACCCGACCGGCAAAGGGGTGCTCAGCCTGACCACCCAGTCGGACGGCAACGAGACGAACTACGCTCAGGTCGTCTCCGAGGAGCTTGGCGTCCCGGCGCTCGACATCAAGGTCGTCGCCGCCGACACCGACCGCTTCGGCGAGGGGCACGGCTTCAACGAGAGCCCGTCGCCGGGAACGACGGCGGCGATTCGCGCTGCCTGTGCCAAGATCCGGGACAAGGGGCAGATGCTGGCCGGCATGGCGCTCGGCACCTCGCCGCAGAGCCTGCGGTGGGACAACGGCTCCTGGAGCAACGGTCGCGACGCCAAGCAGTCGAAGTCGATCGAGGACGTGGCGCTCTACGCCCACGGCAGCGGCGCGCTGCCGCCCGGCGTCGAGGGCGGCCTCGACGCGCAGGCGGTCTACAGCAACTAGTCACCGCGCCGGACCCCACCGCCCATCGCGGTGGGGGTCCGGCCGGCTGACGGCCTCACCCGCCGGTGCCGCAGAACCACTCGCGGCCGGAGTTGACCGAGACGATGCCGACGAAGGTGCCGTCGCCGGCCACGACCGGCACCCGCCGGGTTTCGCTGGCGAGCGCCAGGTCCCGCGCGGTCGCGGCCGGGTCTTCGGGCGCGACGGTGGGGTGGAGCGGCACCCGGGCGAGGGCCGGGGTGTCGGGGTCGACGTCGCCGTGGAGGGCGGCCGGCGTCAGGGCGCCGAGGTAGCGGCCGGCGTCGGCGATGATGGCGAGGCGGCGGCTCGTGCTGGCGGCGAAGTAGGCGCGCGCCTGGGCGACGGTCGTCTGCCGGTCGAGCGCGCTGGTCTGGGCGTGCATCACGTCCTCGGCCCGGAGGCCGTCGACGCGGTCGATCGTGATGTTGGGCATGAGGGGATCATCGCACCGGCGCCGGTCGCTCGGCGTCATCGGCGGCGCTCTGGCACACTTCGCCGCGCCGTTGGGCGGCCGCCGCCTCGTGCGCGTCCTCGCCGAGCGCCGAGGGGTCGGTCGGCCGATGTCGCGACCTCGACCCAAGGAGAAACTGCCCATGACAGACTTCAACCACTCGTTCCAGGTGCCCAAGCCGATCGACCAGGTCTGGGCCACGATGACCCAGCTCGACAAGGTCCTGCCGATGGTGCCCGACGCCAGCGTCGTGGGCGGCGCCGGCAAGAGCGTCACCGCTCAGATCAAGATCCGGCTCGGGTCGATGACCATGCAGTACACCGGTCCGGCCGAGATCATCGAGCAGAACGACGGCGCGCACCGCGCCGTGATGACGGCCAACGCCCGCGAGAAGGGCGGCCAGGGCAACGCCCAGGCGCGCGTCGAGGTCCAGCTGACCTCCGGCGGCTCGGGGACCAGCGGCACGCTCAAGTCGACGATCAACGTCACGGGCAAGGCCGCGCAGATGGGCGAAGGCATGGTCGGCCCGGTGACCGATGCCCTGATCAAGGGCTTCGCGGCGAACCTCGCGAAGATGTAGCACCGTCCGGCGCTCGAGGCCTCCGGCCTCGGCCTCGGCGGCGGCGGCCGTCACCCGCGGCCGCCGCCGCGGACTCCGGCGCTACCCGCGCGCCAGCAACAGGAAGGCGACGTCGCTGCCGGGCGCGAGCTCGCCCGTCCCGACCGGGATCAGGGCGAGGGCGTCGGCCTGGGCGGTGACGGTGATCTGATGCGACTGCTGTCCGGCCAGCGGCCAGAGCACCGGCGCGCCGTCGGCGCGGGCCACGCGGACGCGGATCAGGTCGTCGCGCTCGGGGTTGCGCTGTACGGCGACGCCGAGGCGCCCGGCGCTGAAGGCCGGGCGGGCGTCGCGGGCGCCCTGGAGGGCGAGGAGCGCGGGCCGGACGAAGAGCTCGAAGCAGACCAGCGCGGAGACGGGGTTGCCGGGCAGGCCGAAGACGAGCGTGGCATCGCGGACGCCGAAGGCGAGCGGCTTGCCCGGGCGCAAAGCGACCTTCCAGAAGACCTCGCGCACGCCGAGCTCGCCGCCGACGCCGCGGACGAGGTCGTGGGTCCCCATCGAGACGCCGCCGGAGCTGATCACCACGTCGTGCTCGAGGGCCCGGCGCAGTGCCGTGCGGTGGGCGTCCTCGTCGTCGCCGACCGCCGGGATCGTCGTCACCTCGACCCCGGTGGCCCGCAGGGCGGCGGCCAGCATCGGCCCGTTGGCGTCGTAGATCTCGCCGGCGCCGAGCGGCTCGCCCGGTTGGCGCAGCTCGCTGCCGGTGGTGAGCACGGCCACCCGCGGCCGGCGGTGGCAGGGGAGCGCGGCCCGGCCGATGGCGGCGGCCGCACCGATCTGGGCCGGCCCGAGGCGGGTGCCGGCGGGCAGCACGCGAGCGCCGCGCTCGACGTCGCTCCCCGCGCGGCGGACGAACTCGCCGGCGGGGATGGCGGCGACGATCTCGACCCGGTCACCCGAGCGGGACGTCCGCTCGACGGGGACGATCGCGTCGGCGCTCGCCGGGACGACCGCGCCGGTCGAGATGACGATCGCCTGACCGCGGGCGAGCTCGCCGGCGAAGGGCGAGCCGGCGGCCGACTCGCCGACCACGCTCAGCACGCCCGGCGTGTCGGCGCCGCGGACGGCGTAGCCGTCCATCGCCGAGCTGGCGAACGGCGGCAGGTCGATCGCGGCGTCGACGTCGGCGGCGACGAAGCGGCCGTGCGCCTCGACCAGGGGGACGGACTCGGCGGCCAGCGCCACCACGTGGGCGGCGATCAGCGCCCGGGCCTCGTCGATCGACAGCAGGCCGGCCGGGCGCTCCCGCCCGGCGGCCGGCTGCAGGGTCGAGCTGGCGGCGCCGGCGCCGGGGTCGGGCATGACTACTTGGTCGGGACCGTCGCGTCGATGACCACCTCGACCTCGTCGACGACCTTCAGCGCGCCGAAGAGCGCCGAGTACGGCTTGATCTTGTGGTTGGACTGGGTGACCGTCGCGCTGCCCGTGAGCTTGCCGTCGCCGTCCACGGCCAGCGTGAAGTCGATCGGCGACGTGTTGCCCAGGAGCGTGAGGTCGCCGCCGACGTTCAGCTCGCTGCCGTCGTCGCCGGCGGTGACGGCGGTCGAGCGGAACTCGACCGACTTCTTCTTGAGGACGTCCTTGTCGATCGTCTTCTGAATGTCTTCCTTGTCATCGTCGCTGAGGGCCTTCGCCCCGCCGCTGCCGTCGCGGACCCGCAGCGAGCTGCCGTCGGCGGTGAGCTCGATCGTCGTCTGCGCGGGATCCTCGCCGGCGACGAGCGTCGCCTCCCAGGACGTGACCTCGATGACGAGGTTGTGTCCGGCCTTGGCCGCGGCGCCGGTCCGGCCGGTCTTGACGGTCAAGGTCGCGTTGCTCGGTCCTAGCTTGTGGGTGCCTGGTTGGATTGACATGGCCGGCAGTTTATGCGGGCTCGGCGCCGGAGGCCGTGCCGACGCGCGGCGGGCCGGGACGTTAGGAAGCGGCCGCCCGGGGTAGGCAACCCGTAGCGGGTGGCGCCTCCGGCGCTCACCGCAGGATGTCGCCGCCCGATCCCGAGGAAAGGAGACGCGACAACCATGGAATTCCAGGACACGTTCACCGTCCAGAAGCCCATCGACGAGGTCTGGGGCACGATCACCGACCTCTCGAAGGTGGTCCCGCTCGTCCCGGACGCGAAGGTCGTCGACGGTGGCGGCAGCAAGGTCACCGCGCAGATCAAGCTCCGGCTCGGCTCGATGACGATGGAGTACACCGGTCCGGCCGAGCTCATCGACCGCAACGACGGGGCCCACACCGCCACGATGACCGCCCAGGCCCGCGAGAAGGGCGGCCAGGGGAACGCCGACGCTCGCGTTCAGGTGAGCCTGAGCCCGTCCGGCGGGGGCACCGAGGGCCGGCTGACCTCCTCGGTCAACGTCAGCGGCAAGGCCGCCCAGATGGGTGAGGGGATGATCGGCCCGGTCACCGAGCAGCTGATCAAGGGGTTCACGGCGAACCTCTCCAAGATCTGATCTGCGGGCGCGCCGCGGCCGTAATAGGCTCGACGGCCGCGGCAACTGCGCCGCGGACTGGCCCTGAGGCTGCTGGAAGGAGCTCAACCGGATGAAGGACGTAATCGAGCAGGTCGAGGCCTGGGTCGAGCGTGGCGACAAGGTGGCGGTGGCCACGATCGTCGGGATCAAGCGCTCGGCCCCGCGGCCGCCCGGGTCGAAGATGGCGATCAACGATCGCGGCGAAGTGCACGGGGCCGTCTCCGGCGGCTGCGTCGAGGGGGCCGTCGTCGAGGTCGCGGACGGGATCCTCACCGGCGGCGACCCGCCGCAGCTCCTGCACTACGGGATTGCCGACAACGAGGCGTGGGACGTCGGCCTGCCGTGCGGCGGGGAGATCGACGTCTGGGTCGAGCGGTACGAGCCGTGAGCGCGCAGGGCTCCTTCGCCGCGATCGCCAAGGCGGACGGTCGGGCGGCGCTCGTCACCGCGGTGAGCGGCGACCATCTCGGCGCGCACCTGCTGGTCGCGGCCGACGGCACGACCGAGGGGTCGCTCGGCGATGCGGCGCTCGACGCCGAAGCGCTGGCCCACGCCCAGGAGCTCATGTGGGCGGAGAAGTCGGAGCATCGCGGCGACCTGTTCATCGACGTCACCGCGCCGAACCCGCGCCTGCTGATCTTCGGGGCGGTCGAATACGCCAACCACCTGTCGCACTTCGGCATCCTCACCGGCTGGCGGCCGTACGTGATCGACCCGCGGGCGCAGTTCGCCACGCGCGAACGGTTCCCCCACGCGGTCGACGTCGTCGCCGCCTGGCCGCGCAAGGCCGTGGAGCAGCTGGGGGAGATCGACCAGGCGACCTACCTGGCGGTCCTGACCCACGACCCGAAGATCGACGACGAGGTGCTGGTCATGGCCCTCGACGCCAACCCGGCGTACATCGGGGCGATGGGCTCCAAGCGGGCGCAGGCCGAGCGGCGCGAGCGGCTGCTGGCCGCCGGCGTCGCCGAGGACCAGCTCGCGCGGATCAGCGCGCCGGTCGGCCTCGATCTCGGGGCGCTCAGCAACGAGGAGGTCGCGCTGTCGATCATCGCGGAGCTCGTCGCCGTCCGCTACGGCCGCGACGGCGGCCGCCTGTCGCAGCGAACCGGGGCCGGCCGCATCCACTAGCCGCGCCCGCCGCGCCCCCGGCCGGACGGGGAATCGCCGCCCCCGCCGACGGGGCGCCGGGCGCCGCCGGGTCCCGCGCCCCCGGCCGCCGGCCGCTCCCCGCCCGCCCCTCGGTCGCGGGCCTCGGCGCACCCCGGCGCCCCACGGTGGCCGGACGGCGGCGCCGGCCGCATCCGGGGCCCGGCCAACCCGGTAAGGTGGACGCCGAATCCGCCCAATTGGTACTTGCCAATGGGTGTCGGCATTGCCCAATAACCTTGCATTCGCCCGGGGCATCGGATAATCGTCCCGTAGTCGAAGTCGTCGAGCGAGGACCGAGGGGCCAGCAATGGACCCTCGCGGTGCGTCCGCGACCTCGGCTGTCCATTGCTTTGTTACTTACCCTGGGAGGGTGCTGTGCGCGGATTCAACCGGACGAGCACTGTCGTCCTTGTGGTCGTCGTGGCAATCCTCGTCACCGCCGTCGTGCTGCTTTCAAAGGTAGTGCGCGCCGCGCAGCGGATCGACGTCAAGGCCGCGAACATCGCATCGTCGGGAACCGGAATCAACAGCAACACCGACTCGATCGTTCAGCTCACGCGGACGAACCAAATCGCCCAGTCGATTCTCAAGACGGCCACGCCGCTGGCGCCGGCCGTCAACAGCATCGTCGGGCTGGCCGGAGGCATCGACGGACTCGCCCACTCGATCAACAACACGGCGACCGGCATCAACACGGCGGCCATCACCGTCCAGAACAGCGCCACCACGATCAACGGCACTGCGACGACGATCAACGGCTCCGCCTCGAAGATTCTCAGTAGCGCCGGCAGCATCAACACGGCGGTCAACAGCATCGTGCGGAGCGCCGACACGGTGAACGCGACCGCAAGGGCGATCCTCGGAACGGCCGGGGGGATTGACAGCGTGGCCAGGAAGATCCTGACCGACGCGACGGCCATCAACGGATCGCTCGGCAGCACGGTCGACGTTGCCAACAAGATTCTGACCGACTCGACCAACATCCTCGGCGACGCCAACCGGATTCGGACCAACGCCGGCTGCATCGACCAGAAGGTCAAGGGCGTGAATGGAACCAACGGTGATTGTCATCAATAAGGGAGCCGCAACCGGACTCCAGGGGAACAGCAACAAGCGAGTGGGAGGCTAGATGACGGCGCAAGAAACCACGATCTCACGTTGGCTCTTCACGTGGATCACGATCCTCGGGCTGGTGGTCGTCGTAGTCATCGGCTTCCTGATCGGGATCGTGAACGCCCTCGAGTCGATCGACGGCAACCTGGGCCAGGCGAACGCCGCGGTGACGACCATTCACGGGAGCACCATCCCGCTCTCCGGCCACATCCAGGACATCAACGGCAACCTGACCAAGATCGACGCCGACCTCAAGCCGATTCCGGCCGTCGCCGGCAAGATCATCGGGGGACTGACCTCGATCAAGGGGTCGCTGACCCAGGTCGACACGTCGCTCAAGAGCACCCTCGGATCGCTTGGTCCGACATCGGCCGCGCTGGTCGATACGTCCAACTCGCTGGTCGACACGTCGACCAAGCTGGTTGACGTCTCGAACTCGCTGGTATCCACCTCCGGCGTCGGCTCCGCCATCGCCAGCTCGCTGGTCTCGACCTCCGGCACCCTCACCACGGTGAGCGGCGGCCTGAAGACGATCCTCAGCGTCCTGACGCAGGTCCAGGGCACGCCGAACGGCACGAGCGCCATCAACCCGAAGGTCGTCTCGATCAACAGCGCGTTGGTCAGCACGGAGGCCAACGCCTTCCACATCAACATGGGCCTGACCTCGGCAAACCTGCACCTGAACAGCATCTGCCAGTCGCCGGTCCTCAACAACCAGCTCACCGGCATCGTCACGGGGGCGCTCGCGCTCACCGACGTCGCCGGGCCGTGCCCGGCCAACCCGAGCGCGGGCGGCTAAGGCGATGGCGCCATTCAACAAGACAAGTCACGGGCTCCCGCAGGTAGTCCTGGTGATCCTCCTCGCGTGGGCGCTGACGGCCGTGGTGATCCTCACCGGCACGCTCATCAACGCGAGGGAGATCGATCGGCGGGTGGTGTACATCAACGCCCAGTTGAAGCCCATCACCACGAACACCGGCTACATCGCCCTGGCGGGGAAGACCAACGTCATCGCGAGCAAGATCCTGGCGGCAGTGCCGACGCTGGCGCCAGGATTGATCAAGACCAACAGCGACGTCAATGACATCGAGAAGACCGTGAAGACGATCCTCGCGACGGCCAAGCAGATCAACACCAAGGTGATCTCGATCGGGGGCACCGTGGCCCCGATCCATTCCACCGTGCTGACGATCAACTCGACCGTGACGGCGATCCACTCCGACGTCGTCGGGTCGATCACGCCGAAGCTGGCGAGAACGGGCGCCGACGTGACCTCGATCGGCAACAGCGTCCGGTCGATCAATACCGACGTGAGGGACATCCTCAGCACGGTGCAGAGCGGGATCGGGCCGGCGGTCGTGTCGATCAACGGCAAGGCCGACTCGATCCAGGGTGCGGTGAACGGGACGGGAGTTCAGATCCTTCCCAACTTCATCAAGATCGACGGGCTGGTGGGCAAGGCGCCGACCGATCCGCACACGATCAACGGCCACGCCAACAGCATCGACTGCGCTGCCATCTTCAACCTTGGCGGCCTGCTGCCGGGTAAGGATGTCGGTTGCGGGCAGGGGTAACTCCCAGCAGTTCGGACATAACGCTCAGCCGGCGGCGACTCGCGTTCATCGCGGTCGCCGCCGTTGCTGCGCTCATCGTGGGCTATCTGGCGGCCCAGGTCGCCAGCCCCGGCCATTCGCACGCGGCGAGCCCCGCCGCTCCGGCGCACCCGAGCCCGGCCGCCGCCACCCCCACCACCACCAAGGCTCCGTCGGCCCCCGCCGGCACCGCGCCGGCGCCCGCCCCCTCGACGCCAGCGGGCCCCGCCACCGGCACGCCGCCGGCCGCCCCGGGCACGTCGGCCGGCACCGCCGCCCGTACGCCCGCGCCCGCCCCGGCGACGCCGGCGAGCGCTGCCGCCGGCCCCGGCCGCGTGCTTCCGACCTCTCTGCCCGAGGTCACCGCGCGCGACCCGCGGACCGGGATCCGCGTCTCCTACCCGCGCGTGTGGTCGCGCCTGAGCACGAAGGATCCGACCGTCCGCTTCCTGCTCTCCAGTCGCGATGGCGCCTCGCTCGAGATCCGCGCGCTCGATCTCGCCAAGCCGATCACCGGCCCCCGCCTGGCGGCTATCCGCGACGCCACCGGCCTGCTCATCGTCGCCCGCCCGCAGGTCCACATCGTCGCCGGACCCCGCCTGCTGGCGGTCGCCGGCCTGCCCGGGTTCCTCTACATCTACAGCTTCTACGACCCGGCCAGCCACCGCCGCGTCGGCCACTCGCAGATCGCGCTCTTCTCCGGCCGGCGCATGTACACGCTGGTCTTCCAGACCGCCGTGGCCGCCGACCTGACGAAGTTCGCGCTCCTCTTCGACAAGATCACCGCGAGCTTCCGGGCTCCCTGAGCCCGCCGGGCCGGCGGGCCGGCGGGCGGCTCCGCGGGGCCGCCGGTCGCGCCGGGTCAGGGGCCGGCGGCGAGGGGCGCCACCCGGTCCTCGAGCGCCCGCGCCGCGTCGCCCCGGCGCACGAAGGCCAGGAACGCCTCGGCCGCCGAGCGGCGCGGGGCGTCGAGCGCCCGCAGGGCGTACCACGTCCGCGTCGGCAGCCCGCCGGCCACGCCGATCCGCCCGAGGCTTTCGTCGCTGAGCTCGCGCTCGACCGCCCGCCGCGGCTGGAGGGCCACGCCCAGTCCCAGCGCCGCGCACCGCTTGATCGCCCCGTTCGACCCGATGGTCAGCATCCGCGGCCGGGCCAGGCCCCGGCTGGCGAAGAACTCGGCCGTCACCTCGCCCGTCCCCGATCCCGCCTCTCGCACCAGCCACGTCGCCCCGGCGAGCTCCTCGGCCGCCACCGGCCCCCGCCGGGTCCGCGGGTCGTCGGCCGCCGCGATCAGGACGAACTCGTTCTCGCAGATGGGCACGCCCTCGACCCGCGGGTCGAGCGGCCGGCCGCCGATCCCGACATCGGCCTGGTGGCGGTCGAGCGCCCGGATCAGGCTCGCCCGGTTGCCGACCTCGAGCGACAGGTCGACCTCCGGATGGCGCTGGTGGAAGGCCTGCCAGATCGCCGGCACCAGGAACTCCCCCGCCGTCGTCGTCGCCGCCAGCCGCAGCCGCCGCCGCGTCGGGTCGGCCGCCTCGCGCACGGCGGCCGTCCCGTCCTCGAGGGTGGCCAGGATCCGCTCGGCGTGGGGCAGGAACGCCGCGCCGGCGGCCGTCGGCCGCAGGCCCCGGCCGTCGCGCTCGACCAGGCGCTCACCCATCTCCTTGGACAGGGCGGCCAGGGCGCCCGAGACCGACGACTGCGTCACGACGAGCTCCTGGCTGGCCCGGGTGACCGAGCCCGTGCGCACGACGGTCACGAACGTGCGCAGCAGCGAGAGGGTTACCGCCACGTTCGGGGCCAGCGGGCGAGGTCGGGACCCACGCGGCTGAGCCTACCACCGCCGCCCCGCCCGCCCGGAGTCCCCACCGGCCCCGGCGCCGTCTCCGCGCCGCCTACAGGCGGCGGCCCCGCGACCGGGCCCAGGCCCAGCGGATCAGCAGCTCCAGCCAGTCGATCAGGCCGGCGGCGAAATGGCCGATCGGGCCGGTCACCAGCCAGGCCAGCGCGCGCTCGGCCGGACCCAGGCGCAGGGAGGACACCGCCTGAAGGTATCGTTCCGAGTCGCCCATGCCCGAGACCGCCGTCAAGACCAGCGTCACCGAGCTTCCCGAGTCGCGCGTCCGCGTCGACGCCGAGGTCGTCGCCGCCGAGATCGAGCGCGCCCTCACCCAGTCCGCCCGGCTCATCGGCCGCGATCTCAAGGTGCCGGGATTCCGCCAGGGGAAGATCCCCCCGCCGGTGGTCATCCGCCGCCTCGGCCGGGAGACGCTCCTCGACGAGACGGTCAAGGAGCGCCTGAACTCCTGGTACGTCACGGCGATCGGCGAGGCCGGCATCGCCCCCGTCGGCGAGCCGGAGATATCCCTCGGCGACCTGCCCGGAGCCGGCGAGTCGCTCCACTTCACGATCGAGATCGGCGTCCGCCCCAAGGCCACGCTCGGCGACTGGCGCGGCCTGGAGGTTCCCCGGCGCGAGGCCGTCGTCGACGAGGCCGAGGTCGACAAGCAGCTCGAGGAGATGCGCCAGCGCAACGCCCGCCTCGAGAACCAGCCCGACCGCGCCGCCCAGCTCGGCGACTTCGTCGTGATGGACTACGAGGGCATCATGGACGGCGAGGTGCTCGGCGACGGCACGGCCCGCGGCCAGGTCCTCGAGCTCGGCTCCGGCCGCCTGATCGCCGGCTTCGAGGACGGCCTGATCGGCGCCGTCGCCGGCGAGGAGCGCCGGCTCGAGCTCGCCTTCCCCGAGAACTACGGCAAGGCCGCGCTCGCCGGCAAGCCAGTCGAGTTCCACGTCACGATCAAGGACGTCAAGGCCAAAGTCCTCCCCGACCTCGACGACGACTTCGCCGAGTCCACCGCCGGCTTCGCCACGCTCGAGGAGCTCCGCGACGACGTCCGTGCCCAGGTCCGCGCCGCCGACGAGCGCCAGGCCGAGCGCGAGTACCGCGAGTCGGCACTCGACGCCGCCGTCGAGCGCGCCACGGTCGAGGTTCCCGCCCCCCTGGTCGAGGCCCGCGCCAAGGAGGCCTGGGAGCACGCCCTGCGCGCCCTGGCCGAGAAGGGCATCAGCAAGGAGAACTACCTCAAGATCGACCAGCGGCCCGAGGAGGAGATCATCGCCGCCGGCTACCCCGACGCCGAGCACGCCCTCCGGCGCGAGGCGGTCGTCGTCGCCCTCGTCGAGGCCGAGGCGATCACCGCCACCGACGACGAGCTGCTCGAGGCCCTGGCCGACCACGTCGAGCCCGACCAGTCGGGCAAGCTGCCCGACACCCGCAAGCTCCTCGCCACCCTGCGCCGCAACGGCCGCATCGTCGAGCTCGAGGAGAACATCACCGCGCGCAAGGCCGTCGACCTGATCGTCGCCCACGCCACCGCCGTCCCCGCCCCCCCGCCGCCCCCGCCCGCGGCCGCCGCGCCCGACGCCCCGCCGGCCGCCGAGTAGGAGCCCCTGCCCGGCGGCCCGCCGTCGGCCCGAGCCCCGCCCGCGTCCCCGCCGCACGGCGACCCCGCCTGCCGGCCCCGGCCCGCCGCCCGGCCCGAGCGCCGCCCGCGTCCCCGCCGCACGGCGACCGCGCCGGCCGGCGGCGGCCCGGCCCGCGCGGCCCCCACCCCCACCCGGCTCACCCGACCCCATCGGGGCGAGGAGGCGGGTTGGTAGACTCGGCGACGAGGCCGGTGCGGCGTCCCCTGCAGCACTTGCCGGGAGGAATCGAGCCGGGCAAGCGAAACAAAGCGAGGAACATGAGCCCACTGATTCCGATGGTGGTCGAACAGACTTCACGCGGCGAGCGTGCGTTCGACATCTACAGCCGACTCCTCAACGAGCGGATCGTCTTTCTCGGCACGCCGGTCGACGACCAGATCGCCAACCTGATCGTCGCCCAGCTCCTGCACCTGGAGAGTGAGGATCCCGACAAGGACATCTCGCTCTACATCAACTCCCCCGGCGGCTCGGTCTACGCCGGCCTGGCCATCTACGACACGATGCAGTTCATCAAGCCCGACGTCTCGACGATCTGCGTCGGCATCGCCATGTCGATGGGCGCCCTGCTCCTCGCCGCCGGCGCCCCCGGCAAGCGCATGGCCCTCCCCAACGCCAAGATCCTCATCCACCAGGTCAGCTCGAGCTTCCAGGGCCAGGCGACCGACATCGAGATCCACGCCAAGGAGATCATCGACGTCCGCCGCCGCCTCGACGAGATCATCGCCCACCACACCGGCAAGCCGGTCGAGGAAGTCAAGAACGACACCGACCGCGACTACTTCATGAGCTCCGAAGAGGCCAAGGCCTACGGCATCGTCGATCGGGTGATCTCGGAGCACTGAGCTCCGGGCAGGGGATCCACGGATGGCGCGTCCAACCGACACCAACGAACAGCTCCTGTGCAGCTTCTGCGGCAAGTCGCAGCGGCAGGTCAAGAAGCTGATCGCCGGGCCCGGCGTCTACATCTGCGACGAGTGCATCGACCTCTGCAACGAGATCATCGACGAGGAGCTCACCGCCCCGCCGAGCTTCGACATCGAGAACCTGCCCAAGCCGCGCGAGATCTACGACGTCCTCGACGAGTACGTCGTCGGCCAGGACAACGCCAAGCGGACGCTCTCGGTCGCCGTCTACAACCACTACAAGCGCGTCCAGATGATGGCCGTCGACGACGCCGAGATCGAGCTGCAGAAGTCGAACATCCTCCTGCTCGGGCCGACCGGCTGCGGCAAGACGCTGCTCGCCCAGACGCTCGCCCGGATCCTCAACGTCCCGTTCGCGATCGCCGACGCCACGGCGCTGACCGAGGCCGGCTACGTCGGCGAGGACGTCGAGAACATCCTGCTCAAGCTGATCCAGGCCGCCGACTACGACGTCAAGAAGGCGGAGACCGGGATCATCTACATCGACGAGGTCGACAAGATCGCCCGCAAGGCCGACAACCCGTCGATCACCCGCGACGTCTCCGGCGAGGGCGTCCAGCAGGCGCTGCTGAAGATCCTCGAGGGCACCTCGGCCTCGGTCCCGCCCCAGGGCGGGCGCAAGCACCCCCACCAGGAGTTCCTCTCGATCGACACGACCAACGTGCTGTTCATCTGCGGCGGGGCGTTCGCCAACCTCGACAAGGTGATCGAGCGGCGGATCGGCCACAACGGGATCGGCTTCGGCGCGGCGATGGAGACCGCCGCCCAGAAGGACACCGGCGAGGTCTTCGAGCGCTGCCTGCCCGAGGACCTGATCCAGTACGGGCTGATCCCCGAGTTCATCGGCCGCCTGCCGGTCATGTCCGCCGTCCACCAGCTGACCCATCCCGATCTCGTGGCGATCCTGACCGAGCCGCGCAACGCCCTGGTCAAGCAGTTCCAGCGCTTCTTCTCCTTCGACGGGATCGAGCTCGTGTTCTCCGACGACGCGCTCCTGTCGATCGCCGACAAGGCGCTCGAGCGCGAGACCGGCGCCCGCGGGCTGCGCTCTATCATCGAAGAGGTGCTCCTCGACGTCCAATTCGAGCTCCCGTCCCGCCGCGACGTCAAGAAGTGCGTGGTGACCAAGGAGACGATCGAGAAGGGCTTGACCCCGACGCTCGTCACCGAGGCCGCCCACGAGGATCCGGCCCGCGAGCTGCGCAAGGAAGCCGGCTGATGGGTCGCCTGCGCGCCCTCCCCTGGCTCCTGCTCTACGAGCTGGCCACCGTCGCCCACGCCCAGTGGCAGGATCTCCCGCCCGCCGACCGCGACAAGCTCACCCGCCTGGCGGTCAAGTCGCGCGGGCTGCCGACCAACCTGACCGCCCGCGAGCGGGCCGAGGTCAAGCGCATCCTGCGCCGCGTCGACCTCCAGCACGTCGCCCGCCAGGTGCTGCCCAAGGCGATCGCCCGCCGCGCCCGTCTGCGCTAGCGACCCCGGCCGGCTAGCCTTCCTCGGGCGCATGCCCGACGCCCCCCTGCCCACCCGCTACGACCCCGGCGAGGCCGAGCCGCGGATCCTCGCCGCCTGGCTTGGCTCCGGGCTCTTCCATCCCGAGCCGGCCGGCTCCCCGGCCGAGAACTACTCGATCGCCATCCCGCCGCCGAACGTGACCGGTGCCCTCCACATGGGGCACGCCCTCAACGGCTCCGTCCAGGACACGCTGATCCGCTACCACCGGATGGCCGGCCGGCGGGCCAAGTGGATCCTCGGCACCGATCACGCCGGGATCGCCACCCAGACCCAGGTCGAGCGCCAGCTCGCCGCCGCCGGCTCCTCCCGCGAGGAGCTCGGCCGCGACCGCTTCATCGCGTGCGTCTGGGACTGGCGCGCGAAGTATGGCGGGACGATCATCGAGCAGTACAAGCGGCTCGGCGCGTCGGCCGACTACGAGACCGAGCGCTTCACGCTCGACGACGCCTACGCCCGCGCCGTCGTCGGCGTCTTCGTCAAGCTCTTCGACAAGGGCCTGATCTACCGCGACAACTACATGGTCAACTGGGACCCCGGCAGCCGGTCGGCGATCTCCGACCTCGAGGTCGACGACGTCGAGGTCACCGACACGCTCTACATGATCGCCTACCCGCTGGCCGACGGCGACGGCGAGGTCGTCGTCGCGACGGTGCGCCCGGAGACGATGCTCGCCGACACCGCCGTCGCCGTCAACCCCGGCGACCCCCGCTACCAGCACCTGATCGGCCGCGAGGCGATCCTCCCGCTCGTCGGCCGGCGGCTGCCGATCATCGCCGACGACTACGTCAAGACCGACTTCGGCACCGGCGCGCTCAAGATCACCCCCGGCCACGACCCCAACGACTTCGAGATCGGCCGCCGCCACGGCCTGGCGGAGATCTCGGCGATCGGCGAGGACGGGCGGATGACCGCGGCCGCCGGCGAGCGCTTCGCCGGCCTGTCGGTGGCCGAGGCCCAGGCCGCCGTCGTCGCCGCGCTCGAGGCCGACGGCGCCCTGCGCGGACGCGAGGCCTACGTCCACGAGGTCCCGTTCTCGAATCGCTCGGGCGAGCGGATCGAGCCGCTGATCTCGCTCCAGTGGTTCATGCGGATGGACGGGCTCGCCGCCCCGGCGATCGACGCCGTCCGGTCCGGCCGCGTCCGCTTCCATCCGGAGTCCCAGGGCCGCCGGGCGCTCGACTGGATGGAGAACATCCGCCCGTGGTGCGTCTCCCGCCAGCTGTGGTGGGGTCACCGCCTGCCGGTCTACTACTGCGACGCCTGCGAGGAGACCTACGTCTCGGCCACCCCGCCCGACCGCTGCGGCCTCTGCGACGGCGAGGTGCGCCAGGACGAGGACGTCCTCGACACCTGGTTCTCGAGCGCCCTGTGGCCGTTTTCCACGCTCGGCTGGCCCGAGCAGACGCCGGAGCTCGCGGCCTTCTACCCGACCGACGTCCTCACGACCGCCCGCGACATCGTCTTCCTCTGGGTCGCCCGGATGCTGATGATGGGCCTCGAGTTCACCGGCGTCGTCCCGTTCTCAGACGTCTACGTCCACTCGGTGATCCTCGCCCCCGACGGCCGGCGGATGTCGAAGTCGCTCGGCAACGGGGTCGACCCGGTCGAGGAGATCGACCGTCACGGCGCCGACGCCGTCCGCTTCGGCCTGCTCGCGATGTCCTCTTCCCAGGACGTCAGCTACAGCCCCGAGAAGATCGCCCAGGGGCAGGCCCTGGCCAACAAGCTGTTCAACGCCTCGCGCTTCGTGCTCCTGCGCGTCGACCGCGACGTCGTGCCCCGGCCGGCGCCGACCGCCATCGAGGACCGCTGGATCCTCTCGCGCCTGACCGAGGCCCGGGCGGAGATCGCGCGCCGGATCGAGGCCTACGACTTCTCCCACGCCGCCCACGCCCTCTACGACTTCGTCTACCGCGAGCTCTGCGACTGGTACATCGAGCTGGTCAAGGGCCGTCTGGCCGTGGACGCGCCCGCCGACGGACGCGAGGAGCTCTCAGCCACGCTGCTGTTCGTCCTGCGCGAGACCCTGGCCGTCGCCCACCCGCTCATCCCCTTCGTCACCGAGGAGGTCTGGACGCACGTGCGCCGGCCCGGCGAGGGGCTCCTGGCCGGCACGCGCCCCGCCGACCCCGACCCTTCGCTCGTCGACCCGGCGGCCGAGGCCGCGGTCGAGCGGGCGATCGCCGCCACCCAGGCCGTCCGCGCCTGGCGCGACGCGGCGGCGATCAAGCCCAAGGTGATCGTCCCCGCCCGGTTCGCCGCCGACGGCTACGAGCTGGTCGCCCCGCTCGTCGCCCGCATGGCCCGCCTGCGGCTCGATCCGGCGCCCTGCCCCTCGCCGCCGGCGGCCGTGGCCGCCGTGCCGGTGCCCGGCGGAGCGATCGAGGTCCTGCCGGGCGAGGGCGTCGCCGCCGAGTTGGCCGACGGCCGGGCGGCCCGGCGGCGGGCGGTGCTCGAGGCGGAGATCGCCCGGGCGGCCGGCAAGCTCGCCAACCCCGGCTTCGTGGCCAAGGCGCCGCCGGCGCTCGTCGCCGCCCAGCGCGAGCGGATCGCCGAGCTCGAGGCCGAGCTGGCCGTCCTGTGACCGCCCCGAACCCCTCCGCCGGCATGGCCGACCCCGGGTTCGGGCTCGGGTTCGGGTTCGGCCCGGCAGAGGCCGAGCGCTACCTGCTCGGGCTCGAGCTCTTCGGGATGCGCTTCGGCCTCTCGCGCATGCGCCGCCTGATGTCGGTCCTCGGCGCCCCCAACGAGCGGTTCGCCTCGATCCACGTCGTCGGCTCGAACGGCAAGTCGTCGACCACGCGGATGATCGCCGCCCTGCTCGAGCGCCACGGCCTTTCCACCGGCGCCTACACCTCCCCCCACCTGGTCAGCTTCGCCGAGCGGATCCAGGTCGCCGGGCGCGACATCTCGCCGCCGCGCTTCGCCGCCGCCGTCACCCGCGCCGCCCACGCCGCCCGGCTCGTCGACCGGACGCTGGTCGACGACGGCGACCGGGTCACCCAGTTCGAGGCTCTCACCGCCGCCGCCTACAGCGAGCTCGCCGCCGCCGGCGTCGCCGTCGCCGTGATCGAGGCCGGCCTCGGCGGACGCTTCGACGCCACCAACGTGATCGAGTCGAAGGTCGCGGTCCTGACCAACGTCGGCCTCGAGCACACCCGCTGGCTCGGGCCGACGATCGCCGACATCGCCGCCGAGAAGCTGGACGTCGTCCGGCCGGGCGGGGTTCTCGTGCTCGGCTCGGACGTCGCGCCCGCCGCGATCGCCGTGGCTCGCCGGGTCGCGGCCGAGCGGGGCGTCCGCATCGTCCACGCCCCGGCCGACGTCCCGCAGGCCGGGGCGCTGCGCACCCGCGGCGCCTATCAGCGGCGCAACCTGGCGGCGGCGGTGACCGCGGCCGAGGCCTACCTCGGCGCGCCGCTCGACCCCGCGCTGGTCGGCGCCGTCGCCGCCTCGCTGGTCGTGCCCGGGCGCTTCGACATCGTCGACCCGGGCGATCCGGCGACCGTGCTCGACGGCGCCCACAACCCCGACGGCGCCCGCGCCCTCGCCGAGTCGCTGCCCGAGTTCCTGGCCGGCCGGCCGCTGTGCCTGGTCGTCTCGATCCTCGACGACAAGGACGCCGCCGCCATGCTCGCGGCGCTCCTGCCCCTGTGCTCGCGGCTGATCTGCACGTCGGCGTCGAACCCGCGCGCCCTGCCGCCCGACACGCTGGCCTCCCTCTCCCGTCAGCTCGGCCTGGGCCCGGCGGCCGAGGTCGAACCCGATCCCCGGCGGGCCCTCGCGCTCGGACGGGGGATGGGGAGCGGGGTCGTCCTGGCCACCGGCTCGCTGTATCTGATCGCCGATCTCCTGCGCCCGGCCGGTACCGGGCCGGCGTCGACGCTGTGAACGAGGACGACCGCCCGTCCCTGCCGGCGATGATCGGCGGCGTCGCCCTCGGCGTCGCGCTCGTGATCCTGATCTTCTTCGGCCTGGGCTACGCCTTCGGCCGCCTCTTCCTCTGAGCGGCGGCGAAGCGTCTGTTGCAGCGCAGGCGGCGACGCCGCCGGGGTCGTTAGACTTGTGTCTATGCTGCCCATCGGCTACTTCGGAATCAACAACGACGGCATCAACCTCGTGATCAACCTCCTGATCCTGTTCGTGGTGGTGATCTGGTTCGCCCTCGTCTACTGGACGTACGCCGACGCCCGGCGTCGCGTCGCCGATCCGATGCTGGTCGCCTGCGCCGCCGCGACGTCGCTGTTCCCGTTCGTCGGGACGGTGATCTACATGATCCTGCGCCCGCCGGAATACCTGGACGACGTCCGCGAGCGCGAGCTCGAGATGGAGGCCTCGGAGGCGCGGCTGGCGGCCCTCCAGCTGCTCTGCCGCCACTGCGACCATCAGATCGAGCGCGAGTTCCTCGTCTGCCCCCACTGTCTGAACCGGCTGAAAGATGCCTGCAAGAACTGCGGAAAGCCGCTCGAGCCGGTCTGGACCGTGTGTCCCTACTGCGAGAATCCGGCCCGATCCGTCGACTTTCCCCCGGCCGAACCGCGGCGCACCCGGCGCCGCCGGCCTGCCCCGGCCGGGGACGCCATCGCCGGCGAAGCGCCGCCGACCGCCTACTAGGCGGTCCGCGTGTCCTCGTTTGGCCCTCACCCTGCAAATCAAGGAGCAACTCTCACGATGGAGCGTACCCTCATCCTCGTAAAGCCCGACGCCTACGCCCGCGCCCTGAGCGGCGAGATCATCGCCCGCCTCGAGCGCAAGGGCCTGCGGCCGGTGGCGGCGAAGGTGATCACGATGAGCCCCGAGCTCGCCGAGGCCCACTACAGCGAGCACGTCGGCAAGCCGTTCTACTCGGGTCTGGCCGCGTTCATCACCTCGGCACCCCTCTTCGCCCTCGTCTTCGAGGGCCCCTCGGCGATCACGGCCGCCCGCCAGCTGATCGGCGACACCGATCCCCTGGCCGCCGCCCCCGGCACGATCCGCGGCGACTTCGGCCTCGAGAGCGCGCGCAACCTCGTCCACGGGTCCGACAGTTTCGAGTCGGCCGAGCGCGAGGTCGCCCTCTTCTTCCCCGAGCTCGAGTCGGCCCCCCGGGTCGGGCGGCTGCGGGCCGCCCAGCTCGTGTGACGCCGGCCGGGTCAGGGCGCTGCGCCGCCCTCGTCCTGGCCTCGCGCTCGCCCCAGCGCCGGGCGATCCTCGAGACGCTCGGCGTCAGCTTCGACGTCCGCCCCGCCGACGTCGTCGAACGGACGCACGGCGATCCGTACGAGGTGGCGGCGGAGAACGCGCTGCGCAAGGCCCAGACGGTGGGCGGGGTCGCCGGCGACGGCGGACCGGTCGTGCTCGGGGTCGACACCCTCGTCGCCCTCGACGGCCGGATCTACGGCAAGCCGCCTGACGCCGCCGCCGCGGCGGCGACCCTGCGGGCGCTGAGCGGCGCCCGCCATACGGTGGTCAGCGGCGTCGCCCTGCTCGGCGCCGGGCCGGCGCCCCGCTGCGCGACGGCGGCGACCACGGTCCGCTTCCGCGCCCTCGACGACGCCACGATCGACTGGTACGTCGCCGGCGGCGAATGGCGCGAGCGCGCGGGCGGCTACGCGATCCAGGGGCGGGGCATGGCGCTGGTCGAGGCCATCGACGGCGACTACGCCAACGTCGTCGGTCTGCCCGTCGCCGCCCTGCTCGAGCTGTGGCCCGAGCTGCTCGCCCTGGCGGCCTGAAGGGGCCCCATTTTGCAGCGGTTTTTGCACCGCGGGGGGGCTCGTCGCGGCTGGGAGGCGGGTCTCCGTCCGCTACACTGCCGCTCAAGGCAGGGCTGACGTCCATCTCCCCGACGGAGCGTCGATCGCTCCGCTTGCGGCGACCGCCGCAGCTTCTCTCCTCACGCATCAGACGATGGGCTTGTTCACCTACCTAACCGGTTTTGGCGGCCGCGACATGGCCGTGGACCTCGGCACGGCCAACACGCTCGTCTACGTGCGCGGGCGCGGCATCGTGCTCTCGGAGCCGAGCGTCGTGGCCATCGACTCGCGCACGGGCGAGGTCCACGCCGTGGGGATCGAGGCCAAGCGCATGCTCGGCCGCACGCCGGGGACGATCTCCGCCATCCGCCCGCTCAAGGACGGCGTGATCGCCGACTTCGACGTGACCGAGGAGATGCTCCGCCACTTCATCCAGAAGGTCCACCAGAACCGCTGGGCCCACCCCCGCGTCGTGGTCTGCGTCCCGTCGGGCGTGACCGGCGTCGAGAAGCGCGCGGTCGAGGAGGCCTGCCTGTCGGCCGGCGCCCGCAGCGCCTACCTGATCGAGGAGCCGATGGCCGCCGCGATCGGCGCCGGGCTCCCCGTCGGCGAGCCGACCGGGTCGATGGTCGTCGACATCGGCGGCGGGACCTCCGAGGTCGCGGTGATCTCCCTCGGCGGGATCGTCGTCTCGCAGTCGATCCGGATCGGCGGCGACGAGCTCGACGAGGCGATCATCAACTACGCCAAGCGCGAGTACAAGCTCCTGATCGGCCAGCAGACGGCCGAGGAGCTGAAGCTCGAGATCGGCTCCGCCTACCCGATGGCCGAGGAGATGCAGGCCGAGATCCGCGGCCGCGACATGGTCTCCGGCCTGCCCAAGACCGTCGTGCTCACCAGCGAGGAGATCCGCGCCGCGCTGGAGGAGCCGCTGGCCCAGATCATCGACGCGGTCAAGCAGACCCTCGACCGCACCCCGCCCGAGCTGGCCTCCGACATCATGGACCGGGGGATCATGCTCGCCGGCGGCGGCGCCCTCCTCCAGGGCCTCGACGAGCGCCTGCGCGAAGAGACGCAGATGCCGGCCCACGTCGCCGAGTCGCCCCTGACGTGCGTCGCGGTCGGCTCCGGCCGGTCCCTCGAGGAGTTCGACGTGATCCACCGCACGAGCCGCAACTCCCGCAGCCGCGGCAGGCGCCGATGACCGGCGCCGGGCGCCGGCCGCCCTCTGCCCGACCCCCTGCTCCCGAGCACCGCGCCCCGGCGGCGCCCCGTCGAACCCGAACCGCCTGCGCCCCTCGGGGTGCGTCGCCCCATCGGCGGCCGGGCGTAAGCTACCCCGCGACCCCCCCTCCTTATACGTGTACGACAAGACCGTTCGCAGGCGCCGCGCAGTCCTCGCCCTGCTCGTCGCCCTCTCCCTGATCCTGCTCACCGCCTATTTCGGCGAGGCGGCGGGCGGCGGGCTGCACTCCGTGCAGCGCGGCTTCCTGACCGTCGTCTCGCCGATCCAGGACGGTGCCACCCGGGCGCTCAAGCCGGTGCGGGATCTCTTCGGCTGGATCAGCGACACCCTCGGCGCCAAGGGCCAGCGCGACAAGCTCCGCGTCGAGCTCCAGGCCGCGACCCGCCAGGAGGCGCTCGACGCCGCCGCGGCGGCCCGCGGCCGCCAGCTCGAGACGATGCTCGGCCTCGACCAGCAGGCCAACCTCGACGCCTACAAGCCGGTCGCCGGCCGCGTCATCGCCCGGTCGCCGACGCTGTGGTTCGCCCACGTCACCGTCAACCGCGGCAGCTCGGTCGGCGTGCGCCGCTTCGACCCGGTGGTCAGCCCCGACGGCCTGGTCGGCACGGTGACGACCGTGACCTCGAACTCGGCCATCGTCACCCTGATCACCGACGGGACGAGCGGCGTCTCGGCCAAGGACGCCGGCTCGAGCGCGGCCGGGATCGTGGTCCCGGCGGTCGGCGACCCGAGCGACCTGACGATGCAGTACGTCCAGGCCGGCGACCAGGTCCAGACGGGCGACATGATCACCACGGCCGGCACGATCGACACCTCCGGCGGCCCGGCGACGTCGCTGTTCCCGCCCAACATCCCGATCGGCCGGGTCACCCGGGTCGACACCGGCAACCTCTTCCAGGGCGTTCACCTCGCGCCGATGGCCAACCTCCGCGACCTCGACGTGCTCCAGATCCTGACCCAGGTGAACGCCGCATGAGCGAGTCGACGCAGCTCTGGCTGCGGCTGGCCGCGCTCGGTCTCGTGGCCGTGATCCTCCAGGTCGCGGCCGTCTCGCAGTTCACGATCTTCGGGGTCAACGCCGACATCACGCCGCTGGTGGTGGCCAGCGCCGGCCTGATGACGGGCGCCGTCGCCGGCTCGCTGCTCGGCTTCGGCATGGGCCTGTTCGTCGACCTCGTCCTCGTCCAGACGCTCGGCGTCTCGGCCCTGATCTACACCTTGATCGGCTACGGGGCCGGCCGGCTGCGCGAGCTGCGGGCGCCGCAGGCGACGTTCACGCCGCTCGGCCTCGGGGCCGCGGCGACCGCCGCGTCGACGGTCGGCTTCTCATTGATGGAGTTCCTCCTCGGCGTCGACGCGCCAATCAGCTTCCTGCTCCTGCGCCAGACCCTGGCGACGATCGTGATCAACACGTTGATCTCGCTGCCGGTCTACGCCGGCGTGCGCCGGTGGCTGCGCCCGGCGCTCCCCGACGACCCGCGCCGGCGCCGGCGCCGGGCCTACACGACCGGCGGCCTGAGCCCGCTCTCGCGCGGATGATCGACCGCCCGATCGAGCGCCAGGCCCCGCTCTCGCCCCAGCTCGCCCTCCGCGTCGCCGTGCTCGGCGGGATGGCGCTCGTCCTCTTCGGCATCGTGCTGTTCCGTCTCTGGTACCTCCAGGTCCTCTCGGGCGACCAGTACGTCCAGCTCGCCAACAACAACCGGGTCCGCGACGTCGCGATCCAGGCGCCGCGCGGGGACATCGTCGACCGCCACGGCACCGTCATCGTCACCAGCCGCCAGGCGACCGCCGTCCAGATCGACCGCAGCCGGTTCCCGGCGGGCGGACCGGCGCGCACGCGCGAGCTGGCCAGCCTCGGCCGCCTGCTCGGCATGGCTCCCGGCGACATCCGAAAGACGCTGGCCAGCAAGGTCAACGTGCCCTACGCCAACGTCACGATCAAGACCGACGCCGGCGAGCGCGTGCTCGTCAGCCTGGCCGAGCGGGGGATCCAGTACCCGGGAGTCCACGTCGCGCCGGTCTACCTGCGCGGCTACCCGCTCAAGGCGCTCGCCGCCCAGGTGCTCGGCACCGTCGGGCCGATCAACTCGGCCGAGCTGGCGCTGCCCCGCTTTCGCAACGTGGCCAAGACCGCGGTGATCGGGCAGGCCGGGGTCGAGTGGTCTTACGACACCTACCTGCGCGGCCGCGACGGCGCCAAGCGCGTCCAGGTCGACGCGCTCGGGCGCCCGCGCGGCGGGGCGCTGGTCGAGACGCCGCCGATCCCCGGCCACCAGCTCAAGCTCACGATCGACCTCGGCCTCCAGAAGGAGGGCCAGAGCGCCCTGGCGCGGGGGATCTCGCTCGCCCAGGCCAACGGCCACGCGGCCGACGCCGGAGCCTTCGTCGCCCTCGACCCGACCAACGGCGAGGTCCTGGCCATGGGCTCGGCCCCGACCTATGACCCGACGGTATTCACCCACCCGCAGACGACCGCCCAGTACAACCGGCTCTTCGGCCCGCAGAACGGGTCGCCGCTCTTGGACCGCGCGATCCAGGGCCTCTATCCGACCGGTTCGACGTTCAAGCCGATCACCGCCATCGCCGCCCTCCAGCGCGGCATCATCAGCGCCGACGCCCCGTTCGTCGACGCCGGCTGCATCACCGTCGGGCGCCTGCACCAGAAGTTCTGCAACTCCGGGAGCGTGGCCAACGGCACCCTCTCCGGCCTGGCCGACGCCCTGCGCGTCTCCTCTGACGTCTACTTCTACACGATCGGCGAGAACGCCAACCCGCTGCCCGGCGAGGTCATCCAGACGTGGGCGCGCAAGCTCGGCCTCGGCGCCCCGACCGGCGTCGACCTCCCCGGCGAGCAGGGGGGCCTGATCCCGGACGCCGCCTGGCGGGCGCAGGCCAACGCGGCGGAGCTCGCCTGCCGCGCCAAGTACCACGTCGCGGGCTGCGCGATCTCCGGCGACCCGTCTCACGTCTGGACCACCGGCGACAACATCAACTTCGCCGTCGGCCAAGGCGACCTCCAGGCCACGCCGCTCCAGATGGCGGTGGCCTACTCGGCGCTGTTCAACGGCGGCACCGTCGTGCGCCCGCACCTGGCGCTCGCCGTCGACGACACCCAGGGCCGGCTGATCCAGCGGATCCCCCAGTCGGGGGCCCGCCACGTCGACTTTGACCCGGCCAACCAGCAGGTCATCGCCAACGGCCTGCACATGGCGACGAGCCAGCCGGGCGGGACGAGCTACGACGTCTTCGGCAGCTTCCCCCGCGTCGTCTACGGCAAGACGGGGACCGCTCAGCACGGCAACCAGGACGACCAGTCGTGGTACGTCGCCTACGCGCCCGACCCGGTCCGGCCGATCGTGATCGCGATGACGATCGAGAAGGGCGGGTTCGGCGACGAGGCGGCGGCCCCGGCCGTGCGCCTGATGCTGTCAAAGTGGTTCGGCATCTCGCCGAAGCTGGTCGCCGGACATTCGACAACACGCTGATGAACACCACTCCGATCAGGCCAGGCGAAGTGCCGAGCATCGCCGACGGCCGCTCCCTGTCGCTGCCGTTCGACCCGCTGCTCACGCTCGCGGCGCTCGGCCTGGCCGTCTGCTCCCTGGTCACGCTGAGCGGGGCGACGCGCGGTCTCGTCAGTGGCCAGCCGCTCTACTACGTCGAGCGCCAGGCGATCTACTTCGTGATCGGGCTGGGGCTGATGGTCGCCCTCTCGCGGATCGACTACTCCCGCCTGCGCGAGCTGAAGCTCGGGTTCTACGCGCTGCTCAACGTGATGATCGTCCTCGTCCTCGGCCTCGGCCGGGCGGCCCGCGGCTCCCAGCGCGCGATCCAACTGCCGTTCTTCTCCTTCCAAGCCTCGGAGCTCGGCAAGATCCTCCTGATCGTCTTCCTCTCGGCCGTGGTCGTCGACCGGTCGCGGCGCCTGTCCGAGCGCGACACCACCGCCCGGGTGATGCTGATGGCGCTGGGCCCGGCGATGCTCGTGATCCTCCAGCCCGACCTCGGGTCGGGCATGGTCTACGTCGTCGTCGCCCTGGCCGTCCTGTTCGTGGCCGGGACGTCGTGGAAGCACTTCGCCGCCCTCCTCGCCCTGGGCGCCGTGGCCGTGACGATCGTCCTGGCCGGGGCCCCGGCGGCCGGGATCCACGTGCTCAAGCCCTACCAGGTCGACCGGTTGACGGCGTTCCTGAACCCGACCGACAACCCGGCCAAGCAGGGCTACCAGCAGATCCAGTCGAAGATCGCCATTGGCGCCGGCCAGAAGACGGGTCGGGGCTCCCACGCCACCCAGACCAAGCTGAACTTCCTGCCCGAGTACCAGACAGACTTCATCTTCGCCGTCGTCGGCGAGCGCTACGGATTCGTCGGCGCCGCCCTCGTCCTCTCGCTGTACGCGCTGATGATCTGGCGCACGCTTCGAATACTCACGCTCGCCAAGAACCTCTTCGGCGCGCTGATTGCCGGCGGCATCGTCGCCATGCTCATGTTCCAGGTGTTCGTCAACGTCGGCATGACGGTGGGCATCATGCCCATCACCGGCGTGACCCTGCCCCTGTTGAGCTACGGCGGCTCCTCGGTACTCACCACATTCCTGGCGCTCGGCCTGCTCCAGTCGATCTACGTGCAGGCACGCACGTCGGCTGCGCTCAAGGGCCGCGTGCTGCGCTTCTAACCAGAAACGGACATGCAACGTGAAGAAACAAGTGCTAGTGAGCGTCGACCGCGGTGAGACGCGGGTCGCGCTACTGGAGGCAAAGGGCGCCCCGGCCGCCTCGCGGAAGGCCGGCGCCGCGCGCCGCCCGCGCGTCGATCCGGCCAAGGGCTACCGCGTGGCCGAACTCTACCTCGAGCGCCGCGGCGGCCGGTCGATCGTCGGCAACATCTACAAGGGCGTGGTCGACAACGTCCTCGGCGGGCTCGAAGCCGCCTTCGTCGACATCGGCCTCGAGAAGAACGGCTTCCTCCACGTCGACGAGATCGTCCTCCCGGGGGTCGAGGCGCCCCGACGGGGCCGCGGCGGCGGGCGCGAGGGCCAGAACATCTCCGACCTGCTCAAGCCCGGGCAGGAGGTCGTGGTCCAGGTCGTCAAGGACCCGCTGAAGACGAAGGGCGCCCGCCTGTCGATGGAGCTGACCATCGCCGGGCGCTACATGGTCTTCGCGCCGACCGGCGAGGGGGTCGGCGTCTCCCGGCGCCTGGAGGACCGCGAGCGCGAGCGCCTGCGCAAGGAGACGACCAAGCTCGACCTCCACGGCGGCGGCGCGATCGTCCGCACGGCCGCCCACGGCGCCACCCGGGCCGACTTCGAGCGCGAGCTCCAGTACCTGTTCAAGCTCCACGAGGTGCTCGAGAAGCGCGTCGCGGAGTCGCCGGCCCCGGCGCTCGTCTTCCAGGAGGCCGACCTCTCCGTCCGCGTCGTGCGCGACATCTTCTCCGCCCACTTCGAGCGGGCCGTGGTCGACGACGAGCAGCAGCACCACCGGCTGGTGTCGTTCTTCTCGCGCACCGCGCCCGAGCTCGTCGACCGCGTCGAGCTCTGGGACGGCGACCGGCCGCTGTTCGACGCCTACGGAGTGGAGGACGTACTCGACGGGGTGATGTCGCGCCGGGTCGACCTGCCCAGCGGCGGCTACCTGATGATCGACATGGCCGAGGCGCTGACCGTGATCGACGTCAACTCGGGGTCGTTCATCGGGCGCGGCAAGGGCGCGCGCCTCGAGGACACGATCACCAAGACGAACCTCGAGGCCGCCGACGAGGTGGTCAACCAGCTGCGCCTGCGCGACATCGGCGGGATCATCGTGATCGACTTCATCGACATGTCCCGGGCGCGCAACCGCGACGCCGTGATGAAGACGCTGCGCGACGCGCTCGACCAGGACCGCACGAAGACGTTCACCGCCGAGATCTCGAAGCTCGGGCTGGTCGAGATGACGCGCCAGAACGTGACCGAGGGCGTGCGCGAGATCATGACCCGCCCGTGCCCGACGTGCGAGGGCGAGGGGGTGATCCGCTCGGAGGAGACGATCGCGATCGAGTTCGAGCGCCGGCTGCGGGAGATCGCCGCGGCCAAGCCCGACGTCGAGGCGTTCCTCGTCCAGATGAACCCGCGCGTGACCGTCCAGTTCACCGGCCACGGGGCCCGCGTCCTGCGCGCGCTCGAGGCCCAGACGGGCAAGTACTTCCATTTCGAGGGGACCGAGGGTCTGGCGCTCAACCATCTCGCGGTCACCCTCGAGGGCACGCGCGAGGAGGTCGAGGAGCGGGCGGTGCCGTTCCGCCCGGGCGAGGAGGTCCTGGTCGAGATCGTCGAGCCGCACATGTACAACGTCGACGACGCCGTGGCCAAGATCGACGGCTACATCATCTCGGTCACCGACGGCGGCGCCCACGTCGGCCAGAAGCTCATGGTTCGGATCGAGGAGGTCGGCCGCACGGCGGCGGTGGCCTCGCTGATCGACGCCCCGCCGCGCCCGCCCAGCCTGGAGGCGGCCGAGGACGGCGATGACGTACAATCCCGGCCTCGGCGCCGCGGCCGCAGAGGCGGACGGCGCCGTT
This sequence comes from uncultured Solirubrobacterales bacterium, assembly GCA_963795745.1. Lineage (GTDB taxonomy): Bacteria > Actinomycetota > Thermoleophilia > Solirubrobacterales > Solirubrobacteraceae > Palsa-513. The sequence goes on from CAWCIT010000006.1 coordinate 131,108, forward strand.
CCGCTGCCACGGCGCCGACGGCGCCAGAAGAGGTTTAACCGCATGTACGCGATCGTCAAGACCGGAGGCAAGCAGTACCGCGTCGAGAAGGGGCAGACCCTCCTCGTCGAGCGGCTGCCCGACGCCGAGGGCGCGACGGTCGCTCTGGCGCCGCTCCTGTTCCGCTCGGATGAGACCGTCTTCGACGCGGCGTCGCTGGCCGACGTCAAGGTCGAGGCGAAGATCCTCGGCCACGAACGGGGCGAGAAGCTGCGGGTGTTCAAGTTCAAGCCCAAGCGCGGCTACAAGCGGCGCAACGGCCACCGTCAGGAGCTGACCCGGATCGAGGTCACCTCGATCGGGATGGCCGGAGCGCGCCGGGGGGCCGCCACGGGGAAGGAGGCCAGCGATGGCGCATAAGAAGGGGCTCGGCTCGAGCCGCAACGGCCGCGACTCCAACGCCCAGCGTCTGGGCGTGAAGACGTTCGCCGGTCAGACGGTGACCGGCGGCGAGATCATCGTCCGCCAGCGCGGAAGTCGGTTCAAGGCCGGCGAGGGTGTGGGCATGGGCAAGGACGACACGCTCTACGCCCGGGCCGCCGGCATCGTCCAGTTCAACGTCGGCTGGCGGGGGCGCGTCGTCTCGGTCGAGCCGGCGCCGGCCGACGCGGAGGCCGTCGGGTGAACCCGCGCCAGGGCGCTCGTGCCCTGGCCATCGGGCGCGTCGCGCTCGGGGCAGGGCTCCTGCTTGCGCCGGGCGCGGTCGGCCGGGGCTGGCTCGGCGAGCTCGCCGGCCGCCCGGCCATCCAGTCGGTGCTGCGGGGCTTCGGCGTCCGCGACATGGTGATCGGCATGATCGCCATGCACACGCTCGAGAACCCCCAGGTCGGCCCGCGCTGGCAGCGGACGTGCGCGGCCTGCGACGCCGTCGACGCCGTGGCGGCGCTCGCCGCCGCGCGCGACCTGCCGCTGCGGGGCACGCTCGGCGTCGCCGTGCTCGGCGGGGGCGCGGCCGCCGCCGGCCTGTGGTTCGCCGGACAGCTCCAGCCGGCGTGAGCGACGCCGACAAGTACGAGCTCTTCCTGCGGGTCGCCGACGACGAGGACGAGTCCGTCTACCTCAACGAGGAGTGGTTCGAGAACCGTCCGGCCGTCGAGACGATCGCCGCCCTGTTCGAGGAGGCCAAGCGCGACTTCGCCGCCCTCTACCCCGGCGTCGAGGCGGGCGACTTCTCGGTCGAGGTGCGGCGCCTGCGCCCGCGCGACAACCACCGTCCGCCATCGCGGGCGTCGTGACCCGCTACTTTGTTTGGCTGCTGGTGTTTCGAGGCGACCAGACCAACAGGCGGAGGCGCCAAATGACAAGCAAGCTGTCCGGAGGGCTCGCCCTGAGCGCCGCGCTCGGGCTGGGCGTGGGTTCGGTCGCCGGGGCCGCCACCGTCCGCACCGTCCACCCCAAGCGGGGCGCGGCCTTCGTGGGCGTCAGCTCCCAGAAGGGCGACTCGCTCGCGCTGCCGGTCTCCCTGCGGGTCTCGCCCAACGGCCAGGTGATGACCCGGCTCGACATCCAGTGGGGGGCGGTGTGCCGCGGGCCGGGCGGGCAGGCCACCTTCGGCGGGCTCTCGGTCACCCAGAACAAGAAGATCTTCGCGCCGGGCTCCTTCGGCGATACGACGTCGTTCACCAAGACGTACGCCAACGGCGACAAGGGCCTCTACCGGACCCACGTGTTCGGGCGCTTCACCTCGCCGGTCCGCGTCGCGGGCACCTTCCAGCTCACGCTCAACGTCACGAACACCGCCGGCGCGACGACCGAGACCTGCGACAGCGGCGTGGTCACCTGGAGCGCGACCAACTAGCCACCCGCTCGCGCCGCCGCTGCCCCGGCCGGGACGGCGCTAGGATCTCGGTTCGATGGCCCGTCTGACCCCGCCGGCCTTGGTGAACCCATCCCCATCCCCATCCCGCCCGACCGGGTGGCCGTCCGCCTCCCGGCCGGCCGCGCCGCGCGAACCCGGTCGATGAGCCTGGCCCTGATCATCTTCGCGGTCGCCACGAGCCTGGTCGTGGTCATCGTGGCCATCGTCCTGGTCGTCGTCGTCGGCGGCGGGATGCTGATCCAGCGACGGCGACGGCGCGGTGGAGTCATCGCCGCCCGCCGGCGCCGCTGATGCTCCTGAGCACCGCCAGCGCCGTCCGCGGGCTGCCCGTCGTCACCCTGGCCGGCGGCGAGGACGTGGCGGAGATTCGCGACATCATCTACGACAGTCACGCCGGCCGCCTGGCCGGCTTCACGCTGAACAAGCGGGGCCGGCTGTCGGGCCGCCGGCGCGAGGTCCTCCCGGCCGCGCAGATCCACGCGATCGGGCGCGATGCGGTGATGATCCAGGACGAGGACGCCCTCGTCGATCCGGACGCCGCCCCGCCCGAGGTCGGGGACCCCGACCAGGATCGCAACGTGATCGGCAACGACGTGGTCACCGAGGGCGGGGTGAGCCTCGGCGTGATCCGCGACGTCGTGCTGCTGGTGGGGGGGACCGGCGAGGTGGTCGGCTACCAGCTCGAGCGGCCGGCCGGCGGTGAGGGTTACATCCCGCTGCCGGCCCAGCTGGCGGTGTCCGGGTCCGCGCTGGTCGTTCCGAACGCGACGGAGGACTTCGTCCGCGACGACCTCGTCGGCCTCGGGGCGGCGGTCGACGAGTTCCGCACCCGGCTCGAGCTGCCATGAGCGAGCGCTTCGCGGCCGCCGTCGGGCGCAAGGTGATCAGCCGCTCGAGCGCCGAGGCCCTCGGCCCGCTCACCCACCTCGTCGTCGACGTCCCGGGCCGGCGCGTCTCCCGCCTGGTGGTGGGCAAGGGACGCCGGGCGCAGGTCGTGGACTGGGAGCGGGTCAGCGGCTTCGGCCCGGACGCCGTCATCCTCGACACCGACGACGCGCTGCGGACGCCCGCCGACGACGAGCGCGGCCTGGCCCGCGGAGATCTCGACATGGTCGGCCGGCGGGCGCTCAGCGAGCGCGGCAACGAGGCCGGGACCATCGACGACGTCATCTTCGACCCGGCCAGCGGCGAGGTCCTCGCCGTGGTCGTCGGCGCCCGCGAGCACCCGGCGTCCGCGCTCCTGGGCGCCGGGTCCTACGCCGTGGTCCTGGGCGCCTCGACCGACGAGCCTCCGGCCGACCTCTGAGCCGTCTCAGGGGTGGCATCGCCCCGGATCTGACGGGTCGGGGCGAGGCGGAGCGGACGCAGGCCGGTGACCGGGTCGGGCCGCCTGATGAACGCGAGCGTTCCGGCCGTGGGGTCGCCGGCGCTCCTCCGGTTGCCCCGAGCCCGCGGCCGGGTCTAGCCGGACTGGCTGGTCGGGCGGATGAGGATCTCGTTGACGTCGACGTGGGGCGGCTGGTCGAGCGCAAACTGCACCGCCCGGGCGACGTCGTCGGGCTCGAGCGCCCCGGTCGGCCGCTGGTCGAAGAACGGGGTGTCGACCATCCCGGGCTCGATCAGCGTCACCCGGATACCGGTCCCGTCGACGTCCTGGCGGGCGGCCTCGCCCATCGCGGTGACCGCGAACTTGGTCGCCGAGTAGAGCGATCCCGGTAGGGCGCGGCGGCCGGCGACCGAGCTCGTCAGCAGCAGGTGCCCGCGGCTGTCGGTCAGGGCGGGGATCGACGCCCGGATCGTGTAGGCGGCGCCGAGGACATTGGTCAGGACCATCTCCCGCCAGTGCTCGGGCGTGTCCTTGAGGAAGCCGCGCGGGGCGCCGAAGCCGGCGTTGGCGAAGACGGCGTCGATCCGGCCGAAGCGCTCGACGGCGGCGGCGACCATCGCCTCCTGGTCGGACCAGTCGGTCACGTCGCAGCGGACGGCGAGCGCCCGCTCGGCGCCGCCGCAGTCGTCGGCGAGCGCCTCGAGCTTCTCGAGTGAGCGGGCGGCCAGGGCGAGGCGCCAGCCGGCGCCGGCCAGGCGGCGGGCGGTGGCCGCGCCGATGCCCGACGACGCCCCGGTGATCAGCATGACCTGCTCGTGCTCGGCGTTCATATCGGCCTTTCGGGTGCGAGGATGGCGGTGATGCTCTACGACAAGGCTCGAATCTTCGCAGCGGCCGGCGCCGGCGGCCACGGGTCGCTGAGCTTTCGCCGCGAGGCCCACGTCCCGCGCGGCGGCCCCGACGGCGGCGACGGCGGCCGGGGCGGCGACGTCGTGATCGAGTGCGACGCCTCGCTGCGCGACCTGCAGTCCTTCCGCCGTCGCGCCCACTACCGGGCGCCGGCCGGCGGCAACGGCGGCGGCTCGCTGCGCCACGGGGCCAACGGCGAGGAGCTGCGGATCGGCGTGCCCCCGGGCACCGAGGTGACGGCCGAGAACGGCGACCGCCACGACCTGGTGCGGCCCGGCCAGCGCGTCGTGATCGCCGCCGGCGGCTCGGGCGGCCGCGGCAACAAGCGCTACGCGACGCCGACCCGGCAGGCGCCGCACTTCGCCGAGCGGGGGCTGGCCGGCGAGGAGGGCTGGATCGACCTGCGCCTGAAGCTGCTCGCCGACGTCGGTCTCGTCGGCCTGCCCAACGCCGGCAAGTCCTCGCTCCTGGCCCGGATGACGCGGGCCGCGCCCAAGATCGCCGCCTACCCGTTCACGACGCTCGAGCCCGTGCTCGGCACCCTCGACGGCGAGCGCCGGCAGCTGATCATCGCCGACATCCCCGGGCTGATCGAGGGGGCCAGCGACGGCGCCGGCCTCGGCCATGACTTCCTCGCCCACGTCGAGCGCACCCGCCTGCTCGTCCACGTGCTCGACCTGGCCCCGCTCGACGGCTCGGACCCGGCGGAGAACTTCGCGACGATCGAGCGCGAGCTCGGGCGCCACGACCCGCGGCTGGCCGGCCTGCCGCGCGTCCTGGCCCTCTCCAAGGTCGACCTCGTCCCGGCGGCCGACGCCGAGGCCGAGGCCGAACGCTGGCGGGCCCGCCTCGGGCCCGAGGTACCCGTGCTCCTGACCTCGAGCGTCAGCCGCGTCGGGATCGACGCGCTCGGGGCCGAGCTCCTGCGCCGGGTCCCGCTTGAGGAGCCCGACCCGCTCGAGCCGCAGCTGGCCGAGCATCTGACCTTCCGTCCGGCCGCGCGCCGCGGCTTCCACGTCGAGCGCACGGCGCCCGGTTCCTACCGGGTCGTGGGGGAGGGGATCGACCGGCTGATCGCCCGCCACGACCTCGAGAACGACGAGGCGATGGTCCACGTCGAGTCGCGCCTGCGCCGGATCGGCGTGATCCGGGCGCTCGAGGAGCAGGGCTTCACCGCCGGGGACGAGGTCGAGATCGCCGGCGTGGTGTTCGAGCTCGACCCCGAGTAGGGGCGGGCCGCCGCGTATCCTGGGCCGCCATGCGCCGGGTGGTGATCAAGCTGGGCACGGCGATCGTCGCCGACGACCGCGGCGAGCCGCGCCGCGACGTGCTGGAACGGGTGTGCCAGGCGGCGGCCGACCTGCGGACCGCGGGGGACGAGGTCGTGATCGTGACCAGTGGGGCGATCGCCCGCGGCATGCGGGAGATGGAGCTCGTGACCAGGCCCGCGGCCATCGAGGCCCTACAGGCGGCGAGCGCGGTCGGCCAGGGCAAGCTGTACCGCGTCTATGACGAGCTCCTCCTCGCCCGGGGCATCGTCTCCGCCCAGGTGCTGCTGACCTTCTTCGACGTCAGCGCCCGCACCCACTACCTGAACGTCCGTCGGACGCTGCGCCAGCTGCTCGACTGGGGCGTCGTGCCGGTGGTCAACGAGAACGACACGACCGCGACCGACGAGATCTCCTTCGGCGACAACGACTTCCTGGCCGCCCAGATCGCCGTCCTGATCGGCGCCGACGAGCTGATCCTCCTGACCGACACCGACGGCCTGCACACCGCCGACCCGCGCAGCGACCCGGGCGCCCGGCTGGTGGCGAGCGTGACCGACTTCGAGCTCCTCGAGGGCCTCGACATCAGCCAGAGCACGTCGCGCCTGGGATCCGGGGGGATGCGCTCGAAGGTCGTGGCCGCCGACATGGCGACCGCCGCCGGGATCGCCACGACGATCTGCAGCGGCCGGCGGGCCGGGGCGCTCGAGCGGGTGCTCGCCGGCGAGGCCGAGGGCACCCGGTTCGCCGCGCGGGAGATCCGCTACTCGAGCTTCAAGCTCTGGCTCAAGTACGCCAAGCCGAGCCGGGGGACCGTCGTCGTCGACCAGGGCGCCGCCTGGGCGCTGACCAACGGCGGCACGAGCCTGCTGCCGGTCGGCGTCGCCGCCGTGCGCGGCGACTTCGGCGTCGGCGACGCCGTCGACGTGGCCGAGGGGACGAGCGTGATCGGCAAGGGCATCTCCAACTACTCGGCCGCCGAGCTGCGCCGGGTCATGGGCCTGAAGTCGAAGGCGGTCCACGAGGTGCTGCCGCGGGCGGCGGAGGAGGCCGTCCACCGCGACTACTTCGTGCTCGCCTGACGGCCGCTCAAACCGGGGGGCCCGATCGGTCGACCGGGTGGTATGGGAGTGCGGGCACAGTCGCCGAGCGTGGACGGCCGGCGCCCCGTCGGCCTCGCGATCGCGACCGGCGGCTCGCCCGCGGTCGCGGCGTCGCTCTCCGGCCTGACCGGGCCCCATTTCCAGCCGGCCACCTTCCTGCTCTCGCGCTCCGCGCACGGCGGTCTGCCGAACGGCGCCTCGTGCTGCGGCGTGGTCTCCTTTAAGCTCTGGGGCGATGGCGAGCGCGACCCAGACCGTCAGCGACCTGTGCCGGGAGGCCCGGAGGGCGGCGCGCGTCCTGGCCGGCCTCGACACGGCGACCAAGGACGCCGCGCTCGAGGCGATCGCCGCCGCGCTCCTCGACCGCACGGCTGAGATTCTCGAGGCCAACGGGCTCGACCTCGCGGCCGGGCGGCGGGCCGGTCTCACGCCGGCCCTGCTCGACCGGCTGACGCTCGACGCCCGGCGCATCGCCGGGATCGCGGCGGCCGTGCGCCAGATCGCCGCGCTCCCCGACCCGGTGGGCGAGGTGCTCGAGGGCTTCCGCCGGCCCAACGGGCTCGACATCCGCCGCATCCGGGTGCCGCTCGGCGTGATCGCCGTCGTCTACGAGGCCCGCCCGAACGTGACGATCGACTCGGCCGCCCTGTGCCTGAAGTCGGGCAACGCGATCGTCCTGCGCGGATCGTCGACCGCCGCCCACTCCAACGCGATCCTCGCCGGCCTCGCCGCCGAGGCGGCCGGCGGGGCCGGCGTCCCCGACGGGGCGATCAGCCTGGTGGCCGGCGGCGGGCGCGACGAGCTGGCCGAGCTCGCCCGCCAGGATGGGCTGGTCGACCTGATCATCCCGCGCGGGGGAGAGGGGCTGAAGGCGGCGCTCAAGGCGGTCGCCACCGTCCCGGTGATCTACGCGGCTTCGGGCAACTGCCACGTCTACGTCGACGCTTCGGCCGATGTCGACGCGGCGATCGCGATCGCCGTCAACGCCAAGGTCCAGCGGCCGGGCGTGTGCAACGCCGCGGAGACCCTGCTCGTCCACGCCGACGTCGCCGCCGCCTTCCTGCCGGCCGCCCTGGCCGAGCTGGCCGCGGCCGGGGTCGAGCTGCGCGGGGACGAGCGGGTGCGCGAGCTCGCCGGGCCGGTCGGGGTGGGCGCGGCCGAGGAGTCCGACTGGGCGACCGAGTACCTCGCCCTGATCCTCGCCGTCCGCGTCGTCGACTCGGTGGAGGAGGCGATCGACCACATCGCCGCCTACGGGAGCGGCCACTCGGAGGCGATCCTCACCCGCGACACGGCCGCCGCCCGCCGCTTCCAGCACGGGGTGGACGCCGCCTGCGTCTACGTCAACGCCTCGACTCGGTTCACCGACGGCGGAGAGTTCGGCATGGGGGCGGAGATCGGCAACTCGACCCAGAAGCTCCACGCCCGCGGGCCGATCGGGATGCGCGAGCTGTGCACGACGAAGTACCTGATCGAGGGCGACGGCCACGTTCGGCGGTGACGCGCCGGGCCGGCTGGGGATCCTCGGCGGGACGTTCAACCCGCCGCACAACGGTCACCTCGCCTGCGCACGCCACGCCCGCGACCAGCTCGAGCTCGACCGGGTCGCGCTCGTCGTGGCTGCCCGGCCGCCGCACAAGGAGATCCCCGCCGACCCCGGCTCGGGCCACCGGCTGGCCATGTCGCGGCTGGTCGCGGCGGCGGCCGACGGGCTCTGCGCGTGCGACCTCGAGCTCCGTCGGCCGGGACCGTCGTACACGATCACTACCCTGAGGGAGATTCATGACCATCGACCCGGTGACGAGCTGACTCTGATCGTGGGAGGCGACATGGCCTTCAGCCTCCCGACGTGGGAGGAGCCCCAGGCCATTCTCGCCCTGGCCGGGCTGGCGGTCGCCGAGCGCGCGGGCATGCGGCGGGAGGCCGTCCGCGAGCGCTTGCGGACGCTGCCGGGCGGCGAGCGGGCCGTCTTCCTCGAGATGCCCCGGGTCGACGTGTCGTCGTCGCAGGTCCGCGACGAGGCGCGCGCCGGCCGTCCGATCCGCCATCTCGTTCCCGACCCGGTGGCCGACTACATCGAGCAGTGGAGGCTCTACGCATGAACCCTGACACGCTCGCCCGAACGATCGCGGCCTACGCCGACGACAAGAAGGCGACCGACATCGTCGCGCTCGACCTGCGCGGCGTGCTCGGCTACACCGACTTCTTCGTCATCTGCTCCGGCAACACCGAGCGTCAGACCAAGGCCATCCACGACGGCGTCCACCTGGGGATGAAGAAAGACCACGGCCTGCTGCCCCGGCGGGTCGAAGGCCTGCGGGAGGCGGGCTGGGTGCTGATGGACTACCTCGACGTCGTCGTCCACGTGTTCACCCCCGAGGTCCGCGACTTCTACTCCCTCGAGCGGCTGTGGGGCGAGGTGCCGGCGGTGAAGGTGGGGGCGGCCGCGGCCGGGTAGCCTCCCGCCGCGGACCGCTACTCGCAGAAGGGGATCGCGGGGACGCCGATCTCGGTGACGCGCCGGCTCGCCGTCGAGAGGGCGAACTGAAGGCGGCCGACGTCGCGGCGCCGGGCGCTCACCACGGTGACACCGAACATGGCGTCGGTGCTGTGGTCGAAGCGGGCCTGCGGGAACGACCGTCTGATCTCGCTCGCGGTGGCGCCGATGCCGACCCCGTGAGCCGTCGCTCCCCGCGTGATGGCGATCGTCGCCACCCGGCGCGGGGCCGACGTGGTCAGCTCGACCGAGCCCTGGAGCGGCGGCTCCAGGCGCGCCGAGCGCGCCTGCGGGCCGGCGAGCTCGCAGCCCGGGCGGGCGGGGCCGAGCCGGTGGGCCGCCCGCAGCCGCGCGTAGGTGGCCCCGAGCCGGACCGCGCCGACCCCGGCCGGCGTGACCGGCGTGATGTCGAGGCTGATGGCCGGCGCCGGCGACGGCGCCGCCGCGCCGGCCAGCAGGGCGGCGGCGAGCAGCGCCGCGTTCGGGAGTAGACGAGCACGCACGCCGGAAAACCTACCCGGATGAAGTTGCTCGGGGTTCTTGCCGCGACCTCGGACGGGGCCACGCCACCCTCGCTCGCGAGCGGCGGCTCGGGCGCACCGAAGGCCAGACGGCCACGGACACCGACCCCTCGAAGACGCGGCCATCGAGGCGCCGTCAAGCCACCATCGATGGAGCCAGAGGGGCTCGAACCCTCGACCTCCGCCATGCCATGGCGGCGCTCTCCCAGCTGAGCTATGGCCCCGCGGAGGTCATCTTATCTCGATCCCCCGACCCGCCCGCCGCCGCCGCCGCGTAGCGGGCGAGCGCCTCGCGGCGGGCCTGCGCGTGGTCGACGATCGGCGGCGGGTAGTCGACGCCGATCACGCAGCCGCACTCCTGCGCCAGCGAGTCCGGCATCCGCCACGGCTCGGCCAGGTGCGCGCCCGGCACGCGGCGCAGCTCCGGCACCCAGCGGCGGACGTATTCCCCGGTGGGGTCGAAGCGCTGCTGCTGGCGGGTCGGGTTCAACAGGCGCCGGCCGACCGGCTGCGGGTCGGAGCCGACCGACGCGATCCACTGCCAGTTGCCGTTGTTGACCGCCGGGTCGCCGTCCACGAGCAGGCGCATGAACCACCGCTCGCCCGCCCGCCAGTCGAGGCCCAGGTCCTTGGTCAGGAACGACCCCACCACCAGCCGCGCCCGGTTGTGCAGCCAGCCGCAGGCCCGCAACTGGCGCATCCCGGCGTCGACCAGCGGGTAGCCGGTCCGACCCTCCCGCCAGCGCTCGAGGTCCTCCGGCGCCTCCCGCCAGGCCAGGCCCCGGTAGCGCTCCTGGACCTCCAAGCGCCGGTTCTCCGGGAAGTGGAGGAGCTGGTGGAGGTAGAAGTCCCGCCAGCACAGCTGGCGGCGGAACGCCTCGGCCGGCGCGTCGTCGCCCAGCGCCGCCTCGACCGCCCGCGGCGAGACGCAGCCGAAGCGCAGGTACGGCGACAGGCGCGAGGTCCCCTCGAGCGCCGCCAGGTCGTCGTGGCCGCCGGCCGCGTAGGCGCCGAGGCCGCCGGCGCGGAACGCGGCCCACCGCTCGCCCGCCGCCCGCTCGCCCCCCGGCGGCGGCGAGGGGATCTCCTGCTCGAGCCCGAGCTCCTCCAGCGACGGCAAGCGGCCCCGGTCGAGGCCCTCGGGCGCCGGCACCAGCCTCGGGCGCCGCCAGCACCGGCCGGCGCCCGACGCCCAGCCACGTCCGGTGGAACGCCGAGAACACGCGGTACGGCGTCCCCGCGGCCGTGCGCAGCCCGCCGACGTCGTCGACCGCGCACAGGCCGGCGTGACCGACCAGCCGCAGCCCGGCCGCGCCGCAGGCCGCCGCCATCCGCCGCCCCCGCTCACGGGCGAACGGGGTCGCATCCCGGGTGAAGTGGATCTCGACCGCCCCGGTCGCCCGCGCCAGGTCGACCAGCTCCCGCTCGGGCGGGCCCCGCCGGACCACCAGGCCCGACCCCCGCGCCGCCAGCGACCGGTCGAGATCGGCCAGGCACTCGAGCAGGAACTGGGTCCGCGCCCCCGACGCGCTCGGTCCGGCGAGCAGGCGGTCGTCGAAGCAGAACACCGGGACCACCGGCTCGCCGGCGGCCAGCGCCGTCGCCAGCGCCGGGTGGTCGCCCACGCGCAGGTCGCGCCGGAACCAGACGATGCGTGGCGCCATCGCCCGACGATACCCGCGGCCCCCGCCGCGACACGGCGGCCGTCGCTAACCTCAGCCCTCCGATGGCCGACTACCGCTACGACCCGCAGGAGATCGAGCCCCGCTGGCAGGCGGTCTGGGCGCAGGAGCACACCTGGGAGGTGGCCAACCCGCAGCCCGGCGCCCCGGACGACACCGACCCGGCCTCCTACGTGCTCGTGATGCTCCCCTACCCGAGCGGCGAGCCCCACATCGGCCACCTCAAGGTGTACTCGGTCGGCGACGCGATCGCCCACTTCCACCGCCGGACCGGGCGCCGCGTGATGCAGCCGATGGGCTACGACGCCTTCGGGCTGCCGGCCGAGAACCACGCGATCAAGACCGGCCGCCACCCGCGCGAGTCGACCGAGGCGGCGATCGTCGAGTTCCGTCGCCAGTTCCGCCGTTGGGGGATCTCGATCGACTGGACGCGCGAGTTCGCGACCTGCGACCCCGCCTACTACCGCTGGACCCAGTGGATCTTCCTCGAGCTGTTCGCCCGCGGCCTCGCCTACCGCAAGGAGGCCGCCGTCAACTGGGACCCGGTCGAGGAGACCGTCCTGGCCAACGAGCAGGTCGTCGACGGCCGCGGCGAGCGCTCCGGCGCGCTCGTCGAGCTCCGCCAGCTCACCCAGTGGTTCTTCGCCATCACCCGCTACGCCGACCGCCTCCTGGCCGACCTCGACACGATCCACTGGCCCGAGCACGTCAAGACCATGCAGCGCAACTGGATCGGCCGCTCCGCCGGCGCCGAGGTCGTCTTCCGCTGCGCGTCGATCGGCGTCGACTACCCCGTGTTCACCACCCGGCCCGACACGCTGTTCGGCGCCACCTTCTTCGTCATGGCGCCCGAGCACCCCGACGTCCTGCGCCTGGCCGAGGGAACGGGGCAGGAGGAGGCCGTGCGCGACTACGTCAATCGCGCCCTGGCCGCCGACACCCAGGAGCGCGGCGACGTCGGCAAGGCGAAGACCGGCGTCGCCCTCGGGCGCACCGTGACCAACCCGGTCAACGGCGAGGAGCTGCCGATGTACGTCGCCGACTACGTGCTGATGGAGTACGGCACCGGCGCGATCATGGCCGTCCCCGCCCACGACGAGCGCGACTTCGCCTTCGCCCAGGCCTACGGCCTGCCCATCCGCCGCGTCATCGAGGGCGGCGAGCTGCCCTACCCCGGCGACGGGCCGCTCACCGGCTGCGGGCCCGAGTTCGACGGCGTCCCCAACCGCGAGGCCCTCGGCCGGATCGTCGACTGGCTCGACCGGGACGGCCGCGGCCACGCCTCGGTCAACTACCGCCTGCGCGACTGGCTGATCTCCCGCCAGCGCTACTGGGGCACGCCGATCCCGATCATCCACTGCCCCGCATGCGGGGCCGTCCCCGTGCCGTTCTGCGACCTCCCGGTGCTCCTGCCCGACATCGAGGACTACAAGCCGCGCGGGCGCTCGCCGCTCGCCGCCGCCGAGGACTGGGTCCGCGTCGCCTGCCCGGCGTGCGGCGGGCCGGCCGAGCGCGAGACCGACACGATGGACACCTTCGTCGACTCGTCCTGGTACTTCCTGCGCTACTGCGACGCGACCAACGACGACGCCGCCTGGGACCCGGCGGCGCTCGAGTACTGGATGCCGGTCGACCAGTACATCGGCGGCGTCGAGCACGCCATCCTCCACCTCCTCTACGCCCGCTTCTTCACCAAGGCCCTGGCCGACTCAGGCCTCCTCCCGCCCGACATCCAGGAGCCGTTCGCCAACCTCTTCACCCAGGGCATGATCCTCCGCGACGGCGAGAAGATGTCCAAGAACAAGGGCAACGTCGTCTCGCCGATGACGATCGTCGAGCGCTACGGCGCCGACACCGCCCGCTGCTACATCCTCTTCATCGGACCGCCCGACCAGGACGCCGACTGGTCGGACACCGGCGCCGAGGGCGTCCACCGCTTTCTCGGCCGACTCTGGCGGATGGCCGCCGAGCTCGCCGCCGAGACCGCTGACGAGCCGCCGCCCGACGACCCCGACGGCGCCGACCTCGAGCTCCTGCGCAAGGCCCACTGGGCGATCGCCAAGGTCACCCGCGACCTCGACGGCCGCTTCTCGTTCAACACGGCGATCGCCGCCGTGATGGAGCTCCTCAACGACGCCTCCCGCCTGCGCGAGGCCGCCGGCCCGGGCGCCCGCCGCTTCGCCGTGGCCACCGCCGCCTCGCTGATCTTCCCCTTCGCCCCCCACGTCGCCGCCGACGCCTACGAGCACCTGCGCGGTCGCCGCGTCTGGGCCGAGCCCTGGCCCGTGGCCGACCCGCGGCTGCTGGCTCGCGACACCTTCCAGCTCGTCTGCCAGGTCAACGGCCGGCTCCGCGACCGCGTCGAGGCACCCAGCGGGGCCGGCCGCGACGAGCTCGAGGCCCTCTGCCGCGCCGCCCCCAACGTCCAGGCCCACATCGACGGCCAGACGGTCGTCAAGGCGGTCGTCGTTCCCGGCAAGCTCGTCAACTTCGTCGTCCGCTAGGCCGCGGCCGTGGCCCCGGCCTTCAAGCCCGCCTACCTGATCCACGGGGGCGACCACGCCCGGGTCGCCGAGCGCCGCGCCCGCCTGCGCGCGATCGCCGAGGCCCAGTCCGGCGTCGGGTCGGTCGAGCTGATCGAGGGCGACGCCGCGACTCCCGAGGGCGTCGCCGCCGCGCTGTGCACGATGACCTTCGCCGTCGGCCGCCGCTTCGTCATCGTCGACGGCGTCGAGCGCTGGCGCGACGCCGACGTCGCCACTCACCTCGCCGGCCTGATGGCCTCGCTCCCGCCCGCGACCACCGTCGCCTTCTTCGCCCGCGAGGAGGGCCGCCGCCTCGCCCCGGCCAAGCTCCACGCCGCGGTCAGCGCCGCCGGCGGCGACATCTCCGAGCAGGCCACGATCAAGCCGTGGGACCTGCCGAAGTGGGTCCAGGCCCAGGCCCGCGCCCACGGCCTCGAGCTCGACGCCGCGGCCGCCCGGGCGCTCGTCAACCAGGTCGGCGAGCGCCCGCAGCGCCTCGCCCGCGAGCTCGAGAAGCTCGCCCTCTGCCTCGGCGGCGGCCGGCTCGACGTCGAGGCCGTCGGCGAGCTGGCCACCGGCGGGGCCGAGCGCAAGCTGTGGATCCTGGCCGACGCCCTCGTCGCCGGCGACGGCCCGGCCGCCGCCCGCCTCTACCTGCGCCTGCGCGCCCAGGGCGAGCGCCTCGAAGGCCTGTCGTTCTGGATGACCAAGCGCGTCCGCGAGGCCCTCGGCGTGGCCGTCCGTCTCGAGGCCGGCCAGCCGCCGGCCGAGATCCGGCGCTCCCTGCGGATGCCGCCGAAGGCCGCCGACCGCTTCATCGCCGACGTCCGCCGCACCGACTCCACCCGCCTGCGGGCGGCCCTCGTCACCCTGGCCGACCTCGAGCTCGACACGCGCGGCGCCTCCGAGCTCGCCGGCGACACGCTCGCCCTGCGGGCGCTCGAGCAGATCGCCGCCTGAGGCGGTGTCCGGGCCCGCGCCCCGGCCCCCGCCCGACGCGCGCCGCGCGCGGGCGCGGCGGGTCTGCCGCCGTCCTCAACCCGCCGGGGCGCCCGGCCGCCGCCGGCCGTGTGCGATCCTGCCGGCGTGGATCATCTGAAGCCCCGGCCGGTCGGCGGCCAGCCCGAAGTCCGGGAAATCCGCCCGCGGGAGCGGGGGCTGATCGAATGGGTCGCCGCGGCCACCCCCGGCGACCGGGTCCCCGAGCCCTGGCGCTGGGCGCGCAGCCCGACCGAGTCCGTGCTCCTGATCCTGTTCGAGCTCGGGGTGATCGACCGGCCGCCGACCGACGGCGACCGCGCGGCCGCGGTACGGGAGGCCGCCGTCGCGGCGCGGGCCTGGCTCGACGCGCATCCGCCCGGCACCCGGCCGGCATCCTCCTGACTCGGCGCTCCGCGCCCGGAGGCCCTCAGCCGCGGCTGGCGACGCGCGCGGCGCGGGACTTCTTGCGGGCGCCGGTGTTCCGGTGGAGCGCCCCGGCCTTGACGGCCTTGTCGATCTTCGAGATCAGCGTCCGGTGCTCGGCCGCCGCCTGCTCGGCCTCGCCCGCGGCCACGGCCGCCTCGAGGCGACGGAAGTACGTCCTGATCGCCGAGGTGTAGCGCCGATTCTCCAGGCGCTCGCGCTCCGAACGGAGGATTCGCTTCTTCTGAGACGGGATATTGGCCATGATCGATGCCGTCGCCGCAGGGCGCCGGGGCCGCGTACTATAGCGGCAGTGGCCGCCGCCGAACATCCGCCCTCCCGCGGGGCGGCCGCGGAGCGCCGCCGCCTGCCCGCCCGGGTGGGGTAGTGGCGCGCGAGGAGACCCCCGAGGCTCGCGACGAGCGACGACGGATCCGCGCCGAGCGCCGCGCCCTGCGGGACGGCCGGCCCGACGCCGCCCCCGCCGGCGGCCCGCGCCGACCGGCCGGCGGCCCGAACCGACCGGCCGTCGGACCGCCCCGTCCGGCCGGCGGACCGCCCCGTCCCGCCGGCGGACCGCCCCGTCCCGCCGGCAGCCCGCCCCGGCCGGCCTCCGACCCGCTCCCGCCGCCCGCAGACCCGACCCCGGGCCGGCCTCGGCCTCCCCGGCACCCGGCCGCCGCCCCGACCCACCCCGCCGTCGCCGCCCCCCCGATGGGGGCGATGCCGCTCCCCACCCCCACCCGCCCGGACTCGGCACCGCCGGCTGCCCCGCGCCCGCGCCGCGTCGCCCGCAACACGGTGATCTTCTCGATCGCCACCGGTCTCTCGCGGATCGCCGGCCTGATCCGGGAGATCGTCGCCTCGAGCTACTTCGGCACGTCCGGCCCGTTCTCGGCCTTCACGATCGCCTTCCAGGTTCCGAACCTCGTCCGCGCCCTCTTCGCCGACGCCGCCCTGTCCGCCGCCTTCGTCCCCGTGTTCACCGAGCTGCTCGAGCAGAAGCGCCGGCAGGAGGCCTTCCGCCTGGCCTCGACCCTGCTCTTCGTGATCCTCCTCGTGCTCGGCGCGATCACCGCCTTCTTCGTCCTCGCCGCCGGCCTCGTCATGCCCCTGTTCACCGGCCACGCCTTCGACCACCAGCTGACCACGCTGACCGTCGGCCTGTCGCGGGTCCTCTTCCCGATCGTCGTCCTGCTCGGGATCAACGGCCTCGTCGTCGGCATCCTCCAGACCTACGATCACTTCTCGATCCCGGCGATCGCCCCGCTCGTCTGGAACTTCGTGATCATCGCCGTGCTCGTCGTCCTGCGCGGTCACTTCCACGGCCAGGACCAGCTCTACGCCTACGCGATCGGCGTCCTCGCCGGGACGGTGGTCCAGCTCGCGATGGCCGTCTACGCCCTGCGCCTGATCGACTTCCGCTTCGCGTTCGCCTTCGACTGGCGCGACGAGCGGGTGGTCCGCGTGCTCAAGCTGATGGTTCCCGTCTGCCTCGGCCTCGGCATCATCAACTTCGACCTCCTGATCAACTCGTCGCTCGGGACGCTCGTGTCCAGCGAGGCGCCCCGGGCGATCGACGCCGCCTTCCGCGTCTACATGCTGCCTCAGGGCATGTTCTCGGTCGCCGTGGCCACCGTCCTCTTCCCGGCGCTCAGCGCGTTCGCCGCCCGCCGCGACTACGACGGCCTGCGCGCGACGATGAGCACCGGGCTGCGCCAGATCAACCTCCTGCTCGTTCCGGCCGCCGCCTTCATCCTTGTCCTCAGCACGCCGATCGTCCGGCTCATCTTCCAGCACGGGTCCTTTCACGCCGTCGACACCCAGCGGGTCTCGACCGCGCTCTTCTGGTTCGCCTTCAGTCTGCCCTTCTCCGGGCTGAACCTCCTCCTGACGCGGACCTTCTTCTCCCTCCAGAAGACGTGGATGCCGACCAAGCTGGCGGCGGTCAACATGGTCGCCGACGTCGTCGTCTCGCTCGCTCTCTACAAGCCGTTCGGCATCGCCGGCCTCGTCATCGGGACCGCCGTCGCCTCGGCCCTGATGACCGCCCTCCAGGCCGTCTACCTCCGTCGTGAGCTCGCCGGCCGGCTCGAGGGGCACCAGACGGTGATGATCACCGCTCGCATCCTCGTCGCCTCGGTGATCCTCGCCGCCGGCGCCTTCGTCGTCTGGTCGGCGCTCGACTTCGTCCTCGGCCGGTCGGTCCCCGCCCAGATCGTCACCGTCGGCGGGGCGGCCGCCGCCGGCCTCTGGCTCTACGTCCGCGCCGTCCTGCGCATGCGCGTCCCCGAGGCCCGGGAGGTCCAGCGGCGGGTGGCCGGTCGGCTCGGGCGATGACCGCGGCCTCGACGCCGGCTCGCCGGGACTTCGAGGCGCTGCTCGGCCGGGTGCTTCCCCTGGCCCAGGAGCTGCTGGCCGCCTACGGGGAGTTCTTCCCCTTCGCGGCCGCCCTCGACGCCGATGGGGTTCCCGAGGTGATGCCGGCTGACGCCGCCCTCCTCGGCGAACGCCCGGCCGCCCACGAGGTGGTCGACGAGTGCCTGGCGAAGCTCGTCGCCCGCCGCTCGACGCTCCCCGCCGCAGCTGTCGTGTCGGCCGTGGGCACGCCCGACGGCGACGCCGTTCGGGTCGACCTCGAGCACGCCGACGGTTCGGTGCTCGCCGTGCTCCTGCCCTACGCGGCCGGGGGGGACGGCCGCGAGTACGGCTCCCTCCGCAGCGCCGTCGGCGGCCGGGCGCGGGTCTGGGCCGGGTGCGGCTGACGCCGCGACATCGACGGCACTCCCGCGGCGGTCGAGGCCAACCGGCAGGACCGCCATCTCGCCTGAGCAGGCCGCTCCATTGCCGCTCGAGCGGCCGCCCGCTGGCTGGTTTCGCCCGGCGCCCTCGCCTGACGCCGGCGACGTCGGACCTCGGAGGATCCGGCGCCGGCCGCCGCGACGGCGAGCAGCCGGGCGACCTCGGTGGTCAGACCGTGGCGCTCGTCTCCTCGGCGGCGCCGATCCGCCGGTGGAGCGCGGCGAGCGGCTTCGGCGACCACCAGTTCCAGCGGCCGAGCAGGGCCATCAGCGACGGCACGAGCAGCGCCCGCACGACGAAGGCGTCGATCAGGACGGCGGCCGCCGTGCCCACGCCGACCTCCTTGAGGAAGACGATCTTCGACGTCGCGAAGGCCCCGATCGCCACCGCCAGGAGAAGCGACGCTCGCGTCACGAGCCGCCCCGTCCGCTCGAGCCCGGCCGCGACCGCCTCGCGCTCGCTGCGACCCTCCGTCCGCGCCTCCTTGATCCGGGCGAGCAGGAACACGCCGTAGTCGGTGGCCAGGGCGAAGGCCAGGGCGGCCAGGATCAGGAAGTCGGTCTCCTCGATCCCGCCCTGGCTCGTGTAGGCCAGCGGGCCGGTCAGGCGGCCGTCCTGGAAGACGAAGACGAGGATCCCGGTCGCCGCCGCCGCGCTCAGCCCGTTCATGAGCAGGGTCTTGAAGGGCAGGATGACCGAGCCCGTCATCAGCCACAGGACGGCCACGGTCACCACCACGAGCAGGGCCAGGGCGAGGGGGAGGGACTTGGCGATCGCGCCGCGCTGGTCGGCGAACTCGGCCGCCCCTCCGCCGACCAGCACCGGCACCGGCGCCGCCACCGCCCGGACGGCCTCCACCGCCTGCTGTCCGGCCGGCGAGATCGCCTCGCCGCGGCTGCCGAGCTTGAGCTCCCACACCCCGCCCGGCAGCAGCGTCGGCCCCCCGGTGACGGCGATGCCCGGGATCCGCCCGGCAGCGGCGGCGTAGGCGGCCAGCGCCGGCCGCGCCTGCGGTGGGGCCACGGCGACCACGCTGATCGTGCTGCCGCCGTGGGCGCCCGGGAAGTCGCGGGCCAGGATGTCGGCGACCACGCGGGCGCTCTGGCTGCGCGGCAGGACCGTCGCGTCGATCCCGCTCCAACGGACGTTCGGCGTCGGGCTGGCCACGACGACGAGCGCGGCCGTCGTGGCCAGCGCGACCACGACCGGCCGGCGCATCACCGCCCGGGCCAGGCGGTACCACCCACCCTGCCCCTCGCCCGCGACCGCCACCCGGCCGACCCGGTCGCCGAGCAGGACGAGGAGCGCCGGCAGGACGAGCAGGGCGCTGGCCGCGGCGACCAGGGCCACGACGGCCCCGCCGATGCCCATCGAGACGAGGAAGCGCTGGGGGAAGACGGTCAAGCAGGCCATCGCCGCGGCCACCGTCAGCCCGCTGAAGAGCACCGTCCGTCCGGTCGTCATCATCGTCGTGCGCAGCGCCGCCGCCATCTCCGCCCCCCGGCCGAGCTCCTCGCGCAGGCGCCAGACGATGAACAGGCTGTAGTCGACGGCCAGACCCAGGCCAAGTCCGATGACCAGGTTCAGCGCGAACTGCGACAGCGGCAGCACGGCGTTGATCCCCCGCAGGACGAGGAACGTCCCGAGGATGCTGGTCATCCCGATGGCCAGCGGCAGGACGGCCGCCACGCCCCGGAAGATGAACAGGGCCAGCAGGGCCAGGAGCGGAAAGGCGAGAAGCTCGGCGAAACCGAGGTCGGCGGTCGCCTGCTTGCCGGTCTGCGACCCGGCGACATCGCCGCCGCCGAGCGTCACGTCGGTCCGGCCGCGAAGCGACGACTCGATCCGGGTGACCGTCCCGTCCGCGTCGGGCCCGACCCGGAGGCTGGCCGTGACCAGCGACGATCGCCCGTCCGTCGAGACGAGTCCGAGCCCGGGGGCGGGGGCCTGGGCCCGGGCGTGGGGCCGCGGGACATCCGCTCCGGTCGGCCCGAGGCCGAGGGCGAGACCGGGGGCGGCCACTCCGGCCACGCCGGCCACGCCGGCGATGGCCCGGGCCACGCTCGCCACCGCCGGGCTCCCGGGGGGCGCCGCGACGACCGCGATCACGCCCGGCGAGGACTCCGAACCGGTCGCCCGATCGACGAGCGTAGCCGCCCGCGCGCTGTCGGAGCTCGGATCGCGGAAGGGGTTCTTGGCCTTCAGCATGCCGGCGGCCGGACCGCCGACGACGCCGGCGACGATCACGGCGACGAGGCTGCCGAGCGCCATCCGCCGGGGGTGGCCGGTGGCCAGGTCGCCCAGCCGGCTCAGCACGGGGCCTCCGGCGCCGCGTCCCGCCCGGCGCTGCCCGCGGCCGCGGCGTCCGGCCCGCCTTCGCCCGCGGGCGCGGCGGCGTCTGGCCCGCTGGCGCCCGTGGCCGCGGCCGCGGCGGCGGCCGCGGCGGCGAGCAGGAGCGGCCGGACGTCGGCCAGCCAGTCGAGCTTCGCCTGCTCGCGGCGGACGCCGAACATCGCCGTCGACCGGCGGAAGACCGCCTCGGGCCGGTCGGCCAGCCGGTCGACGATCTCGCCGAACCGGTCGCGCGCGGCCCGGGCCGCGGCCTCGTAGGCGTCGAGCATGGCCCCGAGGCCGTCCGGGGTCATGCTGTCGCCGAAGAAGACTCGCACGAGGAACAGGTTGCGCTGGCGCTCGGGCTCGAGCCCCGCCTCGTCGACCCACCGTCTCAGCACCTCGGCGCCGGCCCGGGTGATCGCGTAGACGCGCTTGGTCGGCAGCCGCTCCTGCTCGACCTCGGTCGCCTCGAGGAAGCCGAGCCGGCACAGGCGGTCGAGCTCGAGATAGATGTGGCTGCGGGTCAGCGGGAAGAAGTTCCCGACCGACCGCCGGGCGAAGCCGGCCAGCTCGTGGCCCGAGGTCGGCCGCACCGAGACCAGCCCGAGAACCACGTACGCCGTCGCTGGTAGCTGGCGCTCGGCCATGTCGTGGCCGAAAGGCTAGTCCAAATAGGACGTCCGGTCAAGGGGTGCGGAGGGGCGACGCGGTCAGGCCGGGCCCACGCCGTCGACGCCGAGCGCCACGGCGTGGGGCTCGAGCGCGGCGATCACGAAGGCGACGTGGTCGTCGAAGTCGAGGCCGAGGGCGTCGGCGCCGCGGCGGACGTCGTCGCGTTTGACCGCGGCCGCGAACGACGGCTGCTTGAGCTTCTTCTTCACCGAGCGCGGCTCGAGGCCGTGGATCCCGGTCGGGCGCACGACGGCACAGGCGATCAGGAAGCCGCACAGCTCGTCGACGGCGACGAGCGTGCGCTCGAGCGGCGACTGCGGCTCGACGCCGAGCAGCTCGGCGTGGGAGGCGATCGCCCGCACCATCTCGGCCGGGGCGCCGCGGGCCTCGAGCTCGGCCATGATCATCCGTGGATGGCCGGTCTCCAGGGCGGGGAAGCGCTCGTAGTCGGCGTCGTGGAGCAGGCCGGTCACGCCCCAGAGCTCGGGGTCGGCGCCGGCGCGGGCGGCGTAGGCGCGCATCGCGGCCTCGACGGCCAGGCAGTGGCGCCGCAGCGAGTCGGAGGCGACCCACTCGGTCAGGAGGGTCCAGGCGTCCGCGCGGGTGATCACGCCGGCGCACTCTACGCGGCTGCGGCCTTCCGGCCCGACCCAGCGTGCTTCCAGCCGGGTCCTGGGGCCGTCAGGGCGCGCAGGTTACGGGGCCCAGAGGAGCCCCTTGGGCGTGGGCAGCCCGGTGACGAACGGCGTGAGTTCCCCGGTCGCCAGGTCGACGCGATCGAGCTCGCTGTTGGTCGGGGTGTCGGCCGAGGCGAACGCCTGGCCCGGGCTGAAGGGCCCGGTGATCGCGTAGACGACGTTGTCCGCGGCCGACACGACGTAGAGCGTCCCGTTCCCGCGGTCGCCGATCCAGCGGACGTCGTCGGCGCCGGCGGGCGCGCCGGCCCGGGTCAGCGCGAGTCGGGTCAGGCCGCCGGAGCCGAGGGCGCCCCGGTTGACGAGCCCTTCGAGCACGCCGGGGAGCCGGTCGGTGAGGCCGGCGGGGAAGAGGCCGGCGGGAAGGGGCAGGGGGAGGCCGCGCCCCCGAGCGAACACGAGCTCCTGATCGGCCTGTCCGACGAGGACGAACTGGCCGGCGAAGCGCGGACTCGCGAAGGGCACGACGGCGTTCGAGTCGGGGTCGGTGAGCCCGAGCCGCACGGTCTGGCCGGTCACGGCGTCGGTGGCGGGCGCCGAATCGGCGAAGGTTGCCGTCAGCCGGGCGACGTGGGCGCCGCCGGCGTCGATGAGCCGCACGGCGAAGACCGCCGTGGCGGCCGGCGTCCCGGGATTAGACGCCGACAGGAGGATCCGGCCGCCGTAGACGGTGACGGCGTCGGTGCCGCCGCCGGTCAGGACCCCGCCGGCGGTGCTCGCGGCGGGCGCCGGCTCGCCGTCTGGCCCGTCACAGGGTCGGGCTCTCCCGACGTCCCGACGCCGTTCTGCCAGCCGACGAAGACGTCGGGGCCAAGACGGGCGATGTCGTCGGGCTTGACCGTCGCCGGCGCGGTCGCCGGTGCCGAGGCGAACAACCGGACGCTGAAGCCGGCCGGGGCGCTCGGGCCGGCCGCGGCGGCGGGCCCGGCGCCGGCGATCAGGCCGGCCAGGCTGGCCAGGCCGGTGAGGCCGACGACGCCGCCGGCGAGCGCGAGGCGGACGCCCGCCAGGGACCGGCTTCGCGGCGGGCGGTGGCGATCGACGGGCATGGGCTCCCCTTTCCGGGCATGACGGGCGGCGCGGCGGACGCCCACCGGGCCGCGGCCCGGGAGGCCGATCGTGATTAGACCGGGCGGCGGCGGCCGTCAGGTGAAGAGGTCGTGACCGGGTCAGAGGGTCCTGGCCGCGACCGCGGCCGGGGCGCCGGCCATGGCGCCGGCCGGGGCGCCGGTCGGGCCTGGCGTACCCTGTATGTCCGCAGGCCGCCGCGACCCGCCCGATCCTCACCGGCGGCGCCGCCGGCGCGCCCGGCCGCCGCACGCCCTCCCGAACGACCCGTCCCCGCATGGCCGACCAAGCCCACATCCGCAACTTCAGCATCATCGCCCACATCGACCATGGGAAGTCGACGCTGGCCGACCGCATCCTCGAGCTGACCCATACGGTGGCGCCGCGGGCGATGCGGGCGCAGGTGCTCGACTCGATGGACCTCGAGCGGGAGCGGGGAATCACGATCAAGGCCCAGGCGGTCCGGGTCTCCTACACCGCCCGCGACGGGGAGACCTACCAGCTCCAGCTGATCGACACGCCGGGCCACGTCGACTTCACCTACGAGGTGTCGCGGTCGCTGGCGGCGTGCGAGGGGGCGGTGCTCGTGGTCGACGCGTCGCAGGGCGTCGAGGCCCAGACGCTGGCCAACACCTACATGGCGGTCGAAGCGGGCCTGGAGTTGATCCCGTGCCTGAACAAGATCGACCTGCCGGGGGCCGAGCCGGAGCGGGTGGCCGAGGAGATCGTCGACCTGCTGGGCGACCCGGCCGAGGAGATCCTGCGCATCTCGGGCAAGACCGGAGCCGGGGTGGAGGACATCCTCGAGCGGATCGTCGAGCGGGTGCCGCCGCCGGACGGCGACCCGCTGGCGCCGGCGCGGGCCCTGATCTTCGACAGCGAGTTCGACCAGTACCGGGGGGTCATCGCCTACGTCCGGGTGGTCGACGGCGTCTTCCGCAAGGGGGCGCCGATCCGGGCGATGGCGGGAGGGACGCAGGCCGAGATCGACGACATCGGCTTCTTCAGCCCGCAGATGGTCTCGGTGGAGACGCTGGGGGCGGGCGAGGTCGGATACGTGATCACCGGGATCAAGGACGTCACCCAGCTGCGGGTCGGCGACACCCTGACGACCCGGGTCAACCCGGCGTCGGCGGCGCTGCCCGGCTACCGGGAGGTCAAGCCGATGGTGTTCTGCGGCCTCTTCCCGATCGACTCCGAGCGCTTCCCGGAGCTGCGCGACGCGCTGGAGAAGCTGTCGCTCAACGATGCGGCGCTCTACTGGGAGCCGGAGACGTCCGACGCCCTGGGCTTCGGCTTCCGGGCCGGCTTCCTCGGCCTGCTGCACATGGACATCGTCCGCGAGCGCCTCGAGCGGGAGTACGACCTCGAGCTGCTGGCGACGATGCCGTCGGTCGGCTTCGAGGTGACGCTGACCGACGGCGAGGAGCTCGAGGTCCACAACCCGTCCGACATGCCCGACCCGATGCGGATCGCCGAGATCCGGGAGCCGATGATCCGGGCGACGATCATCACGCCGAAGGAGTACATCGGCGTGGTCATGGAGCTGTGCATCGAGCGGCGGGGGACCCACGAGGCGATGCACTTCCTCTCGCCCGAGCGGGTCCAGCTGACCTACTCGCTGCCGCTGGCGGAGATCGTGATCGACTTCTTCGACCAGCTCAAGTCGCGGACGCGGGGCTACGCGTCGCTCGACTACGAGCTGACGGAGATGAAGCCGTCGAACCTGGTCAAGCTCGACGTCCTCCTGGCCGGCGACCAGGTCGACGCCCTGTCGATGATCACCCACAAGGACAAGGCCTACGACCTGGGGCGGATGCTGACCGAGCGCCTGCGCAAGAAGATCCCGCGCCAGCAGTACGACGTCCCGATCCAGGCGGCGATCGGCGCGCACGTGATCGCCCGGGAGACGGTCAAGGCGTTCCGCAAGGACGTGATCGCCAAGTGCTACGGCGGCGACATCTCGCGCAAGCGCAAGCTGCTCGAGAAGCAGAAGGAGGGCAAGAAGCGGATGAAGCAGATCGGCCGGGTCGAGGTGCCGCAGGAGGCGTTCCTCGCCGTGCTCGAGCTCGGCAAGTAACGACCGGATGCGCATCCTCTTCGTCTGCCTGGGCAACATCTGCCGGTCGCCGACGGCCGAGGCGGTGATGGCGCGACTGGTGGCGCAGGCCGGCCGGACCGACGAGATCGCGCTCGACAGCGCGGGGACGGGGCCGTGGCACGTCGGCCGCCCGCCCGATCCGCGGGCGGTGGCCGCGGCCGCCGAGCGGGGCTACACGCTGGGCGGCAAGGGCCGCCAGGTCCGCGAGCGGGACTTCGAGGACTTCGACCTGATCCTGGCCATGGACCGCTTCAACGGCTCGGAGCTGCGCGGCATGGCGCCGGGCAAGGCGGCCGCGGCGAAGGTGCGCCTGCTGCGGGAGTTCGACCCGGCGGCGGCCGGGGCGGTCGACCTCGACGTGCCCGACCCGTACTCGGGCGGGACGCGCGGCTTCGCCGAGGCGATCGACCTGATCGAGGCGGCCTGCCGCGGCCTTCTGGCCAGCCTTGACCCTGCCGCCTGAGGCGCTCGCCCGGGGCGCGGTCGCGGCCGTGCGCCCGGTGGCCGGCGGCGACATCAACGAGGCGTGGCAGGTGGTCTGGGCCGACGGGCGGCGGTCGTTCGTCAAGACCCGGGCCGACCCGGGGCCGGGCGAGTACGCGGCCGAGGCGGCGGGGCTGCGGTGGCTGGGCGCACCCTTGCGGGCGCAGGCGCCGGGGACGCTCCGGGTACCGGAGGTGCTGGGGGTCGGTGAGGATTTCTTGGAGCTGGAATGGGTGGAAGGGGGCCGGCTCGACGGCGCGGGGGCGTCGGCGCTCGGCCAGGGCTTGGCCACCGTCCACCTGGCCGGGGCGGAGCGGTTCGGGGCGAGCACGCCGATGCGGATCGGCCGCCTCGAGCTGGCCAACGACCCGCGGGCGACGTGGCCGGAGTTCTACGCCGAGCAGCGGTTGGCGCCGCTGATCGCCCGGGCCGGCCTGTCGGGCCGGGGGGCGCGGGCGGTCGAGCGGGTGTGCGAGCGGATCGGCGACCTCGCCGGGCCGGCCGAGCCGCCGGCGCGGCTGCACGGAGACCTGTGGGGCGGGAACGTGCTGGCGGGGACGGACGGGCGGCCGTGGTTGATCGACCCGGTGGCCTACGGCGGCCACCGGGAGGTGGACCTGGCGATGCTGGCCCTGTTCGGCGGTCCGCCGGCGCGAATGCTCGATGCCTACCGCGAGGCGGCGCCGCTGGCGGCGGGCTGGGAGGACCGGGTCGAGCTGTGGCAGCTCTTCCCGCTGCTCGTCCACGCCGCCCTGTTCGGCGGCTCCTACCGGGGGTCGGTGGAGCGGATCGCCGCCCGGTACGCCGGGTGAGTCAGAGGGCGACGCGGAGCAGCCGGCCGGAGGCGGCGAGGTAGAGCCGGTCGCCGACGAGCAGGGGCTGGATCGAGCTCGCGAAGGAAAACGACGCGACGCGACCGATGCGCACGGCCCGGCCGCGGAGGGCGCGGAGCGAGCGCACGACGAGCTTGTGGCGGGGGCCGCGGTCCTCGACCCAGGCGACGAGGTGGGCGCCGATCAGCGGTTGCGAGCAGAAGACGGGCTGGCGGCAGACCCGGAGGGTGCGCGGCTTGGCGCCGCAGCGCTGGAACTCGACCCGGCCGGGGGCGCTGTCGGCGGCGTAGGTCGTGCCCGCGGCCCAGCGGCCGGCGGTCGCCAGGTCGCCGAGGGTGACGCCACCGACCGGAGAGACGTCGTCGGGTACGTAGGGCCGCCGCTGTCCGGCGCAGAGCCGGCGCACGAGCGGGACGCGATCGGGGTCGACGATCTGGCCGCGCGTGGGGTTGGGAAGGAGCGTGGTCCCGGTCATGAGGTCGACATAGGCGGAGAAGGCATAGTGGTAGCCCTCGAACCCGAGCCGGGCCCAACGGTCGCCGATCTGCTGGTAGCTGCCGGCGTCGGGCATCCCGATCGGCGGGCCGGGGTGGGGCGGGGCGAGCAGGGTCAGCCGGCCGGTGGCGAGGTTGTAGGTGATCCCGGCGCCGTAGGCGGTGAAGGCGTAGGGCGCCGGGCGCTGGGCGCAGCTCCAGAGCAGGGTGGCGTGGTGGATGTCGGCGAAGTAGCAGCCGCTCGGCGTGGGGGCGACGCGCTCGGCGCCGGTCGAGACGTCGAGGATGATGACCGGGCTCGAGGTCAGGTCGGCGGCGATCGAGGCGCTGGCGAGGTAGCGGGGGCCGTCGCCGCGCACGGTGGCGCCGACGGGGCCGGCGTCGATCAGCCGGGGCGCGGCGAGGGCGGGGCCCGGGGCGAGGGCCGCCCCGAGGAGGGCGGCCGCGACGAGGACGGCGAGGAGGCGCACGCCCCTGGGACGCGTGGCATGCGGTTGAAGTTGCGCAGTCGAGCTGACACCTACGCGTGTGACGGGTGGGCGCGGTGGGTAGGACGCAGGCGCCGCCGGTCCTCGTTGGACACATGTCCCGGTCGCCGGCCGCCGTCGGAGAAAGCGACGGGCCGGTGCGGTCACCGTGGCGCCGGTGGTCAGCGACGGTGGTCAGCGGGCGGTGGTCGGCGAAGGAGGAAGGTCGGGATGGGGCGGTGGCGTGGTGTGGCGGTCGGTATGCTCGTCGGCGGCGTGGCCGCGCTCGCGCCGGCGTTGGCGACGGCGGCCGCCTACCACGTCTACGCGTGCCATTCGCCGGACGGGGGGGTCGCGCCGATCGACGGGTGGGTCGGGTCGACGAGCGGACCGGACGTGTATGCGCTCGACGAGTGCGCCGCGCCGGGAGCCGGGGCGCTCCGGGCGGTGATGGACGGCGTGGTCGCCCAGCCGGCCGATGCGAGCGGGGCCGACTGGGCGTTCGCGACGGCACCGAACCTGACGCTGGCGGCGGCCACCCTCTACCGCCACGACGCGTTGCCGGGCGGGGCGGGCCCGGCGGCGTCGTACATCACGTTCCTGTCGGCGCCGAACCCGGTCTACGACGTGGCCGACGTGTTCGACTCCTGCCAGGCCAGCGCCGGGTGCGCGTCCCGGGGGTCGGGGGGCGGCGGCTTCGATCCGGGCAGCGCCGTCGTGGCTCCGGCCGGCAACGTCGCCGGCGCGAGCAGCCTCTTCGCGGGGGTGTTCTGCGGCGGCGCGCCGGGGGCGAGCTGCCCGCCGGCGAGCGGCTATGCGGCGGAGGTCGATCTGTACGCGGCGGACCTGACGCTCAACGATGCGGTGGCGCCGACGGCCGCCAACGTCGGCGGTCCGCTGGCGGCGGGGGTGCCGCTGACCGGGAGTGCCAACATCTGGTTCGAGGCTGACGACCATGGCAGCGGGGTGTACGCGGCGACGATGACCGTCGACGGGAAGCCGGTGACGACGAAGGTCCTCGACGACAACGGCGGCGAATGCCGGCCCCTCGGGTTGACGAGCGACGGCCGGCGGGACTTCCTCTATCAGGTGCCGTGCCGGACCTCGACCCACGGGGACCTGACGCTGGACACGAGCACGCTGACCGACGGGTCGCACGCGCTGGCGGTGACCGTCGACGACGCGGCGGGCAACTCGGCGGGCGTGTGGAGCGGGACGATCGCGACGCGCAACGCGCCGGTCGGCGGCCAGCCGGAGATCGCCGGGGTGCTGGCCCAGGGCCAGCGCCTGGTCGCCAACCCGGGGACGTGGTCGCCGGCGGCGACGGCCTATGCCTACCAGTGGCTGAGCTGCCCGGGGCCCGCGGCGGCCGGCTGTCAGCCGATCGCCGGGGCGGTTGGCCAGCAGTACATACCGGTCGTCGCCGACGACTACAAGCGGCTGGCGGTGGACGTGACGGCGTCCGACACCGGCGGGTCGACGACCGTGCGGTCGGCCGCGGTCGGGCCGATCGCCGACCTGAGCGCGGCGACGACGGGCGCGGGCTCGGTCACGGCGCAGAGCGGCGGGCTGACCGGGGCGCATCCGGCGGCGGGCGCCGGACACGTCGCCAACGGATCCGGTGGCTGCGCGGCGGCGGGGGCGCGCCTGACGGCGAGCTTCGGGCCGCGTGCCGTCGGCCGGGTGGGCCTCGGCCGGGGCGGGACGGTCCGGGGCATCTTGACCTGCTCGGGTCACCCGGTCGCGGGGGCGGCGGTCGAGCTGTCGATCGTCCGGCCCGGCGATCAGGGGCCGGGGACGGCGGTGAGCGTGCGCACCGGCCAGGACGGCGGCTATGCGTACAGCCTGGGACCGGGTCCGTCGCGGGTGGTGACGCTCAGCTACCGGGCCTTCGCCGACGCGGCGGCCCCGGCGGCGCAGGCGCGGGCGCGGCTCGACGTGGTGCCGCCGATCTCGCTGTCGATCCGGCCGCGGCGGGTCCGCAACGGTCAGACGATCGTCTACGCGGGGCGGGTCCTCGGCGGCTACATCCCGGCCGGGGGGCTGCCGCTCGACGTGCAGTACCGCGACGGCCGGCGCTGGCGGACCTTCGACCAGACGCGGGCCCGGGCGGCCGACGGTCGCTACGTCTACCGGTACACGTTCCGGCGCACGACGATCCCGATCGTCTACACGTTCCGGGTTCTGATTGCGCCGACCGGGGTCGCCGGGTACCCGTACGCGTCGGCCGTGAGTCGCCCGCGATCGGTGAGGGTGGATCCTTAGGCGATCGCCGGCCGCAGACCATTCGCGCTCGTCCTCGCCGCCGCCGCCCTCGCCGTGGGGTCGGCCGGCTGCGCCGGCGCAGGGACCGCAGCCCCGGGTGCGGCCGCAGGGACCGCGGCCTCCGGTGCGGGCGCAGCGACCGCGGCCCCGGGTGCGGGCGCAGGGACCGCGGCCCCGGGTGCGGGCGCAGGGACCGCGTCCCCGGGTGCGGGCGGGGCGACCTATGTCCCGCTGGGCGTCGGGCCGGGACCGGGGTACCGGCCGCCGGCCGGGGCCCGGACGATCCCGGGGCTGGCGTGCCGGGTGGGGGTGGGCCGGCGGGTCGGCGTCCACGTCGAGCTCTTCGCCCACCGCCACGTGGTCGTCGTGCCGGCCGGGATCGGCGTGGTCGCGCCGAGGCGGGCGGGGGCGTACGTCGAGGGCGGTCGGTGCCTGCTGCCGTTGATCACCCTCGAGCCGACCGGGGTCGTGGAGCTGGGCGTGGGGAGCCGGCCGCTGCGCCTGGGCGATCTCTTCGCGGTGTGGGGCCAGCCGCTCGGGGCGCGCCGCCTGGCCGGGTTCGGGGGCGGCCGGGTGCATGCCTACGTCGACGGGCGGGAGGTGGCCGGCGCGGCGGCGGCGATCGTGCTGCGGGCGCACCGGGAGGTGGTGCTCGAGATCGGCGGCTACGTCCCGCCCCATCGGTCCTACGTCTTCGCCGGCGGTCTCTGAGCCGGGGCGGGCGCCGACGCCGGCGGCCGGCGCGAGCGCCGCCGGGAGCCGGGCCGCCGGCGGGGAGGTCGCGGACGGGGCACAGGTAGGCTGGCCCGGCGCAATGAGGCCGATCAGACCGCTCCGCCTCGCGGCCCTCCTCGTCGCGGTGGCGCTCGTCTTCGCTCCGTCGGCGGCCGTGGCCGACGGGGACCCGGCGAGCGACATCCTCCTCATCCAGGACACCTTCTTCCCCTACCAGCCGGCCGTCTCGACGAACGTGGCCGCGGCGGTCAACGCGACCGTCGCTCGGGCGAAGGCCGCCGGATTCCCGCTGAAGGTCGCCGTCGTCGCCGCGGCGACCGACCTCGGCGCGGTGCCCGACCTGTTCGGCAAGCCCCAGAAGTACGCCGACTTCCTCGATCGCGAGATCTCCTACAACCAGCCGATGAAGCTGCTCGTGGTCATGCCGCAGGGCTTCGGCCTGGCCAACGCCGGTCCGGCCGGCGTCCTCGCCGGGCGGACGATCCCGCCGGGCACCGGCGCCGACCGGCTGGCGCGAGCGGCGATCCCGGCGATCACGACCCTCGCCGCCCGCGCCGGCCACCCGATCGTCGCGGCGCCGATCGCCGCGGCGAGCGGGACCAGCGGCGGCACGTCGCCGCTGCTGACGTTCGGCGCCCCCCTGGCGCTCGTCCTCCTGGCCGGCGCCGCCGCGGCGCTCTCGCGGCGGGGCCGCGACGACGAGGCGGCGGCCTGGAGCGACGACGAAGACGACGACGACGAGGAGGAGGAGCGCAGCGAGGAGGTGCCCGGCGAGCACGAGCACGGAAAGGAGCGGCAGCAGGTCGACACCTCGGCCGCGGCTCCGGACCCTGCGCCGCTGGTGGAGCCGCCGGGACCGGTGGGCGACCTGGAGCCAGCGCCGCCGGCGGAGCCTCGGCCGGTGGGTGTCGCGGGGCCGGCGGAGGAACCTCGGCCGGTGGGGGACCCCGGGCCGGCGGGGGACCCGCCGCCGGTGGGCGACCCGAGCCCGCCGGAGCCGCCGGCGCCGGCGGGGGACCCTCGGCCGGCGGAGCCGCCTGCGCCGGCGGGGGACCCTCGGCCGGCGGAGCCGCCTGCGCCGGCGGGGGACCCTCGCGCAGTGGGCGACCCGAGCCCGCCGGAGCCGCCTGCGCCGGTGGCGGAGCCGCCAGGACCGGTCGGGGACCCAGGGCCGGCGGAGGGCCCGCCCGCCCCGGTGGCGGAGCCGCCAGGACCGGTCGGCGAGCCGGGGCCGGCGCAGGAGCCGCCTGCGCCGGTGGGTGACCCGCCCCCGGCGGGGCCGCCTCGGCCGCTGGACGACCCGAGCCCGCCAAAACCGCCTGCGCCGCTGGTGGAGCCGCCGGGACCGGTGGGTGACCTGGGGCCGGCGGGGGAGGCCGCGCCGCTGGCGGAGCCTCGGCCGCCGGCTGACGTGGGGCCGGTCGCGGAGCCTCGGCCGGTGGGTGACGGTGACCCGAGCCCGCCAGCGTCGCCGGCGCCGGCCGGAGAGCCTCCTGAGGACGTGGACGGACCCGAGCCGCGGGCCGACGCCGCGCCCGGGAGCGATCCCCTGACGGCCCCGCCCGAGCCGAAGCCGCCGGGCCGGACGGAGGCCGGGCCATGACCCCCAGGTGGGTCGCCGCGGCCGCCGTCGCGGTCCTGTCCGCCGGGTGCGGCGCGTCGGCCGCTCCGACCGTCCCGCCGGTCGCCGGCGCGTCGGCGTCCGGCGCTCCGACGGCGGCGTCGAGAGCCGCGGCCGGACCGCGCCCGGTCGAGCACCTGGTGCTCCCCGCCAACCCGCCGGACCGGAGCGTCCGCGTCCCCATCCTCACCTATCACCGGGTGCACGAGTTCCTCACCGAGTACACCAAGTCGATCCCCGACGAGACCGTCGAGCCGGGCGTCTTCGCCGCCGAGATGGCCGCCCTCGCCCAGGGTGGCTACCACACCGTGAGCCAGGCCCAGCTCTTCCACGCCCTGTTCGACGGCGCGCCCCTCCCGCCGAAGCCGGTCATGATCACCGTCGACGACGGCTACGTCGATGACGTCACGAACATCCTCCCCGTCCTGCGGCGTCACCACATGGTCGCCACGTTCTACGTCATCACCGGTCGCTACCACGAGCAGGGCTTCCTCAATGAGGCGCAGGTCAGGCGCCTCGACGCCGCCGGCATGGACATCGGCGCCCACACCCGGACCCATGTGCCCCTGAACGCGGTGAGCGCGGCCGCGCTCCGCGACCAGGTCGAAGGCTCCCGCCGCGACCTCCAGCGCGTCCTCGGCCACTTCGTCTACTTCTTCGCCTACCCCTACGGCGCCTACGACGCCGCCGCCGTCGCCGAGGTCCGGCGCGCCGGCTTCGTCCTCGCGGTGACCACCAACGGCGGCACGACCGAGTCGTCGACCGCCCCGCTGACCATGCCGCGGATCCACGTCGGCCGCAGCCAGACCCCGGCCGGCGTGATCGCCTGCGTCCGCGTCGGCGGCTGCGGGGGCGGCGGCACGTGATCGCCCGCCTGGTCCCGGCCGCCGCCGCGACCATCGTCGGCCTCCTCGGCTGCGGCCCGGCCACGGTCGGCCGCGCCGACTTCCTGCGCCGGGGCAACACCATCTGCGCCGCCACCTCGGCCCGCATCGCCGCCCTCGCCGCACCCGCTCCGAGCGCCGGCCCGGCCCCCGACCGGATGGCCGGCTACGTCGACGCCTACGTCGCCGAGCTCCGCCAGGAGGTCGCCAACCTGCGCCGGCTCGGCTACCCCCCGGGCGAGCGCCGCCGCCTGACCCACGCCTACGACGCCGTCGACGCCACCCTGACCGCGGTCGAGCGCGACCCGCTGAGCTTTCGCCAGGCGACCCTGGCGGCGGCCACGGCCCCGATGCGAGACGCCGGCCTGACCGCCTGCCGGCCCTGACCGCCCTACACGCGCGGCAGCCGCACCCGCGCCAGCGTGCCCCCGCCGGGCGGCGACTCGAGGGTCACCTCGCCCTGGTGGACGTCGACGACCCGGCGCACGATGGCCAGCCCCAGGCCGCTGCCCGGCCGCGCCCGCGCCGCCGCGCCGCGGTAGAAGCGGTCGAAGACGTGGGGCAGGTCGCCGGCGTCGATCCCCGGCCCGTGGTCGCGCACGGTCAGCTCCCCGTCGGCCAGGCGCACCTCGATCGGCCGTTCGGTGCCCGCGAACTTCACCGCGTTGTCGAGGACGTTGTTGACCGCCCGGTCGAGCCGGGCCGGCACGCCGCTGACCACCGTCTCCTCGAGCTCGACGTCGAAGCGGGCATCCGGCGCGTGGCGGACCGCTCGGGCCACCGCCTCGGCCACCAGCGTGTCCAGGCGGATCTCCTCCGGCGTCTCCTGGCGTTCGTCGTCCCGGGCCAGCTCGATCAGGTCGCCGACCAGGGCGCTCAGCTCCTCGAGTTGCTCGACGACGTCGGCCACCAGCCGCGTCCGCTCCTCCCGCGGCATGTCGCCCGCCTGCTGCAGGATCTCGATGTTGGTGCGCAGGCTCGTCACCGGCGTGCGCAGCTCATGCGACGCGTCGGCCACCAGCTGGCGCTGCGCCCGGGCCGAGGCGTCGAGCGCCCGCATCGTTCCGTCGAGCGCGTCGAGCATGCCGTTGAACGACGTCGCCAGCCGCCCCAGCTCGTCGCGCCCGACGTCATCGATGCGCTGCCCCAGATCCTGCGTCGCCGCGACGTGCTCCGCCGCGTTGGTCAAGCGCCGCACCGGGGCGACCGCCGTCCCCGCGACGAAACGGCCGAGCACCGCCGCCAGCGCGATGCCCGCCGCGGTGAGGAGGATCAGGACCAGGCGCACGTTTCCGAGCACCGAGTCGACCTCGCCCAGCGGCCGGGCGATCTCGACGGCCAGGCCCGGGGCGAAGCCGACGGTCAGGATGCGGACGTGCTGGCCGCCCACCTGCGCGTCGGTCAGGATCGACCCGCGCCCCGTCCGGGCCAGCGTCCGGGTCGCCGGCGACACCGGCAGGTCGACCTGGCTCGCCGGCAGCTTGGCCGCCGTCCCCGTGCCGTTCACCAGTTGGGCGAAGCCCACGCCCTCGCCCGGCCGGACCGAGATCCCGAAGTGCAGGGCCGGGCTCCCGACCGCCGCCGGCACGGCCCCGTGCGCCCCGCCGAGGACGAGGCTGCCGTCCGGCCCGACGGTCCCGTGCTGATCGAAGATGAGCCCCACCTCGCCGCCGGGCCCTCGCAGGCCCGGCACGGTCGCACCCGCCAGCTCGCCCCCGTGCGCCCCGAGGACCCGGTGCACGTAGCCCTGGGCCCGGCTGCGCAGGGAGTTGTCGATCTCGCCGCGCAACTGGTTGCGTACGAGCACGTAGGTCAAAAGCGACGCGATCGCCACCGCCACGGCGACCGCCGTCGCCGCGGCCAGCGTGATCCGCCGGCGGAGGCTCACGGCGAGCGCAGGACGTAGCCGACGCCGCGCACCGTGTGCAGCAGGCGCGGCGCCCCGCCCTCCTCCGTCTTTCGCCGCAGGTAGCCGATGTAGACGCCCAGCGTGTTCGACGCCGCGCCGAAGTCGTAGCCCCAGACGTGCTCGAAGATCGCCGACCTCGTCAGCACCTGACGGGGGTGGCGCAGGAAGACCTCGAGCAGGGAGAACTCCGTCCGCGTCAGCTCGATCCGCGCCTCCCCCCGGCGGGCCTCGTGGGCCAGGAGATCGAGCGTCAGATCCTCGAAGGTCAAGAGGCTCCCCGGCTCGCCCTCGTCGCCCCGGCGCAGCAGGGCCCGCACGCGGGCCATCAGCTCGCGCAGGGCGAACGGCTTGACCAGGTAGTCGTCGGCCCCGGCGTCGAGACCCGCCACCCGATCGTCGATGCCGTCGCGCGCGGTCAGCATCAGCACCGGCGTCCGGTCGCCGGCCGCGCGCAGCCGCATGCACACCTCGACGCCCGAGATCCGCGGCATCATGACATCGAGCACGATGGCGTCGAAGCGCTCGACCGCCAGCCGCTCCAGCGCCTCGGCCCCGTCCGCGGCCAGGGCCACGCCGTAGCGCTCGAGCGACAGCGCGCGCGAGAGCGCCTGCCTGACCGCCGGCTCGTCGTCGACGACGAGTATCTGGGACCGCTCGGCCATGCTCGCGTGATCGCCGTCCAGCCTGTCAGGCCGGCTGAAGAGCCGGGTAAGAACCGTCCCGTGCCGGCTCCCCGTTCGGCGCGTCCCGCGGCCCGCCGTGGAGGTAGGCGACGACGCAGCCGAGGCCGAACGTCGCGATCACGAGCAGCACCGGCCCCGAGTCGTTGGTCAGCGAGCCCAGCACCCCGCCCGCGAACGTCCCGGCCAGGCAGCCGCGCCAGCCCGGAGCTCCGCCGACCCGACCGAGGACCCGCTCCGGCCGGCGCAGCCCGTAGGCCCCGGCCGCCAGGCACACCGCCGTATTGATCGGCATCACCCCCCGGCGCAGCTGGCGGAACGCCTCGGCCAGCTTGCGCCGAATCGTGTCCAGCAGGTCGCCGGCCGACCCGGCGTGGAGCACCGAGCCGGTGAAGTGGCTTCCGGCTCCCGTCGCCAGGTCCAGACCGCCGAGGACGACGAGCCCGGCGACGGGCACGGCCAGGGCCAGCGCCAGCCCCCGCCGCGTCGGGCGCCCGCGCAGGGCCAGCGCGCCGACGGCCACCCCGCCGCCGATCGTGAACACCGCCCCGACGTCGGCCCCCAGCCGCCCCCACGCCACGAGCGCCGTGAAGGCGAGGCCGGCCGCCGCGAACGCCGCCACCTCCCGGCGCCCGGCAGGCCGCCGCGGCAGGGCGGCCCCCAACCCGGCCAGCAGCACGACCGTCAGCGCGGCCTCGAGCTCGTTGCCGACGCCGTAGAAGCGCGATCCGGCGATCGGGTTGGGCCCGAGAATCGACGTCGAGGAGAGCGGCGAGCCGAGCGAAAGGTCGATCGCGTAGGCGAGCACCATCGCCGCGGCCGGCACCACCGGGGCCCGCGGCCAAGCCACCAGGCGGTCGCACACCGCGGCCAGCACGAGGCCACCCCCGAGGATCACCGCCACCTCGATCCACCGCCCCGGGGCGAGGGCGGCGGCCGCCAGCACCGTGCAGGGCGTCCACAGCGCGGTCAGGCCGCCGAGCCGCAGCCCCGCCCGCATGCCCGCCCGCCCGGCCGCGGCGCTGGCCACGGCGATCAGCCCCAGCCAGCCGAGCAGAAAGGCGTCGATCGTCGGCCAGCGCCGCCCGGCGATCACCCCCAGGCGCGCCCGCAGTCGCTCCAGGCCTGCCGCGCCGCGGCCGCCGCCCCGCGTGACGGCCCGGCCGAGGACCCCGGCCGGCACCGGCCGCCCCAGCCAGTCGAGCACGGTCGGCGCCACGTCGATGGCACTGACCAGGCCCGGCCGCCGCGTGGTCTGCGAGGCCAGCGTCCCGCCCGTCCCGGGCAGCCCGATCGCCCCCACGGCGAAGAGGCGCGACGGCTGCTGGCCGGTCGGCGTCGTCGCCGGCGGGCGCTCGAGCACCAGCACCAGCTCGCCGGGGACGCGCCCGGCCAGGAGCTCGTCGAGCCGGCGGCGGTCCGGCACCGCCACCACGACCAGGGGGAACCGGGCCACCAGCGCGCGCGCCCGCGCGGCTACCGTGGCCGCGGGCCCCACCGAGACCGCCGCCACCCGGCCGCCGCGGTCGGCGGCGAGCACTGCCTCCGGCCCCGCCGCCGGCCCGACGCCGGCGTACGCGCCGCCGCCGGCGACCCCGCTCCCCAGGAGGCCCGGCTCGATCCGCGGGCTCGCCCGCCGCGCCCGGTCGCGGATCGCCGGCCAGCCCCGGATCCGCCCGTCCCGCCCGAGGCCGATCGCCGGCGGATCGGGCGGCTGGTAGGCCAGGCGGTTGACCCAATAGCCCTGGGTCAGGTTGAGGAGCGCCTGCTGCTCGTTGTAGCCGCCGACGGTCAGGTCGATCAGACCGAGGGCCTCGACGCGCCGGTCGGCGGCCAGGCCGCCGAGCCCGTCGACGCCCCCCGGTGCGCCGCCGACGAACGCGATCACCGCCCGCCGGACGCCTGGCCCGGCGGCCGCGGCCGGCGCCGCCCCGCACAGGGCGAGGAGCCCCGCCGCGAGCGCCGCCTTCAGCCTCGGTGCGCGCGCCATCGCCGGACTGACCTCGCGCCCGGGCCCGCCGCTCAGCCGCGCCGGCGCGGCCGGGCGACGGCCGCCGGCCGCGGCGCCCGCCCCGGCGCGCCTGCCGGGCGGGCCGCCGGCGCCGCCGCCGCCGCCAGGCGGGCGGCCAGCGCCTGGACGTTCGGATCGACCCCCGGGCCGAAGCGGGGCGGCGCCAGCGTCACGGCCGTGGGCCCCGTGTGGTTGAGCGGGTAGAGGGCGTTCGCCGCGGCCAGCGCCAGAGCCGGGCTCTCGGCGTAGATGTCGACCGCCAGGTGGCCGGTGTAGAGCTCGATCGACGACCCGTGGTTGAAGACCTCGGCCGGCACCCCGCGGATCGCGATCTCCCGCCGGCTGCCCAGCCCCTCGTTGGTGTGCGGCCGGTAGAGGACGGTGGCGATCTCGAGCGGCAGCTGGCAGCCGCTGGTCGACAGGATCGACGAGTTCGCCCGGCAGTTGCCGTAGTAGACGCGCATGCCGACGCTCGCGTCGTATTCGCGCTTGGAGTCGGCTGCCGTCAGGTCGACGCCGTCGAATCGCGGGCCGACCCAGAACACGGTGAACAGCGGGAACTGCTGGGCGAGGGCGAGATCGGTCGCCGAGATGGGCGGGGCCGGATGCGTCGCGCAGCCGCCGAGCAGGCCGAGGCCGGCGATCACCGCCGCGAGGCGCGGCCACGTCCGGACGCTGGTTCTCCTCATCGCGCAAGTATTCCCGACGCGGTCGGGGCGGCGGCCCACGCCGCCGGTCGCCACCGCCCTCAGCCCGCGCCGGCGCCAGTTGCCAGAATGCGGGCACGTGACTGCGCCGGCAGACCAACTCGACGATGGAGCGAGGGGCGGGGAGACGGCGGCCGCGGACGGCGACGACGCGCTCCGGCGCCGCTACCTGCGGCGACGCCTGACCGCCGCCGCGGCGCTCCTGCTCTTCGTCGTCTGGATCGCCAGCCTCCTCTCCTCGGGCGGCGCCGCCCGGCGCCCGACTCCGACGACGACGGCCGTCACCCTCGGCGCCGCCGCCGGTGCCGCCACCGCCCGCCGTGTCGCGGCCGACGCGGCCGAGCAGACGCGCGAGGACCAGGCGATCCAGAGCGCCCTGGCCTACACCGCCTACGTCACGGCCGGCAGCGCCGGCCGGCGCGAGATGGCGCTGACCTTCGACGACGGCCCGGGTCCGTTCACGCCGCAGGTGCTGGCCATCCTGCGGCGGATGCACGTCCCGGCGACCTTCTTCCTCGTCGGCCGCTCGATCAAGGACTTCGGCTCCTACGTTCCGACCGAGCTCGCCGGCGGCTTCGTCATCGGCGACCACACCCAGGACCACAGCCCGATGGCCACGCTCTCGCGCCAGGATCAGGTCCGCCAGCTGCTCGACCAGGTCAAGGCGGCCGGCGCCTACGGCGTTCCCTTCCCGCACCTCTTCCGCCCGCCGTACGGCTCGTTCAACGCGACGACCCTCGAGATCACCAAGAAGCTGAAGATGCTGACCGTCCTGTGGACGATCGACACGTCCGACTTCCGCCAGCCCGGGGTGAACCAGATCGTCAAGTCGGTCATCTCCGGGGCCCGGCCCGGGGCGATCGTGCTGATGCACGATGCCGGCGGCCCGCGCGCCCAGACGCTGGCCGCCCTGCCGCGGATCGTCGCCGGGCTGCGCCACCGCGGCTACACGCTCGTCTCGGTCCCCCGCCTGCTCGCCGACGACCCGCCGCTGGAGGCGCAGCAGGTGCCGCCGCCCGGGCTCTCCGGCGGATGACGGGGTCGGCGCCGCCCGCCCCGAGCGCGGGCGCCGAGCGCCGCCGATCGGCTCGAGCCCGCCCTTCGCCCGCAACATCGCTGGCCACTTTCCATAACCATGGCGGCGAAGTTGAAACGCGGATGGGGGCGCCTAGACTGCTCGGGCGCATGCGACTGGCACGACCAGCGGCGGCCGCGCTGCTGGCCGCCGTCCTCCTTTCGTCGCTGCTCGGCGCCTCGGGCGACGGCGGCGCCGCTCGGGCCGCCGACCTCTCCGCCCAGCTCGCCGCCCGCCAGGCCCAGGCCGCGTCGCTGCGCGCGGCGATCGGCGACGAGAACCATCGGCTGGCGCTCGTCCAGGGCTCGATCGCCACCGTCCAGGCCCGCCTCAACACGGTCGAGTCCGACCTGGCGGCCAAGGAGGCCCGCCTGGCCGCGATCCAGGCCAAGCTCCGCGACGCCCGCGCCCACCTCGCCCGGCTCCAGCTCCAGCTCGCGATCGCCGACCGCGCGCTCGCCGCCAACCTCCGCTCCCAGTACGAGTCCGACCCGCCCGACGCGGTCAGCGTGATCCTCCGCTCGCACGGCTTCGCCGACCTGCTCGACAAGCTCGAGTTCGTGCGCGTGGCCAAGAACCACGACGCCCAGGTGATCAAGGCCGACCGCGTCGCCCGGACGGTGGTGATCGCCGCCGCCGACCGCCTCGGCAGGCTCAATCAGCGCGAGCAGGCGCTGACCGCGGCGATCCTCGCCCGCCGCAACGACATCGACCGGATCCGGCTCGCGCTCGTCGACCACGCCATCCGCATCGAGAACGCCCGCTCGGCCAAGACCGCCAGCCTCGGCCAGGCCGAGGCCGAGCGCAGCCGCCTCGTCTCCCAGATCGCCAGCCTCCAGGCGGCAGCCCAGCAGAGCGTCGGCGGCTCGACCCCGGTCGTCGGCAATCTCCTGCGCGGCGGCGGAATCGTCTTCCCGCTGCCCGGCGGCGCCGCCTCACCGCCCGGGACCTGGAGCGACGACGACGGCGTGGACATCATGGCCGCCGGCCACACCCCGCTGCTGGCGATCGGCTCGGGCACGATCGTCCTCCACGGGATCGGCGGCTTCGGCCCCGACGCCCCGGTCCTCCACCTCGACGACGGCCGCTACGTCTACTACGGCCATGCCGGCCCGGGCAACGCCATCCCGATCGGCACCCACGTCAGCGCCGGTCAGGTCATCTCCGAGGTGGGGGACGGGATCGTCGGCATCTCCACCGGCCCGCACCTGGAGATCGGCTTCTGCGACGGCAGCGGCACCCCGCTCGGGCCCGGCACCGCCGGGACGATGCACGCCATCCTGCTCGGCGCCTACCACTGACCGAGCGCGGCCCCGGCCGGGCCGAGCTCAGCGCGTGCCGCGGAGCGGGCGTCCCTTCGCCGCCTGCGTGCGCCGGCGCATGCGGGCCGACAGGCCGACCGCGCTGCCCAGCCCACCCAGGCCCGCCAGGGCGAGCAGGGCGAGGCCGTCGCCGCTGTGCGGCGGCCCTCCGCCGAGCGGCCCGGCTCCGGCGATCGGCAGGTCGATCGCCCGGTAGAGCGGTGTCTGCGCGAAGAGCTGGGCGGCCACCCCGAACGCCGGCTTCGGCGCTCCCGAGTAGCTGATCAGGCCCTTGTGGTGGATCGACGTGTGGGGGATGTCCGTGCGCGGCGGGCCGCCATCCCAGTTCGGCTTGACCGCGAACTCGCGCAGCGTCCAGTAGATCGCTCCGTTGAGGAACGGCAGCGTCGCCGCCGCGCCGAGCGTCTCCTCCACGTAGCGGGTCTGGAACGCGTAGGACTGCTTCTGGTTGGCCGGCCCCACCAGCGTCGCCTCGGCGCCGAACTCGCTCATCACCAGCGCCTGCGCCGGGTAGCGCGCGTGGGTCAGGCGCATGAACGGACCGAGGCCGGCGATGCTCGCCGTCGAGTGGCCCGCCTTGCCCAGGTACCAGCCGTAGTAGTTGCTGATCCCGAGCAGGTCGAACTGCTGGTATGTCCGCTGGGACGGGAAGTTGGGGTAGGAGAGGACGTCGATCGAGACCGGCACCCCCGGGTCGAGCTGGCGCACGAGCGGCACCGCCGCGTCGATGTAGGCCTTGGTCCCCGGGACGGTGTCCGGGGTCGGGGTCAGCTCGTTGGCGATCGACTGCGTCAGCACGCTCGGGTGGTTGCGCGTGGCGATGACCGAGCCGGTCAGCGTGGCCAGCGCGGCGGCCCGCTGCCCCGGGGTGTGGAGCAGGTCGTCGCGGTGATAGATCGGCGCCTCGGTCCAGACGAGGATCCCCGCTCGGTCGAGCAGGTCGAGCAGGGGCTCGCTCAGGGGGTATTGGGAGCGGGTGACGTTGGCATGGAGCTGCTGGAGCTCGGTCACGATCTGGCGTTGGTCGGCCGGCGTCAGCGCCGGTCCGCGGCCGGGCACATCCTCCTCGATCGAGGCGCCGCGGAGCTCGATCTGGTGCCCGTTGAGGTAGAGCAGGCCGCCGCGGTTCTCGACCCGGCGCATGCCGATGTCCAGACCGTCGGTCTGGGTGGGCTGGCCGTCGGCCAGCGTCTGCACCGTCGCCCGGTAGAGCCTCGGCCGGTCGGGCGACCACAGCTCGAGCGGCCCGTCGAGCGGCACGTAGAAGCGCACGGCGGCGCGGTCGCCCGGGCGCATCGTTCCCGGGGCGAGCATGCTCGTCGGCGCCGGCGCCGCCGAGCCCGCCGGCGGCGTCAGGGTCAGGCGCAGGGTCGGGGTCACCGTCCGCGGGCTGCGGTTGGCGATCATCGCGTCGACGACCAGGCGCCCGCCGCAGACGCCGGGCGCCGAGCACGTCAGGTCGGGCATGAGGCCGAGGTCGGAGACCGTGACCGGGCCGAGCGGGACCAGCGAGACCGGGCGCACGAGGCCGCCCCAGTTCCACCAGCCCTCGCGCGGCTCGATGCCCTTGCGGTTGTCCACCCGGACCACGACGGTGTTCTGCGCTCCCGGCCGCAGCGCGCCGAGGTCGAGCTGGAACGGCGTGTAGGCATCGTCGTGTCCCCCGAGGAAGCGCCCGTTCAGCCAGACGCTGGTCAGCCGGCGTGACTGCTCGAAGCGCAGCGCCCAGCCGAAGCCGTCCCGCGTCACGGGCGTGCGCAGCCGCAGCCGGTACCAGCCGACCATGCCGTGGAAGAGCGACGGCAGCGGCCGGGGGTCGAACACGTGCGGAACGCTCACCGCCTGCCAGCCCCGCCCCGCGGTCCCGTATTGGTAGTGCGCGGACAGTCCGGCGTTGCCCGGATCGGCCAGGAACTGCCAGCCCGCGGCCAGCGGGATCGCCGCCGGCAGGGCGGGCGCGCCCGCGGCGTGCGCAGCCCGGGGGACGAGCAGCACCAGCACGCAGACGAGCGCGGCGGTGCATCCGATCTGCTTCGGGCGGCGGATCATCCGTCTAATGATCGCGGATTCCCGGACGGGTCGGTCCGCGTACAGTCCCCCGCGATGCCGGTGATCGTATCCTCGATCGGCGACACGGTGCGCGCGTTCGTGTCGGCGGCGGAGCAGTTTCTCGACAACCTGACCCAGCTGCGCTTCGGTTCGCTGGCCCTGGCGCTCGTCTGCTGCGGCCTGTATCAGCTCGTCCGGTCGCGCTCCTCCTACAACGCGCTGCGCGCCGCCTACCCCGACGCGCGCTTCTCCTGGCGCAAGGTCTGGGGCGCCTACGTCGCCGCCTTCGGACTCAACGGCGTCGTGCCGGCCGGCGGCGGGAGCGTGGTCCAGCTCGTGCTGACGCGCAACGCCATCGCCGGCTCGAGCCTCTCGACGGTCGCGAGCGCCCTCTGCGTCGGCGTCCTCTTCGACGGCGTCGTCTGCGTCGGCATCCTGATCTACGCGTTCACGCGCGGGGTGTTCCCCAAGCCGAGCGACTTCGGCGGGCTGTCGTCGTTCGACATCGCCTTCTTCGCCCGCAACCCCCAGCTCACCCTGTTCCTGCTCACGGCGGTGGTCGTCGTCGGCCTCGTCGGGTTCGCCGTCCTCTCGCGCCGGATCGCCGCCTTCTGGAACGACCTGCGCCAGGGATGGGCGATCCTCGCCGATCGCCGCCGCTACCTGCGCGGCATGTGCCTGCCCCAGGCGTGCGGCTGGATCCTCCGCGGCGCCGCCTACTACTACCTGCTCGACGCCTTCCGCGTCGGCGCCAGCGTCGGCGCCGCCGTCCTCGTCCTCGCCGTCCAGGTCATCGCCGCGATCGTCCCGTTCACCCCCGGCGGCGCCGGAGTCCAGCAGGCGCTCCTGGTCGTCATCTTCTCCTCGACGGCGCCCACCGACTCGGTCGCCGTGTTCTCGGTCGGCCAGCAGATCGCCCTGCTCGCCTTCACCCTCCTCCAGGGCTTCGCGGCGATCTTCTTCATCTTCAAGTACCGCAGCTTCGGCGCGGTGTTGCGCGACAGCCGCGCCGCTCACGCCAGGTGAGCGATGCGCTGGACACATGTTGCATTCCGTCCCGGCTTTCCCCTAGTATCGCGGCAACTTGCGGGTGAAACGGGAGGCGGCAACCATGGACAGGATCGGGATTCGGGCGCGACTGGGAAGCAGGCTGGTCGTGATGCTGGCGCTGGCCACCGGCTCGGTGGCGCTGCTCGTGCCCGCCACCGCGAGCGCGGACGACAGCACCTTCAACTGCGACGCCCTGGCGGTCCGCGCCCAGCTGCTCCAGATCACCCCGATCGTGCTCGGCACGGCCAACGCCGGCGCCACCACGTGCAGCAACGTCGACGGCACCGTCATCTCGATCCCGCCGAACCTCGGCCTGCCGATCAACGGCGGCATCCTCGTCGCCAAGACCGGGGTCACCCCCGACGGCCAGACGGCCAGCTCCGTCGCCGCCCTGACCGGCCTCGGCGTCGGCCTCGGCAACACCGTCCTGTCGTCGATCACCGGGCCGATCAGCCAGCAGCTCACCGGCAGCTCGGCCCCGATCCCCCTGAGCGACAGCCTCGTGGCCTCGCTCCTGGCCACGCTCGGCCTCGGGCCGAGCACGCCGACGATCACCTCCGGCGACCTCGCCGGCGGCCTTCAGCAGATCCTCAACACGCTGCTCAGCAACGTCCTCAACGGGAGCATCGCCGGCGTCGGCGCCACCGCGGCCTCGGCCAGCACGACCTGCGTCAACGGCGCGCCGGTCCTCAAGGGCACCTCCCAGATCACCGGGCTCACGGTGCTCGGGACGAACCTGCCGCTCGACGCCGTCACCAACCAGGCGCTCAACCTCCTGAACACCGGGCAGCTCCAGAACCTCAACCTGACGACCACGCTCCAGCAGCTCGTCGCCAACCTCGAGACCGCGCTCGGCGTCACGGCCGCGCTCCAGAACAACCC
Source organism: uncultured Solirubrobacterales bacterium (assembly GCA_963795745.1). Taxonomy (GTDB): domain Bacteria; phylum Actinomycetota; class Thermoleophilia; order Solirubrobacterales; family Solirubrobacteraceae; genus Palsa-513. The sequence continues at coordinate 175,341 of CAWCIT010000006.1, forward strand.
GGGCCTGATCAACACGGTCAATCAGCTCACCAACGAGCTCTTCACCCTGGCCGGGAGCCTCGTCCAGCCCGTCCTCACCAGCCTGCTCGCGGCCGCGCAGCCGCTGATCGACTCGGTCGTCAAGGTGACCGTCGAGCCGAACAAGCAGGTGATCGCCAACGGCCAGCTGACGCAGACCGCGCTCCACCTCCACGTCGACCTGCTGAGCCAGCCGCTCCTCGACCTCGTCCTCGGGCGGGCCCGGGTCAGCAACAACAGCGTCAACTGCGTTCCCTCGGGGGCCCAGAGCCTGTGCACGACGCGCAAGCTCGTCCTGCTCGACGTCTTCCAGCAGGGCAGCCACACGTTCATCGCGGGCGCCGCCGCCGACAAGAAGTTCGTCGGCCGGACGATCCCGATCTACTTCGACCCGACGGGCAACGGCGGGAAGGTGGTCGCCCACGCCAAGGTGGGGTCGAACGGGATGTTCCAAGCCACGGCACCCCTGCCACCGATCGGCATCCGCTTCACCAACGCCGCGCGCTACTACGCCAAGGATCTCGGCGAGAGATCACTGCGGCTGAAGTTCTTCCGCCGCATGCACGTGACCACGCTCACGACGAGCGGCGGCAAGGTGCAGATCAGCGGCACGCTGTCCACGCCGTTGACCTCGCCGGTGTCGAAGATCGTGATCCAGCGGCGCATCTCCTGCACCAAGACCATCAACGTGCTGACGATCAACGGGACGCGGTCCGGAAACTTCTCGGCCACGCTCGCCGCGCCGCCGTCCGGGCAGGTCGGGGTCTACCGCGCGATGTCCTACGTGCGGCAGAACCCGCGCAGCAACAAGCCGTTCCCGACGTTCACCCTGCCTCGCTACGTCGACATCCCCTAGACGCCGCGGCCGGGTCGGCCCGCCGCGGTGAGACGCCGCGGCCGGTCGGGACGGGCGCCGGCGTGACAGGGGCCGGGTGAGACGGGAGCACCGGCCGGCGCTCCGCGCGGCGGTCGCCGACCGGCAGCTCCGCGGGCGCGGCGCGGTCGTCGCGGCGGGCACCCTCGGGGCGAAAGGGGCGCCGCGGGCCGGCACGGGCGGGCGCCGATTCGGGGTGCCGGCGATGCGGGCGCTGGCCCAACGGGCCGACGTCCAGGCGGCCGTGGTCGCCGGGGCGGCGGCGTTCGTCTGGCTGCTGGCCGCGCCGCGCACGCCCGACCTCGCCGCCCAGTCCTACCGCGTCGGGATCTTCGAGCGCTACGGCTTCGCGATCTGGGACAACGGCTGGTACGCCGGGCATCACCTCCCGGCCTACAGCCTGCTCTTCCCGCCGCTGGCCGCCGCGGTCGGGATGCGCGTGGCGGCGGCGCTCGGCGCCGTGCTCGCCGCCTACTGCTTCGCCCGGCTGGCCGAGGCCCACTTCGGCGCGCAGGCGCGGGTCGGCATCCTCTGGTTCGCCGCGGCGACCGCGACCGACCTGGCGATCGGCCGCCTGACCTACGCGCTGGGCACCGCCGTGGGGCTGGCGGCGCTTCACGCCAGCCAACGCCGCCGGCGGCCGGCGGCCGGCGTGCTGGCGGCGCTGACCGCCGCGGCCACCCCGCTGGCCGGCATCTTCCTCGGCTTGGCCGCATCCGCCCTCTTCCTCGCCGGTCGCCGGCGCGACGCGTTGATCCTGGGGCTCCCGGCGCTCGTCGTCGCCGCCGCCCTGGCCGTCGCCTTCCCCGAGGGCGGCCGCCAGCCGTTCGGCTGGCTCGCCCTGCTCGCGTCCGTCGGCCTGACCCTCGCCTTCCTGGCGCTCACCGACGACCGGGTCCTGCGGATCGGCGCCGCCCTCTACCTGGCCGGCACCCTCGTGTCGTTCGTCCTCGTCACGCCGATCGGCGGCAACACCACGCGTCTGGGCGCGGTGGTCGCCGGGCCGCTGCTCCTCTGCGCCCGCTCGCGCCGGCCCGGCGGCCGGCGCCTGGCCGGCGCCGTCGGCACGCCGGCGGTCGGGCTGGTGGTGGCGGCCCTGCTCGTCTGGCAGTGGTACGCCCCGATCCGCGAGGTCTCCCACAGCGTCGGCGACCCCCTGTCGCGGACGGCGACCTACCAGGGCCTCTACCGCTTCCTCGCCGCCCACGACGCCGACGACGGAAGGATCGAGGTTCCCTTCACCCGCTCGCACTGGGAGGCGGCGTTCGTCTCCACCCGCTACCCGCTGGCCCGCGGCTGGGAGACCCAGCTCGACGCCGGCTACGACAAGCTCTTCTTCCACAAGCCCTTGGCCCCGGGGACCTACCACGCCTGGCTGCGCTCGCTCGCCGTCCGCTACGTCGCCGTGGCCATGGCGCCGCCGGATCCCTCGAGCCGGGCCGAGGTCCGCCTGATCCTCGGCGGCCTGCCCTTCCTGCGGTCGGTCTACACCGACCGCTACTGGCGCGTCTTCGTGCTCGCCGACCCGGAGCCGCTGGCCGGGCCGCCGGCGAGCCTGACGACCCTGGGGGCCCAATCGTTCGCGCTGCGCTTCCAGCGGCCGGGCACGAGCGTCGTGCGCGTCCGCTTCAGCCCCTACTGGCAGGCCAGCGCCGGCTGCGTCGGGCGGGCTCCCGGCGGCTTCACCGCGGTGAGCGCGCCGCGCCCGCAGACCGTCCGCGTCACCATCGCCTTCTCCCTGTCGCGGGTCGTCGGTCCCGGTCGCCGCTGCGCGCCGGCCGCGCCGCCGCCGCATGGTTTCCCGGGGTCGGGCGCCGGGTAGCTCTCGGGCGTCCCGCGGCGCCCCGCCCGGGACGCCTGTCAGAGCTCCCGCCAGAGGACGGTTCGAATGCCCAATCCGCACCCGGAGACATGAGCGCCGGCCTCGCGCCCCTGAGCGCCCCGGCGACCGAGCTGATCGAGCCCCTGCTGCCCGCCCCGGTCGGGCCGCTGACCAGCTGGCTGGTCGATCTGCTCCGCGGGCCGGTGGCCGCGGTCAGCCGGCCCCGTCCCGTCCTGCCGGCGGGCGCGGTGCTCGACAACGACGACTTCCAGCTCGCCCTCTACGTCCTCTACGAGCTCCACTACCGCGGCTTCGCCGGAGTCGACGACGACTGGGAGTGGAACCCGGCGCTGATCGAGCATCGTCGCCGGCTCGAGCTCGCCTTCGAGGCCGCGGTCACCGCGGCGGTGCCCCAGCCTGACGGCGCCGCCCCCGGCGAGGTCGATCTCGCTCTGCGTCAGATCCTCGCCGCCGACGCCGACGACCCTTCGCTCTCGCGCTACATCGAGACCCGCGCCACCCGCGACCAGTTCGTCGAGTTCGTGATCCACCGGTCGGCCTACCAGCTCAAGGAGGCCGATCCGCACTCGTGGGCCATCCCCCGGCTCTCGGGCCCGCCCAAGGCGGCGCTGATCCGCATCCAGGCCGACGAGTACGGGGAGGGCGTGCCCGAGCGGATGCACGCCGAGCTGTTCCGCGAGACGATGGTGGCCCTCGGTCTCGACGGCCGCTACGGCGCCTATCTCGACCGTCTGCCGGCGGTCACCCTGGCGCCGGTGAACCTGATGTCCCTGTTCGGCCTGCACCGCCGCTGGCGCGGGGCGATCGTCGGTCACCTGGCCGGGTTCGAGATGTCCTCGTCGCTACCCAACCGCCGCTACAGCCGCGGCCTGCACCGGCTCGGCTGGCCGCAGGCGACCGCCTTCTACGACGAGCACGTCCTCGCCGACGCCGTCCACGAGAACCTCGCCGCCGTCGACCTCGCCGGTGGTCTCGCCCGCCTCGAGCCGGGGCTGGTCGGCGACATCCTCTTCGGGGCGGCGGCGCTCGTCGAGCTCGACCGCCGCGCCTCCCGCCACCTGCTCGGTGCCTGGGGCCGCGGCGAGAGCTCGCTGCGCCCGCCCGTCGCCTGACCTCAGCTCGCGCGGTCCTCGGCGCCGCTGTCGGCGCGGAAGCCGATCGTCTTGTGCGTGCCGTCGCAGAACGGCCGCAGCCGCGACTGCCCGCAGCGGCAGAGGGCGATCGTCTTGCGGTCGACGTCGACCACGTTGCCGTCCTGGTCGCGGATCTCGAACGACCCCGACACGAGGTAGGGCCCGTCGCGGTAGGGGGTGATGGTCGCCAGCGCGGTCATCCGCCCGCTCCTACCCCGGCCCGCCGGCCCGGCAAACCACTAGCCCCGCAGGCTGCGCGCCAGCTCGCGGGCGGCGTTGGCACCGCCGGCGAGCCCGAGCAGCCGGCGGAACCAGTTGGCGCCGCTGACGATCTCCTGGGCGGCCCAGTACATGATCGACAGCCGCGAGACCGCAGCCGCCGCGCCGCGCGTGGGGCCCCCGCTCGCCCGGGCGAGCATTCCGGCCGCCACCGCGAGCAGCAGCGGGCGGTTCGGGAACTGGACGATCGGGAAGCGCCGGGGCATCGCCGGGCAGGTCTATCAGACCGGAGGCTCAGCGCGGGCGCCGGCCATGGAAGTGCCCGGTCGGGACGAGGCCGTAGAGGCCGGTCAGTCCGGAGAGGTAGATCCGGGTGCCGTCGCTGACCACGGGGTCGAAGGAGCCGCTCGGCCGCGTGTAGTACACCCGCCCCGTCCGCAGGTCGAGCGCGATCGTCCGGTGCGTCCCGAGGACGGCGAAGTAGACCAGCCCGCCGAGGATCGTCGGCGACCCCGAGATCCGTCCGCCGGCGTCGTAGCTCCAGCGCACCGCGCCCGAGTAGGCGCTCAGCGCGTAGAAGGTCCCGTCGTAGGAGCCGACGTAGACGGTCGGACCGACGCCGGCCACGTTGGTCACCGCCGGTGAGGAGTACACGTAGGACCCGGTCTGCTTGGCCCAGGCCAGCGATCCGTTCGCCGCGTCATAGGCGTAGACGCGCCCGTCGGTCCCGCCGACGAAGACGCGCCCGAACACGGCGGCCGGGGTCGAGTAGAACGTGCTCCCCCCGAGCAGGCCCCCGTCGCCCCCGCTGCGCCAGACGCGCTGCCCGTCGGACTCGCGGACGGCCTGGACGTAGCCGGCGTAGTCGCCGAAGTAGAGCCGTCCGCCGGCCAGCGTCGGGCTCGCCTTGACCGCCCCGGCCGCGTGGTAGGTCCAGAGCACGTTCCCGTTGTGGGCGTTGACCGCATAGACCGTTCCGTTCTCCGAGCCGAAGTAGAGCCTGCCCCGGTCCAGCAGCGGCGAGGACTCGCTGCGGCTCGGCAGGTCGCGCGTCCACCGGACCGTGCCGTCGCTCTGGCGCAGGGCCGCGATCCGCCCGCCCGCCCCCGCGCCGTGCGCGAGCACGGTGACGTAGATGCTGTTGCCGCCCGCCGCCGGCGAGGACGCGGCCAGCGTCCCGACCCGGCGCGTCCACGCCACCCGGCCGGTGGTCGCGACGATCGCGTGGACGACCCCGTCGTCGCCGAGCTGGAAGAGCATGTGGTGGTCGATCACGGGCGGGAACTCGAGCAGGGCGTGGCCGTAGGCGATCCAGATGCGGCGGAACGGCGGGTGCAGCCGCGTCGGGACGGGCGCCACCCGCGCGTGGTCCTTGCTGTAGCCGTAGAGCGGCCAGGCCGCGATGTCGGCGGCCCGGGCCGGCGGCGGCGGCGGCGCCTGCACCGTGAACGGAACCCGCGGATGGAAGACGCTCCCCGGGTGCCGCGCGTGGACGGCGTAGATGGCCAGCGGCACGCCGACGAGCGCGAGCAGCACCGCCGCCACGGCGGCGCGGCGCAGCAGGCGCTTGCTCTGACGGGTCGGGCTGGTCACGGGAGGGGCGCGTCGCCATCACAGGCGAGGCGCCTGCTCGACGTGAGGTGCGGCAAGCCGACTCTATGGCCCGCGTTCGCCCGGCGTCGCACCCACGCGCCGATGGCCATCCGTCGGCCCCGGGATCGCCCGGCCTCCGCTGTCAGCCTCGGCCGGTCGCCGGCGTAGGTACGGGCAGGTGCCGAAATCGAGGGCGGGCGCCGCCCGCCGTGGGAAAAGGAAGATGCGAATGCGAAAGTTGGCAGCGATCTTGGTCCTCGGGGTGGCGGCGGTCTTCGCGCTGATCACCAGCGGGGGCGCCGCCGGGCAGACGGTCGCCTGCCCGGGCCAGTCCACCTATCTCCCCAATCAGGCCGCGGCCACGGCAGCGGCCGCGATCTCCGCCGCGACCGCATCGTCCGGACTCGGCAGCATCGCCGCCGACGGCACGGTCAACCTCAGCTTCAACTCCTCGGTCTGCGGCGGTTTCCGGATCGTCCTCCGGGCCAAGGAGATCCGGCCGGGCAACCGCGGCTTCCCCAGGCACGACGGCTTCACCACGCTGGCCAACGTGCTCACCCACATCCCGGCCGGGCCGACGACGGTCACCTTCACGCTGACCCAGCGTGGCCTCGACCTGCTCAGCTACGCCCGGTCCAACGGTCAGTCGTTGACCGTGTTCGTGATCGCCCACGTCCGCCCCGACAAGACGCAGACCTCGAGCGAGGCGATCCAGATCGTCTCGGTGAGCTAGGCCCGCCGACCACCCGCCCGCACGCCAGAGGGCCCCCGCGGGGGCCCCTCTCGGCGTCCGGCGACGCCCGCCGCGCGCCGCCGCCGACGGCGCTCCCGGTCAGGCGCCGATCGACCAGGGGAGGCTCGTCGTCGACCCGAGCCGGGCCCGCAGGGTGGCCGCCCCGGCCACGGGCACGACGACGTCGAACGCCCGTCCGGCCGGGGCCCGCAGCTGGCGGACCGGCCGCCACCCGCCGCCGGCCAGGCGCTCGATCACCACCGTCCCCGCACCCGGGGCCGCCCCCCACACGCGCGCCCCGGCCCGACTCGTGCGGTGGGCGACGAACGGGAAGCGGAAGGCGATCGCCGCGAACTTCGGTGTCCCGTCGCGCAGGAAGACGCCTGACTGGTAGCTGCTCGCATAGTCGGGAACCGGCGCGTCGTCGCGGATGTTCAGCCACACGAGCGTGTCGGCGCCCTCCCGCCAGAGCTCCTCGAACGCCGCCTCGAGCCAGCGTGCGTGGGTGCCCGTCGGCACGCCCTGCGGGTCGGGCGGGTTGCTGTCCCACGAGAACTCGGTGATCCACAGCCGCTTGGGCCCGCGCGGCAGCAGGCGCCCGGTCCGCACGGCGACGGCGAGCGGCCGCGTCAGCCGCCCGAGGTCGGGGATGGCGACATCGTCGCGGCCGAGCGCGTGGGCCAGGGGGCCGGCCACGGCGTACGGGTGGTGGGCGAGCACGTCGAAGTGGGCGGGGTTGGCGCACGGCAGGGGCGCCAGGGTCGCTCCCAGGCAGAGGAGGCCGCGCACGAAGGTCACCGGCGGCAGCCGCTGTCCGTCGACTCCCGGGTCGCCGTAGGGGGCCGTTCCCGCTTCGATCACGAGGTTGCCCGCGTCGACGGCCTTGACGGCCGCGTAGAAGGCGTTGACCAGCCCGCGGTAGACGGCCGGGCTCGCCGGCGCGAAGTGCGCTCCGCTGCGGGCCCACTGGGGCGTGAGGTAGATCGCCAGGTTCGGCTCGTTCCAGCACTGCCAGTCGCGCACCCGCGGCAGCGCCGCCCCCGGCCGCAGCGGGTCGGCGAAGCGGCCGGAGTAGCGCCGGGCCGCGGCCCGCGCGAACTGCGCGAGCTGACCCGGGTCGGGCCGCCAGCTGCCGGGCGCCGCCCCGGCTGCCCGTCCGGGGCCCTCGGCCCAGCGCGGCGCCCGCAGGATGGTCAAGCAGCGGCTCGAGGCCGCGCGCCGCGGCGTCGCGAACGCCGGCGTCGATCGTCGTCCAGTCGTAGCCCGACCAGGCCGGATCGGCGGCGGCGGTGCCGTCCGGCGGTTGCTGGCGGGCGATCGCCGACCAGTCGACGTCGATGCGCACCACGGCGGCCCGCTCGGCCGCGGCCCGGTCGAGCCAGGTCGCCCGCACCCCGGCGTCGCCCGACTACGAAGTCCGAGGCCAGGAAGCCGGTCCGCAGCGCCCGGGCCGCCGATGCCGGACCCGCGGCGGCAAGGCCGATGCCCACGGCGGCGAGGACGACCAGCCCGGCGCGCCGGGACGCCCGGCCGATCACGCCGCGGGGGGCGCCGGCGGCGGCCGTCCGCCGCGGCGCCGCCGGACGACGGCGGCGGCGAGGGCCGCCGCGGCGGCCACGCCGACGAAGATCCACAGGAGCGGCGAGACGCCCGAGCTGCCGGCGCTCGTCGCCGTGCCCGCGAGATTCGGGACGGCCGGCGTGGCCGGGAGGATGGTCGCCGGGCTCGGGCTCGCGCTCGGCCTCGCGGTCCGGCTCCCGGCCGGGCGGCTGACCGGCGCCGCCGCGGCCGGGGCCCCGGCGGCGGCGAGAGCGGCGGCGGCGCGTCCGTCGGCCCCGCTGGCGGCGAGCGCCCGCCGGGTGGCCGCGCCGAGCGCCGCGCGTCCGGCCGCCGCCGAGCCGCTCGCCGGCGGCTGGCTGCCGCCCGCCGCGGGCACCGACTCGAAGTACTGGTCGACGGCGGAGTTGCCCGGCGGGGCGATCGACGCCGCCCCGGCGCCGGCGATCGGCCACACGCCGAGCCCGGCGGCCACCAGGAGCGAGAGTGTCAGCGAAAAGCGCATCGACAACTTGGTACGCATCGCCCGCCCCCGGGCTGACAACGTCAGCCTGGCGCTCGCCCCGGCGTAGTACACAGCTGATGCCCCCGAGCACCAGAGCCCAGGCGGCGCCGGCCACCCTCGGCCTGACGCGGGTCGACGCGCGGGCGGCGTCGGCGGCGGCGCTGGCCTTTCTCCTGCCCACCTACCTGGCCTTCGCCGGCGGCGGCTACGACAACGTCCTGCGCGACGAGGTCGGCCTCGCCGTCTGGTGGATCGTCCTCCTCGGCGCCCTCGTCGGCGTCCTGCCCGTCGTCGGTTGGGACCGGCGGACGTGGATCGGCCTCGCCGCGCTCGGGGCCTTCGTCCTCTGGAGCGGGCTCGCCGTCACCTGGTCGCAGAGCAGCGAGCGGAGCGTCAACGAACTGGCCCGGCTGGCGATGTACGTCGGCGTGCTCGTCCTCGCCCTGGGGACGATCACCCCGGCCGGCCGCCGCCAGGCCCTCGCCGGGCTCGTGGCCGGCATCGGGCTCGTCGCCGCGGTCGCCCTCCTCTCGCGGCTGCACCCAGGCTGGTTTCCGGCCAACGTGACCGCCGACTTCCTGCCCGCCGCGCGCAGCCGCCTGGCCTACCCGCTCAACTACTGGAACGGCCTGGCCGCGCTGCTCGCCCTGGGCGTCCCGGCGACGCTCGCCGTCGCCGACTCGGCCCGGCGCGTCGCCTGGCGCGCGCTGGCCGCCGGGAGCCTCCCGGCGACCGCGGGCGCCCTCTTCCTCACCGGCTCGCGCGGCGGGGCGATCGCCCTGGTCGCCGGCCTCCTCGCCTACCTGGCGCTCGCTCCCGGGCGCCTCCTGCGGCTGGCGACGCTGGCCAACGCGGCGGCCGGGGCGGCGGTGGTCGCGGCGAGCATCGCCCAGCGCCCGGCGCTCGACCACGGCCTCGGGACGGCTCTGGCCCGCCGCGAGGGCGGCCAGTTGATCGTGATCATCCTGTGCGCCTGCGCCGGCGTGGCCCTGGTCCAGGCCGGGCTGGCCCTGGCCGCGCGCCATGGCGAGCCTCCCCCGTGGACCACGCCGTCGCGGCGCCGCGCGCTCCAAAGCCTCGCCCTCCTGCTCGCCGCCGGCGCGGCGCTCTTCGTCGCCCTGCACGGGCCCAGCACCCTCGAGCACCAGTGGCAGGCGTTCAAGAACCCGCGGCTCGCGCTGTCGGCCGCCGGCCAGGACAGCTTCCAGCGCTTCAGCGCGGTCAGCGGCAACGGCCGCTACCAGTTCTGGCAGTCCGCCCTCGACGCCGCCGCCACCCACCCGTGGCGGGGGATCGGCCCCGGGACGTTCGAGTTCTGGTGGGCCGCTCACGGCGACATAGCGGGCTACCTGCGCAATGCCCATTCGTTGTTCTTCGAGACACTCGCTGAGGTCGGGATCGTCGGGCTCGTCCTGCTCGTGGTGGCGCTGGTCGCGCTGGTCGGCCGGGGTCTCGCGCGTGCGATCCGCGTCGATCCGGAGCGGCAGCTGGCCCTCGCCGCCGTGGTCGGCGGTTGCCTGTCGTTCTGCGTGTCGGCCGCGGTGGATTGGGTCTGGCAGCTCCCGGCCGTGGTCGCCGCCTTCCTCGTGCTCGCCGCGATCGCGCTCGGGCCGGCCGGTGGCGCCCGAGCGGCGGGGCCGGCCAGCCGGCGGGCGCGCCTCACCCTCGCCGGGTTCGCCGTCGCGGCGCTGGCGGCGATCGCCGTCCCCCTCCTCGGCGCCGTCGACCTGCGCCAGAGCCAGGCCCAGGCCGGGAGCGGGCGCCTGGCGACGGCGCTGGCCCGGGCGGACGCCGCCGCCGCGGTCGAGCCGTTCGCCGCCGGCCCGCCGCTCCAGCGGGCACTCGTGCTCGAGCTCGAGCGGCGCTTCCCGGCCGCGGCGGCCGCCGCCGCCGACGCGACCGCGGCCGCGCCGACCGACTGGCGGACGTGGCTCGTGCGCTCGCGGATCGAGGCCGAGCGCGGAGCCCCAGCGGCCGCCCTCGCCGCCTATCGCCGGGCCCGAACCCTCAACCCCCGCTCGCCGGTGTTCAGCGGATGACCGGCTTCGATCCCGACGAGCTCCCGCCCGAGCTCGACCCCGCCGAGCGGATGGCCCTCGCCGACACGGCCGCCCTCCTCCTCGCCGCCCGCCCCGTCCCCACCGCCGGCTTCCGCGGCGCCCTGCGCCGGGCCACGCTCGCCCAGCCGGCCCGCGCCCGTCCGCCGCGCCTGCGCCGCCGCGTCGCCGCCCTGGTGGCCGGCGGCACCCTGCTCCTCCTCGTCGCCGCCAGCGGCCTGACCGGCCGCGGACCGCTCGCCCCGCCGGCGGAGCACGGCGCGGCGCAGATCCGCTAGGGGTCGAGCTCCCGCCGCAGCTTGCGCAGGGAGCGCGAGAGGATCTGCTGGACGTTGGCCAGGCTCAGGTCGAGCAGGGCGGCGATCTCGGGGCCGCGCAGGTCGCCGCCGAAGCGCAGGGCGATCACCTGGCGGTCGCGCTCGCCGAGCCGGGCCAGGGCGGCGGCCAGCGCCGGGTCGAGCCCGAGGCCGGCCTCCTCCGGCCCGGGCGTGCTCGGCAGCTGCGACTCATCGACTGCGCCGCCCGAGATCGGCAGCGGCGGCGAGGCCGGCGCGCGGCGATGGTGGTCGACCAGGAGGTTGTGGGCGATGGCCAGCAGCCAGGTCGCGACCGACCCCCGGGTCGGGTCGTAGCGCCCCCAGGCCCGGACCGCCCGCTCGAAGGTCAGCTGCGTGAGGTCCTCGGCGTCGGCTCGCCGCTCCAGCCGGTAGGCGAAGAACCCGAAGACCCGCCACACGTGTTCGTCGTAGATCTCGGCGAGGTCGCTGTCTCGGGGCAGGGTCTTCTCCGCTCGCGGTGCGCCCGCGGCGGCGGGAGCGTGGTCCACTGCACACATGCGGAGCGCGATCGGACCTGGCTAGGCCCGCTGCCGTTGATCCTCGACCGGGACGGCCCACTTTAGGACTACGCTCCCCGGGTGACGGTCCACCCGCAGGAGCGATCGCTCGGCTTCGAGCCGGCCGCCTTCGAGGCCTTCCGCTTCGTCGGGCGATCGATCGACGAGCGGGGCCACGTCCGGCTCGAGTACGCCCTCGACGACGAGGTGACCTTCGTCGAAGAGCTCGACCTTCCAGCCCGGGTCGGCGCCGCCGACCGCGAGCGAACCGCCGGCCTGCTCTCGCTTCTGCACTGGGTGGCCGGCGTCAGCTACTACAAGACGGCCGCCCCGCCGGTCGTCCGGTGCGAGACGGGGGCGCCGCCGCCGGCGACCGCGGCGCTGCTCGAGGCGCTCTACTCGGAGGGGCTCGGCGAGTTCGCCTACGTCAACGAGCTGCCCGGGGTGCCTCGCCCGCGCTTTCCAGCCGGGCACGGGGCGACAGGGTCGGGGCTGGGGCTCGGCGGCCCCGGTTCGCGCCCGCGGAACCCGGCACGGGTGCTGGTGCCGGTCGGCGGCGGCAAGGACTCGGTGGTCGCTCTCGAGATCGTGCGAAGGTCGGGCTGCGAGCTGGGACTGTTCTCGGTCGGCGATGCCCCGCCGATCCGCGGGACGGCGGCGGTCGCCGGCCTGCCGCGGCTGGTCGTCCGCCGGCGTCTCGATCCCGGCCTGGCCGCGCTCAACCGGGCCGGAGCCCTCAACGGTCACGTCCCGATCACGGCGATCGTCGCCTGCGCGGCGCTCCTGACCGCAGCCCTCCACGGCTTCGACGCGGTCGCGATGGCCAACGAGCGGTCAGCGTCGAGCGGCAACGTCGAGTGGGACGGGATCGAGGTCAACCACCAGTTCAGCAAGGGCGTGGCCGCCGAGCGGCTGCTGCGCGCGGCCGCCGCCGAGCTTGGCGGCGTCGTCGACGTGTTCTCGGTCCTGCGCCCGGCCTCGGAGCTGGCGATCGCCCGCGCATTCGCGCGCCTGGACCGCTACCACGAGGCGTTCACGAGCTGCAACGCGATCTTCCGCCTCGACCCGGCGCTGCGGGCGGCGTCCTGGTGCGGCGACTGCCCGAAGTGCCGCTTCGTCTACCTGGTGCTGGCGCCGTTCAGCGCGCCCGCGCACCTGCGCGCCGTGTTCGGCCGCGACCTGCTCGACGGCGACGACCAGTTCGCCGGCTTCGCCCTGCTTACGGCCACCGGCGGCCGTAAGCCGTTCGAGTGCGTCGGCGAGGAGGAGGAGAGCCTGGCCGCGATGCGGCTCCTGGCCGACGACCCGCGCTGGAGCGCGCATCGGGTGGTGCGCAGGCTCGTGGCCGACGTGCTCCCGCGCTTCCCGCCGGGCGCCGGCGACCCGGCGGCGGCGCTCGCCCTGAGCGAGGAGCATGCCGTTCCCGCCGGCCTGATGGGCTCGGTCCGTGCGCTTCTCGGAGCTTGACGGCGCGAGCGTCGGCGTCTGGGGCGCCGGACGGGAGATCCGCTCGCTCGCCGACCAGCTCGCCCGGCGGCTGCCGTCGGCGCGGATCGCCGTCGTCGCCGACGACGAGCCGCTCGCCGCCGGGGTCCTCGGCGACGCTCGTCCGGTCACCGGGGCCGCGGTGGTCGACGCCCTGGCCGCCTGCGACGTCGTCGTCCGCTCGCCCGGGGTCTCCATCTACCGCGAGGAGCTGCGGGCGCTGCGCGCGCGCGGCGTTCCGGTGACCACGGCGACGGCCCTATGGCTGGCCGAGGTCGGCGGCGCCGGTGTGATCGGGGTGACGGGGACCAAGGGCAAGAGCACGACGGCGGCGCTCGTCCAACACCTGGCCCGGGCGGTCGGCCGGGCGGCGTCCCTGGCCGGCAACATCGGCGTTTCGGCGCTCGACCTGCTCGACCGGCCGCGCGGCGAGCTGGCCGTGGTCGAGCTCTCGAGCTACCAGATCGCCGATTTGGCGGTCGGACCGCAGGTGGTCGTGGTCACCAACCTCTTCCGCGAGCACACGGCCTGGCACGGCTCGGAGGCAGCCTACCGGGCCGACAAGCTCCGCATCCTCGGGCTGCCCGGCGTGCGCGCGAGCGTGCTGGGCGCCCGCGACCCGGTCCTCCGGGCGGCGGCCGCCGGGGCGCCAGCACCGCGGTTCTTCGGGGCGCCCGAAGGGTGGGACGCGACCGCGGACGGCGTAGTGCTGGCCGGCCAGCTCGTGCTCGCCCGGGCCGAGCTCCCGCTGCGGGGCGAGCACAACGCGCTCAACCTGTGCGCCGCCCTGACCGCCCTGGAGGCCGCCGGCCTGCCGGTGCCGTCGCTGCCCGGCGGGCTCGCCGGTTTCGCGCCGCTGCCCCACCGGCTCGAGGTGGTCGTCGATCGCGACGGCGTGGTCTGGGTCGACGACAGTATCTCCACCACGCCCGAGTCGACGCTGGCCGCGCTCGAGAGCTTCGCCGACCGCTCTGTCGTGCTGATCGCCGGCGGGGAGGACCGCGGCCAGGCCTATGTCGAGCTGGGCCGGGCACTGGCCGACCGGGGGGCGGTGGTCATCGGCCTCCCGGTCACCGGCGGGCGGCTGCTCGCGGCGGCGCGGAGCGCCGGTCTACCGACCGAGCGGGCGGTGGCCGCCGCGGACCTGGCGGCCGGCGTGGCCCTGGCCGCGCGGTTTGTGCGGCCGGGCGCGGCCGTGCTCATGTCGCCGGCGGCGCCGAGCTTCCACGCCTACCGCGACTTCGAGGAGCGGGGCGATCATTTCCGGGAGTTGGTCGGCGCCGGGTAGAGGCGCCCGCCACGCGCCGTCTGGCGCCGTGCAGCCGCAGGTGCCAGGTCGTCGGCCGGCTCACCGCCGGCTGCGTGGGTGGGCAGGTGTTCGTTCCGTTCAGCGCCGCCACGGCGACGAAGGTGATGGGCAGGGGTCAGTCGGGCTCGTAGTGCGTCGCGACCCCAGCGAAGCCTGCGCGTTCCAACGAGGCGGCGAGCTCCTGCGCGGTGCGTAGCGAGCCCCCTTGCCGCAGGGTGCGCAGATCGGCCACGGCGTCCATGAGCGGATGGCCCGTCCGGGCGTATCGGCCGAGCGTCGCCCACCCGCCCGGGCGGAGCGCGGCGTGGACGCACGTGATCACTTCGCCCAGCCGGGTATTCGTGAGGAAGAACGTGGGCAGCCATGCGAGGTCGCACCGTTCAGAGTCTTCGAGGGTCTCGGCGGACGTCAGACGCAGCTCGATCCGCGCTTGGAGACGGCGTCAGCGGGATCGGGGTTGCGCTCCCCACGCTCGCCGCCTGCCTCTTTACGCCCTTACGGCACGCCTCGATCTCGATCGCCGGCTCGCTGGAGCGGCACGTGATGCAGTTCGCATCTGAGGACGCCGATTCAACGTCAGACGTAGCTCGTGTCGGATAACGGAGCCCTTGCGCGTCTCGCCCTGCCCCCAGGGTTCGGGGAACGGTCGGGCTGATCGACCGGGAGTCACGCGACACGCCGCCGGCGGCGGCGGACACCGATCCCGGCCAGAGCCATGGCGGCCGCCCCGGCGACGGCGAGTCCGACGGCGGGTCCGACGGTCCCACGCGACCGGCTCGCCACCCCCCGCGGCACGGGGTTGGGATCGACCGCGTACTCGATCGCCCCCGAGGCCAGCCAGGCGGCGAACGCCCGATCGGTGGCCGCATCGACGGCGACGCTCGGCGCGCCGTGGGGGCCGGCGGCGTCGACCAGGGCGCGCGCCCGGTGCAGGAGTCGGCCGGCCGCGCTCAGCGACACGCGGGCGGACCAGAGCTCCGTTCGGCTCGCGTCGCCGGGCGCGGCTGCACTTCGCCAGAGGGCGAGCGCCTCGCCGGCCGGGCCGGGTGCCAGGTCAGCGAGCACCGACTGGCCGGTCGGGTCGGAGAGAATGATGGTCGGCCGGGTGGCGGCGTAGTGGGCGGGGGCGGCGCGGACCACCAGGTGTCCGTGCTCGGCCGTCGTCCAGGCGAGAAGGACGTTCTCGGTCGACAGGCGCACCAGGGCGAGCGAGCCCGGCCCCCGGCCGGCGCCGCGCGGATCGGCGAACGAGGCCAGGAGCACCGGGCGCCCGAAGCGCACGCCCGGCGAGGAGAACGCCTGGAAGACGGAGGTCCGTCCGGCCGGCCCGGCCGTCGACCAGGCGAACATTCCGTGGTCGCGGAGGTCGTCGCTGATGAGCGCCCGCAGCTGGGGGTCGGGCGCCGCCGGTCCGACCCGCTCGATCGGGCTCGTGTGCCCGTTCTCCCGAAGCGTGTCCTCGTAGATCGCGCCGTGCTCCTGCCAGGCGAGGACCACGTCGGTGCGGTAGTCCATCGTCACGGTCAGCGCCGTGACCCGCCCGGCCGGGATCCTGATCTGCCGCGGACGGTTGAACGCGCGCTCGAAGTGGTGCTCGACCCGCACGGAGATGACCGGGCCCGGACCGACCGTGGCCAGTGCGACGTCGTCGAGATAGGACCGGGTCACGGCGAACGGCCGCCCCCCGACACCGGTCGTCCGCGCGGCGAGGCGGTGGTCGGCGCGTCCCTGGAGGACGATGACGGTGCCGGTCCCGGCCGGCGCGGCGACGGCCATGCGTCCGACGCTCCCGCCGACCGCCGCCAGGGGCCCCGCGAGCCCATCGGCGAGCCGGTCGATGCGCGGGACGGCCGGTGCGCCGGCGCGGCCGACGGCGGCGTGGGCGACGCCCACGCCCGCCGCCGTGCCGCCGCAGCGGACCGGCCAGACAACCGCGCCCGGGCCCGTGGCCGTGGCCGGACCCTCGCTCGGAAAGGCGACGAGCGGCCCGCCGACCGCCGGGCACCCCGGGGCGTCGAGGCGGGCCGGGGCCGACCAGGGGCTTGGTCGGGTCGCGGCGGCGGGCGCTACGCCCGGCGCCGCGGCGAGCCCGACGAGCCATGCGCAGAGAGCGGCCGCCGCCGCCGCCCGCGCGAGCGTGCTGCTCGCGCACGAACACGACCATCGCTCCAGTTCTCGACGTGCCCCGCGGCGTCGCGCCCGCGGCGTGCCCGCCGAGCGCGAATGGAGTCGCCCAGCGGCGCCGATGGGATCTGGTGGCCTATCAGCAGGCGCTTTGAGATCAGCCATCACGCCGTGGTCGGGTATCCCGTGTCCGACTGGTGGTAGGGGAGGTCGGCAAGCGGGTCAGGCGGCCCCGAGCTCGAGGTAATGGCCGACGGTCTGGCGCAGGCCGTCGGCGAAGCTGATGGTGGGCTCGTAGCCGAGGCGGGCGCGGGCCTTGGCGATGTCGGCGAGGGAGTGCTTGATGTCGCCCGGGCGGGTCGGGCGGTACTCGCGGGGGAGAGCGACGCCGAGGATGGCTTCGAGCTCGGCGAGCATCTCGTTGAGCGTGAGGCGCTCGCCGCAGGCGACGTTGAAGACCTCGCCGTCGACGCCGGGAGCGCCCATGGCGAGCAGCGTGGCGGCGACGGCGTTCTCGACGAAGGTGAAGTCGCGCGACTGCTCGCCGTCGCCGAAGACGACCGGCGTCTGGCCGTGGAGGCCGGCGAGGATGAAGCGGGGGATGACGGCCGAGTACTGGGAGAGGGGGTCCTGGCGGGGGCCGAAGACGTTGAAGAAGCGAACGGCGACGGTCGAGAGGCCGTAGACCTCGTGGAAGGAGCGGCAGTAGCCTTCGCCGGCGAGCTTGGAGACGGCGTAGGGGGACATCGGGGCGGGGGCGAGCGCCTCGTGCTTGGGCATCACGGGGTTGGCGCCGTAGACGGAGGAGGACGAGGCGAAGACGACGCGCTGGACGTCGGCGTCGCGGGAGGCGAGCAGGACGTTGAGCGTGCCGATCACGTTGGAGGCGTTGCTGGTCAGGGGATCCTGGACCGAGCGGGGGACGGAGGGGAGGGCGGCGAGGTGGAAGACGAAGTCGCAGCCCTTGACGGCGTTATGGACGCGCTCGTAGCTCTGGATGTCGCCCTCGACGAGCTCCATGTCGGGCTCGAGGCCGTCGAGGTTCTGGCGGCGGCCGGTGGCGAAGTTGTCGAGGACGCGGACGTCGAAGCCGTCGGCGAGGAGGCGGCGCAGGAGATGCGAGCCGATGAAGCCGGCGCCGCCGGTGACGAGGGCCTTCACGCGAGGCTGGCGCGGGTGGGTGTCGGAGAGGCGCTCAACGTCGTCGGATTCGGGCGGTTGGGGCGGTGTCGGGGCGTCGGCGAGTCTAGTGGAGGAGCGGGGGAGGGCGGCGGGGCGGAGGTGGTCGAGCCCGGCTTCGCGGGGCGGCTAGCCGCCGGGGGCGGGGTGGGGTCGGGCGTGACGGGCCGGGGGTCGGCCGGGCGGTGGCGTCGGCGAGGCGGTGGGGTCGGCGGGGCGGTGGGGTCGGCCGGGGGCGGGGCTCGGCCGTGCCGCGGGGCTTGGCCGGGCGGCAGGGCTCGGCCGGACGGCTGCGGCGGTATCCTCCGGCGAAGGCTTTGCGGGCGAAGTGTTGTGGTTGCACAGAAGCCTTCCAAGCTTCTAGGGCGGGTTCGATTCCCGTCGCCCGCTTGTTGGCCACGGGGAGTGGCGCAGTCTGGTAGCGCACCCGGCTGGGGGCCGGGCGGTCGCAGGTTCAAATCCTGTCTCCCCGATCGAAGGAAAGCCCTGCAAAGCGGCATGTTCTTGCGGACACGCGGGCGGCGAACCGAAGCGTTTGGGGAACAATTGGGGAACAATTTTTCTCCGAACTTGCAGCGCGGGCGTCGTCGTCGCGTGAATCGCCGGGTCGCCGCGGGAACTGAGGCGCCCTCTCAATGCGTGACGGGCGGTCGGGCATCTTGGGGCGTGGGCACTGCCGAGCCGGAACCCCGCTGGGCAAGTCCGGGAAGCAGCTCGGACAACCGAACTGGGCCACCGGAGGCGCGACGATCCCGGACGAGTCTCGGGAACGGGGCTCGGTCTGGGCCTGAACCGAACGATGATTCGGCCGGTGGAAACTTCTTCGGCCCGTCGTTGACGACGGCCGTGATTCGGGGTAAGTTGGGGCAGGATGCGCCGCGAGCCGCCACCTCGCGTTGTAGGCGTTGACCTGTTCTGCGGAGCTGGCGGACTTGCCCACGGCCTTCAACAGGCAGGTATCTCGATCGCGGCGGGAATCGATGTGGATCCGTCTTGCCGGTACCCCTTCGAGCACAACAACGACTCGGCCTTCCTCGACCTTTGGCGAGAAGGGCGCGACGTAGGCGAATCCGCGCGGCGGCGCGCTGGGCAATAGGCAAGCGCCCGACGGGTTCAAGGACGACCATGGCCATGACGTCGGGCAGCACGGCGACCCCAATGCCCGTTTCGCGCGCAACGCCGGGGTGAAGAGAGCGACTTACACCGTTTACATGCGTCGGCGGCGAGCGCGCGCCGCGTTAGTCCAGGGTCGCCGGGGCCCGTGCGCCGGGACTCGGCATCGACGAGCGACGTGGTCGCCGCCACGCAGTTGGATGACGGCATGTCCATCGGCGACGACGACACGCCAGCGATGGGCGATAGGGTCGCCGCCTGAGGGGGGATCTCCTGAAGCTGACGAATGGTCCGCAGTAATCAAAGCGCGCGTGCGTCCGCGCCCGCTCGCTTGAGCACCACATCCCGTGCTGAGGGGCGACCTGCGAGCCCCGACGGCGGACCGCGTCGTGCTCGACCAGGACCGATCCGGCCGCGTCACCCGGCCGGATTTCCCGCCGAGACCTGCGGCGTGGGCGCCGGGTTAGAAACGCTCTGATGAGCGTGTCGTGTGTCGTGTCGAGCCGGCCGCGGGGGCGGACTTGGCTGGCTACCCTTCGGCGAAGGGTGACGTGCCGCTCCTGGGGCTAAGCGCGGTTGGGTTCGGTGCTGGCGATCGAGCCATGAATGAGCGCGTTGCTTCGCGAGTCGGCGGTCGCAGTCGGTGGCCGCGTCGGTTGTGATCGCGCAGATCGCGGACGGCCACGGGGGCGTCGCGCCGGCGCGTCGAATCCCAGTGATTTCAGCTCTTCCGGTGTGCAGCCGGCGCTCAATTGCTGCCGCGTACGCGGCGCCCTCGAGCCGCTCGAGCTCGTCAAGTTCGATGCGCTTGGCGACCGTATTTCTGCGCGCCTCGGCCAGCGCCCGCACCGCAACGATGCGCTCCTCGAAGAGCGCGCGAGCGCGCTTCGTGACGGCGTCTGGATCGTGCTCGGGCAAGCGTACCGGTGCCACTCAGCGCGATCCTCGCGGGTCGAGTGTGAGGCTCGGCGAACGCGTTCCTTCGGGCCGGCTACGCGTCGTTTCCGTCGGTCGCGGACGCGCGGCTACCGCTCGAATTGCCGCGCTCCTAACCCGCGAACGCTTGTGCCCGGCGGCGTCGATCGGCGGGATTTCCAACCCGAGCGGTCGCGTGCGACGGGCCTACTCGCCGGCGCGTTGCCGCTGCTTGTGGGTTCCGCGTCGGGTGCGCGGTCCGGTGTCCTCGCTGGGATCGGATGCTCGTGCTGCGGTCGAGTCGGGCGACGGTCGGTCATTGCCAGCGGCCACGGTCCGAGCGCACGCCGGCGCCGGCGTCTGGGAGGTTCTCGTGCATCCGGGTGCCGTGCGACGTCCGTGCGCGGGCGGCGTCGTGTAGGCGAAGGACCCGGGTGAAGATCCGCTTGGAGAGGAGAGATGGCCAGTAGCCGCGGCGTGCGGCGTACCAGATCGTCCCTGTGGCCCATGATGTCGTCCCGAGGACGAGGAAGAGGACGGCGTACCCGTAGCCGCCTCCTACGCCGCAGGCCCAGCCGACACCAGAGCGCCCAGCCGCAGTAGCGGGCGATCGTCGGGCCGAAGCGCCAGCCGATCCACGCGAACACTAGGAGGAGACCGCCGATGCCGAAGATCCACTCGGTTGCGGTGGAGCCGACACCAGTTGCAAAGGCCGAGAGCGGCTGGAGCTGGCGGGCGAGAGTGGCCATTGGCGCATTGCATCACGGCGCGGGGACGCAATCGTGCGATCCAACCTTCGGTTCGACGTTCAGTCGCCGCAACCGCTCGCCAAAGGTCGACGCCGCGCGTGGCCCCATGCGGATATCGCCAAGACGACTCGCCCGAGCCTCTCTGCTGCGCGCTCGCCGCGGGCGCCGTCGCGGTCGTGGCGCAGCCTGCTCGACCCACCGGAAGGGAAGTGCCCCGCTCAGCGGCTCGCCGAAGGGAAGTGCGCCGCTCAGCGGCTCGCCCGAGCCTCTCTGCTGTGCGCTCAGCGCAGCCTGCTCGACGCACCGGTAGCAACGAAGGGAGGTGCCCCGCTCAGCGGCTCCGCCGCTTCCGCACACAGTATCACCCAGGGGTGAGGCTGTTAGGCTGTCAGCGCGATGTTGTCGATCGGCAAGCTCGCGCTCGGTCAGCAGAGCTACTACGAGAAGCAGGTCGCGCATGGTCGCGACGACTACTACACGGGTCGTGGCGAGGCGCCTGGCGAATGGGCGGGCGCCGGCGCGCGCGAGCTCGGCCTCGCGGGTCGTGTCGAGGCTGGTCAGTTCAATGCTTTGCTGGAGGGCCGCGATCCGCGGGCTCTCGGGGAGCGGTTGCGGGCGTTGAACAGCGAGCCGGAGGTCGCGGCGCTTGACCTGACGTTCTCGGCGCCGAAGTCGGTGAGCGTGTTGTTCGCGGTCGCGCCGGCGGAGGTCTCGGCGGCGCTCGTCGACTGCCATGAGGTGGCGGTGCGGGCGGCGCTCGGTTTCCTTGAGGAGGAGGCGGTGTTCGTGCGTCGCGGGAAGGGCGGCGCGCGGTTTGAGCACGCCGGCGGGCTGATCGCTGCGGCGTACCGCCACCGGATGAGCCGCGCGCTTGATCCGCAGCTCCATACGCATGTCGTCGCGGCGAACCTCGCGCGCGGCGAGGATGGTCGCTACACGGCGCTGCACCATCCGTCGCTGTATCGGGCGGCGAGGACGGCCGGGTTTCTGTACCAGGGTCATTTGCGGGCGGCGGTGCGCGACCGGCTGGGCCTCGAGTGGGGGCCGGTGGTGAAGGGCGCGGCGGAGCTCGCGGAGCTGCCGCGGGGTGTGCTGGCGGTGTTCTCCCAGCGGCGCGCGCAGGTCCAGGCGGCGATCGATAGCCGGGAGGCGGAGATCGGGCGGCCGTTGACGCGGGCGGAGCGTTCGCAGTGGGGCGCGATCGCGACGCGGGACCGCAAGCAGTACGGGATCGAGACGCACACGTGGCGCGAGGAGATCACGGCGCGCGCGGCTGAGCACGGCCTCGACCGAGAGCTCGTCGACCGGGTCGTCGCCGGCGGCGTCGAGCGACTCGCGAGCGGCGAAATTCCGGCGGACGGGGCGCTCGAGCTCGCCGGCGAAGCGGTGGCTGAGAGCGACCTCGGGCTGGCGCTGACGGGGCCGTCCGGGCTGACCGAGCTCGCCAACACTTTCGACCGGTGGGGCGTGCTGCGCGAGTTCGCCGCGGCCGCGGCGCAGGGCGCGCGCGTCGACACGGTGCGGGATCTGGGTGAGCGGTTCGTCGCTCGCGCTGACGTCCTCGCGACGACGCGTGGCACGCTGACGAGCGCGGGCCTCGTCGAGTGCGAGCGGGCGTTGATCGCGGCCGCGACTGCGCGCGCCGGCGAAGGCGTGGCGCGGTTGCCCGAGCGCGCGGTGGACGCCGCGATCGACGCGTCGCTGCGCAGGCTGAACAGCGGGCAGACCGCCGCGGTGCAGGCTGTCGCTGGGTCGGGGAACGGCGTCGATGTGATCGAGGCGCTCGCGGGGACCGGCAAGACGTACACGGCCGGCGTGCTGCGCGAGCTCTACGCCAGCGCGGGCTACACGGTGATCGGCGTCGCGCCGTCCGCGCGCGCGGCGCGCGAGCTCGCCGAGCAGGCGGGGGTCCCGGCGCGCACGTTGGACAGCCGCCTGCTCGCGATCGCCAACGGATATCCGCTTACCTGAGCGCTGTGTCGTGATTTTCGACGAGGCGGGGATGGCGTCGACGCGGCAGAGCGAGCGGCTGCTCGCGCACGCAGCGGCGGTGGGCGCGAAGGTCGTCGCGATCGGCGACCCGGGGCAGCTCCCGTCGGTGCAGGCGGGGGGTTGGCTGCGCGCGATCGCAGACCGCGTCGGCGCCGTCAAGCTGACGGAGGTGATGCGCCAGCGCGACGCTGGGGAGCGGTTCGCGCTCGCCGCGCTGCACGACGGCAAGCCACAGCGCTGGCTCGAATGGGCGACGCCAGCCGGGCGCGTCGAGGTGCTCCCCGACGGGCCGGAGATCCTCGACCGCGCGGTCGGCGAGTGGGCCGCCGGCGTCAGCGCGAACGGCGTCGAGCAGTGCGTGCTGATCGCGCGCGAGAACGACACGCGCCGCGCTCTGAATCGTCTCGCGCGCGAGCAGCGGCGCGACGCCGGCGTGCTCGGCGAGGACCGTGTGTACGGGCCGGTTACCGTGGCGGTCGGTGACCGGGTGATCTGCCGTTGTAACGAGCGGGATCTCGATGTCGACAACGGCACGCGCGGCATCGTCCGCAACGTCGATCGCGGCGGTGTGGTGCTCGAGACGGACGCGCACACCAAGCGGGAGTTGCCGGCGAGCTACGTGGCGGAGCACGTCGAGCACGCGTACGCGCTGACGGGTCACGGGATGCAGGGCGCGACGGTTGAGCGGGCGGTCGTGGTCGCCGGCGTCGGCGACCTGACGCGCGGCTGGTCCTACACGGCGCTCTCGCGCGCTCGCGGTCAGACCCGGCTCCTCGTGCGCGACGCGACACCCGAGGCCGGTGAGCGCGACGACATCGGTCCTGGCATGCCGAGCGGGCCGCTGGAGCCCGGGGTGGTGCTTGAGCGTGTCGCGCGGCGGATGCTCGAGCGCGACGATGAGGATCTCGCGCTCGATCAGCTAGCGGCCGAGCGCGTCGATGACGCGCAGCTCGCGGGGCCGCACCCGGAGTCGTTGGAGCTATTGCAGGAGGAGGCCGCGGAGCGGGCCGAGCCGCCCGTGGCGGATGCTCCAGGAGCGTCGCTGGGTGAGCTGCGCGAGCGGCTTGGGCGGTTGCGCGGGCAGCTCGCGGCGCTCCCGACCGGGGAGCTCCAGCAGTTGCAGGAGCTCGACGAGCGCGCGATCGTCCTGACCGAGCGGCGCGACGCCGTGCGCGGCGGCCTTGAGCGTCTGCCCGCGCCGCGGCCGCGCCGCTTCGGTCGCGGCGGCGATCCGCACGTGATCGAGCGCACGCAGCTGACGTCCACCGTTGCGGGCCTCGAGGTCGGGCTTGAGCGGGTGCTCAGCGAGCGCGCGAGCCTCGCGCGGCAGCTCGGCGACATCGAACCGATCAAGCAGGAGCGCGACCGCCTGACCAGCGCGATCAACGCGACCCGACGCGAACACCGTGAGCTGCTCGACGTGCTCGTCGAGGAAGAAATCGCCGCGCGGCCCGCGTGGGTGCGCGATGTGCTCGGCGAGCGCCCCGAGCGGCCGTCAGGCGCTGAGCGCTGGGACCAAGCGGCGCGAACGCTCGCGCGCTACCGCATCGAGTACGAGATCCCCGTCGGCCCGGGCGACCCGCTCGGGGCCCCGCCCAGCGGCGGCGAGCAACGCCGCGACTATGACCGCGCGCAGCAGGCGCGCGAAGAACTCGGCCGCGAAGCGCCCGGGCAGCACCTCGACCTCGCTTGAACCCGCCCCTACGAGGACACCACCGCTTGACCGTGACACGTCGTTCCGACTAAGGAGCCGCGGTAAGCGAGCTTGCGATGCGACGCGTCGATCTCGCCCCACTCCTGGGGGAGCGCGAGGATCTCCGCGATCTCCCACTCGAGCAGGCCATGAACGGCGCCGCCACCGCCGCGCCGGTCGGCGAGGCCGCCGGCGAGGGCACGCTTCGCCCAGCGGCGGGCGCGACGCTCCTCCAGGCCGAGGACGCGGCACGCCCGCTGGTGCGACCAGCCACCCGCGACGGCGTGCTCGAGCAGCCCAAGCAGCGCGACCTTCATCTCCGCGTCGACGCGTGGGGGAACCGGGCCTACCAGCCCGAGCGCTGTTTTCCCCGAAGCACGACGAGCTCGATCGCCTGCTCCTTGACCGTCTCCGCCAACCGCTCGATCTCCGCCCTGGCCGCCGCGAGCTCCGCATCCTCCGCGGCCGCCCGTGCCCCGGGCCGTGACTGCGCCAGAGCGCTCAACGCCCCCGCCCGGGCGACCCGGCGGATCCGCATGATCGTCGTCGGATCGACCCCCCACCGATCCGCAGCATCGCGCTGCGTCGTCTGCCGCGACAGCAACTCCAGCCAGACCTGCAATTTCTCCTCCGCACTCAACGACCGCTTGCGCCGCCGCCCAGCTTTGCCATTCTTCACGTCGGTCATCCAGCGTCCTCTCGGCTCGCATGACCACCCACCGACATGGCGTGATTATCGCCCGGATTCCGGACACGCAGTCAGACGCAGGAGAAAGATCAGCCTCGGCAGCCAGTCCCACGGGGGCGAACGACGCATCGAACGCCTCCTGTCCGCGCACACCACCTGCCGCCTACCACGCCGATCCCTGCACGCCGACCTCATCACCGTGCTCGCCGCCAAAACCCGCGGCGATCCAGCGCCGCTACTCATCTAACCCGCACCAACGACCAGCACACCAACTGAACGCCTACAGGTTTTTAGGGACCATTCGGGCAGCTTACCCCACTTTGGCGGTGCCCGATGACCGGACCTTGGATCGGCCTCAGGGTCGACACCTTGATCGCCCTCGGGGTCGGCGTTGTCGCTACGGTCGCGTTCGTCGTGTTCGCGGTATGGTGCGCGCTTGACGACCCCGCCGCCCATGCCGAGCGGGCATCCGCACCACGCGCTCGTCGAAGGTCTGTATATCGCCGGCTTCGTGCTGCAACTGGTCGGCGCCGTACTCGTGAGCATCGAGATGCGCGATGACCTCCGAGGCGCGCAGCGAATCCTGCGCGAGCTATCTCCCCTCACCTGGGATAAGACCGACGAACTCGCCTCCGCAATCGCCGATGTGCTCGCGGGACGCCCTAAGCGACGCATCGCGGGTGTCGTCCTTTTCCTCGTCGGCGGCTTGGCGGGCCTGGCCGCGAACCTCGTCGCCTACTGACGGATCAAGCCCGCGCCTTCGCCAGCGCGCATCCGAGCTGGGCGAGGATCGTCAGGTCGGCGTGCAGCCTGACGCGCTCAAGCCCGCGCACGCGGAGCGGCAGGAGCGCCCATTCATGCTTGAGCCGTCCGAACTCCCGCTCGACGGCGCCACGGCTCTTGTATGAGCATTCGGGAGCCGTTCCTTGTCTACCCATGGCTACCCGATGGCGACAACGACTCGCTTCTCCCGGCAGCCATTCCCAAGGGGCTTCTCCCGCAACTGCAGCAGCTCGGCGCGCTTTCGCGTTAAATGCTTACCCTTTGTCTGATGTGCAGTGCGGCCCCCACTGACACTACGTCTACTCCGCGAGCCCAGCCGCCACCGCCCAAAGGGTGGACCCTCAACCGGCTAAGTTTAGTTCAATGAGCTACGGGACAACATTCAGATCGTGGGTCAGCCCCACGCGGCCGGGTCCAGCAATCCCGATGCGGCCGAAGCCAAGCGTTGTCTCCAAGTCATCTTCTCACGCTGCGGCTCCTCCGCATAGCGCTTCGCCACCCACTGACCGTCGACCCGAAGGTAGATCCACTCGGCGCCTCCAGTCTCTGCGGCCTGCTGGCGCGCCGCCTGCTCGCGCGCACTTCCTTCATCGGCGCACGGAATCAATTCTTCTCCGGCGTCGACGCTATGAACTCGCGGCATAACCATCACCTTATCACGGCGACGTCCGTCCGAAGCGGCCCTCGCGCCCTCCGGCAGACCGAAACGCTGCGGCTCACCCACCCTCGCGCATCAGCGCGGCTATCGCGCGCTTTGCGCGCCGCCGCTCCAGCGGATGGCGTGTGGTATTCACGTAGGCCGCTATAGCCTGAGCCGCTTCCTCCGTCCGCTGGGAAGCCAGTCCCTGCAGCGCTGCACGGCGGACCGTCCGATGAGTATCCCCCAGGGCCTTCGCGAGAGCCGGCACAGCAGAACGGTGTCGGAGTAGCCCGAGGCCCTGCGCTGCATAGGCGCGGGTTTCCCAATCTTCAAACTGGAGTAATTCGGCTAGTGCCGGCACGCCGGCAGGATCGCCGACAAGCCCGACGCTGCGGGCGGCCCAACGACGAACTGGCGGGTCGCCGTCGTGAAGCGCGGCGAGGAGGTACGGCAGCGCCCCGGGAGCGCCTGGAGAGCCAAGAGCCATCGCCGCCGCGATCCGCACATCGACACCGGGATCTTGCAGTAGGGGACCGATGACGTCGACCGCGTCCGCACTCGCCGCGCCGTGATCCCGAATGAGACGCGCCCGCCTACCCGCCGACACCGTGCGGTTGCGCATCTCGGCGTAAATCTCGCTCTCGTTCACCAGTTTAGCCCATTCAGTCGGGTCCGAAGCGACCGGTCGGCTGTGAGTCCCGCATTAGAAGCCAAGAAACTGTCTCACCGCCTGCACGCCTATCTTTACAATGGGCTCGGCCACCTTCATTGCAGTGCCTACTTCAGGCGGACTGCTACCAGCGCCCTTGACGGCCACCTTGATCAGCGGTCCTGTCAACCGCCGGTACACTACCGGAAGCACGCGCTCCGCGACAAACGCACCGGCCCGCTCGGCTGCGGCCTCGCATAGCGGAGCGAGGAACACTAGGGGCCCAACGCATGTGCCAGACTCGTCGGTAGCGTCGATCGGATCGCCGCCGGCGTACGCGTAGCGGTTGGCGCTGTTTTGGTCGCTGGGTTGGTTGAGGGGGTCTTGTTGTGTCCAGCGTCCGGTGGTGGGGTCGTAGTAGCGTTGGCCGTAGTGGTATAGGCCGGCGGGGGCTTGGAGGCCTTGGGCGTATCCGAAGATGTTGGTGGTTGGTCCGGTGGCGGTGGTGGTTTGGCCATAGGGGTCGTAGGTGTAGGTGTTGATGAGGTTGCCGGTGGGGTTGGTGGTGCCGATGATCGACCCGAGGCCGTCTTGGAGGTAGTAGGAGGTGTTGCCGGTGGTGGGGCGTTGGTCGAGTAGGCCGCCGTTGGTGTCGTGGGTGTAGTAGGTGGTGCTCGTGGTGTTCTGGCAGCCGGGGGTGGCGCTGGTGGCGGTTGCCGAGGACGCGACGCCGAGTAGGTTGGGTGCGAGCGCGGTGTTGGTGCTGGGGCAGCCGCTGTTCCCGAATGAGGCGAGGGTGTTTTGGCTGGGGTCGAGGTAGCTGAGGTTTTGCGTTGCCTGGCCAGGCGGGGTGATGCTGGTGGTTTGGTTGCGGGTGTTGTAGGTGAGGGCGAGTCCGGCGGTGTTGCCGGTTTCGTTGCCGTTGGCGTCGTAGGAGTAGCCCGTGGCGCCGGCGGTGGTGAGCTCGTTGGCGTTGTTGTAGGCGTAGTTGGTGGTGGTGCCGTTGATGGTGCGGGTGGTGAGGTTGCCGGCTCCGTCGGGGGTGTAGGAGCGGGTGTCGGGTTGGGGTCCGGTGGTTGCGGCCAGCTTGACCCTGTTCACGGTGTCGCGGGTGTAGGTCGTGAGGTTCCCGGCGATCGTCAGGGCGCTCTGGCGCACGGCGGTGTCCTTCGTGCCGGTGGTGTAGGTGTAGGTCGTGCCGGTGAGCGCGGTGCCGGTCGGAGTTCCGCAGGCGGTGGTGGAGCCGGCGGCGCTGGGGCCTTCAGCGTTGGCCTTGGTGCTCCAGAGGTCGCCGGCGGGGTCGTAGGTGTTGTTGACGACGACGCCGTTGGGGTAGACCGTGCAGACGCGGCGGCTGTCGAGGTCGTTCTTGAAGACGATGGGGGTGCTCTGGCCGGGGTCGAGGGCGGAGGCGAGGACGTTGTCGGCGTCGTATCCGTAGGTGACGGTGCCGCTCAGGTCCGTTGCGGTATGGAGGTTGTCGGCGGTGTCGTAGCCGTAGCCGTTGGTGTGGCCGGGGAGCTGCTCTTGGGTGATGCGGTTCTTGAGGTCGTAGGTGTAGTTGGAGGTTCCGTTGACGGAGTCGACCTGGCCGGTGAGGTTGCCGTCGGCGTCGGGGGTATAGACGATGCTGCTGCCGTCCGCGAAGGTGGCTGTGCGCAGCCGGTCCATCGCGTCGTAGGTGTAGCGCGTGAGGTTGCCGTTGCCGTCGGTGCTGCTGGTCTGGCGACTGACCGCGTCGACCCCGATGGTTTGGATCCCGAGCGGATGGGGTGTGACCGCGGGCGGCGTAATCGAGGAGAGGTTGCCTAGGGTGTCATACCCGTAGCCCGTCTGGTGGCCGTTGCCGTCCGTCGACGCGGTGAGCGTCCCGTTGCTGGCGCTGTGGGTGAGGGTAAGGCCGAGCTGACCGGGTGGCGTGACCGCGGTTACGTTGCTGTTAGCGTCGTATCCGAGGCCGACAGCGTTTCCCTGCGGGTCAGTGACGCTGTCCGGGTAGAACGGGTGCCCCGGCTTCTGGTCGTAGGCGAAGGTAGTGGTTGCCGGGGTGTGGCCGGGCGAGGGCGGAGCCTGAGCGTTCATCAGGCGGCCCGTCGCGTTGTCGTAGTTGGCGAGGAAGCTCGCGCCGCTCGGGCTTGTGAACTTGGTCACGTTGTCGTTGATGCTGTAGGTGCTCGGGCGGGGATTGCCGAGCGCGTCGCTAGTCATGTACACGCGGTCATGGGTGTCATAGCAGTAGGTCGTCGTGTGGCCCAGGGGATCGGTCTGCACCGTCTGCCCCCAGCCGGGTGTCCCGCTCGCCTGGGCCGGGCACCCTGCGCCGGTTCCCGCGATCGGCGTGGTCGGCGGGTTGTAGGCGTATGTGGTGGTGTCGCCCGTTTGCGCGGGCACGTTAGTTATGCGCAGGATCGACTTGATTTGCCCTGATCCGTAGTATCCGAGCTTGGTGACGTTCCCGAGGGGGTCGGTGACCTGGCTCAGGTTGCTCTGCGCGTCGTAGCCATACAGGGTGGTGGCGCCGCCCGCGTCGACGTAGCTCGTGAGGTTGTCGCCTGTGTAGCCGTAGCTCGTGTGGCGTCCCCCTGGGTAGGCGTTGTCGGTGATCGTGTTCGTGTGCGACCCGAACGCGGTCCCGGAATCGGCGAACGACAACGTCCGGCCCTGCGTATCGGTCGACCCGACGAGAGCGCCCCCGGGCTGGCTGAGCCGGAAGGAGACCGTGTTGTGGTTCTGGTCAAACGCCGAGCTCAGATCGGCTATGCCGCCCGCGACGGTGAACGCTTGGCTCGTCCCGTCGGCGTGCTGGGTGAGCAGGAACGTCGCGCCCGCAGGCAGGCCGGGGCAGCCCCTCTGGGTGTAGACCGAGCAGAGCGTCGCGTCGGTTCCGGGAGGCGAAGTGTAGCCGAGCGCCCCGTCGTTCAGGTACAGCGGCAGCCCGCCGTCCGCACCCACAACGGCGCCGCCGTCGGGGTACCCGTAGATCACCGGTTCGCGTCCCGCGCTACTCGCCCAGCTACGCCCGAAGTCCAGCGAATATGGGACCGGCGCGAGGTTGTTATACGTCCGCTCGATGACCCGGTTCAGGCCGGTCCCGGCGACCGCAAGATCGGTGCTGTGCAGCAACAGGTTGCCGTTGGCGACGTTGACGCCCAAGCTCATCCGGTCGGTCAGCTGCGTCGTGTTGATCGTCGCGCCGCGCGGCGTCCCCAGCCGCGGGACGTAGAAGATGTCAAGATGCGGTGGAGACGCCGTTCGGGCCGGAGTGCCGGGGTAGGCGACGGGGCCGGTGCTGTCGACTATGGCGAAGTTGTCGGCTAAGCTCGAGGGCGGGGAGCTCAAGAGAACCCCGTCGTTTTCGCGCGACCCGTCGACCCAGCTTTGCGCGAGCGCGGTCATCGGGAAGGTCTGCACCCCGGGGCCGCTGATCCCAACCGTCGAGAGCGCGATTGGGTCGTGGTCGCTGCCCGGCGTCTGCCACGCGCTCACGCCGTCGTACGTGTTCCAGGTCGCGCCCGACGTGAAGCTGTGCGTCAGGCCGTACGCGCTCACTGACAACGGCGTGTTGTAGATGTACCGCTGGTAGACAGTCACGGCCAGTTGGGCGCTTAGGACATTCGCGTCGGCCGGAATGGCGTTGTTCAGCGGCAGCTGCACCAAGGCCGCGATCGACTCGCTGTTAGCGCCGCTTCCGACGGGAGTCCCGTTGTAGTAGCAGGCGTTGAAGGTCGTATAGCCACCGCCGGCGATCTCGCACTCCGTCCCTGCGGTGTTCACGACGGTGGGGTCGATCACGACCGGAAACTTCCGGGTCCGCGCCTGCAAGTAGGAGCGGTCCGG
This sequence comes from uncultured Solirubrobacterales bacterium, assembly GCA_963795745.1. GTDB lineage: Bacteria > Actinomycetota > Thermoleophilia > Solirubrobacterales > Solirubrobacteraceae > Palsa-513. The sequence continues at coordinate 205,864 of CAWCIT010000006.1, forward strand.
CGTGAGCTCCAGGATCCAGCCTTGAGCCGTCCCCGCTAACTTCACGCCCACGTGCCCCACGGCCGGAATGGGGAGAACCTTCAGCGGCACACTGGCATCGCTCATCGACGCTGCCGGCACACTGTAGACGACCTGGCCCTTGGCGTCAGAGATCCGCAGATTCCCGGCCCGATCGAGCGCCGGGGAAAGGCCGGCCGAGAGGTTCAGCGCAAACCGCAGCACCGCCGGCGCATTCACGCTTAGCGAGCACGATCGCTTCCTTGAGCATTCCCGGCTGCACCGAGTACCTGAGCGATACCCCAGGGAGAGCGTCGCGATACGCGGCGCCCGCGCCGGACACCGTCGGCAGCGCACTCGAACCGGCCCCCAGCAACTGGAACGAGACATCGCCCGCGGGGCCCGAGATGCGCACCGCAGCGCTCGCGGAGCGCGGCAGCGACGTATGGACACTGTCACCGCGGTTGACGAATCCGCCGCCGCCGGGAACGAGCGTCTCGTCGATCGGCTGCATCGAACCGTCCAGCGCCTTGTAGTTCACCGGCTGCGAATACACGCGAGCGACGTACCCGCCGCCCTGCGCCACAAACGTCCGCGAAAACGCGGTCCGGAACGACGCGATCTCGCTACCCACGCCAGGGAACGCACCAAACGGCCGCGCGCTGCCCGACGCCACAGACGAACCAGCCAGATCTTTGAACACCAGGGCCTTGCTCGGCGGCGCCCCCGCCGCCGGACCACGATCAAGCGAATGCCGACCATAAGGATCCAGACCCACATCGTGCGCCTGGAACCCCGCAAGATGCCGCTCCGCCCTGGGCACCGTCACCACTCCCGCCGGCGAGCTGGCCACACGCGCCCTGGCCGCGCGCACCCCGGGAGCCGCCAGAGCCGAACCCGCGAGAACCACCGCCAACGCCGCCAAGACGACCGTGACCGCTGCACGTACTCGACGCATGGCGCCTCCTCAGGCTGACGCTTCCGATGGATCCTTCCAAGTCATCTGACGAGATCATCATCAGAGACGCCCTAGCACGACACCGTAGCACGACCGCAAAATAGGGTATGTCCCGTCCCGTAACGCCCTCTACCCCGTGCCCGACGACCACCCTCCCGGTTGGGCCTTCCTCACCGACCACGCCCGAGCCCTGGTCTGCATCGCCCACGACCTATCTCTTTCCATGACCGGCTCGCGAAGCTCGTCGTTGGACCCTTTAGAGGCTGTCGGAATATCGGTCTGTCTGGCCGGTTTAAGACACTTCCCGTATGGCTAGAGATTTCGTAGCGATCGATCGTGGTCAGATGCTGTTGATGCCGCCGTCGTTGACTGAGTGGCTGCCCGAGAACCACCTAGTGTGGACGGTGCTGGGCGCCGTTGATCAGATGGACCTTGACCGGTTCCGGGAGGCGTACCGGATGGGCGCTGCCGGTCGTGCTCCGTATGACCCGCAGATGTTGGTCGCCGTTTTGCTGTACGCGTATGCGCGCGGGAACAGGTCGTCGCGCGGGATCGAGCGGGCGTGCTGGGAGGACGTTGCGTTCAAGGTCATCACCGGGATGCGTACGCCGGATCACTCCACGATCGCGGAGTTCCGCCGCCGGCACGAGCGCGAGATCGCGGAGCTGTTCGATGATGTCCTGGGCCTCTGCCGCGAGGCGGGCCTCGTGTCGGTTGGGGTGATCACGATCGATGGGACGAAGATCAAGGCGAACGCGTCGATGGATCAGAACCGCTCCTACCGAGACGTGGTCACACAGATCCTGCGCGAAGCGGAGGAGGTCGATCAGGCTGAGGATCGGTTGCACGGGAAGGACCGGCGGGGCGATGAGCTGCCAGAGGAGCTCCGCACCCCGGAAGGTCGTCGACAGGCGTTGGCGGATGCGAAGCGCCGGATGGAGGAGCGCAAGGGCCGGGCGGTGAAGGAGTGCACGATCGCCGATCCCGACACGGACCTCGAACCGCTCGTGCTCGGTCGTCAGGTCCTCCGTCGCGGCGGCCGGCGGGAATGGCCGCGGGTCGCGCGCCGCGAGCTCGAGGCGCACCGCGCCCATCAGGCGCAGGCGATCCCGCGTGATCGAGAGGATCGCTTGTTCCAAGTCTTGGAGCGGTTCGAGCAGAACCATCGTGTCGACTTGGCCGCCCACGAGGACTACGACCGCTGGCGCGCGACCGCGCGCGACACGCAGGGCCGGGTGCTGAAAGGCAACACCAAGCCGTTCATGGCGCCGGACATGCCGGAGGGTGTGATCAACCTCTCCGATCCGGACGCTCGCGTGATGCGCACGCAGGGCACCCCGCCGCGCCAGGCCTACAACGCGCAGACCGCCGTGAACGAGCAGCAGATCATCCTCGCCGCGGAGATCACGATCGACGCGCCCGACTTCGGGCATCTGGAGCCGATGCTCGACACCACGCTGCAGCACCTCGCCAAGCACGGCGTGACCAAGCAGCCCGAGGTCGTGCTCGGCGACGCCGGCTACTGGCACACCCGGCAGATCCAAGCGATCGAGGAACGCGGGATCGAGGTGCTCGTCCCGCCGGACGGAACGATGCGCGACGGGATCCGCCCCGGTTGGGAACACGGGTTCTTCGACGTCATGCGCCGCAAGCTCGCCACCGACCGCGGCCGTGAGCTCTACGCCAAGCGGAAGATCACCGTCGAACCGGTCTACGGACAGATCAAACACAACCGGCAGATCGACCGGTTCATGCGAAGAGGCCGGGCCGCCGCGCAGTCAGAATGGCGGTTAGTGAGCGCGACGCACAATCTGCTCAAGCTCCACAGCCACTGGATCGCGACCACCGCCTGACACCCGACCGGGGGTCACTTCTCGACCGGGCGCGCTGGCCTACTTTTCGACCGGCGCGGGTCCCACGGAGCTTCGTCCCGCATATTCCGACAGCCTCTCGCCGAAGCGATCGTAAGCCCCGACGACGTCGAACTGGGCAACGCGATCGTCCGCGGCGCCGCTCACGGACGGCTTGCCGAGAGCAGTCGAGGGCTCCCGCCGCCGGCTTGCTCGTCTGAGGCGGCTCGCCCGACGGTGCCGTCTCCGAATCGCCTCGTGGAGGCGCGATCACCGCGCCCGACTTCGACGCGCGCTAGGCTCGGCTCGAGATGAGTCAGAGCGCTACGGTCGCCATGCCGCGCCAGTCGGCGAGTATCGCTCCGGCCGATCGTGCATGCGCCCAAGGGGCTATGTAGATGGCCCCAAAGCAGGCAACGACACGGCGCGTACGCCCGACATTGATCTTCGCCGTCCTGGGTCTGTTGCTCAGCGTGATTGCCGCGTTAGTCACATCAAAATCTTTGCCTGTGGTGTGGCGGTAGTGCAGGATCGATCAGAGGCGGAGACGTCGAGGTTGAAATTGGCCCGCCTGCTGGCGGGATCGGCGAGGTCCCGACGCTAGCGGGCTCCGCCCGCGCCGCCGTGGCGCCAGAGCCGAACGACCTCGCCGAGGAGGGCACGGCGGCTGGGAGCACCATCAACCCGAATGGGCCTCCCAGCCGGCCAGGCAAGTCCACAGCTTCCTGCGCCCTACGGGCGAGTCGGGTCACCGAGCACTCGCGCGAACAGCCCACGGGCCTCCGACAGCCCCTCGGCGCGCTCGGCGATGACCGGGACGCTCCCGCGTCCTAACGCGAATACGAGGCCCCCACACGACAACGCCCGACCCCAAGGGGTCCCGCGGGTCCGCCCAAAGGCCCTGCGTCGAGGATCGACGCGCCGGGTGTCGTCGCCGCCGCAGCCGGAATACGCCCGCTGGCGGCCGACGTCACGCCAAGCGCCCCGCCTCGCGCGCCCAGGGAGCCTGACAGGTTGTCCGGGACAGGCGAGACCTCGACTCCGCCGAGCGCGCTGATCGGCGTGCTGCGGCCACGCACCGCGGTTGTGCGATCGAAAACCTGGCGCGGGCAGGTCGCCGGACCGGATTGAACTCGATCCGCGGACGGCCGCGAAGCGAGAGGAGGCGAGCGTCGTCCAGATCCTGGCGAGCGACGAGCTCGGTGTCGAGGGAGTCGGCGAGCTCGAATGGGCCGTATGGAGGGCCCGTCCACCCCCCGCCGGGCCGCCGACGACCTCCGGACGATCGGCGCGGCGGCGGTCGGGTTGACCGCTCGCGGCCTGCGGGCGCGCGGTTGCCGAGGGGGCCCGTCTCGGTGGCGTCCTGTTGCGCGACGGGCAGCCGGCCAGTGATGCCGATGTGCGAGGCCGGGTCGGTCTCGGGCCGGCGGGGAGGCGGCAGCCAAACGCGGCGACGAGCACTCTCTCAAGCCGAAACTGGTGTCAAACTCGGTACCCATCCGGTACCTTTACCAGACTGCGGATAGGCCGACTGAGGAGAATAAAAGCCTATTTTCCAGGGCTTTTCGTGATGCCGGAGGAGGGACTCGAACCCCCGACACGCGGATTATGATTCCGCTGCTCTAACCGACTGAGCTACTCCGGCGGGAGTCGGCCAGTCTACCCGGGTCGGCGATCGGCAACTCGGGTAGGCTCGCCCCGAACCCCGAGGAGGCGTTGACGTCGTGGCGTTCGTCCGGTCGACCAGACCCTGCAGCCGGCCCCCGTCCGGCTCACCTCGCCCGGCCCCGGGCCGCTCGCCTCACCCGGCCCCGTCCGGCTCGGCTCACCCCGCCCCCGCCGGCCCGCCGCCCCGCCGCGCTCGCCGGCTTCTCGCCACCGCCACGACAGCCGTCACCGCCGTCGCCGCCGTCACCGCCGTCGCCGTCGCCCTCGCGGCCGTGACCCTCGCCCCCCCGGCCCAGGCCCAGGCCGCCCTCCAGCCCCAGCCCTACCGGACAAACGACTACGCCAGCGGCGGGTTCCACGACATCCTCCCGCCCGGGGCGAACGGCCTGACGAGCACCCTCGGGCTCGTCCTCTACGAGCTGACCGGCGCCCGCCCGGCCCACAGCTTCGATCAGTACCCGATGTATCGCGACCTCCTCTCCGCCGGCCCCAACCTCGCCCCCTCCGACCTCGGCCGCTTCTTCAAGGACTCGAGCTTCGGCGTCCCCGACGGCCACGTCGCCTCGGTCGAGCGGCCCCGCGACGACGTCGTGATCGTCCGGGACTCTGACTTCGGCGTCCCCCACATCTACGGGTCGACCCGTCCCGGCACCGAGTTCGGGGCCGGCTACGCCAACGCCGAGGACCGGCTCTTCATGATGGACGCCCTCCGCCACGCCGGCCGCGGCCAGCTCGCCGCCTTCGCCGGCGGATCCCCCGGCAACCGGTCGATGGATCGGAGCGTGTTCTCCGACGCCCCCTACACCGAGGCCGAGCTCCAGCGCCAGGTCGACCGCCTCCCCCAGCTCTACGGGGCCGACGGCCAGCGGCTGATCGCCGACGCGACCAGCTACGTCGACGGCGTCAACGCCTACATCGACTCCGCCCGGCTCGACATCACCCGCATGCCCGGCGAGTACCTCGCCCTCGGCCGCCCCCTCGGCCCCGACCCCTGGAAGGTGACCGACCTCGTCGCGACCGCCGCCCTCATCGGGAGCATCCTCGGCCAGGGCGGCGGCGACCAGCTCCCCTGGGCCGCGATCCTCCAGACCTTCCGCCAGCGCTTCGGACCCTCGACCGGGACCAGCCTCTTCAACGACTGGCGCGAGCGCAACGATCCCGAGGCCCCGACCACGGTCACCACCGGCCGCCGCTTCCCCTACGAGCTCGCCCCGGCCCACCCGGCCCCCGGCAGCGCCGCCCTCCCCGACCCCGGAAGCCTCACGACCCAGCCCGTCGTCACCCACGCCACCGGCGCCGGCGCCGGTGACGCGACCGCCCCGCTGACCCGCGGCCTCCTCGCCCTGCCCCGCAGCGACTCGAACGCCCTCCTCGTCGCCGCGGCCCACTCGGCCTCCGGCCACCCACTCGCCGTGATGGGTCCCCAGGTCGCCTACTTCAACCCCCAGATCCTCCAGGAGGAGGACCTCCACGGGCCGGGGCTCGACGCCCGCGGCGCCGCCGTCGACGGCCTCGGCCTCTACGTCCAGCTCGGCCACGGCGGCGACTACGCGTGGAGCGCCACCTCGGCCGGCCAGGACATCGTCCACACCTTCGCCGTCCCCCTCTGCAACCCCGACGGCTCGACCCCGACGACCGCCTCCGACGCCTATCTCCTCCGCGGCCGGTGCACCCCGATGGACGTCCTCCGTCAGACCGAGTCCTGGACGCCCAACCTCGCCGACCCGACCCCGGCCGGCTCGGAGACGATGACCGCCTACCGGACCGCCCTCGGCATCGTCGAGGCCCGGGCGACGGTCGCCGGCCACCCGGTCGCCTACACCCGGCTCCGGTCGACCTACGGCCACGAGATCGACTCGGCCCTCGGCTTCAGCGACTTCAACAACCCCGACCGGATCCACAACGCCCAGGACTTCCAGCACGCCGCCTACCGGATCGGCTACACCTACAACTGGTTCTACGCCGACGACCGGGACATCGCCTACTTCAACTCCGGCGCCAACCCCGTCCACGCCCCCCACGTCGACCCGACCCTCCCGGTCGCCGCCGCCTTCGAGTGGCGGGGCTTCGACCCGCAGGCCCAGACCGCCGACTACACCCCGTTCGACCAGCACCCCCAGGTGACCAACCAGGACTTCATCACCTCCTGGAACAACAAGCAGGCCCCCGCCTACTCGGCCTCCGGCTCCCAGTACGCCTCCGTCTACCGCTCGCAGCTCCTCGACGACCGGATCCGCCCGCTGATCGCCGGGGGCCGGAAGACCACCCTCCCGGCCCTGGTCGGGGCGATGGAGGACGCCGGGACCGTCGATCTCCGGGCCGACCGCGACCTCCCGCAGATCCTCGCCGTCCTCGGCCACCCGGCCGACCCCCAGCTCGCCGCCGCCGTGGCCGAGCTCGAGGCCTGGCACGCCGACGGCTCCCACCGGATCGACCGGACCGGCTCCGGCGCCTACGCCCACGCCCACGCGATCGCCATCCTCGACGCCTGGTGGCCTCTCCTCGTCCCCGGCGAGTTCGAGCCCGCCCTCGGCCCCGACCTCTACCGGCAGCTGACCGCCCGGCTCCCGATCGACGACCCGCCGAACAGCGGCAGCGGGATGTCCCACGTCGGCTCGGCCTACGACACCGGCTGGTTCGGCTACGTCGAGAAGGACCTCCGCCACCTCCGCGGCCTCCCCGAGGCCGGCCCCTACCACCGCGTCTACTGCGGCGGCGGCGCCCTCGCCGCCTGCCGGGCGATGCTCGCCGACACCCTCGGCCAGGCGATCGCCCGGGCCGCCGACCCGAGCACCCTCTACGCCGACCCGACCTGCGCCGCCGCCGGCCGGCCCGGCGACCAGGCCTGCTTCGACTCGATCAGCTTCCGCCCGATCGGCATCACCACCGTCCCCCTGATGCCCTGGGTCAACCGCCCGACCTACCAGCAGGCGGTCGAGATCCCCGCGCACCGCCCGCGATGACCCCGCTCATAGCCGTCCCGAACGTCTCCGACGGACGCGACCCGGCGACCCTCGAGGCGATCGGCCGGGCCTTCACCTCGACCCCCGCCCCGATCCGCCTCCTCGACCGCCACGCCGACCCCGACCACCACCGGGCCGTCTACACCCTCGCCGGGCCGCCCGGCGACCTCGGCCCGGCGCTCCTCGAAGGCGCCCGCGCCGCGATCGCCCGCATCGACCTGACCACCTCCCGCGGCTTACACCCATTTGTCGGAGCGGTGGACGTCGTTCCCCTCGTCCATCTCGAACCGGCCACCCGGGGCGCGGCCGTGGTCGAGGCCCTCCTCACCGCCGATCTCCTCGCCTCCGAGCTCGACCTCCCCGTCTTTCTCTACGGCCCCCTCGCCGGCGGGCGCACCCGGGCCGAGCTGCGCCGCGGGGGACCCGCCGAGCTCGCCCGCCGGATCGCCGCCGGCGAGCTGACCCCCGACTTCGGTCCTGCCCGCCTCCATCCGACCGCCGGCGCCGTCCTCGTCGGCGCCCGGCCTCCGCTCGTCGCCTTCAACCTCGAGCTCGCCCCCCCGGCCGACCGCGAGACCGCCGCTCGGATCGCTGCCCTGATCCGTCAGGACGGGCTCCAAGGCCTCCCCGGAGTAAGGGCGATCGGCCTCTTCCTCGCCGCCGGCGGCGGTCGGGCCCAGGTCTCGGTCAACGTCGAGGACACCGCCGCGGTTCCCCTCGCCGCCGTCGTCGCCGCCGTCGCCCGCCACGCCCCGATCGCCGCCGCCGAGCTCGTCGGGCTCGCCCCCCGGGCCGCCTTCGACGGCTTCCCCGCCGACCTCCCGCTCCCCGGGTTCGATCCCGCCCGGCACATCATCGAGAACGCGCTGACGAATCACTAGGCTTCGTCTCCGATGGCCCAGACCAAGCGCAAGCGACCGACCAAGCACCGGGGGAACGCCGCCGGGATGATCGAGGCCCGCGGCCGGACCGGGCGCAAGCCGACGGCGACCGAGAAGCGCCCGGCCGGCGGCTCGGCCGGCAAGGGCACGGGCAAGCGCGAGCCGATGCTCAAGGAGGATCGCTACGACAAGCCCCCGAGCTGGAAGATGTCGATCAACCGCGCCGTGATCGCCTGCGTCGCCGTCCTCGGCATCTCGCTGATCATCAAGGCCCTGACCCCGGCCCAGGCGATCGGCTTCCTCCCGATCATCCTCCTGATCTACGTCCCGCTCGGCTACTACACCGACCGCTACATCTACCGCCGGCGCCAGCGCCAGAAGGCGGCGAAGTGAGCCTCGAGGTCCGCGGCCACCCGGTCGGACCGGTCCAGGAGAACTGCTACATCGCCTGGGCGACCGGCTCGACCGAGGCCCTCGTGATCGATCCCGGCGAGGAGGCCGAGCGCCTGGCCGCCGCCCTCGCGGCCGACGGGTTGACGCTCGCCGCGATCCTCCTCACCCATTGCCACTTCGACCACGTCGGCGCCGTCGCCCCGCTCGCCCGGGCCACCG
>CAWCIT010000007.1:0-23760 GCA_963795745.1 uncultured Solirubrobacterales bacterium
GCAGGAGGATCGCACGAGGTCAGGCGCCGGCCTTCGTCGCCAGCGCCCGGTGCACTGGCTCAGCAGCCGTTACCTCAAAGTATAGGCTTTGCAGGGGTTTCGGTGAGGGTGAGCGAGGGGACTCGAACCCCCGACCGCCGGGACCACAACCCGGAGCTCTACCAACTGAGCTACGCCCACCAAGCGCTGCGACCCAGAATCTACCAACGCCGGCCCGCCCGCGCCGGCCGTGTCGCGCCGTCGGGTCGACGCGCCCGGCCGCCGCCCGCCTCTCCCGGCAACGCCTGCCCCCCGGCCGCGGTCGCCCTCACCCGCTCCCGACAACCACCGGCCGGAGCCTTTCGGCCCCGGCCGGATCTCCCCCGAGCGTTCGGCGCCGCGCTACTTCCGCGTCGCCTTGGTCGAAGTCCGCTTCGCGTGGTGGCCGGCCACCTTGAGCACGATCTTCTTCGTCTGGCCGCCCGTCAGCTTCAGGTTCGCCGAGTGGGCGATGACCGTCATCAGCCGGCGGATCTTCACCACGCCGCTGCACGTCTGCGACGCCGTCCCGATGCAGCTCACCTTGACCCGCACCTTCGATCCGTGGGACACCAGCCGCGCGCCCCGCACCACCAGCCGCGCCCCGGTCGAGCTCGATGTCCGGGCGCCGCTCACCACGAAGAACACCTTTCCCGGCGCCAGCGACCCGGCGCCGCCGCTCACCGGACCCACCGCGCTTCCGAGCGCCCCGACCGCTCCCGGCAGGTCGAAGCTCGCGACGCTGCCGTCGCCGGCCGCCCCCGTCGCCGCCGCCGGCGCTGCCGCCAGCGCCGCGCCGACCGCCTGGGCCAGCCCGTTCAGCGCCCCCGTCGCGTCGCCGGCGAGCAGCGCCGTCACCGCCGCCTGGACGCCGGCCGTCACGCCCGGCGGCACGATGCCGCTCGTCACGCCGACCAGCTGGTTGACCAGATCGCTCAGCTGGGCCACCGCCCCCGCCTGGTTGCCGCCCAGGAGGGCCGTGACCGCCCCGGTCGCGTCGGACGTCGCCGCGTCCGGGTTGGGGATGTTCGCCGCCACCCCGACCAGCGAGCTCAGCGTCCCCGCCAAGGCGTTCGTCACGCCGGCGGTGTTGCCCGACGCCAGCGAGCTCACCGCACCGCCGACGCTGCCGACCAGCGAGGTCGGCGTCGGCGCCGGCGGCGTCGTCGTCCCGCCGAGCAGCGAGTTGACCGTCGTCACCACGACCGCCGTCGGCGCCCCGCCCGAGCTCGTAGACCCGAGGAGGCCGGTCACCGCCGGCAGCACGCCGCCCACCGCCCCGGTCACCGGCGCCGCCGGCGAGCCCGACCCGCCGCCGACCAGGCCGGTCAGGCCCCCGAGGAGATCGGCCTGATGCGCCGTCGGCGCCGCCATCGCGCTGGCCGGACCGGCCAGCGCCAGCGCGCCGCCGGCGGCCATCACCGCGAGCGTCCGTCGGTTGGTCTGGCGATTCATCGTCCTGTTCTCCTTGTCTTCAAGTTCGCGACCGCCGCCGGCGAGCCGTACTCGCCGGCGGCGTCGGCTGGGCGCCGGGTTCGCCTCGACCCGTACATCGGCCCGCCTCCCGCCGGCCGCCGAGCCCGCCGGCGGTCTTCTCGACGAATGCCCTAGGCTGGCCGTCCGTGGCGAGCACACCAGCGCTCTCGATCCTGATGCCGGTGTTCAACGAGGCTGCCACCATCGAGCACGCGCTCGACGTCACCCTGGCGGCCGAGCTGCCCGCCCCGTTCGAGCTGATCATCGTCGACGACGGCTCGACCGACGGCACCCGCCAGATCCTCGACGAGGCCGACCTGCCCGACCGGGTGACCTACATCCGCCACGCCACCAACCGCGGCAAGGGCGCCGCCGTCCTCACCGCTCTGGCCGCCGCCCGCGGCGAATACTCGGCCATCCTCGACGCCGACCTCGAGTACGACCCGGCCGACCTGTCCCACCTCCTGCGCCCCCTCCTCGCCGGTCGGGCCAACGTCGTCCTCGGCGTCCGCGCCTTCGACGGCTTCACCAGCCACTCGTTCGTCTACGTCCTCGGCAACAAGGGCGTCACCCTGTTCGCCAACATCCTCTTCAACGTCTACATCCGCGACCTGATGAGCTGCCACAAGATGATGCGGACCGACCTCTTCCGCTCGCTCGACCTCAAGGAGCCCGGCTTCGCCATCGAGGCCGAGATCGTCGCCCGCCTGCTCCAGCACGGCGAGCGCATCTACGAGACCCCGGTCAGCTACCAGGCCCGGCCGACCGACGCCGGCAAGAAGCTCACCTGGGTCGACGGCCTCCGCGTCGTGCGCACCCTCGTCCGCTGCCGCCTGCGCCGCTGATGGCCCCCGGCACCGGGGCCGCCCGGCGCCGGTGGGCGCTCGGCACCGTCGGCCTGGCCCTGGCCGCCCGCCTTGTCACCGGTCCCCTGCCCCTGAACTACTACGACGTCGGATATGCCCTCGTCTGGGGGCGCGAGATCAGCGGCGGCCACCTGCCCGACTACACGACCCCCGGCGCCTCGACCCCCCACCCGCTCGGCACCCTCCTCGCCACCCTGGCCGCCCTGTTCGGCTCTCCCGGCGGCTGGTACGCCGTCCAGGCGGTCGTCTTCCTCAGCCTCGGCGTCGCCGGCACCGCCCTCTTCCTCCTCACCCGGACCTGCGTCCGGCGCCTGCCGGCCGGCCGCGGCGACGGCCGGCTGACCGGCATCGCCCCGCTGGCCGACGTCACCGCCGTCGTCGCCGTCGGCGCCCTGCTCGCGAGCCCGCCGTTCCTGACCGACGCCCTCGGCAGCTCCGGCCTCTCCGACCTGCCCGCCCTCGCCCTCGTCCTCGCCGCCGCCGCTCTCGTCGCCGACCGCCCCAGCCGCTGGCCCGGCCCTCTCGTCCTCCTCGGCCTGGCCGGCCTGCTGCGGCCCGAGGCCTGGGGCCTGGCCGGGGCCTACTGGCTCTATCTCGCCTACCGCCGGCCGCGCTGGCGGGAACTGCTCCAAAGCCTCGCCCTCGTCCTCGCCGCCCCCGTCGTCTGGGCGCTGTGCGACGTCCTCGTCGTCGGCAACCCGACCTACTCGCTGACCCACACGCAGGCCGCCTCCCAGACCGGGATCTTTCCCCACGGGCTGGGCCAGGTGCCGAGCGCGCTCGGGCGCGATCTGCGGGCGCTCGTCGGCCTGCCGGTGCTCGTCGTCGGCACCGCCGGCGCCGTTCTCGCCGCCGTCCGGCGGGCCGCCCGGCCGGCGCTCGCCCTGCTCGTCCTCGCGCTCGCCGAGTTCGCCGCTCTCGGGCTGGCCGGCGTCCCCCTGCTCGAGCGGTTCCTCCTCCTCGTCGCCGCCGTGACCGCGCTGTTCTTCGCCCTCGCCGTCGTCGCCGGCCCGGCCCTCGTCGGCGGGCGGCGTTTCGGTCTGGTCTGGGCGGCGGCCGCCGTCGTGCTCGTCGCCTACGTCGCCGGCTCGCATCTGCGCGGTGACGTCCACGTCCGCGCCGACCAGGCCGCCGCCGTTCACGCCGAGGCCGACCTCGTCGCCCTGGCCGGCCAGCCCGCGGTCGGCGTGGCGCTCCGCCGGTGCCCGTTCTATGTGCCGCGGTTCACGCTGACCTCGCTCGTCGCCGTCGACTTCGACCTGCCGCCCCAGGCCATCCTCCGGACCAGCGGCCGGGCGCCGGCCCGCGGCCTGATCCTCCTCCCGGCCGACGCCGCCGCCGGGCGCTACTTCGGGGTCACGCCCGCCCGCCTGGCGGTCCTCCGGCGGATCGCGGCCCGGGCGGTACCGGTCGCCCGCAACCGGTCGTGGCGGCTCTACGCGACCGGGTGCCCGCTCGGTGCCTGAGACTCGCGGCGCGACCAGTCTCCGAGATCCTCCGTCGCCGCTACGGTCGGACGGCGGTGCTGGCGGCCAGGCACTGGCCGTGGCCGCCGCCCGAGCCCGTCCGCCGCATCCGCGACCGGCCGGTCAAGAACCGGCCGCGACCGTCTGGACGTCGTAATCGGCGATCCGGGCGTCGGCGGTCACCAACGTCAGGCCCTCACAGCGAGCCTACCGCCGGAGGATCGGGGAGGCTTGGCCTCCCCGGCCCTCCATGCGTCTGGCGTACCGCGAGACCCAGCGCGCTCGCGCCGCTCAGATCAGAGCCCGGCGCACTCCCCGATCTTCTGGCCACCCACGGTGTTCGGCGTCCCGCCCGAATCCCCGATCTGAGCGGCGGGTGAATTACCCAGGCAGACCAGGTTTCCCGTGATGATGTTCGTGACGACCTCGGTCGAGTCGGGGTCGGCGGTGACGTTCCCCGTCAGCACGACGTTCCGGTGGACGGTGGTGCGAATCACCCCAAACCAGGAGCCGTGCCAGCCGCTTACGGTCAAGTTGCCGAAGATCACGTCGTCCTTGATCGGAAAGGACACGTAGGGAGAGAAGGTCACGGCCGCGCCGCCGCCCGTCGATATCACGCTGCCATGGATCGTGTCACCGTCCAGGTACATCGTGCGCGGGTGGTCAGCAATCACGCTTCCCCCCACGGTGTCGCTCGTGGTTACGAACCCGCAGGGCGGAAAGGGCCCGATCGAGCCCGGAGTGCACCCGAGCGCGAGGGTTGCTCCCGGACCGACCAGGACGTTGCCCGCCACCTTGACGGTGCCCAGGGTGAACGCGTCCAGGCATGCACCGGGAGCCAGCCTGAGATTCGTGGCAACCGTGAGCGTCGTCCCACTCGGGACGTAGGCATTACCGGTGATAGTCAGGCTGCCATGAGTGCCCGAGACCGCCGTGCCCGCGCTCGAGCAGACGGCGGACCCACGAACGGAACGGCCGTTGCCGTCGCCGCACGACCGCTAGCCCCGTTTTCCGCGGTTGAGGGGGTGTAGGGCGCCGGGTTCTTGAGGTGGGGTGCGGGGTTGTGGGGGTGTTCGGGCCTGTCGGGTGGGGTCGTGTTGTGGCAACTGGGGGTCTATGCTGGCGTTTATTCCGTCCGATCGGGCCTGTAGCGTTGTGGCAACATGTTCGTCAAGGAGACCAAGGTCAAGCGGTCCGGCCGCGAGTACAGCTACCTCCAGCTGGTGGAGGGCTACCGGGATGAGAAGGGCAAGGTCCGCCATCGTGTTGTGGCAAATCTTGGTCGGAAGGATGCGCTGAAGGACTCCGGGCAGCTCGAAGCGCTCGCGGGGTCGTTCGCGAGGTTAGACCCGCCGATGGCCGGGACACGCCGCAGCGTGGGGCCGCTGTTGCTGGTCGAGCACTTCCTGCGCGAGCTGGCGGTGAAGGACACCGTCGACGCGGCGCTCCCGAGGAGCGCTCGGTCGATCCTCTCCGTCGGGGAGGTCGTCAGTGCGCTGATCGCCAGCCGGGTCTGCTCGCCCTCCCCGCTCTACGACGTCGCCGGCTGGGCCTCGGGCGCCGCGGTCCACGAGCTCTTGGGAATCCCGCCGGCGCTGCTGAACGATGACCGCCTCGGCCGCGCGCTGGAGACGTTCGCGGTCTATGCCGAGCACCTGCGCTCCCACGTCGCCGCACGCGCGATCGAGCGGTTCGGCGTCAGCGCCGGGCGGCTGCACGTTGACCTGACGACGGTGCGGGTCGCGGGTGCCTATGAGGACTCCGCGCTGATCGCCAAGGGCTGGGGCTCTGACCGCAGGGTCGCCCGGCAGGTCCGCACGCTGCAAGCCTGCACTCCTGAGGGGACGGTCCTCTACAGCCGCCCGGATCCTGGGAACGCGTCCGAGCTCGCGCTGGTCGGCGCGTCGCTGGAGCGACTGCTGGAACTCTCCGGCCCCGGCCTGTTGATCGTGTGTGACTCCGCGATGGGCGCACCCAAGACGCTGCGGCAGATCGATCAGGCCGGCGTGCGGTTCGTCGTCCCTTTGCGGGCGAGCGCGGGGTTCCGCGAGCAGTTCCTGGCCGATGTCGGCCACCAGGGACTACGCCCGGTTCGCTACCTCCCCGCCCGGGAGGCTCGGCTTCCTGCCGGGCGGCGCACGCGGTTCAAGGGCGCGCTACGTGACTGGGAGATCCCCGCCAACGGTGATGAACCGCCACTGAAACTGCGGGTGGCCTACATCCACTCCTCCGAGGAAGCGACCCAGGTCGCCGATGCCCGCGAGCGGGCCCTGGTCAAGGCTGAGGCGGAGCTCACCCGGATGCGCAACGGTCTGGGCGGCCGCTACTACAAGACCCGCGAGCAAGCGCAGCGCCGCATCGGGCAGATCCTCGGGGTGAACATCACCGGCCTGATCGACGTGACCCTCACCACCCGCCAGGGCAAGCTCGCATTGGTCTGGCAGCGCAACCAGGAGGCGATCACCACGACCGCCAGCTTCGACGGGATCTACGCGCTGGCGACCAACCTGCCCGGCCGCCTCACCGCCGGCCACGTGTTGCGGCTCTACAAGGACCAACAGATCGTTGAGCGCAGACATCGCGACATGAAGGAGACCCTGAAGGTCCGCCCGATCTTCCTGCACAACGACGACCGCGTCTACGCCCTGCTGAGCATCGTCGGAATCTCCCTGCTCATCTTCGGGCTCATCGAAGCGCAGACCCGTGCCGCCCTCGACCCCGACCAACGGCTCCCCGGGCTCCTGCCCGAAGGCCGCGCCGCCCGGCCCACCGGCCGCAACATCCTCTCCGCCTTCCAAGGCCTCGGGCTGACCTACACCCACCACGGCATCCAGCTCGACCAGCTAACCCACACCCAACAACACATCCTCGATCTCCTACAGATCCAGGCACCCTGGCCCCCACAGCCAGACCTTGCGCACGCCAACCGCGGAAAACGGGGCTAGCCCGAGCAGCAAGCCCACGCCCAGTAAAACTCTTGACTTCATCATGACCACCTCTCTTGGACCCAACGACGGTTTCGCCGCGAGAATACACCCGCTCGTGGGCGCCGCGCGAAAAGAGATCGGCGCCGCCCCGACGCGCCACGCCGGCATCCGCGCTGACTGCTCGGCGTCCGGGGCCACCGGCTCAGGCTGAGGGGAACCGGCGCTCCAGCTCCCCGCACAACATGCCCACCGCCTCGGCGCTCAGCGATCCACCCACGCTCATGGACTCGCGAGCTGCTTGGGGTACATCAGCCGGTAACCGTTGATGGTCAGCTTCATCAGGAGCGGCACCTCCGAATCGACAAAGCACAAGGCGCCGTGCACCGGGACGCCAGGTGCGACCTCGCGCACATCCGCCGTGACCCGACTGACCTGATTGTCGAGACCGTCCACGAGTCTGCTCCGATCCCTTCCCCTGATGGTCAGCTTGGCCTGGCCGAAGAGCGGCCGGCTTACCGCGACCTTGCCGTCATGGCGCTTGGTGTCGATCACCCACACGCCCGACGGCGCCACGCCGATGTGGTCGATGTTGCTGCTGCTAGGCGCCATGACTCGGCGGTCGTGCAGCATGCGAACGCTTGACGCACAGTGCTTGCGTAGCGCCCGCTGGACGCTCTCCTCGCCTTCGGCCCCGATCACCCACCTCTTGACGGGGTCCGCCTGCATCGCTAGGAGGAACCCGCCGATCCGCGGGTGCTTTTCGCGCTTGGCGCGGCGGCGCCCATACGTGCGCCGGGCGCTAGCCCCCGCCCGGCCGCGGTCGAGCTCGCCTTTATCTGCGGGCGCGCGCATCATGATGCGGACCGACGCCGGCGCTCATTGCCACTCCCAGGCGTCGCCTGGGCAGTCTAACCGTCCGGGCCGCGGACCACCGACGCACAAACTGATTGCGCTGGCGACCGAAGGGGCCGGCTCCGCCGGGCCAGAGACCGCCCCCAGGACAGGTCGTGGGTACGAGCGTGCCGCCCGTACCCACCTTGTCTATTTGACGGTCAACGTGCCCTGCATCCAGGCGTGGATGATGCACATGAAGTGGAGCGTGGTACCGGGCTTAGCCGTCACCTTGAAGCTCACGGTACTCCCATGGCCCTTGGGGCCGACGAAGATCGAGTCGCCCGGCACATCGAAGCCCGGGCTACCCACGTCGACCAGCGGCTTGGGCGGCGGCCCCATGGGCGGCGGTCCGTTCGGGTCGACGCCGTGAGCAAGGGAAAGCGTGTTGCAGATCGTGCAGTTCTCGACCTGCGTGATCTTGCGTGGCACGTCCGACGCTCGGACGAGCGACAGCGTGTGCGGATCCATGCTCTGGTTTCTGAGCGTCACGGTACCGCCGGACCGGATCGAGACGGCGCCCGAGAGAACGAAGTGGACGTCGTCCTTGATGTAACCGTTCGGCTTGAACGAGCTGCCTCCCTTGATCGCGATCGTCACCTTGGACGGTGCCTGACCGGCGGCGAGCGCCGCCCCAGCCGGGATTACGCAAAGCGCGCCAATGAGGACGGCACGCCCGCGACGCGAGACTAGCGAATACATTTCCGACCTTTCCCCGCCGCGCACACGCGGCGTCCCCCCGAGTGCTTGCAACCCGCCACCGACGATACCTGTCTCCCGCCGCGCTGCGGGTCCCCGAATCGACCGAGCCTAGCCGCATCCCACCGTAGTGTCAAGACTATGCCGACACCGGCATTTCCGGAGGTGGGCAGCCGCGCGGGGTCGGTCGGCGTCAATCGCGGGGCGCGCAGCACTCGCACCGCCCGCCAGGTGACGCCCCCGGCAGGATTCGAACCTGCAACATCCGGCTTAGAAGGCCGGCGCTCTATCCGGTTGAGCTACGGGGGCCAGGCGGGCGAATCATGGCAGCGCCCGCGGCGGAGCCCCCGCGCCGTTGAGGCGACCGACCACCTCGGCCCACAGCGCCTCGTAGGCCCGGGCCGCCCGGCCGCGGGGGGCGAACTCGGCCACGGCGCTCCGGTGGAGCCCCATCCGCTCGACGTCGCTGGCCGCCGGAATCACCGTGGCCAGGAGGTCGGCGTGGTCGCGGCCCATGCTCTCCATGACCTCCCGGTGCATCCGCTTACGCCCGTCGACCATCGAGAAGAAGGCCAGCATCTGCGGCCCGCCGCGGACGACCCGCTCGAGCTGCGGGTAGGTCCGCATCGACAGGGCCGCCGGGATCAGCGGCACGAGCAGGCTGTCGGCCGCCTCGAACACGCTCTCCGAGACGAGCGAGATGCTGGGCGGGCAGTCGAGGATGATGTAGTCGTAATCGTCGCGGAGCGGCGCCAGCACCCGCGCCAGGCGGGTGGTCGGCCGCTTCGCCGCGTCGAGGGCCAGGTCCATCCGCCGGTAGGAGAAGTCCGCCGGCAGCAGGTCGAGCCGCTCCTGATCGGTGCCCCGGATCAGGCCGCCGACCTCGGTGCGCCCGGTGACCAGCCGGTCGCCCCCGCCCTTGACCTTCGGCTTGATCCGAAAGAGGAAGGTGCTCGCCCCCTGCGGGTCGAGGTCCCACACCAGCACCCGCGCCCCGTCCCGCGCCGCCAGGTAGGCGAGGTTGACCGCCGTGGAGGTCTTCCCCACCCCACCCTTGATGTTGTAGCTGGCGAGGATCCGGCTCACCGGAACGACTCCTCGACGACCGCGCGCTCGGCCGGCGTCGTGAAGCCGGCGAACCGCTCGGCGAAGTCGGCCCGCGCCGCCCGGCTCTCGGCCTGGATCCGCTCGAGCACCACGCCCAGCGCCAGCAGCGCCGCCGGGCCGCCGTGTGCCCGGGCCAGCTCGCCGCCCATCGACCGCAGCATCCTCGCCTGGACCTCCCGGTCCTGGAACTCGCCGAGCGTCTCCTGGAGTGCCTTCAAGGTCTTGACCCTCGGCCGGACCGCCTCCGCCGGGAAGAGGCCGGCGAAGATCTCGAGCAGATAGCGGAGCTCCTTGCCCTGCTTGCGCAAGTCGTGGAGCGCCTCGGCCGGGGTCATCTCGTCGATCGCCAGGCCCGCCCGACGCATCCGCCGGTAGATCCGCCGGATCCGCCGGCCGACCAGCGCGTGGAGGGGCTCGTCCGCCGCGCCGCCGCCGCTCCCGCCGCTGGCACCCCTGGCGCCGCTCGCGCCGTCCACGGCGCCCCCGCCGATCTCGCCCCCGCTGGCACGCAGCTCCGCGAGGAACGCCTCCCAATCGACGAGCATCGCCCGCGTCCGCACCGACCCGAGCTCCCCGACCATGCGCGCGAACTCCGTCGCCCGCCGGGCGGCCAGCAGCTCGCGGAGCGGCGCGAGCTCGCCCGCCCGCTCCGGTGGCAGCTGCGCCCCCATCCGGTCGAAGTCCATCAGCAGGACGTCGAGGTCCCGGACGGCCCCGGTCGCCTGGCCGAGCCAGCGAAACTCCTCGCGGAAGCGGCCCAGCCGGTCCGGCGGGAACACGTCGGCCAGCTGGCGGGTGACCGACCGCGTCCGCCGGACCGCCACCCGCAGATCGTGGAGGAACTCCGAGTCGACGTCGCCGACCGTGCCCGGCAGCGTCGCCTCGATCGTCGCCAGCATCGCCCCCAGGGCGATCGCCGCCCCCACCGCCGCCGGCTCATCCCCCGCCAGACGCAGGTCGAGCTTCGACGAGACGCCCCCCGGCGTGCCGCCGCCCGCCCGGACCGCCTCGTCGTCGAGCCGCGCATCAGACGCCTCCCAGCCCATCCGCTCGCCCACCACCCGCCCGACCCGGGCCAGCGCCTGGTCGTACCCGCGCACCCCGGTCACCAGGAGCCGCGTCCGCAGCCCGACCTCCGGCGCCCCACTGCCGACGACCACGGCCGCCGTCTCGACCACCAGGCGGACCACCGTCTTCGCGTCGGCGTTCAGCACGCGCAGCCACCGCGCCCGGCCCCGGACCCGGGCGATCGGGACGAGCGCCCGCACGTCGACGATCGGCGCCACGACCTCCCGCAGTCGATCACCGGCGAGATCCCCCGCGAAGATCCGGTCCGCCGGGCGACCCAGCGCCGCCGCGACCTCCGCGTAGCTCGGACCCGTCGCCGCGACCAGGCGTCCGCCGGCGCCGATCAACGCCAGGCCGGCCGCGCGCAGCCGGCCGTCGAACGTGTCGTAGAACGTCCGCTCGACCGGCTCGGGCGGGCCGCTCGCCACGTCGAGGCGAGCCGCGAGCTGGGCGACAGCCGCGTCGAGCCCGATCCCCTCGGGCACCAGATACTGAGAGGCGTGGACAGGCATCTCGGCCCCTCGAGTCTCCCACGGATCCGGCCCCGAGGGTCGGCGGCCGGCCGCCGGCTCAGCCGTCCCGCAGCGCCTGGACCGCCGCCAGCCGGGGCGGCCCGGCCGGCCGGATAGCTCCCGAAGCAGAGGCCGACCCCGACGGCGGCCGCCAGGGCGACCAGCAGCGTCGGCGCCGCCACCATCGGCTGGACTCCGCCGATCTCGAACTGGCTGGCGACGACGCCGGCGACCACGCCGAGCACGCCGCCCGCCAGGGACACCAACGCCGCCTCGCCCAGGAACCGCGCGCGGATGTTCCGGCGCCGGGCGCCGATCGCCTTGCGCAGGCCGATCTCCCGCGCCCGGTCGCTGACGCTGGCCGACATGATGTTCAGCACGCCGATTCCTCCGGCCAGCAGCAGCATCGCCGCGGCCTCGCCGAGCAGCGTGGTCAGCGTCCGGCTCGGTGGGCCGTTCGACGCCTCGAGGACCGACTGCTCGTCGATCACCCGAAAGTCCGCCGCCGCCCCGGCGGCGATGTGGTGGCGGGCGTCGAGCACCCGGATCACCTCCGCCTCGGCCGCCTCCTTCCTCGCCGCCGACGCCGCCTCGACGGTGATCGAGCTCAGGCTCGCCGCCCCGGTCACCGCGTCCTCGACCGCGGTGAGCGGCGCGAAGACGACGTCGTCCTGGTCGGCCACGCCGTCCGATCCCTTGCGCGCCGTGATCCCGATCACCCGGAACCTCCCGCCGTCGACGCTCAGCGTCTGCCCGACCGGATCGGCCCGGCCGAACAGTCGGCTGGCCACCGTCCGGCCGATCACCACCACCCTTCGGCGGCCGGCGAGGTCGCCCGTGGTCAGGCCCGTCCCCGCCGCCAGGGCGAACGTGTGCGCCCGCAGGTAGAGCGGCGTCGTCCCGACGAAGCTCGCCGGCGCGTAGCTGATCCCGCCGCGGCCCAGCGTCGGGCTGGCGTTGACCACCGGCGCCGCGACCGCCACGTCCGGCGCCTCGCGGCGGTCGCCGAGCGCGTCGACGTCCTGTTCGGTCAGCGGCGCCGCCGCCGCCCCGCCCGGTCGGGCCGTGCTCGTCACCAGGAGGACGTTCGACCCGGCGCTGGCCACCCGCCGGCGGGCCCGAGCCGCCGAGCCGTTCGCCACCGCGACGAGGACGACCAGCGACGCCACGCCCGCGCCGAGGCCGACGACCGTCAGCCCCGATCGCAGCCGGTGGGCCAGGAGATCCCCGAGCGCGCTGCGCACGAACGCCGTCCCGATCATCGGCGCCCCCGCCGCCCGGCCCCTACTGAGCGCTCGGCGCCGGCGGGCTCGGCGTGGCCGTCGTCGACCCCCCGGCCCCGGCCGCCCGTCGCGGGAACACCGACGCCAAGAGCGGCTGGCAGGCCGCGTAGGCCGCCTTGAACGGCGCCGTCGTGGTGTTGATGCCCTTGGTGTTGAACACCGGGCCCGTGCCCGTCGTGTTCGCCGCCGGCAGCTTGACGCCCTTGCCCTGCATGCAGGTGACGAACTTGGCCAGCGCCGCCTTCGCCGCCGGCGTCTGCAGCCGGCGCGCGCCGAAGCCCGCCCCGCCGGCACCCGCGCCGCCGCCGCACTTCTTGAGCGCCGCCGCGAACTGGGCCGCCGTCACGCCGGCCGGGAGCCGGCGCGCCAGGCCGCGGCCCGCCCCGCCGCCGCCACCGCCGACGCCCAGGCCAAGTCCCAGCCCACCCCCGCCGCGGCCCGCACCGGGCGCCGGGCCAGAAGTGCCGGCCGGCCGCGCCGGGCGCGCCGGCAGCGTGATCCCGTTCTGAGCCAGGCACGTCCGCAGGGCGGCGAACCGCCCGCGGCTCGGGCCGCCGGCGGCCGCCGCGCCGTTCGTCGTCGTCGACGACGCGTTCGACGTGCCGCCGCTCGACGAGCCGCCGCCGCATGCGGCCAGGACGACGGTACAGACGGCGATCGATAGGACGGCGCCGCCCGTGCGGCGCGCGAAGGGGAGTGTCATGAGGCTCCTCGTGTTGATCTTTGACATCTGAATGCGATCAGCCGCCGAACAGCGACGGCGTGCCGCCCGCCGCCCCGCCGCCCGCCGCCCCGCCGGCCGCCGCCCCGGTCGCGCCGGCCGCCCCGCCGGCCGCCGCCCCGGTCGCGCCGGCCGCCGCGCCCGCGCCGGCCCGGCGACCACCGCCCCCAAAGAGCCCGGCCAGTCCGCCGCCGCCGGCGCCCGAGTCGCGGACGGTGGTGGCGATCACCGACCCGTCCGCCGCCTTCGGTCCGGCCACGACCACCGCGTCGCCCGGGTGGACCCCCCGCGCCGTCGCCGCCACCTGGCGGGTGATCGTCGAGGCGGGCGAGGTGACGACCTTGATCGTGTTGCCCTGGGTGTCGGTCACGTAGAGGTTCGGCGGGGCGATGCTCGCCACCGTGCCGATCGTTGCGCCCGCGGCGGCGCCCGCGCCCGCGCCCGCGCCGCCGCCGCCGGCCCGGCGCCCGGTGCCGGCGGCCGAGGCTGCCGGGAGCTGGTTCTTCTCGACCGCCACCCCGACCATGAAGCCGACGCCGCCGAGCAGCAGGGCGGCGAGCAGGGCGGTGACCGGGGTGAGCAGGCGCCGGCGCGGTCGGCCGGGCATCGGCTCGTCCTCCCAGTCGGCGACCGGGGCGGCTGGGGTCAGCGTGGACATCTCGTCCTCCTGGAGGGCGGGGTCGGGAACGGGGGCGGGCACGGCGGGGGCGGCGGCCGGGGGCTCACTCATAGCGGAGCGCCTCGATCGGCCGCATCGACGCCGCCCGGCTGGCCGGATAGCTGCCGAAGAACAGGCCGATCGCCACCGCCACGCCGAAGGCGAGGGCCAGCGAGTACGTCTCGATCACCGGCTGGACCCCGGCGATCTGGAACTGGCTGCCGAGGACGCCGACCAGGACGCCGAGGACGCCGCCGAAGACGGAGACGAGGACGGCCTCGACCAGGAACTGGGTGAGGATGTCGCTCTTGCGCGCGCCGATCGCCTTGCGGATGCCGATCTCCCGCGTCCGCTCGGTGACGGTGACGAGCATGATGTTCATCACGCCGATCCCGGCCACGAGCAGCGAGATCGCGGCGACGGCGCCGAGCAGGGTCGTGAAGACGTCGCTCGTCTGGCTGCTCGTCGCCAGCAGCGAGCCCTGGTTGATGACGCGGAAGTCGGGCGTCGCCGTCACGTGGTGACGGGCGTCGAGGATCGCCGTCACCTCGGCCGACGCGGCGTCGAGCTGGCCCCGCGACTTGGCCTGGACGGTGATCGAGCTGAGGTTGCCGAAGCCGGTCAGGGTGTCCTGCACCGCGGTCAGCGGCGCCAGGGCGATGTCGTCCTGGTCCTGGGCGCCGTTGGATCCCTTCGGGCTCGTGACCCCGATGACCTGGAACTGGTCGCCGTTGATGGCGACCGACTGGCCGACCGGGTTCTGGCCGCCGAAGAGGTTGTCGACCACCGTCTGGCCGACCACCACGACCCGGCGGTGGGCGGCGAGGTCGGCCGAGCTGAAGAAGCTCCCCGCCGCCATCGTGTAGCTGTGGGCGTCCTGGTAGGACGGAGTCGTCCCGACGAACTGGGCCGGCGAATAGCTGACGCCGTTGCTGGCCAGGGTCGCGCTCGAGGCGTTGACCACCGGCGAGACGCTCTTGACGTCGGGCGCCGTGTCCGGGCTGGCCAGCGCCGTCGCGTCGGCCTGGGTCAGGGGCATCGTCCTCCCGCCCGCCGTCGCCCGCGCCCCGCCGAGGCCGCCGAAGCGCAGGACGAGCAGGACGTTCGTCCCCAGGCTCTCGATCCGCGCCTGCACCGCCCGGGAGGAGCCGGTCCCGACCGAGATCAGGATGATCACCGAGGCGACGCCGATGAGCATGCCGAGGATGGTCAGCCCCGACCGCAGCCGGTTGGCCATCAGCCCCTGCAGGGCGATCCGGACGCTCTCGGCCCCGATCATGCCGGTACGCGCGGCGGCCCGGCGGCCTGGCGCTCGTCGGAGACGACGAGGCCGTCGCTGAGGCGGATCACCCGTCGGGCGTGGGCGGCGACGTGGTCCTCGTGGGTGATGAGGACGACCGTCCGGCCGTCGCGATTGATCTGGTCAAAGACGCCGAGCACCTCGTCGGTCGAGCCGGTGTCGAGGTTGCCGGTCGGCTCGTCGGCCAGGATCAGCGCCGGGTTGGTGACGATCGCCCGGGCGACGGCCGCCCGCTGCTGCTGGCCGCCCGAGAGCTCCGACGGGACGTGGCGCTCGCGCGCGCCCATCCCCACCCGGGCCAGCGCCGCCCGCGCCCGGCGGCGGCGATCCTCCCGGGGGACCGCCCCGTAGGCGAGCGGCAGCTCCACGTTGGCCAGGGTCGTCGTCCGGGGGACGAGGTTGAACGACTGGAAGATGAAGCCGATCTTCCGGTTGCGCACATCGGCCAGCTCGTCCTCGCTGAAACGGCGGACGTCGACGCCGTCGAGCAGGTAGACCCCGCGAGTCGGGAGATCGAGGCAGCCGAGGATGTTCATCAGCGTGCTCTTGCCGCTGCCCGACGAGCCCATGATCGCCACGTATTCGCCCCGGTCGATCGTCAGCGTGACCCCCCGCAGGGCGTGAACCTCGATATCACCGGTGCGGTAGATCTTGTGCACGTCGCGCAGGGCGATCACCGCCGCCGGGTGCGGGCGCGGCCGGGGCGAGGCGGCGGTCGGCCGCGCCTCGACGGTCATCCCCGTCCCCCGCGGCTGCGTCCGGCGCCGGCGGATCATCCCCCGGCCCGCGTGAAGGCGCCGCCCCCGCCGCCCCCTCCGCCGCCGCCGCCCAGGCCGCCCAGGCCCGCGGCGCCCGCGCGGCCGGTCCCGGCTCCGGCGGCCGCCGCGCCCGAGCCCACCGACGCGGCGGTCACGGTCGAGACGATCGCCACCTGGTCGCCGGGGTTGACGCCGGTCAGGATCTGGATTGAGCTGTCGCCGGTGACCCCGGTGGCCACCGGCACCGCCACCCGCTTGCCGGCGCGGACCACGAGCACCGACGGTGTGCCGCCGGAGCGGGTCACCGCGGCCGGCGGCAGGCTGACGGCTCCGTCGGTCTGGGCGACGATCGCCTGGACGGTGGCCGTCATCCCGGGCTTCAGGCCGCTGACGGTCTGGTCGAGGGCGAACGTCACGTTGTAGGTGACGACGCCGCCGGTGGTGGTCGGGGTGACGTCGACGGAGAGGACATGGGCCGCGAGCTTCTGGGTCGGCAGGGCGTTCACGGTGACGATCGCCGACTGGCCGACCCGGACCTTGACGGCGTCGGTCTCGCTGAACCCGGCGGCGACCTGGAGGCCGTGGAGGTTGGTCAGGACGATGAACCCGCCGCTCGTGCTCGAGCTCGACGAGGACGACGACGCGGCCGCGCCCGTCCCGGACGAGGCGCCGCTCGCGCCGCCCGAGGCGCCGGAGCTGCTCGAGGCGGAGGCGCCCCCGCCGCCGACGGTCTCTCCGACCTTGCCCGACACGCTGGCCACGACGCCGTCGGCGGGGGCGACGAGCCGGGTCTGGGACACGGCGAGCTCGGCGTTCTGGACGGCGAGCTGGGCGCTCTGGACGCCGGTCTCGGCGGCGGCGAGGACGCCGCTCTGCGGCGGCGCGGCCTTGGCGGCGTTGCCGGCGACCGTGCTCTGGAGCGCGTTCTGGGCGGAGGTGACGCTGGCGACCGCGCTGACCTGGGCGCTCTGGTCCTTGGCTGCGGCGGCCTTCTCGCCGTTCTCGGCGTTGGTCACCGCGTTGGTCGCCTGGTCGATCGAGGCCGCGTCCTTGACCGCGCCGGACGCCTGGCCGTTGCGCGCGCTGGTGAGCTGGTTGCCGTCGCTCAGGAGCTTGGCCGCGTCGGCGGTGATCCGGCTCTGGTCGGAGGCGATCTTCGTCTGGTCGGAGGCGACGGCCTGGTTCAGCTGCGAGAGCTTGCTGTTGTCGCTCGACAGGCGCTGGGCGTCCTGGGCGGCGGCGGCGGCGTCCCGGACGCAGGTCGCGCTCTGTCCGGCGGTGTTCCCGCCGGTCGGACAGCCGTCGTTGATCTGCTGCTGCTGGTCGGTGTTCTGCTGGGCGGTGTCGGCGCTGACCTGGGCCTGGGCGCTCGGCAGGGCGCTCTGGTCGCCGGCCAGCTGATTCTGGTCGGTCGGGAGGCCGGCGGCGTCGGCCGACTGCTGGTTCTGGTCGAAGGCCTGCTGGGCCGCGGCGGCGTTGACCGCGGCCTGGAGGCTCTGGGCGTCGGCGGCCGCCGCCTGACGGGCGCGGGTCAGCGCGGTCTGGGCCTGGCGGACGGCGGTGGCCTGGGTCTGGACATCGATCTTCGTGCTCGCCTGCGTGCTCGTCAGCGCCCGCTGGGCGGCGGCGATCTGTGACTGGCTCTGAGCCACGCCGACGTTGTTGGCGGCGGCCTGCTGCGGGCTGAGGACCTGCTCGGTCTGGAGGACCTTGGCGTTGGCGGCGGCGAGGTTGATCTGGGCGGCGGTCAGATTGCTCTGGGCGGTCGTCGGGTCGACGGTCGCGAGCACCTCGCCCTGGTGGACATGGTCGCCGGCCTTGACGTTCACCGCGACGAGCCGGCCGCCGGTCTGGAAGTTGAGGTTGATCGCCTGGGGCGCCTGCAGGGTGCCGGTGGCCGAGACGGTCGACTGGACGACCCCGCGCTCGGCGGTCACATAGCGCACCGAGGTGCTCGAGCTGGCCGGCGGCCCGACGAGCAAATAGCCGGCGACGGCGGCGGCCACCACGAGCGCGCCGAGGATCCGGGCGGGCCAGTGGCTGTCGTGGATCTCGATGCCGTCCATGCGCTAGCCGAACATAGGCACGCGGCGTAAGAGGCGGCGAAGAACGCGGGCGCCATAGAGTGTGGGTGAGATGGAGCGCGCGCCCCGGCAACCACGGCTGGGCCTCCGAGGACCGGGCTGGGCCGCGGCCGGCGCTGTGCTGCTCGGCCTGGTCGGGGCTTCGGCGGCGCGGTCGGACCCCGACTTCGGGACGCTCGGCTTCGACCGCGGTGAGTTCGGCTCGGTGGTCTCGCTGAGCACGCCTTCGTCGCGCCTCTATCAGGAGGCCGACGAGTTCGTCATCCACCGAACCGTGGTGCAGAGCCTGTCGTCGGTCGAGCCGGGACTGATCCAGGCCGGCGTCTACCGGTCGGGTCCGAGCATCGAGCTCGACAACTGCGGGACGAGCGCCGGCTACGTGGTGTTCAGCGAGGTCAAGGCCCAGGGCTCGATGGCCTACCGCTGCCAGCTCTTCCAGACGGTCGCGCCCGGCCGCGTCGTCACGCTCGACGTCTTCCGCTTCCGCGCGGCCGCGACGTGGGGGATCCGCATCGACGGTCGCTCGACCGGGTCGATCTACCGGCTCGGCTTCAACCGCGGGCTGCCGGCCATCGGGTCGGAGATCGAGGACGTCGACTTCAACGAGGGGACGCACACGGCGACGCGGTTCGGGCCGGCCGGCCACGCACCGTGGAAGGTCTACACGACCGTCGGGCGGTCCCGCCCTCATGCGGTGCGGGCGGGCGATCCGGTGTCGAACTATCCGACGAACGATGTCCACTGGCGCCGGACGGGTCCGCCGGGGCGCCCGACGATCCACCACCGCCAGTGAGGCGTCGGCGCCCGCTCGTCCTGGCGGTCGTGGTCGTCCTCGTGGCCGCCGCGGGCGTCGCGCTGATCCTCGCGCTCACCGGCGGCGGGACCCGCACCGCGCGGGCCGGGTTGGCGAGCATCGCCGACCGCGTCGTCCGCGGCGCGTCGGCCGCCCTGACCGAACCGCAGCAGGCGACGCCCGGGGCGCAGGGACTCCACGTCGTGCTGCCCGACGCCGTGATCGCGCCGCCGGCCGGGACGGGGCCGCCGAGCGGCGACTCGACGGCGGCCGCGCTGTACGCCGGCGCCGGCTGGCGGGCGGCGCTGATCGCCGCGGCGTCGGCCATCGGGATCCCGGCGCTGACCGACTTCGTGGCCACCGACCGGGCGGGCGCGCAGCCGCCGGGTGCGGCCTTCTACCTCGACGGTTCGGTCCGTACGACGCCGGGCCAGAACACGGCGGCGGGGATGGCGAAGCTCGACAAGGTGAGCGGGTCGGCGACGCGCCGCCAGCTCGACGACAACCTGGCGGTGCTGCGGGCCGGCCTGCCGCCGGGGTCGATCGTCACGGCCACGGTGACCCAGATCGCCGTCGCCGCGGGGACGGCGTTCGACGTCGAGCTCCGCGTCCGGGACCTGCGCCGGCTGCGGACCCACTTCGGCGACCTGCTCGCCGGCCTGGCCACCGGCCTCGCCCCGGGGCCGGACTCGACGGTCGAGGGGCTGGCGATCCACGTGGTCGACGCCGGCCGGCGCAACGCCGGCAGCTGGATGGCCACCCGGGCGCGCCAGGGGACGACGGTGGTCGACCCGCGCCTGCATCCGCCGGCGGTGATGGTCCCGCGGCTGCGGTTCGTGAACGAGACGGGCGGCCCGACGGCGGTGCCGAGCGTCCATGCCGGGCTGGCCGGCGGCGTCGAGCCCAGCTCGACCCGATGAGGCCGGGGCGGCGATCGGCCGGATCCGGGCCCAGCCTGGCGCGTGTGGTCGGGGTGGTCGGGGTGACCGCCGTCCTCGCCGCCGTCGCCGGCCCGGGCGGCGGAGCCGCGGCGCGGCCGGCGGGGGCGTGGTCGGGGCGGTGGGTGGCCGTGCCGAGGGTGGCCGGCCGGGACGACGTGATCGCTGCCTACGCCCGGCTGCGGAGGGCCGGGCTGCGGACGGCCATCCCGGCGTCCTTCTCCATCGGCTCGCTGTGCCGGCCGAGCGCGGGCACGCAGGCGCCGGCGGCCGGAGCCCGGGTGGCGAGCGGCGCGACGGTCGTCCTGCGCCAGCTTCGCTGCCCGGTCGGGAGCCCGGGCGGCGGCTACGGACAGGCCGTGGTCCCGAATCTGGTCGGCCGGTCGGTGAGCGCCGCGGTGCGCTGGGCGGAGGCGGCCGGCCTCTACTGGCAGCTCGACCGGGCCCCGCCGCTGCGGTCGTCGGTCCGGCCGGCGCTGCTCGACAACTACGTCGTCACCGCCCAGCTCCCGGTCGCCGGGACGCTCCTGGCCCGGGGGGTCGACTGCTCGAGCTACGCCACCCGCTGCTACCGGCCGACGCCGCTGCGGTTGCGTGCCCGCCGGCGACGCGGCTAGTCGGCCCACCAGTCGCGCTGGCCGCGGACGTCTTCACGCGGAGCCGCGCCGAGACTGGGCGCGCCGATGACGAGGATCTCGAGGCCGTCCGGCCCGGCCTCGTAGCCGCGCCAGGTACCGGGCGGGACGCGCACCGCGTCCCATGCCTCGAGCTCGACGATCTCGTTGTCGAGCTTCATCCGCCCGCTCCCGCCCACGACCACGTACACCTCCTCCTGCTCCTTGTGCGTGTGGCCGTACGGAAACCGGTAGCCGGGCGGGACGCGCTGGTAGCTCAGGCCGGATCTCTCGAGGCCGAGCGCCGCGGTGGCCGCGCGGAACTCGAGGTCCGGTGCGCCGTCGAACCGGGAGCCGATGTCCTCCAGATCCTCCTTGATGTTCCTGAGCGTGAACGGCACGGGGCAATCCTACGGGGCCGCGCCGGACGTGCCGTCGCGCTACATGGCTTGGCCGGCGGGCCGCGCGGCGCGCTCAGCCCCGCCCCACCGGGACCTACGGACAGCGCGGGCAGCGGTCGCTAGCGTCGGGCGGGCGGCGCGAGCCGGCGGCGCAGGTCCGCGGCCAGGGGATGGCCGAAGCCGAGGCGGTCGAGCTCGCTGACGATCAGGCGGCGGACGTCGGGTGCGTCGTCGCCGGCGCGGGCGGCGACGCCGAGGAGGAGGTCGAGGGCGACGGCGGTCTCGCCGCGGTCGAGCGCGGCGATCGCTTCGTCCAGGCCCGGGGCGGCGCCAGAGCCCGCCGGCGCGCCAGAGCCCGCCGCGGCGCCAGAGCCCGCCGCGGCGAGGCGGATCCGGGCGGCGAGCCCGTCGGCGGCGAAGTGGCCGGCGGCCGGGGCCAGCGCGGCCAGGGCGCCGTCGTCGTCGCCGCGCCGGTGCAGGAGGCGGGCGAGGGCGACCGCGGCGTCGGTGCGGCGTCGGTCGAGCTCGACCGCCGCCCGCAGCGAGGCTTCGTCGCCGGCGGCGATCAGGTCGTCGACCTCCCCGGGTTCGAGGGCCTCGAAGAAGGCGGCGACCTTGGCCGGGGCGCGGGCGCCGACGAACTGGGCGACGACGTCCCGATCGCGAAAGGCCTTGACGGCCGGTATTCCGTGGACGCCGTAGTGGGCGGCGAGGTTGGGGCTTTCCTCGGTGTCGACCTTGACCAGGACGACGCGGCCGGCCCGGGCCTCGGCGGCCGCCTCGAGGACGGGGGTCAGGCTGCGGCACGGCCCGCACCAGGGCGCCCAGAAGTCGACGACTACGGGAATCTCCTGCGAGCGGTCGAGGACGGCGCGCGGGAAGTCGTCCTCGGTGACGTCGGCGGCGGCCATCCTGGAAGGGTAGGCGGCCGGCAGTCAGCCGGGCGGCCGGAGCCGGAGGAGCTGGCCGTGGGGGCCGGCGCCGATGCTCGGCGCGGTGCCCCGGTTGGCGATATAGATCGAGCCGTCGCCGGCGACGGCCAGGCCGGTGGGGTACACGAGGCCGGCGGCGGCGAGGACCGTGCGACGGCCGTCGCGCGCGACGCGGATCAGCTCGCCCTGGCCGGCGTGGCCGTCGAGGCCGAGGCGGTCGATCTCCAGCACGAGCAGGCGGCCGCCGCCGTCGAAGGCGATCGCCGAGATCGTGGTGAAGCCCGCGGCGTAGACCGTCGGGGCCGCTCCGGGGACGACTCGCCACACGCGGGCAGAGCCGGCCGCGAACGGATAGCCGGTGAGCTCGCTGACGTAGAGGGCGCCGTCGGGTCCGACGGCGACCGAGGTCGGAACCGATTGGGCGACGAGCTGCTTGGCCCCCTTGGCGCCGGCCGGGGCGGGCACGGTCTGGGTCGGGAAGACGGCGAGCAGGTGGATCCGCCCGGCCGGGTCGACCCAGAGGAGGTCGTTGGCGGCGGCGTCGGCCACGGCGTAGCCGCCGCGGTAGGCGACCAGGCCGTAGGGGTCGCTCTCGAGGCGGGTCGCCGGGGTGGCGCCGGCCCCGCCGTCGGGGTTGTGGAGCGCCTCGTAGCGGGCGAGGTCGGCGCCGAGGCGGATGGCGGCGCCGCCGGTCGGCGCGAGCACCAGGCGGCCGAGCGGGCGGCCGAGGGGCCCGAACTGGTTGGCGCCGGCGGCATCGATCTTGGTGTCCTGAACGACGAGGGCGAGCCCACCGGGGGCGCTCACGACGTCGGCCGGGCCACTCGCCTCCTGACCGCCGGCGGCGGCCACCGACGGGAGCCCGGTGACCACCCGACTGACCTTGCCGGCGGCGACGCGAACGACGCCGCCGGTCGCGCCGACGCAGATCTGGTGCCCGGTGTCGGGATCCTCGGTGCAGCGGCGGCGGCCGCCGTCGCCGGCCAGGGCGACGTAGACGGCGCCGTCGGGGCCGACGCTGAGCTGGCGGGGGTTGGCGAGACCGCCGGCGACCACCGTGAGCTTCGGGGCGGCCGGGCTGGCGCAGGCGGTGAGGACGAGCAGGGCGAGCGGGGCGGCGACGAGCGCCCGGACCGGGCGGCGGCGCGCGGAGAGAGAGGCGGAGGTCAAAGTCGGGATCGGTCGGGCGGGTCGGCCTGGTCGCCGCGGCCGACGCGACCTGCGAGGCCGCGGCGCTGGCGGACCCAGGCCGCCGGCCCCGCCTCGCCCCAGGCGGAGCCGTCGCTGGGTGGTCCTACATGTTGGGGCACTTGCCGTTCATCGGCGCGGCGTGGGTCGTCGATGTTCCGGTCGACGGCGTCGTCGCGGTGGGCGGGGCGGCCGTCGTGCTGGTCGACGCGGCGCTGGCGATGGCGGCTCCGCCGCCGACGAGGGCGCCCGTGACCGCCAGGGCCGCGAGGCCTGATCTGAGTTGTCGCATGTCGTTTCACCTCCTTCTGCTCGGGGTCGGGGTTTTCCGTCTGGCACCATCTTCCGGGTCGAAGCTCGGCGTGGGCTGAGAATCGAATGAGAGGTCGGTGCTCAGGGCGGCCGGCCTTGGGAGAATCCCGGGGATGGCCGACTGGGCGACGATCTCCTCGTTGGCGACCGCCGGCGGCACCCTGGTGCTGGCGGTCGCGACCTTCTCGTCGGTGCGATCGGCCAACCGGGCGGCTCGGGCGGCCGAGCGGTCCCTCCTGGCCGGCCTGCGGCCGCTGCTGATGCCTTCGCGGCTGGAGGATCCGGCCGAGAAGATCCCCTTCGTCGACGGCCACTGGGTCCGGGTCGAGGGCGGCCACGGCGTGTTCGAGGTCGCCACGGACGCCCTCTACCTGGGGCTGGCGCTGCGCAACGCGGGGAGCGGCATCGCGGTCCTGCACGGCTGGTCCTTCCACCCGGACCGGCTGCTGAGCGACGCCGGGCATGCCGACCCGAGCGACTTTCGCCGCCTGTCGCGCGACATCTACATGCCGGCCGGGGACACCGGCTTCTGGCAGGGCGCCTTCCGGGATCCGAGCGACCCGGAGTTCGCGGCGGCGAGGGAGGCGGCCGACACGTCGCGGGCGGTCACGATCGACCTGCTCTACGGGGACCACGAGGGCGGGCAGCGGACGATCACCCGCTTCAGCCTGCTGCCGCGGGACGGTGGCGGCCGGCTGGCGGCGGTCAACCGCCACTGGCAGCTGGATCGCGCCGATCCGCGGAGTTA
>CAWCIT010000008.1:0-295694 GCA_963795745.1 uncultured Solirubrobacterales bacterium
GGGTCGATCGGCTGACGCGGGCTGCGCGAGCGAACGGCCGGCGCCACGGCCGTTCGCTCCGCCCGCCCCATCCGAGCTCTGGCCGATGCCCAGACGCGAGCCGCGGATGGTGGCCCTCGGTTACGGACGCTGGGTCCGTGCCGATCGCATCTTCGCCCTCGTCCCGCTCGACTCCGACGAGCGTGGGGACGGACGCAGGACCTTCGTCCACGTCGACGGCGTCGACGCGCCCCTGATCGCCTCGCGCTCGGAGCGGGCCATCCTCACCGACATCGAGACCGCGCTCGTCGAGGCCGCCGGGATTCCGCGCCGGCGCACCCGGACCCCGGTCCACGCCGTGCAGAGCCCGCCGCCGACGGCCTGACCGGGCTGGGCACGCGCCGCGCCCGCCGGAACGCGGGAATGACAACTACGCGAGCGTGCCCAGGACCAGCGGGACGACGCGCTCGGCGCCCGCCCGGCGCAGCTGACCGCCGACCATGGCCAGCGTCCAGCCCGACCGCCGCCGGTCGTCGAGGAGGACGCCGCTCCCGGCCGGCGGCCGTCCGAGGATCGCAAACGCCCCGCGGACGTTGGCCGCCTGCTGGACGGCATTGGCCATCTCGACCTGCGGTGGTCGGCGCTCGCACCGGCGCACGAGGCCGACGTGCATGACCCCGAGAGCGGCCGCCAGGCGCTCGCCCAGCCGGACCAGGGCGGCATCGAGGTGGGGCGAGGCCGAGGGCACGGTGGTCACCCAATCGGGCCCGGCGCCCGGCGTACGGCGCACGGCGTCCGCCAGCCCGCCGACGACCTCGTCGTCGAATTCTCCGGCCCGCAGCCCCCGCTGGACGGCCGGCCACCAGCCGCCGTCGCCGAAGCGGGCCAGCGCCCAGCCCGGCTCGATGAGCGCATCCGCCGGTATCCGCCGCATCGCCCCGGCGGCGTCCGGGGCCATGCGGCGGACGTCGAGCTCGACCGGTCGCGCCCGCAGGTGGCGCAGCGCCAGCTCGACCAGCCGCGGGTCGGGCGGGCGCCCGAAGCGCGGGGCCGTGCACACCGAGCAGCGGCCGCAGTCCTCGGCCGCCGGATCGTCGAGCTCCTCCTGGAGGGCACGCATCAGGCAGCGGCCGTCGGCCCCGAACGCGGCCATCGCCTCCTGCTCGGACCGGCGCAGGGCCGTGACCTGCGCGTAGCGCTCGGCGTCGTAGGACCAGTCTGCCCCGGGGATCGAGACCCAGCGCCCGCCCTGGCGGGCCACCGCTCCCTCGACGTCGAGGATCTTGAGCATCGCCTCGATCCGGCCCATGCCGAGGTTCACGGCGGCCATGATCTCCCGCGTCGTGCGCCCGACGGGGCCGGCGGCGCCGAGCTCGGCGAGAACCGCGGCGACGCGCTCCTGCGCCGGGAAGGCCTGCTCGATGAAGAAGTCCTGGATCCGCCGGTCCTCGCCGCCGCGCAGGAGGACGATGTCGGCGTGGTCGACGCCGCGTCCGGCCCGGCCGACCTGCTGGTAGTAGGAGACGACCGAGCCGGGCGCCTGGTAGTGGACGACGAAGGTCAGGTCCGCCTTGTCGTAGCCCATCCCCAGGGCGCTGGTGGCGACCACGGCCTTGATCTCGTTGCGCAGGAGACGCTCCTCGGTGGCGATCCGCTCCTCGGTGTCCTGGTCGCCGCTGTAGGCCAGCGCCGGGATGCCCTGGCCCGTCAGGAATCCGGCGACCTGCTCGGCGTCGCGCCGGGTCAGGGTGTAGACGATCCCCGATCCCGGGAGGCGCGGCAGCTGCTCGGCGAGCCACGCGAGCCGCTCGGCCGGACGCGGGAGATCGAGAACCTCGAGCCGGAGACTGGTGCGCGCCAGGGGGCCGCGGTAGGACCGGAGCGGCGGTCCATCCGCGCGGGCGAGCTGGTCGACGATGTCGGCGACCACCCGGTCGTTGGCGGTCGCCGTCGTCCCGAGCACCGCGACCTCGACGGCCAGGGCGTCGAGGACGTCCCTGACCCGCCGGTAGTCCGGGCGGAAGTCGTGCCCCCAGTCAGAGATGCAGTGCGCCTCGTCGATGACCAGGAGGCCGACCGAGGCCGCGAACAGCGGGAGCATGCCCGCTCGGAAGCGGGGGTTGTTCAGCCGCTCGGGGCTGATCAGCAGCAGGTCGATCGAATCGGCGGCCAGGCGGTCGCCGACCGCGTCCCACTCCTCGACGTTCGTGCTGTTGACCGTGTGCGCCCGCAGGCCGAGCCGCCGGGCGGCCTCCAGCTGGTTGCGCATCAGGGCCAGCAGCGGGCTGACGATCAGCGTCGGGCCGGCCCCGGCTTCGCGCAGCAGGGCGGTGGCGACGAAGTACACCGCCGACTTGCCCCAGCCGGTCCGCTGGACGCACAGCACCCGCGCCCGATCGGCGACGATGTCGCGGATCGCCTCGAGCTGTCCCGGGCGGAACTCGCAGGCGTCGTCGCCGGTCAGCGCCCGCAGGCGCGCCCGCGCGGCGGTCTCCAGGGTCTCGTGGGCGGTCTCGCTCATGGCTCCCATCCTGGCACTCCGACCGGAGGCCACGACCGGGACACGTCAAGCCGCACCGAGCGCATCCGCCGACTGTCCGGCGAGCAGCCGCCGCAGCCGGGGCGGCCCGTCGTCGTCGACGGTGACGCAGCCACCGGGCCAGTAGGGGCTCTCGGGGGCGACGCGGGTCATCAGGTGGGTCTCGAGCACCCAGCTGCCGCAGTTGTAGAGCCGGGTCCCGGCCGGTGTGCGCCACTCGTCGGGGTCGTCGCCGATGAGCGGGCCAGTCCTATGGGTGTGGCCGAAGACCACGTGCCGGGCGTCGATTCCCAGGCGGTCGACCACCTCACCCATGGCCTCCAGACGCCCGCGGCGCAGCGCGTCGCCGGAGAGGTCGCTGCTGAGCGGGCCGAGCCCGGCGCGGTTGAGGCCGGCCACGGCGAGCGGGAAGGCGGCGGCCAGGGCGCGAGCCCGCAGGCGCGGACGAGTCCCGCGGGACCCGGGGGCGAGAGCGCGCCAGGCGCGGGCCGAGCCGCTGCCGTTGACCGCGCCCGGGCGCCCGACGCCCTGGGCGACGGCGTGGATCCAGGCGTAGACCGGCGCGACGCGCGCCTCGTAGTCCTCGGGACGCGCGCAGGCCGCGGCACCGCCGCCGGCGAACCGCCCCATCGCGCCGATCGCCAGCCGCTCGAAGGTCGGCACGGTCATGTGGCAGTCGAGGTAGTGGCCGTGGGTGGCGTAGACGTCGTCGCGGATCCAGACGCCGGGGTAGGCGAGCTCGACGCGGGCGCCCGGCCCGAGCAGCCGGGCGACGGCCGCGGCGATCGGGGACGCGTCCTCGGGGCGGGCGCGCTGCTCGCCCGGGCGCGGTCGGGTGGCGCGGGACGCCCAGGGGGCGATCAGGGCGTGATCGTGGTTGCCGGGCACGAGCACGACCCCCCGCCCATCGAGGGCCCGGCCGAGGGCGGCGAAGACGGGCTCGGCGACGGCGAGCGCCCGGGCCACCGGCTCGCTGCGGAGCTCGATCGCGTCGCCGAGGAGGACGAGCCGGTCGACGCCGTCGAGGGCGCCGAGCAGGGCTTCGAGGCCAGCCGGCCGGCGGAGCACGTCGGCGCGGGTGTGGAGGGCGACGTGGAGGTCGGAGACGATCAGCGTGCGCACACGCCGGGCGCTAGTGGCGATCCGGACGGATCGTCTTGGGCAGCATGAAGCGGACGTCCTCGCGAATCACCGAGAACTCGGAGACGTCCACGACGCCGCGGTCGCGGAAGAAGGCGACCAGCCGCTCGACGAGCTCCTCGGGTGCGCTGGCGCCGGAGCTGATCCCGACGACGGTCTTGCCGTCGAGCCAGGCCTCGTCGACCTCGAGCTCGTTGTCGATCAGGTGGGCCTCGGTGCCGTAGTCGCGGGCGACCTCGACGAGGCGCTTGGAGTTCGAGGAGTTGCCCGAGCCGATCACGAGCACGAGGTCACAGAGGGGCGCCAGCTGCTTGACCGCGGCCTGACGGTTGGTCGTGGCGTAGCAGATGTCATCGGTCCGGGGGGCGGTGATCTTCGGAAAGCGCTCGCGCAGGCGGGCGATGATCGTGGTCGTCTCGTCGACCGAGAGCGTGGTCTGGCTGATGAACGCCACCTTCTCGGGATCGGCGACCTCGAGCCGGTCGACGTCGGCCTCGGTCTCGACGAGGACGATGCTCTCGGGCGCCTCGCCCATGGTCCCCTCGACCTCCTCGTGGCCGTCGTGGCCGATCAGGACGATCGTGTAGCCGTCGGCGGCGAACTTCTTCGCCTCGACGTGGACCTTGGTGACCAGCGGACAGGTCGCGTCGATCGTCCGCAGCGAACGCTCGGCGGCGTTGGCGTGGACGGTGGGGGCGACGCCGTGGGCGGAGAAGACGGTCACCGATCCGGGCGGGACCTCGGTCTCCTGGTCGACGAAGATCGCCCCGCGGGCGCGCAGCTGCTCGACGACGTGCTTGTTGTGGACGATCTCCTTGCGGACGTAGACGGGCGGTCCGTAGCGCTCGAGCGCGCGCTCGACGGTCTGGACGGCGCGGTCGACGCCGGCGCAATAGCCGCGCGGGGCGGCGAGGAGGAGCCTCTCGACCGTATTGGTGGCGGCGGGCATCGTCACCGATTGTAGGGAGCCCGATCAGCCGGTCGGTCCGGCCCCGGCCGGACGGGCGGCGCGGCGGGCGGCCACGCGCTTGGCCGTGGCGGCGCGGGCGTCGAGGGCGTACGCTAAGCGCCCGTAAGAGAGGGAGACCGCACCGCATGCCGCAGCAGCACCTCGACCGACTCAGCGCCGTCGACGCGTCGTTCCTGCACCAGGAGGGACCGACCTCGCACATGCATGTGGGCGGCCTGGCCATCTTCCGCGGGCCGCCGCCGGCGATGGACGAGCTCTCGGACCAGGTCCGCGGGCGGCTCCACCTCGTGCCCCGCTACCGCCAGAAGCTGGCCCACATGGGGCTCGACAGCGGGCGACCGGTGTGGATCGACGACCCAACCTTCAACCTCGAGTACCACCTTAGACATACGGCTCTGCCGGCGCCGGGCAACCGCGAGCAGCTGCTGCGGCTCCTGGCCCGGGTGATGTCTCAGCAGCTCGACCGGTCCAAGCCGCTGTGGGAGATCTGGTTCATCGAGGGACTCGACGACAATCGCTTCGCCCTCATCTGGAAGACCCACCACTCGGTGATCGACGGGATCGCCGGCGTCGACCTGGCTCAGGTCCTGTTCGATCTGACGCCCGATCCGCCGGCCGTGCCCCACTCGGGCGAGGCGTGGCAACCGCACCCGAACCCCGGCACCGCCGGCCTCCTGGCCGCCGGGCTGCGGGGCGCCGTCAACGCCGGGGCGGCGCTGGCCGGCGGGGCGATCGACGCGGCGCTCCACCCGGACCGCGCGGTCGGCCGCCTGTGGGAGGCGGTGGAGGGCGTCGGCGAGGTGGCGTGGATCATCCTGAACCCGGCGCCGTCGACGCCGCTGAACGTGGAGATCGGCCCGCACCGGCGGTTCGTGGGCATCAGCTGCGACCTGCAGGACTTCAAGCTGATCAAGAACACGTTCGGCGGGACGGTCAACGACGTGGTCCTGACCGTCGTGTCCGGGGCGCTGCGGACCTGGCTGCAGGGGCGCGGCGTGCGGACGGAGGGCCTCGAGTTGCGCGCGCTGGTCCCGGTCTCGGTCCGGGCCGAGCACGAGCGCGGCCAGATCGGCAACCGGATCGCGGTGATGCGCGGGCCGCTCCCGGTCTACGTCGAGGACCCGCTCGCCCGCCTGCGGGTCGTCTCGGCGGCGATGGACGGACTCAAGGAGTCAAAGCAGGCGCTCGGGGCCGAGGTGATCGCCGGCGTGCAGGACTTCGCGCCGCCGACGATCCTGGCCCAGGCGTCGCGGATCAACTTCTCGACGCGGCTGTTCAATCTGATCGTCACCAACGTCCCGGGTCCCCAGTTCCCGCTCTACGTCCTCGGCCACGTGCTCGAGGAGGTCTTCCCGATCGCCTTCCTGCCGCGCGACCACGCGCTGGCGATCGCGATCATGTCCTACAACGGGGCGCTCAACTTCGGCCTCCTCGGCGACTTCGACGCCCTGCCGGACATCGACGGGATCGGCGAGGCGATCGCCGCCGAGAAGGATGCCCTCCTGGCGCTGGCCCGGGCTGAGGCCCCCCCCGGCAAGTCGCCGCGGCCGCCGGGGCGGCCCCGGCGGACCGGGACGGCGGCGCCCAGGCCATAGCCCTGACCGGCGTGCTGCGCTCCGCAGGCCTGGCCGCCGCCACCGCTGCCGGTCTCGCCGCTCTGACGGCGGCGGGTGGGGCCTCGCCGGCGCGGGCGGCCGCCGGGTGGAGCTTCGTCTCGACGCCGACCGACCAGCTCGGCGTCCCGGGCGTGTTCGCGTCGGCGGAGATCACACCGGAGGGGGGCATCTACACGGGCTACGTGGAGCTCGCCTTCGCCTTCGGCGCACGCCTGCGCCCCTACGTCGCACCGCTGCGGAGCCTGGAGGAGGGCGGCCGCTATCCGATCCTCACCTCGCGGCAGGTGGGGGACGGCGTCCGCTACACGGTGTCGATGCTGGCCACGCCGGTCGATGGAGAGGCCGTCGTGGTGGTCCGGGTGCGCATGGTCAACCTGACCGCGGCCGCCCGCCAGGCCGGATGGGCGCTCGCGGTGAGCAAGAGCGGCGGCGGCGGCCCGCCCAACGCGCTCGGGGGCCCGCGGTTTCGCTACCCGGCGCCGGCGGGGACCGCCGGGAACGGCATCTACGCCCAGCCGGGGGAGGCGTTCGACCCGCGCGCCCGCTACGGGGTGGTCGGCGGCGCGCTCGTCCGCGCGCGGCCAGGCGGCGGGTCGCAGGCCCTCGTGCTCCTGGCCGGCGGCCGGCGCCGGGTCGAGCTGGCGCCCGGGTGCGCGACGCGGACCACGGTGTGCGCGCGGATCCGTTACACGCGGCGGCTGGTGCCGGGCGGGTCGGCCGAGCTCGAGTTCAAGCTGCCGGTCGTCCCGGTGGCGGCGTCCAGCCCGGCGCTGGGCGACATCGCCCGGCTCGGCTACGCCGGGGCGCGGGCGGCCGTCCGGCGGGCGTGGGCGACGGCCCTGCAGCCGGCCGTCGGCCTGTCGGTCCCGGAGGCCGGGGTGGCCGACGCCTACTGGGCGAGCCTGGTCGGGATCCTCACCAGCCGCTACCGGCTCGGGGGGTCGGGCGCGTGGGTCCAGACGGTGAACGACCTCCAGTACCACGCCTTCTGGCTGCGCGACGCGGCGCTGATGACCAACGCACTCGACCTGGCCGGCCTGGCCGGGCCGGCGGCCGAGGATCTCGCCTACTTCGCGGCCTGGCAGCGGCCGGACGGGCTCTTCATCAGCCGGCCGGGCCAGTACGACGGCTTCGGCCAGGCGCTGTGGGCGCTCGGCCGCCACGCCGAGCTGACCGGCGACGGCGCGTTCGCCCGGGCGCAGCTTCCGGCGGTCGGCCGGGCGGTCGGCTGGCTCGAGACCCAGCTCGCCGGCGATCGGCTGGGGCTGCTGCCGGCGGGCGACCCGGGCGACGACGAGTACGTCGCCGGGCGACTGGCCGGCGACGACTTCTGGGCGGTGGCCGGAATCGACGCCGCGGTCGGTCTGGCCCGCGTCGCCGGACGCGGCGACCTGGCGGGCGCGTGGCAGCCGGTTGCGGCCCGGCTGCGGGCGAGCGTGGCCCGGGCCACGCGGGCGGCCGCGGCGGCGGGAGGTGGCGGGCAGGGGGTGCCGCCGGCGCTCGACCGGCGGGGCGGGCGCGACTGGGGCAACTGGTGGGTGGCCTATCCGGATGGGCCGCTGGCGGCATCCGACCCGATCGTGACGGCCACGATCCGGCGGGCGCGGTCGGGCTTCAGGGAGGGGATCGCCACCTACGCCGGGCGCCTGCACGACTACACCGGCTTTCGCATCTTCGAGACCGAGCTCGCCCGCGGCGAGCAGGCGGCGGTGGTCGACGGCCTCTACGCCGAGCTCGCCCATTCGACCGGGACGTGGGGCGGCTTCGAGAGCGACATCCGTCCGGGCGGCAGCCGGTCGAGCGCGGCCAACCTCACCCCGCACGGGACCTACGCGGCCGAGCTGGCGACCTTGATCCGCAACATGCTCGTCCGCGACGACGGCGCGGGCGGCGTCACCCTGCTCGGGGCCGTCCCGGGCGGCTGGCTTGCACCCGGACGCATGGTGTCGGTGCGGCGGGCGCCGACCGCCCGGGGCCGGGTCTCGTTCGTGCTGCGGTCACGCTCGGGCGGAGCGAGTTTGCGCTGGACGGCGCCGGCCGGGACGCAGCTCAGCTGGCCGGTGCCCTACGCGGTGAGCGGGCTGCGGGCGAGCGGCGGGCGCCTGCGGCGGGGGGTCCTCCTCCTACCGGGGCCGACCGGGTCGGTGCGGGTCACGTGGCGGCTGCGTCCGGGCGGCCCGACGCTGGCCGGAGTGGTTGGCGGGCTGCGCCGGTCCTACGGAGGCTAGGAGTCGAGCGTCCGGCTCAGAACCCGAGCGCGAACTTTGCGTCTTCGCTCATTCGCTCGGGCGACCACGGCGGGGTGAACACCATCTCCGAGGCGACCGAGTCGACGCCGTCGAGCTCGCCCACGAACTCCTCGATCTGCTCGCTGACCTGCGGACCGATCGGGCAGCCGGGCGAGGTGAGCGAGAAGGTGACGCGCACGGTGGCGCCGTCGATCTCGATTCCGTAGATCAGGCCGAGCTCGACGAAGTCGAGCCCGAGCTCGGGGTCGATGACGTTGGTGAGCGCTTCTTCCACTTCGTCGACGGTTACCATCCCCCCATCCTAGTGCAGGCGTAGCCTTAGGACCATGCCTCTCTTGATTCTCGCCGTGGTGATCGGGATCCCCATCGTCGAGCTCTACGTGATCCTCCAGGTCGGCCAGGCGATCGGCGTGCTGTGGACGATCGCCGCCCTCCTCGCCACGTCGGTGATCGGCGTCCGCCTGGTCCGGGAGCAGGGCCGCGCCGTCCTGCGCGACTTCGCCCGGGCGGTCGCCGCAGGGCGCCCGCCGGGCCGGGCGGCCCTCGACGGGGCGCTCGTCTTCGTCGGCGGGGTCCTCCTGATCGTGCCCGGCTTCGTCACCGACGTCGTGGGCGCGCTGCTCCTGGCGCCGCCGACCCGGGCCGTGGCCCGGCGGCTGATCGTCCGCCATTACGCCGGGCGGCTGGTGGCCTACCTGGCGGCGGCGGGCGGCGGGCGGCGGGCGGCGACCCAGGTCTTCGACGTCGACGGCCGGCCGATCGAGGTCGATCCGGAGAAGCTCCCGCGGTGAGCTCGCCGGTCACGGTCGGCTTCGGCGACGGGTCGTTGGCGGGCGTGGTGCGCGGCCACGGCGGCGGCGGCTTGATCTGCCGCGACGGCCGGACGTCGGTCCTGCGGGCGGCGCGGGTCGACGCGATCGACGGCCCGGGGGGCCGGAGCTGGCGGGCTGGCGACGGGGGCGAGCTCGACGTCGTCGCCGAGCCGCTCGGCGAGCCGGCGATCTTCGCCGACGGCACCCAGGAGTGGCTGTGCCGGGTGCGGGGTACGGCGGCCGGCACGGAGCTGGACGGGCTCGGCCACGCCGTGGTCGAGGCGCCGGTGGCGCGGAGCTGGAAGAAGGTCGCGGTGGCCAGGGGCGTCGGCGCCTGGCTGAGCGAGGACCTGGCGGTGACGCTGCGCGCCCGCCGCCCGGCGCGGGCCGGCAACCACGAGGCCGAAGAGGTGTCGGGCTTCGTCCTGCGCGGAGCACCGCCCGCGGCCCATCCGATCGACGACCCGCGCCTGTCGACCGCCTACGACGGCGCCGGCCACCAGCGGCGGGCTGGCCTCGAGCTGTGGGAGACAGAGGAGTCCGACTACCCGCTGCGCGTCGCGGGCGAGGCGATCGGCGCGGGCGAGCTCGAACTCGAGGGGGGCGGGCGCCTGCGCTGCGCGTTCTTCGTCTGGCGCCACGCCGGCCGCGTCGGCGCCGGGCGCTACGACCTCCTGCGCGCCGGCGACTGACTCGACCGACCGGACTTCGGGCGCCGGGCGGCTTGCCCGACACGGACTCCCGACGGGCGCCGGCTCGCTGGCCGGCGCCCGCCCTGAGAGTGACTCGCTGACTGCTTAGCGACCGGCGACGCCGGACCCGAGCTTCCGAGCCATGCGCCACGTACCCGCGCCACCCGCGACGAACAGGCCGCCGACGAGGAGCAGCTTCCACACGTCAAAGCCGGTGAAGGCCAGCTTCTTGGTGGAGCTGACGAGCACCGGACTCCCCGGAGCGCCGCTTCCCTCGTTCTCGCCGTTGGTGCCGTTGGTCCCGTTGGTGCCGTTGGTCCCGTTGGTGCCGTTGGTCCCGTTGGTGCCGTTGGTCCCGTTGGTCCCGTTGGTGCCGTTGGTGCCGTTGGTACCGGGGGGTCCCTGCGGACCCGTCACCGTGGCCGGCACCGGGGTCGGCGTCGGCGTCGGCGTCGGCGTCGTGCACGGCCCGGCACCCGCACCCTGCGTCACGTTCTGCGTGCCCTGCGTAACGGCCTGGCCCGAGCCGGCCTGCGAGATGCACTGACCCGGCTGCGTCACCGTCTGCGTCCCGTTGCCCGGCTGAGAGACCGTCTGCGTCGGCTGCGTCACCGTCTGACTTGCTCCGGCCTGCGCCACGCTCTGCTTAGCACCCGGCTGCGTCACCGTCTGTCCGGACGCCGACTGCGTGATCGACTGCCCCGTCGCCGGGTTGACCACGTCTGCCTGGCTGACCGCCGGACCGACGGCCAATGCCAACATTGCCACGCTGAGCGGCAAGCGTCGTATGTATCGATTCAACATGTTCACCCACCCCTGAGATCTTGATGGTTAGTGAAGCCCCGCCCGACCGCCGGTGCCGGCCGGCCCACGAAGGACCGGCCGGCCAGGCGATCGCGTCTGGTTGCTGGGGTTCGATCAGCCGCCGAGGATGACGACGTTGGTCAGCAGGTTGGACGACTCCTGGTCGAGCAGACCAAGCGAGTCGCCGCCGACGACGAGGATGCCACCGCCACCGGCCCCGCCGTTCGAGCCGCTCTGGCTCGAGTTCGTGCCCTGCTGGTTGGCCTGCGACGCCCCACCGATGAGGATCGTGTCACCGATGCCGCCGCCGATGAACTGCCCGTTGTCGAGCACGTTCGTCGAGTCCTGCACCAGCGTCGGAGCCGAGTCGCCCAGGATGGCCGTCGTGCCCGCCCCGCCGCCGTCACCGTTGACGCCGACCTGCTGGCTGTTGACCCCCTGCTGGCTGCCCTGGCAGAAGCACTGGCCGCTCGGAGCGATCAGCGTCGTGTCGCCCACGCCGCCGCCGATCTCCTGATCGTTGCTGACGACGTTCGTCGAGTCCTGGACTGTGGTCGGTGCCGAATCCCCGAGGATGAACGTGGAGCCGCCGGCGCTGCCGTTCGCGCCGGACTGGCTGCTGTTCACGCCCTGGTTGCTGGACTGGCCGGTGCCGCCGATGACCGTCGTGTCGGCCGCAGCCGATGCCACCCCGAAAGCCAGAGCGGCCGCCGTCGCGGTAACCGTGATGAGCTTGATGTTCATTGCACTTGTTCCTTTCTCCCAGGCGGACGCCTGGTGATGCAGAGATCGCAAATACGACTCCGCCGGCCCGTCGCGCAAGAGCGCTCACGAAGCGGCGAAAGCATAGTGGGCTAGAGGACGGCGAGCTAGCCGGGACGATCGAGCACCGCGGAACACAGCAGAGACTGAAACCCGAGCTCCGGCCAGACCCACGGCCCCCGCCGCCAGGTGACCGCGGCCAGCAGGGTCATCGCCGCCAGCACCGCCGTCGCTCCCAGCAGCGAGACCCCCGTCGGTCCCGAGGAGGAGAGCGGCGCGTTCCCGAGCCAGGCCCAGCCGTCCCGGACCGACGAGCCGGGGCCCCAGGGTGACCCGAGCGAGACCGACCCGAGGCCGGCCGGACCCATCAGCGGGCCGGCCACCGGCGCCAGTGGCCGCTGCCCCGGGCGCCGCGCGCTGGTCGACGCGCTCAGGTAGACGCCCTCCACGGCCACCGAAACACTCGCCGTCCTCGCCGCCGGCGGGGCGGTCGGGAACAGCGGCAGCCCGCGCAACATCGCCGCCACCGCCGGCTGGCGGCGACCGACCGTCGCGGCCGGTGGCCGCCCGACGGCGGAGGCCACCAGCGGGCCGGCGGAGTCGAGCTGGACGACCGCCGGCTTGACCGGGGGGGCGCTG
This sequence comes from uncultured Solirubrobacterales bacterium, assembly GCA_963795745.1. GTDB lineage: Bacteria > Actinomycetota > Thermoleophilia > Solirubrobacterales > Solirubrobacteraceae > Palsa-513. The sequence continues at coordinate 12,203 of CAWCIT010000008.1, forward strand.
GCCGTGGCGACGACCGAGGAGACGACCGTGACCTGGGACGTGACGGGCCGCTCGGCCTGGTGCGAGGGACGGCCGACGGCGGCATCGCCCGAGTTGGGCGCGATGATCGTCGGCTGGCTGCGGGCCACCGGAGCCGCGGTATGGGCCGGCGCCGGCGCGGCGACCGGGCCGGACGGGGCGGAGCTGACGATGAAGCCGGACGGAGCCGGCGCCGAGGCGCCCGTGGCCGTCGTGGTGCCGACGACCGGCGCCCCGTCCGGCGAGCTCGAGCCCGCGACGGACGAGCCGGCGACCGGCGAGGCGGCGACCGCAGCTCCGGCGCTCAACGCCGAGAAGAGCAGTACGAGCACGGCGACGAGCCCCGTGATCCGAGCGCTGTCCGTCGGTGGGCGATGGGTGTGGACCATGGGTGTCGCGGCGGCCGAACAGCGGTGCTCGAGTCTTTCTCGGATGACGCTGAACCTGGGGTTGAGGCCAGGGCGGCAGCCTAACAGAACCCGGGGTCGGAATCGACGCCTTTCCCCCGCCGGCGATCCCGGCCGCGGCCGGGTGGCGCCGGCGCCGGCGCCGCTAGCGCTCACCGGCCTCGGGCGCCCGGCGCACCGCCGCCCGGCGCAGCGAGTCGGCGAGGAGCCCGACCACGGCGACGGGCAGCACCCACCAGGCCGCGACCGCGCTCGTGGCGACGAGCGCGGTCAGGCCGATGGCCGCCACGACCCCGAGCGCGACCCGCCAGTCGTCGCCGACCACGAAGTCCCAGACGGCGCGCCCGACCCGCGCCAGGAGCCTCACGCCCCCTCCCCGACCGCCGCGTCCGGCCCGACCGATGACCCGAGCGGCGGGCGGCGCAGGTAGCCGACGAGCAGGAGCGCAACGGCCAGCAGGGCGGGGACGATGCCGAGCAGGGCAGCGTCCCCCCCGGGCCACGACGCGCCGGCGCCCTCGGCCCCCCAGAAGGTCCCGAAGGACGTGAGCATGACGCCGACCGCGAACTTGAGCGTGTTCTCGGGAACCCGGGCCAGCGGGGCCCGGGCGGCGAGGCCGGCCAGGAGGACGGCGGCGATCGCCGCGGCGGCGGCGATCGCCGCCAGATCGATCCGGTGCTGGTTGGCGCCGAAGGTCAGCACGATGAACGCGACCTCGAGCCCCTCGAGGAGGACGCCCTTGAAGGCGATCGCGAACGCGTACCCGTCGAGGCCCGTCGCCGCGCGCGGCGCCAGGCTCGCGGCCTGCGTCTCGGCGGCGAACGTCGCCGCCTCGTCGTGACGCGCCTTCAGGCCGGCGGCCCGGAGGATGGCCTTGCGCAGCCACTGCAGGCCGAAGATCAGCAACAGGCCGCCGACCGCGACGCGCAGGACGTCGATCGGCAGCGCGGTCAAGGCCGGGCCCAGGGCGAGGACGATGGCCGCCAGCGCCGCCGTCGCCGCGCCGACTCCGGCCAGGGCCGAGGACCAGCTCCGCGTCAGGCCGACCGCGAGCACGATCGTCAGTGCCTCGACCGCCTCGACCGCACAGGCCAGGAAGACGGCAAGGACGAGCCCGAGCTCCTGGCCGGTCATCGCCTCGAGGCCGCGTCGGGTGTCGGGGGGCCGATCATCGTTCGCCTCCATATTCGCGCATCGCCGTGCCGGGTGGGCAGATGCCCCGCGCGGTGGCCGCGACCAGCCGCGAGGCCCTCGCCGTCGGCGCCCGCCGGTGCATCCTCTTCACCGACCTCGCCCATCCCACATCGGATCGAATCTACGCGGCAACGCTGGGAGCAGTACGGCTTCGACGCCGCCGATGTCTAGGGCCCGTAGACGGCGAAGAAGTCGCGGTCGTCGACGGTCAGGTAGCGCGTCGGCGGCCGCGTCATGCTCGCCAGGAGGTTCGCCGGATCGACGCCGCCGCGGTGGCGATAGGTGATGAAGCTGACCCAGTAGGAGTTGATGTCGAGCTCCATCGCCCGCACCGCCCCGGCGCGGATCAGGATCGCCGCCAGCGAGCCGACGGTCTGGTTGTTGGCCGCCGCGTAGATCAGGTTGCCGTGTCGGTCGACGCCGACGCCCGACCGCCAGACGCGCACGGCATTGCCGAGCGTCGCCCCCCACTGCGGACCGTCGCCGAGGTTCGGGTTCGCCCGCCCGTGGTTGACGATCAGCGGCAGGTTCTGGCGCGCGGAAAGCACGTTCGGCCCGGCGGTCGCCCCGCCGTTCCACCCCTTCACGTCGACGTGGCCGCTGCGGTAGCGCACGATCGTCGCGATGCCGGCCTTGAGCGGCACGTATGTGTGCCCGCCGACGGCGAAGCCGCCGCCGGAGTCGGCGAGCTTGAAGCCACTGTTGAACGTCGCGACCAGCCGGCCTCGCATCCGCGCCGGCACCTCCATCGGCCCGCGGACGAGCGCCGCCGACGGCTCCTGGCGACCGGGATAGAGGAAGGTCTGGGTCTGCGTGTGGTCGATCCAGGCCACCCCGGCGACCTCGCGCGGGTAGTTGACGTCGCTGCGAAAGCTGGTGACCAGGACCGGTGGGTGGGGTCCGGCGTTGGCCCGGGTCGCACGCCAGACCCCCTCGCCCGGGAGGGCCGGGCGGATGACGGCGCGAATCCGCGGCGGCCGGTAGCGGTTGCGCGCGCGCGCGGCGGCGGCGGCCGCCCCCACCGCCGTGGCGTCGGGCTGCGCCGGCAGCGCCCGCAGGCCGGGCCCCCCGGTGGCCGGAGCGGTCAGCGAGTAGTAGGTGGCCTCGACCTTGTTGACGAAGCCGCGTGCGCCGTTGTCGCGCAGCCATTCGACCAGGCGGATCGAGAAGGTCGAGTTCGACGGCCGGCCGAGCGCTTGGACGAGCGAGACGGCCGGCGCCAGGAGACAGAGGACGGCGGCGACGAGGAGGATCCGCCGCGCCCGCCGCCAGGCCGAAGGCCGCGAGCGGTCCCGCCGGCCGCCGTCCGGCCCGACCGGCCGGCGCGTCGTCGGCGTATTCTCAGGGGCAGATGTGGGCATGAAGATCGACGACTCTGGCACAACATCCATAAGTGAACCTGAGTAGTCGATGAGGGAGGCTTCATCGAATGCTCACACCCGCTTAAGGAAACTGACCTAGCTTGTCCGAGGTGCCCCCTGCCCAGGAGGACGCGCGGCGTCCGGAGAAGGCGCCGGGCGCCACGGTCGTCGCCGCCTATGCCCCGGCGGGCGGCCGCGGCGCCGCCGGCGACGCGCCGGCAGGGACGACGCACCGGCTCGGCCACCGCCGGCCCGAGCCGCGGATGGCGGGCGGGAGGGCGCGGCGACTGGTCCGGCTCCTCGCGCTGACCCGGCCCCGCCAGTGGGTCAAGAACCTGCTCGTCGTCGCCGCGCCGGCGGCCGCCGGGGTGCTCGTGCGCGACGACGTCCCGTGGCGCGTCGCCGGCGCCTTCGCCGCGTTCTGCCTGCTCGCCGCGGCGACCTACGTCGTCAACGACGTCCGCGACGCGGTCGAGGACCGGGCCCATCCGCGCAAGCGCCACCGGCCGGTCGCCGCGGGCGAGATCGAGCCGCGCACGGCGCTGGCCGCCGGCGCCGGCCTGATGCTGGCCGGTCTCGGCCTCTGCCTGCTCGTGCGGCCGCTGCTCCTGGTCGTCGGCGCCGGCTACCTTGCGGTGACGTTCAGCTATACGGCGCTCTGGCGGCGGATCGCCTTCGTCGATGTGGCCGCCATCGCCGCCGGCTTCGTCCTGCGGGCCGTGGCCGGCGGGGTCGCCGCCCCGGTCTACCTGTCGCGGTCGTTCGTCGTCGTGGTCACCTTCGGCGCGGTGTTCGTCGCCGCCGGCAAGCGCCACGCCGAGCTCGCGCGCGCCGGCGCCAGCGGCCGCGGCGTGCTCGGCGTCTACACGGCGGCGCGGCTGCGGCAGGTGCTCGCCGTGAGCGCGACGCTCGCCTTCGCCGCCTATTGCGTCTGGGCCCTCGGCCACCACCCGGCCGGCGGCTTTCCGTGGCGGCAGCTGACCGTCCTGCCCTTCGCCGCGTCGCTGGCCCGCTACGGGCTGCTGCTGCGCCGCGGCGCCGGCGAGGCTCCGGAGGAGCTGCTGCTCGAGGACCGGGTGCTCCAGCTGCTCGGGTTGGCCTGGACGGTCGCCTTCGCCCTGAGCGTCCATGCCGCGTAGCCCGGCGCCCGGCACCCGGCGGCCGGCGGTCGCCCGGGCGCCGACCTCCGGACCAGCGCCGGTCACCGCGACCGGGGCGACGGTTCACGGCTTCGGCGGCGGCCCGGTCGCCGATGTGCGCATCGTGCGCCCGCGGGACGCCGACGAGGCCCGCACGGCCGTGGCCTGGTGCTGCGGCCCCGGCCGCAGCCGAGGGGCGATCGCGCGGGGCCTCGGGCGCAGCTATGGGGACGCCGCCCAGCTCGACGGCGGCCATGTGCTCGACATGACCGGCGTCGGCGGCTTCGAGCTCGACGACGCGGCCGGGACGGTCACGGCCCAGGCCGGGGTCACGCTCGGCGAGCTCCTCGACCGCCTGGTCCCGGCCGGCTGGATCCTCCCGGTCCTGCCCGGCACCCAGCACGTCACGGTCGGCGGCGCGCTCGCCAGCGACATCCACGGCAAGAACCATCCACGCGCCGGCAGCTTCGGCGCCCACGTCCAGGCGCTCGGGCTGCTGCTCGCCGACGGCGATCTGCTCGAGCTGACCCCGAGCGCCGAGCTCTTCCAGGCGACCATCGGCGGCATGGGCCTGACCGGCGTGATCCTCTGGGCGCGGATCGAGCTCGAGCGCGTCGCGGGGGACCGGATGGCCGCCGACACCGACCGGGCGGCGTCGCTCGAGGATGCCCTGGCCCTCCTCGCGGCACCGGGCCCCGCCGACCACCGGATCGCGTGGCTCGACCTCCTGGGATCAAGCCGGGGGCGCGGCATCGTGACCCGCTCGCAAAGCATTTCCGCCGCACCCCCGCGGGATCCGGGGCGCCGGGCGACGCGCCGCGCGCCGCTGACCGTCCCGGAGCACTGGCCGGCCGGCGTGCTCAGGCCGGCAAGCGCGCGGGCGTTCAACGAGCTGCGCTACCGCCGGGCCCCGCGCTCCGAGCGCGGCCGCCCGCAGCCGCTGGCGCCGCACATGTTCCCGCTCGACGCGCTCGACGGCTGGCCGCGCCTCTACGGCCGCGACGGCCTCCTCCAGTACCAGTTCGCCGTCCCCCGCGGGCGCGAGGCCGCCTTGCGGGCGGTGATCGACGGCCTGCGCGCCGCCCGGGTGCCCTGCTTCCTGGCCACGCTCAAGGCCCTCGGCCCCGGATCCGCGGCGCCGCTGTCGTTCCCGCTGGAAGGCTGGACGCTCGCCCTCGACCTGCCGCGGGCGGCCGCCGGCGTGCACCGGCTGCTCGACGCGCTCGACGACATCGTCGCCGAGGCGGGCGGCCGCGTCTATCTGACCAAGGACGCCCGCCTGCGGCCGGCCGCGCTGGCGGCCATGTACCCGCGGCTCGGCGACTGGCAGGCCGCCCGCGAGGCCGCCGACCCCGAGCGCGCCTGGCGCTCGGACCTCGGCCTGCGGACGGGCCTGATTCCCGGCGGTCGCGGATGACCGCGCGCCGCGTGCTGCTCGTCGGCGGCAGCTCGGAGATCGCCCTGGCCATCGTCGGCCGGCTGGCGGTCGACGGCCCGGTCGCGCCCCACCTGCTCGGCCGCGACCCCGACCGGCTGGCGGCGGCCGCCGCCGCCCTGGCCGGCGCCGGCTGCGGGGACCCGCAGATCGGCCTCGTCGAGGCCACCGACACGGGCGGGCATGCGGGCGCCGTCGAGGGCGCCTTCGCCCGCGCCGGCGGCTTCGACCTCGTCGTTCTCGCCGTCGGGACCCTCGGCCACGGGCAGGGACTCGATGCCGATACCGACGACCTCGTCCGGGTGATGGCGGTCAACTTCGTCGGCGCCGGCTCCCTGCTGATCCACTGCCTGCGGGCCCTGCGCGCGCAGGGCAGCGGCACGCTCGTCGTCCTCTCGAGCGTCGCCGGCGAACGACCGCGGCGCAGCAACGCCGTCTATGGGGCGGCCAAGGCCGGCCTCGACGCCCTGGCTCAGGGGCTGGCCGACGCCTCGCGCGGCAGCGGCGCCCGCGTCCTCGTCGTCCGCCCGGGGTTCGTCGCCACCCGGATGACCGCCGGTCTGCGCCGGCCGCCGCTGGCCACGACGGCCGCGGCCGTGGCCGAGGCGACGGTCCGGGCGCTCGACGGCCCGGCCCACACGATCTGGGTGCCCGGTCGGCTGCGGTTCGTGTTCGCCGTGCTGCGCCACCTCCCGCGACCCGTCTTCCGGCTGATCCCGCTGTGAGCGCGCGCGCCGCCCTGATCGACTGCGGCCTCGCCGTCATCCTTGCCGGCCTGGCCCTGGCCCTGACCAGCCTGGGGATCGTCGCCGTGATCGCGACGGCGGTGATCGTCCTGCTCGCCGTCACCTTCCTCGTCGAGGTCGTGTTCGGCCGCCGGCGCCGGAGCCGTGGTGGGCGCTAGCCGGTCGACGGCGGTCGCCTGCGCCTGCGCCGTCGGCTTGGCCGGCTGCGGGGCGGCGGCCGCTGGCTCGAACGGGCCGCAGGCCGGCGCGACCACAGCGCCGCCGGCGAGTCGCGGGGCGGCGGCAAAACGGCCGGCGACCCGGCGGGCGACCCCGCCGCCGCGAGCCCCGTTCGCAGTCGGACTGCGGATCCTGACCTTCGTCGATCGCCGCCGCCGGGTGCGCATCCCCGGCGTCGGGCGGGTGCCGCGCAGGCTGGTCACCCTCGTGCGCTACCCGGCGACGGGCTCGCCCGGGCGCGTCGACGCGATGAACGCCACGCCCGTCCGGTCGGCCGGTCCGTTCCCGCTGGTGATCTTCGGCCATGGCTTCGCCGTCTCGCCCGGCATCTACGCCCGTCTGCTGCAGGCGTGGACCCGGGCCGGCTACGTCGTGGCGGCCCCGATCTTCCCGCTGGAGAACTCGGACGCCCCCGGAGGACCCGACGAGTCGGATCTGATCAATCAGCCGCGCGATATGAGCCTCGTGATCTCGGACATGATCACGGCGTCGGCCGTGCCCGACGGCTTCTTCGCCGGCCTCCTCGCCGCCGGCGAGGTCGCGGTGACCGGTCAGTCGGACGGCGGCGAGACGGCGCTCGCCGTGGCCTACGACAGGTTCTACCTCGACCGGAGGGTCAGTGCCGCGGTGATCCTCTCCGGCGCGAAGATCCCCGGCGTCGGCGGCTTCGACTTCCCGGCCCCGAGCCCGCCCCTGCTGGCCACCCAGGGCACCGCCGACGTCGTCAACCCGCCGAGCCTGACCCACGGTTTCTTCGACCTCGCGCCGCGGCCGAAGTTCCTGCTCACGCTGCCCGGCGCGTCGCACCTCGGGCCCTACACCGACGCCCAGCCGCAGCTGGGGGTGGTCGAGCGGGTGACGATCGCCTTCCTCGATCGCTACCTCAAGCACGCCGCGGGGGCCGCCGGCCGGATGACGGCGTCCGGCCGCGTGCCCGGCGTCGCCCTCCTGCGGGCCAATCCCTAGGCGGCGCTCCAGGCGGCGAGCCGGCCGTCGCGCTCGGCGGCCCGGAGCTCGTTGAAGCCGCCGAGGGGCACGCCATCGACGATGATCTGAGGGAACGCGTCGAGGCCGGTGACGGCGGCAAGCTCGGCCTGGAGCTCGGGGTCGGCGCCGAGGTCGACGTCCTCGAACTCGACGCCGCGCTTTCGCAACAGCGACCGGGCGTGGGCGCAGAACGCGCAGGAGGAGGTCGTGAAGAGGACGACGCGGCTGGCCATCGTCCCGAGTCTACGCCGCCGGCCTCAGTTGTCGGAGCCGAGGCGGTCCCAGACGTAGAGCTCGATGCACTCGAGGGCGAGCTGCTCGGCCCGGGCGCGGGAGAGCCGCGGCAGCACCGACCGCAGGGCCTGCTCCTCGGCCACGCCGGCGTCGAACGCCTCCTCCCCGCGGAAGCTGGCCGCGATCTTCAGGGCCTCACGACGGTGCTCGCCGAGGGAGGGAAAGACGCTGACCAGGAAATCGGTGTTGGCGATCGGCTGGCCGATCGTGTCGAGGGAGGCATGCCAGGCGGCCAGCATCGACAGATCCTGCTCGTCGAGCTCGGCGATCGCCTTGGCGTACTGGGCGACGAGCTCGCGCTCGGGGAGGTCGTCGACCCAGGCGTGAAGGACCTCGCCGACGAGCTGGCGGCGAGCCTCACGGCCGATCGACTCTGCGATCACGCGGATCGCATCCTGCGGTTCGATGAAGCAAAGCGGCATCGAGATGCTCCCACCAGTGCGAAGGACGAGTTTCCACCACGCACTGTAGGGAGCCGGGTGGACGGCATCGCGTCCGTCCGGCCGCCGGACGCCGGACGGCCGGGCGCCGGCGCCGCCGCGGGCGAAAACGGAGCCCGGCCGGGCAGCCCGACGCCCGGGTGGGCTACGCGCCGGTCAACTTCTTGAGCACCGTGTAGTAGCCGGGTCGGGGCATGCCGGTCGGGTCGACGAGGCCGGCGTCGAAGCGGGTGGTGGCGTCGCCGCCGTACCAGTTGTAGATGTAGAGACGGGCGATCCGCCGGTTGGAGGCCGCCAGCTTGAACATGTAGGTCAGGGCCTTGGAGGCGCGCGACAGGCTGTAGGGGAAGGCACCGCCGAACTGGACGAGCCCGCCGGTCTCGGTCAGCCAGACCTGGCCCTTGACGGCCGCGAGGACGGCCCTGGTCCCGGTGCTGCGGTTGCGATTCGTGTCCGAGTAGTTGTGCAGGCCCCAGATCGTCGGCAGGTGGCCGCGGGCGTAGGCCTGGAACTGGCGCAGGTAGGCGATCGTCGGCTTGATGTTCGATCCGTCGAGGAGGTCGAGGCCGACGATCTTGCAGCCCTTGCAGGCCGAGCGCAGGGCGAGGTAGTACTGGGCCGACTGCTTGGCCGTCGGGCTGTGGAAGGAGGCGCCGCCGGAGACCGACACGTTGCCGCGGTTGGCCTCGTTCCACGGCGTGTAGTACTTGATCTCGGGGAACGCCTTGAAGAACTTCTTGATCTCCTTCGTGTAGGCGGCGACCGTCGGCATGTGCGTGCCGGCCCGTCCGCGGGCGTGATAGAAGGCGATCAGGGGCTGGACGCCGGACTGCTCGGCGGCGCGCACCCAGGTCGTGACGGCGGCGCGATCGCTCGTGTCGATGATGTTGTAGGGAGCGACGTAGCGGGTGATCCTGGTGTTCAGCGCCTTGTAGAACGGGCTGGCGAACATGTTGGGGTTGTTGTCGCCGACCCCGGTGACGTAGGCCTGACTCGCGGCCGGAGCCGCCCCGAGCACGGCGAGCGCCACGAGGGACGCGAGGGGAGTTCTGCGCAGGCGCAAGAGCGTGTTCCTTCCGATCGTTGAAAGTCGTCGCCGCGCCACAGGGTAGCGATCACCACGGGGGCGGCGCCGCGGGCGGCCGCAGCCACTCTCGACTCAAACCGCCGCGACGGCGTAGGTTGCGCTGGGTCGGGCGAAACCGGGCGGCTTCGGATCAGGCGCCGGCGGGGACGCGGCCGTTCCGGCGAGGGACCTGGAGGTAGCGGTCGACGATCCGGGCGCATTGGCGGCCCTCGTTGATCGCCCAGACGATCAGCGACTGGCCGCGGCGGGCGTCGCCGGCGGCGAACACCCCGTCCTGGGAGGTCGCGTAGGCGCCGGCCTTGACGTTCCCCCGCTGGTCACGCTCGACGCCGAGCTCGTCGACGAGACCGTCGTGCTCGGGATGGACGAAGCCCATGGCCAGGAGCACGAGGTCGGCGGCGAGCTCCCGCTCGGTCCCGGCGACCGGGCGGAACGGCGGGGCGGCCTCGGCCTGGGCGAGGTGCAGGCCGGCCACGCGGCCGTCGACGCCGGAGAAGTGCGTCGTCACCACGGAGTAGGCGCGCTCGCCCTTGCCCTCGCCCTCGGCCTCCTTCATCGCGTAGGAGAGGCGCATCTTGTTCGGCCACAGCGGCCACGGCGTCCGGTCGTCGGGTCGCCGGGGCGGCGGCTCGGGCAGGAGCTCGAGCTGGGTGATCGAGGCGGCGCCCTCGCGGAGGGCGTTGCCGACGCAGTCGGCGCCGGTGTCGCCGCCGCCGATCACGATGACGTGCTTGCCGGCGGCGGTGATCGTCCGCGGCTCCGGGGCCGGGGCGGTCGGCGGGGGGCCGAAGGCGCCGGCGACCCAGCGATTGCGGACGTAGAGGTAGTCCATCGCGAAGTGGATGCCTTCGAGCTCGCGGCCGGGCACCGGCAGGTCGCGAGGAACGCGGGAGCCGATGGCCAGGACGACGGCATCGAACTGGGCGCGGACCTCGGCGGTGCTGACGTCGCGCCCGACGTCGACGCCGCAGCGGAGCTCGACGCCCTCGGCCACCAACTGGCGGACCCGCCGCTCGACGATGGCCTTCTCGATTTTGAAATCGGGCACGCCGAAGCGGACCAGCCCGCCGGCGGCCTCGTCGCGCTCGAACAGGACGACGCGGTGGCCGGCGCGGCGCAGCTGCTGAGCGGCCGCCATCCCGGCGGGGCCGGCGCCGACGACGGCGACGCTGCGGCCGGTCTCGAGGTCGGGCGGCTGCGGAACGACCCAGCCCTCGTCGAAGCCGCGGTCGATGATCGCGTTCTCGATCTGCTTGATCGTGACGGCGTCGCCCTCGCGGATCTCGAGCACGCAGGCCGCCTCGCACGGGGCGGGACAGAGGCGGCCGGTGAACTCGGGGAAGTTGTTGGTGGCGTGGAGCTGGCGCAGGGCGTCGGCCCAGCGGTCGCGGTAGACGAGGTCGTTCCAGTCGGGGATCAGGTTTCCGAGTGGGCAGCCGCTGTGGCAGAAGGGGACGCCGCACTCCATGCAGCGGGCGCCCTGCTCCTGGAGCTCGGGGACCGGCCGGGTGAGCATGAACTCCCGGTAGTCGTGGGCCCGGTCGTGGGGATCGCGCTCGGGCACCGGCGCGCGCGCGATGCGCAGGAAGGCGCCCAGCTCGCCCATCAGCGGAGCCGCCGGGCGACCGGGCCGCCGGCGACGAGGGCGCGGGCGGGACTCACGCCGCGGCCTCGGCCAGGAGCTTGGCCGCCTGCTCGTCAAGGACGCGACGGTAGTCGTCGGGCATGACCTTGACGAACTGCTCGAGCGAGGTCTCCCAGTCGTCGAGCAGGCGGGCGGCGACGGTCGACCCGGTGCGGCGCTCGTGCTCGACGACGAGGGCGCGCAGCTCGGCCAGGTTGTCGTCGTCCATCTCCTCGAAGGAGACGAGCGCCATGTTGCAGCGCCTGGCGAAGGTGCCATCGGCGTCGAGGACGTAGGCGATGCCACCGCTCATCCCGGCGGCGAAGTTGCGGCCGGTGGGACCGAGGATGACGACCCGGCCGCCGGTCATGTACTCGCAGCCGTGGTCGCCGACGCCCTCGACGACGGCCAGGGCGCCGGAGTTGCGTACGGCGAAGCGCTCGCCGGCCAGGCCGCGGAAGAACGCCCGACCGCGGGTGGCGCCGTAGAGGACGGTGTTGCCGATGATCACGTTCTCCTCGGGAACGAAGGTCACGCCGGCGGGCGGGCTGACGGCGAGGACGCCGCCGGAGAGGCCCTTGCCGGTGTAGTCGTTGGCGTCGCCGCTGAGGCTGAAGCTGACCCCGGGCGCGAGCCAGCCGCCGAAGCTCTGGCCGGCCGAGCCGGTGAAGCGGACGTGGATCGTCTCCTCGTCGAGGCCGGCGGCCCCGTGACGCTGGGCGATGGCGCTGGAGAGGAGGCCGCCGACGCAGCGGTTGACGTTGCGGACCTCGGCCTCGATCTCGACCGGCTCACCCCGGTCGATGGCCGGCTCGGCCTGGTCGATCAGCATCCAGTCGAGCGCGTCGTCGAGCACCGGCTCCTGGCCGCGGACCCGCCGCAGCGGCGTTCCGGGTGGGACGTCGGGCATGGCGAGGACGTTCGAGAGGTCCACGCCCCGGGCCTTCCAGTGCTCGATCGCGGCGTCCGCCTCGATCAGGTCGACGCGGCCGATCAGCTCGTCCATCGTCCGGAGGCCAAGCCCGGCGAGGATCTCGCGGACCTCCTCGGCGACGAAGTGGAAGAAGTTGATCACGTGCTCGGGGGTGCCGGCGAAGCGCCGGCGCAGCTCGGGATCCTGGGTGGCGATGCCCACGGGGCAGGTGTTGAGGTGACAGGCGCGCATCATGATGCAGCCGGTGGCGATCAGCGGGGCGGTCGAGAAGCCCATCTCGTCGGCGCCGAGCATCGCGGCGATCGCGACGTCGCGACCGGTCTTCAACTGACCGTCGGTCTGGACCCAGATCCGCGACCGGAGGTCGTTGCGCAGGAGCGTCTGCTGCGTCTCGGCGAGCCCGATCTCCCAGGGAATGCCGGCGGCCTGGATCGAGGACAGCGGCGAGGCGCCGGTGCCGCCGTCGTGGCCGGCGATCAGGACGTGGTCGGAGTTCGCCTTGGCGACCCCGGCGGCGACGGTGCCGACGCCGACTTCGGAGACCAGCTTGACGCTGATGCGGGCCGTGGGGTTCGCGCAGCGGAGGTCGTAGATCAGCTGCTTGAGATCCTCGATCGAGTAGATGTCGTGGTGGGGCGGCGGCGAGATCAGGCCGACGCCGGGCGTCGAGCTGCGGATCCGCCCGATGTAGTCGTCGACCTTGTGGCCGGGGAGCTGGCCGCCCTCGCCGGGCTTTGCGCCCTGGGCCATCTTGATCTGGAGCTCGTCGGCGTTGACCAGGTAGTGGATCGTCACGCCGAAGCGGCCGCTGGCCACCTGCTTGATCGCGGAGCGGCGGTTGTCGAGGAACCGCTCGGGATCCTCGCCGCCCTCGCCGGTGTTCGACTTGCCGCCGATCTCGTTCATCGCGATCGCCAGGTTCTCGTGAGCCTCACGGGAGAGGGAGCCGAGGCTCATGGCGCCGGTGACGAAGCGCTTGACGATCTCGGTCCACGGCTCGACCTCCTCCAGCGGCACCGGCGTCTGGTCGGTGCGGATCTGCATCAGACCGCGGAGGGTGGCGCGCCGGCTGGCGTCGTCGTTGATCAGCCGCGAGTACTCGGCGTATGTCGTGGCCGCCCGCTCGCCGTCCTGGCGGACCGCCTGCTGGAGCAGGGCGATGGTCTCGGGGTTCCACATGTGCTGCTCGCCGTCGCGCCGCCAGGCGTAGAGGCCGCCGACGGGCAGCAGGCCGTCGCGGGCAGCCGGGTAGCCGCGGGCGTGGCGGGACAGGGTCTCGCTGGCCAGGCAGTCGATCCCGATGCCGCCGATACGCGAGGCGGTTCCCGTGAAGTGCTGGTCGACCAGGGTCTTGTCGAGGCCGACGGCCTCGAAGATCTGGGCGCCGCAGTAGGAGTGGATCGTCGAGATCCCCATCTTGGAGATCGTCTTGAGCAGACCCTTGCCGATCGCCTTGACGACGCCGGCCTCGGCCGAGGCGACGGTCGGCTGATCGCCGTTCCTGCCGAGCCGGTCGTCGGCCACGAGCTGGCCGACCGTCTCGAACATGAGGTAGGGATTGATCGCGCTGGCCCCGAAGCCGATCAGCGTGGCCATGTGGTGGACCTCACGGGGCTCGCCCGACTCGAGCACCAGCGCCGCCCGCAGGCGCGTCCCCTCCCGCACCAGGTGGTGGTGGACCGCCGCTACGGCGAGCAGCGAGGGAATGGCGACGCGGTCGGGCCCGGCGGCCCGGTCGGAGAGGATCAGGATGTTGTCGCCGGTGGCGATCTCGTCGTGAGCCTCGGCGCAGATCCGCTCGACGGCCGCGGCCATGCCGGCGGGCCCGGCGGAGACCGGCCAGGTGATGTCGATCGTGTGCGACTGGAAGACGTCGCCGCCGACCTGGCGGACAGCCTCGAGCTCGTGGTTGCGCAGGATCGGCTGGTCGAGGATCAGCTTGTGGGCATGGGCCGGGCTCTCGCCGAGGAGGTTGCCCTCGCCGCCGAGGCTCGACGACAGGCTCATCACGATCTCCTCGCGGATCGGATCGATCGGGGGGTTGGTGACCTGGGCGAAGAGCTGCTTGAAGTAGCTGAACAGGGGCGGCGCCTGGTCGGAAAGGACGGCCAGGGCGGAGTCGTTGCCCATCGACCCGATCGGCTCCTGGCCGGTCATGGCCATCGGCGCGAGCAGGACCCGCAGATCCTCCTGCGAGTAGCCGAAGGCGAGCTGGAGCGAACGAAGGTCGCCGGCCAGGGTCCGCCCGTCGACCTCGGGCAGGTCGTCGAAGTGGATCGTGTTCTGCTCGAACCAGTCGGAGTACGGCTGGGCCGTCGCGACCTCGCGCTTGACCTCTTCGTCGGCGACGATTCGGCCGGCCTCGAGGTCGACGAGGAAGAGCTTGCCCGGCTGGAGGCGGCCGAGGCGGGCGATCTCCTCGGGCCGAACGCCGAGCAGGCCGGCCTCGGAGCCGAGCAGGACGTAGCCGTCCTTAGTCTCGAGCCACCGGCCAGGGCGCAGGCCGTTGCGGTCGAGCGTCGCGCCGATCACGCGGCCGTCGGTGAAGGCCACGGCGGCGGGGCCGTCCCATGGCTCCATGAAGCAGGAGTGGAAGGCGTAGAAGCCGACGAGGTCGGCCGGCAGGTCGTCGCGGTCACGCCAGGCCTCGGGAATCATCATCATCGCGGCGTGGGGCAGGGTGCGGCCGGCGAGGGTGAGCAGCTCGAGCACGTTGTCGAACGTCGCCGAGTCGGAGCCGCCGGGACGGACGAGGGGAATGACCTTCTGGAGGTCGTCGCCGAAGAGCTCGGAGGCGAGCGCCGACTCGCGGGCGCGCATCCAGTTGATGTTGCCCATCAGGGTGTTGATCTCGCCGTTGTGGGCGATCATCCGGTAGGGATGGGCGAGCTCCCAGCTGGGGAAGGTGTTGGTCGAGAAGCGGGAGTGGACGAGAGCCATCGCGCTCTCGAAGCGCTCGTCGACGATGTCGCGGTAGAAGTCGCAGACCTGGTGGCTGATCAGCATGCCCTTGTAGACGAGGGTCCGCGACGAGCAGCTGACGAGATAGCAGCGGGCGCCGGCGGCCAACTCGGTCAGGCGGCGGATCACGTAGAGCTTGCGCTCGAAGGCGTCCTGGTCGACGGCCTCGGGGCCGTCGCCGGCGGCGATGAAGAGCTGGCGGATCTCGGGACGGCAGGCGTCGGCGGTGGTGCCGATGGCGGAGGCGTCGACGGGGACGTCGCGCCAGCCGAGGACGCGCTGGCCCTCGGCGCGGACGTGGCCCTCGAGCATCTCGATCAGCTCACCGCGGTCGTCGGCGTCGCGGGGGAGGAAGCACATGGCCACGCCGTAGCGGCCGGGCGGCGGCAGCTCGAACTCGACGACGTCGCGAAAGAAGCGGTCGGGCACCTGGACGAGCATGCCGGCGCCGTCGCCGGTCATCGGGTCGGCGCCGGCCGCGCCGCGGTGCTCGAGGTTGATCAGGGCCCGCATGCCGCGGCGGATCACCTCGTGGGTCGGCCGGTTGTCGAGGCGGGCGACCAGCGCGACGCCACAGGCGTCGTGCTCGTAGCGGGGGTCGTAGAGGCCGGCGAGCGGCTGCTCTGGAATCCTGGTCATGCGAGCTCCGATGAGACGGCGCGCCCGCGACCGGGCGGGCACCGAGGCAGAAGGGCAAGCGTAGCAGCGGGAACCCCTGAAACGGGGGCCGGCGGCCGGCCGCAATCGCCGGCGGAGCGAGGGTTCAGCCGCTCTTGGCCGGCGCCTTCTTGCCGGCGCCGGAGCCGGCGGCCTTGCGCGCGCGCTTGGGCCCGGCACCCGTGCGCTGCTTGACCTCCTCGAGGCTGGCCTGGAGGGCGCTCATGAGGTCGGCGCCGTCGACCTTCTCGTCGGGAGCCGACGGCTGGAGGACGATCTCCTCACCGGCCGCCTTGCGGTCGATCAGGGCGAGCACCTGCTCGCGGTACTCGTCGCGGTACTTCTCGGGCTCGAAAGGCCCGCTGAGGGACTCGATCAGCTGCTTGGCCATGGCGACCTCGCGGTCGCTGGTCTTGACCTCGCCGTCGAGCTCGGCGAAACGGTCGGGCGAGACGATCTCGTCGGCGAAGACCATCGTCTCGAGCGTGAGCACCCCTTCGGCCGCCCGGATCGCGACCAGGTTCTCCTTGGCCCGGAGGACGAAGCGGCCGAGAGCGACCATCTCGGTCTCGCGCATGGCCTCGAGCAGCAGCCGGTAGGGCTTCACGCCGCGCTCGTCGGGCACGAGGTAGTAGGGGTGGTCGAAGAAGATCGGGTCGATCTCGGCGAGGGCGACGAAGTCCTCGATCTCGATGGTTCGGGCTCGCTTGGGCGCGAGCGAGGCGAGCTCCTGGGGCTCGATGATCACGTAGCGGTCGGGGGCGATCTCGTAGCCCTTGACGATGTCGGCGTAGGCCACCTCCTCGCCGTCGGCCGGACAGATCCGCTTCTGCTGGATGCGGACGCCGTCGGCGGCGTGGAGCTGGTGGAAGTGGACGCCCTTGGCCGAGACGGCGGCGTACAGCTTGACCGGCACGCTGACCAGCCCGAAGCTGATCGCCCCCGTCCAGATCGCCCTCGGCATGAGCTTGATTATTCCACGCCGCCGGGGCGGCTACCCCTGGTGCACGGCCGCGCCCAGCGTCACCTCCTCGCCCCAGGAGCAGAGGCGGGCCCGGCCGGGGCAGGAGGCGCAGAGGCGGCGGTGCGGCCGGGCGGCGACGGCGAAACGCCCGTCGCGCAGCGGCGCCGCCACCGCGGCCAGGTCCGCCTCGAGCCGAGCGGCGTCGGCCGGGGCGTAGCGAACGGCGACGACGTCGTCGGGCCGGCGCAGGAAGCAGTAGGCGACCTCGACGCTCGGGGCGCCGGCTTGGAGCGCGGCCAGCCCGTAGATCCGCCGCTGGAGCTCATAATCGGCGGCCACGCGTGCGGCCACGTCCTCGTCCGGGGCGAGGCGGTCGGTCTTGTAGTCGACGACGAGGACAGCGCCGTCGGCCTCGGTGGCGATGACGTCGATGTAGCCGCCGACGAGGAGCGGGCCGACGCTCAGGGCGAAGCTCGCCTCCCGGCGGATGGAGCCGGCGGCGGCCAGGCGCCGGCAGAGGGGACTGGCGGCAAAGGCGGCGACCAGGTCGGCGATCTCGGCGGCGTCGGCGGTCGGGGCGCCGCCGACCGCGTCGGCGACGGCCGCCGCCGTCGGGGGCCGCGGCCGGGCGAAGTCGAGCGCCTCGAGCAGCCGGTGGACGATCCGCCCGCGGACGGCCGCGTCGGTGCCGGCCTCGGCGGCCAGGCCCGGCGGCGGTGCGACCTCGGCCAGGCCGACGACCCGCCGCAGGTAGTAGCCGTAGCCGCACCGGGCGTAGTCGGCCAGCGAGCTGTAGCTGACGCTCAGAGGGGCGGGATCGGGCTCGGGGGGCCGGCGCAGACCGGCGCCGGGGCGGTCGGCCGGCGCGGAGACAGGCGCCGGGCGCGAGCCGTCGGAAAGGGCGGCCACGCCCGGTCGGGGCGGGGGCGCCGAACCGTCCGGCCGAGGCGAAGATCCCAAGGCGCCCGGGCGAGGCGAGGATGCCAAGGCGCCCGGCCGAGACGACGATCCCGAGACGTCCGGCCGAGACGACGATTCCAAGGCGCCCGGCCGAGGCGACGATCCCGATGCGCCCGGGCGAGGGGAGGATTCCAAGGCGCCCGGGCGAGGCGAGGATGCCAAGGCGCCCGGCCGAGGCGATTCCGACGCGGCCGGGCGAGCTGACGGGGCGAGTTCCGCCGAAGCCGGCGAGCTCCGACCGTGAGGCGGCGTGGGCACCGGCCAGGACGCGTCGAAGAGGGCGAGCTGCGCCGAAGCGGCCACCCGGGCCCGGCCGGCCGCTGGGGCCGCGACCTCGGCCGGCGGGGCGGTCGACGCCCCGGCCCGGCCGCCGGTCTCCGCGGCGGCGCCACCGGATTCCGCGGCGGCGCCACCGGTCGCGGCCGGCCCGCCGCCCGTCTCCGTGGCCGTGCCACCGGTCGCCGTGGCCGCGCCACCGGTCGCGGCCGGCCCGCCGCCGGTCTCCGCGGGCGGGGCGACCGTCTCCCCGGCGGGGCGCCCAGTCTCCGCGGCCGCGCCACCGGATTCCGCGGCCGCGCCACCGGTCGCGGCGGGCCCGCCGCCGGTCTCCGCGGGCAGGGCGGCCGCCTCCCCGGCGGGGCCCCCGGTCTCCGCGGCCGCGCCACCGGTCGCCGCGGCCGCGCCACCGGTCGCGGCCGGCCCGCCGCCCGTCTCCGTGGCCGTGCCACCGGTCGCCGTGGCCGCGCCACCGGTCGCGGCCGGCCCGCCGCCGGTCTCCGCGGGCGGGGCGACCGTCTCCCCGGCGGGGCGCCCAGTCTCCGCGGGCCCAGCGGGGGTGTCCCCGGCCGCGCCGGCCGTCTCCCCGGCCGAACCGGCCGACCCCTGGGCCAAGGCCCCCGCTTCGCCGGGCAAGTGGACGGTTTCGCCATCCAGGCGGGCCGTTTCGCCGGCCAGGCAGACGGTTTCGCCCGCCAGGGAGGCGGTTTCCCCGGCCGCGGTCAGCGTCAGCCGCACGGGCACGCCCCCGAGATCGACGTCACAGGTTCCCGGCGGGCCGGTCAGGCGGGCCGGCAGGTCGGCGACCATCGCCGGGGCCAGCCAGGCGATCGTCGGCGCCGAGGGACCCGGCGTCGGCCAGCGGGCGAAGTCGGCGGCGCCGCTGCAGATCAGCCGGTCGCGAGCGCGGGTCATCGCCACGTAGGCGATCCGCCGCTCCTCGGCCATCGCCGCCCGATCCCGCTCGCCCCGCAGCTCGGCGTAGGCGAAGGCGTCCGGCCGGGTCGCCGCCAGCGTGGTCAGGCGCACGCCCACCCGGTCGCCGTCGGTCAGGATCAGCGGCAGCCCGATCGGCGGACCGTGACCGAGGTCGGCGTAGCAGACGACCGGAAACTCGAGGCCCTTGGCCGCGTGGACGGTCATCAGGCGCACCGCGGCGGTCTCCGCCAGCTGGGCGTCCTGCTCCCGAGCCGACCCCAGCCGCCCCTCGGCCAGCCGGTCGGCGAAGCGGCGCAGATCGCGGCCCTCGCGGGCCTCGAAATCCCGCGCCAGGCGCTGGAGCTTGTTCAGGTTCGCCGTGCCGAGCGGCCCGCAGCCCGCCCGCCGGCGGTACCCGCTGCGGAGGAGGAGCTCGGCCAGGCCGCGCCGCGGAGCCTCGGACCGCTCGGCGGCGATCAACGCGTGGCAGGCCACAAGGCGCGCCCGGTCGGCCGCCCCGAGCCGCGCGAGCTCGGCCCCGGGCGCCGGCTCGCCGGCCGCGGGCGCCGGCTCGCCGGCCGCGGGTGACGGGCCGGGGGCGGGCGGGGGTGCCGCCGGGCCCCCGGCCAGCCAGGCATCGAGCACCTCCCACGGCGGGCGGCCGGCGGCCCCGGCCGCCAGGCCGAGCGCCGCCAGGCCGTCGGCCCCGACCCCGCCCAGCGGCGAGGCCAGCACCCCGTACAGGGCGAGGTCGTCGAGCGGGTTGGCCAGGACCCGGACATAGTCGGCGAGGTCGCAGACCTCCGGCGCCGTATAGAAGCCGCCGCCCGGCGCCGTCGCCACCGCCACCCCCCGGTCGGCCAGCGCCCGCTCGTAGATGCCGGCGGCCGTCGCGTAGCGGAGCAGAACGACGATCTCCCCCGGCCGGACCGCCTCCTCGGCGATCAGCTCGTCGATCCGTCGCGCCAGGATCGCCGCCTCGGCCCGCCGCCAGGCCGGGCCGGCGCCCGGCGTCGTCGGCTCCTCCCAGCCCTTGGCGTCGTTCACGAGCAGCTCGACCAGCGGCTGCCCCGGCCCGGGCGGATCGTCGCGGCCCGGTACGAGCGGGACGAAGTCGGTCCCGAAGAACGGCGCGAAGGTCGCGTTCACCGCGGCCAGGATCGCCGGCCGGCTGCGGAAGTTGCGCGACAGGGCGCGCACGGCGTCGACCCCGGCGAGCGCCCGCCGCCGGGCCCGGAAGATGCCGACGTCGGCGTGGCGGAAGCCGTAGATCGACTGGAACTCGTCGCCGACCGTGAACAGGTTGCCCCGGTCGAGCGCCCCGATGATCGCCATCTCCCGGGGATTGGTGTCCTGGAGCTCGTCGACCATCAGGAGCTCGAAGCGCTCCGACCATCGCCGGCGCAGCTCGGCGTCGCCGGCCAGGAGGTCCCGGGCGCAGAGCTCGAGGTCGTCGAAATCGAGCGCCCCCCGCGCCGCCTTGAGCCCGGCGTACTCCCCGGCGAAGCCTTCGAGGAGGTCGCCGACGAGCTCGAGTCCGACCACGGCGGCCGCGTCGGCCTCCGCCTCCACGCAGCGCAGCCGCGCCGCCTCGTAGGCGTCGGCCCCCGCGCTCTGCAGCGCCCGGGCCCCCCGGTGGAGCTTCAGCTCCTCGAGCGGCGTCCCCACCGGATCCCGCTGGAGCTGGGCCAGGGCGGCCGCGACCCGCGGGCCGACCCGCGCGCCGTCGAGCTCCCCCGCCAGCGCCCGACCCGCGACGGCCAGCGCCCCGCGCTGCGCCGCCGCCTCGTGCCGCGGCCTGGCCACCGGCAGCCGCGGCTGCGCTCGCCCCCGGCTGCGGAGCTCGTCGTGGACGGAGCCGATCGCCGTCGCCAACTGGTCGACCCCACAGGCCGCCGCCAGGTCGATCGCCCGCGGGTCGGACATCCACGCCGCCAGCGCCCGCTCGAACGCCTCCTGGCGCAGCCCGGCCGCCGTGCCCTCCTCGAGCACGCCGAAGCCCGGCGCCAGGCCGGCGGCCAGCGGATGGGCGCGCAGCAGCCGGGCGCAGAAGCCGTGGATGGTCGACACGAACGCCGTCTCGGTCTCCCGCGCCGCCCCCCGGTCGCCGAGCTCGCGCAGCCGCCGGCGGACCCGCTCGCGGACCTCGCCGGCCGCGCGCTCGGTGAACGTGATGGCCAGGATCCCCGACGGGGCGACCCCGTCGAAGTGAACCGCCCGGACGAAGCGCTCGACGAGGACCGTCGTCTTGCCGCTCCCGGCGTTGGCCGCCAGGAGCAAGGCCCCCTGCCGCCGCTCGACCGCCTCCTCCTGCTCGCCGGTCAGGCCGCCGGCCGCCGCCCCCGCCGCCCGGTCCCGATCTGCCGCCACGACGGTCATCGCGGCGCCCCCCGGCAGATCGACGGGTACCGGCAGACGCCGTCCCGGCCGCAGGTCGCCGGCCTCGGCTCGAGCGCCCCCGCCCGCAGCTCGCGCGCCGCCCGCAGCGCCCGGTCGAGCGCCCGCTCGACCGCGGCCGCCAGCGCGGCCGCCCCGACCCGGTCGGTGGCGACGACGGCCAGGCCCGGCTCGACGTCCTCGCGGAGCGCCCCCCGCGGGCGCAGGTCCGCCCCCCGCACCGGCTGGTACAGGCCGCCGACCACCTCGACCCCGAGCAGCTCGGCCGCCGCCAGCATGTACAGGGCCAGGGCCATCCGCCCCCGCTCCTCCCACTTCGCCGCCCCGAGCACCTCGCCGCTCTTGTAGTCGTGCACGATCGCCGTTCCCGCGGCCCGGTCGACGTCGACCCGATCGATCCGTCCCGCGAGCACCAGCTCGCTTCCGGCCAGTTCCACCGCCGGATACCCGGCGCCCGGCAGCCCGAACGCCAGCTCGAGCTCCTCCGGCGCGTGGCCGCCGGCCTCGAGACCCATGAGGTAGCGCTCGAGATCGGCCTCCAGGCGCCGCCGCGCCGCCCGGTCGCGCTCCGGGCTCCTCGAGACGGCTCCCGCGTGGTCGGCGAGCGCGGCGCCGACCAGCTCGCCCACCCGCGCGCGGCTCGCCGAGCCGAGCGACCCCTCGGCGCACAGCTCGGCCACCACGCGGGCGAGCACCGCGTGGGCCACCGTCCCCCGGGCCAGCGGCTCGTCCGGCGGCGCGAGCGGCGCGGCCCGCAGGAACCGCTCGACGAACCACCGGGCCGGACAGGCCGTCCACGCCTCCAGCGCCGACGGCGACTGCGCCGGCCGCTCGCCGAGCGCGGCCAGCACCCCGGCCGACTCCACCCGGCCGAGCGCGCCGCGGTCGCGGCCCGCCGATCCCGGGCCGTCGGCCAGGAGCCGCTCCAGAGCATCCCCCGCGCGCGACCGGCGACGCTCCTCGGGGGCCGGGTCGAACGTGTCGCGGACGTCCTCGAGGAAGAACGAAGCCGCCGCCGGGGACCCGTCGTCCGCGGTCGTGTGCCAGCTCAGGCGCAGCCGCGACTGCGCGCGCGAGGTCGTCGCGTAGAAGAGATAGCGCTCGGCCGCCAGCCCGTCCTCGAACGGCGCCAGGACGAGCCCGCTGGCCCGGGCGATGTCCGCTCGCTCCGCCGCCGAGAAGAACGGTCCGTCGCGCTCGGGCGCCGGGAAGCGACCCTCCTGCAGGCCGCAGACGAACAGCGTCCGCACCCGCCGCGCCCTCAGCGACAGGGCGTCGCACACGAGCACGCCGCCCGCCGCCGGCGGCGATTCGAGCTCGAGGCCGGCGAGCGTGGCGATCAGCTCCGCCGGGCTCGGCCCGAGCGTCCGGTCAACCGCCGTCAGCTCGGCCAGCTCGGCCAGGCATCGCGACGCCCCGGCCGCGACCCGCGCCTGCGTCAGCTCCTCGCCGCCCAGCACGCTCGCCGCCCGCTGGTGGCCCCCGGCCAGCAGGCGCTCGAGCTCGGCCGCCGTCCGCTCGAGCAGCGCCCCCGGCCCCCGGCCCGCCGCCGCGGCCAGCCGGTCGATCGCGTCGAGCGGGAAGTGCGTCCACGCCGCCCGCGCCGCCGCCGCCCCCCCCACGCCGCCGCGCCGCAGCTCGGCCTCGAAGCGGTCGGCCAGCTCCGGGTGCTCGAGCAGCCCCGGCGTCCTCAGCCACGCCAGCAGGTCGCCGGCCCCGCCGTCGGCCACCGCCGCCCGCAGCAGCCCGATCAGGCCGTGCCCGACCGCGGTGTCGGCAAAGCGGATCGTCCGCTCGATCGACGCCGGGATGCCCCGCTCGGCGAGGACCTCCTCGATCAGCGCCTCCGCCCCGCGGATCGAGCGCATCGTCAGGGCGATGTCCGCCGGCCGCTCACCCGCCTCGAGCAGGATCCCGATCTCGGCGGCGACGAGCTCGAGCTCCTCGCGCTCCGACTCGCCCTCGAGCAGGACGAGCGCCTCACTCGCGGCGACCCGTTCGCCGTCCTCGTCGAACAGGGCCCGCTCCAGGTGATGGAGGGTGGCCCGGGCCTCCCCGTCGTAGTGGTCGGCCCGCGGCGGCAGAGGCAGGATCTCGGCCGCGAGCGGCCGCAGCGTCTCGAACGTCGCCGCCCGCCCGGCCAAGGCGACCCGGCCCGGCTCGTAGGGCAGCGAGACGACGACCTCGGCCACCCGCGCCAGCGTCTCGACCGCGTCCAGCTGGAGCGGGTCGAGGTCGTCGAAGCCGTAGAGCATCACCGGCGTGCGCCCCCACCGCGACGGGTCGACGCGGATCGCGTCGAGCGACGCCGTCTGGACCCGCTCGGCGTCCGGGCGGCCCAGCCGCTCGAGCCGGCGCCGATAGCCGGCGTAGATCGCCGCCACCTCGTCGCAGTAGGTCCGCCGCCGGCCGCTCGGCGCCCACGTGCGGAGCGCCGCCGTCAGCCGCTGCGGCTCGATCCGACGCGACCCGAGCTCGGCCACCAGGCCGGTCGCCGCCGCCAGGAAGCCGGGCGCCGCCGCGCTCGGCGCCAGCAGCTCGAGCGGCGCCTCGGCGATCGCCACCGCCACCACCCGCTCGCGCGCTCCCGCCCCCAGGGCCCGTCCCCCGAGACCCGCGCGGTCGGCGATCTCCCGCATCAGGCCGGCGAACGGCTCGACCCGCACGCCGATCACCACCCCCGACTGCGCGAGCTCCCGCCGGTAGTGGACGGCGTCCGCCGTCGTCGGCACCACGAGGATCGGCCCACGGGCGAGCTGGGCGCGGTAGCGCTCGAGCACCGCGCGCGCCTTCGCCGCGTTCGCCGGGCCGGTGATGAGGGTCAAGGGCATGCGCCCTCATCGTTGCGCAGCCGGTGGACGGGATCGCTACGGCGTCAGGCGGCGCTGCGCTCGCCGTCGGCGCCGGTCGCCGCACCGCTCGCCTCGGCCTCGGCCTCGACCTCCGGCGGCCGCGCGCCCTCCCGGGCCCACGGCTCGTCGAACTCCGTCCGCCACTTGCCGTCCTCGGTCTGCTTCAGCGCCAGCTTGGCCCGGAACGACCGGCCGCTGCGGCCCTTGAAGCCGGTCACCGGCTTCTCGGTGCGACCGGTGGCGATCAGCTCCCGCGCGACCACCAGCGGCAGCGTCTTCCCCGCCTTGGCCTTCCAGATCACGAAGCCGCAACCCGGATCGTCGCGGGCCCAGCACGAGTACCCCTTGCGGTTCTCGACGATGTCGTGGCCGCACACCGGGCACGGGCCGAGGTTCGCCCGCGGGATGCGGACGTCCTTGAGCTTGGCGTCGAGCTCCTCGATCGTCTCCCGGGCGAAGCCGGCGATGTCGGCCATGAAGCGCGTCCGCTGCTCCTCCCCCCGCTCGATCCGGCCCAGCCGGTACTCCCAGCTGCCGGTCAGGTCGGGCGAGGTCAGGGCATGCTCGCCGAGCAGGCGGACCACGTTGCGGCCCTTCTCGGTCGCCACCAGGGCACGCCCGTCACGCTCGACGTAGCCGACGTCGATCAGCCGCTCGATGATCGACGCCCGCGTCGCCGGCGTCCCGATCCCCGAGTCCTTCATCGCCTCGCGGAGCTCCTCGTCGTCCACGAGCCGGCCGGCCGTCTCCATCGCCCCGAGGAGCGACGCGTCGGTGTAGCGGCGCGGCGGCTTGGTCTCCTTGGCCAGGCTCTCGACCTCGAGCGTCCGCGTCGGCTCGCCCTGGCTCAGCCGCGGCAGCTCGCCGCTGTCGAGCTCGTCCTCGTCGCCCCGCGCCTCGCCGGCCCCCGCCGGCGGCCCCTCGACCGGCGCGGCGCTACGCGCCGAATCCGGCATCGCCAGGTAGACGGCCCGCCAACCGGGGACGAGGAGGACCTTGCCGCGGGTGCGGAACACGTGCTCGGCCACCGTGGTCTCGACCCGCGTGTTCTCGAGGATCGCGTCCGGGTGGAACACGGCCAGGAAACGACGGGCGACGAGGTCGTAGATCCGGCGGTCGTCGTCGTTCATCTTCTCGACCGGGTGCTCGCTGCGGGTGGGGATGATCGCGTGGTGGTCGGTCACCTTCGCGTCGTCGACGACCCGCCCCAGCGGCAGCAGGTCGAGCCCGGTGACGTAGCCCGCCGCCGTCCGGTACTCCGGCCGGCGGCCCACGAGCTCAGCCGTCGGCTTGATCTCCTCGACCATGTCGCCGGTCAGGAAGCGGGAGCTCGTCCGCGGGTAGGTCAGCGCCTTGTGCTCCTCGTAGAGGCGCTGGGCCGCGCCGAGCGTCCGCCGAGCCGAGAAGCCGTAGCGGGTGTTGGCCTCCCGCTGAAGCGAGGTCAGGTCGTAGAGCATCGGCGGCTTCTCGGTCTGCTTGCGCTTCTCCACCCGGGTGATCTCGCCCGGCTCGCCGCGCACCGCGGCCACGATCGCCTCGGCCTCGGCCGCGCTGGCGAGGCGCGGCTTGGCCGCCGCGTGGTAGCGCCCGCCGTAGCTGCGCCCGGCGTCGCCGCTCGGCTCGAAGCGGGCGTCGACCAGCCAGTACGGCTCCGGCGTGAACGCCCGGATCTCCTCCTCCCGGCGCGCGACGATGGCCAGCGTCGGCGTCTGCACCCGGCCCAGGGAGACCGCCCCGTCGAACGACGACCGCAGGCGGATCGTCGCC
This sequence comes from uncultured Solirubrobacterales bacterium, assembly GCA_963795745.1. Taxonomy (GTDB): domain Bacteria; phylum Actinomycetota; class Thermoleophilia; order Solirubrobacterales; family Solirubrobacteraceae; genus Palsa-513. The sequence continues at coordinate 37,840 of CAWCIT010000008.1, forward strand.
GCCCGGGTCGAGTTCATCCCCACGATCCAGTCGGCCTCCGACCGCGACCGCGCCGCCTGCTCGAGGCTCTGGAGCTCCGCGGCCGGGCGCAGGTGCCTGAAGGCGTCGCGCATCGCGCTGTTGGTCATCGACGACAGCCACAGCCGCCGGACCGGCTTGTCGGCCTTGGCCTTCTCGTAGAGGTAGGCGAAGATCAGCTCGCCCTCGCGCCCGGCGTCGCACGCGTTGATGACGACGTCCACGTCCGCCCGGTGAAGCTGCCGGTTGACCACGCTCATCTGCTTCTTTGACCGCTCGTCGCGGACGACGAGCTTGAAGCGCGGCGGCACGATCGGCAGGTCGGCCATCCGCCACTTCTTGAACTTCGGGTCGTACTCCTCAGGGTCGGCGAGTTGAACCAGGTGGCCCACCGCCCAGGTGATCACGTGCTCCGGCCCCTCGAGGTACCCCTCGCTCTTGGCGAACGGCCCGGTCAGGACCTTCGCCAGGTCGCGTCCGACCGACGGCTTCTCGGCGATCACGAGCGTCTTTGCGTCTTTCGGCACGCGCCGAGGGTACTCGCTCGCCCAGTCGCCGCGCGAGCGCCCCGGTCGATCGCCGCCTCCCGGACGCGCCGCGGACGGCTGCCTCAGCCGGTGCAGCCGCCGGTCGACACCGGTCCCCGGGCCAGCCCGACGTCGTGGGCGACCGTCGCGTTGGCCACCCCGTAGCCGCCGTGCTCGCCGCCGCCGGTGGTCGCCGCGAACACCGTCGTCACCACCCGGCCCCGGGCGTCGACCATCGGGCCGCCGGAGTTGCCCGGCCGCACCAGCCCTCGCAGCGGGGTCAGCAGGCGCGAGACCGGACCCCGGCCGTAGGCGTCCTGGGTGAGGACGGTCTGGGTCTCGCCGATCCGCCCCGGCTCGACGTCGAACGGCCCGTCGAGCGGGTAGCCGAGGATTGCCGCCGCCCGGCCGGACGGCGGGTCGACGGCCAGGGCCAGCGCCGGCCGCTCGAGACCGGCGACGCGCAGCACCGCGATGTCGTTGGTCGGATCGAAGGCGATCGCCTGCGCCGCCAGACCCGGCTGGCGTCCGCCCACCTGCACGACGGTGTCCTCTTCTCCGGCGACGACGTGGGCGTTGGTGACGACGACCCCCGGCGCGACCACCCAGCCGGAGCCCTCGATCCCGAGGCCGCAGGCGCTGCCGAGCACGCGCACGACGCTGGCCGCCGCCCGGCGCACGACCGGGTCGCGGGCGATCGCGCTCGGCGGCGCCGTCACCCCGGGCTGCGGGCCGGCGAGCGCCGGGAGGGGATCGAAGCGCGCCAGCGCGTGCAGGAGCCCGCCCGACGGCGGCAGCACGGCGTTCAGTCGCTGGAGGATCACCGACCGCTGGATGTCCGCTCGGAGGCTCCCGACCCCCGGGGCCTGGAGCGCCACGGCCGCGAGGATCCAGGCGATCCCCAGGGCGACGCAGGCCGACAGCGCCGCCCCGAGGAGGCCGTCGAGCATCCCGACCGGAGCCAGGCGGACAGCGCGGCGCAGGCGCAGGCCCAGGCCCTCCAGGCCGGAGGCCAGGATCCCGCCGGCCACCACCGCCCCGAAGAGGCCGAAGGCCGGCGCGTACGGCGACATGTCCCCCGACGGCAGCAGCCCGCTCGCCAGTCGGGTGCCGGCCAGGGCGCCGCCGACGAAGCCGGCCAGCGAGAGCGCGCCGACGATGAATCCCCGGTAGAAGCCGGAGATCGCGAAGAGCATCGTGGCCGCAACGATGATCCAGTCGAGCGAGGTCATCTGGCGCGGCGAGCCTAGTGCATCGCTCCGTCAGCCCCTCATGGCTCGCGAGCGGCCGGGCGCGACCGGCCGGCGGCCTCCACCCCCAGATATTCGTTTCCCACCCGGCCCGGCCGGGGACACTGACTCCCCCCCACGCACTACGCGCCTCGCACCCCCCGGCCGGGAACGGCGGCTGACGGTGCGTTCGACCTGCCCCCGACGCCGATCCGACACACCTCACTGGAACATGCACCCGCGGACTCGTGGTGAGCCGACCGCCGATCGTCTACCGTCCGCCACCGTGATCGATGTCGCCCGGGCGGCCAAGCCGCGCTCGCCGACGAGCCCCACCGCCAGGCGGGCGGCCTCCGCCCGCCCGCGGCTCCCCGCCGCCGCGCGCGTCCCCTGGTCGCGGCCTGCCGGACTGCCGCCGGTCCGCTCGCGCGTCATCGGACTGCTGGCCGCCGCCGTCCTGTTCGTCATCGTCGCCGTCCTCGTCCTCGCCACGGGCGGCGGCTCGCCGCAGACCAGCCTCGGCGAAGCGTTCGTCGGCGCCTGGGCCCGGGGCGACTACGCCCAGATGTATGCCGACGTCGACGCGGCGACCCGTCGCCGCCTTCCGCTCACCGCGTTCGTCGCCCGCTACCGCGACGCGCTCGCCGTGTCGACCGCGACCGGCGCCGTGATCGGCCGGGCCCGGTCCTCAGCCCACGGGACGGTGACCGTCCCGGTGACGGTCTACACCCGCATCTTCGGCCACCTCACCACCCAGTTCGTATTGCCGATCGCCGGCACCGGCGCCGGCGGCCGCGTCCGCTGGGATCCTTCGCTCAGCTTCCCCGGGCTGCTCGCCGGCGAACTCCTCGCCCGCCAGACGTCGCTCGGCCCCCGCTCGCCGCTCCTGGCCCGCGACGGCACACCGCTGGCCGACCTCTCCGCCTCCGCCGGCATCCTCGGCTCGCTCGGGCCGATCCCGCCCGACCGGGTCGAGCTCATGCGCGACGCCGGCTACCCGGCGAACGCCAGCGTCGGGGTCAGCGGGCTCCAGCGGATCTTCGAGGCGCAGCTCGCCGGGACGCCCGGCGGCCAGCTCTACGCCGGAACGCGGCTGCTGGCCACCGCCGCGCCCCGGCCCGGCGTGGCCGTGCGCACGTCGCTCTCGCCCGCGCTCGAAACGCTCGCCGCGGCCAACCTCGGCGGCCAGGAGGGCGGCCTGGTCGTGATGCGCCCCGACACCGGCGAGATCCTCGCCGTCGCCGGCACGCCCTTCTCCGAGCTCCAGCCGCCCGGGTCGACGTTCAAGCTCGTCACCCTGACCGGCGTCCTCCTCGCCGGCCTGGCCGGCCCGGCGACCACCTTCCCCTATGAGACCTACACCTACATCGACGGCTACAAGCTCCAGAACGCCAACGGCGAGTCGTGCGGCGGCACGCTGGCCAACGCCTTCGCCGTCTCGTGCAACTCCGTCTTCGCCCCGCTGGGCGTCAAGCTCGGCGGCCTGCGGCTGGTCGCCGCGGCCAAGCGCTTCGGCTTCAATCAGCCGGCGCCGATCCCCGGCGTGTCCGAGAGCACGCTGCCCGAGGCCGACGCGATCGGCAGCGCCCTCGACGTCGGCTCCTCGGCGATCGGCCAGGGCCAGGTCCAGGCGACCACCCTCCAGATGGCGATCGTCGCCGCGACCATCGCCAACGGCGGCCGCCGCCCGGTGCCGACGCTCGCCCTCGGCGTACGCCACCCGGCCATCGTCGTCCTGCCCCCCTCGCTCGCCCACACGGTGACCGGACTGATGATCGGCGTCGTCAATCACGGCACCGGCACCGCGGCCCAGATTCCCGGCGTCGCCGTCGCCGGCAAGACGGGCACGGCCGAGCTGGCGACGACCGCATCGAACTGCACGCCCGACCCGAGCAACCCCGGCTCATGCCCGCCGGCGCCGGCCAACGACCCGAAGAACACCGACGCCTGGTTCGTCGCCTTTGCGCCGGCCGGCGCGCCCCGGGTCGTGGTCGGCGTCCTCCTCGCCCACGACGGGGCCGGCGGCGACACCGCGGCCCCGGTGGCCAAGGTCATGCTCGAGGCCGCGCTCAAGCTCACCGCCCCCCCGGTCGTCCACCGCCCGCCGGCGGCGCCCGCCAAGGCCGCCGCCCCGCCTCACCGCTGACGTCCTCCGGCCGGCCGCCGGGGCCGGCCTACACGTCGAGGTCGACGGTCGCCTGGCTCTTGGCGTCGGCCGGGTCGACGATGTGCAGCACGAGCGGCCGGTTGTCGAACGCCGTCAGCGGGACCTTGAAGAGGAGGACTTGCCCGTTGGTCGGGCCGAGATCGGCCGTCGACCCCTTCAACGGCAGCTGCTCATGGCCGGCGATCAGCACCGCGTGGTAGGCAAAGGGGTTCGGACCCGGCACGGGGGTGGGCTTGTAGCTCAGCCCCTGGGTGTCGGTGACGTAGAAGGTGTGGGCCGCCATGTAGGCCTGGTCGTGCTTGTTGAGGGCGAGCATGAAGACGCCGAACCACGCCTCCTGGGGGGTCAGCTTCGCGTCGGCCGGCGCCAGCCCGAGCAGGTAGGAGGAGTCCTCGAGGTCGTAGGGGTTGAGCTCGCGCGAGAGCTGGACCTGGTACTTGAGGTGGCCGACGTCGACGTAGACGCCCTCGTTGCTCGCGGTGCGGTTGTTGGTCGTGTCGCCTCCGCACGCGCCGAGCAGAGCCGCCAGGCAGGCGGCGAGGACGATCGCTCTGATCTTTCGGCCGGGCCTCATCGACGCGCGGAGTCTAGATGGTTGCCTGCGGACGGCGACGCCCGAGACCGGGCGTCAAAGTCCGCCGACCGTCGGCCGCGGGCCGCGGCCCTCGCCGGTTTCGAGGATCGACTTCAGGCGCTTGAGAGCCCTGGTGTTCTGCCGGCGCAGCCACGTCCGACCGCCCAGGCGCTCCATCAGGCGGTCGGACGCCGTCGCCGGCTCCGTCTTCGCGCTGAAGGAAACCTCGGTCCGGTCGCGGTCCTGCGCGCTCAGCACGTAGACGACCTCGACCTTGATCCGGTTGAACTTGCCGCCGCTGCCCGCCTCGACGAGCCGCCGGGGCGGGTCCACCTCGACGAGGGTCAGCCCGACCCAGGCGAAGCGCTGGAGCGGAGCCTTGACGCGGAAGCGGGCGCCGGCGCCGACGCCGACCGAATCGGTTCGCGTAAGGTGCCAATCGACGAGCGAGTGGTCGGTGAACTCCGCGTGGTTGGCGATGTCCACCAGGTAGGAGAAGACCTCCTCGACCGGGCGGCCGACGACGATCGAGACGGTCACGGTATCCACGGCCGCGCGCAGTCTACGCGGGCGAGAATCGCTACGCGGTGCGGCTGACGCGCACCGTCTGGCCGTACTCGCTGTGCCGTACGTTGACGCTCGAGATCGGCTGCTCGCGCCGCAGCGGCCGGCACAGCTCGCAGACCAGCGCGTCCGCCGCGAACAGGTGCAGCTGCTCGCCGACGAGCGGCACCCGGCCGCAGTCGGCGCACCGCGTCCGATCCGCCTCGAGGATGCCGACGCTCCGCCGCAGCAGATGGCGCTCGAACTGCTCGGGCTCGATGGTGACCGGCTTGCGGCCCGCCAGCACGGCGAGTCCGCCGGTCCGGCCGTGCGCAGGGCGGTGGGGCATCCGCCGGTCTTCGCCGCCCTCGGCGCCGATCCTCCGCGCCGCCTAAGTTTTCCTGAAGCCGAGCCGGATTGCGCGGCGGCGGTCTATCATCTAGGCGGCTAGGAGTCCGAGGCGCGAGCGATCGCGCGGAGGGGAGTTCCAGATGGAGCAGTTGATCACGGGAACCCTCGCCGGAACGGGTTCGTTCCGCTGCGAGCAGTGCGGATACGTCGTCACCCTGAGCGTCGCCGACCGGATCTCCGACTGCCCCGGCTGCGGCGGCCAGGCGTTCGTCCGGGCCTCGCTCTTCACCGCGGCCCCCCCGCTCGAAAGCTCGCCCGCCGCCGACGAGGTCCGCGAGACGGTGATCGCCGACGCGCGCCTGCGGATCGATCAGCCGGGCGACTACATCGTCTACCAGCTCGACGGCCGCACCGCCCTCGTCCCCCTGACCCGCGACGGCACGCGGATCGGTCGCAGCCTCGCCGCCAACATCCGCTTCGACGATCCGACCGTCTCCCGCCGTCACGCCCTGATCGTCCGCGAGGGCGGCGAGCTCCGCGTCCTGGACGACCGCAGCCTCAACGGCGTGTTCGTCAACGGCGTCCGCGTCGAGTCGAGCCTGCTCGCCCACGGCGACGAGATCGTCGTCGGCCGCCATCGCCTCCACTTCCTCCAGGTCGACGAGGCCGCGCTCGACGCCGAGGCGACGACGGCCAGCGCCTAGGCGGGTCGGTCGGGGTCGGGTCGGCGGGTCCGGCGGGTCGGCGGTCCCGGGTCGGCGGGTGGGCGGGGCGGCCCGGCCGCGTCAGGCCGGGCCCAGCGCCGCCAGACGGGATCGCGCCTGCGGCTGGTCCAGGCGGACGAGGAGCTCGTCGGCCAGGGCGACGTAGTCGGCACCGAGGTCGGGCCGCAGGTCGAGGATCGACTTCCCCCGCTCGGCCGACTCGGCGTAGGCGATGGACTGGCGGATCACGGTCTCGAAGACCTTCTCGCCGAAGCTCGCCTTCAACGACGTGTGCGCCTCGCGCGAATGGACCGTCCGCAGGTCGGCGATGTTGAGGACGACGCCGACCCAGTTGAGGCTCGGGTTGAGGCTCTCCCGGGCCACCTCGATGACCTCGAGCGCCTGCTCGACGCCCTGGAGGGCGAAGTACTGGGCCTCCGCGGTCAGGAGCGCGTGGTCGGCGGCGACGAGCGCGTTGACCGTCAGCAGGCCGAGCGACGGCGGGCAGTCGATCAGGATCAGGTCGTAGCCGTCGAGCTTGCCGAGCGCCCGCCTCAGCGCCAGCTCACGGCCGATCCGCCCGCCCAGGGCGAGCTCGGCCTCGGCCAGGCGCAGGTTGGCCGGAATGAGGTCGTCGTGGATCGCCGCCGCCGCGGTCGCCGCCCCGGTGATCACCTCGGCGGCCGTCGGCGCCGCGTCGGGATCGACATCGAAGTAGTCCGACAGGTTGCCCTGCGGGTCGAGGTCGACGGCCAGCGTACGCAGCCCGACTCGGCGCAGGATGTCGGTCAAGGTCCGGACCGTGGTCGTCTTTCCGGTGCCCCCCTTCTGCGAGAGGATCGCGATCGTCTGGGCCATCGGCCCCGGCGATGTTACCGGCGCCGTCCCGGCCCGCCGCGTCCGCCGACCGGCCGCCCGGGATGGCGAGCGGGAGGGGCCGGCGCCGGCCGCCCGGACGCCACGGTCGGACGCCGCGGTCGGCGGCGCGGTCGAGCAGGTCGGCGCTCCGCCCGCGAACGCCGCGGTCAGGCGGCGAGGGCGAGCAGCTCGACGCTCGGCCCGCGAACGCCGCGGTCAGGCGGCGAGGGCGGGCAGCTCGGCGCTCGGCCCGCGAACGCCGCGGTCAGGCGGCGAGGGCGAGCAACTCGGCCGGCTCGGCCGGCTCGGCCGGCTCGGTCGGCGACACCGGCTCGTCGGGGACGGGCGCGATGGTCGGCTCCTGCGGCTCGCTCGGCGTCGGCGGGTCCGGCTCGGGAACGGTCGTCGGCTCCTCCGGAGCGACCGGCGTGGCCGGCTCGTACGGCGTCGGGACGGTCGCCGGCTCCTCCGGTGCCGCCGGCGTGCCCGGGTCGGGCGCGATCGGCGCGATCGGCGCGGCCGGCACCACCGGGGTCGGGGCCACGCTCGGCTGCGGGACTTCCATGCGTAGTTCGTTCATCCCCATCCGCTACCCGGTCCCGTCGCCTCCCAACCGCGCCCGCCGGCCCTACGAGCCGGTGGGGACCACCGGGCTCGCGGTGGCGCCGTCGGCGGCGAAGGCGACCGGCTGCACCCGCGCCCAGCCGTCGGTCGCCTCGGCGAGCACGTCGAGCACGGCGGCGACGCGGTCCGCCCGACACCAGAAGAGCACGGTCGGACCGGCCCCGCTGATCGTCGCCCCCAGGGCGCCGAGCGCGGCCGCCCGGCCGAGCAGGTCGTGGCTGCGGGGAAAGAGGTGGGCTCGCCGCGGCTGGTGAAGGCGGTCGGCCAGGCCGCGCGAGATCAGGTCGGCGTCGCCGGTGACGAGCCCGACCATGAGCAGGGCGCCGTGGGCCGTGTTGAACACCGCCTCGGCGAGCGGGATCTCGGCCGGGAGGGCGGCCCGGGCCGCCGCCGTGCGCACGGCCTCGGCCGGCACGACGAGCACGGCCTCGATCCCGGCCGGCGGCGCAAAGCGGTCGGCCCGGCCGTCGGCGCAGACGACGAAGCCGCCGTGCAGAGCCGCGGCCACGTTGTCCGGGTGTCCCTCGATCTCGCCGGCCAGGGCGAGCAGGTCGGCCCCGCCGCCGGCGAACCGGTCCGCCGCGACCAGGCCGGCGACGATGGCCGCCGCGCTCGACCCGAGGCCCCCGGTGAGCGGGATCTCCGAGGCGATCTGGAAGCGCAGGCCGTCGGCCGGGTGCAGGCGCTCGAAGGCCCGCACGACGAGGTTCGACCGGTCGCGGGGCACGTCGACGTCGGTCTCGACCGAGAAGCCGCCGCCGTCCGGGGCCGGCGCGACGACGACCTCGAGCGCCGGCGACAGCGCCGCCGCAAAGGTGTCGAAGCCGGGGCCGAGGTTGGCCGACGACGCCGGCACCCGCACCCGCCAGCCGCCGCCCGGCCCGTCGCCGCCGCTGCCACCGCCGCCGCCGCCGCCCGCCGCCCCGGGGGCCACGCTACCCCATCACCGCCCGCTCGATCGCCCGGATGTCGGGCTCGCAGGGCACGACCGCCCCGGCCTGCTCGAGCGCGGTCTGCGGATCCTTGAGGCCGTGGCCGGTCAGCACGCAGGCCACCCGCCCGGCGCCGTCGGCGCCGTACTTCAAGAGACCGGCGACCGAGGCGGCCGACGCCGGCTCGCAGAACACGCCCTCGCTCGAGGCGAGCAGGCGATAGGCGGCGAGGATCTCCTCGTCGGTGACCGCCCGGATCGCCCCGCGGGAGGCGCTCATCGCCCCCATCGCCTCCTCCCAGCGGGCGGGATTGCCGATCCGGATCGCGCTGGCCACCGTCTCCGGCTCGGCGATCGGGTGGCCGTGGACGAGCGGCGCGGCCCCGGCGGCCTGGAAGCCGAACAGCCGGGGGGCGGCCCCGGCCTCGACGAAGCCGGCCCAGTAGGCGCTGATGTTGCCGGCGTTGCCGACCGGGATGCACAACGCGTCGAGCGCGCCGTCGAGGTCCTCGAGCAGCTCGAAGGCCGCCGTCTTCTGCCCCTGCAGCCGGAACTCGTTGACCGAGTTGACGAGGGCGATCGGATGGAGGGTGACCAGCTCGCGCACCAGAGCCAGCGCCTCGTCGAAGTTGCCGCGCAGGGCGATCACCTCGGCGCCGTGCATCAGCGCCTGGGCGAGCTTGCCGGCGGCGATCTTGCCGTCGGGGACGATCACCGCGCAGCGCAGCCCCGCCCGGGCGGCGTAGGCGGCGGCGCTGGCCGCGGTGTTGCCGGTCGACGCGCAGATCACCGCCTCGGCGCCCTCGCGGACGGCGGCCGACACGGCGCAGGTCATGCCCCGGTCCTTGAACGAGCCGGTCGGGTTGGCGCCCTCGATCTTGAGGTGGACCTCCGCCCCGACCAGAGCCGAGAGCTTCTCGGCCAGGACGAGCGGCGTGCCACCCTCGCCGAGTGAGACCACCGGATCGCCCGGGGCGAACGGCAGCCGGTCGCGGTAGCGCTCGATCAGGCCGTCGCGGCTCACGTGAAGTCCTCGTCGATGACCCGGATCGCCCGCGGCCGCGAGCGGACGAACTCCAGGCGGCCGATCTCGGCCAGCGCGGCGAACAGCCGCGACTCCTCGAGCGGGTGGGTGACCATGACCAGACGGGCGTGCGCGCCGAGGCCCTGCTGGACGACCGACTTGATCGACGCCCCCTCGTGGCCGAGCACGGCCGCCACCTGGGCGAGCACGCCCGGCCGATCGTCGACCTCCATGTACAGGTAGAAGGCCGAGACGACGTCCAGGACGAGCGGCAGCGCGTCGGTCAGAGCCGGCTGGCCGCCGCCGGCGGTGATGGCCGAGACGACGTCGCCGAGCACGGCGCTGGCCGTCTGCGGCCCGCCGGCCCCCGGCCCGGACATGGTGATCTCGGTGATCGCATCCGATTCGACGGTCACGGCGTTGAACGGCCCGCCGACCGACGCCAGCGGATGCTCGCCGTAGAGGAAGGCCGGGTGGACGCGGACCGACAGGCCGCCGTCCAGGCGCTCGGCGGTCCCGATCAGCTTCAGGCCCAGCCCGAGCTCGCGGGCGTAGCTGATGTCGTCGACGGTGATCTCCTCGATCCCCTCGTACTGGACCTGGTCGAGGTGGACGGGCACGCCGAAGGCCAGGCGGGCGAGGATCGCCATCTTCGCGGCCGCGTCCTTGCCGCTGACGTCCTCGGTCGGGTCGGCCTCGGCGTAGCCGAGGCGCTGCGCCTCGGCCAGGCCCTCGGCATAGGTGCGCCCCGTCCGGGTCATCTCGCTGAGGATGAAGTTCGTCGTCCCGTTGACGATCCCATGGATCCGCTGGATGTGCGCCCCGGCCAGCGACTCGCGCAGGACGCGGATCACCGGGACGACGCCGGCCACCGACGCCTCGAAGCCGAGGCGGACGTCATGCTCGCGGGCCAGCGCCCACAGCTCCTCGCCGTGCCGGGACAGGAGCTGCTTGTTGGCGGTCACCACGTGCCGCCCGGCCCGCAGCGCCCGACTGACGTAGTCCCGGGCCGGCTCGATCCCGCCGATCAGCTCGACGATCACCTCGGACCGGTCGAGGATCTCCTCGAACGAACCCCGGCTCCGCGTCAGCACCCCGCGCAGCTCCGGCCGCCGCCCGGTCAGCTGGGCGATCCGATCCGCCCGCTCCCCGAGCAGCACGGCAAACGCACCCCCGACCGTCCCATGCCCGAGCAGCCCGACGCCGAACGGCTCGGCGGCGGCATCCGACGTCGTCATCGGCGACCCGCGCCGCACGGCGCCGCGTCTGCGCCCGGCCGCGAGGCGCCGGCTCCGCCGCACGCACCGAGCCGCGCCCGCGACGTCGCGGCTCCGGCGGCTGCGCGCGATCCGGCCAGCCGCCCGACGCACCGGCGCAGCCGGGGCTCTCGGGCGGGGGACGGAGCACCCGCAGGCGCCCGAGCGTCAGACATCGCGGGCGTGCAGATCGGCGAGCGATTCGCGGCGCACGACGACGCGAGCCGTCCCGTCGCGGCAGAAGACGACCGGCGCCCGGGGCACGCCGTTGTAGTTGTTGGCCATCGCGTAGCCGTAGGCCCCGGTGGCCGGGGTCACGAGGACGTCGCCGGGCCGCGGGTCGGCCAGGCGGGCGTCGCGGACGATCACGTCGCCCGACTCGCAGTGCTTGCCGGTCACATGGCAGACCGTGTCCCCGCCGAGCCGATCGGCGATCTCGGCCTCGTAGTGGGAGCCGTAGAGCATCGGCCGCAGGTTGTCGGACATGCCTCCGTCGACGGCCACCCAGGTCGAGACGTTGCGCTTGACGCTCTGGACGGTGTAGAGGGTGACGCCGGCGTTGGCCACCAGCGACCGGCCCGGCTCGACCAGCAGCCGCCGGTCCCGGCCGAGGAGCTCGCCGGCGGCCGCCACCAGCTCGCCGACGTACTCCTCGATCGACGGGGGCCGCTGGTCGGGGGAGTAGGCGACGCCGAGTCCGCCGCCGAGGTCGTAGACCGGGTGGTCGCCGAGCCCGGCGAGCACGGCGATCGCCGCCCGAAACGGCGCCAGGTCGAGGAGCTGGGAGCCGATGTGCATGTGCAGCCCGACGAGCTCGAGGCCGTCGACGCCGGCCACCCGGGCGATCGCCCGCCGGGCGTCCGGCGGCCCGAGGCCGAACTTCGAGTCGGCCTGGCCGGTCGAGATCTTCGCGTGGGTGACCCCGCCCACGCCCGGGGTCACGCGGATCAGCACCCGCGCCCGGGCGCCCAGCCGCTCGAGCCGGTCGATGTCGTCGAAGTTGTCGATCACGATCAGACCGACGCCGGCCGCCACCGCCCGACCGAGCTCCAGATCCGACCGCGCGTTCCCGTGGAAGACGAGCCGGTCCGCCGGGAAGCCGGCGCGCCGGGCGAGGTGGAGCTCGCCGTCGGAGGCGACGTCGCAGCCGAGCCCCTCGTCGGCGAAGACGGACATGACCGCCGTGCACGGGAAGGCCTTGGCGGCGAAGGTGACCTGGAAGTCGGCCACCCCGGCGGCGCGGAACGCCTCGACGTAGGCCCGGGCCCGAGCGCGGAGGTCGTCCTCGGCCACGACGTAGGCCGGGGTCCCGAACTCGCGGGCGAGCTCGATCGTGTCGCAGCCGCCGACCTCGAGCCGGCCGCGGGCGTTGACCCGGCTGCCGAGGGGAAAGACGTGGGAGAGGGACTCGACGGTGGTCATGCCGGCAGCGATTATCCCCGGATCGCCCGGCGGAGCCGCGCCCGCCTCAGGGGAGCTCGACGGCGGGCAGGCCGTCGAGGCTGCGCGCGTTCTTCTCCCGCTGGTAGTCGGCCAGGGCGTCGGGCCCGCCGGCGCGAACCTTCTTCTCCGCCCAGAGGTCCTGGTGGGGGCGCAGCCCGTCGAAGCTCATCAGCGGCACGCCGTAGCCGCAGGAGTCGGCGATCCGCGTGACCTCGACGACGATGATCGCCCGCCGGGCGGCGTCGACCGCCGGCGCCGCGAACGCACACTCGTCGATGAGGGCGTCGAAGCCGGGGGCCCCGGCCGGCACGACCTCGCCGCGGCCGTGGAGGCGCAGGATCCGCGGCGGCCCGGCGAAGGCGCAGAGCATCACGACGATGCGCCCGTTCTCGCGCAGGTGGGCGATCGTCTCGGCGCCGCTGCCGACGACGTCGAGGTAGGCGACCTTCCGCGGGCCGAGCACCCGCAGCGTGTCGATCGGCCCCTTGGGCGAGACGTTCACGTGGCCGTCGCCGCCGCGCGGGGCGGTGGCCACGAAGAACAGCGGCTGCTCGGAGATCCAGGCGCGGAGGCGCTCGTCGATGCCGTCGTAGGTCCGGCCCACGCCGGAAGCCTATTGCGAGCCGAGTCCGAGCAGGGCCTGGGCGAGATTGTTGCCGATCGAGATGACGGCGCCGCTGAGGTTGGTGCCGAGGCTCTGGACCGTCGTCGCCAGCTGCGGGCTGAGCGGGGCGACGGTGGCGGCCAGGCCGTTGGTCGTGCCGTTGACCAAGCCGCCGACGGTGGTCGTCGTGCCCTGTGTCGCCCCGGCGAGGACGGTCGGTACGGTCGGCGTGGCCGGCGGCCCGGTCACGGCCGGCTTGGTCTGGCGGGGCGGCATCGGGCCCGGGGGGGTCGGCGTGACGCTCGGGGCGACGGCGACGATCGGACGGTTCCCGCGCGTCGCGACGACGGAGGCAACGATCGGCGCGGCGGCGCGCGCCGGGACGGGCGCGACGCGGGCGGTCGCCAACGAGGTCCGGGCTGGGCGGACGGCGGCGGGGACGACGATCGTCGGCGTGTGCCGGCTGCTGGTCGCGACGATCAGCGCCCGGGCGCTGCTCGTCGTGGTGACCTGGGGCCAGCTGTGGAAGGCGACGAGGGCGGCGGTGACGAAGAACGCGCAGGCGATCGCGGCGACCAGCGACGCAGCGGCCCCGAGCCCGGGGATCAGCGATCGATCGGCGTGCATAGCGCTCTCTTCGGCAGCGGGCGGGCAATCCTTTAGCCCCCGGCCGCGAGCACGCATGTCGCGCCGGCCGGCCTGGGGTCTGGGGGAGCGGTATTTGGTCTGCGACAATCGTCCGATGGCCAGCCGGCGCACCACGTTCGGCCGGGATACCGGCCTCCAGGCGCGGATGCTGCTGACGATGTTCCTGCTCGGACTGGTCTACGCCGTGCTCGTCGGCGCGCTGGTCGCGGCCGGGGCGCGCGGGGTGACGCTGGCCATCGTCGCCGGCGGGCTGTTCCTGTTCCAGCTCGTCGCCTCCGACAAGCTGGCCCTGCGGGCGGCCGGCGCCCGCGAGGTGAGCGCCAAGGAGGAGCCGCTCCTGCACGCGACGATCGAGCGCCTCTGCGTCCAGGCGGACCTGCCCAAGCCGAAGATCGCGATCGTCGACTCGGCGATGCCGAACGCCTTCGCCATGGGCCGCTCGCAGAAGTCAGCCACCGTCTGCGCGACGACCGGCCTCCTGCGGCTGCTCGAGCCGGCCGAGCTCGAGGCGGTGATGGCGCACGAGCTGACCCACGTGATCAACCGCGACGTCGTGATCATGACCGTCGCCGCCTTCTTCGCCTCGGTCGCCTCGATGATCGTCCAGTTCGGCTTCTTCTTCGGCGGGGGCGGCGACGGCGACGGGGACGGCGAGGACAGCTCCTTCTTCGTGGTGATCCTCGTCTCGGTCGCCGTCTACGCCGTCTCCTTCGTCCTGATGCAGGCCCTGTCGCGCTACCGCGAGTTCGCCGCCGACCGCGGGGCGGCGGTGCTCACCGGCCGGCCGAGCGCCCTCGCCTCGGCGCTGCTGAAGATCAGCGGCACGATGAAGCGGGTGCCGACGCAGGATCTGCGGGCGGTCCCCCAGCAGATGGCCGCCTTCTACATCATCCCGCCGCAGGTCAAGCAGTCGGTCGGCAACCTCTTCGCCACCCACCCGCCGCTCGAGCAGCGCCTGGCCGCGCTCTCGCGCCTGGAGTCCCAGCTGCAGAGCCGAGGATGAGCCTCCGCGACGCCCTGACCGGCCGGCACAAGCTGAAGGGCCCGGCGCCCGACCGGCTGTTCGCCCTCTCGACGGCCTACGTGACGCTCGAGAGCGAGCACGCGATCGCGGCGGTCGGGGTGGCCGGGATCGTCTTCCAGCCGCTGGCCACCAGCGACTTCGAGGCGATCGTCAAGGACATGGAGGAGGTCGTCCGGGCGACCGGCGGCGAGGTCGGGGCGACCGTCGAGAGCTTCGACGACGCCTTCGGCTACCGCTGGATGATCATCCACGCGGCCGGCCTCGAGGATCTCGTGGTCGCGGTCAACGCCGTCTCGAGCGCGTTGGAGACCGGCGGCTACGGCGACCGGGTCCTGTGCGCCGTGTTCGCCTTCACCGGCCCCGGGCCCCGGAAGATCTACTTCATCTACAACTACAAGCGCGGGACCTGGTACCCGTTCGTCCCCGCCGGCGAGGGCGCCCGGTCGGTCGAGCGCGAGCTCCAGATCAAGGCCCAGGTCGAGCGCGAGCTGCCGATCGAGGCCGACATCGAGCGCTGGTTCCCGCTCTGGGGCATCCCCTTCTGAGCGCGCGAACGGCGCCCCGGCCGCTGGGGCCCGGGCGCCGCTTCGCGAGGGTGCGCTGCGGTTGAGGTCAGCCGCCGAGGCCGCCCAGGCCACCGAGGCCCGGGATGCCGCCCAGCAGTCCGCCGAGGAGGCCACCGCCCGAGGAGGAGCCGCCGAACAGGCCGGTCAGCCCGGGGACGATGCTCGTGACCTGGCCGAGGAGGCCGGTCACGGCGCTCGGGACGGCGACCGGCGAGGGCGTGGTGCCCGGGCTGCCGCCGCCCAGGTTCGGCAGGAAGCTCCCGAGGAGCGACTTGACGAACGTGGTGACCGAGTCGATGATCGAGCCGGCGAGGGCGACCGGGCCGCCGACCGTGCCGGTCGGCACGTCGCCGCCGGTCTGGCCCGTGGTGCTCGTGCAGCTGAACGCCTGCTTGAGGCTCGCGACGAGCGAGTTCAGCTGGTCGGGCAGACCGCCGACGACGCTCTGGAGCTGGGTCTGCGCCGCGGCCGGCAGGAACGAGAGCAGCGACTGAAAGCGGCCGAGGTCGGCCTGGACGGAGGCGAGCACGCTGGCCACGACCTGGCTGACGGCGTCGATCGCCGGGCAGGCGACCGAGCCCGGGGAGATCGCCCCGGCGAGCTGGCCGACCTGGCCGGTGCCGGCGCCCGAGAGCTGGGCGACGATGCCGGCGACCGACGTCTGGACGCCGGCCGGGAGCTTGGCGAGGAGGCCGGTGACGAGGGTCAGCGCCTGCTCGCGGCCCTGGGTGATGCCGGCGATGAACGACGCCAGATCGGTCTGGTTGGGGCCGCTCAGCTGGCCGACGAGCGGCGTCAGGATCTGGGCGTCGCGGTTCTCCTGGGCGGCGATCTTGGTCAGCGCCGAGGCCGTCTTGACCCGGACGGCCGACGTGTGGGCGTGCCGGTAGAGCTTCGCCGAGGACAGGCCGGCGGCCTGGAGCTGGGCCTCGAGCGCCGCGAGCGGGCCGCTGACCGAGCCGGTCGACGCCGCCGCGACCACCTGGTGGAGCGCGGCATCGGCGCCGTGGACGTGTGCGCGCACGCTCCCCAGCGAGTCGGCCTGGGCGGCGGGAACCACCGCGAGGGCGCCGGCGGTGATCGCGCCGGCGAGGGCGAGTCGCCCGAAGCGGGGGCGCCCCGGGCGCCGAGCGGGTTCAACGGACTGCGTCATGGGCTTGCCTTTCGGAGTCTTGGGATCGTGCGGCGGGCATGAACCCGGCATCGGCAGCAAGCGGCTGGACGTTTAGCCGATGACCCGACCGGCTGGACGCGGCCCCGACATTCGTCCTCGTCGGCTCAAGCCGCCGCGCCGAGGTCTTCCGGCCGGGCGGCCTCGGCTACGGCACGTACCGCTTCGCCGTCGCCTCACCCCTCGCCGCCCTGGACCCGAACGTCGTGCTCGGCCTGTTCACCTGGGCCGACGACCCGGCCTACCAGCACCGGGAGATCGACGTCGAGGTCGCCCGCTGGCGCCAGGCCTCCGACCCGACCAACGCCCAGTTCGTGGTCGCGCCCGCCGGCCCGCCGGGTCACCTGACCCGCTTCACCCTGCCGGCCGGGCCGGTGGCGACCGTCCGCAGCTTCACCTGGTCGCCCGGCCGGGTCAGCTTCGCGACCACCACCGCCACCGGCTCCCCGATCGCCGCCACCGCCTACTCGGGACCCGACGTCCCGGTGCCCGGGAGCGAGCGGGTCCACATCAACCTCTGGCTCTACGCCGGGATGGCCCCGGTCAGCGGGACCGAGACCGAGGTCGTCCTCGCGGGGTTCGCCTACACCCCGGCCGGGCGGCTCGCCGGCCAGGATCCGTAACCGCCGCTCAGCCGGGGATCAGGCCCTCGCCGGTGAACTCGACCCGCGCTTCGTCCATCGTGATGTCGGCCGGCGGCAGCATCAGGTCCGAGCCGGTCAGGTCGTCGTCGCCGAGCGCCTCGCCCTCGTCGCGGACCAGGGCCAGGAGCTGGTCGTAGCAGGCGCGGAAGCGCGCCTCGTCGCCCGCCTCGACCGCGGCCACGCATTCGTTGTCGAGCTCGTTCATCCGCGCGACCACCGCCTCCGGCACCCGGTACTGGTTGTCGCTGAAGATGCGCACGATCATGGCTTGGCCGTGCCCTCGCCGGCGGAGGAGCCGATCTGCGGCGGCGGCGCGCCCGCGCCGGAGCCGAGCTCGGCCTTCAGCTTGGCCAGCTCGTCGTCGACCTGGCTGGAGCTCGAGATCTGCTCGAGCTGACGGTCGATGTCGTCCTTGCCGGAGCCGAGGGCCGTCAGGTCGTCGAACGTCCCCGCCGCCTCGAGCTCCTCGACCGCGCTGGCCCGCGCCCGCATGTTCTCGGTCTTGTCGACCGCCCGCTGCATCGCCAGGCCGACATCGGCCATCTGCTCGCCGACGCCGGTCGCCGCCTCCGAGATGCGCACCTGCGCCTCGGCGGCCGAGTACTGGGCCTTGATGACCTCCTTCTTGGTCCGGAAGGCCTCGATCTTCGCCCGCAGCTTGCGCTCGGACGCGGTCAGCTTCTCCTGCTGGCTCTCGAGCTCGGCGATCGACGTGTCGAGGTTCTGAAGCTCGGCCTGGATCGTCTGCTTGCGCTCGAGGGCGACCTTGGCCAGATCCTCCTGGCCGGCGGCGATGGCCTGCCGGGCCTGGGTGTCGAGCTTGACCACCTGCTGCTGCATCGTCGCCTCCTGCATCTGCAGGCGCTTCTTCGACGTGACGATGTCGGCAATGCCCTTCTTGACGTTCTGGAGCGCCTCGAGCTGCTTCTCATAGCTGTAGTCGAGCGTCTCGCCCGGGTCCTCAGCGCGGTCGAGCAGCTTTGAGACCTTGGCCTTGACGATCGTAGACATGCGTCCGGTCAGGCCGGGCATCTGATCCTCCTGGTCGCGTGGAGCGCCTAGCGTAGCCGACCGCCGCGACCGGCACGCCGCGGTCAGAGCCCGGCGATCATCCTCACCTTGAAGCCCCGGTTCGACCGCAGCACCGGCCGCCACCGGGGACCCGGCAGCCGCGACGGGTCGCCGGCGGTGCTGGTGTCCAGGCGGATCCCGGCGACCGTCATGTAGACGTGGCCCGGGTTGCTGAAGATGGTGATCCACTGGCCGTGGCCGGACACCCCCCAGCGCATGAACTGGCTCGAGTCCATCGGCGTCGTCAGCAGGCTGCCGCCGTGGAGCGCGAAGGACACCGTTCCTGAGCAGTCGTAGCCCGAGGCGATGAACGCCTGATGGCCGCCGCCGTAGACGTAGGGCAGGCCGACGATCTGGTTGGCCGCGAAGATCGCCTGCTGGACGGCGGCCGGCGCGTCGGCCGGCGCCGCCGCGTAGCCGCTGGGGAGGATCTTGGCCACGGCGCCCGCGACGATCACCTGCGGGATGACCGGCCCGACGGTGCCGTAGGCCTGGCCGCCGGTCACGGCCGGGGTCACCGTCGCGCCCGGCGGTGCCGGCGCGGCCGGAAGCGCGGCGGCGGGCGGTGCCACCGAGACCGGGGCCGGGGCGGCCTCCGTGTAGGCGGCCCCGCCGTTGCTCACGGGAGGCTTGGCGAGCGCCGGCGTCGCGGCGGCCAGAGCCGCTGCCACGACAACGACGGAGATCGCTCGCATCCGCACCCAGGAACCTCTTCTGTCGGCCTGCGGGGTTAGCTGTCGGGCTGGCGCGGCTCCTGCCGCGCTCCCCACGGATGACCGTGAGGTTCGCCCCATGCAACTCGGGTCCCCCGTTCTTCAGTTTCGGACTGAAGATTCGGCGTTCGGGCGCCAAGCTACCAGAACCGCAACGACTCGTGCAGGTTGTTGTGCCGCCGCCGGCGGCTACGGGTAGATCTGGACGCCGAGCTCGTCGCAGATGACGATCGCGTCGACCGGGCAGTTCTGCGACGCCTCGACGATCATGTCGACGTCGGCTGCGTCGGGGTCGATCACGTAGGCGACATCCTCGTCGTCGAGGCCGAACACCGCCGGCGCGGTGTCGACGCAGTCGCCGAAGCCGAAGCACAGCGTCCGGTCGACGTCGATCGTGATGCGGTTGCGGGTGGAGACGTCGCTCATCGGCGACCCACCATAGCGACCGGCCGCCTCGGCTGGCTCTGGCGGACGCCGGCGGCCGCCGGGCGCGTATTGTGCGCCGCCATGCGCCGCCCCCGACTTCCGCGCATCCGTCGCGGCGAACGCCCGCCCGCGGAGCCCAAGCCGTCGCAGGCCGAGCGCCGGCGCCGGCTGCCCCGCCCGCGGCTCCCCGGGCGCCGCGCGCGGACCCCGGCCGCGTCCCGACCGGACCGCGAGCCGCGGCGGCGCCCGCACCTGCGGATACCGCTCCCCAAGCTCGCCCGCCTGCCGCTCCCCGCGCCGCTGCGGACGCGGACGGCGCTGGCGCTGCTCACCGTGATCGTGGTGCTCGTGGCCGTCATGGTGGTCTCCGCCCTGCGCTCGCCCGGCAGCGTCTCGATCAGCGCCGCCGGCGCCGGCAGCGGCCCGCTGGTCGCCGGGTTCCCCCTGCTGGCCACCAACAACACCACCCGGATCGCCGGCGCCGATCCGCTCGCCGAGTCGGCCGCGGCCGCCCTCGCCGTGTATCCCGGCGGCGCCGAGCGTCCGCATTCGGTGGCCCTGGCCGACGCCGGCGACTGGCACGCCGCGCTCGTCGCCAGCGTGCTCATGAGCCCGCCGCTGCGGGCGCCGCTGATCCTCACCCACGGCGGCAGCATGAGCTCGGCCGGCAGTGCCGCCCTCGACCGGTTGGGGCCGGCCGCGGCGATCCGGGTCGGCGCCACCGCCAGCCCGTCGGTCGGCCACACGACGAGCATCGCCGGGCCCAACCCGGCGGCTCTGGCCGCCAACGTCGCCGCCTACGAGACCGCCGCCCGGGGGACGGCCGACAACCGGGTGATGGTGGTCAGCAGCGACGCCCCGGCCTACGCCATGGCCGCCGCCGGCTGGGCGGCCGACAGCGGGGATCCGATCCTCTTCGTCACGCGCGACGCCGTCCCCCCGGAGACGCGCGACGCGATCGGGCGCCTCCAGCAGCCCCGCATCTACGTGATCGGCCCCGGCACCGTCGTCGGCCAGCCGGTGATCCGGGCGCTGCGCAAGCTCGGCCGGGTCAAGCGGGTCGCCGGCCGCGATCCCGTCGCCACCGCCGTCGCCTTCGCCCGCTACCGCGACGGCAACTTCGGCTGGGGGCCGACCTCGGGCGGCAAGTTCGGCGTCGTGGTGGCCAGCGCCGGTCAGCCGCTCGCCGCGCCGGCCGCCGCCGCGCTGTCGGCGAGCGGAAGCTACGGCGCCCTGCTCCTGCTCGACCACGACGGCGGGCCGGTGCCCGCCGCGGTCGGCTCCTACCTGAACGAGATCGAGCCCGGCTACGCCAGCGACCCGGCCCACGGCGTCTACACTCACGCCTGGCTGATCGGCGACGGCAGGGTGATCTCGCTGGCGGCCCAGACGACGATCGACAAGCAGCTCGAGATCGCACCGATCCATTGAGCGAAGCCGAGACCCCAGAGCGCGCGAGCCGTGAGCACGAGGTGTCACTCGAGGACATCCGCCAGCTCAGCGGCGCCTCGACGCCCCATTTCGCCCTCCAGCTGCGCAACCGGATCCTGAAGCTGATCGCCCCGCTTCCGCCCGGCCATCCGGCCCGGGAGGCCGGGCTGCGGGAGATCCGCCGGCTCGAGGCGCTCGGCTACGACGGCGAGACCCGCGGCGGCGACGCCCAGGACGGCCTGCGGGCGCTTCCCTCGCTGGTCGGCCGCGCCCGCCCCTGAGCCGTGTGCCGGCCGCGGGGCCGCCACGCGCGGCCGGCCGCCGCGGGCGGCCCCGGGCCGGGCCGGGCCGCCGGCCGCAAACCCCCGGGCACGACACCGTCAGCCGGTACCCTCGGCAGGGCGATGGCCCCTCCCCCCGTCCCCGCCCGCCCGACCGGCATCCCGGGCTCCCGGCTGCCCGGTCCCTTCCCGGTCGGCCGCTATGTGGCCGGGCTGCGCGACAAGCTCCGCGGCCTGGCCCGCGTCCAGCTCGCCGGCGAGCTCGTCAACCTCCGCCCGCCGACCGCCGCCCGCGTCTACTTCGAGCTGCGCGACGCCGACGGGGCGATCCCCTGCGCGATGTGGCGCAGCGACTGGGATCGCCTCGGGCCGCTGGCCGGCGAGCTCGGCGACGGCGTCCGCGTGGTTCTCGCCGGCGGCTGCGACTACTACCCGGGCAGCGCCACCTCCTCGCCGGCCTTCTCCTTCACGGTCAGCGACATCCGCATCGCCGGCGTCGGCGACCTTCTCGCCCAGGTCGCCCGCCTGCGCCGCCAGCTCGCCGCCGACGGCCTGCTCGAGCCCCAGCGGCGCCTCGTGCGCCGGGCGGTGCCGCGGACGATCGGCGTCGTCTGCGGCGAGACGGGCAAGGCCCGCGACGACATCCTGGCCGGCCTGCACCGCCGCGGCTGGGCCGGGCGCATCGTCTGGGCGTTCACGCCGGTCCAGGATCGTCACGCCGCGCCGCGGATCGCCGCCGCCCTGCGCGACCTCGCGGCCGCCGGCCAGGTCGACGTGATCATCGTCGCCCGAGGCGGCGGCTCACTCGTCGACCTGATGGCCTTCTGCGACGAGACGCTCTGCCGGACGGTGGCCCTGCTCCCGGTGCCGGTGATCGCCTCGGTCGGCCACCACACCGACCGGACGCTGCTCGACGACGTCGCCGCCGCCAGCTGCTCGACCCCGACGCACGCCGCCGAGGCCGCGGTGCCCGTCCACTGCGGCGAGGCCCGCCTGGTCCTGGCCGCGGCCGCGGGGCGCCTCGAGCGCCACGGGCGGGCGGCGGTCCTCGGCCGGGCGCGGACGCTCGCCGCGCTCTCCCGCGCCCCGGCCGAGCACGTCGCCCGCCACCGAGCCGGCCTCCACCAGCGCCTGCGCGAGCTCCGGGCCAGCGGGCGGCGGCGCCTGGCCGCCGAACAGGCGCGCAACGCGACGCGGGCGCTCGTCCTGGCCCGCCGGGCGCAGACCGGCGCCGCCGACTGCGCCCGCCGGCGCCCGGCCGACCTCGAGCGCCTCGCCCTGGCCCTGTCGGCCCACGACCCCGAGCGGACGCTCGACCGCGGCTACGCGCTGGTCGAGACCGTCGGCGGCGAGGTCCTCGGCACCGCCCGCGACGCCCGCCGGGCCGGCGACGTGCGGCTGCGCTTCGCCGACGGCCGCCTGAGCGCGAGGATCACCGAGCCGTGACCGACGCCGGCGACCAGACCTACGAGACGGCGCTCGCCCGGGTCGAGCAGATCATCCGCCGCCTCGACGGCGGCGAGGCCGGCCTGCGGGAGACGCTCGAGCTCGTCCGCGAGGGCCGGACCCTGATCGAGTTCTGCGCCCGCGAGCTCGAGGCGGTCGGCCGCGGCCTCGAGGAGCTCCGCCTCGAGGAGCTCGTCGCCCGCCTCGAAGCCGGCCCCGTCCCCACCCCCGGAGGGTCGCCGTGAGCAGCTGGGACGCGCTCAAGGATCTGCCGCTGACCGTCGAGCACCAGACGCTCGACGGCCTGGCGGCGATCGTCTCCAGCGACTTCGAGCGCCGCTCGACCGTCGTCGCGCTCCACGGCGGCGGCGAGACCGGCCTCGGCGAGGACGTCGTCTACGACGCCGTCGACCATGAGGCCTGGCAGGCCGCCGGCCCCGTCGCCCCCGTCGCCGGCTCCTGGACGCTCGCCGCCTTCTGCGACCACGTCGATGGCCTCGACCTCTTCCCGGTGGCGCCCCAGCGTCCGGTCTCGCGCCTCTACCGCCGCTGGACCTACCACGCGGCCGCGCTCGACCTCGCCCTGCGCCAGGCCGGCCTGTCGCTGGCCGCGGCGCTCGGCCGCGAGGCCCGGCCGGTCAACTTCGTCGTCTCCCTGCGCCTCGGCGACCCGGCCACGATCGGACCGGTGCGCGACCGCCTCGATCGCTACCCGACGCTTCGCTTCAAGCTCGACCCGACGCCTTCCTGGACCGACGAGCTGATCGCCGCCCTGGTGGCCACCGGGTCCGTCGACTCGGTCGACCTCAAGGGGCTCTACGTAGGCTCGGTGGTCGACAACCCGCCCGACCCCGACCTCTACCGGCGCGTGGCCGAGGCCTTCCCCGACGCCTGGATCGAGGATCCGATGCTGACGCCCGAGACCGACGCCGTGCTCGCGCCCCACCGCGACCGGATCACCTGGGACGAGCCGATCCACGGCGTGGCCGACATCCAGTCACGGCCGTTCCCACCCCGCATGGTCAACATCAAGCCGTCCCGCCTCGGCGGCCTGCGTTCCGTGCTCGACGCCTACGACTACTGTGCCGAGCGCGGGATCGGCACCTACGGCGGCGGCCAGTTCGAGCTCGGACCCGGCCGCGGCCACATCCAGTACCTGGCCTCGCTCTTCCACCCGGATACGCCGAACGACATCGCCCCGACCGGCTACAACCTGCCGGTCGCCGCCGACGGCCTGCCGGCCAGCCCCCTCGCGCCGGCTCCGTCGGCCGTCGGCTTCGCCTGGGGCTGACGGTCAGACGCGCTGGATCAGCGTCCCCGTCCCGAGCCCGCCGCCGCAGCACATGGTCACCAGGCCGATCTCTCGATCGGCGCGCTCGAGCTCGTGGAGCAGGGTGGTGAGCAGGCGCGCGCCGGTCGACCCGAGGGGGTGACCGAGGGCGATCGCCCCGCCGTTGACGTTGACCCGGTCCATGTCCGGGTGATGCGCGCGGGCCCAGGCCGCCACCACCGGGGCGAAGGCCTCGTTGATCTCGATCAGGTCGATGTCGTCGATCGACATCCCCTGGCGGCGGAGGATCTTGGCCGTGGCCGGGATCGGGCCCTCGAGCATCTTCACCGGGTCGCAGCCGACCGTCGTCTGGTCGAGGATCCGGGCCCGCGCCCGCAGCCCGAGCGCGTGCGCCCGGTCGGCCGACATCAGCAGCACGGCGGCGGCGCCGTCGGAGATCTGCGACGCGTTGCCGGCGGTGATCCGCCCGTCGGGCTTGAACGCCGGCTTCAGCGCGGCCAGCGCCTCGAGGCTGGTGTCCGGCCGGATGCCCTGGTCGGTGGCGACGACGTCGCCGCCGGCGGCCGCCATCGGGACGATCTCCCGCTCGAAGCGGCCCTCGTCGGTGGCCTGGTGGGCCAGGCGGTGCGAGCGGACGGCCAACTCGTCGAGCTCGGCCCGGCCGATATCCCACTCCTCGGCGATCATCTCCGCGCCGAGACCCTGGCCGACGAGCGCGTAGCGCTCGAGCAGTTCCGGCGTGAAGGCGTGGCCGAACTCCTCCTGGGTCTGGAGCGCCGCGGCGAAGGGCAGGTGGCCCATGTGCTCGACGCCGCCGCCGATCACCACGTCGTGGACGCCGGTCGCGATCAGGGCGGCGCCGAAGTTGACGGCCTGCTGGGCCGACCCGCACTGCCGGTCGACGGTGGTCGCGGCCGTCTCGATCGGCAGGCCCTGCTCGAGCCAGGCGTTGCGGGCGACGTTGAAGCCCTGCTCCCCGAACTGCTGGACGCAGCCGGCGATCACGTCCTCGACCTCGGCCGCGTCGACCCCGGCCCGGCGCAGCACCTCGGCGTAGCAGGTCCCCAGCAGATGGTTGGGGTGGACGTCCCGGTAGTAGCCCTTCTGCGGGTGCCCGCGGCCGATCGGCGTGCGCACGGCCTCGACGATCACGACCTCGCGGCCTCCGGGCTGCCTCATCACGAGTAATCTATCCACGCATGCCAGACGAGACCCTCGGCATCCTCGGCAGCGGCGCGATCGCCTGTGGCGTGGCGGCCGTCGCCGCCACGCGCGGTCCGGTGACGCTGTGGGCCCGCTCCGAGGCCTCCGCCGACCGGGCGCGCGGCCTGATCGCGAAGCTCGGCCGAAACCTCGATCCCCCGATCGATCCGGCCCACCTCCACATCACCACCGACCGGTCGGAGCTCTCCGGCGCGACCTTCTTCGTCGAGGCGGTGGCCGAGTCGCTCGACGTCAAGTCGGCCCTCCTGCGGGCGCTCGGCGAGGAGGCCGACCCCGGCGCGGTGATCTCCTCGACCACCTCCTCCCTGTCGGTCGGCCAGCTCGCCGCCGCCAGCGGCCGACCCGACCGCTTCTGCGGCCTGCACGTCTTCAACCCGGTCACGAAGATGGCGCTGGTCGAGCTCGTCTTCCCCAGCCACGCCAGCCCGGAGACGCGCGACCGGGCCCGGGCCGTCTGCGTCGCGCTCGGCAAGACGGCCGTCGAGGTGCCCGACGAGGCCGGCTTCGTCGTCAACCGCCTGCTCTTCCCCTTCCTCTTCGACGCCGTCCGCCTGCTCGAGCGGACGGGGATGCCGGCGGCCGACATCGACACCTGCATGAAGCTCGGCGCCGGCCACCCGATGGGTCCGCTCGCCCTGCTCGACCTGGTCGGCCTCGACGTCTCGCTGGCGATCGGCGAGTCGATCGACGCCGAGGTGCCCGATCGCGTCCGCGAGCTGATTGCCGACGGGGCCCTCGGACGCAAGAGCAAGCGCGGCTTCCACGACTACCGCTGATCTTTAGGAACACTTTGGGCGGTCTTTGCCCGGGCTTGAGAGTCCTCCCGCATACTCATCGGTGCGACACATACCTCGCAACCGCACCTCCTCCCAGATGCACCCGCTGACGCCCCGCACCCCCGGGGCGTCAGCACTTTAAGCTCACTGGCGCGGCGGGCGGCGCGGCGAGGTCAGGGGGAGGCGGCGGCGGGCGCGGCGGCGGTCAGGGGGAGGCGGCGGCGGGCGCGCGCTGGCGGCGGCGCTCGCGGATCCGCACCGAGATGATCCGGTTCTCGCGGACCGACTCGACGCGCAGCTCGAAGCCGTTGACGTCGACCTTGTCGCCCCGCTTGGGCAGGCGGCCGAGGTCGTTGAACACGAGGCCGCCGACCGAGTTGTAGGCATCGCTGTCGGTCGGCAGCTCGATTCCGTGGTCGGCGAGGTCGCTGACGGCGACGTGGCCGCGGACGAACCAGTCGCCGTTGGCCAGCCGGCGGACGTCGCCCGCGGCGGGATCGGTCTCGTCGGTGATCTCGCCGACCACCTCCTCGACGATGTCCTCGACGGTGACGATCCCGGCGACCCGGCCGTACTCGTCGACGACCACGGCCAGCGAGGTCCGCTGGCGCTGGAGCTCGGCCAGGAGGTCGTCGAGCGGCTTGGTCTCCGGGACGATCAACGTCTCGCGGACCAGCGTCTCGATCGACGCGGTCGGGCCCTCGGCCATCAGGAGCCGGGCCAGAGAGTTCGAGTGGACGGTCCCGCGGATGCGGTCCTGGTTCTCGTCCTCGGTGACCACCAGGCGGGTGTGGCCGGAGGAGATGCACCGCCGCAGCGCCGTCTCCACGTCCTCGGAGACGTCGACGGTGACCACGGCCGGGATCGGCGTCATCACCTGGCGGGCCTCCTGCTCGTGGAGGAGGAACACGCCGGAGAGCATCGTCGCCTCGTTGGCCTCGAGCTGCCCACCGGCGTAGGACTCGCGGATCAGGCGCTTGAGATCCTCGGGCGAACCGCCGCGGTCGGCGCGGACGCTCGAGTCGACGCCGAGCATCCGCAGCACCCGGTTGGACGCGGCGCTCAGCACGATGATGAACGGGTGGAACAGGACCCGGAACCACTGGAGCGGGCGGGCGACCCGGCGGGCGACGCCCTCGGCCCGGTCGATCGCGTAGAGCTTGGGCACGATCTCGCCGGCGATGATGTGGACGGTCGTGATCATGAGGTAGGCGACGACCACGGCGGCGACGACCGCCGCCTCCCGGGCCGCGCCGCCGAACACCGGCTCGAGCAGGTGCGAGATGGCGGGCTCCCCAAGCGCACCGATGCCGATCGAGGCCATCGTGATCCCGACCTGGCAGGTGGAGATGTACTCGTTGATCCGGTCGACCTGGTGCAGGGCGAGGGCGGCGCCGCGCTGGCCGGACTCGCGGGCGGACTCCAGGCGCGAGCGCGACGACCGCACGAGCGAGTACTCGGCGATCACGAAGAACGCGTTCATCCCCACCAGGAGCAGGGCGATCGCGAGGAGGAGGAGGTTCACCCGGACCCGGTCGCTTTTCTCCGTCGACCCACCGAGCTCACGGCGGAGACGTTGGGTGGCACTCGGGTGCCCGAGATACTTCGCGGAGGTTCGTCGTTCATCGCGGGTGCGGCGAGAGCTACCGTAGCAGGGCTTCGATGCGCTCGGCGAGCGCGAAGTCCCCCGCCGTGAGCCCGCCGACCGAATGCGTCGACAGGGTCAGACGCACGCGGTTCCAGCCGTGGAGGAGGATGTCGGGGTGATGGTCGAGCTCCTCGGCGACCGCCGCCACCTCGTTGACGAGGGCCATCGCCGCCGCGAAGTCGGCAACCTTGTGATCGCGGACGATCGTCGACCCCTCGTGCGACCAGGCGCCCAGCCCGCCGGCGAGGCGCTCGTCGATCTGCTCGTCGCTGAGGGTTTCCATACAGTTGGCGGGTGCGGATCATCAGCCTCGTGCCACACGCGACCGAGTTGCTCTTCGCGCTCGGCCTCGGGGATCAGGTTATCGCGGTGACTCACGAGTGCGACCATCCCGCCGCGGTGCGGGGCCTCCCGCGGGCCACGCGCGACGTCCTGCCGGCGGGGCTCTCGAGCGCCGAGATCGACGCTGCGGTGCGGGCGCGGACGGCCGAGGGCGAGAGCATCTACGCGCTCGACGAGGAGCTCGTGCGGACGCTCGCGCCCGACCTCATCGTCACCCAGGCGCTGTGCCCGGTCTGCGCCGTCTCCTACGAGGACGTCGCCGCCCTCGCCGCGCGGATGCCCTCCCCCCCGGCGGTGGTCGCCCTCGACCCGCACACGCTGGGCGAGGCGCTGGGCGACGCGCGGACGCTCGCCGCGGCGACCGGCTGCCGCGAGGCCGCCGTCGCGCTGATCGCCGGTACCGCCCGGCGGATCGACCGGGTCAGGCTCGCCGTGCGGGGGGCCGAGCGCCCGCGCGTGGCCGCGATCGAGTGGTTCGACCCGATCTTCGTGGCCGGGCACTGGACGCCGCAGCTGATCGACCTGGCCGGCGGCGAGGACGTCCTCGGCGCCGTCGGCGAGCCGTCCGCCCAGGCCAGCTGGGAGATCCTCGCGGCCGCCGCGCCGGCGATCGTCGTGGCCATGCCCTGCGGCTACGACGCCCCGCGGGCCCGGGCGGAGGCCGCCCTCCACGCCGAGCGGCTGCGCGGGCTCGGCGTCGACCGGGTCGTCGCCGTCGATGCCGCCGCCTACTTCTCCCGTCCCGGCCCGCGCCTGGTCGACGGGCTCGAGCTCCTCGCCCACATCCTCCACCCCGATCGCGTGCCGGCCCCGGCGGCGGCGCGCGCCCTCGAGGTGCCCGTGGGCGCGCCGGCTCGGTGACCGGTCCGCGGACGGTCCTCTTCGTCCACTCGTCGGCCGGCGGCTACGGCGCCGACCGCCAGCTGGCGCTGATCGCCGGCGGCCTGGACCCGGCCCGCTACCGGGCGCTGGTCGTCCTGGCCACCGACGGGCCGCTCGTCGCCGAGCTGCGGGCCGCCGGCGTCGAGACCGGCGTCGCCCCGCTCGCCGTGCTCCGCCGCGGCGAGGTGACCCCGGGCGGCCTGGCCCGGCTCGCCGGCCGCCTGGCCGGGGCGAGCCGGCTCGGGCGCCGGGACGGCGTGGCGCTCGTCCACTCGAACACGTCGGTCACCCTCTCAGGCGCCGTGGCCGCCCGGCGGGCCGGCGTGCCCCACGTCTGGCACGTCCGCGAGATCTACACCGAGCGCGCCTGGCCGGCCTACCGCCTGCTCCTGGGCAGCGCGGCCGCCCTGGTCTGCGTCTCGGCCGCCGTGCGCGCCCAGTTCCCGTCGGGCGACCGCCGCGCGCGCCTGCTGTTCGACGGGCTCGCCCTCCCGGGCGGGGCCGGCGTCACGGGGGAGCCGGGGGCACCGATCGGGCCGGCCGCACCCATGGAGCCGACCGCACTCACGGGGCCGGGGGCACCGATCGGGCCGGCCGCACCCATCGGGCCGACCGCACCCATCGGGCCGACCGCACCCATGGGGCCGACGGCACCCACAGGGTCGGCCGCCCCGACGGGGCCGCCCCGGCCGGGGCGGCTCGCCGGGGCGCCGCTCGCCTGCCTCGTGCTCGGACGGATCTCCTCCTGGAAGGGTCAGGAGGTCCTGCTGCGGGCCTTGGCCGGCGTGCCCGACGCGGTGGCGGTGCTCGCCGGCGATGCCTGGCCGGGCCAGGAGCACCGGGAGACGGCACTGCGGCAGCTGGCGGCCGATCTCGGCGTAGCCGAGCGGGTGCGCTTCGTCGGCTTCGTCGCCGACCCGCGGCCGCTCTACGCCGGCGCCGACGTCGTCGTCGTCCCGTCGACCCGGCCCGACCCGCTGCCCAACGCGGCGCTCGAGGCGGCGGCCGCCGGCTGCTGCGTCGTGGCCAGCCGCCACGGCGGCCTGCCGGAGATCGTTCGCGACGAGGCGACCGGCCTGCTCGTCGCGCCGGGCGACCCGCTTGCGCTGGGCGCGGCCCTGCGCCGGCTGGCCGCCGACCGGGAGCTCGGGCCGCGGCTGGGCGCGGCGGCGGCGCTCGACGTCGCCGACCGCTTCGCCGCCGGGCGCCTGCTGAGCGGCGTGCAGGCCCTCTACGACGAGTTGCTGAGCGCCTGACGCACGAAGTCGGGCAGCTGGGCCGTCTTGTGGTCGGCGACGGCGATCGCCCCGCCGACGCTGGCCAGGGCCAGGATCAGGCAGCCGGCGAGGCCGAGCAGGTGGGCGCGCCGGCGGTCGGCGGCATTGATGACGAGCGCGGCGAGAACACCGCCGATGAGACCGCCGATGTGGCCGCCGATCGAGATCTTGCCGGCGAAGACCACGCTGATCAGGAGGTTGATGGCGATCAGAGCCGGGATGCCGCTCTGCATGGGGTCGATCCCGCGGGCCCGCATCTCGACGACGGCGGCCCCCATGAGCCCGAAGACGGCGCCCGACGCGCCGATCGTCGCCCCGGTCGCCGCCACGCCGATGAGCGCTCCGCACGAGCCGGCGAGGAGGGCGGTGAAGTAGATCGTCAGGAACGTGACCCGGCCGAGCGCCGGCTCGAGCAGCTGACCGAGGACGTAGAGCAGGTACATGTTGAACCCGATGTGGAGCAGGTTCTGATGGAGGAACCCGGCCGTGACCAGGCGCCAGTACTCGTGGTGGAGGCTGATCTCGTAGGCCGCGAGCTGACCGTGGGCGAGCACGGTGTCGCCGGCCGGATTGCCGCTGATCGAGAAGCTGCCGCTGGCCAGGAAGGCGACGACGTTGACGGCGATCAGCACCCGCGTCGCCTCGATCCCGCCGGCGACGATGCTCTGCATCGTGCGCACCGGCGTCTTGGCCTTGGCGCACTCGGGGCAGCGCATGCCGACCGCGGTGGTCGTCATGCAGTCGGGACAGATCGGCCGCCCGCAGTTCGAGCAGGCAACCCTCGTCTCGCGGGACGGGTGGCGGTAGCAGGTCTCCATCGGGGGCGCCGGACGCTACCAGCGCCACCGGGGGCCGGCTAGGCGAGCGAGGCGGTGATCACCGGCGTGCGCGTGGGCTTCGTGCTCCCGCCCGCCGGCTCGTCGGTGACGAGGACGGCTTTGACGCCCTTCAGGCTCCCGGGCACCGCGACCGCGGCGCGACCGTCGGAGGTCGGGGTGAACAGCGCGTCGGTCGGCTGAGGCGCGCCGTTGCGCTGCAGCCAGACCTCGTAGACCCGACCCTGGGGTGCGGCGGGCAGGTTGGCGACGTCGAGCTCGGTGCGTCCGGCGGCCAGCTCGAGGGTGGCGGTGGTCGCCGGTAGGGTCGTGCTCGCCACCACCACCCGGTCCCGCGAGGCCGGTGCCCCGCGCAGGGCGATGGTGCCGACGGCGATGCCGGCGGCCACCAGCGCGGCGGCGGCGAGCGCCTGGAAGGGTCGCGGGACCGCGGGCCAGGCCAGGCCCCAGCCGCGCCGGGGGGCGCGGGCCGGCTGGACCGCGGTGGCGCCGGCGGCGCGGAAGAGCTCGGCCTCCTCGTAGACCGTGGCCAGGACGCGGCGGCGCAGCGCCCGGGGGGCGGCCACCGGGGTCACCGCGGCCGGCAGCATGTCGGCGACGACCTGGAGCGAGGCGACCTCGTCGCGGCAGATCGCGCAGCCGTCGAGGTGGCGCAGGAACGGTCCGACCTCGTAGTCCTCGAGCGCGCCGAGGACGTAGGCTGCCGCGTCGCCGGTGCAGTCGTGTTCTCCGCGATAGGTGCTGCGGTCGTTCATCCGGCTACCTCGCCCAGATCGCCGAGGCTCAGGCGCATCTTCGCCAGCCCCAGGCGCATCCGGCCCTTGATGGTGCCGATCGGCGCCCCCAGCATAGACGCGATCTCGGTGTGTGTGAAGCCGCCGAAGTAGGCGAGCTCGATGACCCGGCTCTGCTCGCGCGGCAACCCGCTCATGGCGTCGCGGATCTCGCGCGACTCGTCGCGACGGGCGACCTCGACCTCGGTGTTCTCGGGCGCCTCGAAGCGCTCCTCGAGACCCTCGTCGCTGGCGCGGCGACGATCGTGGACGATGCCCCGACGGAGCGCGTCGATCGCCCGGTTGTGCACGATCCCGAGCGTCCAGGTGCGGACGCTGCCGCGCGTGCGGTCGTAGCGGGCGCCGCTGCGCCAGAGCGAGAGGAAGGCCTCCTGGACGACGTCCTCGGCGGTCGAGCGCTTGCCGGTCATCCGGTAGGCCAGCGAGAAGGCGGCACTCGAGTGGCGCTCGTAGATGATCTCGAAGGCGATCGCCTCGCCCTGGCGGACGAGCTGCATCAGATCCTCGTCGGCGAGCTCGCGCAGCCCGACCAGGGCCGACTTGTCGCGGGATTTTCCGGGGCGAACCATCTGATCTACCCTACGCCGACCCGTCGGCCGCGGATCAACGGTGGTCGAGCAGCTTGCGCGCCTCGCCGGCGATGTCGTGGGCCGTCTGCCCGGCCATGTCGCGCAGATCGCCGATGCTCGCGGCCGGCTGGTCGCGCTGGCGCTGGCGCACCCGGAGCAGGACGAGCGCGGCTCCGGCGGCCGATCCGGCGACCAGGGCCGCGGCCGGGCGGACCCAGTTGCGGGGATCGCGCATCGCCGCCAGCTCCCAGCCCTCGAGCTCGTCGGCCGCGAGGTCGCTGATCGTCCGCAGCGTCGACTCCAGGCGGGCCACCAGGGCCGCGGGGGGCTCGACCGGGGCGAGCGCCCGGTGGAGGAGCAGCTCGAGCTGGACGACGTCGGTCACGCGTTCCCCTCAGCGGCGGCCATGACGCCCTCGAGCTGCTTGATCGCCCGGTGGATGAGCACCTTCGTCGCGCCGTCGGTCCGGCCGAGCGCCCGCGCGATCTCGCGGTTGTCCATGCCCAGGGCAAAGCGCATGATCAGCGCCTCCCGGCGGTCGTCGGGCAGCTGCTTGACCGCCTCGAGCACGCGCTTGAGCTCGTCGCGCCCGGCCACGAGCTCCTCGGTGGTGTGCGCCGTCGCGATCGGCGCCCCCTCGTCGAGCGGGCTCTGCGGCTTGCGCGCCCGGTCGCGGTACATGTTGGCCGCCAGGTTGTGGGCGATGCGGATCAGCCACGGCCGCAGCGGCCGGCCGTCGGACTCCCGCTGGGCGCGCTCGAAGTGGCGGTAGGCCTGCAGGAAGGTCTGCTCGGTCAGATCCTCGGCGTCGTGGTGGTTGCCGATCCGGTAGTAGGCATAGCTGTAGACGTCGCGCAGGTGGGCCCGGTAGAGATCGGAGAACTCCGCGTCGAGCTCCGCCTTGGCCTTCGTCTGGGCCTGGGCCTGGGTGGACGGCTCGGACACGCATCCAGACTATCCCGTCGGTCAGGCCGCCCGGACCCGGGTGCGGCGGCTGGCGGCCGCCGTCGCCGACGGCGGGGGCGGGTCTCCTCCGAGCCACTCCCATTGGAGCTCGACGCACGGCCAGACCCGGTCGGTCACGGCGCTGGCCAGAGCCGGCGACGGACGCTCGCGGCGGGGGAAGGTGAGCGGCCGGCCGCAGCGTACCCGCACCCGGGCCGGGCGGATGCGCCAGCCGCGGCGGACACGGTCGGTCCCCATGATGGCCACCGGGACCACCGGGGCCCCGGTTTCGAGCGCGAGCCGCCCGACTCCCTTGTGCGGCCGCCCGAGCGGACCGCTGCGGATCCGGGTGCCCTCCGGGAAGATCACGACGCAGTCGCCGCGGGCGAGGATCGCCCGCGCGGTGGACATCGACTGCCGGTCGCCGGCGTCCCGCTCGACCGGGAAGGCACCGAGCCGGTTGAGGAACCAGGCCTGGAGCGGCCTCTGGAAGAGCTCCTGCTTGGCGACGTAGTAGACCGGCCGGCGGGTGAGCATGCCGATCACGAAGGGATCGAGGAAGCTGCGGTGGTTGGCCGCGAAGATCACCGGTCCCCGCCGGGGCACGTGCTCCATGCCGTGCCGGCGCATCCGGAAGTAGACGTGGAAGAAGGGCTGGAGCAGCGCCCGGACGAGCAGGTAGAGGGCGATGTTCACGCCCCGGTGGCGAGCGCGCCCGTGATACGGCGCGGGGTCGTAGCCGTGGGGCCGGGGCGGGGCGGCCAGGGTCGGGGCGTTCGTCGCGTCGCGCGCCATCTGCGTGGATACCCGTGTGCGCGGGTGCCGTTACAGTCCTTCGCAAGCATGGTCATCGACAGGACACGCACCCTTCGCGGCGCCATCGCCGGCGCGGCGGCTGCCGCCGCGTGGGCCGTCCAGATGCCGCTCGACAAGCGGGTCTTCGGCTGCGCCTTCGACGATGTCGAGTTGCTGGGCAAGGTCGTCACCCGCGGTCCCGCCTGGCGGGCGGTGGGCCTGGCCGTCCATCTCCAGAACGGCGCCCTCTTCGGCGCGCTCTACGCCAACCTCGCCCCCGCCGTCCCGCTGCCGTCCTGGTCGCGCGGCCCCCTGGCCGCGCTGGTCGAGAACTTCGCCTCCTGGCCGCTGACCGCGGCCACGGACCGCTGGCATCCGGCGCGGGAGAGCATGCCGAGACTGTCGGGCTCCGGCCGGGCGCTGGCCCAGGCCACCTGGCGCCACCTGCTGTTCGGCGTCGTCCTCGGCGAGCTCGAGCGGCGGCTGAACTCCGAGGCGCAGGACGAGCCCGAGCCGTGGGCGCACGTGATCTCGAGCAACGGCCACGGCAACATCGAGCACGCCGCCGCCCTGCGGTAGGAGGATGAGCATCGAGCGGCGCGGGGCAGGCGGCGGCGCGCCGCGCCGCCGGCCGAGCCCGGGCACCCTTAGAGTCCGGAGACGGTGGCCGCCGCCGGAGTAGCTCAGTTGGCAGAGCAATCGCCTTGTAAGCGATAGGTCAGGGGTTCGAGTCCCCTCTCCGGCTCTCCGAAAGCCCTGCCGGCGGTGCGACGATGACCTCGCGGGGCTCCACGCGGCGGTGGAGCACCGTGTAGACGCCTCCTAGATCTTTCGGTAGCGGGCGTCGGCGATCGAGTAGAGGGCGAAGCCGATCAGCCCGAGGGCGACGATGCCGAGCAGAAACGGACCGTTCGACTGGTGTGAGAGCTCGTTGAGGGCGCCGTCCAGCCCGATCGCCCGGTGCGGGTTGTAGTCGAGCCCGGCTTTGATCAGGGCGTAGCCCACCAGCGCGAACACCACCATTCGCCCGAGGTGCCCGAAGACCCCCACGGCGGTGAAGGCGCGCTTGACCTCCCGGCTCATCATGTAGACCTTCGAGTCCTCGAGGAACTTCTTCGAGATCCCCTTGTAGCCCTGGTAGCCGCCAACGCCGATCAGCACCACGCCGGTGATCTCGATGATCAGGGTTCCGCCCGTCCACGCCAGCACGCCGGCGGTGGCCTTCTGGGGGCTGTTCGCGCCGCCCGCGGTGCTGGCGCCGACCAGGATCTTCACCGCCGTGATGCACAGCGCGCCATAGGCGAGGCCGCTGGCCAGGCCGGCGAGGCGCTGGCCCGTGCTGTCGCGTTCGCGGGTGCCGTGGCCGATCCCGGCGCGCACCAGTCGCCAGATGGCGTATCCGGCGAGCCCGATCGCCATGGCGATGAGCAGCGCCTTACCGAAGGGCTGCTGGGCAATCGTCTTCAGGGCGCCGCGCTGGTTCGTCGCCTTGCCGCCCGATCCGACGGCGAGCTTCAGGGCGAGGATCCCGATGATTCCGTAGGAGACGCCCCGAGCGATCAGTCCGGCGCGCGCCAGCCACACGAACTCGGGCCGCCGGGCGACCGCCTCGCCGCCTCGCTGGGCACTCCGGGCAGCGCCCAGCCGAGCATGACTCGTCATGATCTCGGCCGGCTCTGACCCGTGGACACGGGCGTGGACGGTGGTGGCCCGATCATAAGGTCAGATGACCTCCTAGCCATGCAAGGATGGCTGTCTGGGAGCCTCCGTGCGCGCGCTCTGATCGTCGCGGCGCGTCGACTCCGTCAGGGCCCAGGCTACTCCCTCGGGCCCCGGTCCACGTGCCCGGTGCCTTAGGGCGGTCGGCGCGCCGACCTTCGCCGCCGAGGCCGAACGGGCTCAAGGAACTCCTGATTCCGGCCGATGCAGGTTGGAGGCCATTCACCGCAGGTGAGAAACGGAGCGCGATGTTTGACGACGAGCAGTTCCATGACTGGCATGACCAGGACGTGGTGGATCCCGAGAACCACCCGGTCGGTCGTCTCGAGGAGGTCTACCGCGACAACTACGGGACCAGCGCGGGCTTCGCATGCGTGAGCACCGGCCTGTTCGGGCGGCGCCTGACGTTCGTTCCCCTCGCGGGCGCCGTCAGGGAGCGCGACCACGTCCGCGTCGCCTACCCGGCCGACCGGATCAAGCACGCTCCGAGCGTCGAACCCGACGGGGCGCTGACCCCCGAGGAGGAGGCCGCCCTCTTCGACTACTACGGCCTCGACGCCTCGCTCCACCCGCAGCCCGAATCGCCAGGGCCGGTCGAGCCGCTGCGCCTCGTCCGTCACAGCCGGGCGGAGGCCGCGAATATCGCGGCCGCGCGCCAGCTGGCCGGTCAGGGCGCGCGCCCCCAAGACCGCTACCCCGGTGCCGCGGCGGGCAGCGCCAGCGCGTTCGACGCCGATCGTCTCGCGGCCCTGGAGGCGCGCGTCGCCGCCCTGGAGAGCCGGCGCGACGGCTGACGCCCGCGGTCGGTCGCGTCGAGCCCCGCCGGCGACCCCCAGCCCGACGGCAGCTCAGCCGTCGACGAAGAGCGCCTGCAACGGGCCGAGCAGCCGCTCGGACCGGCGTGAGGCGGCTGGTAGCTCGACGAGCCGATGCGTCAGCGGCTTTCCCGTGTTCCTGCGCTCGCGCTGCTCGGCCGCGATCGGCCGCCAGAGCTCGTCGATCACGGTGGTCGGGTCGCCCGCGATCTCCTTGGTGTCGCGTTCGAGGTGGGACGCCCACAGCCGCAGGCGGGTGTCGCGGGCGAGGGCCGCGTCGCGGGTGACGACGTTGACCTCGGTGTCGTTGTAGAACGAGTGGGCGTTCAGGTTCGCGGAGCCGAGCGACATCCAGGCGTCGTCGACGATCCCGACCTTGGCGTGCACGTAGACGCGGTCGCTGGTGTTGCCCGAGCGCGCCCGGATCGTCGTGGCGAGGAAGCGCTGGCCGGCGCCGTCGGCTTCGGCGAGCACCCCCAGCTGCCCGCGGGTGTCGTCCTCGCCGATGTTGGGCCGGCCCGGGAGCATCACGACGACGCGAAAGTCCTCAGCCGGCGGCCGGCGAAGCTTGTCGGCGAGGATGGCCACGATCTCCGGCGACCAGAGGAACTGGTTCTCCAGGTAGATCAGGTGCTGCGCCGAGCGCAGCGCCCGGACGTAGGCTTCGAGGATCCGGAAGTCGCCGCGCGGCGCGAATCCGTAGAGCCGCTCCGGAACGGTGCGCACGAGCTGCAGCTCCACATCCCCGGCGCTCGTCGCCTCCACCGGCGGTGGTCGCAGGCGCTCGCCGGTGACCGCCTCCCAGCGCTGGGTCAGGTGACGGCCGACATCGGCCACCACCGGCCCGCGTAGTCGGCAGGCCACGTCGTGCCAGCCCATGCGCCCGCGCGCCGGGTGTTCGGGCGTGTCGTAGCGGTCACCGCTGAGGTCGGTCAGGTCGATGCCGCCGACGAAGGCCACCTCGTCGTCGATTAGCACGAGCTTCTCGTGGTGGCAGTGCATCGGTCGCTCGTGGGCGTCGAGCGCGACGCGGATGCGGGTCCCGCGGACAAGCTCGTCACGCCCGGCCCGCACGGTGGCGCGCCGGGGCGCGAGCACGGGCACCGGCGCCCCGGCCCACAACAGGACGCGAACCTCCACCGACTCCGCGGCCTCTCCCAGCAGCTCGCGCAGCAGCACCGGCGGCTCGCCGCGCACGAGCGCAAACCCAGGCCTTACGCACCACCCGGCGATCATCACGCTTCGTCGGGCCGCGCGGATCGCCGCCTCGACCGCCGCGAAATAGGCCGCCCCGTCGATCAGCACGTCGATCGCGTTCCCCGCCCGCGGCGGCGGATCCCCGGCCGCCCACACCAGGCCGTCGTCCGGCGGCGAGCGCTGCGCCGTACGCCCGAGCCGGCCCAACCGGCGCGCATGGTGATCGGTCGTCAAGCGCTCGACGGCGCTTCCCGCCAGGCGATCAGCCGTCGTCAGGACATCCAGCGCCATGGGGCTCAGACGATACGCCGCCCTACGCGCGGCCGAGGCGAACCGTCCAAGCCCGTCGCGCAGGCGGCAGCGGCGCGCCGCGAGGCACGCGCCGCGAACGGCGGCGATGACGTCCGCCTGGAGCGCCGGGGCGGCCAGCCGGTCAGAGCGCGAGCTCAGCCCAGACGATGCGGCCGCGGCGCCGCTCGACGCCCCACCGCTGCGCGATTCGCTGGACGACGCGCAGGCCCAGTCCGCCGCCGTGGGGGCGAGCCCGGGTGGGGATCAGCGGCTCGTGGCTGGACCAGCCGGGATCCTCCACGACGATGCGCACGCACCTGTCGCCGAGGAAGGCCTGGACGGCGACCGTCTCCTCCGGAGCGCAGCCCGAATGGATCACCGCGTTGGCGACGAGCTCGCTCACGACGAGCACGGCGTCGTCGCGAACCGACGCGACCGCGGGCAGCCCGCGAAAAGCCGCCCGGGCAGACCTCGGGGCCGCCGGGTCGCAGGGCAGCACCAGGCAGAGAACAGGCCGCGGCGGCTCGAGGAGGGTCACTCCCTGACGTGTACCCGTTGCGGGCAAAGCCAGTCACGACTGCGGGCGATCATGGCCCTCCGTCGGACGCCCGGCGAAGGGGAGAGCGGCGGCGCACCGGCCGCGCTGAGGCGGGCCGGCGGCCTACGGCGCTCAGACGAGCATCACGTTTCGGGCTTGCGGAGCGACGCTCAGGTCGACGTCGAACGCGACGTGGTCGCCCGCGCTCAGTGAGCCGACGCCGAGGGCGAGACCGCCCGTGCGCACGACGATCTCGTGGTGGTCGCGGTCGCGCACGATGGTGCCGACGCCTTCGTCCGCATCGAACGACTTGACGATCCCGGTGAACTGCACTCAGTGCACAAGGTACTTGGTCTGGGCGGCGTGGATCTCCTGGAGGAGCGTCCGCGGCGGGCGGATGTTGACCAGCGACGTGAAGGCGACGATCAGGTAGACGCCGAGGAGCAATGCGGCGACGCGCAGGTGCGCCCGGCGGACGAGCGCGACGAGGGGCAGCAGCCACAGCACGTACCACGGCGCCTGCCAGCTCAGCGTCAGCACGAGGACGAACACGGCGACCGCCGCCGGGACCAGCCAGTCGCCGTGGCGCCGGCGCGCCCAGACCATGCACAGGGCCACCGCGACCAGGAGGACGACGGTCAGCCCCGTGCGCAGGCCCGTCGTCTCCCCCGGCAGGCCGACGGCCGCGCCGAGCAGGTTCGGCAGGCCCACCGTGGTCACCAGCTTGCTCTGGACGCCCAGATCCGGCAGGTGGGCGCCAAAGGCGCTGTAGCTGACCAGCCCGACGGCCGCGAGCGCCGTGGCCATCCCGGCCACGAGCGACGGGCGGCGGGCGGACGCGGCGAAGAGGATCGGCGCGAGGATCGCCGCCGGCAGCTTGATCGCGCAGGCGGCGACCACGGCCGCGCCGGCCCCGAACTGGAACGCCCGCTCCCGCGTCGCGGCGCCGCGCGGCGGCCGGCTGGCCGCCGCGGGCGGGGCGGCGTGCGGCGGGTCCCCCGCGCCGGTGGCGGGGCGCGGCGCCGGGGCGACGGCCGCCGGGGCGACGGCCGCCGGAGCGCCGGCCGCTGGGGCGCTGGCCGCGACCGCGCTGGCGTGGCCGGCCGGTGCCGTGGCCGGCGGTCCGGCCAGGGCGCGGCCGGCGACGAGCGGCCGCGTGGCGCCGGCCGCCCGGCCGATCAGGCGGACGGCGGCGGCGGCGACCGATGCCCGGCCGGCCGCCAGGCGCGCCGCGGCCGCGCGGCCGGGGCCCGCCAGGCGGTGCGAGCGGCCGAGCCGGGCGCCGTCGACGGCCAGCGCCTGGGTGAAGGGCGGCCGCCGCGAGAGCAGGCACAGGTAGACGGCCAGCATCATCAGAAACACCATCAGGAAGTCGTTGTGGTCGGCGCCGAGGCCCCAGATCAGCACCGGCGGATTGAGGCCGACGAGGATCACCGCCCGGCGAGGGTCGCGGTGCAGGAGCTCCGCGCAGCGCCAGAGGAGTCCCAGCGTGGCCAGGCTGGCCAGCATCAGCGTCGCCTTGAACACCCAGAAGGACGTGGCCACGCCGAGCGGGACGAGCGCGAAGGTGTAGATCGTGAACAGCGGCCCGTAGGGGCTCAGCAGATGGTGCCAGTTGCTGAGCGCGAAGGCCGGGTCGCCGTGTGGCTCGAGGGCCGGAATCGTCGCGTAGGGGTTGAGGCCGTGGACGATCTCCATGCGGCCGTAGTTGATGTAGTTGAAGACGTCGGTCAGGCCGAGCGGCGGCGAGAGCAGGAAGACGACGTGGACGGCGAGGATGACCGCCAGCGACCAGCGGGCGCGCAGTCGCGGGGCGAAGACGACGGCGAGGATGTAGAAGGGGTACATCGCGGCGACCGTGTAGTCGAAGATCCGCAGGAGGGCGCTGCCGCCGGTGCGAAACGGCCACAGGCCGCCGAACGGACCGGCCAGCCAGGCGGGAAAGTAGTGGGAATGGCTGGGCGGCGAGAGCGAGCTCGGGCCGCGGGCGGAGACGGCGACCACCACGACGCAGCCGAGGAGGACGGCGAACAGGCCGAGCGCGCCGAGCGCCATCCGCAGGCGCGGCGGCCGCGGGTCGACCGGCGGCGGACGGGAGGCGACCCGCCGGCGAGCGGCCGGCCATCTACGGACGCCCCCCACCGGCGCAGCGCTCGTACCGTGGTCGTCGGGCATCTCGGGTCGGTCACCGCGTCCGCCGACCGGCACGAACCGGTCGCGGAGGGCGAAAGATACCAGCCGTCGGCGGCCCGGCCGCCGGGCTCGGGGGCCGCGCCGCCCCGCGATGGCGCGGCTATTCTGCGGCGGTGCCCTACCGTCGAGGCCAACCGCCGACGCCGACGGCGCGATGAACGCCGGCCGGCGGCGGGCCGCCGTGTGGGCGCGCCGGCACGGCGGGGGGCTCGGGGCGCTGGCCAGTGTCGTGCTCGCGTGCGTCGGCGCCTACCTCGCCCTCGAGCTCTGGCGGGCGCGGCTGTCGGTGCCGTTCCGCTACGCCCAGATCGACGACACGAAGTTCTACTTCGGGCTGGTCAAGGGGATCATCGAAAACGGCTGGTATCAGCACAACCCGAGCCTGGGCGCCCCGTTCGGCCAGGCGCTCTACGACTTCCCGCAGGGCGGCGACAACCTCAACTTCCTGCTGATCAAGCTGATCGCCGCCTTCGGCGGCGGCTACGCCCTGGTCACCAATCTCTTCTTCCTCCTCACCTTCCCCCTGACCGCGCTGGCCGCCTACTACGCCTTCCGCCGGCTCGGCGTCGGCGCCGCCGCGGCGACGGTCTGCTCGATCCTCTTCGCCCTGCTGCCGTTCCACTTCTACCGCCACGAGTCGCAGGTGCTCCTGTCGGCCTACTACGCCGTCCCCCTCGGCGCCTCCCTCTTCCTGCGCCTGTTCGGCGACGACCCGCTGTTCGACCGGCTGGCCTCGCGACGGACGCTGGCCACGGTGGCGTCCTGCCTGGTGATCGGGTCGGCCGGCCTCTACTACGCCGTGTTTGCCGTCTGGCTTCTGCTGGGGGGAGCGCTGGTCGCCTTGATGGCCGGGCGCGGTCGCCCGCGCGCCCTGGCCGGCGTGGCGGCCGCGGCGGTGATCGTCGCCGCGCTGCTGGTCAACCTCGCGCCCAGCCTGCTCTACTCGGCCCGCCACGGCAGCAATCCGGCGATCGTGCGCGCCCCGGTCGAGAGCGAACAGCTCGGCCTGCGCTTGTCGAACCTCATCCTGCCCGTCCGCGGCCACCGGCTGCCGCTCCTCTCCCACGTCAACGCCCAGTACGCGGCCGAGACCAACCCGGGCTACTGCGAGTCGTGCAACGAGACGCTCGGCCTGGTCGGCGCCGCCGGCTTCGTGCTCCTCGGCCTGATCGCGCTCGGCGCCATCGTCGCCACCACGACCGCCGCCGCCGGGCCGGAGCGCCCGTGGCGACGCGCGCTCCACCCGGCGGCGCTCGGGGTCGCCCTCGCCTTCGCGATCGGGACCACCGGTGGGGTCTCGGCCCTGATCGCCTTTCTGCTGACGCCCGACGTGCGGGCGTGGAATCGGATCTCGCTGTTCATCGCCTTCTTCTCGCTGCTGGCGATCGGCCTCCTCCTCGACCGGACGCGGGCCTGGGGCGCCGGTCGCGGCCGCCTGGCCGGCCTGCTGCTCGTGGTGGTGCTCGTCGGCGGGGGGCTCGACGAGACGTCGAACTACTTCGTCGTCGACTACAAGGCGTCGGCGCGCGAGTACCAGAGCGACCGCGCCTTCGGCCGCGTGATCCAGGCCCACGTGCCGCCCGGCGCCAGTGTCTTCGAGCTCCCGTACGTGCCGTTTCCCGAGGGCTACCACCTGGCCGGCGCACCGCCGTCGACTGCGTTCAGCACGAGCTACGACCTGCTGCGCCCGTACCTGAGCACCACCGGCCTGCACTGGAGCTTCGGGGCGATGAAGGGTCGGACGGGTGACTGGGAGGGCGCGCTGGCGGCCAAGCCGCTCGACATCGTGGCCGGGGCGGCCGCGGCCAGCGGCTTCGCCGCGATCTACGTCGACCCGCACGGCTACAACGATCCGGCGCTTGCCCACCAGGTCGCGGTCGGCCTGACCACGCTGCTGGGGGCGCCGCCGCTGCGCTCGCCCCGGCGCGACGCCTGGCTGTTCGACCTGCGGCGCTACGAGCGGCGGCTGGCGCGGCGCGTCGGTCCGGCCGTCCTGGCGGCCGCCCGAGCCGCGACCCTGTCGCCGCTGCGCACGGCGTGCGGGGCGACGCCCGACACGATCGTCCTCGAGAACCCCGGGCCCGGGCCGCGGCCGGCCGTGCTCACCGCCACCCTCCTGGCTCCGCTGTCCGGTGGCGTGCGCCTGCGCATCGTGTTCCCCGACGGGGCGCGCGAACGGCGGGCGACCACCGGCGCGGCGATCCGCCTGCACCGACGGCTGCTGGTGGCGCCAGGGCAGAGCAAGGTGCGCGTCGCGATCGTCGCCCCGGCGCCGTACGGGACCTCGCCGTCGAGCCCGGCCTTCATCGTGTCCGCGCCGACCCTGACCGACGACGCCTTCGCCCCGCTGCAGGCGCCGCGGCGCCTGCTCGGCGCCGGGCTGCCGCCGGTCGGCCTCGTGGGACCGACCTGCAACGACGCCTACCAGGTCTCGGCGGCGTCGAAGCTGCCGACGGCCTACCCCCGGCTCCGGCGCAAGCCGGGGCACCTGCGGCGGCCGGGGCCCGCCGCCGTCGGGCCCTAGACTGAGCCTTCGTGCCCACCTTCTGCCGCCACGGCGGCGTGATCGAACGCTGTCCGATCTGCCGCGCGACGATCCAGAGCCCGGCCGGCGCCCCCGCCGCGCGCCCGCCGCGCAGCAAGCCGACGGGCCGGACGCGGGCGCCGGGCCCCGCGAAGGGTCCGAGTGCCCGCGGCGGCGTGCGGGTCAGCCGCGAGGCCCGGGCGGCCGACGACGGCTACCGCTGCCTGCTCGTACCGGGCCTGCGGGCCGAGAGCGAGGCGCGCAAGCTGGCCCGGGAGACGGGGTTCGCCTGCGGTCGACTCGCCCTCCTCGAGTCCGCCCCGCCCGGCCTCTACGGGGAGGCGGCGACCGAGCCCGACGTCGAGGAGGCCGCCTGGCTGATGTTTTTGATCGCCCACCTCTCGCCCCTGGAGGCCGAGGACCCGTTCGCGGGGATCCGCGCCGCCCGGACGAGCTGGCGCGGCGGCGAGGCGCCGACCCTCGACGGCGTCGGACTCGGCCCGCGGACGACCGTCGACGCGACCCGCTCGCCGCGGACGCTCGACGCCTACCGCCGCTGGGCGCAGAGCGCCGGCTCCCAGGCGGCGGCGCTCACCGGGGATCCCGGATGGAGCCCGGAGCGCCGGTTCGAGCGGGTCTACGAGCGCCTGGCGCTGCCCGGCTTCGCCCGCCGGGGTCGCTACGACCTGTTGACGAGCCTCGGCCGACTCGGCACGTTTCCCCTGCGCGCGCCCGGGCTGCTGTTGACCGAGGGCGACGCGACCGGGATCGCGGCCAAGCGGGTGTTCGCGATCGGCGACCGGTTGACCCTCGAACGTCGGGCCGCGGCGCTGGCGGCGGCGGCTGACGTGCCGATCGACGCGCTCGACCTCGCCCTGCCCAACTGGGCCGCCGGCGGGCCGCGGGTCACGCTGGGGGCGCCCGCCGAGGCGACCGACGACGCCGCGCAGGCGCGGATGCTCACCGCCCTCGAGCTCGAGTAGCTCTACCTCAGGTCGAGCCTGAGCTCACTCAGGTCAGGATCAGGCGGGCGTCGAGGTGGACGCCGACCTTGCGCTTGACCCGTTGGAGGGCGTTGTCGACGGTCTTGGTGTCGCAGTCGAGGCGCTCACCGATCTGCTCGTAGGAGTAGCCGTCGAGGTAGAGGGAGAGGACGCCCGACTCGAGCTCGGACAGCGTCGTCGACAGGCAGGCCACCAGCGACCGGAGCTCCTCGGCCGAGACCGCGTGGCTGGCCGGGTCCTGGACGGTCGGACCGGCGAGGAGCTCGTCGAGCGTCGGCGCGTCGTCGTCGGAGCCGCCGCCGGCCGGCGCCGAGAACGACACGTAGTGGTTCAGGGGCGTGTGCTTGTTGCGGGTCGCCGTCTTCACCGCGGTGATGATCTGGCGGGTGATGCAGAGCTCGGCGAAGTTGCGGAAGCTCGACTCGCGATCGCTGCGGAAGTCGCGGACCGCCTTGTAGAGGCCGACCAGCCCCTCCTGGATCAGGTCGTCGCTGTCGCCGCCGGCGAGGAAGTAGGACGACGCCTTCAGCCGCACGAAGCCGTAGTAGCGCTTGACGATCTGGTTGTAGGCCTGCGGGTCGCCCTGCTTGGCCAGCGCGATGAGGTAGCCATCATCAACCTTGACTTGAGGTTGAGACCTGGAGATCTGGGCCACGAGCGGTTCCTTTCTTGCCGGCGCGGCGCGCAGGCAGGATTAGCTCAGTGGCGCACTCCTCCCCTGGCGCCAGCTGCAAATGACAGCACGAGGCTTGACCTGAGGTCGACCCTGGTGCAGGTGCGCAGCCTACGGGGTCACGGGCGCGGCTGTCAAGGGCGTTCGCGCTGGTGCACGGCCTCGTACAGCAGGATCGCGGCGGCGGCGCTCACGTTGAGCGACT
The DNA here is from genome assembly GCA_963795745.1 of uncultured Solirubrobacterales bacterium. Classification (GTDB taxonomy): domain Bacteria; phylum Actinomycetota; class Thermoleophilia; order Solirubrobacterales; family Solirubrobacteraceae; genus Palsa-513. Next base: position 82,652 of record CAWCIT010000008.1, read on the forward strand.
CGATCCGGCCGCGGAGCGGCAGGCGCACGAGGTCGTCGCACCGCTCGGCGACCAGGCGGCGCAGCCCTCGCCCCTCGCCGCCGAGGACGAGGGCGACGCCGCCGGTGTAGTCAGGGGCGGTGTAGTCGACGCTGGCCTGCGCCGCCGTCCCGTGGCACCAGACGCCCGCCGCCTTGGCCCGGTCGAGGAAGGCGACGAGGTTGCCGACGCGGGCGATCCGCAGGTGCTCGACCGCGCCGGCCGAGGCCTTGCAGACGGCCGGCGTCACCGCGGCCGCCCGACGCTCGCAGATCACCAGGCCGTCGACGCCGGCGCACTCCGCGGTGCGGGCGATCGCCCCGAGGTTGTGGGGGTCCTGCAGCTCGTCGAGGACGACGAGCAGGGGCACCGGGCGGCCGAGCAGCTCGTCGCCCCCGACGTAGGGATAGGGGCCGGCGTCGACGCAGACGCCCTGGTGCTCGGCCGATCCGCACGCCCGCTCGATCGCCGCCGGGGCGGCCAGGCGCACCGGGGCGTGCCCGGTCAGCCAGGGCTCGCGGGCGGCCGACTCGGTGGCCAGCACCTCACCGGCGGCGTGGCGGCGGCGGCCGCGCAGCACCTCGCGCACCGGGTTGCGCCCGTAGACGACCATCAGGCCGGGAGCAGCTCGAACCCGTCGCCGTCGTCGCGGATCGACCAGCCGAGCGACGCGATCTCGGCGCGGAGCTCGTCGGCTCGGGCGAAGTCCCGCGCCGCGCGGGCCGCCCGCCGCTCCTGCGCGCGGGCGAGCACCTCCGGCGGGGCGGCGGCGTCGGGCGGGTCGAGGAGGTTGGCCAAGCCGAGCACGTCGAGCATCTCCCGCAGGTCGTCCGCCCCGACCGGCTCGTCGCGGCGGTTGGCCGCGCGGATCCAGTCGAACACGGCGGCCAGGGCCGTCGGAGTGTTGAAGTCGTCGGCCAGGGCGGCGAAGAAGCGGTCGCGCAGCGGGCGCATCGGCGCCGGCGACGGCCCTGCCGTCAGCCGACGGCCGGCCTCGCGGATGCCGCCCACCGTGGCCGCCGCTTGGGTGAGCTCCTGCGCGCCGAACGAGATCGGCTGGCGATAATGCGCTCCAGAGAAATACAGGACTACCGCGTCGCGGCCGTATTCGTCGAGCACCTCGTGCAGCGGGGCCATGTTCCCGACGGACTTGCCCATCCGCTTGCCGCCGAGCTCGAGCAGGCCGTTGTGCATCCAGATCCGGGCGAGCTCCTCGCCGCGGGCGCAGCGGGTCTGGGCCGCCTCGTTCTCGTGGTGGGGAAAGACGAGGTCGATGCCGCCGCCGTGGATCTCGAAGTCGGTGCCGAGGATCGACTCGGCCATGGCCGAGCACTCGATGTGCCAGCCGGGGCGCCCGCGGCCCCAGGGCGAGTCCCAGGCGGCATCCTCGCCCGGCTTCTGCGCCTTCCAGAGGGCGAAGTCGGCCGGGTCGAGCTTGCGCTCGGCGCCGTCGACGTCCTCGCCCTGGTCCATCTCGTCGAGGTCGCGCCGCGACAGCCGGCCGTAGGCGGGATCCGAGCGCACCCGAAAGTAGACGTCACCGCCGGCCGGGTAGGCGTGGCCGCGGGCGATCAGCGTCCCGGTCTCCTCGATGATGGCGCCGATCGACTCGCTGGCCAGCGGCTCGTGGTCGGGGCGGCCGAGGCCGAGCCGGTCGGTGTCGGCCACGTAGTGGGCGGTCATCTGCCGGGCCAGCGCCGTGCTGTCGCCGCCGCCGGCGGCCGCGTAGATCTTGTCGTTCACGTCGGTGACGTTGCAGACGAGCGTCACCTCGAGGCCGGCGTGGGTGAGGAACCGGCGCAGGAGCGAGAAGACGACGAAGGGACGGGCGTTGCCGATGTGGACGCGGGCGTAGACGGTCGGCCCGCACACGTAGATGCCGACGCGGCCCGGCTCGCGCGGGTGCAGCGGCCGCTTGGCGGCGCTCAGGGTGTCGTAGAGGTTGATCGGCGGCACCGGCGAACCATAATGGCCGCGCGGCCGCCGGCCGTCCCCGGCGGGCGGTAGGCTCCGGACCAGGGATCTCGCCCATGCCCGACCCGACCGCTCCCCCGCCGTTCGATGGCTTCCCGCCGGAGACGTTCGCCTGGTTCGCCGGCCTCGAGGCCGAGAACTCCCGCGAGTGGTTCGCCGCCCACCGGGAGACCTACGACCGGGCGGTCCGCGGAACCCTGGAGGCGATGCTCGACGAGCTGGCGGCCGAGCTCGGCGGGGCGGTGAAGATGTTCCGCCAGAACCGCGACGTGCGCTTCTCGGCCGACAAGTCGCCGTACAAGACGACGACCTACGGCCTGCTCGTCGACCGCCCGGACGGTCTGCCGAGCCTCTATGCCCAGGTCTCGGCGCGCGGGCTCTACGCCGGCGCCGGCTACCACATGATGTCGCCCGACCAGCTGACCCGCTTCCGCGACGCGGTCGTCGAGGATGCGGCCGGATCCGAGCTCGAGCGGGTCGTGGCCGGCGCCGAGGCGGCCGGCATCGAGACCTTCGCCGGCACGTTGAAGACGGCCCCGCGCGGCTACCCGCGCGACCACCCGCGGATCGGGCTGCTGCGCCACAAGGCCCTCGGCGCCGGGCGCCGCCTCGACCCCGGCGCCGCCGGGATCCCGCGGGACGCCGCCATCGGGCACGCCCGGACGACGTGGGCGGCGTGCGCCCCTCTCTGCGCCTGGCTCGACGGGCACGTCGGGCCGAGCCGGGCGCCGGCCGAGGAGACGCGCTACGGCGGGCGGGGCCGGGGCCCGGGGCGGCGGGCCGGCTGAGGCGCCGCCGGGCGCTGCGGCGGGTTCAGATTCCGGCGACGTCGATCTTGCGGGCGTCCGGCACGCAGAAGGTCGCCGTGCGGCGGGCCTCGGCCCGGATGTCGGCCCGGGCCGACCGGGGAATCGGCCGGTGGGGTTCGATCAGCACGTGGACGGCGGCCGGGCGGCGGACGAGCCGCCAGCTGGCGGCGACCCGGCCGTCGACGGTGACGGTGGCGTCGCCGCTGAGGCCGAGCTGCAGCGCCTGGAGCTCGGGCGGGATGATCCGGTCGCGGTCGGCGTAGGCGAGCAGGGCCTGGTCCCAGCGCGCGAGAAAGCGGACGGGCAGGGGGGTCTCGGGCGTTGGCAGGGGGCGGCCGGGCAGGTCGATGAGCTCGGTCCCGCGCTCATCGACGTAGGCCACCGTGCCGAGGCGGTCCGCGGCGCCGGCGAAGTCGCGCTGGGCGACGCCGGCCCAGCGGGCCGCGTCGCGGCGGCTGGCCGGCCCGAAGGCGTGGAGATACCGCTCGAGGACGAGCGTGGCGGCGTCGAGCGGGTCGGGGAGCGGCCGGGGGTCGACGACGAAGCGGGGCCGCCGGCGCTCGGCCATGAAGCCGGCGGGCGGGACCTGGACGAGGGGCAGGACGGACCGGGCGAAGACCACGGCCGACCACTGGTCGTCGGGCACCCCGTCGTAGCGGCGAACACGGTCGCGGATCTCGTCGTTGGTCCGCGGCTCGGCCAGCCAGGCGGCGAGCTCGGCGGTCACGGCCGCCTCGTCGAGATGGGCATACGTCTTGCGCCAGTTGCGCATGCGCCCCTGCCGGGCGAGCTGCGCGTAGGCCGGGAAGTCAGCGGCGGCGGCGAGGTGGAGGGTGGCGCGCATGATCGTCGTCTTGACGACCTCCCGCTGGTCGATCGCCGCCTCGAGGTCGGCGCGGTCGAAGCAGTCGACGCGGGCGGCCAGGGCCACGTAGGGAGCCGGCGGGTCCTGCGCCTGGAGCGGGGTCAGGAGTCGGATCGCCTCCTCGGGCGGGATCGGCTGGCGCTCGACGAGCAGCTGGCGGTGAGCCAGGGCGGCGGTCAGCTCCCGGCGGCTGAGGCTGCGGGGCACGCGGGGAGACCCCTACTCACCGTCTCCCGCGGGCGGGCCGACGTCCAGGTCGCGCGGCCGGCCGGGGCCCTCTGTCTCGGTCTCGGCCCCTGCGGCCGGGTGGCTGACGATCCGGTCGTAGTTGAGCCGCATCAGCTCGATGACGTCGCGGACGTCGGCATCGTCGGCGATCCGCCGCGCCGCCGGACCGGGTTTGCCCGGAAAGACCGGGTGCTCGATGATTCGGCCCTGCTCCTTGAGCTCGAGCCAGACCGCCCGGGGAAAGGCGAAGTGGGCGCCGTGGTCGCCGTGGAGGTGGCCGAGCTCGCGGCGTCCGACCCTGAACGCGAGCTCGCCCCGCCGGCCGCGGACCGTCTCGACGCCCGGCCACGCCGCGACCGCGGCGGCGATCCGTGCGCTCGGGCTCTGCGTGCTCATCATCATGGCTCCGCCGACTTGTCGCGGACGCGCCGGTAGCGCTCGTAGATCACGCGCGAGGCGAACGTCCTCGTCTCGATCAGGGCGAGCGGGATGTCCTCGGTGACCGGCGGCAAAAACGGCGTGCCGCCCCCGACGACCACCGGATGGCGGAACATGCGCAGCTCGTCGACGAGCCCGAGCTCGACCGCCGCCGCGGCCAGGCCGGCGCCGCCGATCGAGACATCCTGGTCGGTCGCGTCGAGCGCCGCAGCGACCTCCTCGGCGACCGATGCGTCGGCGAGCCGGGCGTTGCCCTGAACGCCGTCGAGCGTCCGGCTGAAGACGACCTTCGGGATCGCGCACCAGATGTCGGCGAACGCGGCCCCGGGCTCGGTGTCGCGCAGCGACGGATCCGTCTCCCACACCAGCATCGTCTCGTAGAGCCTGCGGCCACACAGATAGCCGCCGAGCTCGCGTATCTGCGCGATGTGGAAACGAAACTGCTCCTCGCTGGGAATCGTCCACCCGAAGGCACCGTTGCGGTCGGCGATGAAGCCGTCCACCGAGACGCCCATCGAGTAGATCAGCATGGCTGGCGACCGTCGGGCCGCAGCGACCGATGATGATCGTGACGAGGTCCACCCCGAGGCTCGACATCGGGCTCTCGTTCGTTGTGCGGTGTGTGTCGCCGTTTGCCGACCGCTCGTGAGACGAGACTCATCGTCGTAGTCTCTCACCCGCCTGCCGGCCGCCGCGGACACGGGTCCTCGTCGCGCCGATGACCGCGCGCTGAGGCCGATCAGGCGACGGCGTCGGGCATGCGCCGAAGCCCTTCGGCGCCGGCGGCCATGTGCTGGCGTCGGTCCCAGCTCGCGAACACGAGGTCTTCTCGGGGCAGCAGGAGCGCGGCGGCGAGGTGCAGCGCGTCGAGGCTTTGCAGGTCATGGGCGAGCGCGAGCCGCGCAGCGTCCTCGACCAGCCGCTGGTCGACCTCGACGACGGCCAGCGCGGGCCACTCGCTGGTAACGGCCCTCGCCGCCGTGCTCCCCCCGGCGAGCTCGACGGCGCGGAGCGTTTCGACGAAGCCGACGCGGCACGTGAACCACATCTCCGCGCGGGCCATGGCCTCACGGACCACATCGCTGCCCGGCTCGGCCACGTAGCGCTGGACCAGCGCGCTGGCGTCCAGGTACAGGTTCAGCGGTCGGCGTCCCGCTCGGAGATGACCAGCTCCGACGCACGGGCGCGGCCCTTGACGAGCCGCGGTGCGCGAGGAGGTCGCGTCCGCGCCGGCGCGACCACTCGGCCCGCGGCCACGAGATCGCGCCAGGGGTCGTTCTCCGCCGACGCGCCGGCCGGAACGATGTCCGCCACCGCGCGACCCCGCACGGTCACCCGGACCTGCTCACCCCGGCCGACAGCCCGCAGCGTCTCGCTCAAAGACGCCTTCAGCTCGCGGACTCCGATCTCGCGCATGTGGTCACCTGACCATCAATGAGACCACCTCGACATCACCCGAATCGGAGCTGCTCCGGGTGTCGCATCCGTAGAAGACGCCGGAGCGCAGGCCGGGCGAGGCTCCTGACCGCGCGCGGACGGCGGACCCGCGAGACTACCGGCCGATGCCTACGCCCCGACGGATGCTCGGCCGCGTCCTGCTCCTCGTCGTCCTCCTCCTCGCCTGGCTGATCCTCACCGGCCCGGGCATCCCCTCGTGGCTCGACGCCGTCGGTCAGATCGGCCTGTGGTTCGGCGGCGCCCTCGCCCTCTATTGGCTCGTGTGGGAGATGCTCGTCCCGGCGCTCCGACGCCGCCGCCGCCGGCGCCCCTGACCCGGCTTGGCCGGCCCGCGGCCACGGCCCTGGCGCGTCCCTCGGACCCGCGCGACGCGGCCGGGTCAGGCGACCGGCGGCGGGGCGGCGGCGCCCGACGGAGCCGCCGGCTCGACGGTGGCCACGGCCAACGCCGCGGCCCCCTCGCCGCGTCCGACGAACCCGATCGCCTCGCCGGTCGTCGCCTTGACGTTGACCGCGTCCGCCTCCAAGCCGAGCGCCGCCGCCAGCCGCGTCCGCATCGCCGCCTTGTACGGTCCCAGCCGCGGCCGCTCGATGACCACCGTGGCGTCGACGTTGACCACCGCCCACCCGGCGGCCGCCACCCGGTCGACCACCTGCCGCAGCAGGCCGACCGAGTCGGCGTCGCGGTGGTCGGGCGAGGTGTCCGGGAAGTGCTCGCCGATGTCTCCCAGCCCGGCCGCCCCGAGCACGGCGTCGATCACCGCGTGGGTCAGGACGTCGGCGTCGCTGTGGCCGTCCAGCCCGACGTCGCTCGCGATCTCGACGCCTCCGAGGACGAGGCGGCGCCCGACGAGCAGGCGGTGACTGTCGTAGCCCAGGCCGGTCCGCGTCATCCGATCGGCTCGAGCCGGCGCGCCCGCCCTTCGAAGACGCAGAGCTCCTCGACACCCGCCTCGCCGAGGAGCTCGATCGCCGCCTCGTAGTCGCGCCCGACATCCCCCGGCACGTGGGCGTCGCTCGAGAGGGCGATGGGCGCCCCGGCGTCGAGGCACATCTCGAGCAGCGCCCGGGCCGGGTAGATCTCGGCGACCGGCTTGCGCAGACCGGCGGTCGAGACCTCGACCGCGATGCCCGACTCGGCGATCCCGTCCATCGCCAGCTCGTAGTAGCGACGCAGGTCGCCATCCGGCCGCGGCCGGCCGTCACCCCACATCTTGACCAGGTCCGGGTGGGCGAGGATGTCGAACAGGCCGCTCGCCGCCGCCTCCCCCAGCGTCTCGAAGTACCGCCGCCAGACCTCGCGGGCGCTGCGGCCGCTGGCCCAGATGTCGTAGTCGCCGTGGTCGACGGCGAAGTCGCCGACGAAGTGGACCGACCCGACCACGTAGTCGAGGTCGAGGCGGTCGAGGAGGTTGCGCGTGCGGTCCTCCCGGCCGGGGACGAAGTCGACCTCGAGCCCGAGGCGGAGATCGGTCTCCGCGCGGACGAACTCGCAGTAGCCGTAGATGTCGTCGACGGCCTGCTCGCGCCAGAACCGGTGATCCCAGATCTCGAGCGCCTGGCTGAAGCGATGGATGTGCTCGGCCACGCCCAGCTCGGCCACGCCCCGCTCGTCGGCCACCTCCCGGTAGCGGCCGGCGTTGGCCGGCGTGAAGTAGTCGGCCGCCGTCGCCGCCCGGTCGTCCGGTCGCAGGTGGAGGTGGTAGTCGGTCAGCATCGCGCCGCGACCGGGCGCCCGGCGAGGAGATCCTCGGCGATGCGCAGGTCGCGCGGGCTGGTGACCTTCAGGTTCTCGGGCGGCGCCGCGACGATCCGCACGCGGCCGCCGGCCCGCTCGACGAGCCAGGCCTCGTCGGTCGCCGCGGCCAGGATGTCGGCCGGGACGTCGAGGGCCGCCTCGAGCGCCGCCCGCCGGAAGGCCTGCGGCGTCTGGACGGCCCACAGCCGCGACCGGTCGAGCGTCCGCAGCACGAGCCCGTCGGCGTCGGCCTCCTTGGTCGTGTCGGTCACCGGCGCGGCGGCGATCGCGGCGTCGACGCCCTCGAGCCCGGCGAGGACGCGCTCGACGAGGCGGGCGTCGACCAGCGGCCGGGCGGCATCGTGGATGACCACGGGGTCGCCGTCGCCGGCGGCGGCCAGGGCGGCGGCCACCGACGCCGCCCGGACGGCGCCGCCGATCACCCCGACACAGCCGGCCGGCGCCTGCTCGCCGGCTGGGACGGCGACGACGATCCGCTCGATCGCCGCCACCTCGCGCAGGGCGGCCACGCTCCATTCGAGCATCGGCCGGCCGGCCAGGATGACGAACGCCTTGGGTCGCTCGGATCCAAGGCGTTCACCACGGCCGCCAGCCACGACCAGCGCGACTGCCATCAGGGCTGTTTCCGACCGCTACTTCGCACCGGCGACGATCTTGGTCTCAGCCGACCGGCTGAGCAGGTCGTCGAGGTAGGCCTCGGCCTCTTCCTCGTCCTTGTCGAGCGCGTACATCAACTCGGACGCGAGGATCTTCTTCGCGCGCATGAACATCTGCTTCTCGCCCGTCGACAGACCCTTCTCGCTCTCGCGCAGGGCAAGGTTGCGGACGACCTCGGCGAGCTCGTAGATGTCACCGGTCTTGATCTTGTCGCGGTTGTGCTTGAAGCGGCGGTTCCAGTTCTTCGGCATCTCGGAGACGTCGTCCCGGAGCACGAAGAGAACCTTCTTCACCGTCTCCTCGTCGATCACGCGCCGCAGGCCGGCCAGGGCGGCGTTCTCGGTGGGCACCATCACCGTCATGTCGTTGTGGAGGATCTTGATCGTCAGGTATTCGCGCGTCTTGCCGAAGATCTCCTTCATCTCCTTGCCCTGCACCTTGCCAGCCCCGTGATGCGGGTAGACGACGTTGTCACCGAGCTCGAACTCGATGTACTCGAGCTCCCGCTCCGGCTCGAGATCGTCCTCCAGCAGGTGGTCTTCGATTGCTTGCGGAATGGTGTCCTCCTTGGGTAGCGCGCGACAGGCAGAGCGTGCGACGGCGAATCAAGTCTGTAGGTAGCGGTCCACCAGGTTGATCTCCTGGAGGCGGCGAAGGCCCTCGCGTATGTCCTTCGCCCGGATCTCACCGACTCCATCCACGTTCTCGAGGTCGGTGTCGATCGCGGCCAGGAGCTCGTCGAGGCCGCCGAACTCGCGGACGATCGCCGTGACGATCAGCTTCGGCAGGCGGGGGATCCGTCCGAGGATGCGGTAGCCGCGGGCGGCGACCGGATAGTCGAGCGTGTTCAGCTTGCGGTCATAGCCGAGCAGCTCGGCCAGGCGGCCGAAGTCGAGCAGGTCGGTGTGGGCCATGCGGCCGATCTGGTCGAGCACGCGGGCGAACGCCTCGTCGGTGTGCTCGGCGATGTAGTCGTGGACGAGCGCCGCCTTCTCGGCCGCCGTGCCGACCATCGTCTCCTCGAGGTGCATCTCGATCAGCCGGCCCTCGCTTCCGAGCTCGACGATGTAGCGCTCGATCTCGACCGCCATCCGGGTCACGAGCTCGGCCCGCTGGAGCACGGTCAGCACGTCGTGGAGGGTCCCGCCGCCCTCGAATTCGAGCGCCGTCAGCCGCGTCGAGACCTGGTCGAGCCGGGCGCGGTACTTGTCGAGGGTCCCGAGCGCCTGATTGGCCTTGGCCAGGACGATCGGGATGTCCTCGAGGATGTACTTGATCCCGTCGACATAGAGCGAGATCACCTCCCGGCGCTGGGAGATCGCGACCACCAGGGCGTCGGTCTGCTTGGACACGCGCTCGGCCGTCCGGTGGCGCATGCCCGTCTCGAGTGACAGGATCGTCGGGTCCGGCATCAGCTGGACGTTGGCCATCGCGATCTTCGTGGCGTTGGCGTTCATGGTGATCGCCCCGTCCATCTTGGCCAGCTGGTAGACCAGCGCCGGCGTGTAGTCGGTCTCGAGCTTGATCCCGCCCGAGTAGAGGAAGGCGAGCTCCTCCGGAGCACCGATGACCAGGAGGCCGCCGGTGCGTGCGTTGAGGATGTTGTCGATGCCCTCCCGCAGGGCCGTGCCCGGGGCGACCATCTCGAGCGCCCGGACCAGACGGGGCTCCTGGCGGGAATCGATGTCGTAGAGGTCTTCGCCAGATCGAGTCGCCGCCATGCCACCATGTATTTTAGCGGGATTTAGCGACCATTTAACCCTGTAAATCGACCACTTTTCCGGCGCCTCGCCGCTCAGGCCGCCGTCGCCGCCGCCCGCGTACCCCGCAGCACGGCGAGCGCCGCCCGCAGCGTCGGCGCCTCCTGACCACCGCCCGCCCCCGGCGGCGCGACGATGGGGTCGAGGCCGAACTTCCTCGCCTCGGCGATCCGCCGCTCTGGATGGCCGACCCAGCGGACCTCGCCCGTCAGGCCAAGCTCGCCGAAGGCGGCCAGCGGCACCGCCGTTCGCGCCGGGCCGAGGCTGCTCGCCCGGACGGCCCCGGCGACCGCCAGGGCGATGGCCAGGTCGGCGCCCGGCTCGTCGACGCGAACCCCGCCGACGACGTTGACGAAGACGTCGCTGCTGCCCACCGATACGCCGCCGTGGCGGCCGAGCACGGCGAGGACGAGGGCCAGGCGGTTGCGGTCGAGGCCGTTGACCACCCGCCGGGGCGGGATCAGCTCGGAGGCGGAGACGAGGGCCTGCACCTCGACCAGCAGCGGTCGCGTGCCCTCCATCGCGGCCAGCACGACGCTGCCCGGCGCCCGGGTGGCGGCGCCCACGAAACGGGCCGACGCGTCGAGGACCTCGACGAGGCCGCCCTGGCGCATCTCGAACACGCCCGCGTCGTTGGTGGAGCCGAAGCGGTTCTTGACCGCCCGCAGCGTCCGGTAGGAGCGCTCCCGCTCGCCCTCGAACTGGAGCACGCAATCGACGAGGTGCTCGAGCACCCGCGGCCCGGCCAGGCCGCCGTCCTTGGTCACGTGGCCGACGAGGACGACGGCGATCTGGCGGCGCTTGGCCACGGCGACGATCCGGGCCGCCACCTCCCGCACCTGGCCGACCGACCCGGCGGCGCCGGTCAGCTCGCCCGCGCTCAATGTCTGGACCGAGTCGATCACGCACACCTCGGGGAGCTCCTGCTCGAGCGTGGCCACCACCGTCTCGAGGTCGGTCTCGGCGATCGCCGGCACCAGGAGCGCGCCGCCGGCCAGGCGCTCGGCGCGCAGGCGCACCTGCTGGGTCGACTCCTCGCCCGAGACGTAGAGCGTCCGATGGCCGGCCGCCGCCAGGTTGCCGAGCGCCATGTTGGTCAAGGTCGACTTGCCGATCCCCGGCGCCCCGCCGAGCAGGACGACCGAGCCGGGGACGAGGCCGCCGCCGAGCACGCGGTCGAGCTCGCCGATCCTCGTCCGCAGCCGGGGAACGGCGGGGGCGACGACTTCCGAGAGGGCAACCGGCGTCTGCGGCCGGGCCGAGCGCCCGGCCCGGCCGGCGCGCGCGCCCGCGCCCGACCCGCGCCCGCCGCCGCCGGTCGCCTGCTCCTCGACCAGGGTGTTCCACTCGCCGCAGCCGGGGCAGCGGCCGTGCCAGCGCGGCTCCTGGTGGCCGCACTGCGCGCAGACGTGGATCGGGGCAGAGCGGGCCATCGGTAAGCCGAGCTTACGGACCGCTCCCGACGCTACCGCCCGATCGCGACGCGGCCCGCGCGCAGGCGCCCGGGGCGCGACCAACCCACATTAGGTCCTGACGCTGAAGCCGAACGCGACGACCCGCCGCGGCCGGAGCAGTCGCTAGCCGGCGGCCCGCTCGCGCGAGGCGAACCCGCACTCGCGGTGGGCTCGGTCGCAGAACGGCTTGTCGGCCGACTGACCGCACCGGCACAGGGCGATCGCCTTGCCGTCGTCGGGCAGCAGGAACGCGTTGCCCTCGCCGTCGACCAGCCGCACCGGCCCGGTCACCTTCAGCGGACCGTCGTCGCGGACCTTGATCTCGACGACCACCGACGGACTCCCGGCCGCGGGCACCGCGGCCGGGGCAGGCTCCGAAGCGGCTATGACTCGGCGCCGTCGGGGTCGGCGGCCGGATCGAGACCCGGGGCGTCGTCGCCGTCAGCGCCGCCGTCGGCGCCGACGCCGACCGGCATCTTGGCCTTCTTCGGCTTGACCACGGTCAGGCGCACCTCGGGCTCCTCGCCCTCGGGCGCCGGATCGACCACGACGGTCGAGCCGGCCGGGAGCTCGGCCCGCAACACGAAGTCGGCGAGCGGGTCCTCGATGAACCGCTGGATCGCCCGGCGCAGCGGCCGCGCCCCCATCGACGGATCCCAGCCCTTCTCGACGAGCAGATCCTTGGCCGCGTCGGACAGGTCGAGCTGGAGCTCACGCTCGGCCATCGACTTGCGGATCCGCAGCAGCAGAAGCTCGATGATCTGCTTGATCTCGTCCTTCTGGAGCTTGTGGAAGACGATCACGTCGTCGATGCGGTTGAGGAACTCCGGGCGGAAGACCTTCTTCAGCTCGCCCATGATCCGGTTCTTCATGTCGTCGTAGGTGATCCCCGTCTCGTCGTCGGAGACGGCGAAGCCGAGCGGCGTGTTGCGGGCGATCTCGGCCGCCCCGATGTTCGAGGTCATGATCACGATCGCGTGGCGGAAGTCGACCGTCCGTCCCTGGGCGTCGGTCAGCCGCCCGTCCTCGAGGATCTGCAGGAGGATGTTGAAGACGTCGGGGTGGGCCTTCTCGATCTCGTCGAGCAGGAGGACGCAGTAGGGCTTGCGCCGGACCGCCTCGGTCAGCTGGCCGCCCTCGTCGTAGCCGATGTAGCCGGGGGGCGAGCCGACGAGCCGGGACACGGCGTGCTTCTCCATGTACTCGGACATGTCGATCCGGGTCATCGCGTCCTCGTCGCCGAAGAGGAACTCGGCCAGCGTGCGGGCGAGCTCGGTCTTGCCGACGCCGGACGGCCCGAGGAAGACGAACGACCCGGTCGGGCGCTTGGGGTCCTTCAACCCGGCCCGCGAGCGGCGGATCGCCTTGGCGACGACCTCGATCGCCGGGTGCTGGCCGATGACGCGCTTGTGGAGCTCGTCCTCCATGCGCATCAGCTTGGCCGTCTCGGCCTCGGTCAGCTTGAAGACGGGGATGCCGGTCCACATCGAGACGATGTCGGCGATCTCCTCCTCGCCGATCGACGGACGCTCGGTGCCGGTCTCGCCGGCCTCCCACCGCTCCTCGAGCTCGCGCTTCTGGTTGGTCAGGCGCCGCTCCTTGTCGCGGAGGTTGGCCGCCTTCTCGAACTCCTGGGCCTCGATCGCCGCTTCCTTCTCCCGCCGCGTCGTCTCGATGTCCTGCTCGAGCTCGCGGTTGGCCGGCGGCGCGGTCATCGACTTGATCCGCATCCGCGAAGCCGCCTCGTCGATCAGGTCGATCGCCTTGTCGGGGAGGAAGCGGTCGGAGATGTAGCGGTCGGCGAGCTCGCCGGCCGCGGCCAGGGCCTCGTCGGTGATCGTCACCTTGTGGTGCTGCTCGTAGCGGTCGCGCAGGCCCTTGAGGATCTCGACCGTCTGCTCGACCGTCGGCTCGTCGACGCGGATCTGCTGGAAGCGGCGCTCGAGGGCCGAGTCGCGCTCGAGGTACTTGCGGTACTCGTCGAGCGTCGTCGCGCCGATCGTCTGGAGCTCGCCCCGGGCGAGCGCCGGCTTGAGGATCGACGCCGCGTCGATCGCGCCCTCGGCCGCCCCGGCCCCGACGAGGTTGTGGAGCTCGTCGATGAACAGGATGATGTCGCCGCGCTGGGTGATCTCCTTCATCACCTTCTTCAGGCGCTCCTCGAACTCGCCCCGGTACTTCGAGCCGGCGACCAGCGCCGCCAGGTCGAGCGTGTAGATCTGCTTGTTCTTGAGCAGCTCGGGGACGTCGGAGTTGGTGATCCGCTGGGCCAGGCCCTCGACGACCGCGGTCTTGCCGACGCCGGGCTCGCCGATCAGGACCGGGTTGTTCTTGGTCCGGCGCGAGAGGATCTGCATGATCCGCTCGATCTCGGTCTCGCGACCGACGCACGGGTCGAGCTTGCCCTCGGAGGCGAGCTTGGTCAGGTTGCGCCCGAACTGGTCGAGCAGCTTCGAGGACTTCTTGCCCTCGCCGGCCGGCCCGCGCTGCCGGCGCCCGCGGCACCCGACGTCTGGCCCTGGCGGCGACCGCCCGGCCCGGAGAGCATGCGGATGACCTCGTTGCGGATCTTCTCCGAGTCGGCGTCGAAGTCGAGCAGGATGCGGGCGGCGACGCCCTCGTTCTCGCGCACCAGGCCGAGCAGGATGTGCTCGGTCCCGATGTAGTTGTGGCCGAGGGACAGCGCCTCGCGCAGCGCGAGCTCGAGCACCTTCTTCGCCCGCGGGGTGAAGGGGATCTGGCCGGAGGTGACCTCCTCGCCGGAGCCGACGATCCGCACGACCTGGGCGCGGACCCGCTCGACGGTGATGTCCAGGCTCTCGAGCACTCGCGCGGCCAGGCCCTCCTCCTCGCGCAGCAGCCCGAGCAGAATGTGCTCGGTGCCGATGTAGTTGTGCTTGAGCGTCCGCGCTTCCTCCTGCGCGAGAACGACCACCTGCCGGGCTCGCTCTGTGAATCGCTCGAACATCGGTACGTCCTTCCTACCGGCAGTGCCTAGTGTCTCGCTGGTGTTGTCTAAGCGTCCGGGACGCGGAAACGGCCCGTCCTGCTCACCTATTCGGCTGCGGCGGCCAAAGCGATGAGTGTTCGGTTGGAAAGAAGATTGCCGCGCACCACGCAGTCTACCAACCGTCGTGGGGCCAGCGCCCTTAACGCTTCGCTACGCCGCCCGGCCGCGGCCGGGCGGGTCAGTCGCGGAGCGCCGGAAAGAGCACGACGTCGCGGATCGACCGGCGACCGGTGAGCAGCATCACGAGTCGGTCGATCCCCAGCCCGACGCCGCCGGTCGGGGGCATCCCCTGCTCGAGCGCGGTCAGGAAGGCCTCGTCGAACGGCTGCGCCTCCTCGTCGCCGGCGCCGGCCTCGGCCCGCTGGGCCTCGAAGCGGCGGCGCTGCTCGTCGGGGTCGTTGAGCTCGGTGAAGGCGTTGGCGATCTCGATCCCCCCGGCGTAGGCCTCCCACCGCTCGACCAGACCCGCCTGCGACCGGTGGGCCTTGGCGAAGGGCGAGAGCTCGACCGGGTAGTCCATGACGAAGGTCGGCTCGATCAGGGTCGGCTCGACGTAGCGCGACAGGAGGTCGTCGACCAGGCCGGCCCACGTCCGCCCGTCCGCCGGCGGGCCGACGCCGGCGGCGGTCATCGCCGCGGCCAGGTCCGCCGCGTCGCGGTGGGCGAGCACGTCGACGCCGGCGTGGGCGATGATCGCCTCCCGCAGCGTGACCCGGCGCCAGGGGGCCGAGAAGTCGATCGCCGGGGGCTCGTCCACCGCGGCCGCGGCGGCGCCGACGACGGCCTCGAGCCGGCGGGCCTCGTCCTCGTAGTCGGCGTAGGCCTCGTACCACTCGACCATCGTGAACTCGGGGTTGTGCTTGGGCGAGAGCCCCTCGTTGCGGAAGTCCTTGCCGAGCTCGTAGACCCGCTCGAGGCCGCCGACGATGCAGCGCTTGAGATAGAGCTCGGTGGCGATCCGCAGGTACAGCTTGCGGTCGAGGGCGTTGTGGTGGGTGGTGAACGGCCGGGCCAGGGCGCCGCCGTAGAGGGGCTGCAGGACCGGCGTCTCGACCTCGATGAAGCCGTCGTCGTCCAGCGCGCGGCGCACGGCGGCGATCACCCGCGCCCGGGTCATGAACAGCGCCCGGGTGTCGGCGTTGGCGATCAGGTCGAGCTCGCGCCGGCGGTAGCGGGTCTCGACGTCGGTCAGGCCGGAGTGCTTGTCGGGCGGCGGGCGCAACGACTTGGCCAGGACGGTGACGCCGTCGACCCGCAGGGACAGCTCGCCCCGGCGCGTGCGCACGGCGCAGCCGTCGATGCCGATCAGGTCGCCGAGGTCGAGGCCGACCAACCGGTCGAAGGACTCCTCCCCGAGCACGTCGACCCGGGCGTGGAGCTGGATCCGGCCGGACCGATCGACCAGGTCGAGGAAGGCGGCGCGCCCCTGGCCGCGGCGGGCGGCGAGGCGGCCGGCCACCCGATGGCGGACGGCGGTCTCCTCGCCGGCGGCCAGCCCGGCGTGGGCGGCGGTGACCGCGGCGATCGGCTCTACGCCGGGGAAGGCCGGCGGGAAGGGATCGATGCCGTCGGCGCGGAGCCGATCGAGCTTGGCCCGGCGGGCGGCGAGGAGCTCGTTCGGCCCGGGATCCTCACCGCTCATCGCGGTCGACCCGCGGCCGGCGCGACCTCACTTGAGCCCGACCTCGATCTTGGTGATCTTGAGCTTGCGGGCCGGGCCGCGGGGCACCTGGACGGAGACCTCGTCGCCGCGCCGGCGGCCGAGCAGGGCGCGGCCGACCGGCGACTCGTTCGACAGGCGGTTCTCGGCCGGCTTGGCCTCGGCCGAGCCGACGATCGTGTACTTGACCGACTTGCCGGTCTGCTCGTCCTTGACGTGGACGACGGAGCCGACGGTGACGACCTCGGTCGAGAGATCCTCCGGCTCGATCACCGTGGCCATGCGCAGCTTCTCCTGGACGCTGGCGATCCGCGCCTCGAGCATCGCCTGCTCGTTCTTGGCGTCGTCGTACTCGGAGTTCTCCGAGATGTCGCCGAACTCCCGGGCCTCCTTGATCCGCTCGGCCACCTCGCGACGCTTGTCGGTCGACAGATGCTCGAGCTCGGCCTTCAGCTTCTCGAGCCCTTCGGGGGTGAGGATTACGTCCTTTGCCATGTGAGCCTCAGTTGGCGTGGGCGGTGCCAAGCGCAGAAAAACCCGCTCGCCAGCGGGATTCCGTCGCTCGGCGACCGAGCGAGGGCCGGAGTATAGCGAGGCGCCGGCGGCCCCTCACGCGGCCGCGGGGACGCCGCCGAGGGCGTCGAGCCGGGCCTTGGCCGCGGCGGTCGACGGGCAGCGGGCGAGCCCGTCGGCGTCGGCCGGCGACGCCCCGAGCCGGCCGAGATACCACGGATAGAACTTGCGCAGGTAGCGGGTGGCGCGGTCCTCGCCGAGGTGCTCGACCGCCCGATCGATGACCCAGTCGAGCTCCGCCCGGACCTCGGCCGGCGTCGGCTCGTCGACCCGCCGGCCGAGGGCGGCGGCGAACAGCCAGGGATTGCCGAGGGCGCCGCGGGCGAGCATCACCGCCGCGGCGCCGGTCTGCTCCTGGGCGTCGCGGGCCGCCTCGGCGGTCCGCATCCCGCCGCTCAGGATCACCGGCGCGTCGAGCGTCCGGACGAGCTCGGCCGCCAGGTCGTAGTCCGGCCGCCCGGCGTGTCCGACCGCGGCCGAACGTGGGTGGAAGCCGATCCCCGCCACCCCCGCCTCGTCCACCAGCCGCCGCGCCAGAAGCACACCCTCCCGCCCGCCGGGACGCCGTCCGGAGCGGAGCTTGACCGTCACCGGCAGGCCGCTCCCCTCGCCGGCCGCCCGGGCCAGGGCGACGGCGCGGTCGTGGTCGCCGAGGAGCGCGGCGCCGGCGCCCGTCTTGCACACCTTGGTCACCGGGCAGCCCATGTTCAGGTCGATCAGGTCGGCTCCGGCCGCGGCGACGGCGGACGCGGCCGAGCGCATCACGTCGGGGTCGTGGCCGAAGAGCTGGATCGCGATCGGTCCGCCGGCCGCCCGCTCGTCGGGGTGGATGCGCAGGAGCTCGGTGCACGTCCGCTCGTTGCGGTAGTGGATCGCGTGGCTGGAGACCATCTCCGAGAACACGAGCCCGGCGCCGTGGCGGCGGGCCTGGAGGCGGACGAACCAGTTGCCGATGCCGGCCAGCGGGGCGAGGGCGACGCGGTTCTCGATCTGCAGGCCGCCCAGGGTCCAGGGGTCGGTGAGCATGGACTAAACGTTACGCCCGCGGATCAGGCGCAGCCCCTCGAGCGTCAGCAGGGGGTCGACCCGGTCGATCGACGCGCAGAAGGGGACGATCGCCGGGGCGAGCCCGCCGGTGGCGATGGTCGGGACGGGGCCGAGCTCGCCGCGCAGGCGGGCG
The DNA here is from genome assembly GCA_963795745.1 of uncultured Solirubrobacterales bacterium. Lineage (GTDB taxonomy): Bacteria > Actinomycetota > Thermoleophilia > Solirubrobacterales > Solirubrobacteraceae > Palsa-513. The sequence goes on from CAWCIT010000008.1 coordinate 100,494, forward strand.
ACGATCCCGTCGACGGACGCCGCGAACCCGTAGACCACGCCGGAGCGGATCGCGTCGACCGTGGTCTTCCCGATCAATGACCGCGGCTCGCCGAGGTCGATCTTCGGCAGCTTGGCCGCCCGGGAGCTCAGCGCGTCGAGCGAGATCTCGACGCCGGGCGAGATGATGCCGCCGAGGTACTCGCCGTCGGCGGAGACGGCGTCGTAGGTGATCGCCGTGCCGAAGTCGACGACCACGCAGGCGCCGCGGAAGGTCTCGTAGGCGGCGACGGCGTTGACCAGGCGGTCGGCCCCGAGCTCGCGGGGGTTGTCCATCCGGATCGGCATGCCCGTGCGCATGCCGGGGCCGACGACCGGCATCTCGTGGCCGAGGTAGCGGCGAGCGGTCGCGACCCATTCGGGGGCGAGCTCGGGCACGGTCGAGGAGACGATCGACGCGTCGATCGTGTCCAGGTGCATGCCGCGCAGCTCGAGCAGGTTGCGCAGGGCGGCGCCGAGCTCGTCGGCGGTCGACTCCCGGACGGTGGCAAAGCGCCAGTGCTCGACGAGCTCGGTCCCGTCGTAGGTGCCGAAGTGGGTCTGGGTATTGCCGACATCGACGACGAGGAGCACCAGCCCATTATGCGGGCAGGCGCAGCGGCGGACCGGCCAGCCGAACCCCCTCGTCGAGGGGGAGCACGGCGAGCGCGTCGGCCAGGCGCGACCCGTCGGGGGCGCGCGCGTCGAAGTCGAGCTCGAGCAGCGGGATCAGCACGAAGCGGCGGCTGCCCACCTGCGGGTGCGGCAGCGTCAGTCGCTCCGATCGGTACTCCTGGGTGCCTATGAGCAGGAGATCTATGTCGATCGGCCGCGGCGCATGGCGTGGGCCTCCCGGTTGGCGGCCGAGTTCCTGCTCGATCGCCTTGGCGACGTCGAGAAGCTCGGGCGGCCCGAGGGTGGTGTCGATGCGCAGGCAGGCGTTCAGGAAGGACGGCTGGTCGAGGCGCTCGCCGACCGGATCGGTGTCGTAGGTCGACGAGGACGCCAGCACCCGCACGCCGGCGGCCGCGCCGAGGCGGTCGGCCGCCGCCTGGAGGTGTTCGCGGCGGGCGCCGACGTTCGAGCCGAGGCCGAGGTAGCCGATCAACCGAGGAGCGTCACGTGCCGGCTCAGGTACGTCGGCCCGAGGGCGCCCGTGAGCAGGACCTGGGTGCGCAGGGTCAGCGTCAGCCGGTGGCGCTGGCGCAGGGCCCGCCGCCCGGTGGCGTTCAGGCCGACGGCGAAGCGCTGGGTCCCGTCGGCCACGCCATGGCGGGTGTTGCGCCCGACCCGCGCGCCGTTGAGGAAGAGCTCGGCGATCAGGCGCGAGCCGGGCGCGGTGACGTGGAGGCGGCCGCGGACGACGGTGCCGTGCTGGACGGCCGCCGCCCGCAGCGTGCTCGACGCGGCCGGGATCGGCGGCTCGTGGAAGGTGGTGGTCGTCGGGCCGGGGGTCTGGGTGGTCGTCGTCTGGGTGGTCGTGGTCGTGGTGGTCGTGCCCACGATGACGGTGCCCGACATGGTCGCGCCGCGATATCGCGTCCTGGAACGGGTAGGTGCCCGGGGTGTCGAACCGGCAGGTGCCGCTCCAGGCCGGCGGCTCGGGTATGTAGGGCAGCGGCGGGACGGCCTGGATCTGGTAGCCGTACGGCGTCGCGGTCTGGGTGCAGGAGGTCGGCTGCGGGCCGGTGAACACGACGTTGTGGACGCTGCTCCCGCCTGTCGGGTAGCTGAAGCTGACGGTTCCGCCGGGGACGATCGTGACGGTGCTCTGCGTCGTGCCGTTGGCGCTCCAGGTCGGCTGCGAGAAGAAGGTGCCGTTGTCGACCGCGGTGAACGACGCCGTCGTGGCCTGGGCCGAGCCCAGCGACGGCAGGACCGCCACCCCGGCACCGGCCAGCCCGACCAGGGTCAACAGCATCAGCTTGCGCACGGTCGCTCCTCTCGCTCGAATTCCGCCCCCGCAAGCATGCCAGGCTCGCGCGGGTCGGGCTGAGGTCCGCCGCCGGGTCGGGCCGGACGGGCGGCGCGGTGGTCGTCGCTACCGGCGGCGGCGTGCGCCGGCGCCGGGGCGGCGCCCGCCGGTGCCCTGCGGGCGCGATCGCCGAGGAGGCCGGGGCCGGCGGGGGCCGAGCGGGGGGCGGCGGCGGCGGTCGGCCACGGCGACCGGCTACTCCGGCGGCTCGCGCCAGACCTCGACCGACACCTGCTCGACGGGCAGGGGGATCGGCGGCTCGGGCTTGGCCGCCTTGACCCAGACCGCCTCGGCGGCGAAGTCCTCGATCAGGCGGTCGGCGATCGCCGTGCACAGGCGCTCGAGGGTCCGGTAGGTCCGCTGCTGGGAGACGAGGGCGACGAGCTGGCAGACCTCGGCGTAGTCGACCGTGTCCTCGATCCGGTCGGTCTCGGTCGCCGCCGACTCGCCGACGTCGATCGTGATGTCGAAGAGGAGGCGCTGGCCGACCTCGCGTTCGGCGGGACCGATCCCGACGTGGGTGTAGAGGGAGAGGCCGGCGATCTCGACGGTCACGCCGGTGCGCATCCCCGAGTCCTCGTCCGGCTCCTCCCCGTCGTCTGCGCCCTCCCAGGGCGGGCCGTCGTCTAGGTCGTCGGCGTCGTCGGGCCCCATCGCCCGCTGACCGTAGCAGCCGCCACGGCCAGCGCGTCCCTGACCGGGGCGACGTCGTGCACGCGGAAGACGCTGGCCCCCCGCTCGAGGGCGATCACGTTGGTGGCGATGGTTCCGCCCAGGCGGTCACCGGTCGGCCGGCCGCTGAGCTTGCCGAGGAACGACTTGCGTGACGTGCCGATCACGATCGGCCGGCCGAGGGTGCAGAGCTCGCCGAGGCGGCGCAGGAGCTCGAGGTTGTGGGCGACGGTCTTGCCGAAGCCGATCCCCGGATCGAGCATGATCCGGTGCTCGGGCACGCCCTCGGCGACGGCCCAGGCGAGCCGCTCCTCGAGGAAGGCGCGGACGTCGTCGACGACGTCGTCGTAGCGGGGGTCGCGCTGCATCGTCCGCGGTTCGCCCTGCATGTGCATCAGGCAGCAGCCGGCCCCGCGGTCGGCGACCAGGCCGGCCATCTCCGGGTCGAGGCGGAAGGCGCTGACGTCGTTGACGTAGCGGGCGCCGGCCTGGAGCGCGGCCTCGGCGACGATCAGCTTGGTCGTGTCGATCGAGATCGTCGCCGTCAGGCCGGCGCGGACGAGGCCCTCGACGACGGGGACGACGCGCTCGCGCTCGAGCAGCCCGTCGACCGGGAGGGCGCCGGGGCGGCTCGACTCGCCGCCGACGTCGACCATCGCCGCGCCTTCGCGCTCGAGCCGCAGGCCGTGGGCCACCGCCGGCGCCGTCTCCAGGTAGAGGCCGGTGTCGGAGAAGGAGTCGGGCGTGACGTTGAGCACGCCCATGATCACCGGATCGGGCACCCGGCCATCATCGCGCAGGACCGCTCCGCGGCGGCCTCGCCGTCGGCCTTCCCCGCGCGGCCGGCCGGTGTACGCCTCAGCAGCTGGCGCAGCGCCAGGTGATGGCGCCGAGCCCGGGGAAGCGGAGGGCCTCGGCGGTGGCGCCGGTCAGGTCCCACTCGCGCCCGACGATGTAGGGGCCGCGGTCGACGACCGGGACCCGCAGCGTCCGCCCGGCGTAGGTGAAGTCGATCAGGGTGCCGCACGGCGCGGTCTTGTGGGCCACGCCGATCTGGTAGCGGCCGAGCACGCCGCCACAGGCCAGACCGAGCCCGTAGTCGGTGAACACCGAGGCGACGCTGACCATCTCCCCGCTCTTCTGCTCGTCGACCCAGGGGAGCAGGCCGGCGAAGCTGGCGGCCGCGGCGCTGAGCTTGCGTTGCTTGGCCTGGGCGACGTACATCTGGGCGAGCTCGGCCCGCACCTGGGCGTCGGACGGGGCGCCCGGTGATATGCCGGGGTCGCGGAAGCTGGCCGGGATCGGATGGGCCGGCGGCGGCGCTCCGGCCTTCGAGCGGCGGCCCTGGTGAACTCGCGCCGGGGTCTGGCCCGTCGCGGTCGCGGACGCGGTCGTGGCGCCGGTGGCCTGCGGGTCGGGCGAGACGGCCGCCTGCGCCGAGGCCGAGGCCGAGGCCGGGGCCGGGGCCGGCGGCTTGGCGCCGGCGCCGCCACAGCCGGCGGCGGCCGTCACCACCAGCAGGAGTGCCGGGATCCAGACGTGCCGCACCGACCCTCCGACCACCCCGACCCCCGGAGGGCTCAGGTCAGCTCGGGTTGCTCGGGATCGGTGCCGCGAAGCTCGGCGGTGCCGCCGGCCAGGCCGGGCCGCGGCAGGGGGCGCGGGGCCTCGCGCGGGCGCTGCTCGGGGGCGGGCGTCGGGGCGGTGGGCGGAAGCTGGGGGGCGGCGTCCTCGGGGGCGAACACATCGGCCTCGGTCTTGCCCTGGAGGAGACCTTCGAACTGGTGCTTCTCGATCGTCTCCCGGCGGACGAGGATGTCGGAGATCGCGTCGAGCCGCTCGCGATGCTCGGTCAGGATGGCCCGGGCGCGCTGGTGGGCGCCCTCGATGATCCGGCGCACCTCGTCGTCGATCTCGCGCGCGATCTCATCGCTGTAGTCCGGCTCGGTCGAGAACTCGCGGCCGAGGAACGGCTGGCCGTGGTCGTGCCCGAACACGCGGGGGCCGAGCTTGTCGCTCATGCCGAAGCGCATGACCATCTGCTTGGCGGTCTGCGTCACCTTCTCGATGTCGTTCGACGCGCCGGTGGTGATCTCACCGAAGACGATCTCCTCCGCCGCCCGACCGCCCAGCGTCATCGCCATCGTGTCGAGCAACTCCGCCCGCGTGGTCAGAAAGCGATCCTCGGTCGGCATCGAGATCGTGTACCCCAACGCCTGACCCCGACTGATCACGCTGATCTTGTGCACCGGATCGGAATGCTCCAAGTAATTGCCGACGATCGCATGCCCCATCTCGTGATACGCCGTGATCAACCGCTCGTTCTCGCTCATCACCCGCGTCTTCTTCTCCGGCCCGGCGATGACCCGCAGAATCCCCTCCTCCAACTCCACCTGCGTGATCTCCCGCTTCCCCGTCCGCGCCGCCAACAGCGCCGCCTCATTGATCAGATTCGACAAGTCAGCGCCCGTGAACCCCGGCGTCTGACCCGCCAAGGCATCGATATTGATCTCCTTGCCCAACGGCTTACCCCGCGTATGCACCTCGAGGATCTTCGCCCGCCCCTTGCGATCCGGCCGATCCACCGCGATCTGCCGATCGAACCGCCCCGGACGCAACAACGCCGGATCGAGGATGTCAGGGCGATTGGTCGCCGCGATCATGATGATGTTGTCCTTCGCCTCGAACCCGTCCATCTCCACCAGCAGCTGATTCAACGTCTGCTCACGCTCGTCGTGACCGCCGCCGAGGCCGGCGCCGCGGTGGCGCCCGACGGCGTCGATCTCGTCCATGAAGATGATGCACGGCGAATTCTGCTTGGCCTGCTCGAACAGATCACGCACCCGCGAGGCGCCGACCCCGACGAACATCTCCACGAAGTCAGACCCCGAGATCGAGAAGAACGGCACCCCCGCCTCCCCGGCCACCGCCCGCGCCAGCAACGTCTTCCCCGTCCCCGGCGGCCCGTACAACAGCACCCCGGTCGGAATCCGCGCCCCCAACGCCTGGAACTTCTTCGGGTTCTCCAGGAACTCCTTGATCTCGTGCAGCTCCTCGACCGCCTCATCCACCCCCGCCACGTCACGGAAGGTGATCTTCGGCGAGTCGGCCGAGAGCCGCTTGGCCCGCGACTTGCCGAACGACATCACCTTCGACCCGCCGCCCTGGACCTGGTTCATGATGAAGAACCAGAAGCCGATGAAGAGCAGGAAGGGCAGCACGTAGGTCAGCAGCGACAGCCAGCCGCTGCTCTTGGTGCCCTCGACGTTGAACTGCGGATGGTTGGGCGCCGCCGTCAGCTGCTTGATCAGGTCTGACGCCGCCTGGCCGGGGACGAACCCGACCTCGTACTTCTGGTTGTTGACCAGCGTCACGTCGACGACGTTGTCCTTGGTCTTCACGTCGGCCGAGCGCACCTGGCCGTTGGGAATGTCCTGGGTGACCAGCGACTTGTAGCTGTGGACCGGACCGCCGGCGGGGCTCGGCGAGATCAGCTTCTGCGCGAAGAAGGCCAGCACCACCACGATCAAGATCGGGAAGGCGGCGCTCTTGAAGAACCGGTTCACGGCGTGCTCCTGGCGCGCGCTGCGCCGGCTGAGAGAGAGACAGGCAAGTGCCAGCTAGCGTACCACGGGCTCTGGAGGCTTCCGCCGGGTCCCGACACCCGGCGGCAAGGGCTCCCGCGCCCGCGCGGGCGCGGGCGCCCGGCGGCGATCAGCCGATTGCGGCGCCGTCGGCGAGCGCGGCCACGTACGGCAGGTTGCGGTGGCGCTCGGCGTTGTCGAGTCCGTAGCCGATCGCGAAGCGGTTGGCGATCTCGAAGCCGACGTACCGCGTCGGCAGGTCGACCTTGCGGCGCTCGGGCTTGGTCAGCAGGGCGCAGACCTCGAGCGTCGCCGGGTTGCGGGCGCCGAGGCTGCGCATGAGGTATTGGAGGGTGAGCCCGGAGTCGACGATGTCCTCGACGATCAGGACGTCCCGGCCCTCGATCGCCCCGTCGAGATCCTTGAGGATCCGCACCACCCCCGAGGAGTCGGTGGCCGAGCCGTAGGAGGCGACGGCCATGAAGTCGAGCTCGCAAGGGATCGAGATCTGGCGCATCAGGTCGCTGAGGAAGAAGACGGCGCCCTTGAGCACCCCGACCAGCAGCAGGTCGCGACCTTCGTAGTCGCGGGAGATCTCGGCCCCGAGCTCGCGCACCCGGCGGCGGAGATCCTCGGCGGGGACGAGGGTCTCGCCGATCTCCTGGGCATCCATCGCGCGCCCAGTCTACGCGTCGCCGGCCGCGCCCCCGGCGCGCCGCGCCCGCAGGACGACGGTCCGGACGGTGGCCTCGCCGACGCGAAAGCGCTCGGCGGTGGCCACCCCGGGGACCCAGGCCACCTCGCCGCCGCAGGTGACGATCGGGAGTGTCCGCCGCTCGGCCCGGGGGACGCGACGATCGGTGAAGAGATCGGCCAGCGACTTCGTGCCGGCGAGCCCGAGCGGCGTCATCCGGTCGCCGGCCTGCCAGCCGCGCACGGCCAGGCCCTCGCGGCGCAGCGCGTCGGCGTCGAGCAGGCCGCGGTGGGGGCCCGCCGCGGCGTAGGCGCGGCCCTCCCGGCCGGACACGACCGGCCCCGCCGAAGACGGGTCCCGACCCGCGGCGGCGTCGGCGCGGCCCTCCCGGCCGGACTCGAGCGGCCCCGCCGGGGACAGGGCGCTGCCCGCGGCGGCGGGGGCGCGGCCCTCCCGACCGGACTCGACCGGCCCCGCCGGGAACGGGCCCCGACCCGCGGCGGCGGGGGCGCGGCCCTCCCGACCGGACTCGACCGGCCCCGCGGCGGATGGGCCCGCCGACGACGGGCCGGCGGCGCCACCGGCCGGCGGCCGCGGAGCGTCGCCGCCATCGGCGAGCTCGGCCTCCAGGCGCCAGGCGCCGAAGGCGGCCGCGCCCGGGACGGCCAGCTCGACCTCCTCGGGCACCGGCGCCGGCGGGACGGCGTCGAAGCGCAGGACGCCGTACTCGACGACGGCCCGGCAGCCGCCGCCGATGTCGAGCTCGGCGCTGCCGCCGTCCGGGGCGAGCCGCAGCAGCTCCGCGACCCGGCTGCCGGCCCCCGGGACGAGCCCGCCGTGCGCGTCCTCGGCGAGGCGCACGACCACGAGCCGGGCCAGCGCCGGCGGGAGCGCGGCCAGCCGCTCGAGGGCGATCCGCCGGCGCCCGGCCAGCGCCGTGTCGACGACCTCGTCGAGCACGGCCGCCTCGTCGCGCAGGAGCGCCGCCGTGCGCACGACGTTCGCCTCGGCCGCCGGGTGGAGCTCGGTCAGCGCCGCCGCCAGGCCGTGGCGGCAGCGCCCGCGGGCCGAGCTGCCGTCGGCGTTGCTCACGTCCTCGCGCCAGGTGAGGGCGCGCGCCCGGCAGTAGTCGCCGGTCTCCCGGCGGCTGACCCCGAGCAGCGGGCGGATCAGGAGCCCGTCGGCGGCCGCCATGCCGAGCAGGGCGCGCCGGCCGGGCGACGCGGCCAGGCGGTAGAGGATCGTCTCGGCCTGGTCGCTCGAGGTGTGGCCGGCGGCGATCCGGGCGTCACGCGCTCGCGCGAGTGACAGGGCGGCACCGTAGCGGAGGTCGCGAGCCCAGGCCTGGCGGTTGCCGGCGTCCGGGACGGCCGGAGCCCGGCGGACCTCGAGCGCCACGCCGGCTTGGGCGCAGGCCGCCCGCACGTGGTCGGCGTCGGCGTCCGACTGCGCCCCCCGCAGGCCGTAGTCGACGTGGAGGGCGAGCAGGCGATCGACCCCGCAGACCGTCGCGGCGACGTCGAGCAGACAGATCGAGTCGCGCCCGCCGGAGACGAGCACGATCAGCGCGTCGCCGGGGTGCAGGAGGCCGCCGGCGGCGACGGCGGCCAGGACCCGGTCGACGGCGGCGCCCATCAGCGGGCGGCGGCCGCTAGCCGGCGGCGGGTCCCCGGGAGGCGCCCGCCGCCGTCCGCGGGCGTAGCGGCCCGCTCCGTCGGCCCCCGGCGCTCGTCCCGATTCCGGCGGCGCCTGGCGAGCGGCGACCCGCTCACTCTCAGGCCGGTGGTCAGCACGTACGTCTACTCCGCCCGCCGGCCGATGTCAAGCCTCGAGGGGTCATGCCTTGAGGTGCGGGTACTCGTCGATGACGACGTCGCGGTAGCGCTTGTAGATCGGCTTGGTGATCGGGATCAACGCCAGCGCCGCCTTGACGTCGCCGCCGGTCTTGATCCGCCGCCGGGCGATGGCCAGGGCCACGTTCTCCTTGCCCTGGAAGTAGCGGTTGGCCACCTCCGAGGACATCGTCATCTCGACCTTGGGCTTCCAGTCGACTTCGTCGGTCCACTCCCAGTAGAGGTTCGTTACCCTCCTCGCTGGTCCCGGCGCGGATGTTGACCACCAGGTCGAAGTCGTCGAACTCGAACCGCTGGGGGCAGTCGGCGTCGCGGAGCTTCGGCCCCATGCCCGGATCCTCGCTCATCATCGTGAAGATCCGGTCCATCACCTCCTTGAACTCCTTCGACGATCGGAATGACGTCTCCATCGTGATCCCTCCTTGCCTCGTGTTCGGCCTGACGCCGCCCTCGCGCACATTGTCCCTGCCATCATGGCGGCGCCGGTGACGATTCACATCCGCCCGACGGCGGCGCTCGCCGAGCGGGCCCTCCTCCCCGACGACCCTGGCGCCGCCCTGTCATTGGCCGTGGCCTTGATCGAGCGGCCGCTGATGTTCAACCACCACCGCGGCCTGTGGGGATACACGGGCCTGGCGGCGGACGGCGCGCCCCTGACCGTGCAGAGCACGGGGATCGGCGGCGCGTCGGCGGCGATCGTGCTCGAGGAGCTGTTCGCCCTCGGGCTGCGCCGGGCGATTCGCGTCGGGTCGTGCGCGGCCCTGCCGGCCGCCGGCCTCGAGCTCGGCGAGCTCGTGATCGCCGGGCAGGCCGTGGCCGGCGACGGGTCGAGCCGGGCCCTCGGAGCGCGCGGGCGGATCGACGCCGACCCGGGCCTGACCGCCGCGCTGCGCGCGGCGGAGCCGCAGGTCGGCCACGGCCTCGTGGCCTCGCTCGATCTCTTCTACGGGCCCGACGGCGCCGGCCGGTGGGCCGGGACGGAGCCGGCCGACGGGGCGCTCGCGGTGGAGCTCGAGACGGCGGCGCTGTTCGCGCTCGGCGCGCGGCGCGGGATCGCGGTCGGCTGCGTGCTGGCGGTCGGCGAGCTCCTCGGGTCGGGACGGCGACTCACCGACGACGGCCTCGCTGGGGCCGTGGAGCGGGCGGGGCGGCTCGGGCTGCGGGGCCTGCCGCCGCGGTAGCCCGCCGGTCAGGACGTCTTGGGCGGAGCCTTGCGGCGCGCGGCGCGCGGCTTGGCGGCGCCGGCCCGCGGCTTGGCCGCGCCGGCGCGCGGCTTGCCCGTCGTGGCGCGCGACCGGCTGGCGGCGGCCCGCGGCGGGGCGGCGGGCGCGTCCTCGTCGACGCGAAGGCGCTCCTGGGCGCCGGGGATCGGCTCGGGCCGGTCACTGAGCGCGTCCACCTGGTCGCTGAGCCCAGCCAGGCGCGCCTCGATCGCGGCGAGGCGGCGGCCGACGTCCTCTCCCGGGTCGGGCCGGCGCTTGGCCGACTGCTCGATCCGGTCGAGGCCGTCCTCGATGCCCTCGAGCCGCTGGGAGACCGACCGCAGGCGGCGCGTGAGCCGCTCGAGGTCGCTGGCCGACGGGATGTTCAGGGCGCCCATCGCCACCTCCTGCGCCTGCGCGGCCTTGTCGCGGACACCGATCGCCCGGTTCAGGGCGCCGTTGACGAGCGGGTTCTCGAGCAGATCCTGCGCCAGCCGGCCGAGCGTCTCCTCGCCCCGCGCGGCGAAGCGCTCGCGAACTCCGTCTGTGGTCTGCGGATCGGTCATGATGGCTGCGCCGAAGCGTACCGCCTGGCCGACGCGGCCGGCAGCCCGGACATCGCGTTGCATTCGGCCGGTGCTCACGGTAGGTTGCACCTCGGTATCCCCGGGAGACGATGCTAGGCTGCCTGCCGCGGTTGCGGCCTGCGGCGCGTGCATGGGAGGAGTGCAGTTGTTTGCTATTAGGCGTAGGTTGCTGACATCGACGTTGACCGTCGCGTTCAGTGCTGGGGTAATCGGCGCTGTCGTTCCTGCGTCGGCGCAGGCGAAGCTCGTGACCTTGACCCTGTTGAACGGGATCAAGATCCAACTTCCACTGCCCGACGGGACCCCCCTCGACCAGCTCCAGCTACCGGCGCTCAACTCGCCTGTGGTGAGCATCACCCTCGGCGCTTCGGCGGCCCCGACCAGCGGCAGCAACGCGTCGCTGCCCGGCGCCTCGGCCGTCACCGCTCCGACCACCCTGGCGGCCGGCCCGGCTCCGACGATCGGCGCCCAGAAGGCGCAGCGGACGACCGGCCACACCAAGAGCGCCCCGGCCGCGAGCGGCGCGCCGTTCGGCTCGCCGGCGACCGGCCTGGTGGCCAAGCCCGTCGCGACGCCGTTCCGTCTCGCCAGCGGGATCCCGCTCCCGGCCAACCCGACGCTGTCGCTCGTCCCGATCGGCGCCGTGCCGATCGGCGTCCCGAACTTCTTCATCGACACGTTCCGCATCCCGCCGTTCCTGATCCCGATCTACCAGGCCGCCGGCGTGGAGTACGACGTGCCGTGGCAGGTGCTGGCCGCGATCAACGACATCGAGACCAACTACGGCCGTAACCTCAGCGTGTCGAGCGCCGGGGCGATCGGCTGGATGCAGTTCCTGCCGGCGACCTGGAAGCAGTACGGGGTCGACGCCAACGGCGACGGCGTCAAGGATCCGTACAACCCGGTCGACGCGATCTTCGCCGCCGCGCGCTTCCTCCATGCGGCGGGCGCGTCGCAGAGCCTGCGCGGGGCGGTCTTCGCCTACAACAACGCCAACTGGTACGTCGACTCGGTGCTGCTGCGGGCGAAGCTGGTCGGCGGCATGCCGGCCGATCTCGTCACCTCGCTGACCGGCCTCACCGACGGCATCTTCCCGGTGCACGCGGCGGCCAAGTACGCCGACGACGTGGTCGAGACGGCGGCGCTCGCGCGGGCCGCCAGCTCGCAGAACACGCCGGCGCCGCTGACGCCGAGCGCCAAGCACACGTCGATCAACATCTACGCCAAGGCCGGCTCGCCGGTCGTCGCGGTCAAGGACGGCGTGATCGCCGGCATGGGGAGCTCGTCGGCGCTCGGCAACTTCATCAAGCTGCGCGACACGGCGGGCAACACCTACACCTACAGCCAGCTGAAGTCGGTCTCCGCGCTCTACGCGGAGCCGAAGCCGAAGACGGAGTCGGCGGCGCAGGTGGCGCGGGACGTGAAGCTGCCGCCGAGCGATCCGGCCCCGCATGCGCCGGCGTCCGCCGGCCATCAGCCGGCCGTGGCCCCGCCCGTCGCGGCGGGCGCCGTGTCCCAGGCCCAGCCGGCCGCGGCGCCGCGTCTGGCGACCGACACGCCGGGCGGCCTGCCGCGGCTGCTGGCTCACTCCGGCGGCGCCGCCCGCAGTCAGGCCGCCGGTCCGATCGACCTGTCGCAGTACTTCGTCCAGAACTATGGCCTGCGGCGCAGCGACGTCGATCTCAAGCCGCTGACCGCGGGCGCCCACGTGATCGCCGGGGCGATCCTCGGTCGCATCGGCGTGACCGCCCCCTACCAGGCGTCGCACGTCGGGTTCCAGATCCGCCCCTCCGGCAAGAGCTCGCCGCTGATCGATCCCAAGCCGATCCTCGACGGGTGGAAGCTCCTCGAGGCGACGGCGATCTACCGCGCGGCGGCGGTCAGCCCGATCGCCGGCGCCAACCCGACGATCGGCCAGGTGCTGCTGGAGAGCAAGGCCCAGCTCCAGCAGCAGGTGCTGGCCGACCCGTCGATCGACATCTACTCGTGCGGCCGCCGCGACATCGAGGCCGGCTTGATCGACCAGCGCGTGCTGGCCACGCTCGAGTTCCTGTCGGCCTCCGGACTCAAGCCGACCGTCACCGGACTCCGGTGCGGCAACAGCCTGGCCGGGACGGCGTTCGACAAGTCCGGGAACCTCTCCGACAACGCGTCGGGTAACGGCGTGGACATCTCGGCGTTCAACGGGATCCTCGTGCTCGGGCACCAGGGGCCGGGCTCGATCACCGACATCGCGATCCGGCGCCTGCTGACCCTGCAGGGCAGCTTCAAGCCGACGTCGATCGACAGCCTGATGAGCTACGCGTCGACCGACAACACGTTCGCGATGTCCGACCACGCCGGCAAGGTGCACATCGGCTTCGCCACCCTCTACAACCCGCACTCGAAGTTCGGGCAGCAGGTCAACGCGGCGCTCAAGCCGAGCCAGTGGCTCCGCTTGATCTCACGCCTCGGCCAGATCGACAACCCGACGGTGGCGACGCAGCCGTCGGTCGCGGCGATTCCGGTGACGCCCGGCAATTAGCAGCCTCTTCCGCTTCGTTCAGTTCGAGTTCCCCGGAGTCCTGGGCCCGTCCGACGGGCGTCATTCCCTGCGCGAGCGCGAGGACCAGGGACCAGCGTGGATCGTGGCCCTGGAGACCCTGGGTTCCGCCCACCCCGCCCGGCCCCGCGGCTTCGCGGGCGGGCGGGCGGGCGGGCGGCGGCGGGCCGGCGGCGCGGCCGAGTGGCCGCGCCCCGGGCCCACGGCGCGTCTCCTCGGCCGTCGTCCGCGGCCGGTCGACCCGGCCGGGCCGGCCTCGGTGCGCGTGTCTCGCGCGACCGTGATCGACGCCCGCCCCTTGGCCGACGAGGCGGCGGCGTCCGACTGGCTCGAGCGGATCGATCCGCCGGCCGCGGCGTCCGGCGCCCTGGCCGTCGTCAACCGACTGGTCGGCGCCCACCGGATCGCCGCGGCCGACCCCTTCGTCCACCAGCTTCCCGCTCACGCCGCCGTGGTGGTGCGGGCGGGCTACGGCGAGGGTCAGGAGGTCGCCGACGGTGGCTGGCGCCGGGCGGTCGAGCTCGTGGCGTCCGGCGGTGAGCGCGGGCCGCAGCGGCGCCGGGCGGTGCTGCGCCCGGACGAGCGGCTGGCCGCGCTCCTCTCCGCCCGCGAGTTGCCGCTCGCCTGCCAGGAGCTCGCCCTGCGCGCCCGCTTCGACCTCGACTTCGACCGGCCGGTTGCCGCCGCGCTGGGCACACGGCTGGCGCTCGAGGCCGTCCTGGTCGAGCTCGGCGCCGACGCGCGGACCAGCGGGCTCGAGGAGCGCCTGGCCGAGTTGCGCGAGCTCCACGACGACGTGATCGCCGCGGCCAATGCGACGCTGGTCGGACCGGCGGCCTCCGCCCAGAGCCAGACCGTCGCCCACGCGCTGGGCCGGATCGAGGCGACGCTGCGGGCTCGGGCCGCCCGCGGCTGATCGGCGCCCGTCCGGACCGTCCGCGGCCGACCACCCCCCGCCCGCGGCCGACCACCCGCGGCCGACCACCCGCGCCCGACCGCCCGCGGCGACCCCGCGGACGCGGTCGGTCCGCCCCCTCCGCCGAGCCCGGCTCAGCGCCCGGCGAACTTCGCCCGCCGCCGGCCGAGGAAGGCGCCGATGCCTTCGCGGGCGTCGTCGGAGTCGAAGACGCGCGCAAAGGCCGCCTTCTCGGCCTCGATCCCGACGTCGAGATCGCCACAGCCGGACACCTGCTTGATCGCGGCGGTCGCCAGCGACGCCTGGCCGGCGAGCATCCGGCCCCAGGCGAGGGCGGCGTCGAGCAGCTCGTGGTCGGGGACGACGCGGTTGACCAGGCCGAAATCGTAGGCCTCCTCGGCGCTGATCGCCGACCCGGTCAGGTTCATCTCGAGCGCCTTGGCCGTCCCGACCAGGCGCGGCAGCCGCTGCGTGCCGCCGAAGCCGGGGATGATGCCCAGGGTGATCTCCGGCTGGCCGAAGCTGGCCGACTCGCCGGCGATGCGCACGTCGCAGCCCATCGCGAGCTCCGCGCCCCCGCCGAGGGCCGGGCCGTTGACGGCGGCGATGGTGACGATCGGCGAGCGCTCCCACTCCCGCACGAGCGCGTGCATCTCGTCCAGGAGCTCGCGGCCGGCCGCGGCGTCCATGCGGGCGAAGGCCTTGATGTCGGCGCCGGCGCAGAAGAGCGTCGAGTTGGCCGAGGCGAAGATCAGCGCACGGATCCGCGTGTCGGCCACGACGGCGTCCCAGGCCGCGCGCAGGGCGCCGACGACGTCGGGCGAGAGCGAGTTGGCCGGCGGGTTGTCGAGCCAGGCGATCGCCACCCCCTGCTCGGCGCGGGTCTCCAGCTTGATCCGGCCGTCCTGCCCGGCGTCCGGTCGCGGTGTGGGGAAGAAGCCCTGGCCGGTGGCGGCCCCGAGCCGGCCCTGGGCCACCAGCCGCCGGAGAATCGTCGGCGGCGTGAAGCCCTCGCCCCACTCTTGCTCCGCGCGCTCGAGCGCCGCCAGGACGACGTCCAGGCCGGCGGCGTCGGCCCGCGCGAACGGCGGCGGGTTGAGCCCCGTGCCGGCGAGCATGCCGAGGTCGATGTCGCGGATGCTGGCCACGCCCTCCTCGAGCAGCAGGCAACATTCGACCAGGGCCTTGAGCGTGAAGCGGTCGGCCAGCTCCTGGGCATCGACCTCCTCGACCCCGGTCGAGCGCGGCTCGCCGTTCTCGTAGAAGCCGCGGCCCGACTTGGCGCCGAGCTCGCCGGCGGCGACGAGCTCGCCCATCCCCCGGTGGACGTAGAAGCGGTCGCCGTAGGAGTCGTGGAGGTGCTGGGCGACGTGATGGACGGTGTCGAGGCCGAGCAGGTCGGTGAGGAAGAAGGGGCCGATCGGGGCTACGCCGCCTCCGGAAATCGCTCGGTCGACGGCCTGGATCGACAGGCCGCGCTCCTCCTGCAGGCGCCAGACCTCGCTGATCGCCGAGTTGAGGACGCGGTTGACGACGAAGCCGGGGACCTCGCCGCAGCGGATCGGCAGCTTGCGGAGCGTCTGAGCGAAGGCCATCGCCACCGAGACGGCCTCGGCCGAGGTGTGCTCGCCCTCGATCACCTCGACCAGGCGCATCACCGACGCCGGGTAGAAGAAGTGGAAGCCGACGACCCGCTCGGGGCGCGTCGTCGCCAGTCCGAGCTCGGTGATCGACAGGCCGGAGGTGTTGGAGGCCAGGATCGCGTGCCCCGGCGTCGCGGCGTCGAGCTCGGCGAAGACCGCCTGCTTGATCGCCATCCGCTCGGGCACCGCCTCGACGACGAAGTCGACGTCGCCGAACTCGTCATAGGCCGTCGTCGGGACAATCCGCGCGAGGATCTCCGCGTACTGGGCGTCAGCCGCCTCGGCGGTGAGCTTCCCGCGCTCGACCAGACGGTCGAGCTGGCCGCGTGTGACCTCCCGGGCCTTGGCCACGCCGACGTCGACGAGACGCTGATCGATGTCCTTGAGGACGACGGGAATTCCGGCGGCGGCGACGATCTGGGCGATCTCGCCCCCCATCGTGCCGGCGCCGACGACGGCGGCCTTGAAGACGAACATTCAACCCTCCTGGGTCGTGGGCCCTGGTCGGGGCTTCGGGATCGAAACTCCGCATCCGGGGTAGGTTTTACGTTCATATGAACTCACTTGCGCGGACCCAACTCACTCTTCGCCGCCGTCTCGCCCCGCTGACCGTCGTGGGCGTGGCCCTCACCCTCGCTCCCAGCGCCGCCGCCGCACCGGTCCGACCGGTGGTCAAGACGGCCGCGGCCAGCGCCGTCGGCTACGCGTCGGCCCGGCTCAACGGCACGGTCAACCCGGGCGGCCAGGTGACGACGTACTTCTTCCAGTACGGGCCCTCGACCCGCTACGGGAGCCAGAGCCTGCCGGGCAGCCTCGCCGCCGGGACCCGCGCGGTCAGCGTGCCCAGTGCGATCGCCGGGCTGTCCCCGGTGACCAAGTACCACTACCGCCTCGTCGCGGTCAACGCCACGGGCACGGCGCTGGGTGGCGACGCGACGTTCACGACCACGTCGATCCCCCTTTCCCTGGCCATCGCCGCCCTGCCCGACCCCGTTGTCTACGGTGCCTCCCTCGCCGTCGTGGGCACGTTGACGGGGACCGGCGCCGGCAACCGGGAGGTCATCCTCCAGCAGAATCCGTTCCCGTTCACCGCGGGCTTCCAGAACGTCGGCAATCCGGCGCTCACCCTCGCCAACGGGGTCTTCACCTTCCCGGTGACGGCGCTCGCGCTGACCACGCAGTTCCGCGTCGTCAGCATCGGCGCCGGCACGCCGGTCGTCAGCCCGACGGTGACCGAGACGGTGGGGCTCGCGGTGTCGATGCACGTGCGCACCCGCCGGATCCACGCCGGCTCGTACACGATGCGCTTCACCGGGACCGTCGCCCCGGCCGAGGACGGCGCTCGCGTCTCCGTCCAGCGGCTGGTCGGGAACACGTGGCGCCTGGTCAGCGCGACCAGCGCCCGCGCGGGGAACCCCGGGACCTCGAGCTACGCGATCACGCTGCACCGCCGCCACGGCGGGTTCTTCCGGGTCAACGTGAAGCCGGTCGAGGGCGGTCACGTCGCGAACTTCAGCCAGCCGATGCTCGTGCACGCGGGTACCGGCCTCCTGTAGGAGCGACCGGCGGGGGGCGCCGTCCGCGGCGCCCCCGCCGACCACCATCACTAGGCGCCGACGCCCGCCGGCTGCTCGACGCGCCGGGGCAGGAGCGTCTCGCGGGCGATCACCAGCCGCTGGATCTGGGCGGTGCCCTCGTACAGCTGCATGATCTTGGCGTCGCGCATCAGCTTCTCGACCGGGTAGTCCTTGATGAACCCGTAGCCGCCGTAGACCTGCACGGCGTCGGTCGTGACCTTCATCGCGGTGTCGGCCGCGAAGCGCTTGGCGTGCGAGGACAGCAACGTGTTCCGCTGACCCTGATCGAGCAGCACCGCCGACTTCCAGGTCAGGAGGCGCGAGGCCTCGATCTCGGTCGCCATGTCGGCGATCATGAACTGGATCGCCTGGTGCATGGCGATCGGCACGCCGAACTGGACGCGCTCCTTGGAGTAGTCGCAGGCGAACTCGAACGCCGCCCGGGCGATCCCGATGGCCATCGCCGCGACGCCGGGCCGGGTCCGGTCGAGAGTCATCATCGCGACCTTGAAGCCCTTGTTCTCCTCGCCGATCAGGTGATCGGCCGGGACCTCGACATCGGGGAAGGTGATGGTCGCCGTGTTCGACGCCCGCTGGCCCATCTTGTCTTCCTTCTTGTCGACGATCACGCCGGCGTCCCGCGGGACGATGAAGGCCGAGATGCCGCGGTGCCCGGCGTCCGGGTCGGTCTTGGCGTAGACGGTGTAGAAGTTGGCGTGGCTGCCGTTGGTGATGAAGCACTTCGACCCGGTGATGACGTATTTGTCGTGCTTGCGCACGGCCCGTGTCTTCATCCCCGAGACGTCCGATCCGGCATCGGGCTCGGTCAGGCAGAACGACGCCAGCAGCGGCGCCTCGGTCAGGCGGCCGAGATATTCCTTCTTGAGCTCATCGGACCCGGCGAGGATCAGCGGTGCCGTGGCCAACCCGTTGCAGCCGACCGACGTCTGGATGCCGGAGCAGCCCCACGACATCTCCTCCTCGATCACGCAGCCGTCGAGGTAGCCGATGCCCGGGCCGCCGTACTCCTCCGGGATGTGGTTGTTCATCAGGCCGAGCTCCCAAGCCTTCTCGATGATCTCCTGCGGCCAGTGCCCGTCCTTGTCGTATTCCCAGGCGACGGGGCGAATCTCCTTCTCGGCGAAGTCGTGCGCCAGCTCGCGCAGGTTCTTCTGCTCATCGGTCAGCGTGAAATCGACCACGTTGTCTCCTAAAGACGGGGGGCGGAGGCTGCTCCACTTGGTAGATTGACTGGTCAGTCAACGTCGTTGCCCGAAAGGATAAGCTAGTGCGGCCGGACTGGCAAGACCTCGTCATGGCACCCGTCCTCGCGGTCGACGGGACGGTCTTCGCGACGGTGCTGTTCGGGGTCGTCGCGGTGGGGGTCGTCGTGGCCGCGGTCCTCGGCCTGCGCCGACGAGGCTTCTACGACCACATCGGCGCCGGCGGGCTGGGGGCGGCCGACCGCGGCCCGCCGGCGCCGCCGCCCGACGACCGCCGCGAGGAGGAGATCGAGCAGATGCAGGCTGCCCTGCGCGCCCGGACGCCCGCCGCCGCGGACCCGCCGGCGGGGCGCTCGGAGCCCGGCGACCCCGCCTTGGCCGAGGAGGTGCGCCAGCTCGCGGCGGCCCGCAACGCGCGTCGGCGGGCGCAGGGCCTCGAGCCGCTGGATGTCGATGCCGAGGTGGCCCGGCACCTGCGCGAGCTGTGACCGCGGCGGCGCCGGGGTAGAATCCCGGGCATGCAGACGCGCCGCTTCGGCGAGAGCGACCTCGAGACGTCGGCCGTCGGGTTCGGCACCTGGGCGCTCGGCTCGGACTGGTGGGGGGCCCACGAGGATCCGGACGTGCTGGTGGCGCGGGCACTCGAGCTCGGGATCACGTTCTTCGACACGGGCGACACCTACGGGCAGGGCCTCAACGAGGAGCTCGTCGGCGCCGCCCTCGCCCGGGCCGGCGCCCGCCGCGAGGCGATCCAGATCTCGACGAAGTTCGGCTATCTGCTCGACAGCGAGCGAACCGACCACGGCGAGTCCGAGCGGCCGCACGATTGGTCGGCCGCCCATACCCGCCGGGCGCTCGAGGCCAGCCTGAGCCGTCTGCGCACCGATTACGTCGACCTCTACCAGCTCCACAACCCCCGCATGGACGCGCTCGACCACGACGAGCTCTTCGCCGAGCTCGAAGCGCTCAAAGCCGAGGGCAAGATTCGCCACTACGGCGTTGCCCTGGGTCCGAAGATCGGCTGGCGCGACGAGGGCGTGCGGGCGCTCGAAGAGCGGCCGATCACCTCCCTGCAGACGGTGTACAACATGCTCGAGCAGGAGCCGGGCGCCGAGTTCCTGCGGCGGGCCGAGACGCGAGGGGCAGGCATCATCGCCCGCGTGCCGACGTCGAGCGGCCTACTCGAAGGCGAGCTCACGCCCGAACACACCTTCGAGGGCAACGACCACCGCCGCCACCGCCCGCGCTCGTGGCTGATCGACGGCTGCAAGAAGGTCGAGCAGCTCGACTTCCTCCTGCGCGGCGGCGAGCGGACCCTGGCCCAGGCGGCCTACTGCTTCATCCTCGCCCAGCCGGCGATCGCCACCGTGGTCCACACCGTCAACACCTGCGCTCAGCTCGAGGAGTGGAGCGCCGCAACGTCCGTGCCGCCCCTCGACGAGGACGAGCTCGCGGCGTTCGACGAGCTCTACCGCTCGGGCTTCGGCCTGGTCGACGCGCGGAGCCTGCCGACCGCCTGATGCGCGGCCCGGCCCCGGGGCGAAGCCTCCGATGATCGATGTCGCGCTGACGGCCGCCGCCGTGCGCCCGGTCGCGGTCGCCGTGGTCATCGACGTGCTCCGGGCGACGACGACGATCACCGCCGCCCTGGCCGGCGGTTACGACCGCGTCCTCTGTGCCTCGAGCCGCGACCAGGCGCTGAGCCTGCGCGCCCCCGGCCGGATCCTGGCCGGCGAGGAGCGTTGCGTCCCGCCGCCCGGGTTCGACCTCGGCAACTCGCCGGCCGGGGTCGAGACCGCGGCCGGGGTCGAGCTCGTCCTGGCCACCTCCAACGGCACCCCGGCCATCGTCGCCGCCGCCGCGCAGGCCGAGCTGACGGTCCTCGGCTGCCTGGCCAACCTCGAGGCCGTGGTCGCGGCGGTCCGCCGCCGCGCCGACGGTCGCGACGTGCTCCTGGTCTGTTCGGGTACGAACGGTCGCCTGGCCATCGAGGACGTCTACGTCGCCGGACGGATCGCCGCGCTCCTGGGCGGCGAGCAGTCCGACGCCGCGACGATGTCGACGCTCATGGCGGCGGCCGCTCCGCCGGTCGGCGAGCTCTTCCGGCAGAGCACGAACGGCCGCCTCCTGGTCGAGGTCGGCCTCGAGGCGGACATCGACTGGTGCGCCCGCGAGAGCTTCCTCGAGGTCGTGCCGCAGGTCCACTCGGCCACCGCAGAACTCGCCGTTATCGGCGCCCTGCGCCCCGTTGGCATAGAGGCAACTCTATGATATTGCCGCAACTCTTGAGTATTCTTTCTGATTCAGCTGGCATAATGGGCCAGGTGATAACGCCCAAAGGAAAGTGAGTTTGCACTGATGAGCACACCCGAAGGCAGCGGTTCGCCCCCGAAGAAGGACCGCTGGACATCAGGGGTGACGCCTTACGCGGAGATGGGTTACTGGGACGCCGACTACGAGCCCAAGGAAACCGACGTGCTGTGCGCCTTCCGCATCACCCCGCAGCCCGGGGTCGACGCGATCGAGGCAGCCGCCGCGGTCGCCGGTGAATCTTCCACCGCCACGTGGACCGTCGTCTGGACGGACCGACTGACCCCATACCAGCACTACCAGGCGAAGGCCTACTCGGTCGAGGAGGTTCCCGGCACCGAAGGCCAGTACATCGCCAAGATCGCCTACGACCTCGACCTGTTCGAGGAGGGCTCGGTCGCCAACCTGACCTCCTCGATCATCGGCAACGTCTTCGGCTTCAAGGCGCTCAAGGCGCTGCGACTCGAGGACATGCGGATTCCGGTCGCCTACCTCAAGACGTTCCCGGGCCCCCCGCACGGGATCGTCATGGAGCGCGAGTACCTCGACAAGTTCGGCCGCCCGCTGCTCGGGGCTACCGTCAAGCCGAAGCTCGGCCTGTCGGCCAAGAACTACTCGCGCGTCGTCTACGAGGCGCTGCGCGGCGGCCTCGACTTCACCAAGGACGACGAGAACATCAACTCCCAGCCGTTCATGCGCTGGCGCGATCGCTACTGCTTCGCGATCGAGGCCGTCCAGCGCGCGATGGCGGCGACCGGCGAGGTCAAGGGTCACTACATGAACGTGACCGCGGCCACGATGGAGGACATGTACGAGCGGGCCGAGTTCGCCAAGTCGATCGGCTCGATCATCATCATGATGGACCTCACCGTCGGCTACACGGCGATGAGCTCGATGTCCCACTGGGCCCGCGCGAACGGGATGATTCTCCACCTCCACCGGGCCGGTCACGGGACGTACACGCGTCAGAAGACGCACGGCGTCAGCTTCCGCGTGATCGCCAAGTGGTGCCGGATGCTCGGCGTCGACCACGTCCATGCCGGCACGGTCGTCGGCAAGCTCGAGGGCGACCCGAACATGATCCGCGGCTACTACGACGTGCTGCGTCAGCGCTACAACGTCGCCAACCCGGAGACGGGGATCTACTTCGACCAGGACTGGGCTTCGCTGGCCGCGGTCATGCCGGTTGCCTCGGGCGGCATCCATGCCGGCCAGATGCACCAGCTGCTCGAGTACCTGGGCGAGGACGTCGTGCTGCAGTTCGGCGGCGGAACGATCGGCCATCCGATGGGCATCGCCGCCGGTGCGACGGCCAACCGCGTCGCCGTCGAGGCGATCATCCAGGCCCGCAACGAGGGTCGGGACTACTTCAACGAGGGCCCGGACATCCTGATCCAGGCGGCCAAGGGCTGCCCGGAGCTGGACGCGGCGCTGGACGTGTGGAAGGACATCACGTTCAACTACGAGTCGACGGATACGCCCGACTACGTCCCGACCGTCACCCCGGCCGGCTGAACGGAGAGATGAGATGAAGATAACCCAAGGGACGTTCAGCTTCCTCGACGAGATGACCGACGAGCAGCTCGAGCTCCAGATCCGCTACTCGATCAACAACGGCTGGGCGATGATGGTCGAGCACACCGACGACCCCCACCCCCGCAACTCCCTCTGGGAGATGTGGGAGCAGCCGAAGTTCGACGTCGATCCCGACGACGCGGCGCTGATCCTCGACGAGGTCAACGCCGCGCGCCTGGCCTACCCGGCGCGCTACATCAAGCTGGTCGCCTACGACAGCTCGCGCGGCCGTCAGACGACGATGCTCAGCATCATCGTCAACCGGCCCGAGCACGAGCCGGGCTTCCGGCTCGAGCGCCAGGAGTTCGCCGACCGGGCGATCAAGTACACGCTCCACTCCTACGCCACCGAGGATCCGCCCGGCTACCGGTACGGCGCCCAGGGAGCGGTCAAGGACGAGCGCATGGCCGCCAAGGAGGGCAGCGAGTGACCAGCTCCCCGCAGGCCAATGAGGACGGGGCGGCGCTCAACATCGAGTCGGTGCTGCGGGAGAGCAAGGTCGGCGACACGCTGGCCGAGCTCGACCGCACGCTCGTCGCCCTGGCGCCGGTCAAGGAGCGGATCGCGGAAGTCGCGGCTCTGCTCGTGATCGACCGCCTGCGCGCGGCGGCCGGGCTGCCGTCGCAGCGGCCGTCGCTGCATATGTCGTTCACCGGCGAGCCGGGGACCGGCAAGACGACGGTCGCGCTGCAGATGGCCAGGATCCTTCACGGCCTCGGGTATATCGAGAAGAACGAGGTCGTCGCGGTCACCCGCGACGACCTCGTCGGCCAGTACGTCGGGCACACGGCGCCGAAGACGACGGCCGTGATCAAGCGCGCGCGCGGCGGCGTCCTCTTCATCGACGAGGCCTACTTCCTGTTCCGCCCGGAGAACGAGCGCGACTACGGGGCGGAGGCCATCGAGGTTCTGCTCACGGCGATGGAGAACGAACGGGACACGCTCGTCGTGATCCTCGCCGGCTACCACGACCGGATGGAGCAGTTCTTCCGCAGCAACCCGGGGATGGGCTCGCGGGTCGCCCACCACATCGACTTCCCCAACTACACTCGCGAAGAGCTGATGGACATCGCGCGGCTCATGCTCGAGAACACCTCCTACAAGATGACCCCCGAGGCCGAAGAGGCCTTCGACGAGTACATCGCCCGACGCATGCGCCGGCCGCGCTTCTCCAACGCCCGCAGCATCCGCAACGCCCTGGAACGCGCTCGGCTGCGGCAGGCCAAGCGGCTCTTCGACGCCGGCGGCCAACCGTCCCGCGAGGATCTGATGACGATCGAGGCGGAAGACATCCTCGCCTCCCGGGTGTTCGGCTCTGACGGAGAGGGCGAGGCCGACGTCGACGGCGACGGCGACACCACCGACGCGCGGGACGCGACGCCCGTCGCCGCCGCCGCAGGGAGCTGATCGCCCAAATGCCACGGCCGGTCATCCTCGGAGTCGTCGGCGACTCCGCGACGGGAAAGACGACGATCACCCGCGGCCTGGTCCGCGTACTCGGCGAGGACGCGGTGACCCACGTCTCCACCGACGACTACCACAAGTACGACCGCAAGCGGCGGGCCGAGCTCGGGATCACGCCCCTGCACCCGGACTGCAACTACCTCGACATCATCGCCCAGGATCTCGGCCATATGCGCCGGGGCGAGGCGATCCTGAAGCCGACCTACCTCCACGCCGACGGAACGTTCGGACCCCCGAAGTACGTCATCCCGAGCCGGTTCGCCGTGATCGAGGGGCTGCTCGGATACCACACCAAGGCGCTGCGCGAAGCCTGCGACGTGCGCGTCTACCTGGCCCCCCCCGAGGAGCTCCGGCGCCACTGGAAGGTCCAGCGCGACTGCTCGCGACGCGGCTACACGACCGATGAGGTGCTGGCCGAACTCGACCGTCGCGAGGGGGACTCGGCCGCGTTCATCCGCCCGCAGCAGCGGTACGCCGACATCGTCGTCTCGTTCGTTCCTCGCGAGGATGGCGACCCCGATCGACTCGACGCCGAGCTCACCCTCCGCGACGGCCTCATCCATCCCGACCTGTCCCCGGTGATCCGCAGCGACAGCCCGATCACCCTGGCCGCCGGCGCCAACGAGCGCTTCCTGCGCATCCCCGGCGACCTCGACGCCGAGCAGGCGGCCGAGATCGAGGAGGCGGTCTGGGACCGCATGCACTTCGCCAGCCACCTGCGCACGCAGCGCCTCGGCGAGTTCACGATCGGGACCGACCTCCACCGGTCCGAGTCGCTCGCTCTGGTGCAGCTCCTGATCCTCTATCACGTCGCGACGGCGAAGGCAGCCATCGCGCTCGGCGGAGACGGCGGCCGCAGCCGCGTCGAGTCCCCGCCGGTAACCGTCCGCCCCGAGCCGGAGGCAGCGACCGCATGAGCACGACCAGTTCCGATCTCGAGCAGACCATCAAGGATCTGCTGGCGGCCCCGCGCGGCATCCTCGCCGCCGACGAGAGCATGGCGACGATGTCCAGCCGCCTCGAGAAGATTGGCATCGAGCCCAGCAAGGAGGCGCGCGCTTCCTATCGGGAGGTTCTCGCCACGGCGCCGGGCCTCGGCGGCTATATCAGCGGCATGATCCTCTTCGACGAGACGATCCGCCAGAAGTTTGCCGACGGCACGCCGTTCGCCGCGGCGATCGCCGCCGAGGGCATCATCCCCGGCATCAAGGTCGACACCGGCGCGAAGCCCCTGGCCGGAGCCCCGGGGGAGACCGTCACCGAGGGCCTCGACGGCCTGCGCGAGCGCCTGGCCGAGTACAGGGAGCTCGGCGCGAGGTTCGCCAAGTGGCGCGCGGTGATCAAGATCGGCGACGGCCTGCCCAGCGAAGCGGCGATCGACGTCAACGCCCATGCCCTCGCCCGCTACGCCGCTCTCTGCCAGGAGGCCGGAATCGTTCCCATCGTCGAGCCCGAGGTTCTGATGGACGGCGACCACACGATCGAGCGCTGCGAGACGGTCACGACCAAGGCCCTCCGCCACGTCTTCGCCGCCCTGGCCATCCAGAACGTGTCCTACGAGCAAATGCTGCTCAAGCCGAACATGGTCATTCCCGGCAAGAAGTCGGGCCAGCAGGCCTCGCCGGAGGAGATCGCCACCGCCACCATCCGCACGTTCCGGCGAGTCGTGCCGGCGGCCGTGCCCGGGATCGCCTTCCTCTCGGGCGGCCAGAGCCCCGAGGATGCGACGGCCAACCTCAACGCGATCAACAAGCTGGGCCCCCTCCCGTGGCGGCTGACCTTCTCCTACGGGCGCGCGCTGCAGGACTACGCCCTGTCGGCCTGGGCCGGCGAGGACGCCAACCGCGATGCCGCGCAGGACGCTCTGCTCCAGCGCGCGCGGGCCAACGCCGAGGCCAGCACCGGCTCCTACGCCGGGGAGCACGTACCCGCCTGAGAAGCAGCCGGACGAGGAGCCGACCGGCTCCTCGTCCCGCCGGGGCCGTAAGACAACTACGGGTGGTAATTCCGCCATATAGTTCGATGAATGGCTATTACTCTCACCCAGCTGCGAAGCTTCCTCGCGGTGGTCCACGAGGGTTCCACTGCCGCTGCGGCTGAGCGCCTGTTCGTCACCCAGCCGTCGATCTCGGCCGCCGTCTCGGCGCTCTCCCAGGAGCTCGGGGTCAAGCTCACCGAGCGGGTCGGACGCGGCGTGCGCCCGAGTCCCGCCGGCGTCGCGTTCACGCCCTACGCCGCCGACGTCATCGGCCTGCTCGACCAGGGGCGCCGCGCGGCGATCGAGGCCGCGGGCCAGGCCAGTCGCGAGCTGCGGATCGCCGCTGTGACCACGGCCGCCGAGTATCTCGTCCCGACGCTGATGCAGGCGTTTGGGGTCAAGCACCCCCAGGTCGTGCTCACCCTCGACGTCGGCAACCGCGACCGCGTCCTGCGCCAGCTCCTCGAGCACGAGGCCGACATCGCCATCGGCGGGCGGCCGCCGAGCGGAGACCGTCTGACCGGCGCCGCCTTCATGACCAACGACATCGCCCTGATCGCCCGCCCCGACCACCCGCTGACCGACGGCCACGAGGCGGGGCTCGACGAGCTCGGAGCCTGCACGTGGCTGCTGCGCGAGGAGGGATCGGGCACGCGGGCGATGACCGAGCACTTCCTCGAGGCCCAAGGCCTGCGTCCGCGCGTGTTGACGATGGGCTCGAACGGCGCGATCAAGCACGCCGCCCGGGCCGGCCTGGGCATCGCGCTCCAGTCGCGCCTGGCGATCGAGCTCGAGCTCGAGACCGGGGTCCTGCGCACGATCGTCCCGTCGGCGCCCCTCCCCCACCGCGACTGGTACGTGCTCTGCTCGGCGATCGGGCCCCGCCAAGCCCACGTCGAGGCGTTCATGGCGTTTGTGGCCGGCGGCGGCGCCCAGGAGATGCTGCGCAGCCAACGCTGGTAGCGCCGCCGGCCGGCCGCGGCGGACGTACTACCCGCTCGCGCGGGCGAGCTGCGGATCTCGGGCGGCGCGATCCGGGCTGACCAGCGTCACCGGCAGGCCGAAGCCGGCCAGCTTGCTCGGGAGGTCGAGCTTCAACCACCGCGACACCCGCTTGGGGAGGGTCGAGATGATGATCTCGTCGTAGCGGGCGGCGTTCAGGGCGTCGTGGACGGCGCCGAGGGGATCGTGATTGCCGACCTCGCCGGTGACCGGGCTGCCCGCGGCCTGGCTGAGCAGGGGCAGGGCGCTGGCCAGCCGCGCCTGCGCCTCGTCGCGGCCGCTGTCCTCGGGATCGACGACACGGTGCAGGCCCTGCGGGGTGGCCGGCATCATCAGGTGGAAGTCCGCCGGAGCCTGGTCGGCCCGCGAGCGCACGGCGTCGAGGAGCCGCTGCGTGGCCGCCGTTCGGTTGGCCACGATCAGGATTCGTGCTCGATCTTTCAAGATCTTCCTCCGCTTGTCGATTGTGCCGAACGCCACAATACAGATCGGGCACGGTGGTGGAAATAGAGATTTGCCGCGCGACGGCGGCGAACCACCGGCTCAGGCAGGCGCGGAGGCGGCGGCGACGGCTGCCTGGCCGTACGAGATCCCGCCGTCGCCGGCCGGGAGCAGGCGCGGCACCAGGCAGCGTAGGCCGTCGAGCTCGGCCAGCGTCCGGGCGGCGAGCAGGCGGTTCTGGAAGACCCCGCCCGACAGGACGACCGTGTCGAGGCCGCTGGCCCGGATGGCCGCCGCGGTGCCGACGGCGAGTGCCCGGTGGAAGCGGGCCGAGACGATCCCCACCCCGACGCCGGCGTCGACGTCGCGCCGGACGGCGAGAATCAGCTCACGCGGGTCGAGTCGCCCGTCCAGCGGGTAGGCGCCCCGCTCCGAGCGGTCGGCGAGCGCCTCGAGCTCGATCGCCGCCTGGCCCTCGAAGTTGACCACGCCGCGCACGCCGCACAGGGCGGCGACCGCGTCGAACAGGCGCCCGACGCTGCTCGTGCGCGGCGACATCCGTGTCAGCCGGGCCACCGCGCGCCACCGCTTCGGGTCGATGGCCTCGCGCAGCGGGCCCGGCATCGCCGGCTCGTCCTCCCCCGTCGCCTCGACGAGCCAGGCGCAGGCCAGCCGCCACGGCTCGGCCACCGCGCGATCCCCGCCGGGGAGGCTGACCGGCCGCAGATGCCCGATGCGCTCGAAGCCGGCGAGGTCGCCGACCAGGATCTCGCCTCCCCACACCGTCCCGTCGGGCCCGTAGCCGGCGCCATCGTAGATCGCCCCGACGGCCGGCCCCGTCTCCCCGTACTCGGCCAGGCAGGCGGCGAGATGGGCGTGATGGTGCTGGACGGCGAAGGTCTCGTCGTACTCGAGCGCCTCCCGGGTCGAGAGGTAGTCGGGGTGCAGGTCATGAACGACGAGCTCGGGCGTGACCGCGAAGAGACGCTCGAAGTGGGCGACGCCGTCGCGAAAGGAGAGCAGGGTCTCGTAGTTCTTCAGGTCCCCGATGTGGTGGGAGACCCACGCTCGCGTTCCCTTGGCCAGGCAGAACGTGCTCTTGAGCTCGGCGCCGCAGGCCAGCAGCGGCCGTGCGGCCGCGATCGGGAGCGCCAGCGCATCCGGAACGTAGCCCCGAGAGCGGCGGAGCATGACCCCGGCGCGGACGACCGAGTCGTCGGTCCGAGTATGGATCGGCCGGTCGTGGAGCAGGAAATCCTCGGCGATCGGCGCCAGGCGCCGCGCGGCGTCGTCGTCGGCGTAGGCGATCGGCTCGTCCGAGACGTTGCCGCTGGTCATGACCAGCGGCCGGTCGGCGACGAGCAGGTGGTGGAGCGGCGAATAGGCGACCATCACGCCGAGCTCGGGCGATCGCGGCGCCACGCCGGCCGCCACCGGAGCGTCGGCGCGCCGGGCGGCGATCACGATCGGCCGGGCGCGCGACCGCAGGAGCTCGGCTTCGGACGCGTCGAGCTCGACGAGGGTTCGAGCGGTCCGGACGTCGGCGACCAT
Source organism: uncultured Solirubrobacterales bacterium (assembly GCA_963795745.1). Taxonomy (GTDB): domain Bacteria; phylum Actinomycetota; class Thermoleophilia; order Solirubrobacterales; family Solirubrobacteraceae; genus Palsa-513. The sequence goes on from CAWCIT010000008.1 coordinate 129,300, forward strand.
CACGGCGAACGGCTTGTCCTCGCGATGCTTGCGGGCGCGCAGGCGGTCGACCGCCGCCTCGTCGTCGGCCCGGCAGGCGAGGTGGAAGCCGCCGATGCCCTTGACCGCGAGCACCCGGCCGGCCGCGAGCGCGGCGAGCGCCGCCGCGAGGGCCGACTCGCCGCGGAGCTCACCGAAGCGCAGGGTCGGACCGCAGTCCGGGCATGCGTTGGGCTGGGCGTGGAAGCGGCGGTCGAGGGGATCCTCGTACTCGGCCTGGCAGCGGCGGCACATGGGGAAGCCGGCCATCGTGGTCAGGGGCCGGTCGTAGGGCACCCCGCGGACGATCGTGAACCGGGGCCCGCAGTTGGTGCAGTTGATGAACGGGTAGCGGTAGCGGCGGTCGGCCGGGTCGCCCAGCTCGGCCAGGCAGTCGGCGCAGGTCGCGGTGTCGGGCGAGACCGGCGCATCCTGCTCGCCACCGGCGTCGCGGCTCGAGATGATCTGGAAGCCGCGCACCCCGGTGGGGACGAGCTCGGCTGCCTCGACATGCTCGATCCGGGCCAGCGGCGGCGCCTGCGAGCGCAGCCGAGCGAGGAACTCGTCGATCGCCGTGCCCGGGCCCTCGACCTCGAGCAGGACCCCCTGGCTGTCGTTGAGCACGAAGCCGTCGAGCGCGAGCTCGCGGGCCAGGCGGTACACGTGGGGCCGGAAGCCGACACCCTGGACGGTGCCGGCCACCCGCACCTGCATGCGGCTCATCCGATCAGTTCACGCAGCGCGTGCCAGGCACTGGCCTGCGCTTCCTGGATCCGCGGGATGTGTTGCGAACGGGTGACGATGACGTGATCGGCCAGGGCCTGCTCGGCGATCTTCCCACCGTCGTAGCCGACGAGGGCGACGGTCACGATGCCGCGCCGGCGGGCCTCGCCCAGGGCCTCGAGCACGTTCTCGGAGTTGCCGCTCGTCGAGAAGCTGACGACGACGTCCTGCCGGCGACCGTGGGCGATCACCTGGCGGGAGAAGAGGTTGCCGACGCCGATGTCGTTGGCGATCGCCGTGAGGATCGGCGCGTCGTCGGAGAGGTCGAGGGCCGGATGGGAGGCGAGGCCCTTGGACGCGGGCGGGAACGACGTGTCGGCGTAGGCGTCCATGGCGTCGGTGCACGACCCGCCGTTGCCGAACGTCAGCAGCCGGCCGCCCGCCTCGAAGCAGTCGCGCAGCGCCGCCGCGGCCGCGGTCAGCACCTCCTCGTTGTCGGCGAGGGTCTGCGCCCGGAGCAGCGCGATCTCCTCGGCCTTCATCAGCACCGAGGCGGCCACGTCGTGGACGACCGACTCGGGGTCGCGGGCGCGCTCGCCGAGCATCGGGTAGAGCCAGGCGGCCGCGCCGCCGTCCTGGGCGGCGCCGCCCTGGCGGCCGCGATGCTCGAAGAAGACGTGGACCAACTCCCAGAGCAGGTGGTAATGGGTCTCCACCAGCTCCTGGGCGACGAACGGATCCTCGCAGCCGGGATCGAACTCCCACTCGGCGCCGCCCGTCCCGTAGCCGATCGTCAGGTAGGCCGGACGCAGGTCGTCCTCGGCCCAGCCGCACGAGCCGTCAAAGGCCATGACCATGTCGTCGGGCTCGGCCAGCCAGGCGAGCTGCTCGGGCTCGTGGGTGATGGCGAGCGCGGGCAGCGCCCGCTTACCGACGATCACCGGATGGACGAACTCGACGGCGACGTGGCGGGCGTCGGAGCGCGCCTGCGGCGTGCAGCCGACCGCGATCAGTCGACCGCCCCGAGCGAAGCGCTCGGACATGGCGTGGCAGAGGCGGGCGATACGCTGGGCTTCGGCCGTGAAGAAGCGCTCGCCCGCGGCGACCGCCGGAGCCGGCTTCATGCCGGAGCCGGGGCCCCTGCGGCCACCTGCGTCAGCCAGTCGCGCAGCTGGTCGACGCCCTCGCCCGTCTTGGCGCTGACCAGGATCCGCTGCACGTCGGGGTGCACGGCATCGATGTTGTAGAGCAGCCGGTCGAGGTCGTAGTCGAGGTGCTCGAGCAGGTCGATCTTGTTGATCACGACGAGCTCGCAGGCCCGGAACATCAGCGGGTACTTGAGCGGCTTCTCTTCGCCCTCGGTGACCGAGCAGACCATGGCGCGGGTGTTCTCCCCGACCTTGAACTCGGCGGGGCAGACGAGGTTGCCGACGTTCTCGATGATCAACAGGTCGATCTCGTCGAGGGGGAGGGCCGGGATCGCCGACCGGACCATGTTGGCGTCGAGATGGCACTCGCCGCCGAAGCTTCCGTCGGTGTTGAGTTGGACCACGGGAACGTGGAGCGCGGCGATGCGGTCGGCGTCGGCGCTGCCCTGCACGTCGCCCTCGAGCACGCCGACGCGAACGTCGCCCATGCGGGGAAGCGTGGCCTCGAGCAGGGTCGTCTTGCCGGCTCCGGGCGCGCTCATCAGGTTGACGACGCTGACGGCCGAACGGTCGAAGTCGTCGCGGTTGGCCCGCGCGATCGTGTTGTTCGCGTCGAGCGCGTCCTCGACGATCCTCACTTTGGTGCGGTGCATGCTGCCTCCTTCTCGTCGACCTCGATCGAATCGACCTCGAGCTCCTCGCCGGCGATTATCGCGACGTCGGCGCTTTCGCATTTCGGGCAGCGGAAGAACGCGAACTCGGGCTCCCATTCCTCGCTGCAGCCCCGGCACTGCAGGCGGGTGGCCACGTTGATCAGCTCGAGCTTGGCGCCCTCGCAGCACGTGTCCCGGGCGGCGAAGTCGAAGTAGAACTCGAGCGAGTTCATCACGATCTGGCGCATCCCACCGCACCTCACGGTGATCAGCGTGACCTTCCGATCGTCGGCGTGCTTGAGCACGGTGTTGACGATCGCCCCGGCCACCGACATCTCATGCACGGCGGAGATCCTCGACCGTCTCGAACACGCGGTCGACGGCCGCGGCCGCGGCCGCGTCGCCGCCGCCGGGATCGCAGCGGACGATCATGACCTTGCCGGGCCAACCGCCCGTGTGCTTGACGAAATGGAGTACGGTCGCCGCATCCATGGCGTTCGGATTGAGGTCCTGGCCGTCCTCGATCGTGGCGTCGATCGTCTTCTCGTCGGCCTCGGTGACCTCGGCCGGCCCTCCGTCGGTGCTCACATCGATGAGGACCAGGGCGTCGTAACCGCGCATCACGTCGTAGGCGATGTCGAGCGCCCCGGTGCCGAGCTCGTGGACCGAGACGCCGCTCGGAAGCTCGCGGGCGCCGAGGATGCCGGCGACGTCGCCACCGGCGCCCCAGTCGGTGCCGATCCCGGCGATCACGATCTGGCGCTCGGGGGCGACGGCCTCGCCGAGAGCGGCGATGCTGTTTCCGGGCGTGCTCATGCGACCTCCACCTCCGGCAGGAAGAAGAACAGGTAGCGGCCGGACTCGCGCAGGATCTCCTGAGCGGCGTCGTCGTCGACCGTCACCCCGAGGTAGACCTTGTTGTTGGTGTCGACGTAGACCCGCTCGAGCGTGGCCACGCGCCCGTGGAGCATCTTGTCGTAGGGGTCACGGTCGACCCCGGGCCGCAGGATCAGCTTGTCCCCGAGGGCGACGGTGCGACCGGCGATCTCGACGGTGTGCTCGCCGGGGATGACGACCGGGCCGCCGCCGGGCGGCGGACGGAAGCCGCCCGCGCTCTTGGCGCCACCCTCGCTAGGTGCCACGGAGCACCTCGCTGGTCGGCTTGAGGCCGCCGTGGAGGCGGATCATGTCCTCGGGCGTCGTGGCCAGCGCGCGGGCGATCATCTCGCGCACGACCGGGTCCTGGTCGGCCATCGACGCCCGCTCGTCCTCGCTGAGCGCGTGCACATGCAGCAGCAGCGCCTCCTCGATCTCCGAGTTGTCGAACAGGTTGACCTGGCTCTCCTCGGAGATCCGCGGATGGTTGGGCAGGACGATGGCCGCGCCGAGGATCGCGTCGTCCTCGACCGTGGCCAGGACCGGGAAGCTGTTGACGCTCTGACAGCCGTCGCTCTCCAGCGGCGAGATGAAGCGCCCGCCGTCGACGCGCACGACGATGTGGGTCGAGATCAGCGAGTGCATCAGCGCGCCCCCGCGGTCGAGCCCGTCGGGCACCTCGACCGTGTTGTGGATCGAGCACGACACGTGCCAGAGCCCGTCGTCGGCCGGCTTGGAGCGCAGGACGACGTGGCCCTCCGCGAACGGCGCGGTGGCCTCCTCGCCCAGGGCGAGAGGTCCGACCGGCACACTCCGCTCGGCCGCCTCGTGGCGCTCGCCGCTCGGCGTCAGGAACCAGACCGTGGCGTTGAGCCTCGTCGCGTCGGACGCCGGCGCGACCAGGCACTCGACGCGGGCCAGGTCGAAGGTCGCGCTGCTGGCGGCCGCGTAGCGCGGCGGATAGACGATCCCGAACGGGGTCGGCGTGGCGTTCTTGGTCGCGCCGGGGGTGTAGGGGTAGAGAGCGTAGCCTTCGTAGAGGAGGGAGCTGACCAGCTCATCCAGCATTGTCGAGGAGCTCCGTGACGCAGGCGTCGAAGGTCGGCAGGCCGCGGGCGCCGCGCAGGGCGTGGAGGCGACCGAGCGTCTCCTGGTGGAGCCGGACCCAGCCGCCGTTGGGGTAGAACTCGTTGATCATCTTCTTCCAGCCGGCGATCGGCATGTGGAACTGCGCCCGCGTGCTCCAGTCGATCTGGGTGATCTGGAGTCCGCCGTCCTCGCTCTTGTAGAAGACGCTGCCGCTGAAGTGGAAGCTCAGCGGGACGCCCCCGTCGGACAGGCCGTAGAAGTACTTGGCCGAGGAGACCTCGAGGTCGTAGGTGCAGGGAACGTGCAGCTCGAACGCGCGCGCCCCGGTGAACGACTGCACCATCTTGTCGATCCGGGCCCACTCGAAGCTGTGCGTGGTGGCCCCCCAACGCTCGGGCTCGCCGAACAGCTCGCCGAGGCGCTCACGCGTCTCGGGGTCGTAGGTCCGCCGCGCGGGATCGATATGGATCTGCGTGCTGAGCGCGATCGCGAACACGTCGTGGCCCTTGGGCTCGACGGCGTTGATGGTGAAGACCATCGTCGGGACCGCGGCGTAGGCGAGCGGTTCCACGCTGATCACCGAAAACTCCGGGATCGGCGTGACGACTGCCACGTCGGGGTGGTGCACTCCGGCCATAGTCTCTAGCCTCCCTGGTAGGCGCCGTCCTTGGCGCGCAGTTCCTCGAAGAATGCCGGGACGGTTTCCTCGATCGCCGTCCCGCCGGCGATCCCCTCCCAGTTGCGCTTGATCAGGCCCACCAGACGGTAGCAATCGTCGATGGGGGCGATCGCGTACTGATGCTCGGAGCCGGTCCGGTTGACGAGCAGCGCCTCGCCGTCGACGTCGAGATCGGCCAGCGGCGGGTTGGCGGCGACGAGCCGATCCCAGGCTTCGAGATCGAGCTCGCACTCGGTCGCCCCGGCCGGACTCGGATAGAGCGCGACCACCCGATCCTCCAGGCCGCTGCGCATGAAGAACGCCAGACCGATCGGGATTCCGAAGTTCGCCCACATCTCGTCGGTGCACGCGAAATCGCCGAGCCATTTCGTCCGCATCCCGGCCGGCCGGTACTCCGGGTCGCCGGAGTGCTTGGCCCAGCACACCTCGCACGAACAGACGATGCGCCGCTCGACGAGGTGCAGGAGATGACGATGGTCGCTGGGGACCGTCGTCTCGCAGAGCTCACAGCGCTCCACGTCCGGCGCCGGCGGCGGCTTGGCCAGCCCGCGCATGCGTGCGATGAGCTCCGCCCGCTTGCGGGCGGCGATCATCGCGTCGAGCTTGCTCATACGGCTACTTTACCATCGAGCAGAGGCACCGGCTCGAGCTGCAGAGGCTCGTTTCCGGCCGCCCGCCCGGCCCGCGGCAGGTCGAAGTCGACCCCGCATTGGCCGCAGCGGAGCATGCGTCCGTCGAGCTCGCCGTCATGGAGAGCCGCCCCGCACGAAGCGCAGGCGTCCCGGTAGGCGAGCAGCGTGCCCGACACGTTGGCCACCAGCAGCGCCGTGCCGCCCGCGTCGAAGGCGACGAGCGTGCCCTCGGCGATGTGCGCCGCGCCTTCGAGCGGTACCCAGCTGGGGGCTTCGACCTCAGCCAGGGGCAGCTCGAACCCGGTCGGCGCCGGTCCGGCGGCCATCGGCGCCTGCTCGATGACACCCTCGACCTCGAGTCCTTCGAGATCGGGAGCATGCTCGTCGAGCGCCTGCTTGATCGCCAGCTCCAGCGTCGCCTGCGAGGCCGAGCAGCCGCTGCAGCTCCCCTGGAGGCGCAGGTGCGCGACCCCGTCAACCAGGGAGAGGAGCTCGACGTTGCCGCCGTGCGACTCCATGTACGGCCTGACGCTGTCGAGCGCCTCGGTCACCCGGTCCTCGAGGCTGATCGGGTAGAGGTCGTGGATCAGCAGCAGGCTGCCCACGGCCCCGTCCTCGACGAGCTCGTCGCGAATGGCGACGCCGGCAGGTCCAGCCTGCTCCAGCGCCGCCATGATCCGCGTCAATCCGTCGCCATAGAGCTCCATGACGGCGGAGACCATCTCCTGAGCGAGCTCACGAGCATGGACGTCTGACAGTCCCTCGATCTGCTCGCTCAGAAGCTGGACACGGCCGGCGAGCTCCTCGCCGGCCGTGACCTCTCGATTCCTTCTCAGCACAGGCCCGTCGGCGTGTGAACGACCTTCTTCACCTTGCCGTTACCCAGGTACATGTGCGTCCCGCACGGAAGGCACGGATCGAAGCTCCGCACCGCCCGCATGATGTCGATGCCCTTGAAGTTCTCCGGGCCGTTCTCCTCGAAGATCGGCGTGTTCTGCACCGCGTCCTCGTAGGGGCCAGGAGTTCCGTGGACATCCCGCGGGTTGCCGTTCCACGGCGTCGGCGGGTAGGGCTGGTAGTTGGCGACCTTGCCATCCCGGATCACCATGTGGTGGGAGATGACACCGCGAGCGGCCTCGTGGAACCCGCAGCTGACGGCGTCGTCCGGAACCTTGAAGCTGTTCCAGCTCTTCGTCCGTCCGGCCCGCACCTCGATGAGGGCCTTCTCCAGGCAGTACAGGCCGATGCAGGCCGACGTCGCCTGGTGGTAGGTCCGGGCGCGATCGCGCTCGACCGCGTTGGACCACGGCGGGATCTTCCACTCGAGATCCATCTCGGGCATGTTCGCCGTGCGCGGCAGGGTGATGAGGATGCTCGACCCGGTCGCCTTCATGTAACCGATGTCGACCAGCCCGGCCTTCGCCGTGCACCACTGGCGGGCGAACGGTCCGCCGCCGGTGTCCGTCGCGACGTACGTGTCGTTGCGCTTGTCGTACATACGCGGCGAGGCGACCCACGAGTACTTGTCGTTGAAGTCGCGCTTCTGCGGCTTCGGCAGGGTCTGCTTGTTCCACGGGTGACGCTTGTCCACCGGGTTGCCCAGCGGGTCGTTGTGGACGAACGTCGGCTCGTTCTGCCAGTCGTCGAAGTACGAGCTGCCGAGCAGGATCCGCATGGCGAGGTTGATCTCGACGAGATCCGTCGTGACCAGCTCGCCGTCGAACACGAGGCCCGGCGTGATGAAGCGGCGGCGACCCCAGTCGGTCATCGTCTTGTAGTTGTAGTCGACGTACTCCGGGTCATCGAACGCGCCCCAACAGATGAGGTCCGTCCGGCGGAAGCCGACCTGCTCGTAACCGGGCATCGCCTGGTAGAAGAAGTCGTACAGATCGTCGTGCATCGGGACGGTCCGCTTGACGTACTCCATGTAGCGCATCAGGCGCACGTAGTAATCCGTGAGCGTCTGGTGCGTGATGTCCGCGCTGCAACCACCCGGCATGATCGTCGAGGGGTGCGTGTGACGACCACCGAACAGGCAGTACATCTCGCGCGTGTACCGGGCGACCTGCAGCGTCTCGAGGTAGAAGCTCCCCGTGAACGGGTTCAACGCCCGCATGATGTCGGCGATCGTCTTGTACCCGTGGATGTCGCTGTGGGGCGACGGGGTGTTCTCCGCCTGAGCGAGAACGCTCGGGTTCGTGTCCTTGACCATCTGCTCGCAGAAGTCCACGTTCGCCATGCAGTCGTTGAAGATCGCGTGGTCGAACATGTAGTCCGCGGACTCGGCCAGGTTGAACGCGTAGTCACCGAGCTTCGGCGGCTTCACGCCGTACGCCATGTTCTGGTTTAGGCACGACACCGTGCAGTGGTTGTCTCCGCAGATGCCGCAGATGCGACTGGTGATGAAGTGCGTGTCCCGCGGGTCGATGCCCTTCATGAAGATGTCGAATCCACGGAAGATCATCGAGGTGCTGTAGCACTTCAGCACCTGACGGTTCGTGAAGTCGATCTCGGTGTGGATGCCCAGGCTGCCGACGATCCGAGTGATCGGATCCCACGACATCTCCTTGACGACTACGCCCGCTCCGACTGGACTTTGTACGGTTGCCATCTAGTTTCTCCTCAATCTCTTTCGATTGCGCTCGATCTCTGGACCGCGGGTACGGCTACCAGCGCTTCTGGTAGCCGGAATCGTTGGTCGGACCGGGCTTGCGCCAAGTCGGCTCTTTGTCGCCCTTCGTCTTGATCGAGTTCTGACGTCCCCACCGAAGGAGCGGGCCGTAGGTGAACTTGGCCAGCGCCGTGGACGCCTTCGCGTTCTTGTCCTCGTCCATGAACGGCATGAACTTGTCGGGGAATCCCGGCATCGTGCAGGCCATGCAGATGCCGCCGACGTTCGGGCAGCCGCCGATGCCGCTCTGCCAACCGCGGATCGGAACGTTGCACTTCACGACCGGGCCCTTGCAGCCCAGCTTGACCATGCAGCGGTGATCGGAGCCGTACTCGGTGGCGAAGTCGCCGTGCTCGTAGAACGCCGCGCGGTTGCAGCCCTCGTGCACGGTCCGGCCGAAGAGCCACTTCGGCCGCAGCTGCTCGTCGAGCTCCGGCACCGGCGCCATGCCGGCGAGGTGGAGAGCGAGATACAGCAGCGCCTCGGTCATGTTGTCCGGCTGGGCCGGGCAACCCGGGATGCAGACGACCGGCAGGCCGGCCTTCGACTTCCAGTTCCAACCGAGGTAGTCCGGCACGCCCATCGCGCCGGTCGGGTTGTTCTTCATGGCGGGGATGCCGCCGTAGGTCGCGCAGGTGCCGATGGCGACGACCGCGGCCGCCTTGGGCGCCAGACGATCGACCCACTCGTTGGTGGTGATCGGCTGCCCGGTCGAGGGGTTCACACCGAACCCGGTCCAGAAGCCCTCGCCGCTGGTCTGCTCGTTGCCGAGCGAGCCCTCGATGATGAGCACGAACGGGTCGAGCTTGCCGGCCTCGGCGTCATACCAGGCCTGGATGTACTCGTCGCCGACCTCGAACGCCACCACCTGGTTGTGAATGACCAGCTGAGGCATGCCGGGGATGATTCCCTGGATGAGATCCTCGAGGCTCGGGTTCGTCGCGGACGTCATTGCCACGGTGTCGCCCTCGCATGAGAGCCCCACCGTCATCCACAGAATGTGCGCCGTGATGGCTTCTGTGGCGTGCTGTCCGGGTGCAAATTCAACTGCCATCTAACACTCCTCTTCTCCAGGTCAACAGATCCGCGGCAGCGGATCACCAACGAGCTGGTCCATCACCCGTCTGCCGCCGAAACTAGTCTCAACCAGCACCATCCCCGGCGGCTCGCGCCGGACCTCACCGATCTCGGCTGCCGCTTCGCAACCGGGGACCGAGCGCAGAGCCGTTAGCGCCGCATCAACCCCTTCGGGGCTGACGAATGCGACGAACTTGCCCTCGTTTGCTACGTACATCGGGTCAATCCCGAGCAGCTCTGCGGCTGCCGCGACCGTCGGATTGATCGGCACATCGCGCTCTCGCACGACGATGGCCACGCCGGACGCGCGGGCCAGTTCGTTGAGCACCGAAGCCACGCCGCCGCGGGTTGCATCCCGCATGCAGCGCAAGTCGGCGCCCGCCGCCGCCAGCAGGCTCTCGGCGGCTGGCCACAGTGAGCGGGTGTCGGACTCGATGTGGGCATCGAGCTCGAACTCACCGCGGGAAAGCATGATGGCCGTGCCGTGGTCGGCGATCGTCCCCGAGATCAGGATCCGGTCGCCGGGCTTCAGCGCGGCGGGAGAAAGGGTGGCGCGGGAGTCGATCTCGCCGATCCCGGTCGTGCAGATGAACATGCCGTCGGCATGTCCGCGCTCCACGACCTTCGTGTCGCCTCCGAGGATCTCGACGCCGGCCTCGCGGGCGGCGGCGGCGATCGCCTCGACCTCGGCTCGCAGCACCTCGGAGTCGAGGCCCTCCTCGAGGATCAGCGACAGCGTCAGGCCGACGGGCTTGGCTCCGGCCATGGCCAGGTCGTTGACGGTCCCGTTGACCGCGAGCTCGCCGATCGAGCCGCCCGGAAAGCGCAGCGGCTTGACCACGAAGCTGTCGGTGGTCATCGCCAGCTTGACGCCGCCGATCTCGCAGGTGCCGGCGTCGGCCATCTGCTCGAGCGTGCCCGTGCCCATGGCTGGGACGAACAGGCCCTCGATCAGGGTCTGGGTCGCCTTGCCGCCGGCGCCGTGCGCCATCGTGATCTGCTTGTCGCGGAAGCGAGCCTTCTTGGCCCGCGCGGTCTCGATGATGTTGAGAACCTTGGCCTCGCGCTCGGAGATGGCTCCGGACAAGTTCAGACCACCTCACGCTCTCGCGCGAAGCGCCCGAAGTTGTAGTAGGCCGCGCAGGCGCCCTCGGGCGAGACCATGCACGTGCCGATCGCGTGCTCCGGCGTGCAGGCGCTGCCGAACACCTTGCACTCCCACGGCTTGATGACGCCCTTGAGGACCTCGCCGCACTGGCAGGCCTTCGGGTCGGCGACGCGGACGCCGGGGACGCTGTAGCGCAACTCGGCGTCGAAGTCGGCGTAGTCGTCGGAGAGCCGCAGCGCGCTCTGCGAGATGAAGCCGAGGCCGCGCCACTCGAAGTGGGGCCGCAGGGCGAACACCTCGGACATGACCTCGAGCGCGCGAAGGTTGCCGTCGTTGGGCACCACGCGCGCGTACTGATTCTCCACCTCGCAGCGTCCGTCCTTGAGCTGCTGGAGGATCATCTGGATCGCCTGGAGCAGGTCGAGGGGCTCGAAGCCGGCGATCACGATCGGCTTGTTGTAGTCGACCGGGATGAACTCGAACGGCCGGGCGCCGACGACGGTGCAGACGTGACCCGGCCCGATGAAGCCGTCGAGTCGCAGGTCGGGCGACTCGAGCAGCGCCCGCAGCGGCGGCAGGATCATCACGTGGTTGCACATGCAGAAGAAGTTCTTGATGCCCTCGGCCTTGGCCCGCTTGAGCGTCAGCGCCGTCGACGGCGCCGTGGTCTCGAAGCCGATGGCGAAGAAGATCACGTCGCGGTCGGGGTTCTCGCGGGCCATCCGCAGGGCGTCGAGGGGCGAGTACACCATGCGCACGTCGGCGCCCTCGGCCTTGGCGTCGAGCAGCGTCCCGTGCGACCCGGGGACGCGGAGCATGTCGCCGAAGCAGGTGAAGATCACGTCGGGCTGGTGCGCGAGCGAGATCGCGTCGTCGAGGCGGCCCATCGGAATCACGCAGACCGGGCAGCCCGGTCCGTGGACGAGCTCGACGTTCTCCGGCAGGAGATCGTCGACGCCGTAGCGGTAGATCGAGTGCGTGTGTCCGCCGCAGACCTCCATCAGCTTGTAATGGCGTCCGGGCTCGACCGTGGCCAGGATCTCCCCGGCGACGGCGCGGCCGAGCTCGGCGTCCCGGTATTCGTCGACGAATTTCATACGCGGCACCTTCCCATATGCGCGATGGCGACGCCCGCGTGCACCAGGATGTCGTCACCGATCGCGACCGGTTCAACTAGATCGATGGCCACCGACTGCTCGGCGCCGTCCTCGTCGAGGCAGACCGCTTGCCCCGATCCTCCTGCCAACGCGAGGATCCGCATCGGCAGTCCCTCGTCGCTGCAGGTGATGCAACGCTCCGGCGCGGCCTCGAGCTCCATCAGTCGATCACGCTCGCCTTGAGCGCCTCGAGCTCGTCCTCGTAGCTCTCGCCCATGGCCATGAGCTGGCGCAGGGTGGATTGCGCCTCTTCCTCGTCGATGTGGGACAGGGCGAAGCCGACGTGGATCAGGACCCAGTCTCCGGGGCCCACGCCCTTGCCGTCGGCGTCGAGCAAGCCGATGTTGACGCGCCTCTGAACTCCGGCCACGTCAACCATGGCGAGGCGGTTCGGCTCGTCGACGACCTCCACGATCAGCCCAGGTATGGCTAGGCACATTGTTGGTCACCTCTGCCGTTCGCGACGGGCACGCCCGCCTGGTTGGCAAGAATAGAAACGCATGTCATGCGGCGGGGCCCTCTCCTCGGTGGTGCTGCCTGCGTGGTCTACCACCAACCACCCACAACCGCAACCCCGCTATACCTGATCCGGATAGAGGAGATTCGCGGGATTTAGCCCGCCGTTATTGGGCTCGCCGACGGGGGTCAAGCGCCCGGCCGGCCGGCGGCTCCGCCGGGGGCGATCGACGGCCCGCGAACGCCCCCGGGGGGCGCACGTCGACCGCGAACCTCCAAAGGCCGGCGACGAGTGCCCGGCCCTGGGCTATCCGGGCCTGCAACCGGACCTGCAACCCGGCGGCGGAGTCGTCCCTACCATCGGCTGGGTGCGACGCACCGCGACCGCACTCGCCCTGTTGGCGAGCGCCGGCATCACCGTCCTCGCGCCCCCGGCCGGCGCCGCGCCGCCGCGGCCGCGGGCGGACCGGCAGGTCGTGCTCGTGCTCGACCGCGGATCGGTCCGCCGCCACCTCGAGGCGAGCGACCCGGCGCTCGCCCTCGCGCCGGTGCCCGCCGCCGCCGGCCCGCGCGTCGCCTTCGTGCGCTCGGCGCCGCTCCACCGCCGCCCGCGGGCCACCTTCGCGACGGCGCTCGACCACCTCCTGACCGCCGGGATGATCGACCAGCCGACCCACGATCGCGACCGGACGACGCTGCTCGACGCCCGGCGCTCGCTCGGGCGGATCGTCGGCACCCGCCACGATGAGCTCGGGGCGGTGCTGGCCAACCTCGACGCGATCGCCGCGGCCGGGATGATCACGCCGTCGCGGCTGCCGGGGCTTGTGCTCACGCTCGCCCGCAACCGCCAGTGGTGGACGACCGGCCCGCTCCTGGGCGACGGCCAGCGCGTCGGCTTCGCCGGCAGCCAGCTCGTCTGGCAGTACTACGCCGGTCAGGGCATCGAGATCCAGTGGCTCGGGACCTTCGGCAAGGCCAACGGCTACTTCCTCGGCGGCCGGGCGCACGACGCCGATCTGACCGCGCTGCTCGACGAGGCGCTCGGCCTGGCCACCCAGCGGGCCGGCGGCATCGCCTGGGAGTACGACTTCCGCTTCGACGGCGGGGCTCCGCCGTGGGTCAGCGGCTTGGCCCAGGGCACCGCGCTCCAGGCGCTCGGGCGTGCGGCCGTGCGCTTCGCCCGAGCCGACTACTTCAACGCCGCCCACGGGGCGCTCGGAGTCTTCTCGACGCCGCCGCCCGAGGGCGTCCGCGTGGCGACGCCGGCCGGCGCCCACTACCTGATCTACAGCTTCGCCCCCGGCGAGCGCGTGCTCAACGCGTTCGTCCAGTCGCTCGTCGGCCTCTACGACTATTCCGGCCTGGCCAACAGCGACGCCGCCCGCGCCCTGTTCACCGCCGGGGAGGCCGAGGCCCGGCTCGAGGTGCCCCGCTACGACACCGGCGCGTGGTCGCTCTACGACCAGTCGACCGAGTCGGACCTGAGCTACCACACGCTCCTGCGCGACTTCCTCAGCCACCTCTGCGACCGCCTGCGCGCCCCCGCTGCCCCCGCCTCCGCTGCCCCGACGGGCTCGGCGGCGGCCGGGCCGACCGGCGGCACGCTGCCGGCCCCGACCCCGGCCGGCGCGACCGCCGACCCTTCCCCGGTGGCGCCCCCCGACGCCTACTGCACGGCCGCCGACCACTTCACCGCCTACCTGCACCAGCCGCCGGTGATCGCGGTCACCGCCGCCGGACCCGACCGGGTCGGCCGGGCCGTCCGCCTGCGCCTCGCGCTGTCGAAGGTCTCGCTCGTGCGCCTCACCGCGACTCGCTCCGGGCACACCGTCTACCGCATGTCGCAGGAGATCGGCCACGGGACGCGCACGCTCGTCTGGCGCCCGACCCAGCCCGGCAGCTACCGGCTGACGGCCACGGCGATCGACCTCGCCGGGAACGCCGGGGCCGCCGCGACCACGGCCTCGGTCGCACCCCCGGCCAGGCACCGCTGAGCCGGCGACCCGGCCGGCGCGCGGCGGAGGGCTAGACTCGCGCGGTCGATGGCTCCGCGCACGATCGTCTACACCGGCAAGGGCGGGGTCGGCAAGACGTCGGTGGCGGCCGCCACCGCCCGCCGCTGCGCCGCGGCCGGTAAGCGCACCATCGTGCTCTCGACCGATCCGGCGCACAGCCTGTCCGACTCGCTCGGCGTCCGGCTCGGCGGCCAGCCGACCCCGATCGGCGAGTGCCTCTGGGGCCAGGAGGTCTCCGCCCAGGAGGAGCTCGAGCGCAACTGGTCGGCGGTACGGGCGTGGCTCGGCGAGATCCTGCTCGAGCGCGGCGTCGACCGGATCTCGGCCGAGGAGCTGACCGTCCCTCCCGGGCTCGACGAGCTCTTCAGCCTGCTCGCGCTCCGCCGCCACCATGAGTCAGACGACTACGACGTGATCGTGGTCGACTGCGCCCCGACCGGTGAGACCCTGCGCCTGCTGTCCTTCCCCGACGTCTCCCGCTGGTGGCTGGAGAAGATCTTCCCGGCCCAGAGCCAGCTCCTGGCCGCTGCCCGGCCGCTCGCCCGGGCCATGCTCGACATCTCGCTCCCGGGCGAGGCCGTGCTCGGCGACGTCAACCGCCTGGTCGCCAACCTGATCGCGATGAACCAGATCCTCCGCGACCACGACCGGGTCTCGATCCGGCTGGTGACCAACCCCGACCGGATGGTCGTCGACGAGTCGCGGCGGACGTTCACCTACCTGAACCTCTATGGGTTCCTCACCGATGCCGTCGTCGTCAACCGGATCTTCCCGACCGCGGTCGGCCCGTACTTCGACGGCTGGCGCGAGCGCCAGCAGGAGCAGCTGGCCGAAATCGAGGCCGCCTTCGCCCCCGTCCCCGTGCTCCGGGCGCCGTACTTCGAGACCGAGGTCCAGGGGCCGCAGATGCTCGACCGCCTCGGCGCGGCGCTGTTCGGCGATCGCGACGCGGCCGCCGTGCTCCACCGGCGCCTGACCCACGAGCTCGACGTCGGCGAGCACGCGGCGACGCTCCGCCTCGACCTCCCGTTCGCCGAGAAGGGCGCGATCTCGCTGAAGAAGATCGGCCTCGAGCTCATCGTCAGAGTCGACGGCCACAAGCGGACGATCATGCTGCCCCCCGGCCTCGGCGGCTTTCGCCCGTCGGGAGCGGCGTTCGAGAACGGCGCGCTCGAGGTCACCTTCGTCGACGGGGGGCCGGCGTGACCGAGCCCGACCCGCTCGCCGGCCCGCAGGTCACCTTCGTCGACGGGGGGCCGGCGTGACCGAGCCCGACCCGCTCGCCGGCCCGCAGGTCACCTTCGTCGACGGGGGGCCGGCGTGACCGAGCCCGACCCGCTCGCCGGCCTGCGCGACCAGATCCGCGGGGCGGCCGACGCCGCCGAGCGGCTGCTGCGCGAGGCCCGTCCCGACGGCGGCCGCCCGGGCGCCCCGCCCGCGGCCGGCCGGCCACCGGCGGCCGCCGGCGCCGAGGCGGACGTCGTGGCGCTCCTGCGACTGCTCGACCGTCTGCGCGACCTGCTCCCGGCCGAGCTCGAGCAGCAGCTCGTCGACCTCGTCCGCCAGGTCCTGGTCCTGCTGGCGGCCCTGATCGACTGGGCCGTCACGCGGCTCGAGGCCGACGACCGCGGAGGGGAGATCGAGGTCGAGGACATCCCGATCGGCTGACGTCGCGGGGCGGGCGTACAATCGGCGATGGTGGCCAGCAAGACGTGGATCCTGACGGGCTCGCCGGAGAACTTCGCCGTCACGCGCGAGCTCGGATTCCGCGTCGTCGGCGCCAAGGAGCGCCGCCGGCGCCAGGCGCTCGAGATGGAGCCGGGCGACCGGATCGTCTTCTACATCACCCGGGTGATGGCCTTCGCCGCCAGCGTCCGCGTCACCGGCGAGCTGTACGAGGATCGCACGCCCGTCTGGCCGGGCAAGCCGGGCGCCGCCGACCCGTACCCCTGGCGCCGGGCGACCGAACCCGAGCTCGTGCTCGCGCAGGCCGACTGGGTCCCGGCGGAGACGCTGGTCGACGAGCTCGCGCACATCGGCAAGTGGCCGCGCGAGCACTGGAAGCTCGCCTTCCAGGGGCAGCTGCGCACCGTCGCCGACGCCGACGCCGCGCTGCTCGTCGACCGCATGCGGAGCGCCGGCGCCGTGCCGGCCTGAGCCTCGGAGCCTGGTGGCGGCGCCCGAGCGGCACCCCCGCGGAGCACCGGGCCCGGCCCGGCGCCTGGTCCTCGCCTCGACCTCGCTCGATCCCGAGCAGCGCATCGCCGCCGTGGCCGCCGTCGTCCTCTGGGCGTCGATGTTCCTGCCCTGGTACGGCAAGAGCGTGACCGAGCCCGTGAAGGGGTCGCTGCGGGCGGCGAGCTACACCTTGAGCGCGTTTGGCGCCTTCTCCTTCGTCGAGGCCGCGGTCCTGCTCGTCGCCACCAGCGTGCTCGTGCTGCTCTTCGCTCGGGCCGAGCGACGGGCCTTCCATCTGCCCGGCGGTGACGGCGCGGTGATCCTCGTCGCCGGGGCCTGGACCAGCCTGCTCGTCTTCTACCGCATGCTCGACAAGCCGGGCACGACCGGCAACGCCCAGCTGACCACCACGATCGGCCTGCAATGGGGCATCTTCGTGGCCATCGCCGCGGCCATCGCGCTGACCTACGCCGGCACTCGCCTGCGCGCCGCCCACCGGCCGGAGCCGGCCAGGCTCGAGGATCCAACGCTTCGGGTCGACACGCCGCGGCCGCGGGCGCGGCCGCCCGCGACATCGCCCGCGCCGCCACCCGCCCCCGCCCCCGCCGCCGCCCGCCGCCCGCGGCCACCGCCACCGTCGCCGTCGCCGCCGACCCCGGTCACGCCGGCGCGCCCGACGGCGGCGCCCATCGACGCCGAGGAGACCGAGCGGCTCGGGGCAGACGGCGAGGAGGGCGAGGAGCCGCTCCGCCGCCGGCGCCACCGGCGCGGGCCGGACGGCGTGCCCGAGTTCGATCCGTTCGGCGAGCGCTGAGGCGTCGGGGCCGGCGAGGGTGCCGCCCTCGTCAGCCGCCCGACTCGGCCGCCGGGGCCTCCTGCCCTCCGGCCGGATCCTCGGTCTCGGCGCCGGGGTCCTCGGCGTCGGCGTCCGGCGACCCGGCGTCGGCGCCGGCCATCGCCCGGCGGATGTGCGCCTCGGGACTCTCGTCGAGCGGGAGGTCGGTCACATCGGTGTCCGTCACCGGCGACTCGTCCGCCTGGGACTCGCCACCGGCGGGCTCTACGACGTCATCAGCCATGCTGATCCTCACTTTCAGCCGGGTTGCGGGCCTCAATCCTATCCGGCCGTGAGGGGCTGACCGGCCGACGGCGACCACCGGCCGTGCGCCAGTTCCTATCATCCGGCGCATGGTCGACGGGATGCCCGGAACGGTCGCGGAGGTGGCGGACGGCCTGCGGGCGGTCGGCTACCTGCCGGCCGAGTCGACCGCGCTCGTCGCCTACCTGGCCATCCGCCTGGGCAAGCCCGTCCTCGTCGAGGGGCCGGCCGGCGTGGGCAAGACCGAGCTCGCCAAGTCGCTGGCCCGGTATCTCGGGCGCGAGCTCGTGCGCCTGCAGTGCTACGAGGGCCTCGACGAGGCGAAGGCCCTCTACGAGTGGAACTACCGCAAGCAGCTGCTGCGCATCCAGGCCGACAGCGCCGGCTGGAGCGAGGTCCACGACGACATCTTCGGGGCGGAGTTCCTCCTCTCCCGTCCGCTGCTGAGCGCGATCGCCGCCCCGGATCCGGTCGTCCTGCTGATCGACGAGATCGACAAGACCGACCAGGAGTTCGAGGCGATGCTGCTCGAGTTGCTCTCCGACTTCCAGATCACCATCCCCGAGCTCGGGCGGATCGAGGCGACCACGCATCCGGTGGTCCTGCTGACGTCCAACAACACGCGCGAGCTGACCGAGGCGCTCAAGCGGCGCTGCCTCTACCTCTGGCTCGACTATCCGGCCCTCGAGCACGAGCTGGCGATCGTTCGCCTCCACGCGCCCGACCTGCCGGAGACGGTGGCCCGCAAGCTCGTCGAGCTGATCGGCGTCGTGCGCGAGCTCGACCTCAAGAAGCCGCCGTCGATCGCCGAGTCGATCGACTGGGCCCGGGCGCTGCTGCTGCTCGGCGCCGAGGACATCGACGCCGCGACGTTCCGGGACACGATGTCGGTGATCGTCAAGCACCGCACCGACCTCGATGTGGTCGCCGAGCGCGTCGGGCTGAAGCTGACCACCGGTGACCCCGCCGCCCCGGCCGTCGCCTAGCCGGGCCGCGGCCCGGCCGGCCGATGCCGGCCCGCCCGGCATCGCCGGGCGGCTGCTCGAGTTCGGGGAGGAGCTCCGGCGCGAGGGTGTCGCCCTCGGGACCTCCGAGCTGCTCGACGCGTTTGCCGTCCTGCGCGAGGTCGACTGGCACGACCAGCGGGAGTTCCGCGAGAGCCTGGCCGCCACCCTGGCCAAGTCGCAGGACGACCGCCGCATCTTCGAGCTCACCTTCGAGCGGTTCTTCTTTCGCGCCGCCGAGGCCGCGGCCCTGCGAGAGGGGGTGGGCGAGCAGGGCCAGGGCGGGGCCGGCGGCGGCGGCGAGCTCGACCTCGACGCGCTCCGCGCCGAGATCGCCGACGCTCTGCGCGCCGGCGAGGAGGGGCTCCTGCGCGACCTCGCCCGCCTGGCCATCGCCGCCTTCGCCCGGGCCCAGGACGGGTCGGGCGTGGTCGGCGTCGACGTCCAGCGGATCCGGCGGGCGCTCGGGCTGCGGACCGAGCCGCAGGCCGACCTGCCGCCGGAGGACCCCCGACGCGACGGCCTGCCGCGCGAGGCCCTCCGCCGCTTCGAGGCGATGCTCCGCCGCGAGCTCGAGCGGGCGCAGATCGAGCGGACGCGGAGCCTGCCGCCGTCGCGGCCGCTGCACGAGCTCGACCGGGCGCTGCCGAGCGGGCCGCTCCAGGATCTCGCCGCCGTCCATCGCGTCGTCGTCCAGCTCAAGCGCCGCCTGGCCACCCAGGGCAGCCAGGCCCGCGGCCAGCGCCGCCGCCGCCACGTCGACGTCCGGCGGACGATGCGGGCGTCGCTGGAGACCGGCGGCGTCCCGGTCGTGATCAAGTACCGCCCGCAGCGGCCCCGCCGGCCGGAGCTCTACGTGCTGTGCGACGTGTCGACCAGCGTGACCTCGGCCTCGGTCTTCTTCCTCTCGGTGCTCCACGCCCTCCACGACTCGTTTCGCCGGATGCGGTCGTTCGTGTTCATCGAGCGCATCTCCGAGGTCACCGACCTGTTCGCCCGGGAGCGGAGCTTCCCGGCGGTGAGCGCGGCGATCGCTCGCGACGCCGGCGTGGCCGACGTGTCCGGCTACACCGACTACGGGCGCGTCTGGGCCGAGTTCAACGCCCTCGTCGACGACGACCTCGACCCGCGGGCGACCATCATCGTCCTCGGCGACGCCCGGACCAACGGCCGAGATCCGTGCGAGGCGATCTTCGCCCGCGTCGCCGCCCGGGCCGGCCGGACCTACTGGCTGAACCCCGAGCCGCGCCTCTACTGGAACTACGGCGACTCGGTGATCGACGCCTACGCCCGCCACTGCACGGCCTTCGAGTGCTGGACGACGCGCCAGCTCGAGGACTTCGTCAAGGCCCTGACCGCCCCCGGACCGCCCTGAGCCGCCGCCCGGCCGGCGAGGTCGTCGCCCCCGGCCGGCGAGCGCCGGTTACGATGGGCCGCCTGATGCCGACGCGACTCGAGCCGCGCGAGGGCGGCGTGCTCGGCGGGCGCGCCCGGGCCAGCCGATCGGCGGTCAGCCTGCGCGGGGTCACGCGGCGCTTTCCCCGTCCGGACGGGCCGCCGCTCGTGGCCGTCGAGCAGGTATCGATCGACGTGGCCGCCGGCGAGGTCGTCGCCGTCGTCGGGCCGAGCGGCGCCGGCAAGACGACGCTGCTCGAGCTGATCTGCGGCCTCCAGGCGCCGGACGCCGGCGAGGTCCGGGCCGACCCGGCGGCCCTGATGGCGCAGTCGGACCTGCTGCTGCCGTGGCTCGACGCGCTCGACAACGCGGCGCTGGCCCTGCGCCTGGCCGGCCGCACGCGGGCCCAGGCCCGCCGGGAGGCGACCCCCACCTTCGACGGACTGGGCCTCGCCGGCTTCGCCGACCACCGGCCGCGGCAGCTGTCGGGCGGCATGCGCCAGCGCGTCGCCTTCGCCCGCACGATCCTCTCCGGGCGGCCGGTCCTGTGCCTCGACGAGCCGTTCGGGGCCCTCGACGCGATCACCCGAATGGATCTCCAGTCCTGGCTCGAGGGCGTCCTGCGCGCCGAGCCGCGAACGATCGTCCTCGTCACCCACGACGTCGAGGAGGCGATCGTCCTCGCCGACCGCGTGCTCGTGCTCAGCCGCCGACCGGGGCGGGTCGTGGCCGAGCTCGTCGTCGACGTCGCCCGGCCCCGGCCCCGCACCGACCCGCGGATGCTCGCCCTGCGCGAGCGGGCGCTCGAGGCGCTGCGATGAGTCGCGCCGGATCGCCCGGCCGCCGGCGGGCCCGCCCCCATCCGACCGGCAGGCTCGCCGCCGCGGCGGCCACCCTCGCCGGAGCCGGGCCGACGCTCGCCCTGACCGGGATCCTGCTCGGCGCCTGGGAGCTCTACGTCCGCGTCGGGCCGATCGACCCGTTGATCCTCCCCGCCCCGAGCGCGGTCGCCGGCGCCCTCGTCGCCGATCGCGGCCTCCTGGCGTCGAATCTCGGGGTGACCGTCGGCGAGGTCGTCCCCGGGATCGCGCTGGCCGCCGTGCTGGCCGTCGGCCTGGCGGCGGCGATCCACTTCTCGGCGCTCCTGCGCCGGGCCGTCTACCCTCTGCTCGTCGCTTCGCAGGCGGTGCCGCTGGTCCTCTTCGCCCCGCTCCTGATCGCCTGGCTCGGCTTCGGCCTGCTGCCGAAGCTGGCCATCATCGCCCTGGTCTCCTTCTTCCCGATCCTCGTCGCCACCCTCGACGGGCTGGCGGCCGTCGAGCCCGATCTGCTCAAGCTGATGACGACGCTGGGCGCCTCGCGCTGGCAGACGTTCGTCCGGGTCGAAGCCCCGAGCGCCGTGCCCGGCCTCTTCAGCGGCGCCCGCGTCAGCGTCGTGTTCTCCCTGATCGGCGCCTTCTTCGCCGAGTGGTACGGGTCGAGCGCCGGGCTCGGCCTGATCGCCGAGCAGGCGATCCCCCAGCTCGAGACGGCGCGGGCGGCGGCGGCGGTCACGCTCCTCGCCGCCCTGGCCGTCGCCCTCTTCCTCGCCCTGACCGCCGCCGAGCGGCGACTGGCGCCGTGGGGCGCGCGGGCATGAGCGCGCCCCGGCGGCGGACCCGGCGGCCATCGCGGGCATCGCGGGCATCGCGGCCATGGCGGGCCTGGCGGGCACGGACGGTCGCCCTCATCGGCGGGCTGGGGGCGGCGGCGGCCCTCGCCGGGTGCGGCGAGAAGCGGGAGACGCTGAGCCTGCCGGCCACGGCGACCCACGTCAGCGTCGCCCTGGACGGCGCCGCCGGCGCGACGCTCGCCCCGCTCTACGCCGCCCTGGCCGGCGGCGACTTCACCCGCGGCGGCCTGGCCGTATCGGTCGCCGCCCACCCGGGCGCCGCCCTGGCGGCCCTGGGCGCGGGGAGCGTCGACATCGCCGTGGCCTCCGAGCCGGCCCTGCTCCAGGCGCGCGACCGAGGAGCCCAGCTCGTCGCCGTCGGGGCCGTCGTCCAGAGTCCGCTCGACGCGATCGTCTCGATCGCGCCCCACCAGGTCACGAAGGTCACCCAGCTCGACGGGCAGACGGTGGCCGCCCCGTCGACGCCGCTGGCCGCGGCCGAGCTCGAGACGATCCTGCGGCGGGCGGGGGTGGCCCCGACCGGCGTCCATCGCCTCGACGCCGGCGCCGACCCGCCGCGCCTGCTGATCCGGCGGACGGCCGCGGCGATCCTCGGCGACTGGAGCTTCGACGCCGTGCGCCTCGGCCTGTCCCACCGGCAGCCGAGCGTGATCAAGGTCGAGGACGCCGGCGTGCCGACCTACAACCGCCTGGTGATCGTCGTGCGCCAGGACGAGGCGCGCACGCGCGGGCCGATCCTGCGCACCTTCCTGCAGGCGTTGACCGCCGGCGTGCGCACGACGGTGGCCACGCCGGCCGCCGCCGTCGACCAGCTCGTCGCGGCCAACCCGGGGCTCAACCGCCGGCTCGAGCTCGCGTCCCTCACCGCCGCCCTGCCGGCGCTCGACCCGGCGCCGACGGGCAGCACCTACGGCTTCGTCGACCCTCGCGTCTGGCGGACGTTCGGCGCGTGGATGCTCAGCCAGGGCCTGCTCACGCGCCCGGACGACGCGGCCCGGGCGGTGACCGACGAGTTCCTCCCGGGCCAGGGCGAGTAGCGGGCCCACCGGCGGGGCCGATCGCCCGGGCGCCGTGGAGCGCGTAGGTGGCGGCCAGGCCGCCGTAGGGGGCGTAGGGGGCGAAGTGGCGGCGCACGTCCTCGACGTCGGCGCGGGCGTGGGGTCCGCCGCCGAGCAGGCGCCCGACCACCTTGCGCAGGCCGAGGTCGCCGGCCGGCACCTGGTCGAGGCGGCCCTGGCCGTGGAGGCCGAGCACCTCGACCGTCCAGGCGCCGATGCCGGGGGTCGCCCGCAGCCGCCGCCAGCCGCGCTCGTGGTCGGGGTCGTGGAGGTCGACCCGGCCGCTGGCCACTTCCCGGGCGACGGCGACCAGGGCGCGGGCGCGCCCGGCCGAGAGGTCGAACGACTCGAGCAGGGCCGGGGCGGCGGCGGCCAGGGCCGCCGGAGCGGGCAGGTCGACGAGCCCGGTCAGCGGGCAGCGGCGGCCGAGGCGGCGGACGATCCGCCGCTGGATCCCGGCCGCCCGGACGTACTCGATGAGCTGCTCGCACACGGCCCAGGCCAGGGCCTCGAAGGGCTCCGGCCGCCGGGCGGGGCGCAGCCAGGGGGCGGCGCGGATCAGGCGCCCGAGCAGCGGGTCGTCGCGGAAGCGGCGGTGGAACGGGGCGAGATCGTCGTCGGCGCCGAGGGCGAAGCGCATGCGCGCGAGGCCGGCGGCGCAGGCGTCGGGGCTCGCGCCGCGGGCCGCGAGCAGGAGGCGGTCGGGTGACGGCAGGGCGGCACGGACGACCACCGGCTGGCCGGCGACGTGGAGCAGGCGCTCGAGCACCGTGCCGCGCCGGCGGGCGACGCCGTCGAGGCCGGGGCCCGGCAGGCGCAGGGGTGAGCGGGGGCGCAGCTCGAGGCGCCGGTCGCAGAGCTGCGGCGCCGGGCCGGTCACCGCGTCAGCCGCGGCGTTCGAGCACGTGCACGTCGACGAGGTAGGACCGGCTCGAGACGACCTGGAGGCTGCCACCCGGCGGCGGGGCGGCCGGCCGGGCGAGGCGGCGCTGGCGGCGGCGGCCGAGGACGGCGGCGGTGGCGACGCCGGCGACGAACCCGGTGGCCGCGACGGCCGCGGTCTGGGCCAGGGCGACGGCGGCGGCGGCGGGCCGCGCCGACTCGAGACGGCGGTCGGCGGCGGTCGGGACGGGGAGGAGGTCGCCGGCCCGGCGGGCGGCGTCGGGCGCGTCGGCGTCGAGCACCTCGAAGACCTCGACGCCGACCAGCTCGTCACCGTCGGGGGGCGGGGCGGACGCGGTCACGGGCGTCGCGGACGGCGGATCGAAGCCACGGCCATGGCCGGAAAGTCTATTACCGGGGCCGGCCGCTGGCCGTGGCCGCCGGCGGGAAGCGCCGCTCGTAGAGGCGGAAGCGGCGGACGACCTTTCCGCCCATCCCCTCCATCGCGCGGTTCATCGGCTCGTTGACCTCGAGGATCCAGCCCATCTCGCCGTGCTTCTGGGGCGTGACCGCGGCCGACTCGAAGTGCATCTGGTAGAAGCGGGCGGCGACGCCGGTGTGCTGGTAGTCGGGCTTGACGCCGAGGGCGAACACGCGCACGGCGTCGATCCGGCGCCTCCAGTAGAGGGCCTTGGCCCAGCCGAAGGGCAGGAGCCGCCCGTTCAGGTGGGCGAGGACCTGGTTGAAGTCGGGCAGGGTCAGGGCGGCGCCGACGACCTCGCCGGTGTCGGCGCGCTCGGCGATCATCGCCCAGTGCTCGTCGAGCACCGGCTTGAGGTCGTGCGCGTAGTGGAGGGCCTCCTCGGCGGTCAGCGGGACCGCGCCCCAGTTCTTCTCCCAGGCGGCGTTGTAGACCTCGAGGAAGCGGACGACCTCGGCCTCGAGGTCGCGCTTGCGCATCGGCCGGCAGACGATCCCGTGCTCGGTCTCGACCTTGCCGGCCGCCTCCCAGATGGCCGGGTGGACGCGCTCGCGGTCGGAGATGTGGAGGCTCCACATCAGGAGGTCCATCGCCTTGACGAGGCCGGCCTCCTCGAGTCGCCCCTGGTAGTAGGGGTGGTGCCAGGGGGCGAGGATGATCGCCGGGCGATCGTGGCCCTCGATCAGGAGGCCGGACTCGTCGTTGGTGGTGAAGTCCATCGGCCCGACCATGCGGTCGCAGCCGCGCTCGCGCAGCCAGGCCTCGGCGACGTCCAGCAGGGCGGCGACCGTGTCCGGCTGGTCCTCGGACTCGAAGAAGCCCCAGAGCCCCCAATCGTTCTGCTGGAACTCGTTGAAGTGGCGGTCGACGTGGGCGCTGATCCGACCGACGGGCCGACCGTCGCGCCAGGCGAGGAAGTACTGGGCCTCGGCGTGCGCGAAGAACGGGTTCTTCGCCGGGTCGAGTCGCTTGCGGACGTCGGCGATCAGCGGCGGGACCCAGCGCGGCTCGTTACGATAGAGCTCGAACGGCAGCCGGATGAAGCGCTTGAGATCGCGCTTGCCCGCGACGGGACGGACCTCCAGGCTCACCGGGCGCACCCTATATGGACGACATCACGACCGCGGGCCCACGCAGCCCGGACGTCTTCGCCAAGGTGCGTGGCAACGATCGGATGGCGCTGCTGCGGGCGACGCGCGACGCCGGGCTCCTCCCCTACTTCCGCGAGGTCTCCTCGCCGGCGATGCCGATCGTCGAGATGGAGGGCGAGCCGCGGATCATGCTCGGGTCCAACAACTACCTGGGCCTGACCGCAGACGAGCGGGTGATGAAGGGCGCGTTCGACGCGCTGGCCCGCTACGGGACGGGACTGACCGGCTCGCGCCTGCTCAACGGCACGACGGCCCTGCATCTCGACCTCGAGCGGGAGCTGGCCGAGTGGATGGGCACCGAGGACGCGATCGTCTTCACCACCGGCCAGCAGACCAACCTCGGCGCCCTGGGCACGCTGCTGGGCCCGGGCGACACGGTGGTCGTCGACGCGGGCGACCACGCGTCGCTGCTCGACGGGGCGATCCTCTCGCGGGCCAAGCTCCGGGCCTTCCGTCACAACCGGATCGACAAGCTCGAGCGGACGCTCGAGCGGGCGGCCGGCGACGGCGGCGGGGTGATGGTCGTGGTCGACGGCGTCTTCTCGATGGAGGGCGACATCGCCCCGCTGCGGGAGATCGCCGAGCTCTGCCGACGGTTCGGGGCCCGGCTGATGGTCGACGAGGCCCACGGCATCGGCGTCCTCGGCGCGCGCGGGGCGGGGACGGCGGAGCTGCTCGGGGTCGAGGACGATGTCGACCTGCGGATGGGCACGTTCTCGAAGTCGCTGGCCTCGTGCGGCGGCTTCCTGGCCGGGCCGGCCGAGGTGATCGAGTACCTGCGGATCCAGAGCCGGTCGTTCCTGTTCACGGCGTCGGGCGTCCCGGCGGCGGTCGGAGCCGCCCTCGCCGCGCTGCGCGTGATCCGCTCCGACGAGGGCCGGGAGCTCCTGGCGGCGGTGCTGGCCAACGCCCGCCACCTCAACCGCGGCCTGCACGATCTCGGCTTCAGCGTGGTCGAGCCGTCGCCGGTGTCGACGCCGCGGGGGACGGAGTCGATCATCACGCCGATCGTGCCGGTCCGGGTCGGCGACGACTGGAAGGCCGCCGTCCTGTGGCGGGCGCTCTACGACGAGGGCGTGTTCACCAACGTCGCCGTCCACCCGGCGGTGCCACCCGGGGGGGCGCTGCTGCGGACGAGCGTGATGGCCACCCACGACCGCGCCGTGCTCGACCGGGCGCTGGCGGCGTTCGGGCGGGTGAAGCGGAGCTTCGAGGCCGAGCACGGACCCCTTCCCGGGCCGGCGCCGGCCTGAGAACATTGTGCAGGTTGCCACGAGAGCGGGGACCAGAGAAAAACCCCGCTCTGAGCGAACCGCGGAGTTGACCGGCGAGCGCGGCCTGACATAGCTTCACCGAGCGCAGCGGGCACGGTTTCAGAGGGGGGCTCAGGAACCGCAGCACCGAGGACGCGATCCGGTCAGATCGTGGCCTTCATCTGTTCGTGTCGAGCGTCGACGGCAACTCACTACGGCTAAGAAGGTCCGCTTGCGGCGGGCTCCATGGAGGACGGGATGGATGCGATGGCGACGGTTGTCCGCGGCCCACAGCAGTACATGCGCGCGCTGGAGCGCGCCAACGAGGTTCGCCTGGCGAGAGCGGAGCTCAAGCGGCGGGTGGCCGAGGGTGAGCTGCGGGTGGCCGACGTGGTCCTCGGGTCGCCGTGGGAGGCCCGGAGCATGGCCGTCGCCGACCTGCTGATGAGCCAGCGGCGGTGGGGGCGGACGCGGTCGCGTCGGTTCCTGGCCGGGATCCCCCTGTCGGAGGCCAAGACGATCGGCTCGCTGACCGAGCGCCAGCGGCTGAAGCTGGCGGCCCAGCTCGAGGCGGTGGCCGAGCCGGCGGCCGAGCTCAGCGCGGCGGCGAGCTGCTAGCCCGGGTGTGGGCGGCGCGCAGGAGCTGGAAGAGGCTGAGGAACACGGCGACGGCGATCACCACCGGAAGCGGCTGGGCCAGGCGGGTGAACGCGTAGAGCACGGCGGCGACGGCGACGGAGCCGGCGCCGGCCAGCAGCGCGGAGTGGGCGCGGTAGCCGGCGAAGTGCTCGCGGACGGTCTGCTCGAACGTGGCCAGGCAGGCGAGGCCGAGGCCGAGGCCGAGCAGGAGCCGGGCGCGCGGGCCGTGGCTGAGGAACCCGACCACGATCAGCACGATCCCGATCAGGATCGCCAGCTCGACGAGCGGGAACGGAGCCCACGGCGGGTCCGGGCGAGGCCGGGCGGGCGGGGTCGCGGGGCCACCGCGCGAGGCGGCCATGCGCTTGCGCGTGCGCCGACCCATGGCGGCGAGTCTGACCGCCGCCGCCGGCCCGGTCAAGCGGGTCCGGGCGCCCGGGCGGTCGGTGGGTGTCCTTGGGGAGCGGGCGCGCCGGCCGCTGCCGGGGCGCGCGGCAGGCGAGCGGGTCGGCGTTCGGCCATGTGCAGGACGCACGGGAGGACGACCATCACGCCGAGCAGGGCGACGGTCAGGTCGACGACGGTCACCAGGCCGAAGTCGCGGAGCATGCGGATGTCGGAGACGGCGAGCACGGCGAAGCCGGCGACCGCCGTGGCGCCGGAGGCGAGCACCGCGACCCCGGTCGAGCGGTAGGTGCGCTCGAGCGCGGCGGTCGGATCGAAGCCGGCGGCCCGCTCCTGGCGGTAGCGCTCGGCGAGGAGGACGCTGAACTCGGTGGCGATGGCCACCACGAGCGCGCCGAGCGTGACCGACATCGGGTTGAGGGGGATCCGCGTGGCGTAGAGGACGAAGGCCGACCAGCCGCTGGCCAGGACGATGGGCACGAGCGGGATGACGGCGCGCCGCCAGCTCCGCAGGGCGGCGGCGAGGACCAGCCCGACGGCGAGGAGGCTGGCCAGGAGGGTGAGGGCGCGGGCCCAGGGCGAGGCGATGCGGGCGTTGGCGTCGGCGGCGAGGACCGGCAGCCCGACGAGCTCGGCGCGGACGCCGGGCGGCGGGCGCAGGCCGGCGCGCATGGCGTCGATCACGCGCTTCTGCTGGGCCAGGGGCATCAGGCGGATGCCGAAGGCCAGCGTCGCCGACCGATGGTCGGCGGTGATCACCTCGCGCGAGAAGTAGGGCGGGACGGCAGCGAGGAGGTCGCGGATGTCGGTCGCCGTCGGCCGACTGCCGACGGTCTGGAACAGGTCGGGCAGGGAGAATGCCGGACAGAGGACCGCCCGGCCGCAGCCGCGGGTCCCGGTGTAGCCGAAGCGCTGCTCGATCCGCTGCTGGTAGCCGGTCATCCAGGCGACGACGGCCGGCCGGGTGAGGTCGTCGGCCGAGACGAGGACGTCGATCTCGCCGCCGACGTGGGTCGCCCGCTGGAGGACGGCGAGGTCGCGGAGCGCCGGCAGGCTCTGCGGCACGAGCTTCTGGAGGTCGGACTCGACGGGCGTCTGGGTGCCGAGGCCGAAGCCGAGCACGGCCAGCGCCGCCGCCAGCCCGAGCACCCGCCCGGGCCGGACGGCCGCCGCGGCGAGGACCGCCGCGCCCGCCCGCTCGACCCGCCCGCGGCTACCGGCGGCCAGCCGGCCCGGCGCTGCGGCGGCCAGCCGGCCCGGCGCTGCGGCGGCCAGCCGGCCGGGTCCCGCGCGGCCACCGGCGGGCAGCCGACCCAGCCCCCCGCCGCCACCGGCGGCCGGCCGATCCGACCCACCGCCGCCACCTCCGGCCGGCCGGCCCGACCCTCCGCGGCCACCGCCGGCCCGCCGGCCCAGGCCACCTCCGACCGGCCGGCCCGACCCTCCGCGGCCACCGCCGGCCAGCCGGCCCAGGCCACCTCCGGCCGGCCGGCCCGACCCTCCGCGGCCACCGCCGGCCAGCCGGCCCAGGCCACCTCCGACCGGCCGGCCCGACCCTCCGCGGCCGCCGTCGGCCCGCCGGCCCAGGCCTCCGCGCCCGCCGCCGGCGGCACCGCCCCGGCCGAGCCGGCCCAGCCACCGGGCCGGCTGGTTGGCGGCGAGGAGCTCCCCGGCCCCGCGGACAGATGGCGCCAGGCGGCGCCACGCGGCGGCGATGACGCCGGCTGTCCTGCCGCCCACGCCCGCCGACCCGGCACCCGAAGCCACCGCGCCCCCGAGCCCACCCGCCGACTTGCCACCCGAAGCCGCCCCGCCCCCGACACCCCCGATCCCACCCGCCGAACCGCCACCGCGGCCGCGGCGACCGGCGGCCAGGACGAGGGCGGCCGACCCGGCGGCGAGCGCGACAACCACGGCGGCCGCGACGCCGAAGACGAGGAGCAGGCCGAAACCGGCCACCATCGGCACGGGCGACCCGATCACCGGCAGGCCGAGGACGAGGAAGCCGCCGGCCGTCGCCGCCGCCGCCGCCGCGATCGTCGGGCCGCCCAGGCCGACCGCCCGCACCGCCGCCGCCGGCGCCGTCAGGCCCTCGGCCCGCCGGACCTCGTCGTAGCGCGACTGGAACTGAATCGCATAGTCGACGGCCAGGCCGATCAGCACCGGCAGCACGCCGACCGACGCCATCGTCAGCGGGGCTCCCGACACGGCCAGGCCGCCGAACGTGAGGCCGGCCGCGGCCAGCGCCAGTCCGAGCGGCAAGAGGCGCGGCCGGCCGCGGAAGACAAGCCCGAGCGTCGCCGCCATGACCAGGATCGACGCCGCCAGGAGCAGCCGCAGGGCCCGCGTGACCGCGTTGCCGAGGTCGCCGGCGATGACCGGCACCCCGGTCACCGCGTAGCGGCCCCCCTGCCCCAACCGCCAGTCGGGCATCGCCACCGCCCGGCGGATCAGGGCGATCGCCCGCGCCCGCACCGGCTCGGGCAGGCCGGCCCGCAGGCGGACCTGGACGATCGCCGCGTCGCGCGCCGGGAACAGCGACGAGAAGCGGGCCTTCGGCGTGCCCAACGGCTGCGTCGGGTCGAACACCAGCGCCCGCACGAAGTCCGGGTCGTCGAGGCTCGGCGGGGTCAGGAGGTTGTACTGCTGGGCGAGCGGCAGCAGCGTCCGGATGAACTGGATCCGCACCAGCGCGACCGCCTGCGCCGCGTAGGCCGCCGCCGCCCGCGCCGGCACGTGGCGGGCCCGGGCAACCCGATAGGCGGCGCCCGACGCCTGCTGCTCGCGCGTGCGCTCCGCCGCCTGCTCGGCCGCCAGCTGGTCGTCGAGCTCGGCCGCCGACTCGTTGATGAACGTCGCCGGTCCGAACACGAGCTGGGTCGAGTGCTCGCGCCCGATCTGCGCGCACGGGCCGCCCGGCCCCCCGCGGGGCACCACCCCGGCCGGCACGTTGCCCGACAGGCAGCCCTCCAGGCCGAGCAGCCGGCCGATGTCCTCGGTCAGCACGAGGCTCTGCAGCGGCTCGCGGACGAGCACGATCACCGCGTCGTCGCCGAACAGCCGCTGGTAGCGCACGGTCGCCTGATAGCTCGCGCTCGACCGACCGACCAGCGTGTCGGCCGCCGTGCTCGGACGCAGGCCCGCCCCCAGGCCGGCCCCCGCCCCGGCGAGGACGACGACCAGGATGACGACGGCCAGCGGCCGTCGGACGGCCAGGGCGGCCAGGGCGGCCAGGGCGGCGGCGGGCCTCACTCCATCCCGAGCGGACCCTGCGACTCGCCCGAGAGGAACTGGCGGACGAACTCGTTCGGCGAGTTGAACAGCTCCTCGGCCGGACCCGACTCGACGATCCGGCCCTTCCAGAGCACCGAGATGTGCTCGGCCACCCGCCGGGCCGTGGCGATGTCGTGGGTGATCAGGCAGAAGGCCGGCAGGTGCGGCTTTCCGCGGCGGCGGAAGTCCTCCATCATGTCGTGGTGGATCTCCTGGATCAGCTCGCCCAGCAGCGCCGTCCGCACCGGGTCAAGGCCCGAGTCCGGCTCGTCGAAGAGGACGATGTCCGGGTCGAGCACCAGCGCCCGGGCGAACCCCGCCCGCTTGCGCATCCCCCCCGACAGCTCGTTCGGCAGGCGGTCGCCGGCGTTGGTCAGGCCGACCTCGGCCAGCCGCCGGGCGACGATCTCCCGGATCTCGTCCTCGCCCTTGTCGGTGTGGTGGCGCAGCGGGAAGGCGACGTTGTCGAACACGTCCATCGACCCGAACAGCGCCCCGTCCTGGAAGAGGACGCCGAACTTCTTGCGCATCTCGAACAGGGCATCGTCGCTCATCGCCGGAACCGACTCCCCGTGGACGAGGACGTCGCCCTGATCGGGGAAGAGGAGGCCGACCATGTGCTTGATGCAGACCGACTTGCCCGTCCCCGACGGGCCGAGGATCATCGAGATCTTCCCCTCCGGCAGGCCGAGATTCAGGCCGCGAAGGATCTTCGCCCGCCCGAACGCCTTGTGGACGTCGCGGAACTCGACGGCGTCCGGCGCCCCGCTCGGACGCTTGACGCCCGTGTGCCAGCGGTACTCGTCACCCGCGTCGGGTCCGCTCGGCGGCGGCGTGAAGACGGCCATCAGCTCATCCTCCGATCGGCGCCCGCGGGTTCGCGCCCCAGAACAGGGCCGTCCCGAGCATCCCGATCAGATGCACCAGGACGAGGTTGACCACCATCGACTTGGCCGTCGCCGTGCCCACGCCGACCGGGCCGCCACGGGCGTTGTAGCCGTAGTAGCAGCCGACGAGCACGATCACGGTGGCCATGGTCATCGCCTTGATCATGCTGAAGAGTAGATCCGGTGGGTTCTGGAACATCCAGAAGATCGACAGGTATCCGCCCGGCGAGACCTCGTGGACCTGCTGGACCACAGCCAGATAGCTCGCGGCAAAGCCGGCTCCGATCGCAGCGACATAGACGAACGGCAGGACCAGCCAGGCGGCGAGCATGCGCGTCGCGCAGAGGAAGGTCATCGAGTCGATCCCCATCACCTCGAGCGCGTCGATCTCGTCGGAGATCCGCATCGACCCGAGCTCGGCGACGATCCCCGTGCCGACCTTGGCCGCCATCATGTAGCCGAAGGCGTACGGGACGAGCTCGCGCAGGTCGCACAGCGCCGCGAACGCCCCGGCCAGGCCGGGCGCCCCCAGCGACCGGTTGAAGTACGCCCCCTCGATCCCGCACTGCAGGCCGATGATGAACACCAGGCCCCAGATCACGATCGTCGAGGACAGGATCAGCACCCCGGCCTGGCGGAGCGTCTCCCCGAAGAAGCCGAACACCCGCAGGCCGAAGATCTGGCCGACGACCCGGCCGGCGAACCGGCCGATCGTCCCGCCCGTCTCGACCCACTCGCGGGCCAGGCTCGGGTTCCCCTGGCTCACCGAGCGCCGCTCATCGCAGGTTGGTCAGCGCCGGGTGGGTGGCCAGGAGCGTCTGGGTGAAGACGTAGTTGAAGGCGAACACGCCGAGGAAGGCGATCACCACCGCCTGGTTGACCGCCCGCCCGACGCCCTCCGCCCCGCCGGACGCCGTCATCCCCTTGTAACAGCAGACGATGGCGATGATCGCCCCGAACAGCGTCGTCTTGAGCACCGAGCCCCACAGGTCGGGCGTCGAGGCGTTGGTGAAGAAGGTGGCGAAGAACGGCCCGAGCGGGGCGCCGTTGATCAGGGTGGCCAGGATCCCGCCGAAGACGCCGAACAGGAGCGCGTAGACGTCGAACAGGCCGGTCACGAGCATCAACGCCAGGAACCGCGGCACGACGAGGTTCTTGATCGGATCGATGCCCAGCACCTGGAGCGCGTCGAGCTCCTCGCGGATCTTCCGCGCCCCGAGGTCGGCCGTGATCGCCGTGCCGGCCACCCCGGCCAGCACCACGGCGTCGACGAACGGCGCGAACTCGCGGATCGACGCCAGCACGAAGAAGCCGCCGAGCCGGTCGATCGCCCCGAACAGGACGAGGAAGTTCGCCGCCTGGAGCCCGGCGCCGAAGCCGAAGGCGATCGTCGAGACGAGCAGCGGGAACCAGCACAGACGCAGGGCGAAGAGGAACTGCGAGACGAACTCGCCGCCGTAGGGATACGGAGGCCGCACGGCCGAGACGATCGTCCGACCGGTGAGGATCATCATGTCCCCGATCTCCGAGAGGAGGTTCCTCGTCGGCGCGATGGCCCGATCCGTGACGCTGCGCACCATCCACCCTCCCCGGGTAACCGTCGTCGGCCTGCCCGTCCGCCGACCGCAGCTAGCCTACGCCTCCGCCCGGCGCGATGGCAAACCGCGCGCTAGGCTCCGCCCGGCGTGACTCCGACCGATCCGATGGCCGCCGGGCGCGCCGAGCTCGACCGCGCCGCCCAGGCGCTGGCCAGCCTGCTCCCGGCGTCGCTCGACGTGCTCGCCCGCCTGGCCTACGACTACCGCTGGTCGTGGCTGCCCGGCGGCCCCGCCCTGTTCGAGGCGGTCGACCCGGACCGCTGGGCGCTCTGCGGTCAGAACCCCGTCCGGCTCCTCCGGGAGGCGCCGGCCGACGCGCTCGCGCGCGCCGCCGCCGACCAGGCGCTGCTGACGGCGGCGCGCGCAGCCCAGGAATCCATCGCCGCAGAGCAGGCCCGCCCCGCCCCCGCCGGCACCCCCCCGCCCGACCGGCCGGCCGCGTTCTTCTGCGCCGAGTACGGCGTCCACCCGTCGCTGCCGGTCTACTCCGGCGGCCTCGGGGCCCTCGCCGGCGACCTGGTCAAGCAGGCCTCCGACGACGGCATCCCGCTCGTCGCCGTCGGCCTCCTCTACCGCCAGGGCTACTTCCGCCAGCGGCTGGACGCCTCCGGCTGGCAGCACGAGTACTGGACGCCGACCGACCCCGACCGCCTGCCGGCCGCCCTCGTCCGCGACGGCGACGGGCAGCCCCTGACGATCAGCGTCCCGATCGCCGACGAGGACGTCGCCGCCCAGGTCTGGCGGGTCGACGTCGGCCGCGTCCCCTTGTTCCTCCTCGACGCCGACCGGCCGGAGAACTCGCCCAAGGCCCGCTGGATCACGTCGCGGCTGTACATCTCAGACCCCGAGATCCGCCTCGCCCAGTACGTCCTGCTCGGCGCCGGCGGCCTGCGCATGCTCCGCGCCGTCGGCTTCGAGCCGTCGGTGGTCCACCTCAACGAGGGGCACGCCGCCTTCGCCGCGCTCGAGCTCATCGGCTCCGACCTCGCCGGCGGCCGCGATCCCGACGCGGCCCTCGCCGCCGCCCGCGAGCGCACCGTCTTCACCACCCACACGCCCGTCCCGGCCGGCAACGACACCTATCCGGTGGACGCCGTCCTCCACGCCCTCGGCGGCCTGTGCGCCGAGTACGGCCTCGACCGCGGGCTCGTCGCCCGCCTCGGCCGCTCCCATCCCGACCAGCCCGCCGAGCCGTTCGGGGTGACGCAGTTCGCGCTGCGCACCAGCCGCGCGGCCAACGCCGTCAGCCGCCGCCACGGCGAGGTCGCCCGCACGATGTGGCAGCACCTGTGGCCCCACCTGGCCGACGACGACGTCCCGATCCGCCACGTCACCAACGGCGTCCACGTGCCGAGCTGGATCGGCGCCCCCGTCCGGCGGCTGCTCGACCGCCACCTCGGCCCCGGCTGGATGGCCCGGGCCGCGGCGCCCGAGACCTGGGCCCCCGTCGCCGGGATCCCCGACGCCGAGCTCTGGGCCGTGCGCCGCGAGCAGCGGGTGGCGCTCATCGACTACGTCCGCCACCGCAGCCCGACCGACCGCCTCGGCCGCGGCGACTCGGCCGCCTACGCCGCGGCCGCCGGCGACGGCTTCGACCCGGACGCCCTGACCATCGGCTTCGCCCGCCGCCTGGCCACCTACAAGCGGCTGCGGCTGCTGATCGAGGATCCCGAGAACCTCCGCCTGCTCCACGGCGACCGGGCGATCCAGGTGCTGATCGCCGGCAAGGCCCACCCTCGCGACGACGACGCCAAGCGCCTGCTCCAGTCGCTGTTCTCCCTCAAGGAGGACCCCAACGTCGCCCGGCGGGTCGTCTTCCTCGACGACTACGACCTCGACAGTGCGGCCCGCCTCGTCCGCGGCTGCGACGTCTGGGTGAACCTCCCCCGCCCACCGCTCGAGGCCAGCGGCACCAGCGGGATGAAGTCCGTCGTCAACGGCGGCCTCCACCTCAGCGTCCTCGACGGCTGGTGGGCCGAGGCCTACGACGGGCACAGCGGCTGGGCGCTCTCGGGCGACGTCGACGCCGACGAGCGCGCCCAGGACGCCCGCCACGGCGCCGACCTCCACCGGGTCCTCGCCGATGAGATCGTCCCCCTCTTCGCCGAGCGCGACTCAGACGGCCTGCCCACCGCCTGGCTCGACCGCGTCCGCGGCTCGATGCGCGCCCTCGGGCCGGCCTTCAGCGCCGCCCGCATGCTCGCCGACTACCGGCGCGACATCTACGGCTGGTAGGCCGCCCGGCCGCCGCGGCCGCCCTGGTATGTTCGCGCCGTGGCGGGGCGCGGCCCAGGCAGGCGCAGGCTCGGCGCCGTGGGCCTCGGCCTGCTGGCCGCCGGCTGCGGTGGGGCCGCGGCGCCCGTTCGCTTCACCGTCTCGGTCCCGGCCGCGAGCTTTCCGGCCGACCAGCGCGTCGCCACCGCCGCCCGCCTGCGCATCGTCGTGCGCAACGACGGCTCCCGCACGCTCCCCGACGTGGCGGTGGCGATCGACTCCTTCTCCACCGCCGATCCCAATCCCAACCTGGGGAGCCCCGGACGGCCGATCTGGCTCGTCGACCGCGCCCCCGGCGCCGGCGCCGGCGCCGGGTCGACGGCCGACGAGACCTGGACCCTCGGGCCGCTCGCGCCGGGCGCGACCGCGAGCTTCGTCTGGCGCCTGACGCCGGTGCGACCCGGCACCTACCGCGTCGCCTATCGCGTCGCCGCCGGCCACGGCGCCGGCGAGGTCGTCGCCCCGGCCGGCGGACGAGCTCCGGGCGGGGCGTTCACCGTCCGCGTCTCCGGCGCCCCGGCCGACCCCCGCGTCGATCCGGCCACCGGCCGCGTCGTCCGCCGGCCCCGGCTCAGCGCGGGAGCCGGGGCAGGATGATGCGGTAGGCCTTCATCCCCAGCCCGAGCCGCTCCCGGTCCTCGGAGACCAGCGGGTCGAGGTCGGTCAGCTCGCGCACCCGGTCGAGCCGGTAGGCGACCGTGTGACGGTGGGCGTAGATCGCCGCCGCCGTCGCGTTCATGTTGCAGTTGTTCTGGAGGTAGGCCTCGAGCGTCCCGAGCAGCTCGGTCCGGTACTGCTCGTCGTAGCGGACGATCGGCGCGACCGTGTCCTCGTAGAAGGCCCGGACCTCCTCCGGGTGGGAGGCGAGGACCCGGAAGAGCAGCCGGTAGGTGCCCGAGCCGATGTCCTGGGCGATCGGCACGTCGGAGGTGCGCAGCACGTCGAGCACGAGCTCCGCCTCCTGGATCGCCCGGTGAAGGTCGGCCGGATCGGCGTAGAACGACGACAGGCCGACCGTGCCCAGCCGCTGCAGGCGCCCGGCGAGGCGCCGCGCCGCGGCGACCGTCGCCTCCGGCGCGTCGTCGGCCCCCGAGG
Organism: uncultured Solirubrobacterales bacterium; assembly: GCA_963795745.1. Lineage (GTDB taxonomy): Bacteria > Actinomycetota > Thermoleophilia > Solirubrobacterales > Solirubrobacteraceae > Palsa-513. The sequence continues at coordinate 165,947 of CAWCIT010000008.1, forward strand.
CCGGCAACAGCGCGTAGACCCGGCCGCCGCCCGGCGACCCGTCGTGCTGGGCCAGGGCCCCCGACCAGTCGCCGCAGATGGTCGCCACGACGTGGGCCGGGCGATCGGTGGCCAGCTCGGCGCAGAGGACCACGGCGCCGCGCCCGAGATCACAGCCCAGGCGCGCCGCCCGCCGGGTCACCTCCTGGGCGTCGAGCTCGTTGCGCGTGCGGAGCTCCTCGATGAACGAGCCGCGCAGGTTCTGGGCGACCTCCTCCTTGGCCTCGGTGACCGCCACCTCGGTCATCGAGGCCACCGCCGCCAGGTGGAGGTACTCGCCGGCGTCCGCCGGCGGCGGCCCGTCGCCGCGCAGCATCGCCACGATCCCGATCAGCTCCTCCCCCGCCCCGATCGGCGCGTGCTCGACCACCGACCGCGGCGCCCGCACCGGGCGGCCGGCCACCCGGTCGGCCGCGTAGCGTTCGAGCTCGCCGATCTCGAGCAGCGTCGGCGCCACACAGGCGACTCCGAGCCGCGGCACGACGATCGCCACCGGGGCGCCGACGGCGTCGGCGGCGATCCGCGCCACCCGGCCGAGTCCCTCGCCGCCGAGGACGGCGTCGACCATCTCGAGGTGAATGGCGCGCAGCGGGTTCGGCGGCATCCTCATCGCGTCCCGGCCGGTGGAGGCCACCTCACCTCCCTCCGCTCGTGGGCCCCGACCGGGCGGGCGCCGCCCCGCGGCCGCCGGCGCTGCGCGTCGTCGCGGCCGACATCGCCCTACGCTCCGGTCTGGGCGGCGGCGGCCGCGTCGGGATGGATCTGCAGGGTGTCCTCGCCGACCTCGCCGGTCCGGATCCGGTAGGACTGCTCGACCGGGATCACGAACACCTTGCCATCGCCGACGGCCCCGGTCCGCGCGTGCCGCAGCACGGTGTCGATGATCGTCTGGACGTCGCCGTCGGCCACGACGCACTCGAGCTTCACCTTCGGCCGCAGGTAGTTGGTCAACGTCGCCCCCCGGTAGTTCTCGGTGATGCCCTTCTGGCGGCCCGAGCCCTTCACCTCGCTGATCGACAGCGACGGAAAGCCGAGCTCGAGCAGATCGTTGCGGATCGGCTCGAACGCCTCGTGGCGGATGTACGCGACCACCATCTTCATGACCTGAGCCCAAGGGCTCCCAGCAGCCTCGAACGGCGCATCCGTCCTCCTTGAATGAGTTTCCCCCGAGCAGCTCCGCTTGGAGAGTCCGCGGCCAGCATCGGCGATCGACCGAGGACGGTCTTTAGCCAGGCGTCGAAAGATCGCCGCCGCGATTTGGACGGCCCCGCAGGCCGGGCGCGTGACGCGCGCCCGCCACCGACCGACGCGCAGGCCGTTCCCGAGACAACCACTAGAGTCGCCGGCCGGTGGTCTTCCACGCCCAGCTCCAGCGCTTTCCCCATTCCGCCCGGGCCTTCAACCTGAGCGAGGCGGAGGTCCGCGCGACGATCGCCGAACCCTGGGAGGCCGGCCGCCTGGTCGAGCTCGGCGAACGCTTCTGGACGCCCGGCGAGTGCAAGCTGACGATCCTCGCCGGACCACCGCTCGAGGCCGGTGCGCTCGGGATGGGCCGCGGCTGGGCGGCCGCGCTCAGGCACGGCCGCGACGTGACCGGCGAGCTGATCCGCGGCCCCGGCACGGCCGATCCGCGCCGCGTGGCTCCCGGGCCGCCGTTCGCCGACTTCAAGGACGAGGTCCTCGCCCTCGCCGCCCAGCATCCGCGGCCGCTCTCGGAGCTCTGGCGCCTGGCCGGCCGGCGCTACCCCGAGCGGGCGCTCAGCGACTGCCTCGGCCTGGCCGAGCGCGCGGTCGGCGAGCTGCTCCACGACGAGCTCGCGGCGCTGAGCGCCGACGCCGCGGGCGCCGAGATCCCCGCCGCCGAGCGGGCGCGCGTGGTCCGCGCCTGGGAGACCTGGCTCCCCGCCCCGGCGCCCCGCGTCTGGCTGCGCGCCACCGGGCGAGGTGAGCGCGCGCTGCGGCGCGGCTGACCCGGATTGGCCGCGCGTACAAACGGCAGCGGGCGATTGTGTCCAGCGGGCCATACAGCGCGCCCGCCGGCGTCGTTTTGATGCCGAACCTAGACGAGCGGGTCATGGCCGTCCTGGCTTGGCGCGGGCTCGTCGGCAAACGCACTGGAGGACGCTGATGGGAACGTGGGTACCGTATTTGCCCTATCTGAACCCAGGGGACAACGCGTGGCAGATGACGGCGGCGACGCTGGTCGGCCTGATGAGCGTGCCCGGTCTGGTGATCCTCTACGGCGGCGTCATGCAGAAGCGCTGGTCGGTCAACAGCATGATGATGTCGTTCGTCGCCTTCGCCATCGTGCTCCTCGTCTGGGTCCTCTACGGGTTCAAGATGGGCTTCGGCACGCCCTGGCAGGGACTCAGCAAGACCGGCTTCTTCGGCAACTTCATCGGTAAGCCGGCCAGCATCCTCAGCGCCGGCGCCGAGACCGGGCAGGCGTCGATTCCCCTGATCACCACCGGCCCGCCCTTCCACTTCCCGCAGGCCACGCTCGGCTACTTCCAGTTCGTGTTCGCCGGGATCACGCCGATCCTCATGCTCGGCTCCGTCCTCGGCCGCGTCAACTTCAAGGCCTGGATCCCCTTCGTCTTCCTCTGGTGCTCGCTCGTCTACACCGTCAACGCCTTCCTCATCTGGGGCGGCGGCTTCTTCGCCCAGAAGGGCGCGCTCGACTACTCCGGCGGCTACGTGATCCACCTCGCGGCCGGCGTCTCCGGCTTCGTCGCCGCCGCCGTGATCGGCCCCCGCCTCCAGCGCGACCGCGAGATCGACGCCCCGAACAACCTGCTGATGGTGGCCGCCGGCGCCGGATTGCTCTGGATGGGCTGGAACGGGTTCAACGGCGGCGACTCCTACTACGCCGGGGCCAACGCCTCGGCCGCGATCCTCAACACGAACCTCTGCACCGCGGTGGCGCTCCTCGTCTGGATCGGCTGGGACTACGTCAGCGGCGGCAAGCCGTCGCTCATCGGCTCGGTCAACGCCATGATCACCGGCCTCGTCGCCATCACCCCGGCGGCCGGCTTCATCGACGGCTGGTCGGCGATCGTCATGGGCGTGGTCGCCTCGACGATCGTCTGGATGGCGATCAAGTACCTCAGCCGGGCGCCGATCTTCCGCAAGGTCGACGACACGCTCGGCGTCGTCTACACCCACGGCATCGCCGGCGTCACCGGCGGCCTGATGGTCGGCGTCCTGGCCAACCCCAAGGTGATCGAGTACTTCGGCGTCAAGGGGACGGCCAACGTCGCCGGGGCCGGGCTGCTCCACGGCAACGGCACGCTGCTCAAGTGGCAGGCGCTCGCCGCCCTGTTCATCATCGTCTTCGACGGCACGATGACGTTCCTGATCCTCAAGTTCGTCAGCCTGTTCGTCCCGCTGCGCCTGTCGGAGACCGAGCTCGAGATCGGGGACCACGCGATCCACGGCAACGAGGTCTACCCGTCGGATGTCCCGTCGCTCGGCTACCCGCCGGTGGGGTCGACGCGAGCCCCACCACCCCTGCCGGAGCCGGCGGCCGGGCCCGCCTAGCCGGGGCGCGGAGGCGGCCCGCAGGACGGCTGGCGGGGGCCGCGGGCGGGGCCGGGAGAGGCGGGCCGAAAGGTCCGCCCGCCCCGGCCGCCGGCCCGGGGGGCGGGCCGAAGGGTCCGCCGCCCCGCGCCGCCGGCTCGGAGGGCGGGCCGAAGGGTCCGCCCGCCCCCGGCCGCCGGCCCGGGCGGGGGCGGGCCGCGGCGGCCCGGCGCCGCGCGGCCCGGCGGTCGCGCCGCCGGGGCGACCGCTCGGGCCCCGGCCTACGCCGGGGGCGGCGGGTAGCCGCGGCGGGGGCACTCGCTGCGCAGAGCGCGGGCGAGGGCGTCCTGGGCGCCCGAGGTGTAGGCCGCGCGGCACCAGGCCGCGGCCCGGGCGCCGCACTGCTCGGCGGTCACCGCGCCGGTGTAGCTCGGGACGGACACCGCGACGCAGTGGGCGCCGGCCCGACCGCGGCTGCGCTCGACGGCGACGACCACGACCGCCAGGCCGACGAGGACGAGGGCGACGACGAACAGCTTGATCGCCCGCCGCTCGCGGCCGGTGGACTTGACCGGCTCGGCGAGCAGCTTCTCCTGTCCGACCAGGATCATCGCCGGACGAGTCTACGTCGCGGCGAGGACCGGCTGGCCCGCGAGCTCGACGTGGCGCCGGGCGACCTCGGCGAGCACGCCGAGCATCGCCGCCGCCGCCGGGGCGCGGCGGGGGCCGGCCGGGGTGACAGCCATCACCTGGCGGGCCGGGCTCTCGGGCGAGAGGTCCCGGATGACGATGTCCGCCCGGACGTTCGAGAGGGCGAGCTCCGGGATCAGGGCCACGCCGACGCCGGCGGCCACCAGCCCCTGGACCGTGAGGTAGTCGTCGCTCTCGAAGGCGACGTGCGGCTCGAATCCGGCCGCGTGGCAGGCGCGGACGACGTGGCGGGCACAGGGGCTCTGGGCCGAGGTCTGGACCCAGGCCTCGCCGGCGAGCTGCTCGAGCGCGAGCGCCGGGCGGGCGGCCAGGGGGTGGCGGGCGGGCAGCGCCACGTGCATCGGATCCTCGAGCAGGTCGAGCCGCTCGAGGCCGGCCGGCCCGAGCTCGCTGACCCCGGCGAACTCGAACACCAGGGCGAGGTCGAACTCGCCGGCGAGGAGGCGCGGCACGGTGTCCTCGGGCTCGCCCTCGGCCAGGCTGAGCTCGACCTCGCGGTGCAAGGCCCGGAAGCGGGCGATGGCCAGCGGCATCAGCGTGGCTCCCGCCGTGGGGAACGAGGCCATCCGCAGGTGGCCGCCGCGCACGCCGGCGATCGCCGCCAGCTCGGCCTCGGCCGCCTCGAGACTGGCCAGGATGCCGTCGGCGTGACGGACGAGCGCCTCGCCGGCTGCCGTCAGGCGCAGACCGCGGGATCGGCGCTCGATCAGCGTGGCGCCGGCCTCGGCCTCGAGGCCGGCGATCTGCTGGGAGACGGCCGACTGGGTGTAGGAGAGGGCGTCCGCGGCAGCGGAGAACGAGCCGCGGCCGGCGACCTCGCGCAGAACCCGCAGCCGGTTCACGTTCAGCATAAGCTGAACTTATCAGGTGCATCACTGACTTCACTGGTACTGATGGGCCATCCATGGAAGCCTTTGAATCGCCGAATCACGCAGCGCGAGCCGGAGAGAAACCATGGAAGAAACCAAGATCATCGTCTCGTACGACGACACCATCTACGACATCGACGCGCTCGCGCTCGGTCGCGTGTTCGGCGAGGCCGGGGCGGCCGTCGGCCTCGCGTACGTCCGTCACGCCCATGCGGAGCGCGACGCCAGCGAGGAGGTCGAACGCCACCACGCTGACACGCTGCTCGCCCACGGGGCCGACTGGCTGGGCAGCCCCGAGGCCGAGCGCCACATCGTGCTCAACGCGTCGACCGGCGCCGGCCTGGCCGAGCTGGCCGATCGCGAGCACGCCAGCGTGATCGTCTTCGGCGCCGACTATCGCACCGCTCCCGGCCTCGTCGCCCCCGGGACGGCGGCCAGCCGCCTGCTGGGCGGCGGGCGGACCGCCGTGGCCCTGGCCCCCGCCGGCTTCCGATCCCTGCCGAAGGGCGCCGTGGCCGACGTGGCCATCGCTCCCGGCGACGACGACCCGGCCGCGCAGGAGACTGCCGCGTCGCTGGCGCGCGCGCTCGGCGTCCCCGTCGCCGCCGTTCCGGGACGGCACAGCCTGCTGGTCATCGGCTCCCGCCGCGAGGCGCCGGCCGGCCGGGTGCTGATCAGCGCGGCCAACGAGTACGCCCTCGAGACCGCGACCTTCCCGGTGCTCGTGGTTCCGCGCGGCACGCCGGTGCGCTTCGGCGCCCCGGTTCCCGCCGCCGCCCTCGTCGCCTGAGCCGGCCGGCCCCGAGGCAGGGCCGCCGCCGATCGCCGGGCCCCGCCGTCGCGGGGCCCGGCCGACGGCCGGGCGAACTGCGCCGGGCGCATGTTGGCCAGCGGTACAAGGCGACCGCAGCGCAGAGGTCATAGGGTTTCGCCAGGCGCGGGATCGTTCTACGATCCCGCCGTGGCGGTTCGCCGCCGTCGTACGACCATCTGTCCCGAGGGAGGACCGCTCAGCCCATGCCACGGACCCGTCAGCACAACGTCACGGCCGCGCAATGGAGCGCCAACGGCGCCGGCCTCGGCGCCCCCGACCTCACCCGCCCGTCGAACCAGGTCTTCGGGGCGAACGTCTTCGGCTTGGCCGAGCAGCGCCAGCGCCTCCCCAAGCACGTCTTCAAGCAGCTCCAGCGCACGCTCGACCGGGGCGAGGCCCTGGACACGACCCTGGCCGACTCGGTGGCCCAGGCGATGAAGGACTGGGCTCTGGAGAAGGGGGCGACCCACTACACCCACTGGTTCCAGCCGCTGACCGGGATGACGGCCGAGAAGCACGACTCCTTCTACGGGCCGGCATCCGACGGCAGCGCGCTGGCCGAGTTCTCGGGCAAGGAGCTGATCCAGGGCGAGCCGGATGCGTCGAGCTTTCCGACCGGCGGCATCCGGGCGACCTTCGAGGCCCGTGGCTACACCGCCTGGGACCCCACCTCGCCGGCGTTCCTGCTCGAGAACCCGAACGGCGCGCTGCTCTGCATCCCGACGGCGTTCGCCTCGTGGACGGGCGAGGCGCTCGACCACAAGATCCCGCTGTTGCGCTCGATGGACGCCCTGTCGACCGCCGCCATCCGGGCCCTGCGCCTGCTGGGCGACGAGAACTCGGTCCGCGTGTTCACGACGATCGGCCCCGAGCAGGAGTATTTCCTGATCGACGAGCAGTACTACTTCGAGCGGCCCGACCTGCTGATCACCGGGCGCACCCTGTTCGGGGCCAAGCCGCCCAAGGGCCACGAGCTCGACGACCACTACTTCGGCTCGATCCCCGAGCGGATCCTGGCCTACATGATGGAGGTCGAGCTCGAGCTGGCCAAGCTCGGGGTTCCGGTCAAGACCCGCCACAACGAGGTGGCTCCGAACCAGTACGAGATCGCCCCGGTGTACGAGAACTCCAACGTCGGCTCCGACCACCAGCAGCTGACGATGCAGGTGATGCAGAACGTCGCCCGGCGCTACGGGCTGGTCTGCCTGCTGCACGAGAAGCCCTACGCCGGGGTCAACGGCTCGGGCAAGCACAACAACTGGTCGATGGGCACCGACACCGGCAGCAACCTGCTCGAGCCGGGGGCCACACCGCACGAGAACGTCTCCTTCCTGTTCTTCTGCTCGGCGGTGATCAAGGCGGTCAACAAGCACCAGGCTCTGCTGCGGGCCTCGATCGCCAGCCCGGGTCAGGACCACCGGCTCGGAGCCAACGAGGCGCCGCCGGCGATCATCTCGATCTTCCTCGGCGCCGAGCTCGACAAGGCGTTCGAGGCGATCTCCTCGGGCGAGGGCGACGGCGGCACCGAGGCGCTCATGCTCGCCCTGGGCACGCCCGTCCTGCCGCCGCTGCCGATGCACGGCGGCGACCGCAACCGCACGAGCCCATTCGCGTTCACCGGCAACAAATTCGAGTTCCGGGCGCTGGGGTCGAGCGCGTCGCCATCGCTGCCCAACACGGTGCTGAACACGATCATCGCCGAGGCGATCGACGAGCTGGCGGACGACCTGGCCCAGAGGATCGAGGCCGGAGCGGACGCGAGCCAGGCGGTCTACGGCGTGGTCGCGGACGCCTACACCGCCAACCGGGCGATCTGCTTCGGCGGGGACAACTACTCGCCCGAGTGGCACGCCGAGGCCGAGCGGCGGGGCCTCTACAACCTGCGCTCGACCGCGGACGCCCTGCCCTGGCTGGTCAACCCGCAGACGATCGAGGTGTTCGAGAAGTACGGCGTGCTCAGCGAGCGCGAGCTCCAGGCCCGCTACGACGTGTTCACCGAGCAGTACTCGGTGAAGCTCAACATCGAGGCGGAGACGGCGGCGTCGATCGCCCGCACGCTGCTGCTGCCGGCCGCCACCCGCCACCTGGCCGAGCTGCGGGCGGCGGGAAACGAGCCGCTGATCGCCGAGACCGCGAACCTGATCGACGAGCTCGTCGCGGCCATCAAGGAGCTCGAGCGGGCGAACCTCGAGCATCCCGAGGTCGAGGGGATCGAGCACGCGTGCTACATGCGCGACACCGTGTTTCCGGCCATGGAGGCCACCCGGGCGGTGGCCGACCGGCTCGAGCGGATCGTCGCCGACGACCTCTGGCCGCTGCCGAAGTACGCGGAGATGCTGTTCATCAAGTAGCCGCCGAGCCCGCGGCCAACCTTGCCAAGCATGTGTCAAGGTTGGTCCGGGCGCTGGTAGGATGAGAGTCGTGCGCGACTTCCCTACGGCCATCTCGTCCCGGGTCGTCATCTACGGTGGGGGCCTCGGGGCCGCCCTGGAGCAGATGCCGCTCGGCCCCAAGGATTACGGCGGACTCGACGGCAAATGCCACGAGGCGCTGGTCCTGTCGCGGCCCGACGTCATCGAGTCGGTGCACGCCGCGGTCATGGCGGCCGGAGCCGACGTCGTCGAGACCGACAGCTTCCAGGCCTCGCGGATCAAGCTCGGCGAGTGGGGTCTGGCCGAGCACACGGTCGAGATCAACGTCAGGGCGGCCCAGATCGCCCGGCGAGCGGCCGGCGAGGATCGCTACGTGGCCGGCGCCATCGGGCCGACCGGTTACCTCCCGGCCTCCGACGACCCGACCCTCGGGGCGATCGAGTTCCCGGCCCTGGTCGAGGTCTTCACCGAGCAGGCGAGCGGCCTGATCGAGGGCGGAGTCGACCTCCTGATCATCGAGACGGCCCAGGACATCCTCGAGGTCAAGGCGGCGATCTTCGGCGCCCGGGAGGCGTTCAAGCGCAGCGGGCGGACGCTGCCCATCCACGCGTCGGTGTCGCTCCTGCCCAACGGCGGCAAGATGCTCCTGGGCACCGACATCTCCGCCGTCCTCACCACGCTCGAGGCGCTCCGGGTCGACGTCATCGGCCTGAACTGCTCGACCGGGCCGGAGGACATGCGCGACGCGGTCCGCTTCCTCGGCGAGCACTGTCCGGTGCCGGTGGCGTGCATCCCCAACGCCGGGCTGCCCCTCCAGGGACCCGACGGGGAGACCATCTTTCCCGAGCAGCCGGCGCCCTTCGCGGCCTCGCTGGGCGAGTTCGTCGACCGCTACGGGGTGAGCATCGTCGGCGGCTGCTGTGGCACCACCCCCGACCACATCGCCGCGCTGCACGCCCGGGTCGCCCGCTCCGGGGTCAGCCGCCGGCCGCCGCCGCGGGCGCCCCACCTGTCGTCGATGATCGGCGCCACGCCGCTCGCCCAGCAGCCGGCACCGACGATCGTCGGCGAACGGGTCAACTCCCAGGGCTCGCGCCGGGCCAAGGCGATGCTGCTCGAGGACGACTACGACGGCCTCCTGCGCATCGCCGAGAGCCAGGTCGAAGGCGGCGCCCACGTGCTCGACCTGTGCGTGGCCCTGACCGAGCGCCAGGACGAGGACGAGCAGATGCGGGTGCTGGCCAAGCGCGTCTCCCTGGCCACGCCGGCGCCGATCCAGATCGACTCGACCGAGCCCGAGGTGATGGAGCGGGCGCTCGAGCAGATTCCCGGGCGGGCGATCGTCAACTCGGTCAACCTCGAGGCCGGAAGGGCCAAGCTCGACCGGGTGGTCCCCCTCTGCCTGGCCCACGGAGCGGCGCTGATCGCCCTGACCATCGACGAGGAGTCGATGGCCAAGACGGCGCCCCGCAAGGTCGAGGTCGCCCGGCGGATCCATGGGTACGTGGTCGATGAGCACGGGATGGATCCGGAGCTGTTGATCTTCGACGCCCTGACCTTCACCCTGGCCACCGGGGCCGAGGAGTTCGCCAACTCGGCGGTCGAGACGATCGCCGGGATCCGCGACATCAAGGCGGCGCTGCCCGGGGTCAAGACGTCGCTCGGCGTCTCGAACGTCTCCTTCGGCTTCGGCAAGCCCGCGCGCGAGGTGCTCAACTCGGCGTTCCTGCATCACTGCGTCCAGGCCGGGCTCGACCTGGCCATGGTCCATCCGGCCGACATCACCCCCTACGGGGAGATCCCCGAGCTCGAGCGCCAGCTCGCCGACGACCTGATCTTCAACCGCCGGGAGGACGCGACCCAGCGCTTCATCGAGCACTTCGAGGAGAAGGGCGAGACCGCGGCCGAGGAGGCGGCCGACCCGACGGGGGGGATGGAGCCGGAGGAGGCCCTCCACTACCACATCCTGCGCCGCAAGAAGGAGGGCGTCGAGGACTGGATCGACCGGTCGGTCGAGAAGATCGGCGCCGTGCCCACGCTCAACGACGTGCTCCTTCCGGCGATGAAGGAGGTCGGCGACAAGTTCGGCGCCGGAGAGCTGATCCTCCCGTTCGTGCTCCAGTCAGCCGAAGTGATGAAGAAGGCGGTGGCTCGCCTGGAGAACTACCTCGATCGCACCGAGGGCTACACCAAGGGCACGGTGGTGATCGCCACCGTCTTCGGCGACGTCCACGACATCGGCAAGTCGCTGGTCAACACGATCCTCTCCAACAACGGCTACACGGTCGTCGACCTCGGCAAGCAGGTCCCGATCTCGCGCATCCTCGACGCCGCGCAGGAGCACAACGCAACGGCCATCGGCCTGTCGGCCCTGCTCGTCTCGACCTCGAAGCAGATGCCGCTCGGGGTGGCCGAGCTCCACGAGCGATCGCTCCCCTACCCGGTCCTGATCGGCGGCGCGGCGATCAACCGCGACTTCGGCCTGCGGATCCTCTATCCGCGGGGCAAGGAGTCCGACGAGGTCTACGAGCCGGGGGTGTTCTACTGCAAGGACGCCTTCGAGGGCCTGGCCAAGATGGACCAGCTGATCGACCCGCAGGCGCGGCCGGTCCTCGTCGCCAGCACGCGCGAGGCGGCGCGCCGCCTGCGCGACAAAGGGCCGGCGCCGGCCGAGCTGCCGACCGACGACGACAGCGTGCGCTCGGCCGCGCGGACCGACAACGCGGTGCCGACGCCGCCCTACTGGGGCGTGCACGAGCGAGACGTCGAGCTGGCCGAGGTCTTCCCCCACCTCGACACCCACGTCCTGTTCAAGCTCCACTGGGGCGGGCGCGGCGTCAAGGGCGAGGCCTGGCGCCGGTTGATCCAGGACGACTTCCAACCGCGCCTGGAGCGGATGTGGCGCGAGCAGGACTACCTGCGCCCGCGGGCCCGGCTCGGATACTTCCCCTGCTACTCGGAGGGCAACGAGCTGGTGGTGCTCGACCCCGAGGACCGGGAGACGGTGCGCGAACGGCTCGTCTTCCCCCGCCAGCCCAAGCACGACCGGATCTGCCTGGCCGACTTCTACCGGCCGAAGGACACCGGCGAGCTCGACGTCGTGGCCATCCAGGCGGTCACCGTCGGCGACGCCGTCACCGAGCTGATGGCGGCGCTCGAGGCCGACGGCGAGTTCGCCGAGCAGCTCTTCACCCACGGTCTCGGCGTGCAGACGGCCGAGGGCATCGCCGAGTGGATGCACGCGCGCGTCCGCGCCGAGCTCGGGATCGGGCCGACCCAGGGACGGCGCTACTCGTGGGGCTACGGCGCCTGCCCGGACCAGGCCGAGCACGAGAAGGTGTTCCGCCTGCTCGACGCCCCGGCGATCGGCCTGCGCCTGTCGGGCGGCTACGCGCTCGAGCCCGAGCAGTCGACGATGGCGATCGTCGCCCACCATCCGCAGGCGGTGTACTTCGCGATGAAGTCCGGCTTCCTGCCCGCCGGACCGCCGCCGCCCGACGACGTGATCCGCGGGTCAGAACGGGACCCGACCCGCGGCGTCGCGCCCGACCCGCAGGCCGACGAGGAGCCGCGCGTCCAGCGCACGCAGGAGCCGGTCGGGGTGGCGGCCGACCGCTCGGACGACTAGTGGTCGCCGGCGGGCGGCGCCCCGGTCAAGCCGGCTCGTAGCCGCGGCCGCGCTTGCGGATCACGCCGCGGCGCTCGAGCTTGGGCAGCACGCGGTAGAGGTAGTTGCGACTGATGCCCATCGCCGCCGCGAGATCGGCGGCGCTGAGGCCGGGCTGAGCGGTGATCAGCTCGACGGCCTGCCGACTGCGGCCGCCGCCCGTGGACGCCGGCGCGGTCGCCGGCTGGGCCGGGCGGCCCCGGCGGGGCGCCCGGGCCGCCCGAGCGGCGCGCGCCGACGCCGGGGCGGGCCGCTCGCCGCTGCCGAAGGTCGCGGCCAGCCGCCGCAGCTGATCGTGCTCGGTGCGCAGCTCGCCGAGGAGCACCTCGAGCTCGGCCATGCGCGCGTCGACCTGCTGGCGAATCCTGCCGGAGTCAGGCACGTCCGTGTCCTCGCTCTCGTATTGGGTTTCCACAATCATACGCCGGGCATTTTCTAAGCGACACTCGTGGTCCTGGGCGGCGGCCGGCTCGGTCGGACGCGGTGATGTCTACGCTGGTCGGGCGGACAACGCGGCCGGCATCGACACGGGAGGCGCGGGGTGAGCTTGAAGGCGGTACGCGGGGCGCGGCTGGCCGTACTGGTCTGGCTGCTCGCCACCGGGACCGCCGGGGTCACGGCGTCGGCGGCGGCGGCGGCCGCGTGTCCGGGCGGCTGCCCGTACACCGGCGTCGAGGTGATCGGCCAGCGGGCCGAGGGCACGCTCCGCTTTCCGCAGGCGATCGCCGTCGGGCCGTCGGGCGACGTCTACGTCGCCGACGCCCAGTCGCATGTGGTCCAGCGCTTCTCGGCGACCGGGATGTTCGAGAGCGAGTGGGGCCAGGCGGGGACGGGGGTCGGGGAGTTCGGGGCGATCAGCGGCCTGGCGACGGACGCGGCGGGGAACGTCTACGTCGTCGACGCGGGCAACGGCCGGATCCAGAAGTTCGACGCCGTCGGCGCCCCGCTCGGCTCGTGGGGCTCCCGGGGGTCGGGCGTCGGCCAGTTCGCGTTCGGGTCGGGCGACGGCAACGACAAGGTAGCCGGCGGAGCGGTGGCGGTGGCGGGGCCGTACGTCTACGTGGCGGACTCGGGCAACAACCGGATCGAGCGGTTCGGGCTCGACGGGAGCAATCCGGCGGCCTACGGGACGCTGGGGAGCGGCCCGGGCCAGTTCTCGCGGCCGCGGGGGATCGCGGCGACGCCGACGGGGGTGGTCGTGGCGGACGACGACAACCACCGGGTCGAGGTGCTGACGCCGGAGGGGGCGTTCGTCGCCCAGGCTGGGACCTACGGGACCGGCCCGGGTCAGTTCGAGTACCCGTACGGCGTGGCGGTCGGCCCGGGCGGAACGGTGCTCGTGCTCGACAACAACAACGGTCGGGTCGTCGAGCTGAGCCCGACGCTGGGCTTCGTGACGAGCTTCGGCGACACGCCGGGACCCGACCAGCTGCACTACCCGCGCGCGCTCGCGGTCGATGGCGCCGGTGACGCCTACGTGGCGGACACGGCCAACAACCGCGTCGAGGTCTACGACCCGATCGGGCGGCCGCTGCGGTCGTGGGGGAGCTCCGGCCGGGGCGGGGGCAACTTCGCCGGGCCGCGGGCGGTGGCCGCCGACGCGAGCGGTCAGCTCGTCGTCGCCGACACCGCCAACCAGCGGCTCGAGCTCTTCGACCCGGGGCACCAGTTCGTGGCCGCGCTGGGCCAGCGCGGCGGCGACCCGGGCCAGTTCAGGACGCCGACCGGGGTGGCCTTCGACGCGGTGGGCAACATCCTCGTGGCCGACCGCGACAACCACCGGGTCCAGCGCCTGACCCGAGGAGGCGTCCCCCTCGGCCGGCTGGGGGGAGGTCTGCGCGCGGGCAGTCCGGGCGCCCTGGTCGCGCCGAGCGCAGTGGCCGTCGACCGTCAGGGCAACGCCTTCGTCGCCGACACGACGACCGACCGCATCGTCAGCTTCAGCCCGGACGGAGCGCTGTCGAGCGTGACCGGCGGCCCGGGCAGCGGGCCGGGCCAGTTCAGCCGACCGGCGGCACTGGCCTCCGACGCGCAGGGCAACATCTACGTCGCCGACTCGGGCAACGACCGCGTCCAGGAGCTAGCGCCCGACGGGCGGCCGGTGCGCGCCTGGGGCGGGACGGGCACCGCCGCCGGCCAGTTCCGCGATCCGGACGGGATCGCCGTCGACGCGACGGGCGACGTCTACGTCGCCGACAGGCTCAACAACCGGATCGAGCGGTTCGGCCCGACGGGAGACTTCGTCGGCGCGTGGGGGACGCGGGGTGCCGGCGACGGGCAGCTGATCGCGCCGGCGGGGCTGACGATCGACTGCCACGGAGCGGTGATCGTGGCCGACCGGGGGAGCAACCGGGTGGAGGCGTTCGCCGGCGTCGCCCCGGCGGTGCCGTGCGCACCGCCGAGCGCGACGCCGACGGTTGCGCCGGTGGCCCTGGTCGTGACGCTGGCGCGCCGACACGGGCTCCTCGCCGTCGGCCGGATCGCGCTGTCGATCCGCTGCGACCGTCCGTGCACCGTCGTCGCCCGGGTGCGCCTGAGGCCGGCGCGGGGTACCACGCACACGAGCGTCCGGTCGCGGTCGCGCCGCCTGCACGCCGGCGTGCGCACGGCGATCACCCTGGGGCTCGGGCCACACGGCGTGGCGCTTTTGCGGCGCGCCCTCGGCCCGCGCCGGCGGGGCCTGGTCGCGGAGATCTCGGTCCACGCGACGCCGCTGGTGCCGATCGGCGGGCTGCCGGTGGCGCCGACCGACTACCGGGCGTCGGTGACGGCGACCCGGTGAGCCGAGCGGCGTCCGCCGGGCCTGCGAGCCTGCGGCCGATGGCGCCCGACGACGAAGACGTCGCGGCGTGGGTCTACCTCCTGCGCTGCCTGGCCGACGACTCGCTGTATACGGGCTGGACGGTCGACCTCGACCGGCGCGTGAGCGCCCACCAGGCGGGCGCCGGCGCGCGCTACACGCGCTCGCGCCTGCCGGTCGAGCTCGCGGCGGCGTGGCCGATGCCGGACGCCGGTTCGGCCCGCCGCGAGGAGGCCCGCATCAAGCGGCTGAGCCGGGCGGCGAAGCTGTCGCTGATCGCCGCGGCCCAGGCCGGCGGCTGAGGCGCCGGGCCCCCTCGGCCGCGCCTCGCCCGGACCGTGGGGGCGCGGCCGACCTAGGCGATCTCGGCCGCCTCGGCCGTCTCCACCGCCGGGGGCGGCGGGAGCCGGACCGGCCCGGCGTAGAGGGCGCGCAGGCGCACGTCACGCCAGGAGAGGCCTTCCTTGACCAGGGCGGGCATGCCGAGCATCACGGCGGTGGCGACCTCCACCAGCTGGAGGACGATCCCGTAGGCGAGGGCGGCGGCCGGGGCGACGTGGTAGGCGCCGCTCAGCACGGCGACGCAGGCGGCCTGGAAGACGCCGAGGTTGGACGGCGCCGCGGGCAGCACGGCGGTGACGTTGACCGCGAAGAGGACGGCGGCAGCCGCGCCGAGGCCGGCCCGGCCGTCGAGGCCGAGGGCGACGAGCAGGACGTAGCAGGCCAGCCACTGGACCATCCAGGCGGAGAGCTGGGCGGCGGTCGCGGTCGCGGCCAGGCGGGGCGAGCGGAACACGCGCAGGCCGCCGCGCATCCGGGCGAGCGCGCCACCGAGTCGGGCGCCGAGGGCCGCGCCCCGCTGGGTGCCGGCCGGCCCGCGCCGCAGGAGGGTCGGGGTGGCAAGCACGATCACGAGCACGACGACCGGGGCGATCGAGGCGAGGAGCAGCGCGCTCTGATGGCCGGCGAAGACGTCGACGCTCGAGAAGACGACGATGCCGAGGAGGAGCAGGGCGAGCAGGTTGAGCAGCGTCTGGGCGACGATCGTGCCGAGCACGGCCGGGAGGGTCTCGCGCGGGCGACCGAGGCGCCGGGCGACGATCAGCGACCGCGACGGCTCGCCGAGGCGGGCCGGGAGGGTGGCGCTCATCAGCACGCCGATGAACGTCCCCTGCAGCGTGTCGCGCAGGCGAACCGTGAGCTCGGGCAGGGCGGCGCGAAGAATCGCCTGCCAGGCGACGGCGCGGAGGGCCATCGACGCGCACATCAAGCCGAGGCCGACGAGCACCCAGTCGGGGCGGGAGGTCAGGAGGCTGGCGGCGATGCGCCCGACTCCGACGCGGCGCAGGGCGAGCACGGCGCCGATCACGCCGGCGGCGGCGAGGAGGCCGAGGCCGGCGCGGCGGGCGCCGGCCAGCGCACGCTCGCGGCGGTCGGGGCGGCTGCGCTCGAGCGTCGCGAGGCGGCGCGGCGGGCAGCGGTCGCCGTCGCACGGAACGACGCCGATCCGGACGGCCGCCCGGGCGAGGCGACCGCTCGGCCGCGGCATGGCCACGGCGTCGGCGTAGGCGGCGATCACCTCGGTGGCCACGCGCTCCCAGGCGTAGCGGGGGGCCTGGGCCGCGGCGGCTTGCGCCATCAAGGCGCGGCGGCCCGGGTCGAGAGCGAGACTTTGGAGCACGCTCGCCAGGGCGGCCGCGTCCCCGGGGGCTACGAGGAGGCCGTCGACGCCGGGGCGCACGACGCCGGCGTAGCCGGGGATATCCGAGGCGACGACGGGGGTCGCGGCGGCGAACGCCTCGGTGAGGACCATGCCGAAGCTCTCGCCGCCGAGCGACGGGGCGACGAGAACGTCGGCCTCGCGCAGACAGGCGGCCTTGCGGTCGTCGTCGACCTTGCCGAGGGCGGTGATGCCGCGGCGCTCGAGCAGGAGCGGGGCGATCTCCTGGTCGGTGGCGCCGACCAGGGTCAACTCGACCGGGACGTGCTCGCGGAGGGCCTCGAAGGCACGCAGGAGCACGCCGATCCCCTTGCGCTCGACCGAGGCGCCGACGAAGACCAGGCGCAGGGGATGCTCGGCGGTGGCCGGCCGGGGCGGGCGGAGCGGTGGCGGCGGGCCGATCTCGACGCCGTTGGGGATCACGCGGTAATGGCCGCCAAAGAAACGGGCGCCGGTCCAGGCGGCCGCCTCGGAGACGGCGATCCGCACGTGGAGGCGGTTGAGCCGCCGCCGGGCGCCGAGGAGGCGGGCGAGATCGTTGCTGAAGGGATTGGTCGAGTAGCAGTGGAAGGTGCCGACGAGAGGCAGGTCCGAGGAGCAGAGCGGATCCCAGCCGACGACGGGGGTGACCGGCTCGTGGACATGCACGACGTCGTAGCCGCCGTGGGCGAGCTCGCGACGGAGGGTCTGCACGGCGTGCGGGGTGATGGCGATGTTCGAGACGGCGCCGTTGGCGGGGAAGCCGATCGTCCGCCCGAGCGGAATCAGGTAGTCGGGCGGGGAGCGGCGCTGGGGCCGGGCGCCGCGGTGCAGGCGGGCGCTGAAGGCGTCGTCGGGGTCGTAGGGCGCGAGCACGCGGACGTCGTGGCCGGCGGCGGCGAAGCGATCGGCCAGCGCCTCGATGTGCCGCATGACACCCCCGGGATAGGTCCAGGAATATGGCGAGACCAGCGCGATCCGCATGTCGATTCCACTCTAGCGCCGCGCCCGGCCGCGGTCGCCGGGGCCGGTCCCGGCCAGGGCTCCTCTCTAGACTTAGGCGGGATGCCCGAGCGCCATTTCGTCAAGTACACGTTCCTGCGCGTCGACCCGGCCTGGCGGCGCCTGGACGCCGAGCAGCGGATGACCGACAAGCGGGAGTTCATCGCCGCCTGCGAGGACTTCGCGTCCGACCACCTGCTGCGGGCGTTCTCGACCGTCGGCACCCGCGGCGACTGCGAGCTGATGCTCCTCTCCCAGTCGGTCAGCCTCGACCGGCTGCACGAGTTCCACGTCGTCCTGGCTCAGACCGGGCTGATGAAGTGGGCGGAGATCCCGTATTCCTATTTGGCCATGACCAAGCCGTCGGAGTACTCCGACGAATCGCGGCTGACCGTGCGCCCGGCCCACGCCAAGTACCTCTTCGTGTACCCGTTCGTCAAGACGCGCGACTGGTACCAGCTCACGCCGCAGGAGCGCTACCGGATCATGCAGGAGCACATCCGGATCGGCCGGGAGTACCCGCAGATCGAGCTCAACACGTCGTACTCGTTCGGCCTCGACGACCAGGAGTTCGTCGTGGCCTTCGAGACGGACCGGCCGGCCGACTTTCTCGACCTGGTCCAGCGGCTGCGGACGACCGAGTCGTCCCTGTACACGCGCACCGACACGCCGGTCTTCACCTGCATCGCCGCCTCGGTCGGGCGCGCGCTCGCCGCCCTCGACGGCGAGCCGGTGGCGGCCGAGGTGCTGGGATGAGCGACGACGAGGTCCGCGACCTCACGGTGATCGGAGCCGGGCCGGTGGGCCTGGCCACGGCGTTCTGGGCCGGGATGCGGGAGGCCAGCGCGCGGATCATCGACTCTCTGCCGGAGATCGGCGGCCAGCTGACGACCCTCTATCCGGAGAAGTGGATCTTCGACGTGCCCGGCCACCGCCGCATCCTGGCCAGGGATCTCGTCGAGGAGCTCCGCCAGCAGGCGCTCGAGCAGTTCGATGTGCCCGTGCACCTGGAGACCACGGCCGAGGCGATCGCGTGGGAGCCCGACCCGCAGGACGAGTCCAAGCAGCTCGTCGTGCTCCAGACGACGGCGGGGGAGATGCGCTCGCGGGCGGTGATCATCGCCGGCGGCCACGGGGCATTCGAGCCGAAGCGGCTGCCGGGCTTCGACATGAGTCCGTGGGAGGGCCGCGGCGCCCACTACCTGGTGGGCGAGAAGTCGGCGTTCGCCGGCCAGCGGGTTCTGATCGTCGGCGGCGGGGACTCGGCCTGCGACTGGGTCGTCAATCTCCTCGACACGGCCGAGCGGGTCTCGCTCGCCCACCGGCGGGAGGGCTTCCGGGCGCACGAGGCGACGATCAAGCAGGTCATGGACGCCCACGGTGCGGGCCAGGTCGACCTTCACGTGCCGTTCCAGATCCGCCATGTCGAAGGCGACGCGAACGGCGGGATCGAGCGGGTGATCCTCTTCCACACCGAGGACGAGGCGCACGAGATCGAGGTCGAGGTCGACGCGATCCTGCTCCAGCTCGGCTTCAAGACGGCGCTCGGGCCGCTGCGCGACTGGGGGCTCGAGATCGAGAAGGGGGCGATCGTCGTCGACTCGCTGATGAAGACCAACCTCCACAACGTCTGGGCGTGCGGGGACATCACGACCTTCCGCGGCAAGCTCAAGCTGATCGCCACCGGCTTTGCCGAGTCGGCGATCGCCGTGTCGCAGGCCGTGCACGAGATCCGCCCGGAGGTCAAGCTCCAGCCGAAGTACTCGACCAACACGGGGGTGCCCGGCGCCGTCGCCGGTCAGACCTGAGCGCGGCGGCGGGAGCCCGGCGATCGGCGCCCTGCGGGCCGCCGATCCGGTTCTGGCCCGCCTGATCGCGGCGATCGGGGACGAGCCGGAGCGGCGGCGACCGGACCGTCCGCCGCCGGGCGAGCACTACGCGGCGCTCGTGCGGACGATCGCCGGCCAGCAGCTGTCGGTGGGCGCGGCCCGGGCGATCTGGACGAAGCTGCTCGCCGTGTTCGACGGCCGGCCGCCGACGCCGCAGGAGGTCCTCGATGCCGACCCGGAGGAGCTGCGGGCGGCGGCCGGCTTCTCGCGGGCCAAGGTCTCCTACCTGCGGTCGCTGGCCGAGCACGTCCTGAGCGGCGAGCTCGAGCTCGAACGCCTGGACGAGCTGCCGGACGAGCAGGTGATCGCCGAGCTCGTCGCCGTGCGGGGGATCGGCGAGTGGAGCGCCCACATGTTCCTGATGTTCCAACTCGACCGGCCGGACGTGCTGGCCAGCGGCGACCTCGGCGTGCGCCGGGCGGTCCAGCTCGCCTACGGGCTCGAGGCGCTGCCGGCCCCGGCGGAGCTGGTCCGGATGGCCGAGGCGTGGCGGCCGCACCGAACGACGGCGTGCCGGGTGCTCTGGCGCTCGCTCGAGCTCACCCCGCAGTAGCGGCGCAGGCGCGGGCGGCATCGGGCGGCGGCGGCGAGTTGGGACCGCGGGCCCCCCAGGCGCGCCAGACGGCGTAGGCCGGCTCGACCCGGTTCAACGCCGTATCGGCGAGCCCGAGGCGGAAGAGCGGATCCTCGCGGAACGTGTACTGGAAGACGGCGTCGACGCGAGGGTCGGCGTTCCAGTGGGCGAGAGCGAGGGCGAGCTCCCGGCAGGCGGCGGCGGGAGCCTCGGCCCCGGCGGTCGGGGCGCCGGCCTCGGTGACCCAGATCGGGGCGGCGCAGCCCCGGGCGGCGAGGGCGCGCTCGAGCGCGGTGACGGTCGCCTCGGCGCGGCGGGCGCGGCCGGCGAGGCCGTAGTGGACGGCCCAGGCGCCGCCCGCGCAGACGACGTCGCCGGGGAGGGCGGCGACGAACTCGCCGATGGAGACGGCCAGCGGCGAGGACGCGACGAAGCCGGCGAGGTCGCCGAGGACGAGCCGATGGGGGCGGCCGTCGGCCGCGAGCGCGGCGGCCATCGCCCGAGCCAGGCGGGTGTAGACGGCCGGTGAGAGGGCGGGGGCGTGGGTTCGGCAGACGGCGCGCTGGGGGCTGATGAAGAGCGGGTGGTTGGGCTCGTTCCATGGGCCCCACCACGGGAGCTCGAGACCGACCCCGCGGGCGAGGGCGAGGATCCGGCCGATCAGGGCGCGGTAGGCGGCGAGGGCTCGGGGGGCGAGCGCCCGGGCGGACGGCGGCGTGCCGGGGCGCTCGCAGCCACCGCCGGGCTGGACGGCCCAGGCGGGGGCGCCGTAGATCACCACGACGGGCGTGAGGCCGGGGTGGGAGGCGATGGCGGCGAACTGGTCGCGCAGGCCGGCGTAGGGGGCGCAGGGGCCGGCGCCGCGCTCGCAGCCGTCCTGGCGCGCGGTCAGGTCGGCGGGGCGGTCGGCTCGCGGCTGGAGCTTGGCCCAGTCGACGACGACGCGCATGTAGTCGGGGTGGAGGGCGGCGGCGCGGTCACGCCAAGCGGCGAAGCCGGCCGGGAGGGCGGGGCGGGCAGCGGCGCTCCAGAGGAGGGCGGGGTTGGGCTCGGTGAGCCCGATCGCCAGACCGCTGCCGCGACGGTGGCTGGCCGGGGCGGCGCCGTGCGGCGTGGTCGCGGGTCCGGCGGTCCCGCCGCCGCAGGCGGCGAGGAGGGCGGCGGCGGCGGCCAGGCCGGCGAGGGCCGGGCGGCGGCGGATCAGACGGGCGAGCAGGACTCCGTTCCGGCAACCCGGAAGGAGGATCCGCAGCCGCAGGCGGCGACGACGTTGGGGTTGTTGACCTTGAACCCGGCGCCGATCAGGGCGTCGACGTAGTCGATCTCCGAGCCGTCGACGTAGGAGAGGGCGTCGTGATCGACGAGCAGCTTGAGGCCCTTGACCTCGAAGACCTCGTCGTCGTCGCGCTTCTCGTCGAAGGCGAGCTGATACTGAAAGCCCGAGCAGCCTCCACCGCGAACTCCGACGCGGAGGCCGGCGGCCGCGACGTCGTTGCTCTGGGCTGCGAGAAACTCGCGGACCTTGTCTGCGCCCTTATCGGTGATCGTGACCATTTGCCAAGTGTAGCGGTCGGTTCGACTAAGCTTGAAATCGAGATGCCCAGCCCGAACGAGATCAAGCAGCGCATCGAAGCGGCCATTCCCGGCGCTCTGGCCGATGTCGAGGACTACACCGGCGGGGGCGACCACTTCCGGGCCGTCGTGCGCGCCAGCGCCTTTGCCGGGCTCTCGCGGATCGAGCAGCACCGACTCGTCTACCGCGTCTTCGGCGAGGAGATCGGCGGGCCGATCCATGCCCTGTCCTTGAAGACGCAAAGCGAGTAGAGGATCCCCATGAGCGAGCAGACCGATAATCCCGTCCGCGAGGCGATCGCGACGGCGATCGCCGAGAACGAAGTGATCCTGTTCATGAAGGGCACGCCGCAGGCGCCGGCGTGCGGATTCTCGGCCCGGGCGGTCCAGGCCCTCCAGGCGCTGGGCACGAAGTTCGCCGGCGTCGACATCCTCCCGGACCCGCGCATCCGGCAGGAGCTGGTGGCGATCTCGAACTGGCCGACGACGCCGCAGCTCTTCGTGCGGGGCGAGCTCGTCGGTGGGTGCGACATCATCACCGAGATGTTCGACTCGGGCGAGCTGGCCGACCTGCTGGGCGCCGAGAAGCAGTTCGAGCCGGATCCGGTCGAGCTCGAGCAGGCGCCGATGCAGATCGAGAACCGCCTGGCCTGAGCGGCGGACGGCCGGCGTCAGCGGGCCGAGGGCAGGATCGTCGTCGTAGGTATCGACCGGACCGGCGGAAGCGGCAGCGTGACCGTGGTCGGGACGCTGGGCCCCGCCGGCTTGGTCGGGGCCGGCGCGGGTCGCGGCGCGACCGGCGCGGGGCGCTGCGTAATCGGGGCGGCCGGCCGGCGCGTGACCGGTGCGACGACACGCGGCCGGGGCGCGACCGCCGGCGGCGCGGGCGCCGCCGGCCGGGCGCCGGCCGAGGTCGGCGCGGTGGCGGCGCGCTGCCGGGAGGCGGCGGTTGGGGTGGCGGCCGCCGCCGCCGGGCGGACGGTCCGGGTCTGGACGCGGCGGGTCGACGTGGACGGAGCCGGTCGCGGGGCGAGCGGCTTGGCGGCGGCCGGTGGGACGGTGGCGGCCGGCGGCGCGAGCGCCGCGGGGGCCGAGCCGGCGGCGGGCGAGTTGGCGGCGGGCGACCGATCGCCGGATAGGGACACTCCGCCGACGGCGGCGGCCGTGCCGGCGCCGACGAGGGCGAGGCCGACCACGGCCGCGCCGATGCGCGCGCGGCGGCGACCCGGTCCCGCGGAGGTCGGCGGCTTCGGGGCCGACCGCGCGGACGCCGGCGGCCGGCGGGCGGCGGCGGCTGCTTGCGCCGGCGCCGCGGCCGCGGTCCGCGGGCGCTGAGACGGCGCCTCGGGAGGGCCGGCGGCGGCCGGCGGCGCGTCGACGGCGTCGGCGCCGCGGCTTCCGTTCCGATGCGGCGCGGGAAGCGCGGCCGCACCGGCGGCGTCGGCGGGCGGCCGGCTCGAGACCGGCGTGCGACCGGAGTCGGCGGACCGCCGGGCCGGACGCGGCGGCCCGTCGCCACCCGCGGCCCGGCGGGCCGGACGCGGCGGCCCGTCGCCGCCCGCGGCCCGCCGGGCCGAACGCGGCGGCCCGTCGCCATCCGCGGCCCGGCGGGCCGAACGCGGCGGCCGGTCGGCATCGGAGGGCCGGGGGGCCGAGCGCGGCGGCTCGTCGCCGTCCGCGGCACGGCGGGCGGGACGCGGCGGCCGGTCGGCGGACGGCGGCGCCAGGCCTTCCACAGCGGCGGCGGCGACCGCGCGGGCGGGCGGCGGCGCTCCGCCGTCCAGAGCCGCGGCGGGGACCGGGTTGGCCGGCGACAACGCTCCGGCGTCCACGGCCGCGGCGGCGACCGGGTTGGCGGGCGACGCCGCGCCGCCGTCCAGAGCCGCGGCGGCGACCGGGTCAAAAGCAGAACGGCGTGGCCCGGCGGGCGGGACGGGCCGGTCAGGGGCGGGGCCGACGGTCGGTGCCGGGGCGGCGCCGGCCGCAGGCGCGGCGGCGACGCGATCCGACGCCGACCGACCCGCCTCACCGACCGGGGCCGGGCGAGCAATGGACGCCGCCACCGGCCGCGGCCGGGCCTCGCCGGACACCGGGGGATCACCGGCGATGGCCGACGCCGCCACCGGCCGCGGCCGGGCCTCGCCGGACACCGGGGGATCACCGGCGATGGCCGACGCCGTCGCGCGGGCCGGGCGTGCCTCGCCGGACGGTGCCGGGCCGGCTGCGCCGGTGGTGGCGAGCCGGCGCGTCGGGCGCGGCTCGCCGGCGACGCCCGGGCCGACGATCGGCCGGCGGGAGGCGGGCGCGGCGGTCGATGACACCTCGGCGGCCCGCGCCGGGCCGGGACTGGGACGACGCGGCGCCGACCGCGGCTGCGGCTCGGCTCCCGGACTCCGCTCGGGCTGAGAGCGCCCCTTGTCTTCCGGGCGCGCCTCGGCCCCCGAGCCCGCCTCGACCCCCGAGCCGGCCTCGGCTCTCGGGCGTGGGTCGCCCCCCGAGCCGGCCTCGGCCGCCCGGGGCGCGCCGGGGGCGAGGGAGACGCCGCGGTGGAGCTGCCACTCGGCGGCGTCGAACCGACCCGCGAGCTCCGCGCAATCCAGACATTCGTCGAGGTGGTGGTAGAGGCGGGCGACCTGGCCGGTTCCGATCCGGCCGTCCGCTCGCGCCGCCAGCAGTCCCGGCACCGGGCGGCAGCCGCGGCGCAGCCGAGCCAAGCGGGCGAGACGGCTCGCCAGTCGCGCCTGCCGGCGCTCGACCGCCCGCAGCGCGACCTCCCGGGCCCGCCGGGCCGTGGCCTCGCCGATCGGGCCCTCGTCAACCGTGCCGATCTCGGCGATCGCCGCGGCCACGACCCGATCCGGGGCCTCCCGGCCCACGACCGCCCGCACGTAGCCGGCGAGCTCGTCCGTCGCCGCGGCGGCCCGCCGACCGACCGGCGACGATGGCCGAGCATCGTTGTCGAACGATCTCACCACTGCGTTCAGGCTAGCGCGCCGCTGACCCCCCCGGCCCCGGGCCGCCCTCATCCGCGCCGGCGCCGGCTGCGGCTCGGGGTCAGGCGCCGCGCCGGCGGCGGCGGCGGCGCCTGCGCTCGCCTTATCTCCTCGACCTCGCGCGCCCGCGCCCGATCCTCGCTGCGGCCGACCTCGAAGAACATCAGGCTCATGACGACGATCAGGCCGAGCGAGATCAGGGCGATCGACACCGCCTCGGCGGTGACGGTGTCCGACGCGACGATCACCCCGATTCCGGCCGCGACCAGGAGTCCAGCCGACCCGTACCACCGGATGCGCCACGCCCTCGCCACCGACGCAAACGTAGCGCCTGTGGCGACGGCGCGCCGGCGAGCGTCGGGTAGGGTGGCGCGGTGCGTCCGGTCGCCGTCGTCACCGACACCACCCATTACCTCCCCGACGACCTGCGCGAGCGCCTCGCCGTCAAGCAGGTCAGCCTCTACGTGAACTGGGGCGAGGGCCTCCAGCGGGAGAGCGACTTCCCCGACTACGACGACTTCTACGCCCGCCTGCGCAGCACGACCGACGTCCCGAGCACCTCGCAGCCGTCGGTCGGCGACTTCGCCGAGGTCTACGAGCCGCTCCTGGCCAGCGGCCACGACATCGTCTCCCTTCACCTCTCCGGCGGCATCTCCGGCACCTTCGGCGCCGCCGGCCAGGCCAAGGCGATGCTCGACGAGCGGCAGGGCGACGGCCGGATCCTGGTCATCGACACCGAGAGCGCCTGCGGCGGGCTCGCCTGCCTGGTGATGGCCGCCGCCGCCGGCGCCCGCGCCGGCGAGGATCTCGACACCGTCGCCGCCCGCGTCCGCGACGCCCGCGCCGAGCTGAAGATCTGGTTCTCGATCGACACGCTCGAGTACCTCCGCCGCGGCGGCCGGGTCGGCAACGCCCAGGCCTGGCTCGGCGGCGCGCTCAAGATCAAGCCGATCCTCTCCGTCGGGCGCGAGATCACCCCGATCGAGCGCGTCCGCACCGCCGGTCGGGCCTTCGAGCGGATGGTCGACTACATGCGCAGCCGCCACGACGACGGCGCCGACTGCTGGGTCATCCAGCACATCCAGGCTCCCGACGTCGCCGACCGCCTGGCCGACCGCGGCCGCGAGATCTTCGGCACCGAGCCCTGGTTCATCTCCGAGCTCGGCCCCGTGATCGGGACCTACACCGGCCCGGGCATGCTCGGCGTCGGCGGCCTGCCGACCCGCTTCGTCGAGCCTTAGACGCCGCCGGCGGCGGCCGCGCCTCGGGACGCCTTGCGCCGCCGGTGGCGGCGGAAGGTGACGAGCCCGCCGAGCCCGGCCAGACCGCCGCCCACCAGGAAGCCGCCGACGACCGACGCCGCGAGGACGATCGGCTGGTTGCGCTGGAGCTGCTTGCGCCAGTCGGTGATCTCGGCCACCTCGCCCCGCAGCCGGACCACGGACACGGCCAGCGCCTCCCGGTTGGCCTCGATCGAGGCCCGGATCTCCTCCGGGCTGCGTCCGGCCATCAGTCGCCGCTCACCGACGCCCGGATCTTCCGGGCCTCGTCGATGGCCATGGTCGGCGTCGGCGGCGCCGCCGCCTTGAGCCACCGCGCGGCCAGGAAGCCGCCGAGGCCGCCCAGCGCGACGAGCAGGAAGGCGACCACGAAGAAGCCCGCGTAGAACTTGCCCCGCGGGAAGAGCTCGATCGAGATCAGCCACGACAGGCCGTTCAGGAAGTAGAGCAGCGCGAGCAGGGCGAAGATCCCGGCCACCAACCCGACCGCAGCGCCCCGCATCAGCTTGTTCAGCTTCTCGAAGATCTCCGCCTTGGCCAGCTCGATCTCCTCCCGGACGAGCAGCGATGCCCGCTCCGAGACCTCGGTTATGGTCTTGGCCAGGGTCTGCGCCAGCTGAGGATCGTCAGCGGCCAAGGCGCCTGACGATCATCGCGGCGATCAGGCCACCGGCGAATGCCGCGACGACCGCTATCTCCGGTCGCCCGCCGACCAGCCCCACGACCTTGGCCTGCACCTGCGAGATCGGCACCCCGGCGCTCTCCACGGACGCGATCAGGCCGGCCAGTCCCGTGGACGCCGCCGCCGGCTCGCTCATCGGCGGCTCACTCCGGAGGCTCCTCGTCGAACAGCCGGCGCCAGACGATGGCCGCCACCCGGCTGGTCGCCACGGTGGCCAGGGCTCCGAGTCCCGCCATCAGGCCGGACCACATCAGACGTTTGACGAGCGGATTCTCCATGGGCTCCCAGTCAATCAGATCCGACCCGCTGACGGTGAAAATCTGGCGGGCGCCGACGGGCCGGTGGCGGCGCCCCCGAACGCCCAGGATGCCCGCACCGCGCGTCCGCCAACCGCGTCGTCGGCCGATCCGATCCGGCCTCGCCGTCGTCCCGGCCTCCCGCTTCGCCGGCCCCCTGGCCGGCGGCCGCGCCGCTACGCGTCCAGTCCGCCGCAGATCGTCTCGACGATGTAGTGCTTGGCCTGCTCGTACTCCGCGTCGCCCTGCTCGAGCACGCCGAAGATCCAGCCCGTCAGCACCTGCTCGATCGCCCCGTAGAAGGCGAGCGCCGCGAACTGCGGGGCCACCTGCGGGCGGAAGGACCCGTCGGCCTGGGCCTTGGCCACGATCTGCGCGATCAGCACGTAGGCCTCGCTGATCTCCGCCATGTGCCGCGCGCCGAAGGAGTTGGCCGCCCGCGTGACCTCGACGATGATCACCTTCATCAGGTTCGGGTCGTGGCGGTAGGACTCGACGATGAACGACGCGATCGCCGCCAGCTTCTCCCGCGGCGGGAGGTCCTCGGCGTCGACCTCGCGGATCCGATCGAGCATCACCGACCACCGCTCGAGGAAGAGCGTGTCGAGCACCTCGTCCTTGGAGGCGAAGTAGTGGTAGACGAGCCCGTAGGCCACTCCCGCCTGGTCGGCGATGTCGGCCACGCGGCAGGCGTGGAAGCCGCGGCGGGCGAAGGTGAGCACCGCCGCGTCGAGGATCTGGCGCCGCTTGTCGGCCGCCGCCTGGCTGCGGGTCGTCGACATCAGACGCCCACCGCCGGCCACTCGTAGGCCTCTGGTCGCCGGTTGGCGAGCGACGGGAGCTGGGCGCGGATCCGCTCGAGCCGGCTCAGGTCGGCCGTCGCCCGGATCTGACCGACGGTGTCCGGGGCCTGCGCGAGGACCACGCCCCACGGATCGACGATCAGCGACCGCCCGCCCGAGCGCTGGTCGGGCGCGTGGCGTCCGATCTGGTTGGCCGCCACCACGAACGCCTGGTTCTCGATCGCGCGCGCCCGCAGCAGCGTCTCCCAGTGATCCCGCGTCGTGGCCAGCGTGAACGCCGCCGGCACGACCAGCACGCGCGCCCCGCGCAGCGCGAGGATCCGGTAGAGCTCGGGGAAGCGGACGTCGTAGCAGACGCTCAGACCCAGCTCGACGCCGCCCGCCGTCGTCGAGGTGACGATCCGGCTCCCGGGCCGCTCGTGGCGCGACTCCTCGTAGACGACCCCGTCGACCGTCACGTCGAACATGTGGATCTTCCGGTAGACCGCCCGGTCGCGCCCGTCGGGCCCGATGTGCACCGACGTGTTCGCCAGACGCGGGCCCCCCACCGCCGCCCCGCCGTCGAGCCGCTCGACGATCGAGCCGGCGACGAGGTCGATGCCCAGCTCGCGGGCCGCTTCCCGAGCCCATGTCAACGCCGGTCCGTCGAGCGGCTCGGCGCCCGCCTCGAGGGCCGGACCCGATCCGAGGAGGCTCCACTTCTCGGGGAGCAGGATGAGCTCCGCGCCCGCCGCCGCCGCCTCGCGCGTCAGCCGGTCGGCCTCGGCGAGGTTGGCCGCCCGGTCGTCCGTCGAGTTCATCTGGACGGCCGCAATTTGGATTGACTGGTCAGTCAAGGTACCTCGGCAACAATAGCGAGGATGCTCACGGACACCCCCTGGAGCCACGACGGCGCCCCGGCCAGTTGCGCCTGGTGCGAAGCACCCCTCGCCCGGCCGGCCGGCCGGCGTCGGGGTCGGACGGTGTGCGCCGCCTGCGGCGTGGCCACGACCGATCCCTGGCCGACGCCCGCGGCCCTGGCCGACGCCTACGGCGGCGCCTACCGACCGCCTGAGGGCCGCTTCAGCGGACCGGGCGACGCGGTCCTCGAGCTGACCCGCGCCGCGCTCGCCCGCCGCCTGGACCGGATCGCCCCGCCCGGCCCCGTGCTCGACGTCGGCGCCGGGACCGGCAGCCTCGTCGCCGCGCTGCGCGATCGCGGCCGGGAGGCGATCGGCCTCGAGCGACAGGCCCGCGGCGACTGGATCCGCGACACGCCGCTGGCCGAGCTCGACGGTCCCTGGGCGGCGATCGTCTTCTGGCACTCGCTCGAGCACCTGACCCGGCCCGGCCGCGATCTCGACCGGGCGGCCGACCTGCTCGCCCCCGGCGGCGTGCTCGTCGTGGCGGTTCCCAACGCCGCCAGCGTCCAGGCCCGCCTGTTCGGCGACCGCTGGCTCGCCCTCGACCTCCCCCGGCACCTCACCCACATCCCGGCCCGCGCCCTGACCGCCCGCCTCGAGGCGCGCGGCCTGGCCATCGAGCGCGTCAGCCACTGGCGCGGCGGCCAGGTCGTCTTCGGCTGGCTGCACGGCCTCGTCGGCCTCGCCCCCGGCCGGCCGAGCCTCTACGACGCGGTCCGCCGGCCCCCGGCCCGCTGGCAGGAGCAGGACGGCCGGCGCCGGGCCCAGATCCTCGCCGCGGCGCTCCTGCTCGGTCCGGTCGCCGGACTCGGCGCCGCGCTCGAGATCGCCCTCGGCCGCGGCGGCACCGTCTACGTCGAGACGCGCAGGCCCGTCGCCATCCCGTGAAGGCATGGCAACGACTCGCCACGGCCGGCGATCTCGCGTGA
Organism: uncultured Solirubrobacterales bacterium; assembly: GCA_963795745.1. Lineage (GTDB taxonomy): Bacteria > Actinomycetota > Thermoleophilia > Solirubrobacterales > Solirubrobacteraceae > Palsa-513. The sequence goes on from CAWCIT010000008.1 coordinate 195,359, forward strand.
TGACATCGAGACTCAGCTGACTCGGAACTCCGTGGCCCGGGCGCCACCCTGGAGGCTGTAGACGGCGAGGCCCCGCCCGTCGCGGGCGATCGCCACCTGGCCGGAGCTCGCCCCGATGCCGGGGGGCGACAGCGCTCGGCTCGCTCCGATCGCTCCGGCCGGCCCGATCCGGGAGATGCGCAGGGCCGAGCGCTGGTCCGTGAAGACGACGTAGGTTCTCCCCCGGGGGTCGACGAGGACGTCCGGGGCGCGCTGCGCGTCGCGTCCACCCGGCCCGGCCACCGGGCGCGACAGCGATCCCCCGATTCGCCCCCGCGCGAGCTCCACCTCCTCGCCTCCCCGCTGAACGTGTCTGCCGCGCCGACGCAGGTGATGGCGACTGCTGCCTGACCGCTCGAACCGGCACGCGCGGGGGCCCCTCGCGTACCCGGGCGGCCGCCGATCCTCCGGCCTACCCCCCGCTCGCGTGCTGGCGGCGCAGCTCGGCGAGGAGGAGCTTCGAGTGCATCGCCCCGATCAGCTCGCGCAGCGGCTCGGCCCCGGCGGTGATGATCTCGACCGCCCGGTCGGCGTCGACCTCCCCGGTCAGGCGGCCCAGCAGCGTGCGCACCTCCTTGGCCACCAGCGGCTCGAGGGCCTCCCGGTAGCGGAGCGTGTCGTAGACGGTGAAGCCCAGCGTCTCGTCGTAGCCGCTGGCCCGGAAGCGGCCGATCGCCTCGATCACCTTGACGTCGTCCGGGTCGTAGCCGGCCGGCGACGGCGTCAGCACGCCGAGCTCGGCCAGCCGGTCGAGGGCGGGCTGGGGCACGTCGTAGCGACGGCGGACCTCCTCGGTCGAGATCCGCCGCTGCTGCTGGGAGTGGCTGAGCGCCTTCTCGATGATCCGGTCCTCGAGCTCGAGCAGCGCCGCCAGCCGCTCCGGCTCCTCGGCCAGCATCCGCTTGATCAGCCGCAGCGGCATGAACCGCTGCTCCTGGAGGCGCTTGATCAGGCTCAGCCGCTCGACGAACTCCGGCCCGTAGTAGGCCATGTTGCGGCTCGTGCGCACCGGCTCGGGCAGGAGCCCCTCGCGCAGGTAGTGCTTGATCGTCGGCGCGCTGACCCCCGAGCGCTCGACGAGCTCCGACATCTTGAGCAGGCCGTCGACCGTGCTCATCGCGCCCCCGCCCCCGCCCCCGTCCCCGCCCGCGCGACGGCCCCGTCGCGCTCGAGGGCCGCGATCTCGGCCGCGCCGTAGCCCGCCTCCCGCAGGACTGCCGCCGTGTGCTCGCCCGGCCCCGGCCCCGGCCGCCGCGCCGGGTCGCCGGGCGTGCGCGACAGCCGGACGGGGATCCCCAGCTGGCGGACCCCGCCGGCCACGCCCGGCTGGTCGAGCTCGACGACCATGCGCCGGCCCAGCTCGGATTCGAGGGCCTCGTCGAGCCCGAGCACCGGCTCCAGGCAGCAGTCGTGCTCGGCGCCGAACGCCTCCCACGCGGCCCGCGTCCGCCCGGCGAAGATCGCCTCGACGGCCCGGTGGACCGCTGACCCGGGAGGCTCGAGCTGGCCGCCGATCAGGTCGTCGCGGCCCACCCCCCGGCACCACGCGGCCCAGAACTTCGGCTCGAGCGCCCCGAGCGTCACCCAGCCGTCGGCGCACCGGTACGGCCGGTAGCAGACGAGGCCGCCGCCGAGCTCGAGCCCGCCCCGCGCCGGCGCCGGCGCCGACGCCGACGCCCCGGCCAGGTAGCCGGCGGCGACCAGGGCCAGCCAGGCGAGCGCCCCGTCGGCCATGGCCACGTCGACCAGCTGGCCCTCGCCGCTGCGCTCGCGTTCGCGCAGGGCAGCGAGGATGGCGAACGCGGCCAGCAGCGCCCCACCCCCCAGGTCGGCGATCTGGCCGGCTGACGTGGCCGGCGGGCCGTCGGCCTCGCCGCTCAGGCCGAGCAGGCCGACCCGGCCCAGGTAGTTGATGTCGTGGCCCGCCCGGTCGCGCAGCGCCCCCTCCTGTCCGTAGCCGCTGATCGCGCAGTAGACGAGCCCCGGGTTGACCTCCCGCAGGCGCTCGTAGCCGACGCCCAGGCGGTCGAGGACCCCCGGACGGAAGGACTCGAGCAGGACGTCGTGGGCGCCGCCCAGGCGCTCCAGCACCTCCCGGCCGCCCGCGGTCCGCAGGTCGAGGACGATCGACCGCTTGTTGCGGTTGAGCGCCAGGAAGGGCGCCGAGCCGGCCCCGGGCGCCGCGCCCGGGTAGAACGGCGGCCACGCCCGCAGGTAGTCGCCTCCGTCCGGGCCCTCGACCTTCAGCACCTCGGCTCCGAAGTCGGCCAGGAGCAGCGAGCAGAAGCCGCCCGGAAGCAGGCGCGAGAGGTCGAGCACGCGAATCCCCGCCAGCGGAAGCCCGTCGCTCACCGGCCGGACCACCGCGGCTCCCGGTGCCCGAAGAAGGCCTCCACCCCCTCGCGCAGGTCGTCGCTCGACATCGCGATCGCCAGCTGCGCCCGCAGGTACTCGAGCGCGTCGAGGAGCGGCATGTCCATCTGGCGGTACATCGCGTCCTTGCCCATCCGCATCGCCAGCGGCGCCGCCGCCGCCAGCCGGGTCGCCCAGCCCTCGACGGCGGCTTCGAGCTCGCCCGGCGCGACGACCCGGTTGACGATTCCGGCCTCGCTGGCCGTCTCGGCCGAGATCCGCTCCCCCAGCAGCAGCAGCTCGCTCGCCCGCTTGCGCGGGACGTTGCGGTAGAGCAGGGCCATGACCATGAACGGGAAGGCGCCGACCCCGAGCTCCGGCGTCCCGAAGCTCGCCGCCGTGCTCGCCACGACGAGGTCGCAGGCCAGGACCACGCCGACCGCGCCCCCCAGGGCCGCGCCGTCGACCGCGCAGACCGTCGGCTTCCCCAGCGTCCCGATCAGCTCGAACACGCGCACGAAGCGCCCGGCCCCGTCGTGGCGCTCGACCAGCGGCCGCTCGCCGACGAAGTCCTGGAGGTCGGCCCCGGCCGAGAAGACCTTGGGATGCCCGGAGGCGAGCACCACACAGCGGACGGCCGGGTCGGCCCGCGCCCGCTCGAGCTCGGCGCACAGCGCCTCGAGGAGCTCGCCCGACAGGGCGTTGCGCCGCGCCGGGTCGTTCAGGGTGATGCGCGCGACGCCCGCCGCCGTCACGCCGTAGAGCACCTTGGGCTCGCCCACGATCCGCCCATCCTACCCAAAAGTGAGAAGTACTACTGTTTACTTTCCAGTCGGCCCGCGGTACGGTCTGTCGAGCGTTCTCGCCGCCCCATGAGGAAGGAGCACCGTCGTCGATGGCCATCGCCGAGCAGAGCCTCAAGCCCGACTTCACGGCGCCCCGGCGGCACTTCGTCTTCACCGACGAGCACGACCAGCTGCGCGAGTCGATCCGTCGCTTCGTGACCCGCGAGCTGCGGCCCCACGCCGAGGAGTGGGAGGAGACGACCTTCCCCGACTGGGTCTTTCGCCGCATGGGCGAGCTCGGCTTCCTCGGCCTGTCGATGCCCGAGGCCTACGGCGGCCAGGGCGGCGACTACTACTGCAACCTCGTCCTCGCCGAGGAGATGGCCGGGGCCGACTCGGCCGGCACGGCGATGGGCGTGGCCGTGCACACCGACATGGCGATGCCGCCGCTCGAGCGCTTCGCCACCGAGACCCAGAAGCAGGAATGGCTCGTCCCGGCCATCCGCGGCGAGAAGATCCTCTGCCTGGGCATCACCGAGCCCGACGCCGGCTCCGACGTCGCCGCGATCAAGACGCGCGCCGTGGCCGACGCCGGCGACTACGTCATCAACGGCTCGAAGACCTACATCACCAACGGCCACCGGGCCGACGTGATCATCCTCGTGACCAAGACCGACCCCGCCGCCGGCCACGGCGGCCTGACGCTGTTCCTCGTGCCGCTCGACGCCCCCGGCGTGACCCGCGAGAAGCGGCTGGTCAAGCTCGGCATGCACGCCTCCGACACGGCGCTCCTGAGCTTCCAGGACGTCCGCGTCCCCGCGAGCGCCGTCCTCGGCGAGGTCGGTCGCGGCTTCCAGGAGATCATGTGGGAGCTCCAGGGCGAGCGGCTGATCTCGGCCGCCGGCTGCGTCGCCGCCGCCGAGCGCTGCTTCGAGCGCACGCTCGCCTTCGCCAAGGAGCGCCAGGCGTTCGGTCGGGAGATCGGCCACCACCAGGCCATCCGCCACCGGTTCGCCGAGATGGCGACCAAGATCGAGACGGCCCGTCAGGTCGTCTACACGACGGCCTGGCGCTTCGAGCGCGGCGACTATCCGGTCCGGGAGATCTCGATCGCCAAGCTCCACGCCGCCCGGACGGCGGTGGAGGTGGCGGACGACTGCATCCAGATCCACGGCGGTGCCGGCTACATGCGCGAGTACGGGATCGAGCGCGTCTGGCGCGACCTGCGCCTGCACCGGATCGGCGCCGGGACCGACGAGATCATGCTCGAGGTCATCGGCCGCAGCTATGGCCTCTAGACGGGGCGCCAATCGACGCAAGGGAGACCGAATGGGAGTTCTCGACGACAAGGTGGCCATCGTCACCGGCTCCGCCCGCGGCATCGGCCTCGCCACCGCGGAGCTCCTGGCCGAGCACGGAGCCAAGGTCCTGGTCAACGACCTCGACGGCGACGCCGCCCGCGCGGCGGCCGACCAGATCGACGGCGACACGGCGGTCTTCGCCGGTGACCTCACCCGGCCCGGCGTTCCCGACGACCTCGTGGCCGCGACGATCGACGCCTTTGGCCGGATCGACATCATCGTCAACAACGCCGGCTACACCCTCGACAAGCCGATCCACACGATGAGCGACGACTGGTTCCAGCGGATGCTCGACATCCACGTCGTCGCGCCGTTCCGCGTGATCCGCGCCGCCGCCCCCCACCTGCGCGAGCCGGCGAAGGTCGAGCGGGCCGAGGGGCGGGAGGTGTTCCGCAAGATCGTCAACGTCTCATCGGTCTCCGGCACGATGGGCAACGCCGGACAGGCCAACTATGCGGCCGGCAAGTCCGCAGTCGTCGGACTGACCAAGACCCTGGCCAAGGAGTGGGGCCAGTTCAAGATCAACGTCAACGCCGTCGCCTTCGGCTACATCGAGACCCGGCTGACCGCCGCCAAGGACGAGTCGAACACGATGGAGATCGACGGCCAGCAGGTGCAGCTCGGGATCCCCGACCAGCTGCGCGGCATGGTCTCGATGCTGATCCCCCTCGGCCGTCCCGGCACCCCGCAGGAGGCCGCCGGCGGCGTGTTCTTCCTCTGCTCGCCCTGGTCCAACTACGTCCACGGTCAGGTGCTCAACGTGACCGGCGGCCAGTTCACCGGGATGACGACCTGACCGCGCTCAGGCGAGCGGCACGGCCAGGAGCGTGGCCTGCGGCGCGGCGCTGCCCTGCGGCGTCAGCTCGGTGACGTAGGCACCGGTGGGGCTCAGCGCCGTGGTCCACAGGCTGACGTGCGTCCGCGGCGCCCGCGGAGGCGGGCAGCGACTCGGCTCGCTGCCCTGGCTCGTGTGCCCCGGCTCGTGCCCCGCGTCGCGCGAGGAGACGCCGCCGATGCGCAGCAGCACGCGCGCCCCGATGGCCGTCTGCGCCGACCCGAGGACCAAGCGCTGGTCGCAGTAGGTCGCCCGCTCGTAGAGGAGCCGGTTGCCGAGCAGCGCCGGGTTCAGGAGCTGACTCACACCCGACTGGCGCAGCACCTGCCGCCGACCGCTCTGCAGGTCGATCTCGACGATCCGGCTCCCCCGGGGCCCGTTGATCGCGACCACCACCCGGCTGCCGTCGAGCCCGGGCCGGCCGAGGTCGACCGCCGACGGCTCGGCCGCGACCACGGTCATCGGCGCCAGGGCCGGCAACGGGAAGGCGAACAGCACCTGGCGCGCGGTCGCGTCCGTCGCCCGGACCACGAGCCAGCCGGCCGAGACCGCGAGCTGCTCGACCGTTCCCGGGACGGTGACCCGGCCGATCGTCGCGCCGGTGCCGGTGCCGGCGGCGGCGCCGGCGCCGGCGCCGGCGGTGATCACCGTCACCTGCGAGCCGGCGAGAAGCGCCAGGTTCCCGCCGCCGAGCGCCGGGTCGGCTCCGCTCAGGGCCCGCGGCGGCGCCCCCGACGCGTCGAGCGCCATTCCGGCGCCGCTGGCCGGCGCCTCCCAGGCGAGCAGGTCGCCGCTCACCGTCGGATCGGTCGCCCCGACGGCCACCGGCGTCACCGCCGCCACGGCGCTCCCCGCCGCGGGCCCGATGGCCAGCGCCGCGGCGCACAGCAGCAGCAGCGCGCCGTCGAGGCGACGCAGCCACGCCAGCACCACCGGCCGCTCGGCCATCAGCTCGGCGTAGCGGACCGCCCGCACGCCGTCGATCCACGGCGCGAGCGCGACCACCGGCAGCGCCCGCCCGGCGCCGAAGGCCACGCCGATCGCGAGGCCGGCGCCCGGGTCGCCGAGCGCCACGCACAGGCCGGCCAGAACCCACACGGCCATGGTCAGGACGAAGGTCGTGAAGCCCAGCCCCAGCAGCACGCCGTAGAGGCCGCCGGCCACCGGGAGCGGCATCACCCGCCGCCAGTGCTCCGGCACCTGGCGGCGCACCTGGGGCACGACCCGCACCCCCCGAGCCTCGCCGACCGCCGCCGCCGCGGCGACCGCCACCGCCGCTGCCGTCGCCGCCGGCCGCGCGTCCCCGCCCCCCAGCGCCCGGCCGAGCAGGGACAGGACGGTGAAGGTCGCCGCGCCCCCGGCCACCGCGCCGGCGGCAAACGTGACGCACGCGGCGAACGTCGTGCGCCGTCCCCCGGTGTGGCCGGTCGGACCGAGCGTGCTCAGCATCGAGAACCCGCACGGCGACCAGGTGCCGGTCACGCCGGCGGCGAACGCGGTGGTGGCCAGGATGACGGTGACTAGCACTTGATGCCCGTGTCGTAGTAGTAGGTGCAGAAGACCGCCCGGCCGGCGTAGCAGTAGCCGGTCAGTGCGGCATCGCCGTTGATGCGCACGGTCGAGTACGAGCAGCAGTCGAGCAGCCGCCGTACGTTGCCGCCGCAGCACCGATACCACGAGCCGTCTACGTAGGTCTTGAAGTGGAAGCGCTCCGGGATCGCGTCCAGGCAGACCCGGCTGCGCGGCGCCGGCGGCAGCGGCCGGCCGACCGGGTCGACCAGGACCTGTCCGCCCGCGTCGACCGCGTGGCCGGCGGCGTTGACCGGCCGGCCGAGGTCGTCGACCGGATGGCCGTCGCGCGCCCGCAGCGGCCGGCCGCGGGCGTCGACCCGGGGCAGCCCCGTCGGGTGCGGGCAGCTGGCCGTCGTGTAGATGTGGCCACAGAAGTGGAAGGCCTCGGCCGCCGGCGGCCGGGCGAGCCGGCTGCCGCCGGCGGCGGCGACGACAGCCGCCCCGACCCGCGCGATGAAGCCCCGCCGCGACGTCGTCCGCGCGACGGCCAGGCCGAGCCCGGGGTCAGCCTTCGGCATGGCTCAGCGCCGCTCGTCGCTCGGCGGTGGCCAGCATGCCCTCGAGTTGGCCCCCGCTGTTGAACGCCCCCTTGGCCAGGACGGTGCCGGCCCGGTCGAGGACCAGCGCGTACGGGCTTCCCGGAACTTCGAGCGCCCGCCAGACGTCGTCGTCGGCGTGCTCGTCGAAGCTCAGCATCGACACGAACGGGTCGCGCCCCAGCCAGTCGAGGGCCGGCTCCAGCGCCCGGCAGAGGGGGCAGCCAGCGGAGGAGAAGACGGCCAGCGCGAGCTTGACGTCGCCGTCGAGGGCGAAGCGTCCGATCAGCGGGACCCGGCGACCGAGCGGCGGCCCCTCGTCGGCCAGCTCGAGCGCCAGCTGCGGTCCGAGACGCAGGCGCAGCTCGCCGATCTCCCGGGCGAGCGCGACGGTGACCACGCCGACGGCGGCCACACCGACCAGGGCGAGGACCAGGCCGGCGGCCAGCCACCCCACGGTCGAGACCGGGGCCCGCGTCACCGACGGCAGCCCGGCGTACGCGGCCGCCAGGGCGAGATCGCGGGCCACCGCCCGGCGGCTGACCGTCGCCCGCGCGCCGAAGCACGCGCACGGCGCGCCCGTCCCCCCGCGGCCGATGACCACGGCCAGCGCGAGCCCGAAGGCCGCCATCGCCGCGGCGGCGGCGTAGGCGCCCGCGCGGCTGCCGGCGGCCACGCCCGCGGCCAGCCCCAGCTCGGCGGCGACGAGCGCCGCCAGCGCCGCCGCCTGCGCGCGCCGCGGCCGGATCCCGAACGTGGCCAGGGCGGACGCGCTGCGCCCCGGGCTGGTCAGCTTGGCGGCGGCGCTCGCCGCCAGCACGCCGGCGAGCAGCCAGGCCGCAGCCGCATGCGGGCTCACGCCCCGAGACCTCCCGCACCACCGCCGGCCATCGGCCCGAGGATAAGGCATACCCCCGGCTTCGCCGGCGGCGATCGGCTCAGGGAGCCTTGGCCAGGTAGCTGCGCCCCGCCCGCAGCACGATCTGGCGCCGGGTGCGGAGGTTGGTGACCGCGACCACACCGCGCTGCACGGCCGTCAGCGTCCCGTCGCAGCGATCCGTCGTCGTCCACATCGTCCCGCGCACCGTCGCCGCGCTGTAGCGCCCGCGGGTGCGGAACTTCCCCTTGACGTTCGCCCGCAGCAGGGCCAGGACCGTCTTGGGCAGCGCCTTGGCGGCCGCCGTCTGCGCCTGGCCGACCTGGCCAACCTTGCCGACCTTGGGGACCTTGCCCGCCGCACACCTGCGCGCCGCGGTGCTCCGGAGCACGAGCCTCAGCTCGCTCAGCCCGCGCTCCTTGCGGTTCTGGAGGAGCTTGAACAGGCCGCCGCCGAAGTTGCCCGCCTGCGTCTGACCCTTGGTCGCGGTCGCCGTGGTCAGCCGGGCCACCCCGCTCGTCGTGTCGAAGATCGTGCCCACCGGCAACTGGCGCGCCTCGGTCAGCGGCACGAAGCCCACGCCCTTGGCCGCGCTGGTGTGCGCCGAGGCGACGTGGCCGGTCCCCGGGACGAGCACGTAGACGACCCCGCTGACCGTCGCCGCGTCGACCGACTTGCCGAGCACCGGCGGACCCGGCGGCGGATCGACCGCCGTCTGGAACGCGGCGTCCCCGCCGCTCGCCACGCCGAGCGCGTTGCTGGCCACGGCCTTCACGTGGTAGGCGCTGTTGGGCAGGAGCCGGGCCACCACGGCCTTGACCACGTGGTCGGCGAAGTCCGACCCGACGACCTGCTCCGGCGTCGTCGCCGCGTAGGAGACCGCCGCCGCGGTCGCCGGCGCCCCGCTGGCCACGGTGTACTCGAAGTGCATCGTCGTCGGCGCTCCGCCCGGGTTGATCACGGCCGAGAACTCGACGCTCGTGCTGTTGATGACCTTCGGCGGCCCGGTCACCACCGTCGCCGCGCGCGGTGTCCCGGTGGGACCGCTGGGACCACTCGGCCCGGCGGGACCGGGGGGACCGGGCGAGCCGCCGACGTAGGTGAACTGGTCGCCCGCGCCGGCCGGGCTCGTGCCCGACGGTGTGGTCACGGTCACGTCGACGGTGCCCGTGCCGGCCGGCGCGGTGGCCGTGATCTGGGTCGGCCCGTCGACGGTGAACTGCGCCGGCGCGGCGCCGAAACGGACGAAGCTCGCGCCGGTCAGCCCGGTCCCGGTGATCGTGACCACCGTCCCCCCGGCCGCCGGCCCCGACGTCGGGCTGATCGCGGTGACCGCCGGCGCCGGCAGCGGGGTCCCGTAGGCGTAGTGGTCGGCGGCGCCCTTCGTGCTCGTCCCGGAGGGCGTCGTCACGGTCACGTCGACGGTTCCGGTCCCGGGGGGCGCGACCGTGGTCAGCTGGGTTCCGTCCGCGCTCACGCCGACCACGGGTGCCGGCGCCGAGCCGAAATGCACCGAGGTCGCGCCGGTGAAGCCGGTGCCGCTGATCACCACGCCGTTGCCGCCGGCCGCCGGGCCCGACGCCGGCGTGACCGCGGTCACCAGCGGTGGCCCGGTGGGGGGCGCGACGTAGGCGTAGGCGTCGGGCGCCGTGGTCGGGCTCGTCCCGGCCGGGGTCGTCACCCGGACGTCGACGGTGCCGCTGCCGGCCGGCGCGGTCGCCGTGATCTGGCTTGGGCTCGTGACCGTGAACGCGGTCGCCGGCGTTCCCCCGAAGCTGACGCCGGTCGCTCCGGCGAAGCCCGTCCCGGTGATCGTCACCGTCGTGCCCCCGGCCTGCGGCCCGGAGATCGGGCTCAGTCCGGTGACCGCCGGCGCCGGCGCGCTGACCACGACCGCCTCGGTCGGGTCCGCGCAGGCCGTGGTCGAGGTCGGGTAGTTGCCGTCGCCGCTGTAGGTCGCGACGACCCGGTAGGTGCCGGCCAGCGTCGGCGTGAAGCTGTCCGACGCCGCCGCGGTGCCGCCCCGGGTCAGTGCGTTGGTCGAGGTGAACACGGGCGCCGCGCTGCACGTGGCGTCGGCCGGCCCGAAGACCGCGAACGTCACCGTGCCCGTCGGTGCCGCCGCGCCCGCCGGCGCCGGCCCGAGCGTGGCGGCATCGTTGAACGACGCGCCGAGCGCGATCGCCTCCGGCCCGGCGTCGGTGGTCAGCGCGAGCGCCGTCGCCCGGCCGACCGCGGCCGCCTCGGCCGGATCGGCGCACGCCGATGTCGAGGGGGTGTAGTCGGCGTCGCCGGCGTAGCTCGCAATCACCCGGTAGGTCCCGGCGCTCGACGGCGTGAAGCGGCCCGAGGTCGCCGAGTTCCCGTCGGCGCCGAGCGGGTTGATCGACGTGAACACCGGCGTGGCCGCGCACGTCGGATCGCCCGGGCCGTAGACCTGGAAGGTCACGCTCCCGCTCGGCGCCGCCGCCCCGGCCGGCACCGGGCCGAGGCTGGCGGTGTCGGCGAACGAGCCGCCGAGGGCGAGCGAGGCCGGGGCCACCGCGGTCGCCAGGACCAGCGGCGCCCGACCGACGGTGACCGTCTCGCCCGGATCGCCGCACGAGGACGCGGACGGCAGGTAGTTGGCGTCGCCGCCGTAGGCGGCGACCACCCGATAGGCGCCGGTCCGCGCCGGCGTGAAGCTGCTCGACGTCGCCGACCCGCCGCTGAGCGCCGCGGTCGCCGTCAAGGCCGGCGCCGACGCGCAGGCCGGGTCGGAAGGGCCGTAGACGTTGAACGTCACCGTCCCGGTCGGCGCCGGCGCCCCGCCCGCCGGCGGTGCGACCGTGGCCGTGTCGTGGAAGGCGCCGCCCAGGGCGATCGTCGCCGGCGCGACCGCCGTGGCCACCGGCAGGCTCGCCCGGCCGACCACCTCGGCCTCGGCCGGATCCGCGCATGTCGACGCGGACGCGAGGTAGCTCGCATCGCCGGAGTAGCTCGCGATCACCCGGTAGGTCCCGGGCGCGGTCGGCGAGAAGTCGGAGGAGACCGCGGTCGTCCCGGAGGGGTCGACCGCATTGGTCGAGGTGAACAGCGGCGTCGCGGCGCACGTCGGGTCGGCCGGGGCGTAGACGTTGAAGGTCACGGTGCCCGTCGGCGGCCCCCCGCCCGCGGGCGGGCTGAGCGTCGCGGTGTCGTGGAACGCTCCGCCCACGGCGATCGGAGTCGGCGCGACCTGGGTGGCGATGGCGAGCCCCGTCCGGGCGACGGTCACGCGTTCGCTCGGGTCCCCGCACGACGAGGTGGCCGAGTTGTAGTTCGCGTCGCCGCTATAGGTCGCGACCACCACGTAGGTGCCCGCCGCCGCCGCGGTGAAGGCGCCGGAGGTCACCGACGGGCTGTCGACGAGCGGGACGGTGGAGCTGAAGACCGGGGACGAGGCGCACTGGGAGTCGTTCAGGTAGACGTCGAAGGTGACCGTCCCGGTCGGTGGCGGCGCGCCCTCGAACGGCGAGCCCACGGTGGCGCGGTCCTGGAAGCTGCCGCCGACGGCGATCGCGGCCGGCGTGGCCAGCGTGGTGAGCGTCGGCTGCGCCGGATTGACCGTGACCGACTCGGCCGGGTCGCTGCACACCGACGCCGAGGGCTGGTAGTTCGCATCGCCGCTGTAGGTCGCGATCACCTGGTAGGTCCCGGCGGCGGTCGGGAAGAAGTTCGTCGACGCCGCTGAGGTTCCCGCGGCGTTGACCGGATTGGTCGAGGTCAGGACCGGGCTCGCGGTGCATGCCGGGTCACCCGGGCCGTACACGTCGAAGGTCACCGACCCGGTCGGCGCGGCTGCCCCGGCGACGGCGGGTCCGAGCGTGGCCGTGTCCTGGAAGTTGGCGCCGAGCGTGATCGAGGCTGGCGCGACCTGCGTGGCGATGGCCAGCGGCGCCGGGCTGACCGTGACCGCCTCGGCCGGGTCGGCGCAGAGCGAGGCCGACGCCGTGTAGTTGGCGTCGCCGCTGTAGCTGGCCACCACCCGATAGGTGCCGGCGCCCGTCGGCGTGAAGTCGCTCGACGCGGCCATCGTCCCCGACGCGGTGAGCGGGTCGGTCGAGGTGAAGACGGGCGCCGCCGCGCACGACGGGTCCGCCGGGCCGTAGACGTTGAAGGTGACCGTCCCGGTCGGCGCCGGCACCCCGGCCGGGGCGGGACCGAGCGTCGCGTCGTCGTGGAAGGTGGAGCCCAGGCCGATCGTCTCCGGCGTCACGTCGGTCGTCACGGCCACCGTCGCCGGGCCGACGCTCACCGACTCCCCCGGGTCGCCGCACGTCGTCGAGGTCGGGCCGTAGTTGGCGTCGCCGCTGTAGGTGGCGATCACGTCGTAGCCGCCCTGGGTGGTCGGGGTGAACGGGTCGGAGACCGCCGTGGTCCCGGCGGCGTCGACCGGGTTGGTCGAGCTGAAGACCGAGGAGGTGTCGCAGGAGCTGCCGGTCGGATAGACGACGAACGTGACCGTCCCGGTCGGCGTCGCCGCCCCCGCCGTCGGGCTCAGGGTCGCCGTGTCCTGGAACGGCGAGCCGACGCCGATCGCCGGCGGGGCGACCTGCGTGGCGATCGGGAGGGCGCCCGGCGAGACCGTGACCTGGTTGGACGAGCTGCCGCTGCCGGTGACCTGGTCGGTCGCGGTGCCTTGGGCGAAGCCGGCCTGTTCGGTCTGGATGCCGCTCGCGTCGGGGTTCGCGTCGCCGGCCGGCATCCGGACCACGTCGACGGTGAAGTCGATCACGCACGTCGTGTTCCCGGAGCCGCTGGCCGGACCGAGGACGACGGGGGCGGACGGCGTGAACTGAACCTTGCCCTGCAAGGCGTCGACCACCGCGATCGTGAACGTCGTCCCGGCGCAGGCCGTGCCCGCCTCACCGACGCCGGTCGCGCTGAGGCGCAGCACCCCGGGGTCCGTCCGCCCCGGCGGGCAGTCGGCGCCGGAGGGGAAGGTGGTGCAACTCGGGACGAGGGTGATCGTGCCGAGCGTGACCGGCAGGGTGTCCTCGGGCGGGCTCGACTGGTTGGAGATCGTCAGCGTCTCGAGAACCGCGGACTGCCCGACCCTGAGGGAATTGCCACTGGGGATGCTCGGAGCGGCGCTCAACCCGACGGTGGCCCAGGCCGGGCCGGCGGCCACGCCGAGGAACGCGCCGAGAACCACCAGCGCCAGTACGACCGCGCGCCAGCGGAGAAGCCCCACCCCGTCGCCGCCCCCCTCCCGCATCGCCCGCATGCCGCTGTCCCTCGCGCCTGTCCCGCCAGCCGATCGATCCCCAAGCCGGGCGCCGCAGAGGCGCCCTGCGCGATCATACGCCCGAGCGGAGCGACCGGCGCCGACGCCCCGATCAGGCCGCCTTGGCCAGGTAGCTGCGCCCGGCCCGCAGCACGATCTGGCGCCGGGTGCGGCAGATCAGTGACCACGACCACACCGCGCTGCACGGCCGTCAGCGTGCCGTCGCAGCGATCCGTCGTCGTCCACATCGTGCCGCGCACCGTCGCCGCGCTGTAGCGCCCGCGCGTGCGGAACCTCCCCTTGACGTTCGCCCGCAGCAGGTTGAGGACCGTCTTCGGCAGCGCCTTGGCGGCCGCCGTCTGGGCGGTGGCGGCGTTGCCGGCCGGTGGACACCGTTTGGTCGCGCTGCTCTGGGCCACCAGCCGCAGCTCGCTGAGGCCGCGCTCCCGGCGGTTCTGCAGAAGTCGGAACAGACCGCCGCCGAACTCCCCGGACTGCACCCGGCTCCGGGTGGCGGTCGCCGTGGTCAGCCGCGCCACGCCCTTGCTGGCGTCGAAGATCGTCCCCACGGGCAGCTGGCGCGCCTCGGTCAGCGGGATGAAGCCCACGCCCTTGGCCGCGCTCGCGTGGGCCGCGGCGACGTGCCCGGCGCCGGGGAGGAGCACGTAGACGACGCCGCTGACCGGGACGGCGTTGAACGTCCTCCCGAGCAGCGGGGGCGGCGGTGGGGGATCGGTCGCCGTCTTGAACGTCGCATCCGCGCCCGGGGTCACGCCCTGGGGATTGGTGGCCACCGCCCGAACGTGGTAGCTGCTGTTCGGGAGCAGGCCGGCGACCCGGGCGGTGACCACGTGGGCGGCGAAGTCGGACCCCACCGTCTGCTCCGGCGTGCGCGCGGCGTAGGTGATCGCCGCCGCGCTCGCCCCGGCCGGCGCCACCGCCGCGTACTCGAAGTGCATCGTCGTGGGCAGGCCCTCGGGGTTGATCGTCGCGGTGAACTGGGCGCTCGAGCTGCTGAGCACCTGCGGCGGACCGACCTGCAACGTCGGCGCCTGGTGTCCCGAACTGGCCGACCCGACCGCCCCGCCCGCGGTCGCGGCACCGGTCGTCGTACCGCCGGTGGTGGGGGCGCCAGTCGTCCCGCCGCCGGTCGTCCCGCCGCCGGTCGTCCCGCCGGTCGTCGCACCGCCGGTCGTCCCGCCGCCCGCCGTGCCAGCGCCGGTCGACTGCGGCGGGACGTAGGCGTACCGGTCGGCGGCGCCGGCCGCGCTGGTCCCGGCCGCTGTCGTCACCGTCACGTCGACGGTCCCCGTCCCCGGCGGGGTGAGGGCTACGAGCCGCGTGCCGGCGGCATCGACGCTCAGGATCGTCCCGGGCCTCGAGCCGAAGCTGACCGCCTTCGCCCCGCCGAGGCCAGTGCCGAAGACGACGACGCCGTCCCCGCCCGCGGTCGAGCCCGACGCCGGCGCCAGGCTCGCGATCACCGGGCCGCCGGCGGGCGGACCGTGGGTGACCGTGGTTCCGGGCGCGACGCACGAGGGATCGTCGGCTCCGGTCCAGGTCAGCTCCACCTGGACCGACCCGGGCGCTCCGGTCTCACCGACCAGGGTGATCAGGAACTGAGGCAGGCCGTTGGCCGTCGCGAGGTTGAGCCCGGTCAGGTCGACCGCGCCCGTGCTGTCGAGCGGCCGCGAAGGCGCGTTCGGGATCGGATTGCCGTCCCCGTCCTCGAAGGCGACCGAGCCGCTGGTGTAGGTGCCGGGCGCGGGCGAGAGCACCTTCAGCGAGGTGAACTGGCTTGGCATGCACAGTGAGCTGGGCACGACGACGCCCGAGGCCAGGACGCGGATCGGCCCCTGGCCGCAGCCGCTCCCGGTGAACGCATCGAAGTTCTGGATCTGACCCGAGCCGCCGTCGGCGTTGACCCAGATGCACGTCGGGCGCTGCGGATCCGGGTTGACCGTGTAGAGGAAGCTCAGGTTGCTGAGGCTCTTGGGGAAGTTGGCGCACGCCGCGGAGGTGCTGTAGTCGTAGCAGAGGACATGGTCGGTGTTGCCGTCGGGGACGTAGACGCGGGGGCCCAGCACGAAGGCCGGGCCGTTCCAGCCGTCGGTCGGGGTGATCACGGTGGCCAGTCCGGCCGGGGCGGCGACCGGCGCGCCGGCCAGGCTGAAGCAGGGGGTGTTGGGGCTGGGCAGGCAGAGCCCGGTGACGGTGCCGGAGGCGCTCAGGAGCGGGAAGGGCGCCCCGTAGTTGGAGGCGTAGGAGAAGTCGAGCTTGACCGGCCAGGAGCCCGAGCAGTTGCCGCCGGCGGTGGCGTCGTAGCAGGCCAGCTCTTCGGTGCCGCCGACGGTGACCGGGACGATCACCTGGCCGGCGATCGCCGCCGTGGCCGGCGCGGGGAAGGTCTGATTCGTGAGGGTCCCGCTCCCGACCGAGACCGCGTACGGCTGCCCGGCGCAGGCGGCAAAGGTCGTCAGGTCGAAGCAGAGCAGCTTGTTCTCGGCGCCGGTGACGGGGGCGCCGTCGACGTAGTTGAAGGCGTACCAGCGCGTGCCCACCACCACGGGATCGCTTATCCCACTCGTTCCTGGCGACGCCTCGCCGGCCCCGGTGAGCGCGGTGAACCCGCAGAACGGCTTGGGCGGAGTCGCCGCCGCCTGCGCCGTGTCGATGCAGACGACACCGGCTGTCTGGTCGTTGGTCCGGGTGGCGAACACGTACAGGTGCCCGCTGGCCTGGTCGAGCCAGAGCCCGGGTTGGCTCGAGGTGGCGAAGTCGTTGCCGTTCGCGTCGGTGACGGTCTCCGGCGCCCAGCACGGCGAGGCGTCGGTCTGGAGATGGCAGGCGACCTGAAGCGTGCCGGCGTGGTGGAAGACGTTGTAGACGGCGGTCGGCGTCATCGCGACCGCCCATCCGTCACCGCCGCCGCTGCCGGCGAAGGTCGACGCCGGGGGCACGGGGATGGTCACCGTGGCCGTGTAGGTCGCCTGCGGCGCGCCCGCCGCCCACGCCGTCTCGACGGACCCGACCGATCCGACGCCGAGCGCCGCCGCGACCGACGCCATCAACAGCCGGAGGCGTCGGCGCCGCCTGCGAATCGGTTGTGAACTTCCTCTCTCCACGAAGGCCCCCACCTTCTCGACGCGGCCACGGCCGAGCCTGAGGGCCGACCGGAGATCTGTCGATTGACCGGATTCTACGCCCCGGGCGGGGGCGGCGCAAGCGGTCGGCGGCTAGCGCTGGGGGAGGGCGAGCCGGCCGCGCCGGCGGCGGGCTCGGCGGGCGATCGCGACGTGGCCGTGCTCCTCGAGCGCCTCGTAGAGGCCGCGAATCGCCGCGAAGATCTCGTCGGCCACCTCCTGCTGGCGCTCGCGCGAGGCGCCGGGCTGCGCGTCGAAATGGAGCGCGTCGCCGTAGTGGACGCTGACCCGGGGGAAGCTCAGCCGCTTCCAGTCACGGATCTTGGCCGACCCGTGGATGGCCACCGGCACCACGGGGGCCCCGGACTCGAGCGCCAGGCGACCGATGCCCGGCTTGGCGCGGTCCTGGAGCTCGCCGGTGCGGGAGCGTCCGCCCTCGCAGTACATGGCGACCACGCCGCCGCGGGAGAGGATCGTCTCGGCGGTCACGAACGCCTCCTCGTCGCGCGCGCCCCGGCGGACGGGAAAGACGCCGCCGTGGCTGTAGACCCACTTCATCGGGCCGGTGAACAGCTGCGACTTGGCCATGAACCGGACCTTGCGGCGGATATAGCAGCCGAGGAGGAAGTGGTCCATGAACGAGAAGTGGTTGGGCGCGAGGATCGCGTGACCTCGGGCGGGGACCTTCTCGGCGCAGATCGACCGCGTCCGCAGCAGCGTGTAGGCGTAGAGCGAGGTGATCACCCGCACGACGGTGTACACCCAGTTGGGCTCGCGCGTGCGCGACCGCGCGTGGAAGCGGTCGAAGTACTCCTTCGGCCGCGGGTCCTTGTAGACCTGCTCCTTCATCTGGACCGTCGGGCCGCTCATCCGGAAATCGTACGCCGCGCGCCGCCGAAAGTTACCCGCGCCCGGGCGTGACGTGCCCGAGCGCGGCGTGCCAGCCGGCCAGGAGCTCGTCCCGCTCGGCGGGGTCCATCCGCGGCTCGAAGCGGGCGCCCTCGCGCCAGCGGGAGCTGACCCCGTGCTGCGTCCAGAGGCCGGCGCCGACGCCGGCCAGGCAGGCGGCCCCGTAGGCGGTGGTCTCGGGGAGCCGCGGCAGGACCACCGGCACCGCGAGGACGTCGGCCTGGAACTGCATCAGCCAGCGGTTGACGCTCGCCCCGCCGTCGGCCCGCAGCTCGGGCAGCGGCGCGTCGCCGGCGGCCTCGATCGCGCGGATCGCGTCGACCGTCTGGTAGGCGATCGCCTCGAGCGCCGCCCGCGCCAGATGCGTTCGGCCGGTGCCCCGGGTCAGGCCGACGATGGTCCCCCGGGCGTGCGGGTCCCAGTGGGGCGAGCCGAGGCCGGTGAGCGCCGGGACGAAGTAGACGCCGTCGTTGGACTCGAGCGATCCGGCCAGGGCCTCGGTCTCGGCCGCGGCGGCGATCACGCCCAAGCCGTCGCGCAGCCACTGGACGGCGGCGCCGGTGACGAAGATCGCCGCCTCGAGCGCGTAGACGAGCGCGTCGCCGATCCCCCACGCGACGGTGGTCAGAAGGCCGCGGGCGGGCGGCGGCGGGCGGCGGCCGGCGTTGATGAGGACGAACGACCCCGTCCCGTAGGTGTTCTTGCCCATGCCCGTCGCGAGGCACGCCTGGCCGAAGAGCGCCGCCTGCTGGTCGCCAGCGACGCCGCAGACCTCGACTTGGTGGCCATGGAGCGCGTTCGGGCGGGTTCGGCCGTGTGGTCCAGCGCTGGGACGGACCTCGGGCAGCGCCCGTTCGGGCACGCCGAACAGGTCGAGCAGTTCGGGGTCCCAGGCGCCGCGGCCGATGTCGTAGAGGAGGGTGCGCGAGGCGTTCGACGGGTCGGTCGAGAGCTCGCCGGTCAGGTTGAACACGAGCCAGGCGTCGATCGTCCCGAACACGGCGCGACCGTCGCGGACGCGCTGGCGCAGGCCGTCGACGTTCTCGATCAGCCACTCGATCTTCGTCGCCGTGAAGTACGGATCGAGCACGAGCCCGGTCCGGGCGCGAACGAGCTCCTCGTGCCCGGCCGCCCGGAGCTCCTCGCACCGGAACGCCGTCCGCCGGTCCTGCCACACCAGCGCCCGATGGAGCGGCTCGCCCGTCGCCGGATCCCAGACGACGACGGTCTCGCGCTGATTGGTGATGCCGACGGCCTCGAGCTGGCCGGGGCGGACGCCGGCGTCGTCCAGCGCCTCGCCGGCCACGGCCTGCGTGACGAGCCAGATCTCCCGGGCATCGTGCTCGACCCAGCCGGGGCGGGGGAAGTGCTGAGCGAACTCACGATAGGCGCGCCCGACGAGCTCGCCGTCGAGGTCGAAGACCAGGCACGTCGTGCCGCTGGTCCCCTGGTCGATGGCGAGGATCATCGGCGCGAGGATAGAGCCCGGTTCGCGCCGCCGAGCACGGTGCTCACGACGAGCGGGGCGGCGGTGATCGAGCGCCCCGGGTGCGCGACGCGACCAGGGTCGGGTTCGAGAGCCGGGTCGTCGGAAGGGCGTGGCCAGGACGCACGCGTTGGAGGCGCTCATCATCTGCGGGTTCCTGCGGGGCCTCTCGGTGCGCGACGTCGAGGCGGCGCTGGAGGAGTGCTTCGGTGAGCGGGTGATCGGCAAGTCGACCGTCGCCCGGGTCTGCAAGGACACCGCCGCTCGGTATGCCAGCTGGTGCGAGCGTGACCTGGGCGTCCACGATCTGATCTACCTGTATCTGGACGCGATCTATCTCAAGCTGCGCCCCGCGGATGAGCCGGCCGAGGGCGTCCTGGTCGCGTGGGGCATCACCCTGGAGAACCAGAAGGTTCTGCTCGGCCTCCAGCTCGGCGCGCGCGTGAGCTGCGAGTCGTGGCTTGACTTCGGGCGCGACCTGACGCGCCGCGGCCTGCGGGCACCGGCGCTCATCGTCGCCGACGGCGCCGCGGGGATCTGGAAGGCAACCCGGGAGCTGTGGCCCGGTGCCCGGGAGCAGCGGTGCACGGCGCACGCGTTGTGCGCATCACCGCCAAGTTGCCCGAGCGACTGCTCGCTGAGGTCAAGGCCCGCTACCGCCAGCCCGTCATCGCCTCGACCGCGACGATGACCTCCCGGCCCTCGGCCGTCAGACGCGCGAGGAATGCGCGGACCGTCGCGCGGTTCGCTGGCCGGATCCGGCCGGTCCGGACCTCGCCGGTCGCGACGTCGAGCGCGTCGTAGGTGATCTGAGCGCGATGCACATCCAAACCAACGAAAGTCGCCACGAGGGCCTCCCAGCCTCGATCAACAGAGAGACCGATGCTCCGAAACGACCCGGACGGCTCCTCCTACATGCGATCTTTCTCGCGGGCGATCAGGCCGGCGCGCCGGCGCGGATGCTGGCCGCGACGCCGCAGCCTGCCCGCATTCTCAGGGGGCGTTCCCAGGACAGCAGCGAGCCAGCCGCCCGTCCCCGGGTCAGAGGTCGGCGAAGAACTCCGGCGTGACCCGGATCTCCTCGACCTGGCGGCACGGTTCGCCGGATGCCGAGCTCGTGTTGCTTGGGCAGACCACAGAGCTGGTCACCATCGATCAGGTCGACCGGCGGCGCGCCGTCGCGTGTTGCTTTCTGCTTCGCGTCGGCGGTGAACCTGCCGGTCGTGATCAGGAGTCGCCTGTACGGCGTTCTTCGGCCCTGCGCCCCGTCGACGCGACCGAATGGTCGCCCGCGCCCGCGTTCTATCCGCCCGCGTGGCTAGGCTACCGCCCGTGGTGGGGGCGAGCAGCCGCCTCAGCTCGACGCCGATCGTCTCCCCCACCCCGCTCGTCAGAGCGGAAGGCACGTCGTTTATCAACCGGTCCAGAGGAGCGTAGTCGGACGGCCAGACGGCACCTAGCGCCCTACGCACAGCCCGACGTGGAGTGCGTCAGGAAGAAGCGCTGCCGAATTCCGCGGCGGTGATCTCGCCGCGTTGCAGGGCAAGGGCGATCGCGTGGGGGCGCGTTTGCGCTCCCAGTTTGACGAGGACGTTCTGCAGGTGTGTGCGGACGGTGTCTGGCGAGATGAAGAGTTCGGCGGCGATCTGCGGGCCGCTTTCGCCGACCGCGACGCGCACGAGGATCTCGCGCTCCCGGGGGGAGAGGCGTCTGCCGCCGGTGGTGGCGGGGACCGACAGGGGCGCTTCGGTCTGGTTCATCAGGATCGAGAGGTGGAGGCCCGGCACGAAGTTCGGCGTCGCGCTGTACTCGACCGTGATGCGCGTGGATTTGGCCGTGCACATCTCCCAGGTACCCTCGCCGCCGGTGTTGCCCGCGGTGAACGTGGGCCAGACCGTTTCGAGGAGCTCTTGGTCCTGGTCAGGCGTGAAGTCATCGATTCGCTTGCCGATGATCTCCTCGTGGGGGCACTCCAGCAGCAGGCCGCTGGCCTGGTTGCAGTCCACGTAGACGCGAGCGTTGTTGACGATCAGCATCGCGTTACGGGTCCGCTCGAACACCGCCTCGAGGTGGTCGTGGCGCCAGTCGCGCGCCGAGCGGAACCCGGAATCGCGGCCAGGAGCGAACCAGGGACTGGCCGCTTGGTCGGGTACGCGCCATCGTTTTGAGACACGAATTTGTTTGGATCGGGTTTCCGAGTCGAAGGAGAAGACGATGGCTCGTCCCCCGATGTTCAGCGTGCAGGAGAAGCAGCGGATCGTGCTCAGCGTGTTGCGTGGCGAGGCGAGTGTGGCGGAGGCCGCGCGGCGCAACAAGTGCTCGGAGACGTCGATCGCGAAGTGGCGTGAGCAGTTCGTGCAGGCCGGCCTGGGTGCGCTGGCGGCGGGGGCGGAGCGGGGACCGTCGGCGCGCGAGGCGCAGCTCGAGCGCGAGCTCGGCGAGGTGACGCTGGCGCTGGGTGAGGCGCATGTCGAGTTGCGGCTGCTCAAGCGCGAGGGGGCGGGTTTCGCTTTGAGGAGCTTGAAGTGATCCGCGTGGAGGCGGGCCTGAGCGTCGAGCGGTTCTGCGCTGTCGCGGGGATCGCGAGGCCGACGTGGTATCGCTGGCGAGAGCGGGCGCTCGGCGGTCAGCCGGTGAAAGGGCCGTGGCCGCAGCCAACGCGTGATCGGGTGAGCGCGGTCGTGTTGGCGTACGCGCTGCGCTATCCGGCGTGGGGGCATCGAAAGATCTGGGCGTTGACCGTCGCCGATGGGCACCGCGTCAGCCAGCGCACGGTGCATCGCATCCTCGACGAGCACGGCCTGATCCATCCTGGCCGCTACCAGGCGCAGCGGCGCGAGCTCGCCCAGGCGCGCAGGCAGACGTTTCATGACCCGCCGACCAGGCGCAACCGGGTCTGGCAGACCGACTTCTCGGAGTTCGAGACCAGGGCCGGCGGGACGTGGCAACTCGGCGGGGTCGTTGATTACGTCGCGAAGTTCTGCCTGACGTGCCCGGTGACCGCGACGAAGACGTGGCGGGACGCCGTCGGCGCGCTCGAGGCCGCCAGGGAACGCGCCGGCGAGGTTCTCGGCCACCAGTTGATCGAGGATCTCGTCGATCGCCCGACGGGTGAGCTTCACCCGATCGTCGTCGTCAGCGACAACGGCCCGTGCTACAAGGCCGGCGCGTTCGCGCGCTACATCGCCTCGCGCCCGGAGTTCGAACACGTCCGCACCCGCCATCGCAGTCCGCAGACCAACGGGGTGATCGAGCGCTGGTATCAGTCGGTGAAGTACGAGCACCTCTACCTGCACGAGATCGACGACGGCCCCGCGCTCGCCGAGCAAGTCGCTGGCTACCAGCGCATCTACAACGACGAGCGGCCACACGAAGCGATCGACTGGGCCCGGCCACGCGAGCGCTACACCCAGACCCCCGCCCAACCCGACCAGCCGGCATGACCGCAACGCCCAAAGCTCTTCCTCCCCGTCCGGGACGATGTCCCGGACCTGGTTGCCCGGCAGCGGCGGCGGCGAGCCTTGTCACCCGCAGGGCGGCCCAACGGGCCGAGCGCGAAGCGCTTGACCAGGATCGCCGACACCGCTACCCAAGACCCCACATAGCAACGATCTGCCACACACCAACAACGACCGCCCGGAATTTCCGGGCTGGGAACTCGGACACGAATACTCCTTGGGAAAGGGACAGTCAAGTGCCGGGAGGGTTGGTGTAGGAGTTCGCCGCTCACTTCGTCGGTGGGTGCGTTGGCGCTTCAGGCCGCGATGAGGGAGGTGTTCGCCTCCTCGTTGTCTTTCTCGAGAGCGAGCGTCGTCGCGGTCGGGATTTCGTAGAGGCCGGCCATGGCTCGTCGGCTGGTAGCACGGCCGACGAGCCGCGTCGTTGGCTTTGATTGCGAGCATCGAGACGAGGCGGATCACTGAGGCGTCGTCGGGGAAGATGCCGACCGTTCGGTTTCGCGGGTGATCTCGCATGAGGAGCAGTGCGAGCCGTCGCGCTCCGGTCGGCTCCGCGCCCTACGCTACAGCCAGATCGTGGAGTGCGGTCAGGAAGACGCGCTGTCGAATTCCTCGGCGGTGATCTCGCCGCGTTGTAGGGCAAGGGCGATCGCGTGGGGGCGCGTTTGCGCTCCCAGTTTGACCAGGACGTGCTGCAGGTGCGTGCGGACGGTGTCTGGCGAGATGAAGAGCTCGGCGGCGATCTGCGGGCCGCTTTCGCCGACCGCGACGCGCAGAAGGATCTCACGCTCCCGCGGCGAGAGGCGTTTGCCGCCGGTGGTGGCGGGGACCTTCAAGGACAGGTCGGACTGCTTCATCAGGATCGAGAGGTGGAGGCCCGGCACGAAGTTCGGCGTCGCGCTGTACTCGACCGTGATCGCGCGTGGATTTGGCCGTGCACAGCTCCCAGGTGCCCTCACGGGCGGCAGTGGCCGAGAGGAATTCGGGCCAGGTCGTCTCGAGTAGGTCTTGGTCCTGGTCAGGCGTGAAGTCATCGATTCGCTTGCCGATGATCTCCTCGTGGGGGCACTCCAGCAGCAGGCCGCTGGCCTGGTTGCAGTCCACGTAGACGCGAGCGTTGTTGACGATCAGCATCGCGTTACGGGTCCGCTCGAACACCGCCTCGAGGTGGTCGTGGCGCCAGTCGCGCGCCGAGCGGAACCCGGAATCGCGGCCAGGAGCGAACCAGGGACTGGCCGGTGGGTCGGGTACGCCCCGGAATTGCCGGGCTGGGAACTCGGACACGAATACTCCTCGAAGGGACGGCGCGGCGGAGCACAAGGTCCGAGCGCGATACAGGCCGACCCCGAAGCATCCATTTGCTGGGCTGAATCCTATCGCGTCTGGAAGCTCGCTAACCCTAAGTAAACGGGGATCAGCTAGCTAAAACTCTAACTATCCTGGGGCGGATACGTAAATCGGGGATGCGAATACGTCAATCCGGGACGCGAAATACGTCAATAGGGGAACGGCAACGCTGCGGTTTGGGGTACTGCACTAGTAGGCATCGCGACTCTCGAAACCAGGAACCCGTCCCTGAGTCGTAACCACGGCTGGCTCCACACCGGAGCGAGCCGCAACTAGCACACGCAGCACCGGGACACACAAGGCGGCCCCGGCACTAACGGCTCTATCGACGACGGCCCGTCAGCAGACGGTACGCCCAAGCTCCCCAGAGGGCTTAGGAGGCAGCGATGAAGTACTCCCCCGAAGCCCATGCTCGAGCAGCGCAGACACCTACCCCTTCGTGGCGCCTGGGGGTGCTCATCGCACTGGGACTCGGTCTTGGCGCCTTCGCCTCGCAGTCCTCCGTTGCGCTGGCCCAGTCCCCCGTCTCGGCTCCCACCGCCGTCTCGGCACCCACCGCCGTCTCGGCACCCACCGCCGCCATGCCCGTCGCAGTCGTTGCCTCTGCGGCCAGTGCCAGCTCTCCGCCCGACGTGGCCGGCGCGGCCACCACCGCGTCCAGCGGCGCCTCCGAGCCTGCCGCAGCTGCCGCCGCGCCGAGTACCCCGTCCCCGGCGCCCCAGACCCCCTCTGCGCCCATCGTCGCCGCCGTCGCGCCGGTTGTCGCCGCGGCCTCTAGCGCCCCGGCCACGCCTAGCGCGCCCATCGTCGCCGCCGTCGCGCCCAGCGCCCCCGCCACGCCGGCAGTCGCCGCGGCCTCTAGCGCCCCGGCCACGCCTAGCGCGCCCATCGTCGCCGCCTCCCCGCCGGCGACCTCGCCCTCCTCTGCGCCGGCCGCTGTCCCCCCGCCGCCTAGCGGCCCCCCCGCGTCCAACGCGACCGGCGCGCCCATAGTCGCCTCCACCGCCGCGCCCAGCACCTCCGGCGCACCGACCCCCGCCGCTGCCATGCCCATCGTCGCTGTAGCCGCACCCGTCGCCCCAAAGCGATCGATTGCCCGCGCAGCCGCCGTGAACGCGGCCGCTCCGGTCATCGGAACGGTGGATCAGTGCAACAACACGGGCTCCGTCGGGGGCGACACGATCAAGTGCAAGGTCACCGTCACGAATAACTTCGCCTACAACGCGGCGACGCCCAATAGCCCGACCGGGCTGGCGACGATCGTCACCGAGATCAACTGCACGGGGTCGGCGGTCTGCCCGACCGGGGGCACCACGACCTCGACGACCCCGGTGACCAACGTCGATCAATGCAACAACGCCGGCCTGGGCGGAGCCAGCACGGTGACCTGCACCGTGACCGTCACCAACAACCTCACGGGCTACCCCGTCGGCTCCGCGAGCGACTCCACCGTCGCGCAATGCCAGACGCCCGGCGTAGTCGGCACACTGACCTGCGTCGCCACCCCGCCCGGCAACAACCGCTCCGGTACCGCCGGCCCCGGCGGGCAAAGCGTCAACCAGTGCAACAGCTCCGGCGGGGCGGGCGGCACCCTGACCTGCACCGCCACGGCTCCTCCCACCCAGAGCACCGGGCTGCCCATCACGATCAACCAATGCAACGCCTCCGGCAAGACCGGCGCCAGCACCGTCACCTGCACCGCCACGATCACCAACAACTTCAAAGACAGCATCCCCGCCGTCGTCGTGCCGCCCGTCGTGACGCCGCCGGTCGTCACGCCCGCCGGTCCCCGTCGTGACGCCGCCCGTCGTCACGCCGCCGGTGCCCGTCGTGACGCCGCCCGTCGTACGCCCCCGGTGCCCGTCGTGACGCCGCCCGTCGTTACGCCCGCCGGTCGCCCGTCGTGACGCCGCCCGTCGTTACGCCGCCGGTCCCCGTCGTGACGCCCCCCGTCGTCACGCCCGCCGGTCGCCCGTCGTGACGCCGCCCGTCGTACGCCCCCGGTCGCCCGTCGTGACGCCGCCCGTCGTCACGCCGCCGGTGCCCGTCGTGACGCCGCCCGTCGTCGACGCCGCCGGTCGCCCGTCGTGACGCCGCCCGTCGTCACGCCCGCCGGTCGCCCGTCGTGACGCCGCCCGTCGTCACGCCCCCCGGTCACCACAGTCCCCCGTCGCCCCGTCCCTGTCGCCACCGTCCCGGTCGCGGTTGCCGTGCCCGCGGTCGTCCCGCTCCCGGCTGCTTCATTGCCGGTCACGTCACCGGCGGTTCGTCATGTCGCCCACCGTTATGCCGTCACGACGCACCCCATCTCGACGTCGATGCCGACCAAGAGGGAGGCCATTGAGCTCGCGGCGGTCCCCGTGCCGCCCGCGGATAGCGGCGCGGCGAGCACTAGCCAGACGCGGCGCGGCGTAGCCACGAGCTCGGCCACCTTGCCGTTCACGGGACTCAACGTCATGTGGCTGCTGGTCGGCGGAGTGATCCTGCTGGCGGCAGGGGTGGCGTTGCGGCGCTTCGGCTCGCGTCGCCAGGGAGTTGAGTGATGCTAGCCACCGTCTTTATGATCCTCGCCGCCTGGACGGGCGTGAGCCTGCTGGTCGGTGTCCTCCTCGTGCAAGGTTGGGGGAGACGCAGGTGCATGCCTGCGGGCCCTCCGATGGCGAATCCCGCCTACCCAGACCTTCACGCCAGCCCGGTCGAGCTTCGGCAAGGAGCGGGCTAAGCGCGGATCCACCGATCGTGTAGGCCGGTTCCGTCCGGTCGTTGCAGAAGAATGACCTCCAGTGCAGGGCTTTTACGGCTGTTGGCGGCAGCCGGGGCCTGCAACGGGAGGTCACCTTCGTGGTGCACGATGACAGGCCGGTCGGACTGGACGGGGTCGAGGTCGTTTTTGATGATGAGAAGGTCGTCTCGGACGCGGGTGTGATGCTCGTCGCGACGCTCGCCGGGCGCCTCGGGATTGAGGCGTTGGCGGTGGATCTCGTGCGGCTGCGCCCGGGTCGGCCGGGGCCGGCGAACGCGGGGCGCAAGATCATGGCGCTCGTGTTCGCGATGATCTTGGGCGCTGACAGCATCGATGACTGCCAGGTGCTCCGGGCGGGTCGCACCGGGCGCCTGTTGGGGGGCTGGATCCCGGCACCGTCGACGTTGGGGACGTTTCTGCGGGCCTTCACCTTCGGGCATGTCAGGCAGCTCGACGCGCTGTTGGGCCGGTCGATCGAGCGGGCGTGGAAGGCCGGCGCCGGCCCCGGCGAGGGGCGGCTGGTCGTCGATGTCGACAGCTTCGTCGGCGAGGTCTGCGGTCGGTTGAAGCAGGGCGCCAGCTACGGCTACACCCGGCTGCTGGGCTACCACCCGCTGCTCGCGACCAGGGCGGACACCAGGGAGACGCTGCACATCCGGCTGCGGAAGGGCTCAGCGAACACGCAGCGGGGCATGAAGCGCTTCACCGAGGAGCTGATCGCCCGGGTCAACCGCGCCGGCGCGAACGGCGTGAAGCTCCTCCGCGCAGATTCGGGGTTCTGGAACACGAAGGTCTTCGAGCTCCTCGAGAACGCGGGCTGGGAATACTCGATCGGGGTGCGGATGATCAAGACCGTCCGCGCTGCGGTCGATCAGATCGCTGAGGACGCCTGGCAGACGATCGCCTACCCCGATGAGGGCGAGGCGCAGATCGCCGAGACCGTCTACGGCGGCCGGCGCCTGGTCGTCCGGCGGACCCGCCTGACCGGGGCCAAGCAGGCCGAGCTGTGGCCCGACTGGCGACACTTCTGCTTCCTCACCAACCGCACGGAGGCCGTCGTGCTTGTCGAGGCTGAGCACCGCGATCACGCCGTCGTTGAGCAGGTCATCAGCGACCTCAAGGACCAGGCGCTCGCGCACTTCCCCTCCGGCGAGTTCAACGCCAACGGCGCCTGGACCGTGCTCGCCGCCCTCGCGCACAACCTGCTGCGCTGGACCCAGCTCCTCGGCCTGCCCGACACCACAATCCGCGCCGCCCGCACCCTGCGCCGCCGGCTCCTCCAGATCCCGGGGCGGTTGACGAGCCACGCCCGCGGCTGGACGCTTCACCTCCCCGCCCGCTGGCCCTGGCACGGCGACTACATCGCGGCCCTGAACCGCATCCGCGCCCTCCCAGCCCCGGCCTGAACGCCGACCACCGACACCGACGACGAGCAGCACACCCCGGGCACACCACCCGCGATCACCCCTGCCCGCGAACCCTCCAGAAGATCCCCGCTGCGGACGTCAACAACCCGCCCGCCCCGATCACACCGCCAAAACCAACGCCACACCCAGCCCCGACGCCGCCAGCCCCACCTCAGGCGACCCACCGACCTCGATCGGTGGATCCGGGCTCATATGGATGAGCGTTTGTCAAGGGGTAGCGCTGATTTTCCGTGGGGCGGCTGGGGGTTGCGGGCGGGGGTGGCGTGGGCGGTTCCCGGGGCGGGCACGAGCGAAGGTCCGGCGTGTTCGACCGATCTTGGTCAGGCTCATATCGGTTATGAAAGGGAGGCTGTCCTGGCCGGCGAAGTACTGGGCACCGGAACTGGGGCAGTGGGGAGCAAAGGTCAAGGGCAGGCCGTCGCGCATATGGGCTTTGAGCCCGAGCTGATATCTGGCCGCCCCTGCGACTTGTCCGGTTGCGCTTCGAGCGCGAATCCGTAGGTGTCGTGTTGCCCGGCCCTCCCCATCGGTTGTCGTCGATGAAAGGAGCTTGAGATGGGACGGACGGTGGCGCTTGATGTGCATAAGCGCTTTGCCGAGGTCGCGGTGCACGAGAACGGCGAGGTCCGCCGCGTGGGGCGCGTCGAGACCAAGGAGCTCGGCGCTTTCGCTGATTCGCTGCGGCCTGATGATCATGTGGTGCTGGAGTCGACGTCGATGACGTGGGCGATCGCGGAGCTTCTGGCGCGGCGCGCGGGACGGGTCACGGTGTCCAATCCGATGCGCACGAAGGCGATCGCGTCGGCGAAGGTGAAGTCCGACAAGGTCGACGCGCGGGTCCTGGCGCAGTTGGGTGCGGCGGACTTTCTGCCGGAGGTGTGGGCGCCTGACGAGCAGACCAGGGAGCTGCGGCGGCGGATCGCTCACCGCTCGAGCTTGGTGCGCCAGCGCACGAGGCTGCGCAACCAGATCCACGCCGTGCTGGCGCGCAATCTGATCGATCTGGACGTCAGCGACGTGTTTGGCCACAAGGGTCGCCGGCTGCTCGCCGGGGTCGTGCTGGCCGCGCATGAGCGCGACCAGGTCGATTCGGCGCTGCGGCTGCATGACGCGCTGACCGCGGAGATTGAGCTCGCTGAGCAGCCGTTGGCGCGTCGCGCTCTTGACGATGAAGGGGTGCGGCGGCTGATGACGATCCCCGGGGTCGGGTCGATCACGGCGCTCTCGATGATCGCGGTCATCGGCGACATCCACCGGTTCCCGAGCGCCCGCAACCTCGTCGGTTACGTGGGCCTGGATCCCAGGGTGCGCCAGTCGGGGGAGCGCAAGGCTCGCCACGGCCATATCTCCCGGGAGGGGCAGGCGCACGCCCGCGGCCTGTTGGTCGAGGCGGCGCACTGCGCGATCCGCACCCCCGGGCCCCTGCGCGCCTTTCACGCCCGCGTCAAGGAGCGCCGCGGGTCGCAGGTCGCGCTGTGCGCGACCGCACGCAAGCTGGCGGTGCTCTCATGGCACCTGCTCACCCGCGGCGAGGACTACCGCCATAGTGCCCAGACCATCACGCTGCGCAAGCTCCGCACTTTGCAGCGCAAAGCCGGGGACGGCGGCCCCCGGATCAGTCTCGCCGGCGAGGCATCCCGCAAAGAGCTCGAGCGGCGTCTGCTCGAGCAAGCCGAGCGCCACTACCGAGTCGAAGTTGCCGCCTACCGGCGGCGCGGCGCGGGTGCCACCAACGGGGACGCGACTCTATGAGGCCGTCAATGCGGCAAACGATGCGCGGCAGGCTCGAAGTCCCCAACACCTGCGCTTCTCGTTCCGGGGTCACCCGCGCCAATGAAAATGTACCCCCAGCCCTTGACGTTTTCATCCGTATGCGAGGGCTGGGTACCTCAAGACCCTTGTTCGTCGCCGGGCGCTGCATTCTAAGAACGGGCGCGGCCCAGCCCGTGGGGTTGGGTTGCCCATAGCCCGTGGTCGCGGGCCCGTGGATGGCGACGTGTCGGCCTTCGATTGCTCGTGCTCGCCCCGGCAGCCGTCGGCGCCTGGGCGGGGCGATATGTCGTGGGGGGTTCAGTCGAGCGTGGCGGCCTCCCAGCAGAACGCGGCGAGTTCGCGCGCGCACGCGACGACAACGGTGCCGGTGTGCTTGCCGCGACGGGTGCCGAGATGGCGCCAGCGTGCGTTCAGGCGCTGTTGTGCTCGCCAAGCGATCGCCACGACGCGGGGGTCCTGGCCGACTTGGCGGGCAGCGATCGTCTCACCCACGGCGGCGCGATGGTGGTAGTGATGCGCGGCTTCGACGAGCAGCCGGCGGGCGTGCGGCGGCCCGGCCTTGGTGATCTGGCCCTGCACCCGCTTGCTGTCTGAGGTGTACTCGCACGGGACGATCCCGAGGAATCCTGAGAGCAGCGCGGGCTTCTCGAACCGCTCGAACGAGCCGATCTCGGCGCACAGCCCGGCGGCGGTCAGGGTGTCGATCCCCCTGAAGCAGCGCAGCCGGGCGATCGTCTCGGCGTGACTGCTCGCCGGTACGGCTTCCTCGAGGACGCTGATCAGCGTGCCGCGGCGTTGCGCGAGCGCGTCGACCGCGCAGCGGTAGTCCAGGAACGTCGCGCGCGACAACGCGTCCTCGAAGACGAGCTTCCCAAGCCAACGCCCGTGCGGCTGCGTCCACGCCCGACCCGGGAAGCGCAGCCCGCGGCGCAGCAGAAACTTCGAGAGGCGATGCCGGGAGCGCATCAGGTCCTTGCGGGCATCCTCGATGCAGCGCACCAAATCACGAAACCGCTCGTCGGTCTCGCTCGGCACGAACGCGAACGACAGCTCCCCGGCCGCGAACAACCGCACCAGCCGCTTCGCGTCGCGCCGGTCGGTCTTGACCCGGTCACCCGGCGACCTGGGAATCGATCCGGGCGCAACGACCCGCACATCAACACCACGCTCCGCGGCTGCCCTGGCCAGCCCAAACCCCGACGGGCCCGCCTCATACACCGCGCGCACCGGCCGCCCCAGGCCCTCAAGAAACGCCAGCACCACCAGCGCCGGCGCACCCCACAACCGCTCCACCTGGAGCTCCCCGGTGACCGGATCGAGAACCGCCGCGACCGTCTGCGCCTGATGCACATCCAGACCCACCAGAGCCATACTCTCCGACATGGTCGGCACCTCCCATAGCTGGGGTGTCGGCACCGGGACCACCCCGGCGCCCAGTCCCCGCACACCTATGCGCGGGGTGCCGACCGACTCTGCCTGAACCGCCGAACGACCGGCAATCCATAGGGTCTAAGGTGCTCCGCGGACGGCCGTTCACGGCCGGAATTACGGTTCTTGTCGCGGCGCTTCTCGCCTCGAGTGCCCGGGCCGCCGCAGTGCCGCTGGGGACCGACACCGAGCCTGAGCGGCTCGCGCGGCTCGCCCGGCTGCGCTGGAAGATCGAGCTCAGGCGGCTCCTGGTACCGTGCCGTCGAAGACATCTGGTGTCTACACCCACGAGCGCAAGCGCGGGCCACCTCGCCCCCCGTGATCGGCGTCCACGACGAACTCAGCGGCCGGTACGGCAGCGCGGCCGAACTGGCGCCATGTGAGCATGTCGCGAGGACGCTCCTGCGAGTCCCGATCCGGACGATAGGGGGCGCTTGGTCCGGCTATTCCAGACTTCTGCAATCGCGCCTGTTCTCAGGAGTCCGGCGTCGGCGCGCCTACGGGCGCTCACCCCCGCCGGGCCTGCCGTTACGGCCAGGTGAGCTGCTCGGCGAGCTCGGCGGCCCCGAGCTCGATCAGTCCGCTGCGGGCGACGGCCTCGTACTCGCCGTTACGCAACCCGAGCCACGTGACGATCCCCCCGGCCGGGTCGACGATCAGGATCTCGTCGACCTGGTGGGCGGCGTAGAACGGCAGCTTTTGCCAGGTCTCGTCGCCCGGGGAGACGATTTCCACGACGAGCGCCGCCGTCGGCAGCCACACGCCGGCGGCTCCCGGCCGGTGCAGTCCCCCGTCGGGCACGCGGAAGTCGTGCTCGGACTCGCCGACGTTGAACTCATGCGTCGTGGGGATCAGGCCCGCCGCCCGGGCTGGGGCGTCGAGGAGCACGGCGAGCTGCTGGGCGATCTGCGCGTGCTCGAAGCTCCGGACGGGAACCAGGTGGCGGACCCCCCGCCACACCTCGTCGAGGCGGTCGACGCCGGCCCGGCGACGGCGCTCGAGCAACGCCCGCAGCTCGGGCGGCGGGCTGCCGAGCACCAGTGTTGACACGCTCGGAGCCTACCGGCTCACCCCCGGCGGCCCCTCACCCGCCGGCCCCTCAGGCGAAGAGCGCCGCCCGCGACCCGACGTCGGGCCGGGCCACCGCGTCGACCCAGACGTCGCCGTCGCGGACCTCGACCCGGTAGGCGCGGACCGCGAGCTCGTCGGTGTGGCAGCGGCCGCTGGCGAGGTCGAAGCGGCGGT
The DNA here is from genome assembly GCA_963795745.1 of uncultured Solirubrobacterales bacterium. Taxonomy (GTDB): domain Bacteria; phylum Actinomycetota; class Thermoleophilia; order Solirubrobacterales; family Solirubrobacteraceae; genus Palsa-513. The sequence continues at coordinate 227,923 of CAWCIT010000008.1, forward strand.
CGTGGAGCGGGCAGATCACGCAGCCGTCGGCCACGATGCCGTCGGCCAGCGGCCCGCCCCGGTGGGGGCAGCGCTGGTCGAGCGCGTACCAGCCGTGCCGCGTCCTGAACACGGCGATCCGCCGTCCGTCGATCTCCACGGCCCGGCCCTCGCCGAGCGGGACGTCGCCCGTGCGGCAGACCCGGGTCATGCCGCCGGCCCGACGACTTCGACGAACTGGCTCGGGTGGTAGGGGTCGTCGCGCTCGAGCCACGGGTCGCGGACCGCCGCCTTGGCGATGGCCAGCCGCTCGCGCAGCGCCGCCGCCTGCTCCTCGTCCAGCACGATCTCCCGCAGCCGCTCCAACCCGATGCGCGGGACGAAGGCGTACATGCGCTCCTTGTAGTCGGCGTGCTCGCGGTAGTACTGGAGGAAGGCGGTGGTCACCCGCAGCGCCTCGGCCGCCGTCTCAACCGTGCAGAGGATGTCGGCCTCGCGCACCGTCGCCCCGGCCGCCCCGCCGATCCGCACCTGCCAGCCGCCCTCGACCGCGACCACGCCGATGTCCTTGATCGTCGCCTCGGCGCAGTTGCGCGGGCAGCCGGACACGCCGCTCTTGACCTTGGCCGGCGTGTGCAGCCCCTCCCACGCCCGCTCCATGTCGATCCCGAGCTGGATCGAGTCGCCCAGGCCGAAGCGGCAGAAGCTCTTGCCCACGCACGTCTTGACCGTCCGCACGGCCTTGGCGTAGGCGTGGCCCGAGGGCATGCCGATGTCGCGCCAGATGTCGGGCAGATCCTCGCGGCGGACGCCGAGCAGATCGATGCGCTGACCGCCGGTGATCTTGACCATCGGCACCTCGTACTTCTCGGCCGCGTCGGCGATCCGCCGCAGCTCCGACGGCGTGGTCACGCCGCCGTACATCCGCGGCACGACCGAGAAGGTGCCGTCGTTCTGGATGTTGGCGTGGACGCGGTCGTTGATGAAGCGCGCGTCGCGCTCCTCGCGGTGGCGGTTGCCGTTGATCTCCGACACCAGGTAGGCCAGCGCCGGCTTGCAGGCGCCGCAGTCGTGGCCGGTCCCGCACCGCTCGCCGACCGCGCTCACCGCGTCGAGCCCGTGCTCGCGGATGACCGCGGCCAGCTCGACGCGCGTCTGCTTGCGGCACGGGCACAGATAGAACGGCTCGTCGGCGGCGTCGCCGCTGATCATGGTCACGATCTCGGCCACGAGCGCCCGGCACGAGCCGCAGCCGGTGCCGGCCCGGGTCGCCGCCATCACCTCGCGCGGCGTCGGCAGCCCGTCGGCCACCGCCTGGACGATCTCGCCCTTGCAGACGCCGTTGCAGTTGCAGACCTGCGCCGCGTCCGGCAGGTCGGCGGCCGTCGCGTTGGTGGCGGCCACCAGGCGGGCCAGCGGGTCGCTCACCAGCTCCCCGGCGCGCACCGCCTCGAGCAGGTTCTCGTGGCCGCGGATGTCGCCCAGCAGGATCGCCCCGCTGATCTTCCCGTCGCGGAGCACCAGCTTGCGGTAGATCCGGTCCTCGCGGAACTCGGCGATCGCCGCCTGGTCGGCGTCGGCCTCGCCGATCGAGACCAGGTCGACGCCCATCACCTTGAGCTTGGCCGACGGGATGGAGCCGCCGTAGTCGAGCCCGATCCGCCGCAGCACCGTGTCGGCGGCGACCTTGGCCTGCTCGTGGATCGGCGCGACCAGCCCGTAGACGACGCCCCGATGCTCGGCGCACTCACCGACCGCGAGCACATCGACGGCCGACGTGCGCATGCGGTCGTCGACGACGATCCCCCGCGTACAGGCAACCCCTGCCCCACGAGCGAGGGAGATCTCCGGGCGAATGCCGATCGAGACCACGACCAGGTCGGCATCGAGCGAGTCGCCGTCGGCGAACCGGAGCTCCTTGACCCGGCCGTTGCCGTGCAGGGACGTCGTCTGGCGCCCGAGCTGGACCTCGACGCCGAGGTCGGCCATCGCCGGGGCCAGCATCTCGGCCGCCCCCTGGTCGAGCTGGCGCTCCATCAGGCGGCCCATCAGGTGCACGACGGTGACCGGCGCCCCCTGGGCGACGACGCCGCGGGCGGCCTCCAGCCCGAGCAGGCCGCCGCCGATCACCGCGGCGTGGCGCGCGCCCGACGCCTCGGACCGGATCGCCTCGCAGTCCTCGGGGCCGCGGAAGGGGTAGACGCCCGGGAGGTCGATGCCCTCGATCGGCGGCATCAGCGGCTGCGACCCGGTGGCCAGGACGAGCGTCGAGTAGGCGAGCGTCTCGCCGCCGCCGAGCGTCACCTCCTTGGCCTCGACGTCCAAGCCGGTCACCCAGGTGCCCAGGCGCACGTCCACGGAGCGGTCGTCGTACCACTCGCGCGGGCGCAGCTGGAGGGCGTCGGGCTCGTCGCCGGAGACGAGCAGCTCCGACAGACGCACCCGGTCGTAGGGCAGACGGCCCTCGCCGCAGACGAGGACGATCGGCACCTCGCCGTCGCGGTCGCGGAGCGCCTCGCACACGGCCTGCCCGGCGATGCCGCCACCGATCACGACGATGGGGGCCAGGTTCATGCCCGGATCATGCCCCCGGCCGGTTTCCCCGCCGTCTCGGCATCGTTTCCATCCGATGAACGGTCGAGGAGCTCCTCGATCTGCGCCGCGCAGCCGCCGCAGCCGGTTCCCGCCCGGGTGACGTTGCCGACCTGGGCCGCCGTCCGCAGGCCGCCGCCGGCGATCGCCGCCGCGATCTGCCCTTGGGTCACGGCGTTGCACGAGCAGACGACGGTCTCCGGACCGGGCGCCTGGACCGCGACGGGCGCGCCGCCCGGCTCGAGCAGCGCGGCCGGGACCGGGTCGCCGCTGCGCAGCAGGCCGGACAGGAGCCGCGCCTCGGCGCTGTCGCCGACCAGGAGCGCCCCGCTCAGGCGGTCGCCGTCGAGCACGAGCTTGCGGTAGACGCCCCGGCGGGTGTTGCTCTGGACGACCTCGTCGCGGCCGGCGGCGACGCCGCCGGCGAACACCTCGACCCCGGCGACCTTCAGCGTCGTGGCCCCGATCGTCGCGTGGAAGGCCCCCGGCTGGCCGGCGATCACCGCCCCGGCCACGCGGGCCTGCTCGGCGAGCGGCGCCCACAGGCCGTAGACGCAGCCGCGGTGCTCGGCGCACTCGCCGACCGCGAACACGCCGGCGGCGCTCGTGCGCAGCTCGTCGTCGACGACGATCCCCCGGGCGCACTCGAGGCCGGCCGCCCGGGCCAGCGTCGTCTCCGCGCGCACGCCCACGGCGAGCACGACGAGGGCGGCCGGCAGGCGCTCGCCGGTGTCCAGGTGGACGGCGTCCGGCTCGATCCGCTCGACCGACCGCCCGACGCGGGCGTAGAGGCCGAGGTCGCGCAGGCGCCGGCGGAGGATCGCCGCCGCACCGCCGTCGAGCTGCTGGGCCATCAGCCGGTCGGCCAGCTCGATCACCGTGACCGTCTTGCCCTGGGCTCGCAGCCCGGCCGCCGCCTCGAGGCCGAGCAGGCCGCCGCCGACCACGACCGCCGCCCGGCCCGGGGCGTTGCGCAGGGCCTCGACGTCGTGGGCGGTCCGGAAGAGCTGGACGTGCGGCAGGTCGGCACCGGGAATCGGCGGGCGCACGGCCCGCGACCCGGTGGCCAGGACGAGCCTGTCGTACGGATGGGGCTCGCCGCTGCGGTCGACGACGACGCGGGCGTCGAGGTCGACGCGGTCGGCCCCGCAGCCGCCGCGCAGGTCGACGCCGTGGGCGGCGTACCAGTCGGCCGGGCGCAGCTGGGTCTCGACGTAGCCGGCGGTCCCGGCCAGGACCTTCGACAGGAGCACGCGGTTGTAGGCCGGCCCGTACTCCTCGCCGAGCATCGTCACCCGCAGCGACGGCTCGCGGCGGATCACCTCCTCGACGACCGCCAGGCCGGCCATGCCGGTGCCGATGACGACGACCCGCTGCGGCGGCCGCGTCCGCCGGCGCCCGGCCGGGAGGCGGGCCGCGCGGGCGGGGCCGGCGAGCCGGGCGGCCGGGACGGACGGCGCGCCGACGCGCTCGACCCGGACCGCCGCCGCCTTGAGCTCCGGCTGGCGTGAGACCGGGTCGACCGCCCCGTGGGTCGCCTGGTTGAGCTGGCCGGCCCCGGCCGGCGAGTGGAGGAGGCCCCAGTGGAAGGGCGCGAAGGCGACCCCCCGCGGCAGCTGGTCGTCGAGCCGCGCCGTGGCCCGGAGCTCGCCCCGCGGCGACACGATCCGGACCTGGTCGCCGGCGGCGATGCCGGCGGCGTCGGCCGGGTGGAGCTCGACGAACGGGTCGCCCGTGCGCAGGGCCGGCGCCTTCCCCGTCCGGGTCATCGTGTGCCACTGCTCGGCGATCCGGCCGGTGGTCAAGGTCAGCGGGTAGTCGTCGGTCGGCGCCTCGACCGGCAGCGCGTGCTCGGTGGCGGCGAACCGGGCCCGGCCGTCGGGCGTCGGGAAGCGGCGGTCGGCGTAGAGGCGGACCGTGCCGTCGTGCTCCTCGGCCGGACACGGCCACTGGACGCTCCCGGCCCGGCGCAGGCGCTCGTGGCTGAGGCCGCTGACGTCGCACGGCCGCCCGGCGGTGATCGCCGCGAACTCCGCGTAGACGGCGGCGGCGTCGGGCCAGGCGAACTCGTCGCCGTGGCCGAGGGCCGCGGCCAGGCCGGCGAAGATCCTCCAGTCGGGGCGGGCCTCGCCCGGCGGGTCGATCAGCTTGCGCACCAGCCCGACCCGGCGCTCGGAGTTGGTCATCGCCCCCTCCTTCTCCGGCCAGGCGGCCGCCGGCAGGACGACGTGGGCGAGTGCCGAGGTCTCGGTCGGGTGGTGGGCGTCCTGGACGACGACGAGCTCGGCCTGGGCCAGCGCCTCGCGGACCGCGTCCGAGTCGGGCATCGACACCGCCGGGTTGGTGGCCACGATCCAGATCGCCTTGACCCGGCCGGGGTCGAAGATCTCGGTGGCGGTCAGCCCCGGCCGCGGGTCGATCGGGCCGGGCGTCGACCAGTGGGCCTCGAGGGCCGCGCGGTCGTCCGCGTCGGCGACCTCGCGATAGCCGGGCAGGAGGTGGGCGAGGCCGCCGGCCTCGCGCCCGCCCATCGCGTTCGGCTGGCCGGTCAGCGACAGGGGGCCGGCCCCGGGGCGCCCGATCTGCCCGGTGGCCAGGCAGAGGTTGATCAGCGCGCGATTCTTCAGCGTCCCGACCGTCGACTGGTTGGCGCCCATCGACCACAGGGCCATCGCCCCGCCGGCGCCGGCGAAGCGCCGGGCGGCGAGCTCGATGTCGGCGGCGGCGATGCCGCAGACCTCGGCCGCCCGGGCCGGGGGCCACTGGCCCGCGACCGCCCGGGCCGCCTCGAAGCCGGTCGTGCGCCGGTCGATGAAGTCCTGGTCGAGCAGGCCGTCCCGGTCGATCGTGTGGAGCATGGCGTTCAGCAGGGCGAGGTCGGTGCCGGGCCGGACGGCGAGGTGGAGGTCCGACCCCTTGGCCGTCGGCGTCGGCCGCGGGTCGACGCAGATGACGAAGGCGCCCTCGGCCTGGCGCTCGCGGATCCGCGCCCACAGGATCGGGTGGCAGGCGGCGGCGTTCGACCCCAACAGCAGCAGGCAGTCGGCGAGGGCGAGGTCGGCGTAGGCCGGCGGCGGGCCGTCGAAGCCGAATGCGCCCTTGTAGCCGGCGACCGCGCTCGACATGCACAGGCGCGAGTTCGAGTCGACGTTGTTGGTGGCCAGGAACCCCTTCGCCAGCTTGTTGACCACGTAGTAGTCCTCGGTCAGGAGCTGCCCCGAGATGTAGAAGGCGATCTCGCCCGGCTCGTAGCCCCGCAGCCGGGCGGCCAGCCGCTCGAACGCGTCCGGCCAGCCGGTGGGCACGAAGCGGGAGTCGCGGTCCTCGCGCCAGAGGGGCGTCGTCGCCCGGTCGACCGCGTGGACGGCGGCGGCCAGCTCGAGCGGCTTGCGGCAGGTCCGGCCGTGGCTGACCGGGTGGATCGGGTCGCCCTCGACGGCGGCCAGGCGGTTGCCCTCGGCGCGCACGATCAACCCGCAGCCGGTGCCGCAGTAGGGGCAGAGGGTTCTCATCGTCCGCCGGCATCGTCCCCGGCGGCGGTAACCGGGGCGGGTCGCCCGTGTGAACGCTGGATGAACGGCCTGGGCCGGCGCCGGCCTCGCCGCGGCGGGATACTGGCCGGGCGATGGCGACGAACTCCGACTTCGTCCTGCGCACGGTCGAGGAGCGCGGAGTCCGGTTCGTCCGGCTCTGGTTCGTCGACGTGCTCGGCCTGGCCAAGTCGATCGCCATTCCCATCTCCGAGCTCGAGGCGGCGCTCGAGGGCGGGGTCGGCGTCGACGGCTCGGCCCTGGAGGGGTCGGCCCGGCTGGCCGAGCGCGACGTGATCCTCCATCCCGACCCGGCGACCTTCCAGATCCTGCCCTGGCGGCCGGACTCGGTCGTCGCGCGCATGTTCTGCGACACGTGCCTGCCCGATCGCTCGCCGTTTCCCGGCGACTCGCGCGAGGCCCTCCGACGGGTCCTGTCGGCGGCGGCCGACCAGGGCTACAGCTTCCAGGTCGGGGCCGAGATCGAGTTCTTCCTGTTCTCGGGCGCGGCCGGCGACGATCCGCCGGTGCCGCTGGACGACGGCGGCTACTTCGACCTCACCGCCCAGGACCTCGGGTCCGACTTCCGCCGGCGGACGATCGAGTATCTGGAGCAGATGGGGATCCCGGTCAAGGCCTCCCACCACGAGGCGGCGCCGTCGCAGCACGAGATCGACCTCGAGCACACCGACGCCCTGTCGATGGCCGACGCGACCACGACGTTCCGCATCGTGGTCAAGGAGGTCGCCCGCGAGCTCGGCCACTACGCGTCGTTCATGCCGCAGCCGCTCGAGGGTCAGCCGGGCTCGGGCATGCACCTCCACCTGTCGCTGCTGCACGGCGACGGCGCCAACGCGTTCTCGGGCGCCGGCGACCCGCTGTCGGCCGTCGGCCGCGCCTTCCTCGCCGGGGTCCTCGGCCACGGCCGCGAGCTGTCGGCGGTCACCAACCAGTGGGTCAACTCCTACAAGCGGCTGGCCGGCGGCGACGAGGCTCCTTCCCATGTCGGCTGGACCCGCCACGGCCGGGCCGGGCTCGTCCGCGTGCCCGACGGCCGCCCCACCCGGCCGGCCGCGGCCCGCATCGAGCTCCGGTCGCCCGACCCGGCCTGCAACCCCTACCTCGCCTTCGCCCTGATCCTGGCCGCCGGCCTGCGGGGCATCGAGCGCGGCTACGAGCTGCCGCCGGAGATCGTCGACGAGCCGCCGGCCGGGACGGCGCGGCTCCCCGAGAGCCTGCACGAGGCAACCGACCTGTTCGACGCCTCCGAGCTCGCCCGCGACGCCCTCGGCGACCGGCTGTGCGACTGGTACGTGCGCAACAAGCGGCGCGAGTGGGAGGAGTATCGCCGGACGGTCTCGCCGTACGAGCGGCGGCGCTACCTGCGGCTCTGAGGCGGCGGGTCGCCGGCCGGGTCGTGGTCGGCGGGCGGTCTGGGCGGACCGGCGGCCGGGCGCGGCCGGTCCCGCCGAGCGGCGTCCGCCTCCGGCTTGCGGGCCGGCCGGCGGCCTCAGGTGGCCGGGGCGACCGGCGCCGCCCGCCGGCGGCCGCGGCCGTCCGACTCGCGGGCCGCCCGGCAGCGGACGGGCAGGTCGGCCATCAGCCGCTCGACCTCGGCCCGATCGCGGTCGCGCAGCACGGCATGGACCTTCCGGCCGGCCGTGTCGAGGTGGATGCTGGCCAGACGCAGCCGCCGCTGGAGCGGTCCGTCGGTCCGGCGGATGCTCTGCACCTTGGCCAGCGGCACCCAGTCGGTCACCCGCCGCAGCCGGCCGCTGGTGGTCACCGCGTAGCGCTCGTTGACGGCGTAGGAGAGGAACCGGAACCGCAGCGGCGACTTCCAGCGCGCGCGGGCCGGGGGCGGCAGCCGCTGGTCGGTCAGGTGGGGGAACACCCTGGCCACGAGGAAGGCGGCCTGCTCGTGGCTGCCGACCGGGAGCAGCGCCCGCGCGGCGGCGGCCTGGGAGCGGTCCTGGCGGCCCCGGGCCTTCTGGCTGGCCACGTCCACCTCCAGCCGGCACCAGCCGAGCGGCCTCCAGGCCAGGGGCTCGATCATCCGGATCGCCTGGATCCGCCCGCCGGGGATCGTCTCGGCCGAGGTCTCGACCAGCCCCGAGCGCAGGCGCAGCCCGTCGGGAGCCTCGGCCACGGTCATGCGAAAGTCCCCGTTGAACCGGCGGAACACGCCGGCGAGAAGGCCGAGCAGGGGCACGGTCCCGCCGCCGATGACGGCGAGGGCGACGCCGGGGGCGGCGACGCCCAGGATGGCGAAGGCGGTGACCAGCGCGCTCAGGAGGAGGCCGGGACCGCCGAGCAGGCTGGCGGCGACCAGCTGGCCGGTCGGGACGCTCAGGAGCACCTGCTCGGACGGCGCCGCCGTGGCCTCGGGCACCCCGCGGCTCAGGGCGAGCAGGCGCGCCCGCAGCGTCTCGGCCTCGCCGACGGCGAGGAAGGCCAGACGGCCGGCCTTCCGGCTGCCGCCGGCCAGGCGGATTCGCAGCTCGGCCAGGCCGACGAGCCGGGCCAGCCCGGGGCGGACCGTGTCGATGGCCTGGATCTGGCTGAGCGGGAAGCGGTCGGAGGTCCGCCGCAGGAGTCCGCTCTCCACTTGCAGCACGCCGGCCTCCACCCGCCATCTCGTGACGAGCCAGGAGACCAGGCCGAACCCGAGCAGGAGGGCGACGAGGCCCAGGTGGATGAGGTCGCTGCCGAGCGATCCCTTCTGGCTGCCGAGCGTGGGTACGACGAGCACGAGGAAGATGGCGATGACCCCCCGCCCGGCTCTGACCAGCGGCGAGAGCGGGTGCAGCCGCTGCCAGCCGCCCGGCAGCCCGACCGTCGACGGCTCACCGGGCGCCGGGGCTGACTCCCCGGGCGGCGGCAGCGGCTCCCTGGGCGGCGGCGGCGGCTCCCCGGGCGCCGACTCCCCGGGCGGCGGCGCGGGCGGCGGGGGGTCGGTCGGTCCGGTCACAGTCCCATGGCCTGGGCCTCGCCGGAGGAGGTGAGTTGATCGCGAAGGCGCCCGGCCTCGACCGCGGGCAGGCCGGGGATGCGCGCGTCACTGGCCGCCGCGGCCGTGTGCATCTGGACCGTGGCCAGCCCGAAGGCCCGCTCGAACGGGCCGGCGGTGACCTCGACGTACTGCATGCGTCCGTAGGGGATGACCGACATCCGCCGGAACATGACCCCTCGCCTGACCAGCAGGTCGTCGGCTCGCTCGGCGTAGGCCCAGGCCCGCACGCGCCGTCCGGCCAGGACATCGGCGATCGCGCCGGCGATGCCGAGCCCGGCGACCACCGCCACCGCGACGGAGACGGCGCCGCCGGCGGCGAGGACGGCGAGGAGACCGGCGATGACCAGCGTCAGCGTGGTCCCCGCCACCTGATACCGGCGCAGACGCCGCAGCCGCGATGACGGGACGTTCCATTTCACCTGCCCGTCGTCGACGCCCGCGGCCACCACCATCGCGACGACGATAGTGATGGGAGTGCCGCTCCGTGCGCCGCCGGGTCGCCCGGGTCGGCCGGGTCGGGCGGGGTCAGCGACGGCTGCGGTAGACGGCGACGAAGTCGGCGAGCTGGCGGGCCCGGTGGAGGAACCCGCGCAGATCGCGGACGGTCGCCCGATGGGCCAGCGCCAGCTCGACCTCGACGATCCGCAGCCCGGCCCGGGACGCGTCGATGGTCATGCCGATCTCCATCCCAAAGCGGGGGGCGAACGGGAGGACCCGGACGAGCGCCGCCGCCGAGAGGGCGCGCTGGCCGGAGATCGGTGCGGCCAGCGCCGGCCCGCCGCGCCGGCGGATCGCCCAGCCGGCGAAGCCGCGGGCCAGGCCGAAGCCGCCGCCGGCCCGGTCGGCGAAGGCGGCGACGGCGAGGTCGGCGCCGGCGCGGACCGCCCGGTCGAGCGCGCCGAGCTCGAGCGCGGTATCCGCGAGGTCGCCGTCGCAGAGCACGTAGACGGTGTCGGGCGATCCGAGCTCGAGCGCCCGGCGGGCGGCCAGCGTGGCCGTGCCGCCCTTGCCGAGCGGTCGCGCGGCGGCGAGCACCTGCGCGCCGCGGGACCGGGCCACGGCGGCCGTCGCGTCGCGCGAGGCATCGTCGCCGACCACGACCGGCGCGCCGGGAAAAGCCCGGGCGAGGGCGTCGAGGGTGGCGCCGAGCCGGTCGGCCTCGTTGCGGGCGGTGATGATGACGATCGTGGGCGGTGGCATCGGGGGCGCGGTCTATTCTCCGCGCCAGTGGTCGCGGTCGACCGCCAGACCCCAAAAGGAGGCAGTGCGTGCCCGTAGTCGAGGCCCACATCACCGGCATCGTCTGGAAGATCGAGTGCGCCGTCGGCGACCGGATCGAGGAGGACCAGACGGTCGCCGTGCTCGAGTCGATGAAGATGGAGATGCCCGTCGAGTCGGAGTACGCCGGCCGGGTGACCGAGATCCTGTGCGCCGAGGGCGAGGCGGTCAACCAGGGCCAGACGCTGATCGTGCTCAGCGACGACTGACGGCGGCGAGCGTCGGTCGCGAGCGGGCGGGCGGGCGGGCGGGCCGGCCGGCGTCGGGGCCGGCGGGCGGAAACGCCGTGGAAACACGCCGGACTCGTCGTCCTCATCGGCCGGTCATCGAATCGATATCCGGCCGCCGTAGCTTCCCGGGCCGGAGGTATGTGACTACCCGGGAGGTCTGATGAGCACGGTGGGCGACGGTCGGCGCACGGCGCCGGCGGCAGGCGGCAGGCGGGCACGGCGCCGCCGGAGCGGCGAGGCGGGTCGATGAGCACCGGCGTCCGCGCGCCGGCCGCACCGACCTACCGAGCCGGGACGGCGACCAAGCGCCTCCAGCGGGGTCGGTGGATCGACGAGTGGGAGCCTGAGAACGAGGCGTTCTGGGCGGCGGGCGGGCGGACGATCGCGCGCAAGAACCTCGCCTTCTCGATCTTCGCCGAGCACCTCGGGTTCTGCGTCTGGGTCCTGTGGACGATCGTCGTCCTCAACCTCGCCTCCGTCGGCATCACCATGTCGATCTCCGAGCTGTTCTGGCTGACCGCGGTGCCGAATCTGATCGGCTCGGCCCTGCGGATCCCCTACACGTTCGCGATCCCCCGCTTCGGCGGGCGCCTGTGGACGACCATCAGCGCGGCCCTGCTGCTGATCCCGGTGACGCTGCTCGCCGCCCTCCTGCCGAGCGCGTGGCTCCACGCGCAGAGCCACGGCACGCAGTTCTGGGTCCTGTTCGCGTGCGCGGCGACCGCAGGGGTCGGGGGCGGGAACTTCTCGTCGTCGATGGCCAACATCTCGTTCTTCTACCCGGAGCGGCGCAAGGGCTTCGCGCTGGGTCTGAACGCGGCCGGCGGCAACCTCGGCGTGGCCGTGACCCAGCTGCTGGTGCCGCTGGTGATCATCGTCGGGGTGCCGGCGGCGGCGGTGAAGCTGCCGATCCACCCGGTCCACCTGGCCTACGCCGGGCTCGTCTGGATCCCGTTCATCGTCCTGGCCGCGCTCGGCGCCTACCTGTACATGGACAGCCTGACCCAGGCGCGGACGGACACCAGGGCCTACTCGCAGGCGATCCGCAACCGGCAGACGTGGATCATGTCGCTGCTCTACATCGGGACGTTCGGGTCGTTCATCGGCTACTCGTTCGCGCTGCCGCTGGTGATCAAGAACACGTTCCCGGAGTTCCTGGCCCACCATGTGTTCATCGCCACCTACCTGGCCGGCCTGGGCTTCATGGGCGCGCTGCTGGGCTCGTTGTCGCGTCCGCTGGGCGGCTGGACGTCGGACCGGCTGGGCGGCGCCCGGGTCACGCTGGCGTCGTTCGTGGGGATGGGCGTGTTCACGGTGACGGCGATCGCCGCCGTCGACGCGCACAGCTTCACGTGGTTCTTCGCGTCCTACATGGTGATCTTCTTCCTCGCGGGGATGGGCAACGGCTCGGCGTACCGGATGATCCCGGCCATCTTCGCCACCCTGGCCACGCGCCACGTGGCCGAACACGGGGGCGACGACCGGGCGACGCGGCTGTCGTTCAAGCGCCAGACGGCGGCCGTGATCGGGGTCGCCGGGTCGGTCGGGGCGTTCGGCGGCTTCCTGATCCAGGTCGTCTTCCGCCAGGCGAGCCTCCACGTGTCGGGCCTCCTGGCGGCGGCGACGGCCAGGGGCAGCAAGGTCACGGCGCCGCTGATGAAGGTGATCGCCACCAGCCACGACCGGGCGCTCGTCGCGCACGACAAGCTGCTGCTGGCCCACGACAAGGCGGCGGGGCTCCAGGCGAAGGTGGCGATCGCCCACGCCAACGCGCACTGGTCGATCGGGGCGCTCCAGGTCTTCCTGGGCGCCTACGTGCTGCTCGCGGCGATGACGTGGGTCTTCTACCTGCGCCGGGCGCCGGCGACGAGCAGGCTCCCGAGCCTGGCCGAGGCGTCGATCTGAGGGGGCGGGAGTCGGGCCGGCACCGCGTCCGCCCGGGGTCGGGGTCGGCCGGCGCGGGCTCGGCCGGGGGGGTGCGGGCCGCGCTGGGGCGGGGGTGGAGCGGTGGACCCAGGCGCGGCCGGCGGGTGCAGGTGCGGGGGGTTGACGTCCGGTTGGCCGCGTAAGCTGTCGAGCAACTCATGCCACCGCTGATCACACGGGATGAGGCCCGGCGCCTCGGGGAGCTCGAGGACCATGAGGCGATCGAGGCCCTGATCGAGCGCGCCTGGCGGGCGCGGACCGAGCATTTCGGCGACGCGACCGACATGTGCTCGCTGGTCAACGCCAAGTCGGGCGGCTGCGCCGAGGACTGCGGCTTCTGCGCCCAGTCGCGGTACGCGTCGGCGGATACGCCGATGCACGCGATGATGGAGCCCGAGCAGATCCTCGAGCACGCGCGGGCGGCGGAGGCGGCCGGGGCCCACCGCTTCTGCATGGTCACCCAGGGCCAGGGGCTCGGCCGGCGGGACTTCGAGAAGGTGCTCGCGGGAGCGCGGCTGGTCGCCGAGCACACGAACCTCAAGCGCTGCGCCTCGATCGGCCACACCTCGCCGGAGCGGGCGCGGGCGCTCAGGGAGGCCGGAATCCAGCGGGTCCACCACAACGTCGAGACGGCGGCCAGCTACTACGACGAGGTCACGACCACCGTCCGCTACGAGGGACGCCTGCGGACGATCGACGCCGTGCGGGAGGCGGGTCTCGAGACCTGTGTCGGCGGCATCCTCAACCTCGGCGAGACGCGCGAGCAGCGGGTGGAGATGGCCTTCGAGCTGGCGGGGATCAACCCGACCAGCGTCCCCATCAACATGCTCAACCCGCGGCCGGGGACCAAGTTCGGCGACCGCGACCACATGGATCCGTGGGAGGCGGTCAAGTGGATCGCGATCTTTCGCCTGATCCTGCCCGAGGCGCTCTTCCGCCTGTGCGGCGGGCGGGTCGAGAACCTCGGCGAGCTCCAGTCCCTCGCCGTCAGGGCGGGAATCAACGGGGTGATGATGGGCAACTTCCTGACCACCCTCGGCTCCACGCCGCAGGAGGACCGGGCGCGGTTCGAGGAGTTGGGGCTGAACGTCGGCCGCCAGCCCGACAACGGGTCCAACCCGCGGCCCGACAACCGGAGCGGCTGGCTCGAGGGCGAGACGCCGGCGGCCGAACTGCGGGAGCTGCCGCCGCCCCGGCCCGAGCTCGATGTCCGCCTCTGGGATCCGTCGACCCAGCTGCGCTTCCAGGCCAAACGGTCGGTGCCGGGCCGGCCGGACGGAGCCCGAGCCGGCACATGACCAGGGAGGTAGGCGTCCGATGAGCGAGATCCAGGAGCGCCTCGAGGAGCTGCGCGGGCTCGGCCTGTACCGGCGGATGCGGATGGTCAGCGGGCCGCAGGGTCCACGCGTGCTGCTCGACGGCAAGCCGGTGCTGCTCCTGTGCTCGAACAACTACCTGGGCCTGGCCGACCACCCGCGCGTGCGCGAGGCGGCGGCCGAGGCGGCGATGCGCTGGGGCGTGGGCGCCGGGGCGTCGCGGCTGGTCTCGGGGACGATGACCATCCACCGCCGCCTGGAGGACCGCCTGGCGGACTTCGAGCGGACCGAGTCGTGCCTGCTCTTCGGCTCGGGCTACCTGGCCAACCTGGGCGTGATCGGGGCGCTGGCCGGTCGCGACGAGGTGGTCTTCTCCGACGCCCTCAACCACGCGTCGATCGTCGACGGCTGCCGCCTGTCGAGGGCGGAGACGTTCGTCTACGACCACGGCGACACCGAGCACCTGGCCTGGGGCCTGCGCCAGGCGGACGGGCGCGGTGCGCTGATCGTCACCGATTCGGTGTTCTCGATGGACGGCGACGTGGCGCCGCTGGCCGAGCTCGTCGAGCTTGCCCGCCGGTTCGACGTGCGCCTGATGGTCGACGAGGCCCACGCTACGGGCGCGCTCGGGCCGGGCGGCCGGGGCGCGGTGGCGGCCGCGGGGCTCGAGGGCGAGGTCGACGTGATCGTGGGGACCCTGGGCAAGGCGCTCGGCTCCTACGGCGCCTACGTCTGCTGCGACGCCGAGATCGCCCAGCTCCTGGTCAACACCGCCCGGCCGTTCATCTTCTCGACCGCACCGCCGCCACCGGCGGTGGCCGGAGCGCTGGCGGCGCTCGAGCTCATGGTCGAGCAGCCGCGCCGAGTCGAGCGCCTCCAGGCGGCCGCCGCCCACCTGCGCGATCAGCTCACGCTGGCCGGGGTGCCGGCGCCGGTGTCGGCCACGCAGATCGTGCCGCTGGTCATCGGGGACGCGGCCATGACCGTCCGCGTCTGCGAGGGCGCGCTGGCCCGCGGGGTCTTCGCCCAGGCGATCCGGCCGCCGACGGTGCCTCCGGGCAGTTCGCGCCTGCGCCTGGCCGTGATGGCCTCGCACACCCACGCCGAGCTCAGCCGTGCGGCCCAGGCGATCGCCGCCGCCGCCCGCGAGGCCGGGGCCGAGTTCGAGCGTCCGGCGCCGCCGATCCCGCGCCGGGAGCCGGAGCCGGAGCCGGCGCCGGCACCGACGCCGCGCCGGCAGCCCGAGCCGGCCGCTCGGGGGCTGGCCGACGGTTCGCCCGCGTCGGCGAGTCCGGCGCTGTTCGACTTCGAGTCGGAATCGGCGGTCCCGCGCGCGGCGTGAGCAGCCGACGGGGAGCCCGGTGCGCGGCTGCCCGGTGATTGCGACCGGCGTCGGCGTCGGCAAGACGGTGCCCGCGGTCGCCGGTCCGGCGCGCGGCGTGAGCAGCCGACGGGGAGACCGGTGCGCGGCTGCCTGGTGACCGCGACCGACACGGGGGTCGGCAAGACGGTGCTCGCGGCGGCGATCATCGCCGCCCTGGCGGCGCGCGGCGAGCGGGTCGTCGCGCTGAAACCGGCGGTCACCGGTCTCGACGAGCGGGAGCCCGGCGTCCCGGCCGACCACGAGTTGCTCGGTGCGTGCGCGGGGATGGCGCCCGACGACGTCGCGCCCCACCGCTTCGGCCCGGCGGCGTCGCCCCACCTGGCGGCCGCGCTCGCCGGGCGGCCGATCGACGTGCCCGGGCTCGTGGCCCGCGCCCGGGCGAGCCGGGCCGATGCTCTGGTCGTCGAGGGCGTCGGCGGCCTGCTCGTTCCCCTGGCGCCCGGCTGGGACGTCCGGGCCTTCGCCGTCGCCCTCGGCCTGCCCGTCGTCATCGCCGCCCGACCGGGGCTCGGGACGATCAACCACACGCTCCTGACCGTCGAGGCGGCACGGGCCGCCGGCCTCGACGTTCGCGCCGTCGTCCTCACCCCGTGGCCGCGCCGGCCGAGTCCGGTCGAGCAGTCCAACCGCGTGACGATCGCCGAGCTCGTGGCGATCCCGGTGGCCGTCCTCCCCCGGGTCGCCCGCCTTGACCCGGCCGAGCTCGCCGCCGCCGGCGCCGGCCTCCCGCTCGACCGCTGGCTCGGGCCCGCCTGAGGCGGCCCCTGCCAGACTGTTCGGTGTGAGCGACGAGCACAGGCGCGGTCCGACGCAGGGTCGGAGCGCCCGGACCGCCCGGCTCGGCAAGGTCGCCGCCGGCGGGGCGGTCCGCTGGGCCGGCGACCGCCTCGACGGGCGCGGCACCCCGGCCGACCGCGACCGCCGGCGGGGCGACCGGATGGTGGCGACCATCGACGCCCTCGTCGACCAGCTGTCGGTGATGCGCGGCGCGGCGATGAAGGCCGGCCAGGTCCTCTCGACCGTCGAGTTTCCCGGCCTCGAGGCCGATCAGGCCGCCTACCTGCAGGGCCGGCTGGCCTCGTTGCGCGACAGCGTCCCGCCCGTCGGCTGGCGGCAGATGCGCAAGCTCCTCGAAGCCGAATGGGGCCAGCCGGTCGACGCCGTGATGGCCGAGATCGACACCGAGCCGGCCGCGGCCGCCAGCATCGGCCAGGTCTACCGCGCCCGGACCCACACCGGCGCCGAGGTGGCGATCAAGGTCCAGTACCCCGGCATCGCCGAGGCGGTCGAATCGGACATGCGCAACCTCCGCCTGCTCTCGCCGATGCTCCGCAAGCTCATTCCCGGCGTCGAGGTCAAGGCGCTCCTGGGCGAGCTCAGCGAGCGGATCGCCGAGGAGTGCGACTACGAGCTCGAGGCGGCCAACCACCGGCGACTGCACCGCTACTGGCGCGGCCATCCGTTCGTGCTCGTTCCGGCGGTCGACGGCGATCTCAGCAACCGCCGCGTCCTGGTGACCGACTGGGTCGACGGCATGGCCTTCGACGCGGTCGCCCGCCAGGACGACGCCGTCCGCGACCGCTACGCCGAGATCCTCTACCGCTTCTTCTACGCGACGATCACCGGTCTCGGGCTCGTGCTCGGCGACCCCCATCCCGGCAACTACCTCCTGTGTCCCGACGGGCGCGTCGCCTTCTTCGACTTCGGCATGCTTCGCCGGCTCCCGGCCGACTACCTCCGCCGCGAGGGCCTCGTCAGCCGGGCGATCCGCCGCGGCGACGCCACGCTCATGGTCGAGACCCTCCACGACCTCGGCTACCTCCCCGGCCCGACCGCCGACTGGGACGGCGAGCTCCTGCTCGACTACATGCGCGAGGCGTCCTGGTGGCTCGAGAGCCCCGACCGCCTCGAGCCCAAGGATCTCTGGCGCAGCGCGGCTCCCCTCCGCGGCGAAGCCGGCGCCGACCATATGCGCCAGCTGCGGCGCATGACCT
Source organism: uncultured Solirubrobacterales bacterium (assembly GCA_963795745.1). Taxonomy (GTDB): domain Bacteria; phylum Actinomycetota; class Thermoleophilia; order Solirubrobacterales; family Solirubrobacteraceae; genus Palsa-513. The sequence continues at coordinate 245,165 of CAWCIT010000008.1, forward strand.
TCCCCGCCGAGGCCCTCCTCCTGCGCCGCATGGAGGGCCTGCTGTTCCAGAGCGCGACCACGATCCGGGCCAAGGTCGCCTGGGGGCCGCTGATGCGCGAGCTCGTCGAAGGACGACCCGCCGGCCGGACCGCTCGGCGCCGAGCACGCCCGCTGGCTGGCCGGCGAGCCGTGGCCGGCCGCGGACCGGCCGGCAGCTACGACGCCGGCGCCAGCGGCCGCAGGGCCGCGCCCAGCAGCTCGGTCAGCGCCCGGCGGTGGCGGGCCAGTGCGGCCGGCGCCAGCGGGTCCTCGTCGAGCAGGCGGGCCCGGAAGCCGGCGTCCGAGAAGTAGGTGAAGACGGCGCCGTAGCAGACCTGCATCAGCTCGAGCGGGTCGTGGCGCCGCAGCCGCCCGGCCGCCATCTCCCGCTCGAGAAAGACGATCGCCCGGTCGAGGAACGGCCGCAGGGCTCCGGCGATGGCGTCGTCGAGACGTTCGCCGCCGTCCATCGCCTCCCGCCGCAGGATCCGGGCGAAGTCCGGGTGACTGGCGAAGAACGCGAACCCCGCGTCGATGATCGACGCCACCTGGTCGAACCCCTCGAGCGCCCCGGATACCGCCGCCTCGGTCTCCCGCACCCAGTCCACCACCGCGCCGGCGATGACCGCTCCGTACAGCTCGGCCTTCGAGGTGAAGTGATAGAGCAGCGTCGGATGGCTCAGCCCGGCCTGCCCGGCGATGTCCGTCAGCCGCGCGCCCTCGAAGCCCCGCTCGGCGAACTCCCGCCGCGCCGTGGCCAGAATCCGGGCGCGGGACGGCGACTCGGTCTCGGGGACGATCGCGCTCATGGCGCCGATCATAGGGCCTACCGGCGGCTCTACTGACAAGTCAGTAGAGGCGGTATCGTCTCGGTTCCGTGAGCGATCAGCTCCCCCAGACGGTCGGTGAACGCCTAGCCGGCGCCACGCTCCTCCTGACCGGCGCCTCCGGCTTCGTCGCCAAGGCGGTGCTCGCCCTCGTGCTCGAAGTCGTCCCCGACTTCGCCGAGATCCGACTCCTCCTGCGCGCCGCCGACGACGACGCCGCCCTCGCTCGTCTGCGCGGGCAGATCCTCGCGTCGTCGGCCTTCGCCGCGCTGGACCCGACGGTGGCCGACGCGGCGATCGCCGCCGGACGGCTGCGAGCCTTTGCCTGCGACCTGATCGAGCATGACCTCGGTCTCGGCGACCGCCGGGCCCTCGATGACGTCGATGTGGCCGTCCACTGCGCCGCGTCCGTCAGCTTCCAGCAGCCGCTCGACGAGATGCTCGAACTCAACGTGATCGGCACCGCCAACCTCGCCGAGGCCCTGCGCCAGGCGAGCCCGGCCGTCCGCTTCGTCCATGTCTCGACCGCCTACGCCGCCGGGACGCGTACCGGACTCGTGCTCGAGCGCCCGTCGGGCCAGGGCCCGGCCGAGCCCGACCTCGACGCTCGGGCCGAGCTCGATGCCGCCCGCGCCTGGCGCCAGGCGCTCGAGGCCGACTCGCGCCTGCCCGACCATCAGGACCGCTTCGTGCGCGACGCCCGCCAGGAGATCGGTCCGGCCGGCGCGCCGACGATCGGCGCGCGGGCCGAGCAGGCCCGCAAGGCCTGGGTCTACCGCGAGCTCGTCGACCGCGGCCGGTCCCGCGCCCGGGCGCTCGGCTGGGCCGACGCCTACGCCCTGTCGAAGGCCCTCGGCGAGCGGGCGCTCGTCGCCGGCGACCTCGCCAGCCTGACCATCGTCCGCCCGTCGATCGTCGAGTCCGCCCTGCGCTCGCCGTTCCCCGGATGGATCGAGGGCCTGAAGGTGGCCGATCCGGTGATCCTCGCCTACGCCAGCGGCATGATCAGCCGCTTTCCCGGCAATCGCTCGGCCCGACTGGACATCGTTCCCGTCGACCTCGTGGCCAACGCCTGCCTGACCGCCGCCGCCCACCCGCCGGCCCGGAGTCCGCGCGTCGTCAACCTGACCAGCGGCGCCCGCAACCCGCTCAGCATCGGCGAGATCTCAGAGCTCGTGACCGACTACTTCCGCGAGCGCCCGCTCCCCGACGAGGACGGCATGCCCGTCGAGGTGCGCGACTGGCGCTTCTCCTCGAGTGCCAGCGCCCTGCGGGCGATCGACCGCGGCGAGCGCGGGATCACGGCCGCCCGCCGGCTGCTCGACCATGTGGCGGTGCCCCGTGTCGACGACGTCGAGCGGCGCCTCCACAAGGAGCAGCGACGACTCGAGCGGTTGCGGCTGCTGGCCGACATCTACGGTCCCTACGTCGAGCTCGACTGCATGTTCGACGACCGTCACGCGCGCGAGCTCCAGGCCGAGCTCCATCCCGACGACCGCGTCCGCCTCGACTTCGACACCGCCGCGATCGACTGGCCCCGCTACCTCGCCGACGTCCACCTCCCGGCGCTCCGCGCCTTCGTTCCGGCGCCGCCGGCGCCCGCCGCCCGCCGCATCGCCGCGGGCACGACGATCGCCGACGGGCCGCCGGCGCTGGCCATCTTCGACGTCGAGGGCGTCGTCCTCGACGCCACCGTCGCCCACTTCTACGCCTGGCTGCGCGGGCGGGGGATGCCGGCACTCGACCACACGATCTGGCTCGCCGGCCTCGCCGCCCGCGTGCCCGGATACCTGCTCGCCGACCGCCGCTCCCGGGCCGACTTCAACCGCAGCTTCTACCAGCAGTACCGCGGCCTGCCGGCCGGCGAGCTGCGCGAGCACGCCCGGGCGACCCTCAGCGACTTCATCCTCCCGCGCCTGCGCCACGACGCCGTCCGCCGGATCCGCGCCCACCGCGCGCGCGGCGACCGGGTGGTCCTCGTCACCGGCGCCCTCGACTTCATGGTCGAGCCACTGCGCCACCTGGCCGACGAGCTGATCGCCGCCCGCCTGACCGAGCGCCGCGGGGCGTTCACCGGCGAGCTGGCCGAGCCGCCGCTGAGCGCCGACGGTCGCGCCTCCCTGGCCGCCCGCCTGGCCGCCGAGCACGACGTCGAGCTGGCGGCCTGCCACGCCTACGGCGACAGCATCAGCGACCTGCCGCTGCTCGAGCTCGTCGGCCACCCCCACGCGATCAACCCCGACTTCCGCCTGGCCCGCGAGGCCCGCCGCCGCCGCTGGCCCGTGCTCGACTGGGACACGGAGCCCGGCGCCGCCAACCGCCCCCGTGCGCGCCTCGAGGCCCGCGTCTGATGCTGGCGCTCGAGTACCGCCCGTCGCCGGCCGCCTACGCCGCCGCCCGGGTGTCCCGCCGCGCCGGACTGGCCAGCCTCCACCTGGCCGACCTGCGCCCGCCGCCGCTCGTCGGACCCGACTGGGTCGTCGTCCACCCGCGGCTGGCCGGCATCTGCGGCTCCGATCACGCCCTGCTCGACGGACACGCCTCGCTCTACCTGTCGTCGCTGACCTCGACGCCGTTCGTCCCCGGCCACGAGGTCGTCGGCGTCGCCGCCGCCGGCGACTGGAGCGGCCGGCGCGTCGTCGTCGAGCCGGCCCTCGGCTGCGAGGCCCGCGGCATCGCGCCGGCGTGCATCGAGTGCGACTCCGGCCGCCACGCCCTGTGCCGCGAGGTCACGGCCGGAGACGTCTCGGCCGGCCTCCAGATCGGCTTCTGCCGCCAGACCGGCGGCGGCTGGAGCGAGGCGCTGGTCGCCCACCGCACCCAGCTGCACCTGGTGCCCGACGACGTGACCGACGAGGACGCCGTCCTGACCGAGCCGCTCGCCTGCGCGATGCACGCCGTCGGCCGAGCCGAGCTCGACTCGGGCGCGACGGTGGCCGTCATCGGCGCCGGGGCGATCGGCCTCCTGACCGTCGCCGCCCTGCGCGAAGCCCACCCGGATGCGACGATCGTCGCCGTGGCCAAGCACCGCGGCCAGGAGCTCGAGGCGCGGCGGATGGGCGCCGACGACGTCTACGCCCCCGGCGAGCTCCACCTGCGCGGGGCGCGCCTGACCGGGGCCCGCCGGCTTGTCGGCCACGGCGGGCGCGAGCTCCTGCTCGGCGGCTTCGACGCGATCCTCGACTGCGTGGCCAGCGGTCCGACGCTCGAGGCGGCGACCACCGCCGTGCGCCCACGCGGCCTGGTCATGCTCGTCGGCATGCCCGGCCAGATCGACGTCGACCTGTCGCTGGCCTGGCAGCAGGAGATCGAGATCCGCGGGACCTACGCATACGGCGACGAGTTCCCGGCCGCGCTCGAGCTGGCCGGACGCCTGCGCCTCGGTCGCCTCGTCGCCCAGGGCTTCGGCCTGGCCGACTACCGCCTGGCGCTCGAGCAGTCGCGCCGCGCCACGCGCGCCGGGCAGGCGAAGACCGTCTTCGAAGTCGGTGGCGCCGCGTGAGCGTCGTCGGCCGCCGCCTGCCGAAGTCCGCGCCGATGGTCGAGCGCACGACCCGCCGACCGCCGGGCGCCGAGCGTGACGCCTGCGTTGCCTACATCGACGAGCAGTCGCCGCCGACCCTCTTCCACCACGGCGAGACCTTCCGCCTCGAGCGGCTGCCGATCGGCTCGCGCGTGATCTACCCGCCACCGCCGCTCAAGGGGCTGGCCGACGCCCAGGCGGCGATCGCCGCAGCGCTCGACCACCCGCTCGGCATGGACCCGCTCGACGGGCTCCTGCGGCCGGGCATGCGCCTGACCATCGCCTTCGACGACATCTCCCTGCCGCTGCCGCCGATGCGTACGCCCGACGTCCGCCAGCTGGTGATCGAGCAGGTCCTCGAACGGGCCTACCGGGCCGGCGTCGAGGACATCCACCTGATCGCCGCCCTCGCCCTCCACCGGCGGATGACGGCCGACGAGCTGCGCCGCGCCGTCGGTCCGAACGTGTTCGGTGCGTTCTTTCCGGACCGCCTCTACAACCACGACGCCGAGGATCCCCTCGGCATCGTCGTCCTCGGCGAGACCGAACACGGCGAGGCGGTCGAGCTCAACCGCCGGGCCGCCGAGTCGGACCTCCTGATCTACGTCAACATCAACATGGTCACGATGGACGGTGGCCACAAGTCGGTGGCGATCGGCCTCGGGACCTACCGGTCGCTGCGGGCCCACCACAACGTCCACACCCTGCGCCACTCGCGGTCGTTCATGGATCCCGAGCAGAGCGCCCTGCACCGGTCGGCGACCCGCCAGGGCGAGATCGTCGAGGCGGCGGTGCCGATCTTCCGGATCGAGACGACCCTCAACAACGACATGTACTCCGGTCCCCTCTCCTTCCTCGGGCGCCCCGAGCAGCGCTGGACCGGGCGCGAGCAGGCGACGTTCGCCGCGGCCAAGCGCGCCCTCGACCGGATGCCGGCCAAGGCGCGGCGGGCGCTGTACACCCGGAGCGTCGCGCCCTACGCCCTGACCGGCGTCACCGCCGGCGCCGTCGACGACGTCCACGCGGTGACGCTCGAGCGCTGCGCCGACCAACAGGCGGTCGCCGTCTCCGGCCAGTCCGACGTCGTCACCGCCGGCCTGCCCGACGTCTGCCCGTACAACGTCAACTCGATCATGAACCCGATCCTCGTCATGTGCCTCGGGCTCGGCTACTTCTTCAACCTCTACAAGGGGCGGCCGCTGGCCCGCGAGGGCGGCGTGATGATCTTCACCCACCCGGTCGCCCGCGAGTTCCACCCGGTTCACCACCCCTCGTACATCGATTTCTACGAGGAGGTCCTCGCCGAGACCACCGACCCGGTCGAGATCGAGCGCCGGTTCGAGCGCTCCTACGCCGAGGACGACTGGTACCGCCACCTCTACCGGACCTCCTACGCCTATCACGGGGTCCACCCGTTCTACATGTGGTACTGGGGCTCCCACGCGCTCTCCCATCTCGGGCAGGTGATCTTCGTCGGCGGCGATCCCGAGGCCTGCCGCCGCATGGGCTTCCGCCGCGCCGATACCCTGCGCGACGCCCTGGAGATGGCCGAGCAGGTGGTCGGGCGCGACTTCTCGCTGACCCACTTCCACTGCCCGCCGCTCTTCTACGCCGAGGTCGGATGAGGTTCTCGACCGGCGGTCGGGCGCTCGAGCGGCTCGCCGGCGGCGCGCCGTCCAGCGGTCCGCCGCGGCCGCCGATTCGCTGGCGGACGGTCGGGGCCGGCGGCGGCGGCTGGCCGACGGGCAGCGAGGTCGGCGACCAGGCGTGGCTGCGCCACCCGGCGGCCGCGGTCCTCCGCGAGGGGCTCCAGCAGGCCCTGCTCTTCCCCGTCGCCCGGACGATCGCTCGGCCCCGGGTGATCGGCGCCGGCGACCTCATGCACGTGCCCCAGCCGGCGGTGATCGCGCCCAACCACGCCAGCGACATCGACACGCCGCTGATCCTCGCCGCGCTGCCCCACGCCTGGCGGGCGCGGACCGTCGTCGGGGCGGCCTCCGACCGCTTCTACCGCCGGCGTGGCTACGCGCTGGCCACGAGCCTGTGGATCAACACCTTCCCGTTCGACCGGGGCGGCGACCTGCGGGGCCTGGCCGACGCAGCCGAGTTCCTGCGCGCCGGCCAGAACGTGCTGCTCTATCCGCAGGCCACCCGCTCCGCCGGCCAGGTCGAGGGGTTCCGCGCCGGCGTGGCCCGCCTGTGCCTGGCCACGGGCGCTCCGCTGCTCCCGGTCCATGTGGCCGGAACGGCGCTGATCATGCCCAAGGGTCGCGGCCTGACCCAGCGCGGCCGGGCCACGGTGACCTTTGGCCGGCCGATCTTCCCCGAGCCGCTGGAGACCAGCGACGAGCTGATCGCCCGCGCCCGGGCGGCGGTCGCCCGGCTCGCCGGCCGCTCAGACGGGGTTGTTGACGATCACCGTGCAGGTGCCCTCGGTGCTCGAGACCCCGAACAGTGACATCGTCCCGAGCTTGACGCTGCGGAAGCGGTAGATCTGCTGGCCGGCGGGTGGCGGGCTCGCCGCCCGGAAGCGCAGCGAGAAGCAACGCTCGCTGCCGGCCATCGCCGCCGGCAGGATGTCGCCGATCGTTTCGAGTCGGACCATGGTGCTCGTGCTCCCGTCGAGCATCTCGATCCGCGTGCCGACGAGCGGCGCGAAGGTCGACCGGGTCAGCGGCGCGGCCGCCCCAGTGGCTCGCCGGGCGACCGCCAGGGCGGTCTCGACGTGGGCGAAGGGCAGCGTCGCGGCGGCGGCCCCCAAACCGCCCTTGACGACCTCTCGCCGGGAAAGCAGATGCATTTTCTCTCCTCGTTTCGCGTGGCAATCCTTGCTGGCACTGGACCCGATTCCCTTGCACGATTGTCGCATCTGGCGGGGTGGGGCGGCCGGGCGCCGGCGGCCTAGCGGTCGGCCTCGCCGGAAGGGGTCCACCGCATCAGCAGGTGAACCTCGCCGGCGGCGGCGACGGTGAAGCCGAGGCGGCGGTAGAGCCGCTGGGCCCGGTTGGCGACGTCGACGTGGAGCACCACGGCCACCCCGCGGGTCGAAGCCTCGGCGAGGAGCTCCCCGACCAGGCGCGACCCGATGCCGGCCCCGCGGAAGGCCGGCAGGAGCGCGATCTCGATCAGGCGGATCTCGGGGCCCGACCGGTCGACGTAGAGGCGACCGGCCGGCGTGCCGTCGACGATCACGAGGTCGAACGACGCGTGCGGATGGGCCGCGGCATAGGCTCGCTGCTGGATGTCCGCCTGCGAGCGGGCGAAGCCCGCGGCCAGCCTCGGGGTGCCCGCCAGCGCCGCCAGCTCGGCCGGTCGCGTGCTCGCGTACACGTCGGTCAGGAACGGCCCATCCTGCGGTTCGAGCGCCCGCAGCGTCAACCGTTCGGCGACCACGGGCCAGAGCCTAGCCGCGCGGCGGGAAGATGCCCTGGAGCGCGATGCAGAAGTTGAGCGTCAGGTAGGGCTGGAGATTGTTGTGCGGCTGGCCGCCGCCCTGCGTCGCCAGCGCCGCCGGGTTCATCTGCACCGGTTGGCTCGAGGCGTCGGGCCGGTAGGCGAAGCCGCCCGATGATGCCGCGAGCACGCTGGTCGAAGTGGGTGCACTCGAGTCTGCCCCCTGGATGGCCGGATCCTCGGCGTTCAGCGTGTGGCTGTGGGCGGGCATCTCGCTGACCAGGACGGTGACCGCCTCGCTTCCGAGCTCCTCGCCCACGTTGTAGAAGCTGAGCCCCCCGCCCTGGCCCTGGCTGACCGGAACGCGGCCCTGCAGGTCGGGCAGGGCGAAGGTGCTCCGGCCGTCGCCCCCGTACTGGGTGCCCAGCAGGGAGAACAGGGCGGTGTTCTGGCTGATGAGCAGGAGTTGGCCGTCGCAGAAGGCCCAACCGCTGGGGGCGAAGTTGAAGGGGAAGATCCGGATCTCGGCGACGAACGGGTCAGACATGGTCTAAGTCGGGGTAGGGAAGACGCCGAAGAGGGCGATGATGAAGCTGATCGCCAGCAATGGCTGGCGGTTCTCGTGGGGCTGGCTGCCGCCGGCGACCGACGACGTGCCCACCGGCAGAACGCTGTTGTCCTGCGTGTAGATCTGCACGCCGCCGGGCGGCCCCTGGGCGAAGACGTTGTTCGCCGGGCTCGACGCGCCGCCGACACTGGTTCTGGCCTGGAGCGGATGCTGGTGGGCCGGCATCTGCTGCGCGGTCAGCGTCACGCTCTCGGCGCCGCCGTTCTGGCCGAGGGTGAAGGTCGTGCCCGCCCCCGTCCCCTGGTGGACGGGAACGCGGCCGCGGAGGTCGGGCAGCCCGAACGTGTTCTGGCCGTCGCCGCCATAGGTCGTGCCGATGAGCGAGAACAGCGCCTGGTCGTCGGCGATGGCCATCAGCGACCCGTCGCAGAAGTGCCAGCCCGCGGGCGCGAAGTTGCCGGCGAAGAGACGGATCTCGCCGATGTAGGGTGAGCTCATCTCAGTTCCTGGACGGGAAGATGCCGACGAGGGCGATGCAGAAGGTGAGCGTGAGGAAGGGCATCATGTTGTTGTGGGCCTGGCTGCCGCCGGTGGCGCTCACGCTCGCCGGGAGCAGCCCGACGAGGTTCCCGGTCGGCCCGTAGACGTTGTTGGCCGCCGCCGGGACGCCGGGACCCGGCGTGCTCCCGTTGGCGCCCGACCCGTTCACGAGGTGCGTGTGCGTCGGCAGCTCGGCCAGCGTGACCGTGTGATTCAGCTCGCCCCCCTTCGCGCCGAGCGCGTGGCCGCTGCCCATGTGCAGCGGCGCGCTGACCTGGAGGTTGGGCAGCGCGAAGGTCTGGATGCCGTTGCCGCCGTAGGTGGTCCCGAGCAGCGCGAAGAGCGCCTGGTTCTGGTTGATGGGCAGGAGCTGGCCGTTGCACAACGCCCAGCCCTTGGGGGGGAAGTTGAAGCTGAAGATCCGGATCTCGGACAGGTAGGGCGTGGACATGAGTTCGGCGCGAGCTCAGGCGGGCCTAGGGCGTAGCGCAGGCCGCACCACCGGTGAAGCCGCTGCTGTTGACGGTGACGAGCACGTCCGGGCTCGGCGGGTTCTGGGTCTGCACGAAGGCCTCGACCGCGGTGGGGTCGGTGGGCGACCCGCCGTACCCGGGCAGGCGGACCGTCGCCGAGTTGCGCTGCCGGTAGAGGACGTCGTGGTTGCCGCCGGCGCCGCTTCCCGCCAGCTGGTTGGAGAAGCCGTCGAAGCAGACCGCGTCCGTCGACCCGGTGCTGGTGCCGCCGTTCACGAGCAGCCCGGTCGCCCGGTTGCCGCCACTGGGGCTGGCGACCGTGTTGTGGTCGAACTTCACGGCGAGCGACTCGGTCCCGCCAGCGGCGAAGTTGACCCCGAACGCGTTGTTGTACTGGTAGAAGCTGTTGTGCTCGGCGGTCACGGCGAGCGAGCCGCCGTCGACGCCGACCACCGACAGGTCGCCGCCCTGGGCCGAGCCCGAGTTGGCCACGGCGGCCACGCCGACGGTGTTGTTGGAGAAGACCCCGCTCACCGTGTTGTTGCCCGTGGCGCTGCCGATCCCGACCGCGTTGCCCAGCGAATCGCGGAAGGTGTTGTTCTCGATGTCGAAGTGGAGCGTCGCCGCCGGCGCGCTGCCGCCGCCGGCGCTGATCGTGACGCCCCCGCCGCCGCTGACGATGTTGCTGTTGTTGTTGCTCAGCGTGTTGTTCTTGAACGACAGCGTCGAGGACGACGTGTCGCCGATGTTGAGCTGGAAGAGGTCGCCGCGCGCCGCGGTGATGCTCGTCGTCGAGATCGTCGGGTTGACCGTGGCCGACCCGGTCGTGGTGATGTTGACCGCGTCGTTGCCGACGCTGCCGCTCGACTCGGCGATGGTGTCGCCGGTCAACGCGATGTCCAGGCTGCCCGAGGAGTTGGTGATCGTGACGCCGTTGTCAGCGCCGGTATCGACGGTCTGGTTGGCCGCCACGTTGGTGTCGGTGATCGCGATCGTCCCGGTGACCCCGGTCCCCGTGATGCCGTTCGCCGAGCCGCTGGCGTTGACCACGAGACCGGCCACGGTCACGCCGCTGGCCAGCGTGACGCCGTCGCCGCTCGAGGCGGCGATCTGCGGGCAGTTGGCCGGCGTGGTCACGCAGTTCACCGGCGAGGCGACCGGGAACAGGGTGACGCCGCCGACCACCAGGCTCTGGGCGTCGCCGATCAGCTGCTGGCCGGACTTGAGCGCGATGCCCGCATTCATGCCCGCCGAGCTTCCGTCGCCCTTGAAGACGTAGATGTAGTCCCCCGCGCTCGACGCGCTCTGGGCCTGGGCCAGCGTGTGGAACGGCGAGATCGACCGTCCGTCGTTGGCGCCCGCGTCGTTGTTGCGCACGTACCAGACCCGGTTGACGACGTGGATCGTCGCCGTCGCCGAAGACGTGAGCGCGCCGTCGGAGACCGTGAACGGGAACGTGTCGTCGCCCGTGAAGCCGACCGGCGGCGTGTAGGTGAAGGTTCCGTCGGTGCCCAGCACGACCGACCCGCCGTGGGCGGTGGCGATCGTACCGGCGACCGCGGTGATCGGGTCGCCGTCCTGGTCGGAGGAGTTCGAGAGCACGCTGCCCGACGCCGTCGAGGACGGCGTCGCCGGCGTCGTGCCGACGCCGAAGACCGTGTTGCCGACCGCGCCCGAGAAGGAGACCGCACCCGCGACGGGCGGGATGTCCTGGACGGTGACCACGGTCGAGTTGTGGCTGGCGGCGTGGGCCGTGTCGCCCGTGTAGTTGGCGTAGATCTTGTGCATGCCCGTGTCCACGCCGGTGGGCGTATAGCCGTCGGTGCAGGCGGCCGTCGTCGCGCCGGTCGCCGCGAGCGTGCACGTCGGCGCGTCGAAGCTGGCGTCGAGGGAGTTGCGCCCGAAGCTCACGCTGCCCGTCGGCGCGCTCGCATCCGCGGGATCCACCGCCACGTCGGTGACCGTCGCCGTGCACGTCGTCTTGCTCAGCAGGTGGTCCGGGTTCGGGCTGCAGGAGACGGTCGTCGTCGTCGCGCGCCCCGTCGTCAGCGCCACGGTGAAGCGGACGAAGCCGTAGCTCGCCGCGTGGGTGCCGTCACCCGAGTAGTTGGCGTAGACCGTGTGCGTGCCCGACCCGAACGTGGTCGGGGTGTAGCTGAAGCTGCACGTGCCCGCGCTGAGCGTGCACGTGGCGCTCGGCGAGAACGTCCCGCTCGAATTGCGCGACAGGGCGACCGACCCGGTCGGGGTCACGCCGTCGGTCGAGCTCACCGTCACGCTGCACGCGTCGGGCGCGCCTACGCTGGCCGCCGGACAGGTGACCGTCGTCGTCGTCGGCGCACTGGCGAGCGCGCCGGCCGGCGCCGCGAGGAACCACACGGCCGCGGCCAAGACCACCACGCTGAGGCGACGAAACCGCCTCAGCGGAGCAGCGACGAAATGCGCTGAGAGCCAAGCTGCAAGGGACCCCACCAGCAGATCATACAAGATGCCTCGGGCGGACAGGCCCAATTCGACGCACGTCGATCCCGGGCCTAGAATCGACGACGCGGATGCCCGAGACGCTGTCGATCGAGACCTTCGTCCCCCTTCAGGGAGACGATTTCCGCGTGCCGCTCGATCCCCACCCGGCGCTCGAGCTGCGCCTGGCCGAGGTCGCCGGGACCGGCGATCCCGCCCGGCCCGACGGGCGCGTCCCGTTCTCGCTCCTCTTCCGCGGCCCGGCCGCACCGATCCTGCCGCAGCGGATCTACCGCCTCGAGCATCCCCGGCTCGGCGCCCTCGACGTCTTTCTCGTGCCGCTCGAGCCCGACGCCGCCGGCGCGCGCTACGAGGCCATCTTCAACTGACCCGGCTTGACGGGCCGGCCGGCCCGGGCGAGGATCGTCCGATGCGCGCCGCCCCGCTGTTCGCCGCCCTGGCCGCCGCGCCTCTCCTCGCCAGCTGCCACGTCAGCGCCTGCGTCGGCTCCGGCTGCCACAGCGACATGCTCGACACGGCCAAGGTGCAGGCCGCCGTGCGCGCGCTCCTCGTCAAGGACACCGGCGCCCAGGTCCGCTCCGTCGCCTGTCCGAGCCGGGTGGCGCTCCGCCAGGGCGCGACCTTCACCTGCACGGCCACCGGCGCCGACGGCACCACCGCCCCGGTCCTCATCACCCAGACCGACGGCAAGGGCAAGATCGACATCAGCGCCCCCGACATCCTCCACACCGGCACCGCCGCCCGGGCGATCGCGGCCGGGCTGACCCACCGACTGAAGTTCGCGGTCAGCGCCCGCTGCCCCGACCTCGTGCAGGCCCACAAGGGCACCCGCCTGACCTGCACGGCGACCGACCCGAAGGGCGCGACGCGCCCGGTCGCCGTCACCGTCACCGACAGCCACGGCGCCATCGCCTACCGGCTCGGCTGACGGGCGGGCCTCACCGACCGCCACCGCGCCATCGCCCACCGGCTCGGCCCGCCGGCGGGCCTCACCGCCGCCACCGCGCGGCTCAGCCGAGCAGTCCCATCCGCTGCGCCCGCTGGACCGCCTCGGCCCGGTTTCGGACCTTGAGCTTGCGGTAGAGGGCGCTCGTGTGCTCCTTGATCGTGTGCGGGGAGAGGTGCAGGGCGGCGGCGATCTCCCGGTTGGTCGAGCCGCCGGCCACCAGGTCGAGGACCTCGCGCTCGCGCGTCGACAGCGGCGTCGTGTTGCCGTCCGTCGCCGGCGGGAAGACATCCATCCCCATGCCGACCATCTGGACCGCCCGGGCGATCTCGCTGGCCGGCCAGTCCTTGGGGATGAAGCCGAGCGCGCCGGCCGTCCGCGCCGACGTCGGCGAGATCCGCCCGGCGCCCGAGATCAGCAGGACCTGCGTCATCGGCGAGCGCTCGCGCAGCTGCTCGCAGATCTCCGGCCCCGACTCCGCGCCGATGAAGAGGTCGACGAGCGCCACATGGGGCTCGTAGCGCGCGGCCAGCGCGTAGGCCTCCTCGCTGTTGCGCGCGCTCAGACACCGCTCGACCCAGCTCTGGTTGCCCAGCATCAGCCGGAACCCCCAGTGGACGACGTCGTGGTCATCGATGACGAGGATGCGCAGCTTGCGCCCGTCGAGAACCGGTCGTTCCTCGGCCGGCTCCCCCGGTGGCTCCGACGGATCGACCGAGCTCACTGCTCGCCGTCCCGCGGCACGACGAGGCGGACCTGCCAGGTGTTCTCCGCCCGCTTGCCGAACTCGATGATGCCCCCGGCCGACAGCGCCTCGAAGCCGGCCAGGCGCAGGCCCATGCCCGCCGGCGTCGACGTCTTGGCCCCGACCCCGTCGTTGGTCACCTCGAGCACGAAGGCCTGCTCGTCGCTCGCCGTCCGCACCCCGATCCGCGTCGGCGTCGCATGCTTGTGCGCGTTGCGGACCGCCTCGGCCAGGACCGACTGCGCCAGCGGCTCGAGCGCCGGCGGCACGTCGATCGCCCCGTCGAGCGCGATGCCGACGTCCGGGTGGGTCGCCGCCAGCCGCTCGATCTCCTCGGCCAGCGTCGTCCGCGTCTCGGCCGCGCTGCGGCCGAGCGGCCGCTGGAGCGCGGTCCGCAGGTCGGCCAGCGCCACCTGCACCTCCACCGCGCACCGCCGGCGCGCCTCCTCGTCGAGCTCGTGGTCGCCCGACAGGGCGAGCGAGACCCCGAACAGCCGTTGGATCACCCGCTCGTGGATCTCCCGCGCCAGGTCGAGGCGCTGCTCGAGCTGGACGGCGTTCTCCTGCTGGAGCGTCGCCACCCGGGCCATCGCCGCCAGCGCCGCCACCTTGCCGAGGATCCACAGGAGCTCCCGCTCGGCGTCGTCCATCGGCTGCGCCGTCCCGCCGCGGTCGGCCAGGATCACCCCGACCCAGTAGCCCCGCGCCGACATCGGCGAGCAGACGACCGTCGTCGTCCCCAGCAGCCGCACGTATTCGACCGGCAGCTCCCGCTCGAGGTCGTCGGTGCACTCGATGACCCGGTCGACCTCCAGCGCCCGGCGGGCCAGCGGCGCCGACTCGACGGTGAAGAAGTCCTTGGCGAACACCGACAGGTCGATGCCGTAGCTGCCGGCCGCGCGCACCCGCCGGCGGGCGGCGTCGTAGCGGAAGATCACCGCCCGCGTCAGCGACGTGACCTCGCAGGTCACCTCGCACAGGCGGCCGTAGAAGTCGTCGGCGTTCGGGTCGAGCTCGCCCTTGGCCAGGACCTCGGCCACGAGCTCGATCGCGGCTACCTGCGGATGGGAGAGCGGACGGTTTTCATACGCGCCGGACATTGCTGATGGGGCCCCTTCGTCTGGTGGCCACCGATTATCCCCCGGCGCTCACCGAACCGGCGCGCCGCCGCCGCCCGCCCCCCCGCATGGGGGGTGGCCGCCGGCCGCCCCCCTCCGATCGGGGGGTTTGTCGGCCCGGCGGCTAACCGAACCCCCCTGTTCGACGTAACCCTCAGTGCCATGAATCAGATCCCCAGCGAAAGCGCCTTCCTCTTCCCCGGCCAGGGAAGCTCCGTCGCCGGCGTCGAGCCCCTGGTCGCCGAGTTCTGCGGCGAGCTCGCCGCGCACGGCCGCGCCGAGGTCGGCGACGACCTCTTCGCCCGCGCAGGCGACAGCACCCGGTTCGCCCAGCCGGCGATCTTCCTCGCGAGCCTCGCCGGCTGGCGCGCGCTCGACTCGCCCTCGGCCCTCGCCTTTGCCGGGCACTCGCTCGGCGAGCTCTCGGCCCTGGCCGCCGCCGGCGTGCTCGACCCCCACGATGCCCTCGACCTCGTCATCCTCCGCGGCGCCCTGATGGCCGAGGCCGCCGACCGCGCCCGGGACGGCGGCATGCTCGCCGTGCTCAAGGCGACCGTCGCCCAGGCCCAGGAACTGGCCGACAAGCACGGCGTCACGCTGGCCAACGACAACGCCCCGGGCCAGGTCGTCCTCTCCGGCCGCGGCAGCCGCCTCCAGCACGCCGCGCTCGAGGCGCGGGCGATCGGCGTGCGGGCGATCGTCCTCGACGTCGCCGGCGCCTTCCACTCCCCCGACATGGCCTCGGCCTGCCCCCGCTTCCGCCGCGCCCTCGGCCGAGCCAGCGTGCGCGACACCGGCGCCACCGTGATCAGCGGCCTGACCGCCCGCCCGTTCGAGGACGTCCGCGGCCAGCTCGCCGCCGCCCTCACCCGCCCCGTCCGCTGGCGCGAGACGATGGCCGCCCTGCACGACGCCGGCGCCCGCGCGTTCGTCGACGTCGGGCCCGACCAGGTGCTCGCCAAGCTGGTGCCGCGCAATCTGCCCGACTGCAAGGGCATCACGATCGAGGAGCTCCATGGCGTCCACGTCTGAGACGGTCGACCCCCGGCGAACGGCGACGCGCCCGCTGCGCACGGCCGGCATCGTCGGTCTCGGCACGGCCCTGCCCGAGCACGTGGTCACCAACGCCGAGATCGCCGCCCGCCTCGGCGTCGACGACAGGTGGATCGTGCGCCGGACCGGCATCAGCGAGCGCCGTGTCGCCGATCCCCAGACGCGCCTGGTCGACCTCGCCACCGCGGCCGGCCGCGCCGCGATCGAGGACTCCGGCCTGCCGGCCGGCGAGATCGACCTCGTCATCGTCGCCACCCTCTCGCACGAGCTCTCGACCCCGAACGCCGCGCCCCTGATCGCCCACGCGCTCGGGGCCACCCGCGCCGGCGGCTTCGACCTCGGCTGCGCCTGCACCGGCTTCGTCGCCGGCCTGGCCAGCGCCACCGCCTGGATCGAGGCCGGACGCGCGCACACCGCCCTGATCATCGGGGCCGAGCTGATGTCCCGCTACACCGACCCGTCCGACCGCCGCACCGCCGCCCTGTTCGGCGACGGCGCCGGCGCCGTCGTCATCACCGAGGGCGCACCCGGCCTGATCGGTCCCGTCATCCTCGGCGCCGACGGCTCGTGCGGCGAGATGATCACCAGCGACCCCGAGACCGGCCAGATCATCATGGACGGGCACGAGACCTTCAAGCAGGCCGTCGCCCGCCTGGCCGAGTCCTCACGCCAGGCATGCCGCGCCGCCGGCGTCGGCCTCGACGACATCGACCTCTTCGTCTACCACCAGGCCAACGGCCGGATCACCTCGACCCTCGGCGAGCGTCTCGGCCTCGACCCGGCCCGGGTCGTCGACTGCATCGCCGGCCTCGGCAACACCTCGGCGGCGAGCATACCCCTCGCCCTCGGCCACGCCCGCGCCGCCGGGCAGCTGCCGCCCGGCACCCGCGTCCTCCTCGCCGCGGTCGGCGCCGGCTTCACGTGGGGCGCCGTCGTCGTCGAGTGGGGCGCGGCACCCGCTCACGACCCGGCGGCGAACGGCAGGGTGGCCGCGTGACCAAACCGCGCCCGACCGACGCCTGCGCGCTGGTCACCGGCGGCTCGCGCGGCATCGGCGCCGCCACCGCCATCGCCCTGGCCGGCGACGGCTGGCCGGTCGTCGTCAACTATCGCAGCGACGCCGACGGCGCCCAGGCGACGGTGGCCACGATCGAGGCCGCCGGCGGCCGCGCCGTCGCCCTGCACGGTGACGTCACCGACGATCCGGCGCGCGTCCTCGACCAGGCCCACGAGGCCCTCGGGCCGGTCCTGGCCCTGATCAACAACGCCGGCGTGCGCGCCGACAACCTCGCCCTCTCGATCTCCGACGCCGACTGGGACCAGGTCCTGCGCACCAACCTCACGGCCGCCTTCCGCCTCACCCGCGGCGCCCTGCGGGGGATGATCCGCGCCCGCTTCGGGCGGGTGGTCAGCGTCGCCTCGATCGTCGGACCCCGGGCCAACGCCGGGCAGGCCAACTACGCCGCCTCGAAGGCCGGCCTGATCGCGATGAGCAACACCGTCGCGGTCGAGGTCGCCCGCCGCGGGGTCACGGTCAACACCGTGGCCCCCGGCTTCATCGCCACCGAGATGACCGCCGACCTCGCCGACGGCGTGCTCGACGCGGTTCCCGCCCGGCGCGCCGGAACCCCGGAGGAGGTCGCCGCCTGCGTGCGCTTCCTCGCCTCGGAGTCCGCGAGCTACGTGACCGCCAGCACCGTCTACGTCGACGGAGGGCTGGCGGCATGACCAATCAACAGAACGGAGCACACGTGTCTGAGACCGTCACCGCCGAGCAGGTCGAGCAGGTCGTCCGCACTTCGCTGGAGAGCTTCGGGGCCGACCCCGACGAGATCAAGCGCGACGCCGAGCTCACCGCGCTCGACATCGATTCGCTCGACCTCGCCGAGCTCTCGCAGATCGTCGAGGAGCAGTTCGGCGTCAACCTGACCAGCAGCGACGTCAAGGCGATCGTCACCGTCGGCGACGCCGTCGACCTGATCGTCGAGCGTGCATAGTGACGAACCTCGGCAGCTCGCCCGGAGCGCCCCGGTGACCGACGTCGTCATCACCGGTATGGGCGCCGTGACCCCGCTCGGCGTCGGCGCGCGGACCCTGCACGAGCGCTGGACCGCCGGCGTCTGCGGCGTGCGCGACGGCGAGGCTCCGTGCGCCGACTTCGAGCCCACGGACTTCCTCTCGCGCAAGGAGGCCCGGCGGGCCGACCGCTGCACCCAGTTCGCGATCGCCGCCTCCGAGGAGGCGCTCACGGACGCCGGCTGGGACGGCGAGCTGCCCTACGACCCGCGCCGGATCGGCTGCATCATCGGCACCGGCATCGGCGGCATCGGGACGCTCGAGCACAACCACACGCTGCTCGAGCGCGACGGCGCCAAGGCGGTCTCGCCGCTCGCCGTGCCCCTGATGATGAGCAACGCCCCGGCCGCGGCGGTCAGCATGCGCCACGACCTCCGCGGCCACGTCTACGGGATCGTCTCGGCCTGCGCGGCCGGCGCCCACGCGATCGGCTCCGCCGTCCGCGCGATCCAGGCCGGCGACGCGATCGCCGTGGTCACCGGCGGCGCCGAGGCCGCCCTCACCCCCCTGTCCAAGGCCGCTTTCGCCGCCCTCGACGCCACCTCGACGAGCGGCGTCTCCCGCCCGTTCGACGCCCGCCGCGACGGCTTCGTCATGGGCGAGGGCGCCGGCGTGCTCGTGCTCGAGGACGGCGACGCCGCCCGCGCCCGCGGCGCCCGCATCCTCGGGACGGTCCGCGGCTACGGGGCGACCTCCGACGCCTTCCACCTGACCGCGCCCCACGAGCGTGGCGAGGGCGCACGGGTGGCCATCGAATGCGCCCTGCGCGACGCCGGCCTGACCGCCGAGGACATCGACTACGTCAACGCCCACGGCACCTCGACGCCGCTGAACGACCGGGCCGAGACGCTCGCGATCAAGGCCGCCTTCGGCGCGATCGCCGCCCGGCTGCCGATCTCCTCGACCAAGTCGGCGATCGGTCACCTGCTCGGCGCCGCCGGGGCCGTCGAGGCCGTCGCCACCCTGCTCGCCCTGCGCGACCGGATCGCCCCGCCGACGCTCGGCTGGGAGGAGCGCGATCCCGACCTCGACCTCGACTACGTCCCTGGCTCCGCGCGCCCGCTCGAGGTGCCCGACGGCCGCCGCGCGACCGCGATCTCCAACTCCTTCGGCTTCGGTGGTCACAACGTCGTCCTATGTCTGGAGGCAGCATGAGCCTGAAGCTGGCCCCGCGTCCCGATGAACGCCTGACCGCGCTCGAGCGCCTCGAGGTGCTCTGCGATCCCGGCTCGATCAACCTGGTGCGCACCGACGTGCGCTCGCGGCGGATGGGAGACAAGGCGCGCGCCGGCGACGGCGTGCTCGGCGGCAGCGGCCGCGTCGACGGCCGCCCGGTGTTCTGCTTCGCCCAGGACGCCTCCTTCGTCGGCGGCTCGCTCGGCGCCGCCCACGCCGACACCGTGGTCCAGGTGCTCCAACTCGCCGGCCGCGCCCAGGTCCCGGTGATCGGCTTCATCGAGTCGGGCGGCGCCCGCATCACCGAGGGCCTCTCCGCCCTCGGCGGCTACGCCCGGATCTTCCGCGAGCACGTCGCCCTCTCGGGCCGAGTCCCGCAGATCTCGGTGATCTGCGGTCCGTCGGCCGGCGGCGGCTCCTACGCGCCCGCCCTGACCGACTTCGTGATCATGACCCAAGAGGCGAGCATGTTCCTCACCGGTCCGGCGGTGGTCAAGCGCGTGATGGGCGAGGACGTCGACGGGGCGACGCTCGGCGGCCCGCGCGTCCACGAGCGCAACGGCGTCTGCCACATGGTCGCGCCGACCGAGGTCGACGCCGCCCTGCTGGCCCGCGACCTCCTCGACCACCTGCCCCAGTCGAGCGCCGAGCCGCCGATGCGCTGGCCGGCCGTCGCCTCGCCCACCTACCCACCCGACGCCTGCGTCCCGAGCGAGGACCGCCGCGTCTACGACATGCGCGAGGTCGCCCGCTCCCTGGTCGACGGCGGCCGCCTGCTCGAGGTCTCGCCCAAGTACGCCCGCAACATCGTCTGCGCCCTGGCCCGGCTCGACGGCCGCTCGGTCGGCATCATCGCCAACCAGCCGCGCTACCTCGGCGGCGTGCTCGACAGCGACGCGGCGATGAAGGCCGCCCGCTTCGTGCGCACCTGCAACCTGTTCGGGCTGCCGATGGTCGTGCTCGTCGACACCCCCGGCTTCCTGCCCGGGACCCGCCAGGAGAAGGGCGGGGTGATCCGCCACGGGGCGAAGCTCGTCCACGCCTTCGCCGAGGCGACGGTCCCGCGGGTGACGATCGTCGTGCGCAAGGCGTTCGGCGGCGCCTTCATCGCCATGAACTCCAAGGACCTGGGCTCCGACTTCGTCTTCGCCTGGCCGAACGCCACGCTCGGGGTGATGGGCTCGACGCAGGCGATCGAGATCATCCACCGGCGCGAGATCGCCGGCGCCGACGATCCCGCCCGGGCCCGCGACGCCCTCTCGGCGGCCTATACCGCCGAGCACCTCGCCGCCGCGACCGGGGCCGCCGACGGCTTCATCGACGAGGTCATCCCGCCGTCGGAGACCCGCCGCCGGATCATCTCGGTGTTCGACAGCCTCGACAGCGTCGGCCGGCGTCAGCGACCACACCGCGGCGGCAACATCCCTCTGTGAGGTGGTCGGATCCGTTCGAGGCCCTGGAGATCGGGGCCTCGTTCCTCTCGCGCGGCCGGACGATCAGCGAAGCTGACGTCGTCGCCTTCGCCGGCCTGACCTGGGACAACCACCCCCAGCACGTCGACGCCCAGTGGTCGCAGACGAGCGCCTTCGGCGAGCGCGTCGCCCACGGGATGCTGGTCGTCTCCTACGCCGTCGGCCTCGTCCCCTTCGACCCCGACCGGGTGCTCGCCCTGCGCGGCCTGGACCGCGTGGTCTTCAAGCGGCCCGTCAAGCTGGGGGATACGATCCGCGTCAAGGGCGCGGTCACCGCCCTGCGTCCGATCGGCGAGGAGGCCGGGCTCGTGCAGTGGCGTTGGTCGGTCATCAACCAGGAGGACCAGCTGGTCGCCCGCGCGCTCGTCGAGGTTCTCTGGCGGGCCGGGGCGGCGCGCGCATGATGCTCGCCGACAAGCGGCTCCTGATCACCGGCGTGGTCACGCGCGACTCGATCGCCTTCGAGGTCGCCCGGCGCGCCCAGCTCGCCGGCGCCGAGATCGTGCTGACCGGCTTCGGCCGCGCCCGGCGGATGACCGAGCGGGCGGCCAAGGGCCTGCCGTCGCCGCCCGACGTGCTCGAGCTCGACGTCAACAAGCCGGAGGACCTCGCCGCCCTCGCCGTCACGCTCGAGCAACGCTGGGACGGCGTCGACGGCGTCCTCCACGCGATCGCCTTCGCCCCCGGCGACGCCCTCGGCGGCGCCTTCCTCACCACGCCGCCCGAGAGCGCGACCACCGCCTTCCAGACCAGCGCCTTCTCGCTGAAGGCGCTCGCCGCCGCCCTGCTGCCGCTGCTCGAGCGCGCCGACGGCGGCGCCAGCGTGGTCGGCCTCGACTTCGACGCCACCGTCGCCTGGCCGGTCTACGACTGGATGGGGGTGGCCAAGGCGGCGCTCGAGAGCGTCTCCCGCTACCTGGCCCGCGACCTCGGCCCGCGCGGGATCCGCGTCAACCTCATCTCCGCCGGCCCGCTCGAGACGCTGGCCGCCGGCGGCATCCCCGGCTTCGACGAGCTCGCCCGCGTCTGGGAGAGCCAGGCGCCGCTCGGCTGGAACGTCAAGGATCCCGGGCCGGTGGCCGACGCCGCCTGCTTCCTGCTCTCTCCCCTCTCCCGCGGCATCGCCGGCGAGATCATCCACGTCGACGGCGGCTTTCACGCCATGGGGGCACCTCTGCGATGAGCGTCCTGCTCACCGGAGCGACCGGGTTCCTGGGCATGGAGGTGCTCGTCCGCCTGCTCGAGACGCCCGCCACCGAGATCGTCGCGCTCGTCCGCGCCGCCGACCGCCAGCAGGCGGCCCGGCGCATCGACACCGTCCTGGCCCAGCTCTACGACACCCCGCCGCCCGACGCCGCCGGACGCATCCTCGCCCTCCCCGGCGACGTCAGCGCGCCCGACCTCGGCCTGAGCGCCGCGGACCGCCGCGCGCTGGTCGGCGCCACGACGTCGATCGTCCACTGCGCCGCGTCGATCTCCTTCGACCTCCCGCTCGACGAGGCCCGCGTGATCAACACCGACGGCACCCGGCGGATGCTCGCCCTCGCCGCGGAGATCGGCGACCTGCGCCGCATGGTCCACGTCTCGACCGCCTACGTCGGCGGCCGCCACGCGGGCAGCTTCGGCGAGGAGGATCTCGACGTCGGCCAGGAGTTCCGCAACAGCTACGAGCAGTCGAAGTACGAGGCCGAGCTCGAGGTGATGGCGAGCGACCTGCCGCTCGTGATCGCCCGGCCGAGCATCGTCGTCGGCGACCGCTACAGCGGCTGGACGCCGGCGTTCAACGTCATCTACTGGCCCCTGCGGGCCTTCGCCCGCGGCATGCTCGACGAGGTTCCGGCCAACCCCGACGGCGTGGTCGACGTCGTCCCGGTCGACTACGTCGCCGACGCCCTGGTGCATCTCCTGCTCCACGACCAGCCGTCCGGCGCGATCAACCTCGTGGCCGGCCGCCGGGCCGTGACCAACGCCCAGCTGATCGAGCTCGCCTGCCGCGCCCTCGGCCGCACGCCCCCCCGGATCAACAACGACGCCGCCATGATCGAGGAGGCCTCGGCCTACCTGCCCTACTTCGACGTCGCCACCCGCTTCGACGACCAACGCGCCCGCCGCCTGCTCGAGCCGGCCGGCATCGTCGTCGACCACTTCGAGGCCTACTTCCCGGCCATCATCAGCTACGCCCAGCGGGCCCGCTGGGGCAAGACGCCGCTCACCCGCGAGGGCGCCCAGCTCGCCCGCGCCGCCTGACCGCCCCTCAGGCCACCTTCTTGCCCGGGTTCATCAGCCCGCGCGGGTCGAAGGCGCGCTTGATCGCCCGGTGGAGCTCGACCGCCGCCGGCGCCCACACGCGCCCGAGCTGCCCGCGCTTGACCCAGCCCAGGCCGTGCTCGCCGGAGAGCGACCCGCCCAGCCGGGCGGCCAGGTCGAATACCTCGGCCACGGCCGCCTGCGCCCGGTCGAGCTCGGCCGCCCGATCGGGGGCCACGAGGAACGTCGCGTGGAGGATGCCGTCGCCGGCGTGGCCCCAGCTGCACGCCTCGAGCTCGTGCCGCGCGCCGATCGCCACCGTCTCCTCGACCGCCTCGGCCAGCCGCTCGACCGGCACGACCACGTCCTCGCTGACCTTCGCCCCCCGCCGCGCCCGGACCACGTGCGAGACGCCGGCGCGCCAGCGCCAAATATCGGCGATCGCCGCCGCCGCGGTCGGCGCCGCCGTGGCCAGCGCCTCCTCGCCGAGGATCTCGACGAGCTCGTCGCGCCGCCGCCGGGCGCCGGCCGCGCTGCCGTCCGCCTCCGCCAGCACCATGAACGCCGCGTCCGGCGATGGCGCTCCCAAAAATCCACAGCCCGCCAGCCGCAGGGCGCCCGCGTCGAGGAACTCGAGCGTCGCCGCCTCGACGCCGTGGCCCAGCACCGCCTCGACCGCGGCGCAGCCCGCGCGCGTGCTCGCGTAGACGGCCGCCACCGGGAGCGCCGCCTCGGGCGCCGGAACGAGCCGCAGCCACGCCGCGGTGATCACGCCCAGCGTGCCCTCGGACCCGACCAGCAGCCCCTTGAGGTCGTAGCCGCCCGACTCCCGGCGGATCGGCCCGCCCACGCTGACGAGCTCCCCCGGCGGCAGCACCGCCTCCAGGCCCGTGACCCACGCCCCCGTCGGCCCGTACTTGAACGCGTGCGGCCCGCCCGCGTTGGTGGCGATGTTGCCGCCGATCTGCGACTGCTCGGCCGCCCCCGGGTCCGGCGGGAACATCAGACCGCTCTCGCGCGCCCGCCGCCGCAGCTCCGCCGTCGGCATCCCCGCCTCGACCGCGATCCGCCACAGCAGCGGATCGAACGCCCGCACGCCGCGCATCCGCTCGAGGCCCAGCACGACGCCGCCGTCCACCGGCACCGCCCCCGCCGACAACCCGGTCCCGCCGCCCCGGGGCACGATCGCCACGTCGTGGCCGTAGCACCAGGCCACCACCGCCGCCACCTCCTCCCGGCTGCCGGGGAGGACGACCGCGTCCAGGCGCGCCGGGATGCCGCGACCCTCGGTGAAGTCGTGGAGGTAGGCGTGGCCCGGTGGCCCGAGGACGTGCTCGGTCCCGACGATGGCGGCCAGCTCCCCGGCCAGGCCGCGGCGGTGCGGGCGCGGGCGCGCTTGCGCGGCGGTCCCCTCGGCGTCGGTCTCGGTCAAGCCGCTAGTGGTCTGTCTCGGAAATAGCTTGCGTGTCTGGCGAGTGGCTGGGCGTGATCTGGGGGCGCCCGGTGTCCGCGTGCGTGCTGGTGGCACGTGCGCGGGCGCCGGGTGGCGCCAGGCGCGTCCAGACGCCGCCAGACACCAAGGTATTTGCGAGACAGACCACCAGTCAACCACTCGCTCCGCCCGCCCGCCAGGGCACCGTTCCACTACGCTCCCCCGGGAAGCGGGGCCTGACTTGCGCGCGCCGAACACCAGACGACGGATGGGCCGGCTCCTGGCCGGCGCCGCGGTCGCGCTCGCGGTGCTCGCGCCCCGCGCCGGCGCCGCCCAGGTCGGGATCCACCTCGGCGGCGTCTCCGCCGACCCGGCCGTCTTCGCCAGGATCGGCGAGGCCCACCCCGGGTGGGTCAACGTGTTCATGGGCTGGAACGGGGTCGAGCTCGCCAAGGGCCAGTACAACGAGTCGCTCCTCCAGAGCTACGAGCGCGAGTTCGCCGCCCTGCCGGCCGGGACCAAGGTCAACGTCAACGTCGCCGGCACGCCGGCCTGGGCGGGCGGGGGCAGCACCGACACCCGCCAACCCCCGGCCAATCCCCAGGACTACGCCGACTTCCTGCGCTACGTCGCCGGCCGCTTCGCCGGCCGCGTGACCTCGTGGGAAGTGTGGAACGAGGAGGACTCGACCGCCTGGTGGCTCGGCGACCTGCCCACCTACGTCGCCCTGCTCAAGGCCGCCTACCCGGCGGTCAAGGCCGCCGACCCGAGCGCGCAGGTCGTCTTCGGCGGGACCGTCGGCAACGACTACCAGTTCCTCGACGCCGCCTACGCCGCCGGGGCCGGCGGGTCCTTCGACGCCGTCGGCGTCCACACCGACACCGGCTGCGGGACCAACTCCCCCTACTACTACCAGCGCGACCCCGGCACCAACCGGATCAACCGCTTCTCCTTCCTCGGCTACCGGGAGGTCCACGCAACGATGGCCGCCCACGGCGACGCCGCCAAGCCGATCTACATGACCGAGCTCGGCTGGTCGACCTCGGCCGCTCCCTGCCCCACCGCCAACAAGGCGGGCGGCGTCAGCCCGGCCACGCAGGCCGCCTACATGGCCCAGGCGTTTCACTGCCTGGCCGGCGACCCCTACGTCGCCGTCGGCATCTGGTTCGAGCTCGTCGACAACGGCGCCGCCGACACCCCGCTGAACCGCTACGGCCTGCTCGACACGAACCTCACGCCCCGGCCCGCCTACCAGACGCTCAAGAGCATCGCCCAGAACGGCGACCAGCTGACCGGGACCTGCGGCAACTTCAACGCCCCCCAGATCACGATCGTCTCGCCCACCGCCAACCAGGCTGCGCCCGGCGCCCTGCGGATCGCCGTCTCGGCCACCGCGCCCGCCGGCGTCTCCCGGATCAGCCTCTACTACGACGGCAGCCATCTGATCCGCAACTTCACCGACGCCAACCACCCGACGACGCTGTCGGGGACGATCGACTGGCAGGGCGCCAAGCGGCTGGCTCCCGGCGCCCACACGCTCGTGGTCCGGGCGATCGATCCCCAGGGCAACGCCAGCAGCCAGACCGTCACCTTCTTCCACGGCGCGGCCGCCGCCGGCAACGTCCCCGTGCTCGGCAAGTCCGTCTCGGCCCGGGTGGTCAGCGGCCAGGTGTTCGTCCTCCTCCCCGGAAAGGGGCACATCGCCCAGACCGCGGGCGCCAAGGGCGTCGGGTTCGTCCCGCTCACCTCCGTGCGCATGCTCCCGGTCGGCTCGATCTTCGACACCACCGCCGGCGTCGTGCGGCTGACCTCGGCCACCGCCAGCCGGGGCGGGACCCAGACCGGCGACTTCGGGTCCGGCGTCTTCTCGGTGCTCCAGAACCGCCGCGAGCGGGGGGTCACGGAGCTGCGGCTCGTGATCGGCCGCGCCGCTCTCCAGTCGTGCACCCTGCGCGCCGGAGCCCTAACCGGGAGCCGGGCCGGGAGCCGGGCGCGCCGCCGGCGCCCCGCCGGGCCGGGAGCGCCGCGGCCAAGGCCCTCCCCAAGCGCGTCCTCAACCTCCTCAAGGCGACGGTCAAGGGGCGCTTCCGCACGCGTGGGCGCTACAGCTCCGCCACCGTCCGCGGGACCGTCTGGCAGACGACCGACCGCTGCGACGGCACCCTGACCCACGTCACCCGCGGCGTCGTCGTCGTCCGCGACCTGCGCCGCAAGCGCAACATCGTCCTGAGCGCCGGCAAGAGCTACCTGGCCAGGCCGTAGCCGGCTCCTCGGCGCTCGCTCGTTCTACTCGCGTCGGGCCGTGCCCGCGGTGACGTAGTCGACGACGGTGCGCGTGAACCGATCGGTGAGCGCCGCGTGACCGTGCAGCATGCGGTGGTAGATCGGGCCGTAGAGAACGTCCAGGGCGGCTTCGACGTCGGTGTCGGCTGGGACCTCCTCGCGGTCGATCGCGCGCACGAAGATGCTGCGCGCCTGGTCGCGCCGGGGCTCGACGAAGCGGGCGTGGTACTGCTCGGCGAACTGGGGGTCGCTCTGCGCCTTGGTGATCAGGGCGGCGATCACGCGGCCGTAGGGCTTCGCGGCGAGCCGCTGCGCCCAGGGACCGATCAGCGCGCGAAGGTCGCCGGCGAGCGTGCCGGTGTCGTAGGTCTCCGGCCGGGCCGGCTCCCACTCGCTGAAGAGCGCGTCGAGGGCGAGCAGCTCCTTCGAGGGCCACCAGCGGTAGATCGTGGCCTTGCTCGCCCCCGCCCGCTCGGCGACGGCGTCCATGCTGATCGCATCCAGACCATGCTCCAGGAGCAGCTCGCCGGCGGCCCGGAGGATCGCCTGGCGAGAGGTCTCGCTGCGCGGGCGCCCCCGGCGAGGTACATCCGCCGGGGGCGGGAGCCGCCGGACCATCAGGCCGCCGCCGCGTCGGGCACGGTGCCCTGCGCGAGGACGTCGAACACGGCGAGGATGTCCCGACTGCCGTAGCCCAGCGCCCGGGCCGAGGCCAGGACGTTGCCGGCGATCGCCGTGCTCGGGAGGGGGACGTGCCGCCGGCGGCCTTCCGCGAGCGCCAGGTCCACGTCCTTCTGCATCAGGTCCACATCGAACCACGCCGTGTCCGGCCGATCGTGCAGGAGGGGGCCGCGCAGGCGCAGCATCGGCGACCCGACCGCACTCGAGCTCAGCACGCCGATCGCGACCTCCGGATCGACGCCGGCCCGCTCGGCGAGCAGGACGCCCTCGCTGAAGGCGACCATCTGAACGGCCAGGCTGATGTTGACACCGAGCTTCAGGATCAGGGCCTTGCCGTTCTCCCCGACGTGCGTGACCGTCTGGCCGAGCTCGCCCAGGAGTGGCTGCACCCGGGCGAACGCCTCCGCGTCGCCGCCGACCATGATCGCGAGGCTGCCGGCCTCGGCAGCGGGGAGGCTTCCGGACACGGGCGCGTCGAGCATCGCCGCGTCGAGCCGTCGCACGCGATCGGCGAGCTCGCGACTGGCGGCCGGGCTGACCGTGCTCATGTCCAGGTAGACGCTGCCGGGTCGAAGCCCAGCGAGGATCCCGTTCGGTCCACCGGTGACCGACGCGAGCGCCGCGGTGTCGGTGACCATGCTGATCACCACATCTGCCTGCTCGGCGACCTCGCGCGGCGAGTCGCGCCAAATGAGACCGCGCCCCACCAGGGGGTCGGCCTTGCCTCTGGTTCGGTTCGTGCCATACACGACGCGACCCGAGGCGAGGAGGCGGCCGGCCATCCGACCGCCCATCGCCCCGAGGCCGACGAAGCCGATCGCGGTCATGGCCGCCTCCCCTCGAGCCACGCGGCGTCCTCGTCCGACAGCTCGAGGGTCGCCGCCGCCATCAGGTCGTCGACCTGATCGGGGCGCCGCAGGCCGACGATCGCGCCGTCGACGGCGGGGTTGCGCAGCGTCCACGCGGTCGCCACCGCGCCGGCCGTGGTGTCGTAGCGGTCGGCGACGACCTTGAGGCGTTCCACGAGCTCGAGGTGGCCGGAGAGCTGCGGCTCCTGGAACCGGGCGTCGCGCTTGCGCCAGTCGTCGTCGTCGAGGCGCGCGATCCGGTCGCGCGTCATCGCCCCGGTGAGCAGGCCGGAGCCCATCGGCGAGTAGACGATCACGCCGATGCCCGCGCCCTCGGCGAAGGGCAGGATCTCCGGCGCGGCGTCGCGCTCGATCAGCGAGTACTGCGGCTGCAGCGTCTCGACGGGCGCGATCGCCTGGAGGCGCCGCAGTTGCCCGACGTCGAAGTTGGAGACGCCGATGTGCCGCACCAGCCCTTCCTCCTTGAGCGCCGCGAACGCCGCCCAGCCCTCCTCGATGTCCGCGTCCGGGATCGGCCAGTGGATCTGGTAGAGGTCGATCGCCTCAACGCCGAGGCGCTGGCGGCTGGCGGCCGCCTCCCGCAGGATCGACTCCCGGCTCAGGCTGTGGATGACGCGCCGCCCCGAACCCTCGAGGAGGGAGGCCTTGGTGAACACGTACGGCCGGTCGCGCTCGGACAGCCCCTTCAGCACCCGGCCCACGACCTCCTCCGACCGGCCGAAGCCGTAGGCGGCCGCGGTGTCGATCCAGTTGATCCCGTGCTCGAGCGCCCGATGAATCGCGGCGACCGAGTCGCCGTCGTCCTGACGCCCCCAGCCGAACTCCCATTCACCGCCCCCGATCGCCCACGCCCCGAACCCCAGCCGAGTGATCTCGAGCCCCGTGGCGCCCAACTCCCTGGTTGCCAGCCGCGTCTGTTGCATCGCCTTCGCTCCTTTACCCACGCTGCGGGTGGGCGTCTCGTTGAACCGTCCCGGCAGCATATCAAAACGAGACGACTCGTTTCGTTGGCGAGCCGATGTGTTGTTCCTGACCCGGGGTCTGCCGCCAGCCCCGGGTCGCGCGGCGGCGATCGATCGCGTCGGCGCGGAGGGCGGAGGGCTGACGGCGGACGGGCGGCGGCGGGAACGACGGGGAGCGGCGTGGCTAACGCAGCGAGTAGATCCCCGTCTGCGCGGCGCCGCCGCTGCGCCCGCCGGCGACGACGACATGGTCGCCGACGGCCACGACGGCGGCGTCCGACAGGGGCTTGGGCAGGCGCCCGACCCGGCGGGCCCGACCGGTCTGCGGGTCGATCGACACGATCCCGGCGACCGGCGTGTCGGCGGCGGCACCGCGCCCCCCGACCAGGTAGACCAGCGACCCGAGCGCGGCCGCCGCCCCGTGGGTGAGCGGGGCCGGGAGCCGGCCGATCCTGGTCACGGCGCCCGTCCGCGGATCGAAGCTCTCGATCGCGTCCGTGGCCCCGAGGCCGACCGAGCCGCCGGCGATGATCAGCCGCCCGCCCACCGCCGCCACCGCCGCGTAGCGCCGGGCGCTCGACAGGTGCCCGACCACCATCGCCGTCGCGCCCGGGCGCCAGGCGACGATCGTGTCGAGCGCCTGCTGGCCGTTGTAGCCGCCGACCACGTAGGCGGTTCCGTCGAGGCTCGCCACCGCCACGTCCGAGGCCGCCTGGGGCAGATGCCCGACGGTGGAAACGGCGGCGGTGACCGGATCGACCCGGAGGATGTGATCGTAGGAGGTGAGATCCCCGCCCCCGAAGACATAGACCGCCCCGGCGAGGGCCGCCGCCTCGGCATCGTGCTGGGCGACCGGCAGATGCCCGGCGACGCTCGGGGCGGCGCCGCGCAGGACGACGATCGCCGCGGTCGACGTGCCCGCCCGGTCGAGCCCGCCGATCAACACCAGCCCGTCGCCGCCGAGCGCGGCCGCCGCCGGGTCCTGGACGGCGGCGTCGAGGGAGCCGATCGGCGTCACGTGGACCGCCGCCGTCGCCGCGGCCGCCGGCCCGCGGGACGACGTCGACGTCGTCGCGGTCGCGGCCGACCCCGACTTCGCCGCCGGGGTCGAGCCGCCGCCGCCCGCGCCGGCGGCGATCGCCACCACGACGATCACCAGCGCCAGGACGCCGAGCAGCGCCACGAGGCGCCGGCGGCGGTGGCGCCGGTCGGCCGCCCGGCGGCGGGCGGCGCGCCGCGCGTCGATCTCCGGCGTGCTCATCGGCGGCCGGACCGGCGGAGTGGAGGCGGCGCGGGCGCCTGTGTCGATCCCATCTGCATGGCGGCGGTCGCGGCTCGCGGACGCCGTCGGCGCCGCAGGGCGCCGCGGGCTCGCGGGTCGCGCCAACAATAGCGAGGGCCCGGCGACAGACGGCCTGCGCCGGGGCCGCAAGGCGGCCCGAGCAGGCACAATGGTCCGTATGTCCGAGCGACTGATCTATGTCTCGCGCCTGGTGCGCCTGCCGCTGGTCGGAGCCGACGGAGCCGAGATCGGCCAGGTGGTCGACGTCGTGCTCGCCGGCGGCGGCGGCGGGGCGCCGCCGCGGGTCAACGGCTTCGTGGTCAGCGTCCAGCGGCGGCGGGTGTTCGTCGGCGCCGGACGGATCGGCGAGATCGAGCCGGAGGGCGTGCGGCTGCGGCGGGGGGCGATCAACCTGCGCCAGTTCGAGCTCCGCGGCGGCGAGCAGCTGGTGGGCGGCGAGCTGTTCGGACGCCGCCTGCGCGGCCGGCGGATCGTCGACGCGGCGATCACGCCGGCGCCCGAGCCGAACACGTGGGAGCTCGCGACGGTCGCCCTCGCCCCGCCCGGCCTCGCCGGCCGGCGCCGGGCGCCGGAGATCATCGACTGGAGCGAGGCGAGCGAGGTCCTGCGCGACGAGCGGGCCGGCGCCCGGGAGGCGGCGGCGATCGGTCAGCTCCACCCGGTCGAGATGGCCGAGGCGATCCGCAAGCTGCCGCTCTCCCGGCGACGGATCCTCGCCGACGCGTTGGAGGACGAACGGCTGGCCGACCTGCTCGAGGAGCTCTCCGAGGAGGAGCAGGTGCGGATCGTCGAGGGGCTCGACCTCGACCGGGCCGCCCGCGTCCTCGACGAGATGGAGGCCGACGACGCCGCCGACCTGCTGGCCGAGTTCTCGGCCGAGCGCCGGGGCGAGCTCCTCGCGGCGATGGACCCGGGCGAGGCGGCGCCCGTCCGCCGGCTCCTCCACTTCGGGCCGGACACCGCCGGCGGCCTGATGACGCCCGAGCCGATCGTCCTCGAGCCCCAGGCGACGGTGGCCCAGGCCCTGGCCCGGATCCGCGACCCCGACCTGCGCCCGCCGCTGGCCGCCCAGGTCTTCGTCTGCCTGGCCCCGACCGAGACGCCGACCGGCCGCTTTCTCGGCGTCGCCCACTTCCAGCGGCTCCTGCGCGAGGCGCCGTCCAAGACGCTCGGCCGCTGCCTCGACGCCGAGCCCGAGCCGGTCAGCCCGGACACGAGCGATCAGCTGGTCGCCCACCGCCTGGCCGCCTACGACGTCGTCGCCCTGCCGGTGGTCGACGAGACCGGAAAGCTCCTCGGGGCGGTGACGATCGACGACGTGCTCGACCGCGTGCTGCCCGCCGGCTGGCGCATCTCCCCGACGCGAGGCTGAGACGATGCCCCGGCGCGACGACCTGAGCCAGCCCCGCGGCAAGAGCGGCGGACGGTCGCGCGACCCCGACCGCTTCGCGCGCACGGCGGAGTCGATGGCGCGCTACCTCGGGACCGGCCGCTACCTGGCGATTCAGACGATCCTCGTGGTGATCTGGATCGGCCTGAACATCGTGGCCGTCCGGCTGAGGTGGGACCCCTACCCGTTCATCCTGCTCAACCTCGCCTTCTCGACGCAGGCGGCCTACGCCGCGCCGATGATCCTCCTCGCCCAGAACCGCCAGGCCGACCGCGACCGGGTGGAGATCGAGCGCGACCGCGACACCAACGCCCGCCAGCTGGCCGAGGCGGAGTTCCTGGCCCGGGAGATCGCCGCCCTGCGGATCTCGATCGAGCGCAAGGTCGACCGGGAGGACCTGCTCGACGCCGTCCGCGACATCACCCAGGCCGTCGAGCGCCTCCACGAGGAGGGCTCCCCGCTCCCGGCGGAGGAGGCCGCCGCCCCGGCCGGGCCCGGCGATCGCGAGGATCTCGGACAGCCGGGCCCCTGAGCTGTCCATTTCGCCGCGGCCGGTTCGTCTCTGGGATGAAGCCGGCCCGCCGACGCCGGTACGTTCAACCGAAAGGCCGCAGATGCGCTACATGTTCCTCCTCTACCACGACGAATCCCGCTACGAGACGGCGGACGATCCGAGCGTCCAGGCCGAGCCGGCGGCCTACGGTGCCTTCACCGGAGCGGTGCGCGAGTCCGGGGCCTTCCTGGCCGGCGACGCCCTCCAGCGCTCGGCCACGGCGACCGTCGTGCGCGCCGACCCGTCGGGCGCCCCGCTGTCGACCGACGGTCCGTTCGCCGAGACCAAGGAGCAGCTCGCCGGCTTCTACATCCTCGAGTGCGCCGACCTCGACGAGGCGATCGACTGGGCCGCGAAGATCCCGGCCGCCGGGCACGGGGCGATCGAGGTCCGGCCGATCCGCGAGCTCGAGTGACGCGACCGGCCGCCCGAGCGGCGGCGGCCCCGCCGGTGGACGACGCCAGCGCCCGGGCGGTCGAGGCGACGTTCCGCGACGAGCATGGTCGCGTGGTCGCCGCGCTCGTGTCCTGGTCGCGCGATCTCGACCTGGCCGAGGAGGCCGTGCAGGAGGCGTTCGCCGTCGCCGTCGAAGCCTGGCGGCGGCTCGGCGTCCCGGAGAACCCGGCCGCGTGGATCATCACCACCGCCCGCCGCCGGGCGATCGACCGCCTGCGGCGCGAGCGGACGCTCGAGCGCAAGCGCCGGGAGCTGGGCCACGAATCCATGACCCCCGACTGGGAACCCGATCTCGATGGCGCCGACGCGGTGCCCGACGAGCGCCTCGGGCTGATCTTCGCCTGCGCCCATCCGGCCCTGGCCCGAGAGGCCCAGCTCGCGCTGACGCTGCGCATGCTCGGCGGCCTGAGCGTCGCCGAGATCGCCCGCGCCCTCCTCCTGCCGGAGGCGACGATCGCCAAGCGGATCACCCGGGCCAAGGCGAAGATCCGCGGCGCCGGCATCCCCTTCGAGGTCCCGTCCGCCGCCCGCCTGCCCGACCGGCTGGACGCCGTGCTGCTCGTGATCTACCTGATCTTCAACGAAGGCTACTCGGCCGCCGGCGGCGACGGCGACCCGACGCGCCGGGAGCTGACCGTCGAGGCGATCCGGCTGGCGGAGATCCTCTGCGCGCTGATGCCCGACGAGCCGGAGGTGCTCGGCCTGGGCGCGCTGCTGCTCCTCCAGGACTCGCGGCGTCGGGCCCGGGTCGCCGCCGACGGCCGGCTCGTGCTCCTCCCCAACCAGGATCGCCGGCGGTGGGACGCCGAGCAGATCAGCCAGGGCCGCGCCCTGCTCGACCGGGCGGTCCGCCACCGCCTCCCCGGCCCCTACCAGCTCCAGGCGGCGATCGCCGCCCTCCATGCTGAGGCCGCCCGGGCGCAGGAGACCGACTGGCCGCAGATCGCCGCTCTCTACGACCGGCTCGAGCGCAGCCACCCGACGCCGGTCGTGGCGCTCAACCACGCCGTCGCGGTGGCCATGGCCGACGGCGCCGAGGCCGGCCTCGCGGCCCTGACCCGGGCGGACCTCGACGCGGCCCTCGGCGGCTACCTGCCCTTCCACGCGGCCCGCGCCGACCTCCTGCGGCGAGCCGGGAGTCCCGGGGAGGCGGCGGCGGCCTACGAGCGGGCGCTCGCCCTGGTCACCACGGCCGCCGAGCGGCGCTTCCTCGAGGAGCGCCGGGCCGAGCTCGGGTAGGCGACCCTAGGGCATGATCAGGTGGCTGTC
Organism: uncultured Solirubrobacterales bacterium; assembly: GCA_963795745.1. Lineage (GTDB taxonomy): Bacteria > Actinomycetota > Thermoleophilia > Solirubrobacterales > Solirubrobacteraceae > Palsa-513. The sequence goes on from CAWCIT010000008.1 coordinate 279,021, forward strand.
GCCGAACTCGTGCCAGAGGTAGCCGTGGTCGAGAGCCGCCCGGTAGCAGCGACCCAGGAGGGCCGGTCCGGCGGCGGCCTCGAGCAGCTGGAGGTGCGAGGCCTCGGGCTCGTGCCAGCCGGTGATCAGCCCGTCGACCGCCCGCAGGCCGCGCGCGGGCGTGACCACCAGGTCGGTCCACCCCTCGCCTGCGCCCACCCGCCCGTCGAGGCCGGCGACCGTCTCGAGGGCGCGGACGGCGGTCGTGCCGACCGCGACGATCCGCCCGCCGAGCTCCCGGGTGGCGTTGACGAGGGCCGCGGTGGCCGGCGGCACGCGGTAGTACTCGGGGTAGGGCGCCTCGTGCCGCTCGGGCGAGGAGACGCCCGTATGAAGCAGGACGGGTGCGACCGCGACGCCGGCGGCGAGCAGCCGGGTCAGGAGGGCGGGCGTGAACGGACGGCCGGCGCTCGCCATCTCGGCGCTGCCGGGCGTGGAGGCATAGACCGTCTGGTAGGCGGCGAGCGGCCAGTCGGCGGCGACGTACCCGTAGCGGATCGGCCGGCCGTGGGCGGCCAGGTGCTCGAGCGCCGGGCGATCGGCCTCCAGGCGCGCCAGCCAGAGCCGGCCGCCGCGGGCGTAGGGGGCGAGGATCTCGAGGCCGGCGTCCCCGGCCAGGCGCAGGCGCTCGCCGGCCGCGGCCCGCAGGGGACGAGCGCCCGCCGGCGTGCGCAGCTCGACCACCCAGAAGCCGTCGCCGGGGGTCGTCGGCGCCCTGGTCGCGAAGTGGACGACCACGTCGGCCCCGTCCGAGCGCCGGGCGGCGATCGCGGCCGGGAGGGTGGCCGACGTGTTGACCACGAGCAGGTCGCCGGCGGCCAGGAACATCGGCAGGTCACGAAACCGCGCGTGGGCGATCCGCCCGCCGTCGCGGGCGGCGGCCAGCAGCCGTACGTCGTCGCGGGCCAGGCCCCGCGCCTCGGGCGGCTCGCCGGCCGCGAGCCGGTCGGGCAGGTCGAAGGCGAGGGAGGACGGCATGAGTCGAGCCTAGGCGCCTCGCCGCCCGGCGACCATCGGCAATTGGTCCTAGGACCACCCGGCCCGGGCGGCGTAGAGCGCCGCCTGGGTGCGGTCGCTGACGCCGAGCTTGGCGAGGACGTGGCCGACGTGGGTCTTGACCGTCTTCTCCGAGACGCCGAGTTCAAGCGCGATTCTCTTATTGGAGCGGCCGCCGCCGATCAGACCGAGGACCTCGCGCTCGCGGGGGGTCAGCTGGGCGGCCAGGTTGGCCGACGGCGGTGACGGGTGTGGCCGCGGCGGCGGCGGCGCGGCGATCGCCTCGACCAGCCGGGCGGCCACGGCCGGGTCGAGCATCGCCCCGCCGGCGTGGGCGGTCCGGACCGCCCGGGCCAGCTCCTGGGGCTGGACGTTCTTGAGCAGGTAGCCGGCGGCCCCGGCCCGGAGCGCCGCGAGCAGGCGGTGGTCGTCGGCGAAGCTCGTCAGCACGACCACCCGGACCTGGGGCAGGCGGCCGCGGAGCTCGCGCATCGCGCCGACCCCGTCGAGCCGGGGCATGGCCAGGTCCATCAGGATCACGTCCGGCCGCAGGCGCTCGGCCTCGATGAGGGCCTCCTCGCCGTCGGCGGCCTCGCCGACCACGTCGATGCCGTCCTGGAGCTCGAGGAAGGTCCGCAGGCCCTCGCGGACGACGGCGTGGTCGTCGACCACCAGCACCCGGATCGGCGGCTCAGCGGCCAAGGTCGACCACCAAACCGACCGTGGCCCCGGCGCCGGGGGCCGAGCGGATCTCGAGCCGGCCGGCGATGCGCCCGGCCCGCTCCTGCATCGAGGTCAGCCCGAGGTGGCGCGAGCGGAGCTCGGGATCGCGCGGGTCGAAGCCGACGCCGTCGTCTGACACCTCGAGCACGAGGCGGTCGGCCTGCGCCTCGACGCGCACGTCGATCCGGTGGGCCGCGGAGTGGCGCAGGGCGTTCTGGAGTGCCTCCTGGGCGATGCGCAGGATCTCCAGGTCGCGGCGACCGTCGCCCGTGGTGACGCCCGGGTCGACGCGGGCGGTCAGCTCGGCCGCGTGGAGCGCGCCGACCAGCTCGACGTGCTTGCGCAGGGCGCCGGACAGTCCGTCGCGGTCGAGATCGGGCGGCCGGAGCTCGGAGATCAGCGACCGCAGCTCGTCCTGCGCCTGGCGGCCGAGCGCCTGGGCCCGCTCGATCTGGACCCGGGCGCCGGCGACGTCGCGGTCGCGGTCGAGCAGGGTCAGGGCCGACTCGGCGGCGAGGACGAGCCCGAACAGCTTCTGGCTGACCACGTCGTGGAGGTCGAGGGCCAGGCGGTTGCGCTCGGCGAGGATCGTCAGCTCCCGGCTGCGGTCGTACAGGCGGGCGTTGGTGATGGCGATCGCCGCGTGGGCGGCCAGCAGCTCGATCAGCTCCTGGTCGGCGATCCCGAACTCGGCGGCGCCCTCCTTGCCGGTCAGGTAGAAGGCGCCGATCACGCCAGCCGGGGCGACGATCGGAACGCCGAGGAACGAGCGCATGTCCGGATGGCGGTCCGGCCACCAGCCGCGAAAGCGCGGATGCCGGTGGATGTCGGCGGTCCGAAACGGCGTTTCGGTCTCGAGCATCGCCCCGAGCATGCCGTGGGTGCGGGGGAGCGGCCCCATCGCGGCGACGAGCTCGTCGGTCATGCCGGCGACCAGGAAGCGGTCAAAGCCGCCGTCGCCGTCGGGCATGCCCAGGGCGGCGTAGCGGGCGCCGGCGAGCTCGCGCGCCCGGTCGACCAGGCGCTGGAGAACCTCCTCGACCGAGACCTCGGCGGCGACCGCGAGCACGGCGTCGCTGACCGCCCGCAGCGCCGGGCTCAGGGCGTCGGGCGGCGGCGCCGGCGCCGCCGCTGGCGTCAGTCGGTCCACCAGTCCTTGGCTATCACGCCGTCGCCGCCCTCCGGGCGGTCGGAGCCGACCGCGATCACCTCGAGTCCGTCGGGGCCGGCCTCGAAGGCGCGGATGACCGCCGGCGCGACCCGGATCACGTCCCACTGGCCGACCGCCTCGATCGCGTCGTCGAGACGGATCCGCCCGGAGCCGGCGACGACCACGTAGGCCTCCTCCTGCTCGCGGTGGCTGTGGCCGAACGGAAAGCGGGCGTGCGGGCCGAAGCGGATGTAGCTGACCCCGAGGTGGTCGGAGTCGAGGTGCTTGCGGGCGAAGCGGGCCTCGACGCCGGAGTCGCGTTCCTTGAGGGCGTCGTCGACCTGCTTGAGGTTCTTGATCGTGAAGTCGGACATCGGCGGCCCTTTCGTTCGTCGTGGCGGCGCGAGCGCCCGACCACGGACGGTAGCGCCCGCCGGGGATGCCGGAGATCGACACCTCGGGCGACTGGATCCGAGTAGTCTCGCGGCATGGGAGAACGCGAGTCGTACACACCAGGGACCTTCAGCTGGGCCGACCTGTCGACGACCGATCCGGACGCCGCCAAGGCGTTCTACGGCGAGCTCTTCGGCTGGGAAGCCGAGGACATGCCGGTCGGCGAGGGCTTCGTCTACACGATGATGCGCCAGGGCGCCACCGACGTCGCGGCGATCTCGGCCCAGCCCGACGCGCAGCGCGAGGCCGGCGTGCCGCCGCTGTGGAACTCCTACGTCACGGTGGAGAGCGCGGACGACGCGGCCGCCCAGGCCAGGGAGCTGGGCGGATCGGTCCACATGGAGGCGTTCGACGTCATGGAGGCCGGTCGGATGGCCGTGCTCGCCGATCCGCAGGGCGCGTTCTTCATGGCCTGGCAGCCGACCGGGCACATCGGCGCCGGGCTGGTCAACGCGCCGGGCGCGCTGGCGTGGAACGAGCTCCAGACCACCGACCTCGACGCGGCCGCCGCCTTCTACGGCGGGCTCTTCGGCTGGAGCACCTCGCCGATGGAGGGCAGCCCCGATCCGTACCTGGTGATCAAGAACGGCGACCGCTCCAACGGCGGGATCCGCCTGGGCCAGCCCGGGCCGCCCCCCAACTGGCTCGTCTACTTCGGGATCGAGAACATCGACGGGGCGGTCGAGCTGATCGAGAAGCTGGGCGGCCGGACGTACATGGGACCGATGGACATCGGCGTGGCCAAGATCGCCGTCGTGGCCGACCCGCAGGGCGCGGTGTTCGCCCTCTACGACGGCGCCTTCGAGGACTAGCCGGTAGCCGCCGCCGGTCGCCTCCTCGCGATCAGCGACCTCCACGTCGGCCACGCCGAGAACCGGGCGGTCGTCGCGGAGCTGCGACCGGCATCGGCGGAATCGTGGCTGCTGGTGGCCGGGGACGTCGGCTCCCGCGTGGCCGACATCGAATGGGCGCTCGGCCGCCTGGCCGACCGCTTCGCCCGCGTCGTGTGGGTTCCGGGCAACCACGATCTGTGGACGCCGCCGGGCGACCCGGTCGAGCTCCGAGGCGAAGCCCGCTACGACCACCTGGTCGCCGTCTGCCGCCGGCTCGGCGTGGTGACCCCCGAGGATCCCTACCTGGTCTGGGAGGGCGCCGGCGGGCCGGCCGTGGTCGCGCCGGTGTTCGTCCTCTACGACTACAGCTTCCGCCCGGCCGGGGCCGCGACCCAGGCCGAGGCGCTGCGCCGGGCCCGGGCCGCCGGCGTCGTGTGCAGCGACGAGCGCCTCCTTCACCCCGACCCTCATCCGACCCGCGAGGCCTGGTGCCGGGCTCGGGTGGCGGCGACCGAGCGGCGCCTCGACGCGATCGCGCCGGAGCTGCCCACCGTGCTCGTCAACCACTATCCCCTCGTCCGCGAGCCGACCCGCCTCCTGCGCCACCCGGAGTTCGCCCAGTGGTGCGGGACCGACCGCACCGCCGACTGGCACCGGCGCTACCGGGCGGCCAGCGTCGTCTACGGCCATCTCCACATCCCGCGGACGACGTGGTCGGACGGCGTGCCCTTCCGGGAGGTCTCGGTCGGCTACCCGCGCGAGTGGCGCGGTCGTCCGGCGGAGGCGATCCGCCCGCGGCAGATCCTGCCCCTGCCGGAGCCGGAGCCGGAGCCGGAGCCGGCCGCCGCCTGACGGTCAGCGGGCGAGCCGGAACACGCCGAAGCCGTCGCCTTGGGACGGGTCGAGCTGCGAGAGGTCGGCGTCGAGCACGTACTCGACCTGCTCGGGCCAGGCCTCGGCCGGTCGGCCGCTGCCGGGCAGGGTGCCGACCACCGACCAGACCTCCCGTCCGACGCGCCCGTCCTCGTCGGGGACCTGGGCGAGCCAGAGGCGGTCGTGGACGACGGCCGAGGCGAACCGGCGGTCGTGGTCGGGCCCGGCGAGCGGACCGTCGAGGAAGGCGGCCCGCCAGCTCAAGGTGCGCGTAACCTCGGTGGCGAGCCGTCCGCCTTTCGAAATCGGAGCCTTCCATGAGCGACGTCGCCCGCCGTCCCCCCCGCCGCCTTCCCCGCCGCGTGCGCCAGCAGCGCGCCTACGCGCTGGTCCTCGCCACCGGCGGGCTCGGTGCCGTCGGGGTGATCGGCATCCTGCTGGCCTTCGTCGGCGTGATCGGCTACGGGACGCCGGTGCTGGCCCTGGTCGCCGCCGCCGTCTGCGGCGTGGTCCTGCGCCGGATGCTCGCCCCCTGACCGCGGGCGTGGCCGCCGGGCGCCCGGCGCCGGCAGCTGCCGGGCGGCCGCTTCAGTCGAACACGTGCCCATGGACATAGCGCTCGTCAGCGCCCGCGGCCTCGGTGAGGGTGGCGACGTTCTCGCGCGTGAAGAACCCCTCGTAGTGGTGGCAGCGCTCGATGTACTCGGTGATGAGCAGTGAGTAGGGCGAGCTCTTCGAGAAGATCTGCTTGAGGTTGGGCTCGTCCTTGCACTCGCCCACCACGTGCGCCAGGAACGGCGTGCCCATCTCGGCGAGCTGGCGCACGACGTAGTCGACGTTCTTCTCGTCGACCACGTGGCCATCCTCGACGGCATAGGCGATGTGGTGCATCCGGCGGCCGAAGTTGCGCACGAACTCCTCGGTCGGCATGGGCAGGTTCTCGAACGAGTTGGCGAAGGCCGGCGTGTTGTTGGCGGTGAACACCTTGGCCGGCGACTGCTTGTCGTCGTCGACGTGCGGGTGGCGGGTGACGTTGGTCGAGGAGTTCATCTCCTGGATGTTGTAGGCCCCCCAGTAGTAGTAGGGGACCATCGTCAGGTACTCGAGGATCGCGCCCTCGCGGTCGCCGGCGAGGATCCGCGTGGCCATGTGGTCGATCCCGAGGACCAGGCGGCTGACGCCGTGCTCCTCCTGGAGGGCGGCCGCCCGGTCGAGCTTCTCCTGCTCGGCCGCGGTCAGCCGCAGCGCCTGGCCGAGGGCCAGGGCCTCGAGGTCGTCGATGTCGACGTCGACATAGCCGACGCGGTTGTAGGTGTAGTCGGAGAGGAACGTGAACGTCAGGTGGTCGCCCACGTAGAACGGGCTGACCGTGTCGCCCTCGTAGACGAAGCGGATGTTCTGCGGCTCGAGCGTCCGGCGGACGGCCTCGACCGACGGCGTCGCGTAGACCTCGCCGATGTAGCGGGCGTTCGGCTTGCGCTTGGCCAGAGGGTAGAGGAGGTTCCAGCGGGTCACCCAGTCCTCGAACGCCGGGTTCAGCGGCTCGAGCACGAGCAGGCGGGGATAGTCGGGCCGGGAGCGCAGGACGAACACCTTGTGGGTCTCGGTCAGGCGCGCCTCGACCAGCCGGTAGGGGCCCATGGCGGCGAGCTCGGCCATGTAGTTGACGGCGTCGCCGTGCTCGACCTGGATCGCCACCGCCGTCATCCGGCCGACGAGCTCGTTCAGCCCGCAGGCCTCCCGCCGGTCGTAGATCTTGTCCAGGAACTCCCAGAAGAAGTCCGAGTTCTCCTTGTCGCCCATCGGCTTGTAGCTCTTCAGGTCCATCGTTCTCCCTCTCGGATTCGATGTGCGGCGGGGCCGTCGCCGGAGCGAGCCGTGGAGATACTCGCACGCTGGGCGGCCCGCTACAGTCCCGCCGATCGTGAGCACCCGACGACTGCGCCGGTGGTCGATTCCCGGCTGGGCGGCGGCGCTCGCCATCTACCTGGCGGTGGCCCTCGTCTTCATCGCCCGCTACGCGATCACCGACCCGGCGCACGTCTGCGTCTGCCTCGGGCCCAACGGCGATCCGCCGTTCTTCATGTGGGCGCTGAAGTGGTGGCCCTACGCGATCGGCCACGGGCTCAACCCGTTCTACTCGCATGCGGTCTGGTACCCGGGCGGGGCCAACATCGCCACCGTCACCGGAATCCCCGGCGCGGCGGTCGTCCTCTGGCCGGTGACCAGCCTGCTCGGGCCGGTCGTCGCCTACAACGTTCTCGCCGTCCTTGGCCCTGTCCTCTCGGCGCTCGCCGCCTACGCCCTCTGCCGGGAGCTGAGCGGCCGCTGGGGGGCGTCGGTCGTCGGCGGCTTCGTCTACGGCTTCTCGAGCTACGAGCTCGGCCAGCTGGCCGGGCATCTGCACATCACGCTGGTCTTCCTGATCCCGCTGGTTCCCCTGCTCGTGATCCGCCGCCTCGGCCGGGCGATGTCGCGCCGCCGCTTCGTCGGCCTGACGGCCGCCGTCTTCGTCGGCCAGGTGCTCCTGTCGACCGAGATCACCTTCGACATCGTCCTGCTCGGGGCGTTCGCCCTCCTCGTCGGCCTCGCCGTGGCGCCGGCGGCCGACCGCCGCCGCCTGGCGGTGACCATGCTCGAGCTGGTGGCGGCGGGATTGATCGCGGTGGCCGTGGTCTCGCCGTACCTCTACTGGGCCCTGGTCAAGGGCAACCCGGCCGACTACGGGCAGGTGGCGGGGACGCGGTTCGACGACCGCTACCGGCTCAATCCCCTGAACCTCGTCGTCCCGACGCCGCTGACCTGGCTCTTCGGGCGGGCCTACGGCGGCCTGCCGGGGTTCGACGGCGGCAACGTGATCGAGGCCGGCGGCTACCTCGGCGCGCCGCTCCTGATCCTCTTCGCCGCGTTCGCCGCGGCCACCTGGCGGCGGATCGCGACCCGCTTCCTGCTGGTCATGGCCGCCGTGACCCTGGTGCTCGCGCTCGGGCCGCGACTGACCGTCGGCGGGGACACGGTGACCCGGCTGCCCTGGCGGCTGGTCGACGACGCGCCGGTCTTCAAGGCCGTCCTGCCCGGGCGCTTCTCGCTCTTCCTCGCCCTGATCGTCGCCGTCGGCGTGGCCGTCGAGCTCGGCCGCGAGCGGCGGCGGCCGTGGCTGGCCTGGGGCCTGGCCATCGCCGGGATCGCCGCCGTCCTGCCCGACCCGACGGCGCCGTTCTGGCACACCCGGCCGGCGGCCGTGCCGGTCGTCGTGGCCGCGGCCAAGCGCTACCTGCCGGCGACCGGGAGCGTCCTGATGGTGCCGGTCGGCCAGTTCGGCTCGAGCATGTACTGGCAGGCGGCGAGCGACTTCGCCTTCCCGCTGGCCAACGGCCGCGTCGCCCTCGTCCTGCCGCCGGAGTACGCGACCGAGCAGGCGTCGCTGGACATGGCCAACGGGATCGGGCCGCCCGTCCGGGCGCGGCTGTACGCGTTCCTCGTCCGCCACCGGGTCAGCGCCGTCGTCGTCACGCCGGCGCTCCACGGGCAGTGGGACCCGGCGCTGCGCCAGCTCGGCCTGCGGGGCCGCGACGTGGCCGGGACGTCGGTCTACTACGTCTGCGGCCCGCCGACCGCCGTGCGCGCGTGCGCCGGACCGGCGGCCTGAGGCCGGGCGGCGGCCGGCCGCTCAGGTGGCGTGGGTCGGCGGCGCCCGATGCTCGGCGAGGTCGCCGTCGGCCCTGCCCTCGTCGCCGACCGCGGAGTGGGCGGTGGTGTGGGCAGGGCCGGTCGGGCAGCGGGCTTGGCGTCAGGTTCGGCGTCCTCGAGCGCTCGCGACCGCACCGAGGGCAAGGAGCAGCGCGAGCGCCCCGACAACGAGCGCGGCGATGCCCAACGCCTGGCTCGCGCCCTTGGCCGGAGATGCCGCCGCCGGCGTCCTACTCGCCGGCGCGGTCGCGGTCGCGGTCGCGTTCGCGGGCACGGGGCCCGGTCCCGCCTCGGTGCCCGCGGCGTCCAGGAGGACGCCGCCCGCCGGGGTGATGTTGACCGTCGGCGCCGGGTGCATCATCGAGTTGGGCGCCTCGATCCAGCGCACGACGTCGCCGTTGGAGTAGGTCTGGATGACCTTGAACGTCAAGGTCTGCCCGGCGTCGCCGTCGGGAATGGCGGTGCTGATCGGGAACTGGAGGAACGATCCCGGCGGGATGCCGGCCGCCTTGGGGGCGCTCCAGATGACCTCCGAGACCTCCTCGGTGATCGTGCCCGCGTCGGTCTTGACCGGTGTCGCCAGCTTGCGCTTGAGAACCGTCGCCTTCCAGCCGGACGGCAGTTGGGTGGAGATGTCGAGGAACCCGGGCGGGATCTGCATGTCGACCTTGACCACGCTGGCGTTGCTCTCCTCGTTGGGGACCCGCACGTTGAGCGTCGGGTTCGACGAGGCCGGGAGCGTGTTCGGGTGCAAGCTGACGTGACCCAGGGCGTTGGCGGGCAGCGTCATCGTCGCCAGCGCGGCCGCGGCGAGCAGTGTTCGTCTCATGGGGTGCTCCTCCTGGAAGGGGTGGTGGTTACCGGCTGGCCGTGGTCCTCCAGGAGCACGGGGGGGCGCGACCGGCGAGGGCGCGGGCGAGCAGAAGCCCCCCGCGCGCAACCGTCCGCGCCCGGGCTCGCGGCAGGCGCTGGCCGCGTGGGCGGGCGCTCGCCTCGCGTCGGCGGCGCCGCCGCCGGGCGATCTGCTCGAGCATGCGCTCACCCGGGTAGCGGCCGGCGAGCAGCGCCATCGCCAGCAGCAGGCCCGGGGCGGCGTAGAGCAGTGTGACCTGGAGGTCCGGCGCGAGGAAGCCGGCGCACCAGACGACGAGCAGCGCGGCGATCGCCGTGCCGGCTCCTCTCAGCCGGACGCGTCGCGGCGTCACTGGACCGGCACGTCCACGGTTCGGGAGTACTGGTCGAACTTGTCGATCAGGACGTTGATCTGGACCTTCCAGGTGCCCGGGACGGCGAGCAGCACGCCGGGGACGGTGTAGTGGCCGGGCCCCGACTTCTCCCCGGTCTGGAGCAGCGGCCCGATGCCCTTCGATGGCAGCGTCTCGGCCACCGTGACCTGCTGTGCCCCATCGTATTGCGCCCCGGTCTTCGGATCGAACAGGTAGACGTGCAGCTGGTTTGATCCGACGCGGGCCGGGTCGAGCGTGAGCTGGAGCTGCTGGCCGGCGACGGTGGTCGTCGCGTTGTAGGGGCCGCTGTACTGGGCGACCGCCGGGGCATAGCTGGCGAGCGCCCCGGTCACGCCCAGCGCCATGACGATCAGCCCGACCTCGCCGCGCAGCGTGCGACGCAGGATCACCCCCGTCCTTCCGGGCGCGCCTCCATCCTCGGCGAGCTCGCGCAGGCGGGGGAGGGTACGTCGGCGGTTGAGCGCGCCGAGGCCGATCAGCGCGGCTACGAGGATGAACTTGATCAGGACCGCCCTCCCGAAGGGCGTGCTCGTCAGCAGATCGAGATGGCGCACCTCGACGTAGGACTGCACGAGACCGGCGCCGAGGAGCACGATCACCGCGACCAGGGCGAACCCCGAGAAGCGCGCGAGCACGCCGGCGAGCAGCCGCACCCGCTCGGTCGCGTCGAGGCACCGCGTCGCCGCCGGCAGCGCCACCAGCAGCGCGGTGAGGCCGCCGAGCCAGACCGACAGCGCCGCGACATGCAGCGTGATCGACGGGAACATCACCACCACCGGCGACTGCGTCGCGCCGTGACCGGCGAGGGCCGGCAGCAAGAGCAGCGCCGCCAGCGGCACGCCGAGCGCAAGGCCCAGGATCCGTTCACGGCCGCCGACCGCCAGGCCGGTCGAGCCGAGCGCCACCGGACGTAGCACGGGCGCCCGCGCGGCCGTTGGGCGCAGCAGCGCGGTGCTGAGCACTCCGACGGCCAGCCAGCACGCCGCGCCGGCCGTCCAGATCGTGCCGAAGCGGGTCCCGAGCTCCTCGCGCAGGATGTGCGGCGCGAGCGCCGCCCAGCCCGAGACGCCGGCGGCTTCTGCCGCCTCGAGCACCACCCCGGCCAGGGCGCTCGATGCCCCGAGGATCGCGCTGGCGAGGAGCATCGCTCGCAGGCGGGCGACGAACGCCGCGGACGCCGCTTGCCAGGGTGCCGAGCCGCCGGCTTGGAGGCGCAACACCGGCAGCCAGATCCAGAGCAGGAACACGAGCGCCCCGACGGCCACCGCGATCGCGCCGTACTGCACGGCGCGGGCCGCCCCGAACGCGATCTCGGTGACGGCGCCCGTGCGGTTTCGGCCCAGCAGTTGTGCCACCGTCAGGCCGGACGCGGCGCCCGGTTTGCCGATCGAGAAGACGAACCCCCCGGTCACGATGTGCCCGTCGGAGGACACGACCCGGTAGGTGGCCGTATAGGTACCGTCGGGCAGACCCGCCTTGAGGTGAACGCCGATCAGCGAGCCCGTCCCGTTGGGGTGGAAACCGTCGCCGGTGTCGACCCGGGCGCCGGTCGTGTCAAAGACGCGCACGGCGCCGAAGTTGCCCTCGACCGTCTGGTCGAAGCGGAAGACGACCTGCCCTGGATCGTGGGCGACCGTCGCACCCCGCTCGGGCTGGGTGCCCTCGAGCGTCGCGTGCGCGTACGCCGCCCCGGGCAGCGCGAGCGCGACGGCGAGCGCGACCGCAGCGGCGCCCAGCACGCGCCGGTACCGACGCCGGGGCCGGGGCCGGGGCCGGGGCCGGGGCCGGGGCCGGGTCATCACCACGCCTCCCGCACCCTCGGAGCAGGCGCGTCCTCGTCCTCATCGCCGATGTCCGCGGTCTGCGCCTGTCGCCGCTTGGCGCGCGCGAGGATCACGGCGGCGCCGGCGATGACCGCGATCAGCGAGGCCAGCGCCCAGATCGGGAAGCCGGAGCTCTGGCCGTGCCAGAACAGGGTCCCGGCGATCGCGCCCGGCTGGCCGCCGACCGTGATCGGGACGGTCCAGGCGAAGATCTTGGTCGTCTTCGCCTTGTTCGTGACGATCTTCGGCGTCGCCGTCGTGAACAGATGGATGCGGTGGTCGTGCCACTCGAAGCGGCCCGTCCGATCGATCGTCACCCACTGCGGCGCCGCCTTCGCGTTCGCGCTGGGCGGAACGACCGTCGTGGCGTAGCGGTCATCGTTGAGGTAGAACGCCGGCGAGTGCTGGTTGACCTGCACCGTCCCGTCCGCGAGCAGCCGCGCGTACTGGTCGCCGGTGTAGCCGTAGATCACCACCGTCCGGCCACTGTGGTTGTCGAGCTCGAGGTTGTTGTCGAAGTTCAAGACCTGCACCGATACGCCCGGGACGCTGGGCGTCAGCCGGTCGATGACATCCCGGTAGTTCGAGTTGCCCAGATGTGCCTCGGCTGCCGAGGCACAGAGCGCGGCCGCCAAGACGGCCAGCGCCAGCACACGCTTCATCGCTGACTCCTTCCCTTTCGGGCTGACTGACAGAGCGCGACCGGCACGGCGTGACGCCGGCCGGTCCGCGGGGAGCTACGCCGTCAGCGCGAAGGGCGGCGGGCGAACCGCCAACGACCGGGCGATCAACGCCCCGCCGCGAGAGAACAACCGCCGCGGCGCGCGGGCGTGACCGCGGACGCGCGGCGCCCGGCGCGGGCGGCGGCGCCCGTGGATCCGCCGGGCAAGGCCAGCGATCTGCTCCTCGCCGAGGTAATGACCGACCAGGAGGGGGATCGCGACCAGGAATGCCGGCGCCATGTACGCCAGGCCGCCGTCGTAGCCCGTGACGGCCTGGACCAGCGCCCACACCGTCGTGAGGCCAGCCAGCAACAGGAGCAGCCGTATATCACGGCGAGTCATCAGCCAAAGATAGCGACTGGCACGCTCGTCCGGCCGCGCTCGGTAAGGCGGCCCGGCGAGGCGAGTCGGCACCGCACCAACGCTCTCCGGTGGCACGGCGGGTCGCGGGATCCCGAAGCCGGGGCTGCCGCGAGCATGGCCGGCGACCGGCTGCCCCCATCAGCCTGCGGCGACGCCGTCGCCGCGGGCCCCATCGTGGGCGCGGCGCCTGGGGGCCGTCCGCCGCGGATCCGGTGGGCGCCGGCGACGCGGCGGCTAAGTGGTCGAGGCGGCGTCCGTCGCCGTCACCGCGGCCCGGGCCGCGGCGGCGTCCATGCCGACCGACCAGCGCTCCTCGATCCGGGCGAACTTCCACACGGCGAGGGCGATCACCCACGTGGCGACGAACATCCCGACGATGATGAAGCCGGCGCGGTTGATGTCGAACGCCTGGAGCCAGGCGACCACCGGGCCGGACAAGCCGAGCTTGTCGGTGAGCAGCCCGACGAGCTCGATCGTGCCGATGAACAGGGCGACGATGATCGAGAGGCCGGTGATGGTGATGTTGTAGTAGACCTTGCGGACCGGCTTGGAGAATGCCCAGCCGTAGGCGAAGTTCATGAACGACCCGTCGATCGTGTCGAGCAGCGACATGCCGGCGGCGAACAGGACGGGCAGGCAGAGGATCGCGTACCAGGGCAGCCCGGCGGCGCCGGCGGTGCCGGCGAGGACGAGGAGCCCGACCTCGGTGGCGGTGTCGAAGCCCAGGCCGAAGAGCACGCCGATCGGGTAGATCTGCCAGGGCTCCTTCACCGCGTTCAGGCGCTTGCCGAAGAAGCGGTTCATGAAGCCGCGCGAGTTGAGCTGCTGCTCGAGCGTCTCCTCGTCGTACTCGCCCTTCCGCATGCCGGCGAAGATCTTCACGATGCTCACGAGGATCACGATGTTCAGCGCGGCGATGAGGTAGAGGAAGCTGCCCGACACGGTGGTGCCGATGACGTTGGTCGCCTTGTGCAGCGACGACCCGTGATTCTGCACCGGGCCGCTGAGCGACTTCACGCCGAGCGCGAGCAGCACCGCGAGCCCGAACACGATCGTCGAGTGCCCGAGGGAGAAGAAGAACCCGACGCTCAACGGCCGCTTGCCCTCGCTCATCAGCTTGCGCGTGACGTTGTCGATCGCCGAGATGTGGTCGGCGTCGAACGCGTGGCGCATCCCCAGCGTGTACGCGGTGATCCCCGTGCCGATGGCGAACGTCCCGGCCGACCCCAGCTTGTACTTGGCGGGCGCGACGACCAGGAGGAGGATCCCGAAGCCGATCACGTGCAGGCCGGCGACGACGGCTGCCATGGCCCCGGCGCGACGCCACTCCTGCGGCGTCAGCGCCGCCTTGATCCGGACCCACCGCGACGCTTCGGGCGCCGACGCAGACGTCGCGTCCATCCGTATTTCCTCTCCCTGGCTGCTGTTCCCGGCCCCCCACCGGAGGGCACGGTGCTTTTCCGAGGAGGAACCTACCGCGGGATACGCGCTGATGCAAGTCCCTATCAATACGCGGGAGGTTCGGCTCCGGGGGAGGCGGCTCCGGGCATGGCGTCCGGGGCTATCCGGTCACCCGTCGCCTATCGGGCGCCTTGGTCTCCACGCTGGGCGCAGCGGGCGCAAAGTCCGACGATCGGGAAGTGGGAGAACCGTGCCGAGAAGCCCCACCGGTCGCGGACGGCGGCGCGGACCTCGTCGAGCTCGGTCGGATCTACGGACTCCAGGGCGCCACACGACTCGCACGACAAATACTCCCGCTCGCCGGATCCGGCGAGGACGTAGCGGCCTGGTCCGTGACCGGCATGGAAGTGGCGCACGAGCCCGAGGCCGCCGAGCGTCTCGAGGTTGCGGTAGACGGACGTGACGTCCAGCCGTGTCAGGCGTCCGCCCAGGCCGTCCGCGATCTCCTCGGCGGAGATCGGGTCGCCGGCGGCCAGCAGCGCCTCCAGGACCAGCCGGCGCGCGGAGGTGAGGCGCAGACCACGTTCACGAACCGCTTCCATCGCCTCGTCGAGATCCACCACGACAACGGGCCTACGATCCGGGGAAACGGTCACGTCCACTCCTTCGCTCGTCAATCCTGCCGTCCGCCGCCGCGAACGCTACCGGCAATCCCCGACGACGCCTCGCCCGCGGTTACGCGCCGCGGCCCGGCCGATGAGCCGCGCCCTGTTTGACGGGATCGAGGCGAGCTCGTGGAGGAACGCGCCGGGACGCGATGTCCTTGGCTTGGAGCGCACGCGTCTTGGCGTCCGGTGAACGCCGGGGCTCCCCGGCCGCAGGGGACGACGTGCGACCGACAGCAGAAAAGGGTCCAGTGGAAGACTGAGCGGGTGTTCAGGCTAGGGTTGGCTCACGATGGCGCACGGAGTTCAGGGCAAGGCCAGCCGGAGCCGTCTGAGCGCCGAGGACGCCCGGCAGGTCGCCGAGACGATGCAGGCCCTGGCGACGCCCAGCCGCGTCAGGATCCTCGCTTGTCTGCGCGAAGGACCTCTGGCCGTGAGTGACCTCGCCGCGGCGGTCGAGATGGAGAGCTCAGCCGTCTCGCAGCAGCTGCGCCTGCTGCGCCATCTCGGCCTCGTGATCGGCGAACGCACCGGGCGGCAGGTCATCTACGCGCTCCATGACGACCACGTCGCCAGCCTGCTCGACGAAGCCGTCTTCCACACCGAGCACCTGCGGTTGGGTCAATCGGGCCCGCTGCCCGCCCGCGAACCGGCCGGTTGACCGCCGCCCTCGGCGGGCGACGGTCCAGCCGGGGACGCTGACCGCGGCCCGCTCCAAAGGCGCATCGGAGTTGACATGCACGCATGTGCATGACAACATGAAGAGATGGGTCAGGTCCACAACGTCAGCGCATCGACCACGATCAGCGTCGTCGACGCCGACCGCATCGCCCGCCTGATGGCCGGCTTGGGGACGGGCAGCCGCGTCCGGATCCTCGGACGCCTGCGGCAAAGCCCGTGCTCGGTGGCCGAGCTCACGCTCGCGGTGGCCATGGCCCAACCGGCGGTCTCCCACCAGCTGCGGATCCTCCGCGATCTCGGGCTCGTGGTCGGCCGCCGTGACGGACGCCACACGATCTACGGCCTCCACGACTCGCACGTCGCGCTGCTCCTCGACGAGGCGCTGCGCCACGTCGAGCACCTCCGCGCCGCGGCGCCGGAAACGCCCTGGGCCCAGACCGAGACCGACAGCCAACCACCAGATCGGAGCACCATGACCGACGAGCACACCCACGACGCGCCGCACGCCCACGAGCACGAGCACGACGGCGAGGTCCACGCCCACCCCCACACCGCGCACGAGCATGAGCACGTCGAGCACGAGCACGAGCACGAGCACGGCGGGGAAAGCCACGCCCACCCGCACCCGCACGAGGCGGGGCTCGAAGAAGTCCACGAACACAGCCACTGAGACCGGGGCACGGCCAGAGGCCGTGGAGAACCGCCGGGCCATAGCTCCTCCTCGGGTTCCTGAGCCGCCGCCACGTTCGCCACCTCCAATCCGTAGGCCGGCGAGCTTCGCGTTTCGATAGCGCGGAGCGCGACTGGCGAGAGCAGCAGGACTGGGCGCGGGCCGAGGAGTCCCTTGCGATCACCGACCATCAAGTGCCGCAAGTCCGGCGGACGGAGCGCCGGAAGTGCGGTTCAGTGTGCAGAGACGCCGTCGCCGCGCCGCATGCAGACCGTTCTGCCGCCATGGGTCCTCAAACGTTCTCGCCGGGCGGCGACGGCTTGGCGCTCGCGCGGGCTCCGAAAG
>CAWCIT010000009.1:0-79673 GCA_963795745.1 uncultured Solirubrobacterales bacterium
CAAAGCGCCCGGTCGTCGGCGGGGAGTAGAGCACGAGGTCGTCGAAGTTCAGGCCCGAGAGGTCGCAGCCCCACGTCGGAACCGTCTTGCGCTCGAAGATCTCGAACGACTTCATGCGCTGATCGGCCATCCAGGTCGGATCGCTCTTGATCTTCGAGAGCTCACGAATGACCTCGCGGGACACGCCCTTCGGGGAGACGAGCTCGCCCTTGTCGGTCTCGATGATCGGACTCGGCTTCGGAATGCGGGTGATGTCTGTGGCGGCCATAAGCTCCTCTGCGTAATCCTGTGCTCAGTGGTAGGAATTATATCTGGTCTGCCAAGGGCGCTGGGCATAACTTCGCCCCGGACGCCCCGGCTGCTGCTACTGCGGCCAGCTGCCCTCGCCGGTGATCGCCGCGCGCATCGCCTTGAGGCTCAAGAGGGCGCACTTGCGGCGGGTGGCCGAGATCGGGATGCCCAGCAGGTCGAGCATCCAGTCGGCGTCGAGGGTGGCCGCGGTGGCCAGCTCCATGCCGATCAGCTCCTCGGACGCGATCGAGGCCGAGGCCTGGGAGATCGCGCAGCCGTGTCCGTGGAACCGCAGATCCTCGACCCGGCCGTCGCTGACCCGGATGTGGACACCGAGCTCGTCGCCGCACAGCGGGTTGTGCTCGTGGGCCTCGAGGTCGTGGGGGTCGAGCTCGCCGAAGTTCTTCGGACGCTTGTAGTGCTCGAGGATGAAGTCGCGGTAGAGGTCGTCCATCAGAGTCCGAAGACCTCGCGCGCGCGCCCGATCGAGGCGACCAGGGCGTCGACGTCGGCCTGGTTGTTGTAGGGGCCGAAGCTGGCCCGGGCGGTGGCGCCGACGCCGAGCCGGCGCATCAGCGGCTGGGCGCAGTGATGACCGGCGCGGATGCAGACGTTGTCGCGGTTGACGAGCTCGGCGATGTCGTGGGGGTGCATGCCGTCGATCACGAAGGAGATCAGCCCGGCCCGCTCGGCCGGCCCGACCACGCGGACGCCCTCGACGCCGGCGAGGCCGGCCAGGGCGTAGTCGGTCAGGGCGTGCTCGTGGGCGCGGACGCGGTCCATCCCGATCTCGGCCAGGTAGTCGATGGCGGCGCCGAGACCGACGGCCTCGGCGATCATCGAGGTCCCGGCCTCGAACTTCCACGGGAGCTCGTTCCAGGTCGAGTGGTCGATGTCGACGTGGGCGATCATGTCGCCGCCGCCGAGGAACGGCCGCATCGACTCGAGCACCTCGGCCCGGCCGTGGAGGACCCCGATGCCGGTCGGACCGAGCACCTTGTGTCCGGTCCAGACGTAGAAGTCGGCGCCGATCCGGCCGACGTCGACCGGCATCTGGGGCACCGCCTGAGAGCCGTCGACGAGGACGCGGGCGCCGGCGCGATGGGCGCGCTCGACGATCTCGGCCACCGGGTTTATCGTGCCGAGGACGTTGGAGACGTGGGTCACGGCGACGAGCTTCACGTCGCCCTTGGCGAGCTCGGCGTCGAGCTCGTCGAGTGAGAGGAGGCCGTCGTCGCTGACGCCGAGGTGCCGCAGCGCGGCACCGGTGTCGGCGGTGGCCAGCTGCCAGGGAACGATGTTCGAGTGGTGCTCCATCTCGGTGATCAGGACGGCGTCGCCCGGGCCCAGTTCGGGCCGGCCCCAGGCGTAGGCGACGAGGTTGATCGCCTCGGTGGCGTTGCGCGTGAAGATCGTCGTGCGGGTCTCGCCGCCGCAGAAGGCGGCGATTCGCGCGCGGGCGCCCTCGAAGAGGTCGGTCGCCTCCTGGGCCAGGACGTAGACGGAGCGATGGATGTTGGCGTTGTGGAAGCGGTAGTAGTCGTCCATCGCCGCCAGCACCGACTCCGGCTTCTGCGAGGTGGCGCCGGAGTCGAGGTAGACGATCGGGCGCCCGTCGATCTCGCGGGCGAGGATCGGGAAGTCGCCGCGGATGTCGAGCGTCTGGTCGGTGGTCGTGGCCATCGGTCTACCTCGCCAGCGCGTACTTCTCGATGTCGGCCGCCGCGGCCGCGAGCTTGGCGCCGATCCGGTCGCGGATCGTCTGCTCGAGGCCGGGGTCGTCGAGCTGCACGATCAGCGGCTCGAAGAAGCCCTCGACGATCACCCGGACGGCGTCGGGCCGGGTCAGCCCACGGGTCTGCATGTAGAAGATCAGGGCCTCGTCGAGCTCGCCCACCGTGCCGCCGTGGGAGGCGGAGACGTCGTCGGCGCAGACCAGGACCGACGGGATCGCGTCGAGCTTGGCCTGCGCGGAGAGGAGCATCGAGTGGATCTGGAGGTAGGTGTGCGTCTGCTGGGAGCCGGGCTCGATCTGGATCAGGCCCTCGAAGCTGGCACGGCTCGCGCCGGTGGCGGCGCCGCGCCAGTGGACGTCGCCGGTCGACGGGCCGGTCTCGTGGAGGTCGACGGCGAAGACGTCGAGGTGCTCGTCGTTCTCGGCGAAGAAGATTCCCCGGAAGGCCATGTCGCCGCCCTTGCCGGCCACGACGAGCTCGTCGTGGTGGCGAATCATGTGGCCGCCGAGCAGGGCGGGCAGCCATTGGCAGTAGGCGTCGCGGCCGACCTCGACGATCGCCGTCGAGACGTCGAAGACCTCGCCCGAGCCCCAGTCGGTCACGTGGGCCAGGCGGGCGCGGGCGCCGTCCTCGAGGTAGAGCTCGAACTGGCCGGCGTGGAGGGCCTGGCCGCTGAAGTCGGGGGCGAAGTCGTATTCGTGGAGACGGAAGCTGCTGAGACGGTCGCCTACGGCCAGGGTGTGGGCGTACTGGGCGGTTCCGGCCTCGGTGATCTCGTAGGCGACCTGGAACGGATGCTCGACGACGACTTGGGGCGGGACGTAGAGGAAGGCGCCGCCGGTCCACAGGGCGGCGCTGGCCGCCTCGAGCTTGTCGCGGTCAACGGTGAGGCGGCGCAGGTAGTAGCGGGCGAAGAGCTCGGCGTGGTCGCGGGCGGCGTCCTCGAGCGAGCAGAGGATCACGCCGGCCGCGGCGAGGGCGGGGTCGAGCTCGACGTGGACGACCGATCCGCCGCGCTGGACGATCGCGCCGGCGCGGGGGCCGGGGCCGAGGATGGACGGGAGCGTCGCGTCGGCCGCATAGGTGCGGTTGGCCAGCCCGTCGAGGTCGAGCGCGTCGAGGCTCGTGCGCCAGAAGCCCGACCGGCGCCAGGTCGGCAGCTCGAGGCGCTCGAAGGCGGCCAGCGCCTGGGCGCGGAGCTCAGCCAGGGTGCCGGTCGAGCCGCTGCCGGCCAGGGCGCGGTAGAGCGTCGCCGCGCGGGCCGACCCGCGCTTGCGCGGTGCGGCGGTCGGAGTCACGGTCTCAGGCACGGGCGCTGACCTCTTCGCGGATCGGGTCGTAGCCTTCGCGCTCGAGGCGGTCGACCAGCTCGGCGCCGCCCTCCATGACGATCTGGCCGTCCATCAGGACGTGGACGAACTCCGGCTTGATGTAGTCGAGGATCCGCTGGTAGTGGGTGATGATGAGGGCGCCGAGGCCCTGCTCGGCGTGGAGCTTGACGACGCCCTCGGCGACGGTGCGCAGGGCATCGATGTCCAGTCCGGAGTCGGTCTCGTCGAGGACGGCGATCTGCGGGGTGAGCATCGCCATCTGGAGGATCTCGGCGCGCTTCTTCTCGCCGCCGGAGAAGCCGTCGTTGAGGTGGCGGGAGGTGAAGGCCCGGTCGACGTCGAGCAGCTCCACGGCGTGAGCGAGCTGCTGGCCGAACTCCTTGACCTTGATCGGCTCCTCGCGCTTGGCGTTGATCGCCATGCGCAGGAAGTTGGCGACCGAGACGCCGGGGACGGCGACCGGGTACTGGAAGGCGAGGAAGAGGCCGGCGCGGGCGCGCTCGTGGGGCGCCTGCTCGGTGATGTCCTCGCCGTTGAAGATGATCTGACCCTCGGTCACCTCGTAGCTCGGGTGGCCCATGATCGTGTTGGCCAGCGTCGACTTGCCCGAGCCGTTCGGGCCCATCAGAGCGTGGATCTCGCCCTGGCGGACGGTCAGGTCGACGCCACGCAGGATCTCGCGCTCCTCGATGCGCACGTGCAGATTGCGGATCTCCAGTTCAGCCATTTCGCTCCAGTGCCGGGCCGCCTAGGCGGCGACCGGCTTCTTGCGGTTGGTGGGAATCAGGTCGGCGAGCGTCGTCTCGGCCAGGGTGTGGATGATCGCGAAGCGGACACGGGTCCAGAGAACCTTTGTCGTACATACGTGATCTGGATCAGTCTCGCGCGCGCAGACGACGCCGCCGCCCGGCGAGGACGAGATGCATTCGATGGGGGCGATCGTCCCCTCGAGCGCCTCGACGACCTCGGCCATCGTGATCTGGTCGGCCTCGCGAGCGAGCAGGTAGCCACCGTGCGCACCGCGCCGGCTCTCGACGAGGCCGGCTCGCCGCAGCCGGGCCACCAGGTGCTCGAGATAGGCGAGCGGCAGCCCTTCGTGCTCGGCGATCTCGGCCAGCGGCACGGGCTGGCCGCCGCCGCGGCGGGCGAGCTCGACCATCACGCGTACGCCGTACTCGGCTTTGGTTGAGAACATCATTCGCGGGAATACCTACCTGGCCGGTAGGGTATCAGCTTCGGGACGCTCCGGGCAGCCGCAGGGCGGTGTCAGGCCAGCTGGCGATCGCGGTGCCGGCGCGCGTGCCGCGCGGCTTCGACGGGCCTTCGCGCACCCCGCCGGGCGCAGCTCGGCGCCGCCGGAGGCTCTCCTCCTGGTGGCGGCGGGGGACGCCTCGGGAGGGCGAGGTCGCGCTCGATCGAGCGGGCGCGATCCGCAGCGCGCACGTCCAGGCGGCCGGGTCCCCGCGGCGGTGGGGGCGATCGGCCGCCGGGCCGGGCGGACCTGCCCGGCGGGAATCAGATCCGGACGCGGACGGGCGGGTGGGCGGGAAGCGGCTGGGCGTCGAGCACGCGGACGTCGTGGGCCAGCGCCTCGGGCGTAAGCAGGTCCGACTGGTAGCCGATCCGGGGTCGACCGGACCGGTCGAGGAGGACGGTGTCGACCGAATGGTCGGAGCGTGACGCCCGACCGGCGGTCTGCGGCCCGATCCCGAACGCCCGCCAGATCGGCGCGAGCTCGGGGCGGCGGCCGAGCAGGAAGCGCATCCGTCCGACCAGGGACTGCTTGACGAGGAAGCGCTGAGCGTTGAGCGGGGTGTCGTCGGTCGGGTCGACGCTGACGGCGAGGACCGGCACGGGACGGCCGATCTGGTCGAGCCCGCCGCGGATCGTCTGGGCGATGAGGGGGCAGGTGTCCTGACAGGTGGAGTAGAGGAAGGTGAGGATGACGACCCGCCCGCCGTAGGCGCTCAGACGCACCGTCCGCCCGTCCTGGTCGCGCAGGGTGAAGTCGCGGGCCGGGATGGCGGGCGGGAGCTGGGCGCCGGCGAAGCCGTCGTGGAGATCGAGCGGCGTCGCCCGGCTCGGGCCGCCGGTGGCGACGAGGACGGCGAGGATGCCGACGGCACAGCCGACGCAGGTGGTCAGCGCGAGCTTGACTCGGGGCGGCAGGCGGCTCGCCATCGCGGGCAGGCTAATGCAGGTGGCATTTGGCTTGGGCCGGGGCGGCGTGCGACGATGGGGAGCGAGAGAGGAGTCACGTCGCGACCGCCCCCCGGTTGGCCGGCCGACCCTCGCTATACTTTTTATAGTTATGAATCCAGACAAGAGTTCAGGAGTTTGCGATGAGCCCGTCCGGCGCTGAATTCGTTCGCAGGGTCAAGAGCGAGATCACCGAGATCGACCCGAGCGAGGTCCAGGGCCTGCTCGACAACGGCGTCGCGCTCGTCGACGTGCGCGAGACCGAGGAGTTCGCCACCGGCCACCTGCCCGGGGCCCGTCATGTCCCGCGCGGCTTCCTCGAGACCCGCATCGAGGGCACGGTGCCCGACCGCTCGCAGCGCGTGATCGTCTACTGCGCCGGCGGCACCCGCTCGGCCCTGGCCGCTCGCACGCTCCAGGAGGAGCTCGGCTACGAGCACGTCGAGTCGATGACCGGCGGCATCACCCTGTGGAAGGACCGCGGCTACAAGGTCGACATCCCGCGGGTGATGACCCCGCTCCAGCGCGAGCGCTACTCGCGCCACCTGCTCGTGCCCGAGGTCGGCGAGGAGGGTCAGCGCAAGCTGCTCGACGCGCGGGTGCTCCTGCTCGGCGCCGGCGGGCTCGGCTCGCCCGTCGCCCTGTATCTGGCGGCCGCCGGGGTAGGGACGATGGGCATCGTCGACGACGACGAGGTCGACCTGTCGAACCTCCAGCGCCAGGTGATCCACACGACCGATCGGATCGGCGTGTCGAAGGTCGACTCGGCCGAGCAGACGATCCACGCGTTGAACCCGGATGTCGACGTCGTCAAGTACGCGACTCGACTGAATGCCGAGAACATCATGGAGATCATCGACGGCTGGGACATCGTCGTCGACGGAGCCGACAACTTCCCGACTCGGTACCTGCTCAACGACGCGACGGTCCGCCTGCGGATCCCGGTCGTCTCGGCCTCGATCCTTGGCTTCGACGGCCAGCTTTCGGTGTTCAAGCCCTACGACGGTCCGTGCTATCGCTGCCTCTACCCGGTGCCGCCACCGGCCGAGCTGGCGCCATCGTGCGGCGCCAACGGCGTGCTCGGAGTCCTGCCCGGGACGATGGGCCTGCTTCAGGCGACGGAGGTCGTCAAGCTCATCGTCGGCGCCGGCGAGCCGCTCGTCGGACGGCTGCTGCTCTACGAAGCCCTGAGCGCGACGTTCACCGAGCTGAAGGTTCGCCGCGACCCCGAGTGCCCGGTGTGCTCGCGCCCGCCCGAGGACATCACCGACGAGGAGATGGGCGTGTTCCCCGACTACGAGGCGTTCTGCGCCGCGGCCGGCTAGGGTCTGGGCGATGGCGACGATAAAGATCCCCCCGGTGCTGCGCCCGTCGGTCGGCGGCGAGAAGGAAGTCAGCGCCCCCGGCGACAACGTCGGCGACGTCCTGCGCGGACTGGCCACGGCCCACCCGGCGACGCAGACCCAGCTCTTCTCGGCCGAGGGGCAGCTGAACCGCTATGTGAACGTCTACCTCAACGACGAGGACGTCCGCGTCCTCGACGGGCTCGACACGGCCGTCGGCCAGGGCGACGTCCTCGTCATCCTGCCGGCCATGGCCGGCGGCGCCGGCTGAAGTCGCGGGCGGCCGCTCAGCACGGCGGGGCGACCGGCCGGTAGGTGTGGGTCGCGACGAACACGTCGGGCACGAACCCGATCGCAGCAGGATGTTGCCGGGCTTCACGTCGCGGTGGACGAGCCCGTGGCTGTGGGCGGCGTCGAGGGCGCGAGCGACC
This sequence comes from uncultured Solirubrobacterales bacterium, assembly GCA_963795745.1. Classification (GTDB taxonomy): domain Bacteria; phylum Actinomycetota; class Thermoleophilia; order Solirubrobacterales; family Solirubrobacteraceae; genus Palsa-513. Next base: position 7,332 of record CAWCIT010000009.1, read on the forward strand.
TGGTCGATGATCTCCACCGCCCGGCGGGGCTCGAGCCGCCCCACCTGACCGAGCAGCTTGCCGAGGTCTATGCCGGGAACGAAGCGCATCGCGATGAAGAGGATGCCGTGGTCGTCGCCCACGGCATGAACGGGGATCACGTTGGGATGCTCGATCTCGGCGGCGATCGCCGACTCACGCTCGAAGCGGGCGCTGAAGTCCGCGTCGCCGGCCAGTTCCGGTGCGATCACCTTGAGTGCGACGACGCGGTCGGGACGCTTCTGGTGGGCCCGGTAGACGACGCCCATCCCGCCGCGTCCGGCGATCGCCTCGATCACGAAGCCGCCGATCTCGTCACCCGGGGCGAACGGACCGCGTGGACGTTCCGTCAACTGCGCCTCCTCGAACCTGTCCGTGTCACTCGGGCGCCACCGTACACGAGGCACCGTCGGCCGACCACCCGAGTGACCCGCTTTCTCGGCGTCGCAGGCCGCGAGCTCGCACCCGGCGATCCGCGAGCCGGGCCCACGCGTTCTACGCGCCCGCGCCGGACCTCCGACGATCGAGCGCACCCGCCGGGATCGCCGGTTTCGCGATGCCGACGGCACCGTCAACCCGGCGGCCGCGGTGCCCGCCCCAGACGGGCCGGGCGGCGGCCGCACGGCGGCGGCCGACCCGCCGCAAGCGATTTGCCGGGCGAGTGATCCCGGGGCGGAGCCCGAACGCTATATTCGACGTCATGGGCCCGCCGTTCCTCGAGAACAAGCCGTGCGGCGGTCGCTACGGCGACATCGTGCAGGCGATCGGCCACACGCCGCTGATCGAGCTCAAGCGGCTCTCGCCGAAGCCGGGCGTGCGCATCTGGGCCAAGCTCGAGTCGATGAACCCGACCGGCTCGGTCAAGGACCGGGTCGCCCGCTCGCTGATCGAGGACGCCGAGGAGAAGGGCGCGATCAGCCCGGGACAGACGATCCTCGAGCCGACCTCGGGGAACACCGGCATCTCGCTGGCGATGATCTGCCGGCGCAAGGGCTATCCGCTGAAGGTGGTCATGCCCGACAACGTGACGCCCGAGCGTACGCAGCTGCTGCGGATGTACGGCGCCGAGATCATCTACTCGCCCGGTGACCAGGGCTCCAACGGCGCCGTCGACATGGCGCTGAAGCTGGCCGCGGCCGACGCCAGCTACTACATGCCCTACCAGTACGGCAATCCGGCCAACCCCCTCGCCCACTACAACGGCACGGCGCTCGAGATCCTGGAGGAGCTCGACGAGGTCGCGGCCTTCGTCGCCGGCCTCGGGACCGGCGGCACGCTGATGGGCAACGGCCGGCGCCTCAAGGAGGAGCTGGGCGACGCGGTCAAGATCGTCGCGGCCGAGCCGAAGCAGGGCGAGCCGGTGCAGGGCCTGCGCTCCCTCGACGACGGCTTCATCCCGCCGATCATCGACCTCTCGCTGCTCGACCGGAAGATCTTCGTCACCAACGAGGACGCGATCGTCTGGACGCGGAAGCTGCTCGAGGAGGAGGGCATCTTTGCCGGCGTCTCCTCCGGGGCGATCGCCCGGGTGGCGGTCCGGATCGCCGGGGAGCTCGACGAGGGCAACGTCGTCTTCGTCGTCGCCGACGACGGCTGGAAGTACCTCTCGAGCGGCCTCTACACACTCCCGCTCGACGAGATCGCGAACCTCGAGAGCACGCTCTGGTGGTGAGCCGCGGGTCACTCCGCGGCGCCGCCTCCCCGTCCTGCTGAGGTCCTCCGGGTGCCCGCGGACGATCGCCCGGGTGCGAGTATCTCGCGCCGCCGCCTGCTCGCCGCCGCTGGCGGCGGCATGAGCGCGGCCCTGGCCGGCTGCGGCTCGACGACGCCCCGCCGGGTCAGGAACGCCGAGTTCCGGGCCGCCGACGCCGACGTGCTCTACGGGCTGCTCGGTCTGGTCGAGCAGGCGCTCGCCACCTACCGGGGCGCCGAGCGGCTGCTGACGGGCGCCGAGCAGGCCCTGGCGCGGCAGATCGGCGTCCAGGAGGCGGCTCATGTCTACGCCCTGTCGGGGGCGATCTACCGGCTGGGGGGCAACGCGGCTCCGCAGCCGTCGTCCTTCCGCTTCAGCGCCCAGGACCGTGTCGGCGCCCTGCGGCTGGCCGCCGAGGTCGAGTCGATGTCGGTCGCCGCCGGGATCGACGCGCTGCCCAAGCTCGCCGATCTGCAGGCCCGCGGGACCGTGGTCTCGATCGCGGCCTGCGACGCCCAGCACGCCCTCCTGATCGACCAGGCCCGGGGCATCTCGCCGTACGCGGCGGCGCTCGCCGGGGTCGGAGCGGCGTGAGCGGCGGCGCGGTCAGCCGCCGCGAGCTCGTCGGGGGTGCGGTGGCCGCCAGTGGCCTGCTGCTGCTCGGGCGCCCGGCGCCGGCGCGGGCCCAGGGCTACGCGGACGAGACGGCGATGGCCAGCGCGATCGAGCTCGAGCAGGCGCTGGCCGTGGCCTACGCCGGCCTCGCCAGGCGACCGGGCCTCGGGCGTGAGGTTGGCCTCCTGCTCGGCCACCTGGCCGACCAGGAGCGCCGCCACGCGGCGGCCCTGCTCAAGCTGGCGGAGTACATCGGCGTGCTGCCGCCGCCGGTGCCGAGCTTCACCGACGTCGAGGCGGCGCTCCCGCAGGTGCGGCGGGCGGTCGACCGGACGTCGGCCCTCGAGGTGGTCGACGAACTCGAGCGGGCCGAGGTGCTCGGCTTCGCCTCCGACGTCCAGGTGCTGACCGATGCGAAGCTGATTCAGGCCGTCGCGGCGGTACTGTGCGGCGACGCCCGCCACCTCGCGCTCGTGCGCCAGGCCGCCGGCCGCGACCCGATTCCCTCGGCGTTCGAGACGGGCGACGCGCGCTGATAGCCTCGGGACCGATGCGCATTCCCCGCGCCATGCTGGACGACATCATCGCCCACGCGCAGGCCGACGCGCCCGACGAGTGCTGCGGCATGATCGCCGCCGCCGACGGCGAGGCGACCCGCGTCTACCGGGCCGCCAACACCGCCCACAGCCCCCTGCGCTACGAGTTCGAGGGCCGCGAGCAGCTGCGCATCCAGACGGAGATCGAGGACGCCGGCTGGGAGCTCGGGGCGATCTACCACTCCCACACCCGCAGCCCGCCGCTGCCGTCGCAGACCGACATCAACCTGGCGTTCTACCCGGACTCGCTCTACGTGATCGTCGGCGTGGCCGGCGAGGAGCCAGACGTCCGCGCCTTTCGCATCGTCGACGCCCAGGTCGAGGAAGTAGAGCTCGCGGTGGTCTGATGGCCCCGGCGCCACTCGCCTGCCCCAGCTGCGCCGCGACGCACCCGGCCGACGAACGCTTCTGCCGCCGGTGCGGGATGCCGCTCGTCGCGGCCGGCGGCGGTCAGCAGGAGGTCACCGAGCTCCAGGCCCGGGCGCGGAAGATCAAGCCTCAGTACACCGAGGGCGAGCTCGTCCGCGTCGCCGGGGCCAGCAACCAGGCCGAGGCCGAGTTCATTCAGGGCATGCTGCTCGAGGAGGGGGTGCCGAGCCTCCTGCGCCGGCGGGCCGGCTTCGACGTGCCCGACTTCATGGCCGGCGGCCCGCGCGACGTGCTCGTCGCCGCCTCGGGAGCCGCGACCGCCCGGGAGGTCCTCGTCGAGGCCGAGATCGTCGGGCGCGAGCCGGCGGCGGCGTCGACGACCACGCCGGTGCGGCTCCTCGCCGGCCTGCTGCTCGGGGTGGCCGTGGTCGCGGTGATCCTGTTCATGGCCACCCACGTCTGGGACTGAGTCGCCGCGGGCTACCGCTGCTCGGCCAGGCGGGCGAGGTGCGCGCGCCAGACGCCCTCGGTGTGGATCGCCGCCCGGCCGTCGAACGCCTCGACCAGCGCGTCGCGCGGCGGGCCGTGGAGCGGGGTGTAGGCCAGGCGGACGGCGGCGCCGACGCCGTGCTCGCGGGCCAGCAGATCGAAGAGCGAGCCGCCGAGCAGGGCGGCGTCGCGGACGTCGGGCGGGAACGCCGGCTCGCGCCCCTCGCGCAGCCGCCGGGCGATTGCCGGTCGGGCGAACGCGGTCTGGCCCGAGAAGTACTGGGCCGCCCCGGCGGTCAGCCAGGCCCAGCGGAGGTAGCGGGCGAGCCCGGTCGGGCGAAACGGCGGCGGCAGCGTGCGGTTGTTGGCGGCGAGAACGAGCTGGGTGTAGAGGGTGGCTGGGCCGAGCATCGCCATCTCGCGCGATCCGGGGACGGCCGAGGCCCGACGCTCGAGCAGGCGCGGGGAGAGGACGTGGACCTCGCCGGGCGAGCACCAGCCGGACAGGTAGCGGCGCCCGGCTGGGGCGGTGGCCAGCCGGACGAACGGCAGGTAGGGCTGGGCCAGGCTGAGCTCGAGCTGCGAGGTGTGGAGGACGACGGCGACCTCGTCGGGCAGGCGGGTGAAGATGGCGCCGACCCGTTCGCGCGTCCCCTCGATCAGCTCGAGCACCGCCACGGCGTCGTCGAGGTCGACGTGCTCGTGGCGAGCGGTGAAGTTGGGGGAGCTCGTCTCGACCCAGGGCACGGGCTCAGTCTGGCGCCGCCGGGCCGCCGGCAGCGCCGTGCAAGACGGTTGGCGGCGGGCGGCCGGCTAGGCGAGCACGGCGACGCGGCCGGTGGCGATCGCTTCGATCTCCTCGGCGGCGCGACCGAACTCCTCGTCGGAGAGCACGGGCGTGCCCTCGAACGGAAGCTCGCGCTGGAGCTCCAGGAACGAGCGGCAGCCGCCGTACTCGTCCTTGACCTTGACCGTCACCGGTCGCGGGATGCGGTAGGTGCGCAGGAGCAGGACGTGCAGCGGGTGGCGGCGCTTCCACTCGAGGCGCTTCTCGGCGTAGTCCGGCGTCCAGACGTAGAACGGCGACAGCGCGTCGACGGTGCGGGCGTCGGTGATCGTGTACTGCGCGGCGATCTCGGCCCAGGCCCGGATGCGGACGCGATCGGGCGGCTGAACGCTCGGGCCGTGATGAAGCTGGTGGACGCTCGGCTCGCCGTCGGCCCAGACACCCTCCTCCAAGGCGCGTCGCAGCTCCGGCTGGTGCGACTCGCGGACGAGGTCACAGCGCTGGTGATCGAAGGTCGGGTAGAGGAAGAAGCGCTCGTGCTCGACGCGGAAGTGCTTTCCGGGCTCGCGAACGCCTCCCTTGCGTAGCGTGATGAGCTGCTCGCCCTCGGCGAGGGCGCGGACGGTGACCGCCCATTCTTTGAAGGCAATTGGCATAGAGAACCGGGGGACGCGGGGGGCAGGAAGAGGGGGCAAACAGTGAGCGATCCTGCGGGGACCGTTGCTGCCCGGCCCAGCAGGACTTGGGGGAAGAATACGAAAATCTCGGCGAAAAGCCAAGTTTTCCTGCAAAGGGCGAACTTTCGATCGCCGCGACCCTGTGAGAATCGGCTAGAAGGCAGCGCTCAGACTGCGGAAGCTCGATGAACCGGGCCGCGGCCCGCGGGGCGCGTCAGGCGTCGAGGCCGCAGCCGCGGAGGTGGTGGCGGAGCTCCTCGGCCCCGCTCGCCGACCAGCGATCGCTCTCCTCGAGACCGGCGATGAGCTGGAGCGCGCTCGCCAGCGCGGCCGGGGCGTCAGGCTCGTCGAACAGGAGCGTGTCGGCGGCCTCGAGCAGGTGCTCGCGCTCCTCGCGCCGAAGCTTCGTCGCCCCGCGAGAGTCCATGGCGGCGAGCAGGCCGGTGTAGTGGGCACCGCGGGTGGTCATCTGTTCGGTGATGGACATCGGAGCCTCCGTGTCGAGTTGGGCCGCGCCTGGACCCTATCGGCAGATACATGCGGTTGCTCCAGGGTGCCCGGATCAGCGACCGCCCAATCGTCTTCCCGCGCGGGGTCAGAGCGTGCGTCCGGCGCGCCGCTCGACCGCGGACAGCAAGGCGGCGAAGTCGTCGCCGCCGTGACCGAGGGCGGCCGCCTGCGCGAGCGCCGCCTCGGCGGCCTCGGCGGCGGCGAACGGCACGCCGGCGGCGGCGAGGCAGAGGCGCACGTCCTTGAGCATGTGGTCGAGCTTGAACAGGGGCGCGTAGTCGTGGGCGCGCATCGCCGCCTGCTTGAGCTCGAGCATCGTCGAGGCGCCGGATCCGGACGCCATCACGGCGACCAGGGCGTCGAGGTCGACGCCGGCCTGCGCCCCGACGAGCAGCGCCTCGGCCACGGTCAGGGCGTTGACGGCGGCGACCGAGTTGTTGATCAGCTTGATCGTCTGGCCGTGGCCGAGCGGGCCGACGTGGAGCACGAGCCGGCCCATCGCCTCGAGCAGCGGTCGGGCGCGCTCGAAGTCGGGAGCGGTGCCGCCGACCATGATCGTCAGGGTGGCGTCCTGCGCGCGGGGGGCGGAACCGGTGACCGGGGCGTCGAGGAGCCCGATCCCGTGCTCGAGCAAGCCCTCGCCGAGGCGCAGGGCGAAAGCCGGTCCGATCGTCGAGCAGTCGACGCAGAGCAGCCCGGACGCGTCGGCTTGCGCCACGCCGTCCGGCCCGAGCAGGACGGCCTCGACCTGGTCGCCGTCGACGACCATCGTGAACACGATGTCGCTCACGCCGGCCAGGGCGGCCGGCGAGTCGGCGACCTCGGCGCCGCAAGCGGCGGCGAACGCGTCGGCGGTCGCCCGGGTGCGGTTCCAGACCGTCAGCGGCCAGCCGCCGCGGGCGACGTTGGCCGCCATCCGAGAGCCCATGATGCCGAGGCCGATGAACCCGATCCGGGGCCGGGCGGTCACGGCGGCGGTGACGTGTGGTCGCGCGCGCACACCGGTGCCCAGCCTACAGGGACGCCCGTCGCGGCCGGGGCGCGATCAGGCGGCGGCGAGCTCGGCCTCGGCGTCCTCGGTCTCGGCCAGGTGCTGGTGCGACGGGCAGTAGCCGTTGTGGGGCAGGGGCATCCGCTGGCAGGCGGAGCCCTTGCGCGTCATCGCCCGGCATTGGAGGGGCTTGCCGTTGGCGTCGCAGCCGTTGCGCGGCAGCTTGGCCAGGAAGCCGTCGGCGAGGTGAAGGTAGTGGTCGACCACGCGGTAGACATGCGGCTGGGCGCTGACCGGGAACTGGCAGCGGATGTCATTGAAGAGCGTCCGGGCCGGCCGGGCGAAGTAGTGGCGGTCGTTGGCCAAGCGGTCGACTGCCGCCTCGCAGGCGCGGAGCACGCGCTGGTGGGCGTGCCGGTCGCCCGGGCCCCGGGGCTCGACGAGGGGGGCTAGCTCGCGATAGATAGCTCGGCTGAACTGGTACATGGGCTGAAGTCCATTTCTCTCGGCCTCACACGTTCGAGACACGACCCCTTGCAGTCCGCTCCAGCTCCCGGCGCGAGTATGCACACCGGGGATGAAGCTGGGGCCGTGCCCAGTGTTAACCGACGCTTAAGCGGAAGGTTGCGGGAAATTCGCCGGCCTCAGCTCCAGCGTTCGACGCGGGGCGCCCGCCCCGGGGCGACGACGGTGTGGAGCCGGTCGAGCGCGGCGTCGGGATCGGGGTGGTCGCGGCGGACATGGGCGCCGCGGCTCTCCTCGCGGGCCAGGGCGCAGGCGGCGACGAGCTGGGCCAGGGGATGGGGGTCGACCGCCAGGAGCTCGAGGCCGGCGCGGTCCCGGGCGAGGCCGGCATGGCGCCAGAGGGCGGTCCGGGTGGACTGGTCGACGGGCGGGATCCCCCCGAGCGCCGCCGCCGCGGTGGCGGCCGCCTCGTCCTCCCCGGGGCGCCGGGCGGGGAGCGCCGGCTCGGCGAGGGCGGCCCGTGCGGCGCGGGCGCCGAAGACGAAGCACTCGCTGAGCGAGTTCGAAGCCAGCCGGTTGGCGCCGTGGAGGCCGGTGCAGGCGGCCTCGCCGACCGCGTAGAGGCCGGGCACGGTCGAGCGGCCGTGGAGGTCGCAGACGATGCCGCCCATCACGAAGTGGGCGGCCGGGGCGACGGGGATCGGCTCGCGGCTCGGGTCGAGCCCGGCTTCGGTCAGGGCGCCGACGACGTTGGGGAAGAGGGCCAGGTCGATCGCGCGCATGTCGAGGGCGACCGACCGGGCCCCGGTCGCCTCGAGGCGGCGATGGATAGCGCCGGCGACCACGTCGCGGGGGGCGAGTTCGTCGACGAAGCGCTCGCCGTCGGCGTCGAGCAGGCGGGCGCCCTCGCCGCGCACGGCCTCGGTCACGCAGAACCCCTCGCGGCCGGGCACGCCAATCACGGCGGTCGGGTGGAATTGGACGAACTCGAGGTCGGCGAGCTCGGCGCCGGCCCGCCGGGCGAGCAGCAGGCCGATGCCGAGGGCGCCGGGCGGGTTGGTGGTGCGGGCCCAGAGGGCGGCGGCCCCGCCGGTGGCGATCACCAGGGCGGGAGCGCGGAGCAGGCGGCCGTCCTCGCACGCCACGCCGACGCAGCGGCCGTCGCGGACGAGCACCCCGCTCGCCCGGGCGTGCTCGATCACCTCGATCGCCGGCTCCTCGGCCACGAGGGCGGAGAGCTGGCGCATGACGCGGCGGCCCGTGGCGCTGCCGCCGGCGTGGACGACGCGGCGCATCGAGTGGCCGCCCTCGAGGCCGAGGGCGAGTCGGCCGAGGCGGTCGGCGTCGAAGCGGACGCCGAGCTGCTCGAGCTCGCGCACCTGGCCGGGTGCCTCGTCGCAGAGGGCGCGGGCGGCCGACGTCCGCACGAGGCCGCGGCCGGCGCGCTCGGTGTCGGCCAGGTGGAGGCTCGGGCTGTCGTCGGCGGCGAGGGCCGCGGCGAGGCCGCCCTGGGCCCAGTAGCTGGCGGTGTCGGCCAGCGAGGTGGCCGAGACCAGGGCCACGCGGGCGCCGGCGTGAGCGGCGCAGAGGGCGGTGTGGAGACCGGCGGCCCCGGCGCCGACCACAGCGAGATCGGCGTCGATGCGAAGCCCCTCGGGGGCGGGGCGGGCGCGGCCTGCCATGCGGGCGTACGGTACCGGCATGGCCGACGCCGTCTATCTGAGCCACCCGTCGTCGCTGGCTCACGACACCGGCCCGCATCCGGAGCGGGCGGCCCGGATCACGGCCATCGAGCAGGAGCTGGAGCGGCGCGACTGGTTGGGCTACGAGCGCCGGCAGTCGCCGGCGGTCGACCGGGAGCTCGTCGAGCTCGTCCACAGCCCGGACCTCGTCGCGGCGATCGAAGCGCTCGCGGCGCGGGGAGGAGGGTCGCTCGACCTGGACACGGTGGTCAGCCGAGGCTCGTGGGAGGCGGCGCTCCACGCCGGGGGCGGTGCGGTGGCGCTGGTCGACGCCCTGCTCGACGGCACGGCGCGGACCGGCGTGTCCGTCCACCGCCCGCCGGGACACCATGCGACGCACCGGCGGGCGATGGGCTTCTGCCTGTTCAACAACGTGGCCCTCGCCGCCACCCACGCGATCGTGCGCCGGGGGCTCGAGCGGGTGTTGATCCTCGACTGGGACGTCCACCACGGCAATGGGACGAACGACCTCTTCCGGGCGACCGACGCCGTGCTCTACGCGTCGATCCACGAGTCGCCCCTCTACCCGGGCACGGGGGCGGCGAGCGATCGGGGGACCGGAGCCGGGGAGGGCTACACGGTCAACCTGCCGGTGGGCGCGGGTTCGGGCGACGAGGTCTTCGCTTCGCTGGTCGAGCACGTCGTGGCGCCGCTGACGGACCGCTACCGGCCCGAGCTGATCCTGATCTCGGCCGGCTACGACGCCCACGCCGAGGATCCGCTGGCCGACTGCCGGGTGACCGAGGACGGTTATGGGGCGATGACGGCGACGATGCGCCGGGCGGCCGAGCGCGTCGGCGCCCCGCTGGGGGTGGTGCTCGAGGGCGGCTACGCGCTCGAGGCGGTCGCCCGGTCGCTGGCGCGGACGATGGCGGTGCTCGGAGCCGATGTCCTGGGGGCGGCGTCGGAGCCGACGGCGGTGCACCGGATCGCGCAGCAGGCGCGCGAGCGGCTGGGCCTGGTGTGAGCGCCGCCGGACCGGGGGCCGGCGGGCGAGGCGGGGGCGAGCACGGCTCCGGCGGTGTGAGTGCTCGCCCCCGGCGCGGACGTCAGCTCAGGCGGCGACCGCCGCCTTCGCCGGGTGGTAGCCCTTCCCCTGCTTGGTGACCTTGCCCTGCTTCTCGAGGGCAGGCAGGACGCGGTACAGGTAGTTGCGCTTCATGCCCATCGCATCGGCCAGGTCGGCGGCCGACAGCCCGGGCTGGGCGGCGATCAGCTCGAGCGCCTGCTGGGCGCGGTTGCCGCCGCGCGGCGGCCGGGCCGCCCGGGGGGCGGCCGCCGCCGGTGCCTTGGTGGCCGCGCGTCGGCGGGGACGCGACGGCGCGGGGCTCGTGGAGCCGTTGCTGCTCTCCAGTAGCCCGGAGATGCGCTTCAGCTGCTCGAACTCGACGCTCAGCTCTTCCATGAGGATCTCGAGTTCGTTCATGCGTGCGTGGACCTGGTCTTGGATCGTCTTCATGTCCGGCATTGCGGCCTCCTTCGCGTGAACGGACGGTTACCAGTGAGGCCAGCATATATGCGTGCGGGGACAGCACAAGTCACGTCGAGGCGCTATATGCGCAAGGTTTCTTGAGTAGTCAGTGATGTTGTTCCATGTGATGGTCCGCTGGTCGGTGGCGGCCGATACGGCTCGCCCCGGGACCGTGTCTCGGCGGCCCCGGGTGCGCCGGCTCAGATGGAGATGATCCGCATGTTCAGCTCACCTCCCTCGATCCTCGGGGCGTCGCCGGCGGGCGAAGTAGACGACCTTGATGTGATCGGTCTCGTCGACGAGGTCCTCGAGCCGGCCGCCGCGCCGCTGGCCGGCGCTGGCCGCGCATTCGAGCCCGGCCGCGGCGAGCGCCGCGCGGATCCTGCCGGGCGGATGGTGGCGCTGGACATGGCGGCTGGAGACGCGCTCCCAGAGGGCGTCGTCGGTCTCGATGAAGGCCTCGATGCGGGCGCTGGCGGCGTCGCCGGGTTCGATCGGGGCGGTGGCCTCTCCGTGCCAGCAGAAGAGGCCGCCGTCGTCCTCGAGCAGGAACGTCTGCGCGAACGTGGTGCGGTAGGTCCTCAGCGAGTTGACGTCGAAGACGAAGACGCCGCCGGGCGCCAGCACCTGGCTGATGCCGCGGAACGTGGCCGTGAGCTCCTCGGTCGAGAGCAGGTAGTTGATGGCGTCGTCGAGGCAGGTGACGAGATCGAACTCGCCGAGCGCCGGCAGCTCGCGCATGTCGGCGACGAAGAGATCCTCGAGCCGGCCGGCGAACTTGGCGCGGGCCTGGTCGACCATCTCGAATGACAGATCACACGCGCTGACCTCGTAGCCCCGGTCCAGGAGCGGAGCGAAGCTCGTCCCGGTGCCGCAGGCGACGTCGAGCGCCCGCCGCCCGGTCAGGCCGAGATCGACCGCCCGGGACTCGATCTGCGCCAGCCAATGGTGGTAGTCCTGACCGGCCGTGAAGCGGTCGTAAAAGGGAGCCAGAGCGGCGTAGGCGCACCGCGCGGGGTCGGTGATCTCGAGGTAGCTCATGCACGGGAAGACCCGCCGCGTCCCCAAACCGTTTCAATGGTCGCGAAACTTTTTTCGGTCGCGGCTGCGGACGGGACCTCTTGGACGAGACGCGAGCGTGGGACTGGCAGGCCATACGCCTCCGATGCGCGGGCGAAGCCCGGCGGATCCTGCGAAACCAGACCGAAGCCGAGGACGTAGTCCAGGAGGCCATGATGCGCGCGTGGAGTCGCCGCGGGTCGTGCCAGTCGCCGCACACGCCGATTCCGTGGTGCCTGCAGATCACGCGCAACGAGGCTTTCCGCCGGCTCGGCCGTCCGGTGCCCGCCGCCGACCACGCGCTCACCGATGTGCTCGACCGGCGGGCGTCCGACGAGCCCGACCGGGTCATCGACCGCGTCGATGTCGGCCGGGCTCTGGCCTGTCTGGGACCGGATGAACGGATCCTGATCGCCCTGCGTTATTCTTGCGACTGGTCTCAGCCCGAGATCGCGCGGGCGCTGGACATCCCGGAGGGCACGGCGAAGGTTCGGCTGCATCGGGTCCGCAAGCGGCTCGGCACCCTGATCGAGGTATCCCACTGACGCCCGACACCTACATAAGCGACCCGCGGGCCGTCAAGGCCCTCGCCCATCCGGTCCGGGCGCAGATCATCGGCGCGCTCCAGGATCGGGTGGCGAGCCCGAACGAGCTGTCGCGCGAGCTCGGGGTCTCGCTGGGGTCGGTCAGCTATCACGTCCAGCGGCTGCTCGGGCTCGGCTTCCTCAAGCTCGTGAGGAAGACGCCGCGGCGGGGGGCGATCGAGCACTACTACACGGCGATCGCCCGCCCGCGGATCACCGACGAGGCGTGGGGCGGCGTCCCGCCGATCGTCAAGCAGGCGGTGATCTCGGCGGCGCTTGGCCACGTGGCCAAGCACGTCAACGCCGCCGTCAGCTTCGGCGGGTTCGACGATCCCGACGCTCACCTCTCGTGCAGCCCGGTGGTTGTCGACGCCCAGGGCTGGCGCGACCTCGCGGCCGATCTGCTGACGCTCGAGGCGCGCGTCCAGCGGGTGGCCGCCGAGAGCGCCGAGCGCCTCGCCGCCGGCGACGGCGACGGCGACGGCGGGACCGAGGCGTCGACGGTGCTGATGCTGTTCCGCTCGGCGCCCGGCGGTCCGCAGCGGGCCGAGGCCTCCGAACAGCATCACCTCCGAGCCGTCGAGCTGCCGGCGCAGACGACCCCGGGTCTGTAGCCGCCCCCGGCCGCCGGCCCGGCGGCGGCACCCGAGGAGACCGCGTCGTCAGGGCGCCCTGGGCGCCGTGACGCCGCGGGCCGGACTGGTGGCGACGGGCGCCGCCGGCGTCCTGACCGCTGGCGCCGCCGGACTGGTGGCGACGGGCGCCGCCGGTGTCGTGGCGACCGGCGCCGCCGGGGTCCGGACGGCTGGCGCCGCCGGGGCGGTGACGGCGGGCGCCGCCGGTGTCGTGGCGGCCGGCGCCGCGGGCGTCGTCAATGGGGCGGGTCCGGTGACCGTGGTCGTGGTGAAGACCGGGCTCGCATCGGACCGGACGAGCTTGGCGATGGCGACGGCGATGGCGATGACCGAGAGCACGGAGGCGACCGCCAGGACCACGGCGATCAGGCGCCAGCGGCGCGGTGTCGGGGCGATCCGGGTGCGGGCGGCGGCGCCGCACTCCAGGCACCAGTGCTGGGCGTCGACGAGGCTGGCGCCGCAGACCGGGCAGGCGGGCTGGAGCGCGGGCGAGCTCACCCGCCGGAGGCGGCCGGCAGGTCGACGGTCGCCGGATCGACCGCAGGCGCCGGCGGCAGGGGAGCCCGCGGACCGAGGGGGAGGGCGGCGCCGCCGCGCGGCAGGCCGCAGCTCGGGCAGAAGTTGGCGTCGCTGCCGTGGATCGCGGCGCAGCGGGGGCAGACGGTGATTCCCGGCTCGTGAAGGAGCAGCAGCTCCTGGCGCTGGTCGAGCGCCGTCTCGAGCGTCTGCAGCTCCTGCTCCATGGCGACGAGGCCCTTGACCTTCGCCGCGACGATGTCGGGGCGCGGACGGCCGAGCCGGTGCGAGTCGAAGACGAAGCCGCCGAGGTCGCGGAACGCGAGCTCGCGCGTCTGACGCAGGTAGCGCAGGCGGCGGCGTACGCGGGAGCGGTCGCGGAAGCTCGTGGCACCGCGGCCGGCGAAGGCGTCGAGGGCCGGGGCGGCCAGCGTGGACGCGGGCGGCGCGGGCGACGCGGCCGGCGTGGGCGACGCGGCCGGCGTGGGCGCGGGCGACGCGGTCGGCGTGGGCGCGGGCGCGGGTGCGACGGACATCTGTCGTGGGCGTCCTGACCGGCGCCGGTGGCAGCGCCCGGACCTCGGTCGCGGGCGCCGGCGGCGGCGGCGCCGGCGGCGCTGGCGGGGGCGCCGGCGCCGGTGGCGGCGCGAGTTCGGTCAAGGCCGGCGGCCGCTGGGGCTCCCGGACCTCGGTCGGGGGAGCCGCCGGCCGCCGTGGGCGCGCCCCGGACTCGGTTGGGGGCGGCGGCGGCGGCGCGAGCCCGGTCGGGGGCGCCGGCGGAGGCGGGGGCGGCGCGAGCTCGGTCGGGGACCCCGGCGGCGGCAGTGCCTCGACCGTCGTCGGCGGCGCCGGGGGCGAGGGCGCCTTCGCCTCGGGCAGCGGCGGCAGCCAGCGGGCGGTGGACGGCGCACGCGGCGGGGGCGGCGGCGGACCGCGCCGAGCGGGGGGCGAAGGTGGCGAAGGTGGGGCCGGCGGCGGCGGTGGCGGTGCCTTCTTGCCGGGCGGCGGCGGGGGCGCAGCGACCGGCCAACCGAGGGCCGGTCCGCGGCGCTTCGAGAAGCGTCCCATCGCGCCCATGCTAGTCCGCGCCCGCAACCGACGGCAGCGCTCGCCGGGGCGTGTCGACGAGCTCGCGCCAGGCGACGGCCACGCGGGCGGCCATGCGGTCGGAGGAGAAGAGCTCGGCCCGGGGACGGCCGTCGACCCGGGGATCGGCGGCGGCCAGGTGGGGGGCGAGGGCGGCGCGCCAGCGCGGGAGGTCGAACTCGGCGCACAGCGTCCCGGGAAGGTCGCCCAGCGCGAGCGGATGGGCGCCGACCGGGGTGGCGAGGACGGGGACGCCGCAGGCGAGGGCTTCGAGCACGGCGAGGCCGAAGCCCTCGAAGTCGGACGGGACGATGACGGCGTTGGCGGCGTTGATGGCCAGGGCGACGTGGGCGGGCTCGGTGGCGCCGAGGGTGATCAGCTGGGTCTCGCCGGCCAGGGCCTGGGCCCGGTCGAAGCGCTTGACCGGGCGGGCGGGGTCGAAGGGGAACAGCAGGCACGGGCGGTCGGGGTCGAGGCCGAGGGCCAGGCGGGCGTGCTCGCGGGGGATCGGGTTGAAGCGGTCGAGCTCGACGCCGCAGGGGAGGACGGCGGTCCGCCAGGGACCGGGGGGCAGCTCGCGGCCGAGGGCGGCCGAGGCGGTCGCGACGAGATCGACGCGCCGGGCGACGGCGAGAGTGAGGCGCCGGGTCCGCGGGTGGTAGAGGTCGTTGCCGTGGAGGGTGACCACGTGGGGAACGTGGCGGACGGCGAGCGTGGGCCAGGCGGTGAGCCCGAAGTGGGCGTGGACGATGTCGTAGCGGCCGCTGCGGCGGCGGAGCTCGAGGATCGCGCCGGGGAAGGCGCCCGGGCCGGGAGGGAACTGGTAGAGGTCGACGTCGAGGCCGGGCAGGCGCCGGAGGGCGGCGACCTGTTCGCGCACGTAGATGCCCCGCCCGGGGTTCGCCGGAGTGGGTCGCATGTTGGAGACCACGAGCGCGCGCATCGAGTCTGGGATCATGGCGCGCGATGTCCGCCCACGAGCGCAGCTACGGACGCGCCGCCGACGAACTGCGGCCGACGAAGATCGAGGTCGACTTCGTCGCGCCGGCGACCGGGTCGGCGCTGATCGCGGTGGGCGAGACGAAGGTCATCTGCACGGCGTCGATCGAGCCGGGGGTCCCCCGCTGGCTGGGCGGACGCGGACGGGGCTGGGTGACGGCCGAGTACGGGATGCTGCCGGCGTCGACCGGCCAGCGCAAGCAGCGGGACGCGACCCGCGGGCGCCAGGACGGGCGGACGGTGGAGATCCAGCGGCTGATCGGACGGGCGCTGCGCGGGGTCGTCGACTTCACGGCGCTGGGCGAGCGGACGGTGTATCTCGACTGCGACGTCCTCCAGGCCGACGGGGGCACCCGGTGCGCGTCGATCACCGGAGCCTACGTCGCCCTCGGCCTGGGGATCCAGAGGCTGCTCGCGGACGGCGATCTCGAGCGGTCGCCGCTGACCGGGTCGGTCGCGGCCGTGTCGGCCGGCATCGTGGGCGGGACGCCGCTGCTCGACCTCGACTACGGCGAGGACTCGACGGCGGAGGTCGACGCCAACGTGGTCATGACCGGGGAGGGCGGGTTGGTCGAGGTCCAGGCGACGGCCGAGGGCACGCCGCTGTCGCGGGCCCACCTGGACGAGCTGCTGGCGCTCGCGGCCCACGGGATCGGTCAGCTCCGGGCGGCGCAGGAGCAGGCGCTGGCCGGGCGGTGAGACTGCTCGTCGCCTCCTCGAGCGAGCACAAGCTGCGGGAGTACGCGGCCCTGCTCGAGCCGTACGCGGTCGACCGCCTGCCGGCCGGGGTCGACCTGGGGCCGGAGGTGGGGGAGACGTTCGCGGAGAACGCCCTCGGCAAGGCGCGGGTCGCCGCCCGGGCGACGGGCCGCCCGGCCGTGGCCGACGACTCGGGGATCGAGGCCGCGGCGCTCGGCGGTCGGCCGGGGGTCTACTCGCGGCGGTACGCCGGCCCGGAGGCGACCGATGAGGAGAACCTGGCCAAGCTCCTGGCCGAGGCGCCGGCCGGAAGCGCCCTGACCTACGTCTGCGCGATCGCCCACGTCGATCCGGCGACCGGTGAGGAGCACGTCTTCGAGGGGCGGTGCACCGGGAGCCTGACCGACCGGCCGCGGGGAGAGGGCGGCTTCGGCTACGACCCGGCGTTCCTGCCGGACGACGGGCCGGCCGGCCTGACCATGGCCGAGCTGCCGGACGCGGGCAAGCACGCGATCAGCCATCGGGGGCGGGCGGCCCGGGCCCTGATTGCCTGGCTGGACGGGCGGGCGGGCCGGGGATGAGCGCCGACGCGGGCGCTGACGCGGCGAAGCGCGGAGCGGCGGCGGTGGCTTAGAGGAGGTTGATCGCGGCGGAGACGCCAACGGCGAGAAAGACGGCGGCGTAGCCGTTGTAGCTGGAGAGCAGGCAGAGGAGCGAGGTCACCAGGAAGATGACGACGGTGACCAGCCAGGCGATCCGGGAGAGCGGCATGCGGCGTATTCTCGCGTGATCGCGCGGTCACCGACTTCCCTGCGCCCGGAGCACGCCCTGGCCTACCTGCGCGAGCTCCAGCCGCGGGCGCGGGACGTGGCGCTGGTCGGGCCGGGCGGAGTGCTCGTGGGCGGGGTGGACGGCGAGCCGGCCGGGGCGGCGCGCGCGCTGCAGCGGGCGGGCGGCGGCCGGTCGGTCGAGCCGCCGGTGCTGGCGGTGGTCAGCGGCGGGTACGCGGTGGCGGCGATCGTGCCGAACGCGGGCGGGGCGCTCGAGGCGTACGACCTCGGGTGCGTGGCATCCGCGCTCGCTGCTAGCTTCGCCTCGTGACCAAGGCCGAGCTGATCGAGCGGGTCGCCGAGCGGAGCCGGCTCTCGCGGCGGGAGGCGGCGCGGGCGCTCGAGGCGACGCTGGCGGTGATCGAGGAGTCGCTGGCCGGCGGCGGCGACGTCAGCCTGTCGGGCTTCGGCAAGTTCCAGGTCGCCAGCCGCGGGGCCCGGCCCGGGGTCAACCCGCGCACGGGCGAGCCGATCTGGGTCGAGGCGATCCGGGTGCCCCGCTTCACGGCGGGCTCGGGGCTGAAGAAGGCCGTCCGCGGCTAGTGGTCTAGTGGCGCGCTTCGGCGAGGAGGTCGCCCGGCGGGTGGCGGGGCGGGAGTCGCAGATCGTCCTCGGCCTCGACCCGGACCCGTCCCGCCTGTGGCCGGTGGCGGCGGCGGGCGGCGGTGGGGGTGGGCTGGGGAGCGGTGATTCCGGCGAGCGCGTACTCGCCCACTGCCGGGCGGTGATCGACGCGGCCGGGGAGGCGTGCGTCGCGGTGAAGCCGCAGCTCGCTTGCTTCGAGCGGCTGGGGCCGGCCGGGTGGCGGGCGCTCTACGGAGTCGCCGCCCACGCCCGGGAGGCCGGCCTGCTCGTCATCGCCGACGGGAAGCGCGGCGACGTGCCGGTGACGGCGGCGGTCTACGGGCAGGCGCTGGTCGGCGAGCTCGGGGCCGACGCGTTCACGGCGAACCCGCTGCTGGGAATCGACGCGCTGGAGCCGCTGGTGGCGACCGGGGCCGGCGTCTTCGTGCTCGTGCGGACGTCGAACCCGGGCGCCGCCGACGTCCAGGACCTCGAGCTGGCTGACGGCGGGCCGCTGTGGGAGCGGCTGGCCCGGATCGTCGCCGACCTCGGCGGCCGGGACGGCGCGGGGGCGGGCGGGGCCGGCCTGGCCGACGTGGGCGCCGTGGTCGGAGCGACGGAGCCCGGCCCCCTGGCGCGGGCGCGGGAGCTGATGCCGCGGGCGGTGTTCCTGCTGCCGGGCGTCGGCGCCCAGGGCGGCCGGGTCGAGGAGCTGGCCCCGGCCTTTGCGCCCGGCCGGGCCGGGGGCCTGGTCAGCGCGTCGCGGTCGATCGTCGACGCCCATGCCGCCGCGGGCGCCGACCCGGCGCTGAGCGCCCGGCGGGCGGCCGAGCGCCTGCGCGAGCTGGCATGGTCGCTCTGATGCCCCGCGGGCGCCTACGGCGCGTGGACCGGTGCCGGGGCGGCGGAGCGCCGGCGCGAGCCGGTCCTGTCGTGCGGGGCTCCCGTCGGGCGGTCGGCGGAGCGCCGGCGCGAGCCGGCGCTGTCGTGCGGGGCTCCCGTCGGGCGGTCGGCGGAGCGACGGCGCGAGCCGGCCCTGTCGTGCGCGGCTCCCGCCCGGCGGTCGGCGGAGCGCCGGCGCGAGCCGGCGTTGCCGCCGGCGGCTCCCGCCCGGCGGTCGGCGGAGCGCCGGCGCGAGCCGGCGGCTCCCGGGACCGCCTCCGGCGACCACCAGGGCGCGGCTGATGTCCGCCGGCGGCCGACCGGGGCGCTCCCGGCGAGGGCAGGCGGCGTTCGCCGCGGCCGCCGCGGCTGCGGCGCTCGCTCTCGCGGCCGGTTCGACCGGTGGCGCTGCCGCGTCCCCGGCCCGCGTCCCCGTGGTCGGCGGTGGCGCTGTGTCCGCGGCCGTCGGGCCTGTGGTTGGCGGTGGCGCTGCGTCGGGGGCCCGGGCAACCGGGGTCGGCGGTGGCGCTTGGCTGCGGGCGGGCGGCGCTCCGGCCGGCGGCGCCGCCTCCGCCGCCTCCGTGGCCGCGACCGCCCGCCCGGCTCTGCGGGCGCCGGCGGCGATCGTCGTCGAGCGCGACCTCGGCGTCACCGTCCTGGCCCGCAACGCCGACCAGGAGCGGGCGATCGCCAGCACGACCAAGCTGATGACCGCCTACGTCGCCCTCCACCAGGCCGGTGTCGGCCGCGTCCTGGTCGTCCAGCCGTACGCCCCGGCCCCCGGCGAGACCGTGGCCGGCCTGCGCCCGGGCGAGCTCCTCACCGTCGGCGACCTGCTCGCGGCGATGCTTCTGCCCAGCGGCGGCGACGCCGCCCACACCCTGGCCGTCGACCTCGCCGGGTCGACCGACCGCTTCGTCGGCGCCATGAACGCCGCGGCCGCCGCCCTCCACCTGGGCGAGACCCATTACTCGACCCCGGTCGGCCTCGACACCCCCGGCAACTACTCGACCGCCCGCGACCTCGCCACCCTCGCCGGCGCCCTGCTCGCCGATCCCGACTTCGCCCGCATCGTCTCCCGGTCGCGGATCCTCCTGGCCGACGGCCGGACGATGGTCAACCGCAACGACCTCGTCGGCCGCTACCCCTTCGTCATCGGGATCAAGACCGGCAGCACCGCCGCCGCCGGCTACTGCCTGGTCGGCGCCGGCCGCCGCGACGGGGCCACCGTGATCAGCGTCGTCCTCGGCGACGCGACCGCGGCCGCCCGCGACGCCGACACCCTCGCCCTCCTGCGCTACGGCCTCGCCCTCTACCACGGCGTCGAGGCCGTGCGCCGCGGCCGCGTCTACGCCCGCGTCCCCGTCGCCGGCCGCCCGCTCGAGCAGCTGTCGCTCGTCGCCGCGCGCGGCGTCACCCTCGTCGTGCGCCGGGGCGCCCGCCTCACGCTGTTCACCCGGGGCCTGGCCGCGTTGGCGCGGGGACCGCTCCCCAGCCACACCCCCCTCGGGCGGCTCGACGTCGAGCTCCACGGTCGGCTGGTCGCCCGGGTGCCCCTGGTCAGCCGCGGGCCCCTCGCCCCGCCGCCCGCCCCGGTCGCGCCCGCGCCCCAGACCGCTCGCCGGCGGATTGGATGGGTGTAGCCTGCACGACATGCGGATGGGCCGGGCTGCGCGGTGATCATCACGGTCACGCTGAACGCGGCGATCGACAAGTCGCTGTCGGTGCCGAACTTTCGCCTCGGCCGCCGCCACCGGTCGGTCGAGCGGCGGACGCTCGCCGGCGGCAAGGGGGTCAACGTCGCGCGCACGCTGAAGACGCTCGGCCAGCCCGTCATCGCCACCGGCCTCCAGGGCGGCCCGACCGGCACCCAGATCATCGAGCAGCTCACCGGCGAGTCGATTCTCTGTGACTTCCTGCGCATCGCCGAGGAGTCGCGGACGAACACCGCCGTGATCGACCCGACCACCGGCGACCAGACCGAGATCAACGAGCAGGGGCCGGCGATCACCGCCGAGGAGATCGACCTCTTCTGCGACAAGCTCTTCTACCTCGCCCGCGGCGCGGCGATCGTCGTCTTCGCCGGCTCGCTTCCGCGCAACGCCCCGGCCGACCTCTACGCCACGCTGACGCGCGAGCTCCACCGGCTCGGCGTCTCGTCCGTCGTCGACACCGACGGCGATCCCCTCCGTCACGCCATCCGGGCCGAGCCCGACGTGATCTCGCCCAACGTGCTCGAGTCCGAGGAGCTCGTCGGCCATGAGTTCAACGACGACGAGGACCGCATCCGCGCCGTCCGCGAGATGGTCTCCCTCGGCGCCCGCCAGGCGATCATGACCACCGCCGACGGCTGCTTCGCCCAGATGCTCGTCGACGGCTCGCCCCGCCTGCTGCGCGTGACCATCGAACCACGCGAGCCGGTCGCCGCCGTCGGCTCGGGCGACGCCTTCCTCGCCGGCTACGTCGCCGCCCGCTATCAGGGCAGCCCCCCCGATGAGTGCCTGCGCTTCGGCGTCGCCTGCGGTGCCGAGTCGACCCGCCGGCTCGGTGCCGGACTCGTCGACCCCCGCGAGGTCGAAAGGCTCGTCGGCGAGGTCGCCGTGACCGAGGTCGAGCTCCCGGCCAACGTCGGCTGACCGCCGCCGAAGCTCGCAACGACCGGTCTCGGCGGGCCGGTCGGCCAGGTCCCCGTTGCTATGCTCGGAGTCGGTGGTTGCCGCCCCGATCCGTCTGTCGCAGGCGCCCCGATCCGTCCGCCGCAAGACCTAGGATTGACGAATGGAAGTAGAGATCGGTCGCGGGAAGAAGGCCCGTCGCGCCTATGGGCTCGACGACATCGCCATCGTGCCGTCCCGCCGGACGCGGGACCCCGATGACGTCGACATCGCCTGGAAGCTCGGCGACTACCGCTTCGAGCTGCCGCTGCTGGCCAGCGCCATGGACGGGGTCGTCTCGCCGCGGACGGCCGGCATCATCGGGCGCGTCGGCGGCCTGGCCGTGCTCAACCTCGAGGGCATCTTCACCCGCTACGAGGATGCCGAGGAGCAGCTCGAGCGCATCGCCGCCCTGCCCAAGGAGTTCGCCACCCGCGAGATGCAGGAGATCTACCGCGAGCCGGTCAAGGAGGAGCTGATCGCCCAGCGAATCCGGGAGATCAAGGCCGAAGGGGTGGTCTGCGCCGCGGCGCTGACGCCCCAGCGCGTCAGCCGCTACTACGAGCTCGCGCTCGAGGCCGGGCTCGACATCCTCGTCATCCAGGGGACCGTCGTCTCGGGCGAGCACGTCTCTGAGAACACCGAGCCCCTGAACCTCAAGGAGTTCATCCCCGAGCTCGACGTGCCCGTCGTCGTCGGCGGCTGCGCCTCCTACCACACGGGGCTCCACCTGATGCGGACCGGCGCCGCCGGCGTCCTCGTCGGCGTCGGCCCCGGCGCGGCCTGCACGACGCGCGGCGTGCTCGGCATCGGCGTGCCGCAGGCCACGGCCATCGCCGACGTGGCCGCCGCCCGGTCGACGCACATGCTCGAGACCGGCGACTACGTCCAGGTCATCGCCGACGGCGGCATGCGCAACGGCGGCGACGTGGCCAAGGCGATCGCCTGCGGCGCCGACGCCGTGATGGTCGGCTCGCCGCTCGCCCGGGCCTACGAGGCTCCGGGGCGCGGCTTCCACTGGGGGATGGCCACCTTCCATCCGACGCTGCCGCGCGGAACCCGGGTGGCCACGACCCAGAACGCGACGATCGAGGAGATCCTCGTCGGGCCGGCGCGGGAGAACGACGGCTCGCTGAACCTGATGGGCGGCCTGCGGACGTCGATGGCGACGTGCGGCTACAAGGACATCGCCGAGTTCAACCGAGCCGAGCTGATGGTCGCCCCGGCGCTCCAGACGGAGGGCAAGCAGCTCCAGCGCGAGCAGGGCGTCGGCATGGGCTCGAACGGGAAGGCCGCCGCCGTTCTCGTGAATGACTAGTACACGGTTTCGGGAGTCGCCTGAGCCGGCGGCCCCGCTGCCGCCCCCGGACGCCGCCCGGCCGCTGCCGGGGGTCGCCGAGCTCGACGAGCCGTCCGCCGGCGCCCTCCTTCCGGCCAGCCCGATCGCCGCGGCCGAGGTCGTCGTCCTCGACTACGGCGGCCAGTACTCGCAGCTGATCGCTCGCCGGGTCCGCGAGTGCGGCGTCTTCTCCGAGCTCCTGCCCCACGACGTCGGAGCCGCCGCCGTGGCCCGCCGCCAGCCGCGCGGCCTGATCCTGTCGGGCGGACCGGCGTCGGTCTACGCGCCGGGCGCACCGCGCCTGGACCGCGAGCTGCTCGAGCTCGGGATCCCGGTGCTCGGCATCTGCTACGGCATGCAGCTCCTCGTCCACGAGCTCGGCGGCCGGGTCGAGCTGGCCGAGATCGGCGAGTTCGGCCGCTCGGACCTGCGCGTGCTCGAGCCGGGCCGGCTTCTGGCCGGCCTGCCGTCCGAGCAGACCTGCTGGATGTCGCATCGCGACTCCGTCTTCTCCGCCCCGGCCGGCTTCACCGCGCTCGCCTCCTCGACGGGGTCGCCGGTCGCGGCGATCGAGGACGCCGAGCGCGGCATCTACGGGATCCAGTTCCACCCGGAGGTCATCCACACCCCCTACGGGCAGACGATCCTCACCACCTTCCTGGCCGACGTCTGCCAGTGCCCGCGCGACTGGTCGGCCGCGTCGATCGTCGAGGACCAGGTCGCCCGGATCCGCGCGCAGGTCGGCGACGCCGCGGTGATCTGCGGCCTCTCCGGCGGCGTCGACTCGTCCGTCGCCGCCCTCCTCGTCCACCGGGCGGTCGGCGACCAGCTGACCTGCGTGTTCGTCGACCACGGCCTGATGCGCAAGGGCGAGGGCGAGCAGGTGATCGCCGCCTTCCGCGACCACTTCAAGGTCCCGCTCGTCGCCGTCGACGCCGAGGCGCGCTTCCTCGAGAAGCTTGCCGGCGTCAGCGACCCCGAGACCAAGCGCAAGCTGATCGGCCGCGAGTTCATCCGCGTCTTCGAGGAGGAGGCCGAGAAGATCTCCGTCCGCTTGCCGGCCCGCTTCCTCGTCCAGGGGACCCTCTACTCCGACGTGATCGAGTCCGGCGGGGGCGCCGGCTCGGCGACGATCAAGTCCCACCACAACGTCGGCGGCCTGCCCGACGACCTCCAGTTCGAGCTCGTCGAGCCCCTCCGCGCCCTGTTCAAGGATGAGGTCCGCGCCGTCGGCGCCGAGCTCGGCCTGCCCGAGCGCCTCGTCTGGCGCCAGCCCTTCCCCGGTCCCGGCCTGGCCATCCGGATCGTCGGCGGCGAGGCGACCAAGGCCCGCCTCGATCTGCTCCGCGACGCCGACTACATCCTCCAGGACGAGATCCGTCGGGCCGGCCTCTACCGCGAGCTCTGGCAGAGCTTCTGCGTCCTGCCCGACATCCGCACGGTCGGCGTCCAGGGCGACGAGCGGACCTACGGCAACGTCATCGTCATCCGCGCCGTCACCAGCGACGACGCCATGACCGCCGACTGGGCCCGCCTCCCCTACGACCTGCTCGAGCAGATCGCCTCCCGGATGATCAACGAGCTCCGCGAGGTCAACCGCGTCGTGCTCGACATCACGAGCAAGCCGCCCGGGACGATCGAATGGGAATAGCCCGGCCGGCGGCCTAGGGTCCGAGACAGACCACTAGCGTCCGAGCGTGCGCACGAGCTCTCGCGCCCGGCCCGGCAGCTCGTCGAGAAGGTTGCGCACGGCGGCCAGCTCCGCCCGGACCGTCGGGTCGCCGACCTCGATCGGCAGCATCGAGTCCTGGAGCTCGGCGATCAGCTGGGCGGCCTCGCCGGCCGCCTCGACTGCCCGCTCGATCAGCGTCCGGGCGCCCTGCGACGGCGGACCCGGCGCGCCGGCCGCGAACTCCCGGGCCGGCGCGTCGTAGCGGCGGGCGAAGTCGCCGTGCGTCCGCTGGAGGCGGCCGTAGGCGAGCTGCACGGTGCGAAAGAGCTCCTCCTCGAGCCGGTCGGCCGCCCGCTCGTCGAGCTGCTCGTAGGCCTCGCCCAGGCAGGCCAGGGCCAGCCCGAGCTCGTCGGCGGCCAGGCCGACCTCGTCGAGCAGCCGCTGCCTTCCCTCGGCGGTCGTGTAGGCCATCCCGCCAGGTTAGTGCCCGCACCGGCGCGCCCCGCCGCCCCCGGTCCCGGCTCGCGGGGCACCCGCCCGGCGAGTTCCCTACAATCAGTCGCGTGCCGCGCCCCCAGCGTGGCCTTTTTGGTGCCATGAAGACCTACGTAGCCAAACCAAGCGACCGCGAGCGCAACTGGTACGTCGTCGATGCCAACGGCATGACGCTCGGCCGGTTGTCGACCCAGATCGCCGACACCCTCCGCGGCAAGCGCAAGCCCGTCTACACGCCGCACATCGACACCGGCGACTTCGTCGTCGTCGTCAACGCCGAGAAGATCGCCGTCACCGGCAACAAGCGCGCCGACAAGCTCTACCACCGCCACTCCGGCTATCCCGGCGGACTGCGGACCCGCACCTTCCAGCAGATGATCGACCGCCGGCCCGAGGAGATCATTCGCCTCGCCGTCAAGGGCATGATGCCCCGCAACCGGCTCGCCCGCAAGCAGCTCACCAAGCTCAAGGTCTACGCCGGACCCGAGCACCCCCACGTCGCCCAGAAGCCGCAACCCCTGGAGATCAGAACTTAGTGTCCGACGCAGAGTCCACCGCCGGGCCCGAGTCGCCCGTCCCCGCCTCCTCCGCATCCCCCGAGCCCGCCGCCGAGCCGGCCGCCGCCTCCGCCCCGCCGGAGCCCCCGGCCGAGGCCGCCGCCGCCGCCGAGCCCGAGCCCGAGCCCGAGCCCGCCGCCGCCGCCGAGCCCCCGGCCGCGCCCGCGGCCGAGGCTGAGCCCACGCCGGCCGCCGCCGAGCCGGTCAGCGCCGCGCCGACGCCGACGCCGACCACCCCGGCCGGGGCCGGGTCGCGCCCGGCGTCGACCCAGCCCGACGACGACGCCCCCCGGGTCAAGCCGGCCGTCCCCGGCGCCGACCTCGAGGTCGACATCGTCCCCGAGGGCACCGACCCGCTGGCCCGCGCCCGCCAGAACGCCGACCCCTACGCCGAGGACGACGACTCCGAGCCGGCCTCCGAGGAGGCCGAGGAGCCGGCCGTCATCGACCAGCCGATCGAGCAGGTGGCGATCGACCTGGGTGCCGGCGCCCGCTACCGGGCGACCGGCAAGCGCAAGACGGCCATCGCCCGGGTCACGCTGCGCCCGGGCACCGGCGTCTACACGGTGAACGGCAAGACCCTCGAGGACTACTTCCCGCGCCCGACGCTCCAGCGCAACATCCGCCAGCCGCTGGAGACGGTCGGCTACGAGGTGCGCATGGACGTGATCGCCAACCTCCACGGCGGCGGCATCTCCGCCCAGGGGGGGGCCCTGCGGCACGGGATCTCGCGCGCCCTGCTCGAGGCCGACCCGAACCTCCGGGGCGAGCTCAAGCGCCGCGGCTTCCTGACGCGCGACTCGCGCGCCAAGGAACGCAAGAAGGCGGGCCTCAAGAAGGCTCGCAAGCGGCCTCAGTTCAGCAAGCGCTAGCCCCACCGGCGGCCTTGGCCCCGGCGGACTGAAGTCATGAGCGCCGCCCCTGGACGCCGCCGGCTGTTCGGCACCGACGGCGTCCGCGGCCGGGCCGGCGTCGAGGTCACGGCGGAGCTCGCCCTGTCGGTCGGACGGGTCGCGGCCGAGGTCTCGCCGGCCGCCCGGCCGCGAGTGCTGGTGATCCGCGACACCCGGGAATCGGGCGAGATGCTCGAGGCCGCCCTAGCCGCCGGCGTGGCCGAGGCCGGCGGCGAGGTCCTGCTCGGCGGCGTCCTGCCCACCCCGGCGGCGCCCCTGCTGATCCGCCGCTACGGCTTCGATCTGGCCGCCGTGCTCTCGGCCTCGCACAACCCCTATGCCGACAACGGGATCAAGCTCTTCGGGCCCGACGGCTTCAAGCTCACCGACGCCGCCGAGCTCGAGCTCGAGCGCCGCCTCGACGGCCGGTCCGGCGGCGGCGGCGGCGACGGCGACGGCGACCGGCCGGTGCCGGAGGCGATCGGACGGATCCGCCGTCTGCACGGAACCGACGAGGACTACCTGCGCGAGCTCCACATCCGCTTCGAGACGCTGTCGCTGGCCGGCGTCGACGTCCTCCTCGACTGCGCCCACGGCGCCACCTACCGCGTCGCCCCGGAGATCTTCCGCCGCCTCGGGGCGGCCGTGACGGCGGTGGCGGCGGCGCCCGACGGGCGCAACATCAACGACGGCTGCGGGTCGACCCACGTCGAGGTCCTCGGCGCCGCCGTGGTCGCCGGCGGCCACGACATCGGCTTCGCCTTCGACGGCGACGGCGACCGGCTGCTCGCGGTCGACCGGACCGGGACGGTGGTCGACGGCGACGAGCTGCTCGCCCTCGGCGCCCTCCACCTCCGCCGGGCCGGCCGCCTCCCCGGCGGCGGGGTGGCCGTCACGGTGATGACGAACTACGGCTTCCACACGGCGATGGCCGAGGCCGGGATCGAGGTGGAGACGACGGCGGTCGGCGACCGCTACGTCCTCGAGGCGCTCCGCGCCCGCGGCTGGGCCCTGGGCGGCGAGCAGTCCGGCCACATCATCGACCTCGGCTTCGCCCCGTCGGGCGACGGCATCGCCGCCGCCCTGCTGACGCTGGAGGCGCTCGCCGGCGGCGACCTCGCCGACCGGGCGGCGATGCGCAAGCTGCCCCAGCGGCTGATCAACGTCCGCGTCGCCGCCCGCCGCGGGCTCGACGGCGCCGACGGCGTCCGGGCGGCGGTGGACCGCGAGGGCCGGGCCCTCGAAGGCCGCGGGCGTGTCCTGGTCCGCCCGTCCGGGACCGAGCCGCTGGTCCGCGTCATGGTCGAGGCGCCGACCGCCGACGAGGCCGAGGCCGTCTGCCGGCGGCTCGTCGCCGTCGTCGAGTCAGAGCTGGGCTAGGGGCTCGGGCGCGGGGTCGGGGTCGGGGTCGGCCTCGGGGCCGCCGGCGCCGGCCGGTGCCGGCCGCTTCCACTCCCGGGCGAGCACGTCGACGGGGACGGTCAGGAGGGTGAGGATGGGGATCGTCTCGAGCCGCTCGTCCTCGAAGGAGGCCTCGGTCTCGGTGACGGCGTCGGCCAGCGCCGCGTAGCGGCCGCGGTAGCCGGAGAGGACCCGGCGGGCGCTGGCCCACGGCAGGAAGCGGTGGAACTCGACGTGGAGGAGGGTCAGGCCGGTCACGATCGTCCCCTCGCCCTCGGGGACGACGATCAGGCTGCGCCCGTCGCGGGCGCCGACGGCGACCGTGACCTCACGCTCGCGCGCCGCCCGGTGCTTGGTGCCCAGCAGACGGCGGTCGCTCTCGGTCCGCGACGGTACGCCCACCGAGACACCGCTGCGGTCGATCACCTCGAGCGTCCCGCTCCGGGCCACGTCGCCGGCCACGCGGTAGCGGGTGTGGCCGAGCACCTCGGACACGGCGGCGTCGAGCTCGGCCAGCGTGCGCAGAGCCCGGTAGGAGAGGCGCTCGACCGACGCGCCGGCGGCCAGCGCCCGGGCGACGAGCGGGACCCGCAGGAGCGTCTCCTCACTGCGGGAGATGCCGACGGTCACCGTCTTGGCCTGGTGCTTGATGGCGTCGACCGGTCGGGTCAGCTCGCACGCGGCGGCGGTCAGCGCCTCGGCCAGGTCGTCGACGATCGCCTCGGGGGTGCCGACGCGGCCGAACTCGAGCTCGTAGCCCTCGACCGGGAGCAGGCCGGTCGCATAGCGCAGGAGCGACGCCAGCCGCACGGCGGTCGTGGCCTCGAGGTTGCCGTTGAAGGCGCCGGCGCGCAGGTCGGCGAAGAAGCGCTGGGCGGTCAGGGTGAGCGACGGGCGCAGCGCCCGCAGAAGCTCCTCGCCGGCCTCCTGCGGCGCTCGGTCGACCAGCGTCTCGATCGCCGCCCGGGCCTCGCGCAGAGGGCGGGCATGGGCGTCGATGGCCAGGGCCGCCTCGTAGCCGAACAGGTGGCCGACCATCACCGACAGGACGAAGGCGACCGCCGGGTCGACCTCGGGAACCTCGATCGTATGCATGGCCGCGGCCGCGAAGCGCTCGGTCTCGCCGCGGGTGGCGACCACGATCGGCGCCGCCTTGTGGGCGCGGAAGATGGCCACCTCCTTGGCCACGTCGTCGGCGTTCGGACCTGACAGCCCGGCGGCGCAGACGAGCACGAGCGGCTCCGAGGAGAGGTCGATGTGCTTCTTGTCCTCGGTCCCGTCGCAGGCGATCGAGTGATAGCAGAGCTCGGACAGCTTGATCCGGACCTCCTCGGCGGCGACCCGGTTGGGGCCGTTGCCGACGACCGCCCAGTGGCGGCGGTAGGGGGCCAGGGCCCGCGCCGCGCCGCGAATCGCCGGCCGCTCGGCCAGAACCTCCTCCATCGCCGCCGGAAGGGCCCGCAGGCCGCGCAGCAGCCGGTCGGCCCGGTCGCCGTCGCCGCAGCCGAGATGGTCGGCGAGGGCCAGGGCGAGGAGCAGGCCGGCGGCGACCTGGGCGTAGAAGGCCTTGGTCGAGGCCACGCTCATCTCGACGTCACGGCCGTCTGAGGTGTAGAGGACGCCGCTCGACTTCTCGACCAGATCACTGCCGCGGCGGTTGACGATCGAGACGACGTGGGCGCCGCGCCCGCGCACGAGGTCGACGGTCCGGTTGGTGTCGGTCGTCGTCCCCGACTGGCTGACCGCGACGACCAGGCTGTCGGTCATGTCGTCGGAGAGGCCGAAGCCCGACAGCTCGGTGGCCAGGACCGCGCTGACGGCGATCGGCAGCGGCTTGAGCGCGGCGGCGATGGCTGTGGCGATGCTCTGGCCGGCGACGGCCGCCGTCCCCTGGGCGGTGACGTAGATGCGCGCCACGGCGCCGCCGGTCAGTCGCTCGACGACGTGGGGCGGAAGCGTCTCCGGCCCGAGGCGGACGCTGAGCCGGCCGTCGGGCGCCTCGGCGATCTTGCCGCGCAGCGTCTTTCGGAACGACTGCGGCGCCTCGGAGATCTCCTTGAGCAGGAAGTGGGGGAAGCCGGCGCGGTCGATGTCGCGGGTGGTGACCTCCGCCTGACGGACGTCGGCCGCCGCCGGCGACCGGTCGGTGCCGTCGTAGCCGCAGCGGCGCACGCCGGCGAGGCGGCCGGCGCCGGCCCGGTCGAGCGTGACGACCTGGCCGCTGACGCGCTCGCTCCCGCCCTCGCCCTCCATCGGCAGGTAATGGGCGGTCTCCTGGACGACCCCGTACGGCTCGCTGGCCACGACGAAGGCGTCCTCGGCCAGGCCGACGTAGAGCGACTGCCCGCTCCCGTGGAGGGCGAGATGGAGCTGGTCCGGCGCGCCGGCGGCGCTCAGGGCGATCGCCGCCGAGCCCTCGCAACGGCCGACGGTCGTGCGGAAGGCGTCGTGGACCGACGAGCCGGCCGCCAGCCGACGGGAGACCAGCGTCGGCACGACCTTGCTGTCGGTGGTCATCTCGGCCGGAATCCGCAGCGCCTCGGCGTCGCGCAGGTCGAGGTAGTTGTCGATGTCGCCGTTGACGGCGGCGATCGCGAACGGCGCCTCCCCG
This sequence comes from uncultured Solirubrobacterales bacterium, assembly GCA_963795745.1. Lineage (GTDB taxonomy): Bacteria > Actinomycetota > Thermoleophilia > Solirubrobacterales > Solirubrobacteraceae > Palsa-513. The sequence goes on from CAWCIT010000009.1 coordinate 37,231, forward strand.
GAGGACTCCTCGCTGCTCAGCGGGTGGGCGTTGGCCTCGGAGATCAAGCCGACGCTCGCCCAGCGGGTGTGGCCGAGCACGGTGATGCGGGCCTCCTCGCCGGCGCATGCCCGCTGGAGGACGTCGTCGCCGGAGATCGCCGCGCGCAGCGCCCGGGTGTTGTCGCCGAGCTCGCCGATCTCGGCCGCCACCTTGTAGACGAAGCTGAGGTGACCGTCGGGCGTGCGGACGGCGAGCGACGTGAACAGTTCGTCGGCGGTCCGCGCCGCGAGCAGCGCCCCGAGTTCGGGGTCGTCGAGGTCGAGGCCGTGCCCGGCGACGAGCACGTGGAGGCCGGCCGAGTCGCGGCCGCGGACCTCGAGCCGGTCGAGCGCCGACAGGGCGACCTGGATGGCCCAGAGCGGACCGACCGCCGGCGGCCGGGTGCCGGCCAGGTCGGCCATCCCTCGGGCGGTGCCGGGGCGGTCGTGGGCGATCGCCCAGGTCGCGTCCTTGAGCCGGACGAGAACCGCGTTCCCGGCCTCGAGGTCCCCGGTCGGCCAGGCCGCTCCGCGGGCGTCCAGGCCGGCCTCGAGCGCGGCCAGGATCGCCTCGATGCCGGCGCCGGCGGCCTCGAGGCGGTCGGCGCCGCTGAGCCCGGCCGTGGCCAGCAGGGCGGCGGCGCCGGGCGGGCCGCGCAGCTCGGCATCGATCGCCTCGAGCCGGTCGGCGATGGCCGCGAGCCCGGCCAGGTCGCGTTCGCCCTCGGCCGCCCGCAGCCGGTCGGTCAGGACGCCGAGCTCGTCGACGATCCGGTCGAGGTCCGGTGGCCGGCGCGTCGGCCGGCGCTGGAGGACCGCGATGATTCCGCACATGCGGACGTAGGCTACCGGCACCGTGGGCGGGCCCGGCGGCCCGGGCGGCCGTCGCCTACGATCGCCGCGTGGCCTGGTTCGCGATCACCGGCGGCCCATGCTCGGGCAAGACGACCCTGGCCGAGGCCCTCGCGCGCCGTGGTCACGCCGTGGTCGCCGAGGCGGCCCGGGCGGTCCTGGCGGAGGCGATCGCGGCCGGCGGCTCGGCCGCCCAGGTCCGCGCCGACGAGCGGGCCTTCCACCAGGAGGTGGTCGGCCGTAACCTCGTGGCTTTGGAGCGGGTCTCGCCAGCGCGGCCGACGTTCTTCGATCGCACGATCTACGACTCGATCGCCTACAGCCGGATCCACGGCTGGCCGGTGGCGGAGGAGCTGCGGCGGGCGGCTCGCCGCCGGCCGCTGCGCCACGCCTTCCTGCTCGACCTGCTGCCCTGGCAGGCCGATGACCTGCGGGTCGAGTCGGCTGACTTCGCGGCGGCGCTCGACCCGCTGCTCGAGGCGACCTACCGGGGGTACGGCGTCCCGCTCACGCGCGTGGCCGTGGCCGCGCCGGACGCTCGGGTGGAGCTCGTGCTGGCCCACCCGGCCGTGGACGGGGCGCGCCGGTGCGGGTGATCGCCGGTTCGGCCCGGGGGATGACGCTGCGCCCGCCGTCCTCCGACGGGACGCGGCCGATCACCGACCGGGCCAAGGAGGCGCTGTTCAGCATCCTCATGCCCCGGCTGCGCGACGGCCCGTTCCTCGACCTGTTCGCGGGGACCGGCGGCGTCGGCATCGAGGCGTTGAGTCGCGGCGTCGGGCGCGCGACCTTCGTCGAGCTCAACCGCGCGGCCGTGGGCGACCTGCGGGCCAACCTCAGCCGGACGCGCCTGATCGAGGGGGCCACGGTGGTCCACGGCGACGTCTTCGGCTTCCTGCGCGGGTCGCCGGAGCCCTACGCGGTGGTCTTCGTCTCGCCGCCGCAGTGGCGGGGCCTGTGGCTCGAGGCGATGCGGGCCCTCGACGCGACGCCGGGCTGGGTCGACCCGGACGGCGTCGTCGTCGTCCAATGCGATCCGCGCGAGCTCGGGGAAGCGGTCGAGTTCGAGCACTTCGAGCGGGCGTCGGTCCGCCGCTACGCGAACGTCGCGCTCGCCTTCTACACGCCCCGCTGAGCAGTTTGCCGGCGCCGCGGCGCCGGGTACCCACGGGGCGTGCTCCGCGTGACCTCATGGCCGTGCGCCCCCGCTGCGCCCTCCGGGCCCCGGGCCCCGTCCGCGCCGTGCGCCCCCTCCGCGCCCGCCGTGCCCTCCGCGTCGTCCGCGCCCGCCCGTCCGTCCGCCCGGTGACCCGCCTGCGCCGCTCCGACTGCTCGGGTCCCGGCCTGCGGCGCCGTCGCTGCGGGCGCGGGTTCGTCTATCTCGACGGGGCCGGACGCCGCGTCGAAGACGAGCAGGTGCTCGAGCGGATCCGCGCCCTGGTCATCCCGCCGGCCTGGCGGGAGGTCTGGATCTGCCCCGACGAGCGGGGGCACCTGCAGGCGACCGGCTACGACGAGGCCGGGCGCAAGCAGTACCTCTACCACCCCGACTGGCGCACGCGCCGCGACCGGGAGAAGTTCGCCGCGATGCTCGACTTCGCCGCCGCGCTGCCGCGCCTGCGCCGGCGGGTCGAGCGGGACCTGCGCTCGGGCGAGCTCGACCGGCGGCGCCTGGTCGCCTGCGGCGTGCGTCTGCTCGACGTTGGCTGCTTTCGCATCGGCAGCGAGGACTACGCGCGGGAGAACGGCAGCCACGGCCTGACCACCGTGCGCCGCGAGCACGTCCGCCGGTCGGGGGAGGGGATCGTCTTCGACTATCCGGCCAAGAGCGGCCAGCGCTGCCAGACGGTGGTCGGCGACGCCGGCGCCTGCGCCGTGCTCGACGAGCTCCTGCGCCGCCGGCGGGGCGGCGGCGGCAGCGAGCAGCTCCTGGTCTACCGTGACGGGCGCTCGTGGCGGGCGGTCCGGGCCGAGGACATCAACGCCTACCTCAAGGAGTCCCTGGACGGCGACTTCAGCGCCAAGGACTTCCGCACCTGGAACGCGACCGTCCTCGCCGCGGTCGCCCTGGCCGGGGCGTCGGGCGCGACGCGGACGGCGCGGCGGCGGGCGATCACCGCGGCGGTCGCGGCCACCGCGGCCTGCCTGGGGAACACGCCGGCCGTCTGCCGGGCCTCCTACATCGATCCGCGCGTGTTCGACCGCTTCCTCTCCGGCTGGACGCTGGGCGTGGTCGGCGACGGCCCGACCGACCTGCGCCTGCTCGCCCAGCCGCGGCGCCGGGCGCGGATCGAGGCCGGCGTGATCGATCTGCTGACCGAGCCGCGGGCGAGCGCCGAGGTGGTGCGCGTCGCCGCGTGAGGCGGGCGGCGGCTCAGGCGCCGGCGGCGGCGCCGGCGAGCGTCGGCCGCGGGGGGTTCTCGAGCAGCTGGGCGATCACGTAGGCGATCCCGGCCGCTTCGAGCAGGTCACCCACGCCCGCGGCGTCGCTGTCGGGCGCCGCGTCGGCGCCGGGCGCGTCCGGCCCGAGCCGGTCGCGTCCTCCGGCCAGGCAGGCGGCGAGGCGGTCGATCAGGGCGCCGGCCCGCACGGCCGGCGCCGACCCGGCGAGGGCGGCGTCGAGGGCGGTCATCCGCGCGGCGAAGAGCTCCCGGGGCGGCTCGCCGGCGGCGGCGAAGCGGGCGGCGACGAAGGTCGCGGTACCGGCCTTCAGCACCCGGTAGGCGAGGTTGACCACGGCCGGCCCGCACGAGACGTAGTGGACGATCGCGTCGCGCTGGAGCTGGGCCAGGGCGGCGCCGTCGACGAGCGCGAGCGCGGCCGCCGAGTCGGCGGGCGGCGTGATCGCCCGGGCGTGGCGGCGCAGGCCGTCGAACGCCTCGTCTGCTTCCTCGGGGGTCATCGGCCCGGCCCACCCTATCCGACGGGCCGCCCGCGCCCGGCGGATAGCATCGCGGCGAAGATGATCGGCATCGACCTGCTGGAGATCGACCGCCTCGAGGCCGCGCTCGTGCGGCGGCCGCGGCTGGCCGAGCGGCTGTTCACGGTGGGGGAGCGCGACTATGCCGCCCGCCGGGCGCGGCCCGCCCAGCACCTGGCGGCGCGCTTCTGCGCCAAGGAGGCCGTGTTCAAGGCCCTGCGCCTGGAGATCCTGCGTCCGCTGGAGATAGAGGTCGCCGGCGGCGGCAGCGGGACGCACGTGATCCTCCACGGCGCCGCGCGCGAGCGGGCGCAGGAGCTCGGCGTGAGCATCGAGGTCTCGCTCACTCACTCGCGATACACGGCGGCCGCGGTGGCCGTCCTGCGCTGATGCTGGCCGCCTTCCTCGAGCCGCTGCCCGACGCGGCGCAGATGGCCGCGATCGACGCCTGGGCGACCGACGTGGGCGGGGTCGGATCGCTCGAGCTGATGGAGCGCGCCGGCGCGCGCCTGGCCCGGTTGGCCGACGAGCTCGCGCCCGAGGGGCTCATCGTCGTCGTCTGCGGCAAGGGCAACAACGGCGGCGACGGCCTGGTCGCCGCCCGCATCCTGCGCGGCGAGGAACGCTCGGTCGAGGTGCGGTGCCCGGCGGATCCCTCGTCGCTGTCGACGGACGCGCGAACCAACCTCGAGCGGCTGCCGGGCGAGCCGCCCCGGCGTGAGCTGGGGCCGGTCGCGGCCGACGCGGCGCTCGTGATCGACGCCGTGCTCGGGACCGGCGCGGCCGGCGCGCCGCGCGGCGACGCGGCCGCGGCCATCGCCGCGATCAACGCCGCCGGGGCCCCCGTGCTGGCGGCCGACGTCCCCAGCGGCGTCGACGCCTCGACGGGCGAGGTGGCCGGCGTCGCCGTGCGGGCGCGGGCGACGGGCGCCTTCCATGCGGCCAAGCCCGGGCTGTGGATCGCGCCGGGCAAGGAGCACGCCGGCGAGGTCAGGGTGCTCGACATCGGGATTCCGGCCGGCGCCCCGCTCGAGGCATCGATCGGCTTGATCCATCCGGCGGTGCTCGACCTGATCCCCCGGCGGACGGCGCGGTCGACCAAGTTCGACAGCGGCTTCGTGGTCGTGGTCGGCGGCTCGACCGGGCTGACCGGGGCACCGTGCCTGGCCGCGGCGGCGGCGATGCGCGCCGGCGCCGGCTACGTCACCGCCTGCGTCCCGGCCTCGCTGTCGCTCGTGTTCGAGACCCGCCTGCTCGAGGTGATGACCCGCGGCCTGCCCGACGCGGACGGGTCGCTCGCGCTCGACGGCGTCGAGGCGGTGCTCGAGCTCGGACGCCGGGGGGGCGCCCTCGTCCTCGGCCCGGGACTCGGGCCCGGCGGGGCGGACTTCGCGCGGGCGCTCGCCCGCCGAGCCGAGCTGCCGGTCGTCCTCGACGCCGACGGCCTGAACGCCCACGCCGGGCGCCTGGAGGAGCTGGCCGAGCGCACGGCCGCGACCGTTCTCACCCCGCACGAGGGCGAGTGCGCCCGGCTCCTGGGCGTCGACCGGGCGGCGGTGGCCGCCGCCCGGCTGGGTCACGCCCGCCGGGCGGCGGCGCGGGCGGGGGCGATCGTCGTGCTCAAGGGCGACGACACCATCGTCGTCGCCCCCGACGGCGCGGTCGCGGTGAGCCCGGGGGCGAGCCCGGCGCTGGCCACGGCGGGGACCGGCGATGTCCTGTCGGGCGTCCTCGGGGCGATGCTGGCCAAGGGGCTCGAGCCGTTCGTCGCGGCCTGCGCGGCGGTCACCCTCCACGCCCTCGCCGGGCGCCGGGCGGCCGAGACGCAGGGCGCGGAGGGCGTCATCGCCTCCGACGTCATCGCTGCGCTGCCGCGCAGCCTCGTCTAGTGGTCGCCCGCGCGGTCGCCGCGGTCAACCTCGCCGCCGTCGAGCGCAACTGCGCGCGGCTGGCCGCGGAGGGTCCGCGCCTGTGCGCGGTGGTGAAGGCCGATGCCTACGGGCACGGGGCGGTGGCCTGCGCGCGGGCGGCGCTGGCCGGCGGCGCGAGCTGGCTGGCCGTGGCCACGGCGGCCGAGGCGGTCGCGCTGCGGGCGGCGGGGATCGGTGGGCCGCCGATCCTCGTGATGGGGGCGATGACACGGGCTGAGACGGCGAGCGCCCAGGCCGCCGGGGCCGACGTGATCGCCTGGACGGAGGAGTTCGTCGACTGGATGGCCGCGCTCGGGGGCGGGCGCATCCACGTCAAGCTCGACACGGGGATGGGGCGCCTGGGGACGCGCGACCCGACCGAGGCCGACCGGGTGGCCGCCGCTGTGCGGGCGGCGCCGGGGTGTGAGCTGGTCGGGGCGATGACCCACTTCGCCACGGCCGACCAGGTCGGCGACGCGTTCTTCGGCGTGCAGCTCGAGCGTTTCACCGCGTGGGCGGCCGGCTACCGCGACCTCGTGGTGCACGCGGCCAACAGCGCGGCGCTCCTGCGCGACCGGCGCGCCCACTTCGACATGGCCCGCTGCGGCGTCGCCGCCTACGGGCTGGATCCGTTCGGCCGCGACGCCGCCGCCCAGCGCCTCGAGCCGGCGCTCGAGCTTCGCTCGTGGGTGGCGGCGGTCAAGCCCTGCCGGGTGGGCGAGAGCGCCGGCTACGGACGGCGCTTCGTGGCCAGTGCCGACACCCGCCTGGGGGTGCTGCCGATCGGGTACGGCGACGGTTGGCGCCGGGCGCTCGGCGACCGGGCCGACGTCCTGATCGACGGCCGCCGCCATCGGCTGGTGGGGACGGTGAGCATGGACAACGTGACCGTCGACCTCGGCCCGGAGTCGACGGTCCGGCCGGGGGTGGAGGCGACGCTGATCGGCGGCGAGATCACCGCCGAGGAGGTGGCGCGGCGGCTGGAGACGATCAACTACGAGGTGACGTGCGGACTGCTGCCCCGGGTCCCGCGCTCCTACCACCGCGACGGCGTGCCGGAGGTGCCGTGACCGCGGGGCTCGAGCTCGCCCGGCGGGCGCTGGGCGGGACGGCGGCGGTCTGGGTGGTCGGCGGCGCGGTGCGCGACGCCCTGCGCGGGGGTGGGCAGGCCGCGGACATCGACCTCGTGGTCGACGGCGACGTCCGGGCCGCGGCGCAGGCGATCGCCCGGGTGGGCGGCGCGGCGGCGTTCCCGCTCTCGGACGAGTTCGGCGCCTGGCGCGTGGTGGCCCGCGACCGCAGCTGGCAGGCCGATCTCAACCCGCAGCGGGGCGCCTCGCTGGCCGCGGACCTCGCGCTGCGCGACTTCACGATCAACGCCATCGCCCGGCCGCTGGCCGGCGGCGAGCTCGTCGACCCGCTCGGCGGGGCGGCCGATCTGGCCGCCGGGCGGCTGCGGCTGGCGGCGGCGGGCGCGCTCGCGGCCGATCCCCTGCGCACTCTGCGGCTCGTGCGCCTGGCCGTGGAGCTCGACCTGGAGCCGGACGCGGCGGCCCGGAGTGCGGCGCGGGCGGCGGCGCCCGGGCTCGCCGGGGTCGCCGCCGAGCGCGTGTTCGGCGAGCTCAAGCGGATCGTGGCCAGCCCGCGGGCGCCCGACGGCCTGCGCCTGGCGGTCGAGCTCGGGCTGACCGCGGTCGTCCTCCCGGAGCTCGACGCGATGGGCGGGATCGAGCAGAACCGCTACCACCACCGCGACGTGGCCGGCCACACCTTCGAGGTGCTCGAGGCGGTGATCGAGCTCGAGCGCGATCCCGGCCGGCGGCTGGGCGGCGAGCATGCGCCGGCGATCCGGGCGCTCCTGGCGGCGCCGTTGGCCGACGAGATGACGCGCGGGCAGGCCCTGCGCTTGGGCGCGCTCCTCCACGACGCGGCCAAGCCGGTGACGCGGCAGGTCGGCCCCGACGGGCGGGTGCTGTTCCGCGGCCACGACGAGGTCGGGGCGGCGATGGCGCGGGCGATCCTCGGCCGCCTGCGCACGAGCGAGCGTCTCCAGGCCCACGTCGCCAGCCTCGTGCGCCATCACCTGCGGCTGGGCTTCCTCGTCCACGAGGCGCCGGTGAGCCGGCGCGCGACCTATCGCTATCTCGACGCGTGCGACGCCGTCGCGGCCGATGTGACGCTGCTGTCGGTCGCCGACCGGCTGGCTACCCGGGGGGCGCGCAGCGAGGTCGCGATCGCTCGCCACCTCGCGGTCGCCCGGGCGATGATCGGCCCGGCGCTCGCCTGGCAGGAGCACGGCCGTCCGGCGCCGCTCGTGCGGGGCGACCGCCTGGCCGGCGAGCTCGGCGTCGAGCCCGGACCGCGCCTGGGCGTCCTCCTCGCGGCGCTCGCCGAGGCGCAGTACGCGGGTGTGGTGGCGAGCGCGGAGGAGGCGGTGGCCATGGCGCGTATGCTCCGCGGCGGTACGAGCGCGGAGGCGGCGATGATGCAGTCGGAAGCAGCCGGTCGGGTGGCGATCATCACCGGAGCCTCGCGGGGGCTCGGGCTCGAGCTGGCGCGGGCCCTGGCCGCGCGCGGCTGGCGCCTGGTCATCGACGCGCGGGGGGGCGAGGCGCTGGCCGAGGCCGAGCGCGAGCTCGCGGGGCAGACGGCGGTGGCGGCGATCGCCGGCGACGTCACCGACCCCGAGCACCGGGCCGCGCTCGTCGCCGCCGCCGAGCGGTGGGGTCGCCTGGACGCGCTCGTCAACAACGCCAGCCTGCTCGGCCCGAGCCCGCAGCCCGAGCTCGCCGACTACCCGGTCGACGTCCTGCGCCGGGTCTACGAGGTGAACGTCGTCGCCGCGCTCGAGCTGATCCAGGCCAGCCTGCCGTTGCTGAGCCGCAGCGGCGGACGGATCGTCAACGTGACCTCCGACGCCGCCGTCGAGGCCTATCCCGGCTGGGGCGGCTACGGGTCCTCGAAGGCCGCGCTCGAGCAGCTGACGGCGGTGCTCGCGGCCGAGCACCCGGAGCTGCGGATCTACGGCGTCGACCCGGGGGACATGCGCACCCAGATGCACCAGGAGGCGTTCCCCGGGGAGGACATCTCCGACCGGCCGCCGCCGGCCGAGCGGGCGCCGGCGCTCGTCGAGTTGATCGAGGGCGACCGGCCGAGCGGGCGCCACGCGGCGGGCGACCTCCTGGCCGCGGGGGCGGCGCGCGACCCCGACTGCATCTTCTGCCGGATCGTGGCCGGCGAGCTGCCGGCCACGGTGGTCGACGCGGATGCGCGAACCGTCGCCTTCATGGACATCCAGCCGGCGACGCGCGGCCACGTTCTCGTCGTCCCCCGCGCCCACGCGCGCGACCTCGAGGCGATCGGGAGCGAGGATCTGGCCGCGTGCGCGGCGATGGCCCAGCGGATCGCCGGTCGGGCGCTCGAGCGCCTCGGTGCCGACGGCGTCAACCTCCTGAACTCGTGCCGGGCGCCGGCGTGGCAGACGGTCTTCCACTTCCACGTCCACGTGATCCCGCGCTACGCCGACGACCCGCTGGTGCTGCCGTGGACGCCGGCGGCGGGCGACCCCGAGGCGATCGCCGCCGCGGGGGCGGCGCTGCGCGCCTGAGCGCCGGACGGAGCGCAATTTTCCTCCCGGCGGCGCGTCGAGTGGCCGCGTGTGGTGTTAATGCGTCTCGATGCGAGCTCCCCTCCTGCCGCCTGCGACGCGCCGGTTCGCGCTGGCCGGATCGATCGCGGCCGTCGCCGCGGTGGCGCTGGCCGTCCCGGGCGCGGCCTTTGGCACGCTGAGCGAGATCGGGCTGACCGCGGTCCAGCTGGCCGAGAAGACGCCGATGCAGCCGACGCCGAGCTGCCCGGCCAACCCGTGCCTGGCCGTCAGCCGCACCACCGGCTTCCAGGTCAAGGTGGGCAGCGAGAAGACGCTCCTGACCGTCCCGCGGGACGGGAAGATCGTCGCCTGGTCGGTGACGCTCGGCAACCCCAACAAGAAGCAGATCGCGTTCTTCGACGCCAACGAGGGGGGGCCGGCGTCGGCGGGCATCGCGGTCATCCGCGGCGGGGCCCGGCTCAACTACCGCCTCCTCGGCCAGAGCCCGATCGTCGCCCTGCAGCCGTATTTCGGCATGACGGCGCAGTTCGCGCTCGACCAGACGATCCCGGTCAAGAAGGGCAACCTGATCGCCCTCACCGTGCCGACCTGGGCCCCGGCCCTGGCGCTGGGCTTCGGCAACGACGTCTCCTGGCGGGCTAGCCGCCCGCGGGCCAAGTGCACCGACACCACGACGCAGACGACGCAGACGACGGTGGGCAGCGTGGCCCAGTACATCTGCCTCTACCGGACCGCGCGCCTCACCTACACGGCGACGCTGGTCTCGACCCCCTGACGAGCGGCGTCCTCTAGCAGGCGCCGGGGTTCTGGGCGCAGAAGCTCTGGAACTGCTTGGCCGAGCCGCCGGCGCCGCCGGTGTTGGCCGAGCCGCCGGTCGAGCCGGCGGGGGTCGTCGAGCCGGATCCGGTCGACGGCGAAGCGCCGCCCGTCTGCGAGGTCGAGCCGCCGGAGCTCGAGCTGTTGCCGCCGGCGCTCGTACCGCCGCCGCTGCTGCTGCTCGTGCCGGTCGAGCTGCCGGCGCCCGAGGAGCCGGAGCCCGCGCCGGAACCGGAGCCTGACCCTGAAGCCGCCCCCGAGGAGTCGGTGCTCGTGCCCGAGCCGGCGGAGGCGGCGTTGTCGGTCGAGGTCGTCGACGTGGTGTCCGTGGTCGTCGTGGCGGTCGTCGACGCGCCGGCCGCGGCGCTCGAGGCCAGCGCGGCCGAGCCGGTCGGCGTGGTGATGTCGGGCACGGTCCGGGGGACGGCGTCCGCGACCTGCGTGCCGCCACAGGCGCTGAGGGCGACGCCGACCAGGAGGGCGCCGAGCAGAGCCAGGGGCGTTCCCGGGCGGGCGGCAGCCACGCGCGAGCCGCTCGACCTGTCTGCGAGACCGACCACTAGCCGGGGAGCGGATCCATCCGGCGTCCGCAGGTCGGGCAGTCGTTGAGGTCCTTCTGGGCCAGCTGCTCGCACCAGGTGCAGAAGCGGAGGTTCTCGACCGCCCAGGGCAGCCGGGACGGCGACGGGGCGAGGGGCAGGAGCTTGCCGAGAACCTCGAGCGGCTCGCCGGTCTCGCGGTCGACGTAGGTGCGCTCGGCGTCGGCCTCCATGATCAACTCGCGGCCGGTCGACGGGGTGCGCAGGCGGTAGCGCTGACTCGTGCTCACGGGCTTGATCCTATCGAGCGGCGCCGCCGGCGGGGCTGGTCGCGCGCCGGCGCGGGGCGGGGCGGGCGGGCCGCGGGGGGCAGCCGGCGCCGCCTCGGGTACGCACCTGGGCGCGGCGGCCCCCGGGGAGCATCGGTCGCCCCGCGCGGATAGAGTTCCCGCGCCGATGGCGATTGATCGTGCTTACCCCGGACGGGGCACAGGGATGGCGAGGAGACTGGGGGCGCTGGCCATCGGCGGCGCGCTGGCGTTCGGCCTCGCCGGCTGCTCGATCAAGCGCGGCGAGTCGATCGACCTCGTCGCCGGGAAGAAGGCCTTCGTCGGCAAGTGCGGCTCGTGCCATGTGCTCGGGCGGGCGGGCACGAAGGGCAACGTCGGGCCGAACCTCGACGAGGCGTTCCGCAACAGCCTGCGGGTCGGGCTCGAGCGCAGCACGGTGAACGGCGTGGTCAAGCAGCAGATCCTCTTCCCCGAGATCGGCGGCGTGATGCCGGCCAAGCTCGTCAGCCCGAAGCTGGCCCGGGACATCGCCGCCTACGTGTCCTACGCCGTCGATCGGCCCGGGCAGGACACGGGGCTGCTGCTGGCGGCGGTCCCGGCCTCCGGCGCCGGCAAGCCGGCCGTCGAGGCGGGCGGGATGCTCGAGATCGACGCCGACCCGACCGGCCAGCTCGCCTATGTGACGACCAAGGCGCAGGGCAAGGCGGGCCACGTGACGGTCAAGATGGGCAACAAGTCGGGCGTGCCCCACAACATCGCGATCCAGCAGGGCACCGGGCCGACCGGGCCGATCTTGGGCGCGAGCCCGATCGTGCCCAACGGGACGGCGACCGTGAGCGTCACGCTGAAGGCCGGGACCTACACGTACTTCTGCCAGGTGCCCGGCCACCGGGCGGCAGGGATGATGGGGACGCTGACCGTCAAGTAGTCCGAAGGCGGGGCCGTCTTCTGCGCAACATCGGCCGGCCGGGCGGTGTTTGGGGGGGAAGGCCCACCGTGGAAGCAGCCACCCTCTCAAGCCCGGCCAGGATCGCGAGCAGGAGCGTCTTGCTGCCCGCGCCGCTCCTGCGGCTGCGCTCCGACGAACAGCTGGTCGCCCTGTTGCGGGGTGGCTGCGACGAGGCGTTCAGCGTCATCCACGACCGCTACCGACCGCGGCTGATGGCCTACTGCCGCCAGATGGTCGGATCCCACGCCGACGCCGAGGACGTGCTCCAGGACGTCTTCGTCCGCGCCCACGCCGGTCTGCGCGCCAATGATCACCCGATCGCCCTGCGGGCCTGGCTCTACCGGATCGCCCACAATCGCTGCGTCGACGGCCTGCGCCGTCCGGCGCCGATGCCGAGCGAGATCATGCCGGGCGCCCAGCCGGCCCTCTCGCGTGGGTCCGACCACGACCCGCCGGTCGAGGCGGAGCGCAGCGAGGACCTGGCGCGCCTGGTCAGCGACCTCCTGGCGCTGCCCGAGCAGCAGCGCTCGGCCCTGCTCATGCGCGAGCTCCAGGGCCTGACCTACGAGGAGCTTGCCGTCTGCCTCGGCGTGTCGGTCGGGGCGGTCAAGTCGCTGCTCGTCCGCGCCCGCGACGGGATGGCCAGCGCGGCCGTGGCCCGCGCCGCCCCGTGCGCCGACATTCGCCTCGACCTGGCCGCCGCCCACGATCGCGGCGTGCGGCCGAGCGGCCAGTCGCGGCGCCACCTGCGCGAGTGCGCGGGCTGCCGCGAGCATCGGGCCGAGCTGCGCCGCACGAGCCGCCAACTGGCGGTTCTCGCCCCGCCGGCCGGCCTCCTGGCCCAGCTCGGCGTGCTGAGCGGCCTCGGCGGCGGCGGCGGCGCCGGCGCCGGCGCCGGCGGGGGCCTGGCCGCCGCCGGCAGCGGCAGCGGCGCCGTCTGCGGGGCGGCCGGCGTCGCGGCGGGCAAGGTGGCCGTGATCGTCTGCGCGGCCGCCCTGGTCGGCGGGGCGGGGATGGCGCTGACGCCCCCCGCGGCCAGTCGGCCGGTGCGCCAGGCCCCAGCGCGGGCCCACGTCGTCAGCCGGGTCCGTCTGGCCGCGGTCATGCTCCCACCGCATACGCAGCCGGTGCGCCGGCCGGCGGGGGCCGCGGTGGCGCCGGCCGCCCTCGCCGCCCCGCCACCGAGCTGCCCGCCGGCGTCGGGCGCCGCGACCGGCCAGGCGGCGCCGGTCGCGCCCGGGGCCGCGCCCGCGCCGGCCGTCCCGGCGAGCGCGCCCGCCGCGGGCGCTCCGGCCACGGCGGCGGCGGCGGCGGCCGCGCCGCCCGGCGCCAGCGATCCCGCGGCGACCACGTCGGCGGCGGCGTCGGCGTCACCCGCCGCGTCGACCACGGCGCCGAGCGCGGCGCCGTCAGCCGGTGCGCCGGGCGGGGCCGCCCTGGGCGCCGCGGAGACGGCCGCGGCCAGCGGTGGGCCGTCGGTGCCGGGCGCCACGATGCCCGCCGCGGCCGCCGCGGCCGCCGCACCGGGGGTCGGCACCGCGTCGAGTGGCCCGGCCGCGCCGGCTGGCGCGCCGGCGAGCTGCCCCGGGGCGAGCGACCCGGCCGCAGCGCCGGCGGTCGCCAGCGCGGGCACCGGGGCCGCGAGCACCGGCTCGGGGCCGGTCGCCGCGCCGGCGGTCGCCATGGCGCCGGACGGCCCGGTCGGGGCGGGGCCGGCCGCGAGCGCGGGCAACGGGACCGCGAGCCCCGGCCCGGCTGCGGTCACGGCGAGCGTGGCCGGCGCGGGAAGCGCAGCGGGCATGGTGACGGCGGGCGGCCCGGCGAGCGTCGTGGCCGCGACGCCCTGAGGCGCCGGGGCCGAGGGCCAGGGCCGAGTCGGGCCCGAGGGCCGACCGCGAACCCGAGCGGCCCCGCGACCCGAGCCGGGGCTCAGACGGCGCGGACGATGACGACGACCGCGATCAGGACGCCGAAGAAGATCGCCACGTAGACGAGGAAGCGAAAGGCCTCGGCCTCTGAGCGTAGGGGGTTCAGCATCGGCTCATAGGACGTAGACGGCGAAGAAGACGACGATCCACATCACGTCGACGAAGTGCCAGTAGATCCCGGGCACCTCGACCCCGCGATGCTGCTCGGGCGAGAAGTGGCCTTTGAACGAGCGCAGCGTGACCATCGTCAGGAGCGTCAGGCCGATGAAGACGTGCGCTCCGTGGAGGCCGGTCAGGCCGTAGAAGATCGTGGCCTGGGCGCTGTCCTTCGGCGCGAAGCCGAGGTGGACGTACTCGTTGATCTGGACGAAGAGGAAGGTTATGCCGAGCAGGAGCGTCGAGAGGATGCCCGCCTTCAGCGCGAAGCGATTGCCCGACTTGACGCCGGTCTCGGCCCAGTGAAGGGTCAGTGACGAGGAGAGCAGGATGCAGGTGTTGAAGGCGGCCACGCCGACCGGGATCGTCGTGCCGGGCGTGGGCCAGGGGTCGCCCTGGACGACGCGGATGAAGAAGTAGGCGGTGAAGAACGCCCCGAAGATCATGATCTCCGAGATGATGAAAAGGAGCATCCCCAGGAGCTGGGGCTCGACGCGGGAGGAGCGGTTGGCCTCGGGCGGGCCGTGGTGCTCGCCGTGGTCGTCGTGGCCGTGGATCTTGGGCGCGAGGCCGGCGGCTTCCACCTAGGCTCCGATCTTCTTCGTGGCGGGCGAGGTCTGCGGCTCGGCGACCACGTGCTCGACGGGGCAGGCCGCGTAGCGGCGGACGCGCTCGATCAGGTCACCGCGCAGCCAGCCGGAGCGGGTCTCCGGCAGCGTCGAGATGATCACCCGGTTGACGCGGAAGAACTGGAGGGCGTTGATCGTCGCGGTGAACGGATCGGGATCGCCGACCAGGCCGGACGCGAGCAGGCCGGCGTCGTGGAGCGAGGCCAGCGAGCTGGCCAGGTGGGCGTTCGAATCGCGGGCGGAGTTCCCGTCGCCGCCCGATTGGGGCACGACGATGATGAAGACGTGGTCGCCCTCGCCGGAAGCCTTCTCCTTGAGGTTGGCCAGGAGCGCCGGGCTGTCCGCGGTCTGGTTGGCCACGACGAGCGAGATGTCGTAGGGGAGGCCCTCGGCGTCGATGTCGGTGACGACGTGCTGGACCGGCAGCCCCGACGCGTCGGCCACGCGCTCGACGAGGTCGCGCCGCAGCCAGCCCGAGGCGGTGGCCGGGAGGGTGGAGATGATGATCTCGTCGGGCCTGCGGTCGCCGATGGCGTCCATCGTGGCGGCGAAGGGGTCGGGGTCGCCGACCTCGCCGGTCGCGTCGATGCCCTCCTCGAGCAGCATCGCCAGCCCGAGCTCGAGCCGGGTCTGCGCCGCGGCCCGGGCCGTGTCGACGTAGATCACCGACCCGCGGCGTGGCCGGTTCTGGGGGACGACGAGGCGCACGTGGAGCGACTCGTGAACCTTCGCCCGCTGGCGCAGGGCCTCGAGCATCCTGCGGCCGCCGACCGTCTCGTTCGCCACGACCAGGAGCTCGGCCATCGCGCGCCTACTCGCCCGCCGGGACGGCGACGCCGCTGCCCGCCGACGTCGTCTTCACCTCGGCGCCCCGGAAGACGCCGTGGACGGCGCCCGGGACCCCGTACTCGTACGGGCCGCCGACGACGGTGGGCAGCGCGTCGAAGTTGAAGATCGGCGGCGGTGAGGAGACCTGCCACTCGAGCGTGAGCGCCCGCCAGGGGTTCGCCGCTGCCCGGGGACCGCCGCGCCAGCTGGTGATCATGTTGTAGACGAAGACCAGGGTCGAGAGGCCGATGACGAAGCTGGCCAGCGAGATGATCAGGTTCCAGGTCGCGAACTGGGTCGCGTAGTCGGCCACCCGGCGCGGCATGCCCTGCAGGCCGATCAGGTGCATCGGGCCGAAGGTGACGTTGAAGCCGACGAACGTCGTCCAGAAGTGGATCTTCCCGAGCCGCTCGTCGTACATGCGCCCGGTCATCTTCGGGAACCAGTAGTAGACGCCGGCGAAGATCGTGAAGAGCGACCCGCCGAAGAGCACGTAGTGGATGTGGGCGACGATGAAGTACGTCTTGGAGACGTGCAGGTCGAACGGGACCATCGCCAGCATCACCCCCGAGATCCCGCCGAGGGTGAACATGGTCAGGAAGCCGAGCGCGAACAGCATCGGCGTGTCCAGGTGGAGCACGCCTCGCCACAGCGTCGCCAGCCAGGAGAAGATCTTGATCCCGGTGGGCACGGCGATGATCGACGTCGTGATCATCATCGGCACGCGGATCCAGGTCTGGACGCCGGCGGTGAACATGTGGTGGGCCCAGACGGTGAAGCCCAGGGCGACGATGGCCAGCAGCGAGAAGGCCATCATCCGGTAGCCGAAGATCGGCTTGCGCGACTTGACGGCGAGCACCTCGCTGATGATGCCGAAGCCGGGCAACATCATGATGTAGACGGCCGGGTGCGAGTAGAACCAGAAGACGTGCTGGTACATGAGCACGTCGCCGCCCCTGCCCGCCTCGAAGAAGTTGAAGCCGAGCGACCGGTCGAGCAGCACGAAGAACTGGGAGGCGGCGATGAACGGCGTGGCGATGACCACGAGCAGCGAGGTCGAGAAGTTGGCCCAGACGAGCAGCGGCATGCGGAAGAAGCTCATCCCCGGCGCCCGCATGGTGATGATCGTCACCAGGAAGTTGAGCGCCGTGGCGATCGACGACGCGCCGGCGAACTGGACCCCGATCGTGAAGAAGTCCTGACCTATGGGCGCCGAGGTCGACAGCGGGGCGTAGGCGGTCCAGCCCGAGGCGAAGGACCCGCCGGGGGCGAAGAAGGAGGCCAGCATCATCAGGCCGGCGATCGGCAGCAGCCAGAAGGAGAGCGCGTTCAGGCGGGGGAAGGCCATGTCCGGGGCGCCGATCATCAGCGGCAGGACGAAGTTGGCCAGGCCGGCGAAGACGGGGATCACGAAGAGGAAGATCAGGAGCGAGGCGTGGACCGAGAAGAGGCCGTTGTAGGTGTTGGCGTCGACGAACTTGGCTCCCGGCTGCGCCAGCTCGGCGCGCACGAGCATCGCGAACAGGCCGCCGATCAGCAGGTAGATGAACGAGTGCACCGTGTACTGGATGCCGATCACCTTGTGGTCGGTGTTGACCCGGAAGTAGTCCTTCCAGGAGCGCGCCCCGTGGCTCGAGTGGTCCTCGGGCCGGGTCGGCCGGGCCGAGGCCCAGTAGAACCAGTAGTCGAAGGCGCCGAGGCCGACGAGGAAGAACATCGGCCCGGAGATCATCCCGACCTGGAGCACCGACTCGCCCTTGAAGAAGGGGTGGTAGTGCGAGACGAAGCGGATGAGGCCGACCAGCCCGTAGGCGAAGGCGATGCCGATCGCGAAGAACCAGCCTCCGCGCAGGAGACCCGGAGCTCGGAGCCTGGCAGCCATCAGCGTTCCTCCTCGATCACTTGGTCACGGACGCAAGATATTTTACGACGGCGTTCAGCTCGCCCGTGCTCAGGCTGGTCGCGAAGTTGGGCGGCATCACGTTGGCCGGGAAGCCCTTCTCGACGAAGGCGTTCGGGTTGACGATCGACGTCCGGATGAACGCCGGCGACTTGCCCTTGAGGTACTTGTCGAGGTTGGGTCCGACGGCGCCGGTCGTCCCGGCGGCGGCCAGCGTGTGGCAGGCGCCGCAGCCGCCGGTCGAGACGAAGACCTGCTTGCCCACGGTCGCCACCTGGGTCGGGCTGAGGTTGGCCGGCACCGAGGACTGGGCGCCGCGAGAGGCCATGAACGCGGCGTAGCCGGCCCTGGTCACGACGTGGAGGGTGGAGCGCATGAGCGAGTGACCGAGGCCGCAGAGCTCGGTGCAGACGATGTCGTAGGTGCCGAGGCGCGTCGGCGTGGCCCGGAAGCTCTCGGTCGTCCCGGGCACCGCGTCGATCTGGAGGCGGAAGGCCGGGATCCAGAAGCCGTGGAGGACGTCGCTGGTGTGGACGCGGAAGCGGACCGGCTGGTCCTTGACCAGCCACAGCTCGGAGGCCACGATCGTCTTGGCGCCCGCGGTCGCCGGCGGATAGCCGAAGGACCAGGCGAACTGCTGGGCGTACACCTGGACCTGGATCTCGTTGGCCGGTTTGTGTTCGATGTGGCGCAGGACCACCGCAGCGTAGACGACGAGCGCGGCGATGAGCGCCGATGGGGCCGCGGTCCAGATGATCTCCAGGCGCGTGTTGCCGTGGATCGGCGGGCCGTCGAGGAGCTCCTCTCCCGGTCGCATGCGGAAGCGGTAGACGGCGAAGAGGACGACCGTCTCGACGAGGACGAAGACCGGGACGGTCACGACGATCAGCACGTAGTAGAGGGTGTCGATGGACTTGGCCTGCGAATCGGCCGCCGGCGGGAACCAGGGAATGACCAATCCGAGCACGATTCCGCCGGCGCAGGCGACCAGGCCGATGAGGAAGACGGGGAGGAGGGTGCGGCGTTCTACCGCTGGGCGGTGTGGCGTGTCGTGCTCCTGCTCCTCCATCGCGCGGCATCCTATTGAGAAGCGGCGACGGACGGCAATCCGGAACGGGGAGGCTGTGGAGCGGGTCCCGAGGGCCGTGAAGGGGACGGCAGGTGAGGGTCGCGCGGGGGCGCGGCCAGGCCGAGAGGACCCGAGTCGTCAGCCGGCAGCGCTGCGGTCCGCAGGCCGGCGGCGCCGCGGCGGACGGTCTCGGTTGCCGTGGAGAGCGACGGCTGGATGGCCTGCGCGGCCGCGCCGGTCAGTGCGGGCCGGGCGGGAGCTCGTGGAGCTCGTGGCGAGCGTCGCGGATCCAGCGCACGAGCACCGGGATCGCCAGCGCGAGACCGGCCACGACCAAGATCGGCGAGATGGTGACGCCGACGAGGGCGACGGTGATGCCGACCGCCAGGAGGAGCGGAAGGATCGTCGGGTCGGGGAGGTGGATCTCCTCGCCGATCGGCGGCGGCGGGTCCTCGTCGGGGGCGAGCGCCGCGTGCTCGTCCATCAGGCGACGTAGACCGCGGCGGCGACGAACGTCAGCGCGAACATCGCCATGCAGAAGGCCCCGACGATCAGGCCGGTGCGGATGTTCTTGCGAGCGAGCCTCTGGTGCATCGTGCGGATCCTACAGCTGGGCGTCGAGGACCATCGCGCCGAAGAGCAGGGCGAGGTAGGCGAGCGAGTAGAGGTAGAGCCGCAGGGCGGCACCGCGGTCGGCGCGGCGGTAGAGGCGCACGGCCGCGGCGATGAAGAGCCCGCCGAGGACCATCGACGCGACGAGGTAGATCGTCCCGAAGCCGCCGGCGCAGAACGGCAGCTGGGTGACGGCGTAGAGCAGCAGCGAGTAGAGGAGGATCTGGCGGCGCGTCTCGGCCTCGCCGCGCACGACCGGCATCATCGGGACGCCGACCTTGGCGTATTCGTCCTTCATCAGCAGGCTGAGCGCCCAGAAGTGCGGTGGCGTCCAGTAGAAGACGATGGCGAACAGGTAGACCGCCGTCCACGACAGGCTGCCGGTGGTCGCCGCCCAGGCGACGAGCGGCGGCACGGCTCCGGCGGCGCCGCCGATCACGATGTTCTGCGGCGTGCGCCGCTTGAGCCAGATCGTGTACACGCCGACGTAGCCGACGAAGCCCGAGAGGGCCAGGCTGGCGGCGAGGAGGTTGACGGTCAGCGAGAGCAGGGCGAACGACGCGGCGGCGAGCACGAGGCCGAAGGCCAGGGCGGCCCCGGGCGCGATCCGGCCGGCCGGGATCGGCCGCGTCGCCGTCCGCTTCATCTGGGCGTCGATGTCGCGATCCCAGTAGTGGTTGACCGCGCCGGCGCCGCCGGCCGAGAGGTAGCCGCCGGTCAGGGTCAGGAGCACCGTCCACGGGGACGGGTGGCCGGCGACGTACATCGTCGTCACCGTCGTCAGCAGGAGCAGCGACTGGACCTTGGGCTTGGTCAGAGCCGTGTAGTCGGCCAGCACCTGGCGGACCGAGGCCAGACCTCCGGAGGCGGTGGTGGCGGGGGAGGCCTCCACTAGTGGTCCGCCCTGCAAATCCGCACACGCTCGGATCGGCTGCAAATCTTCGCCTCGCGGCGTCCTCGGAGCTCGACGTGGCAGGGCCACGCCTTCGCTCCTGCGCCCTGGCGACGCTCGATTTTCGCTCGCCCGAGCATGCACGGACTTACCGGACGAACCACCACTAGGCCACGACGCTCGCGTCGGCGGCGCCCGCGGAGGCACCGGCGCCGGTGCCGGTGCGGCGCTCGACCTCGCGGCGGATGTCCTTCATCGGCTCGAGCGAGCGCACGCGCGGGACGACGTCGAAGTTGTTGACCGGCGGCGGCGAGGAGGTGAACCACTCGAGCGTGTTGCCCCGCCACGGGTCGGGGCCGGCGACGGCGCCGGTCTTCAGCGAGCGGACGACGTTGATCGCGGTCAGCAGGACGCCGAGCGCGAGGATGAACGAGCCGACGGTGGAGATCTGGTTGTAGAGCTGCAGATGGCCCACGTTGTCATATTCGTAGACGCGGCGCGGCATTCCGTCGAGCCCGAGCGAGTGCTGGATCAGGAAGGTCATGTTCATGCCGATGAACATCGCCCAGAAGGACGCCTTGCCCAGCCGCTCGCTGAGCATCCGGCCGGTGATCTTCGGGAACCAGTAGTAGATCGCGGCGAAGATCGTGAAGACCGAGCCGCCGACCAGCACGTAGTGGAGGTGGGCGACGACGAAGTACGTGTCGTTGAGCTGCCAGTCGACCGGGAAGATGGCCAGGAAGACGCCGGTGATGCCCCCGACCACGAAGACGGCGATGAAGCCGACGCAGAAGAGGAGGGCCGTGGTGAACTCGATCGACCCCTGCCAGAGGGTGCCGAGCCAGTTGAAGATCTTGACGCCGGTCGGCACGGCGATCAGGAACGAGCTGATCATCACGAAGATCAGGACGACGAGCGGCGTCGGCGTCGTGAACATGTGATGGGCCCAGGTCAGGAGGCCGAGGAAGGCGATCAGGATCGTCGCCGCCGCGATCGCCTTGTAGCCGAAGATCGGCTTGCGGGCGAAGACGGGCAGGATCTCGGAGACGATCCCGAAGCCCGGCAGGACCATGATGTAGACCTCCGGGTGGCCGAAGAACCAGAACAGGTGCTGCCAGAGCAGGGGCGAGCCGCCGTTGGACGGGTCGTAGAAGTGGGTGCCGAAGTGACGGTCGGTGAGGAGCAGGGTGACCGCCCCGGCGATCACCGGGATCGCCACGATCAGCAGGATCGCGTAGGTCAGGATCGACCAGCAGAAGAGGGGCAGGCGTGACCAGCTCATGCCCGGGGCGCGCATGTTGGCGATCGTCGCGTAGAAGTTGATCGCCCCGAGCAGGGACGACAGCCCGGTGAGATGGATCAGGAAGATCCAGGCGTCGACGCCGCCGTTGGGCAGGTAGGTGCTGGTCGAGAGGGGAACGGTCGAGATCCAGCCGGCCTCGGGCGGGCTGAAGAAGAGCGACGCGTAGAAGACGATGCCGCCGGCGAGGAAGAGCCAGTAGCTGAGGGCGTTCAGCCGCGGGAAGGCCATGTCCCGGGCGCCGATCATCAGCGGGACGAAGTAGTTGGCCAGGCCGGCCATCATCGGCACGACGAAGAGGAAGATCATCGTCGTCCCGTGCAGCGTGAACAGCTGGTTGTAGACCTGCGGCGTGACCAGGCTGTTGTCGGCCACGCCGAGCTGCAGGCGGATCAGCAGGGCCTCGACGCCGCCGAGGATGAAGAACACGAACGTCGTGACCATGTAGAGGATGCCGATCTTCTTGTGATCGACGGTGGTGAGCCAGCTGGTCCAGCCCTGTTCCTCGCGCCCGGCGCTGCGGGCGACGATCTGCGGGATCGGCGTTGTTGCGATGGCCATGCCGTGCTCCTCTACCGGTCCGGACGGGTGGGGGTCGTGGCGGTCACGGGTTCGACACCGCGCCGGCGCCGGTCTGGGTGCTGAGCTTGGCCCGCGAGGCCTGGGCCGCCGCGTCGGCTGCCGCGAGATCCTTCGACTGCTGGGCGATCCAGGCCTCGAACTCGGCCGGCGCAACCGCGTGGACGATGGCGATCATGTTCGCGTGGAGACGCCCGCAGAGGAAGGCGCACTGCCCGCGGTAGAAGCCGGGCTTGGAGATCTTGAACCACGTGTGGTTGGTGTAGCCGGGCACGGCCTGGAACTTGCCGCCGAGCTGCGGGATCCACCAGGAGTGCACGACGTCCTGAGAGTTGATGTCGAGCGTGATCGTCGTGTCGGTGGGGACGACCATCGTCGTGTAGGAGTAGGGCGCGTCCAGGCCGTCCGGGTTCTGGCCGCCGGGATAGGTGTAGCGCCAGATGAACTGCTGGCCGTTGACCTTGATGTTCAGGGACTTGCCGTTCGGGGGCAGCAGCGTCTCGCTCGTCGCGTAGATCGCGCTGCTGGCCAGGCTCAGGCCGTTGGCCCCGGAGTTCGGCGGCTTGCGGATGGCGTCGAGCTTGACGAAGGTGACGACGCTCAGGATCAGGAGGATGACGGCCGCCCCGACCGTCCAGCCGATCTCGAGGCTCGTGTTGCCGTGGATCTGGGCCGCGACCACGCCGGGCCGGCGGCGGAAGCGGATCAGCGCGTAGACGAGGGTCCCCTCGACGCCGACGAAGATGACCAGCGCGATATAGAGGGTGATCTTGTAGAGGTTGGCGATCTCGTCGGCGTTGGGCGAGCTGGCGTGCTCGGGAACGATTGCTCCGGCGAACGCCGCCGGGGCCGCCGCGAGGGCCAGGGCTAGCGCCAGGCCGCAGGCGATGACCAGCCTGCGTCTAGCGTGGTTGTGGGTCGGGCGGCGCAAGGCGCGAGGATTGTATTCAGGAGCCGGCGAATCGCGCCGGACGCTTCTCGGCGAAGGCGGCGAGGCCCTCCCGGAAGTCGGCGGTCGAGGCCATCGCCTGCTGAAGCCCGGCCTCGAGCGCCAGCTGGTCATCGAGGTGGCGGTAGAACCAGCGCTCGAGCTCCTGCTTGGACCCGGCGTAGCTCGCGGTCGGCCCGACGGCCAGCCGGCCGGCGAGCCGGGCGACGGCCGCGTCGAAGTCCTCGTCTTCGTGCACGGCGTTGATGAGGCCCCAGTCCAGGGCCTGGGCCGCGGGGACGGGCTCGCCGAGCAGCGCCATCTCGGCCGCGCGAGCCATCCCCACCCGGCTGGCCACGAAGCCTGACGCGCCGCCGTCGGGGACGAGCCCGATGTTGACGAAGGCGAGCAGGAAGTAGGCGCTCCGGGCCGCGACGACCAGGTCGCAGGCGAGGGCGAGCGAGAGGCCGATGCCGACCGCCGGGCCGTGGACGGCCGCCACCACCGGCTTCTCCATCCGGCGGATCCCGTTGATGATCGGGTGGTAGCGGTCGGTCAGGATGCGCCCGACGTCGGGCCGCCCGTCCGGGGTGCGGTCCTCGGCGCCGGCGATGTCGCGCAGGTCGGCGCCCGAGGAGAAGGCGCGCCCGGCACCGCGGATCACCACCACGCGGGCCGCCGGGTCGCCGGCGACGCCCCGCACGGCGTCCAGGAGGTCGAGGCCGAGCTGGCGGTTCCAGGCGTTGAGCGCCTGCGGCCGGTTCAGCTCGATCGTGGCCGCGCCGCCGTCCACGCGGACCGCCACGGTCTCGTAGTCGTGCTCGGCGCCGGCCATCGCGGCGGATGCTATGGCCTGCGGCGGCGGCGGCGGCGGCGGCGGTGACGCGTCCACCGCCCTGCGGCCACGCGCACCGGCCGCCGGCCGGCGCGGGCCTGCCGCGCGCGCCCGGCGGCGGCCGTGATGCCGGCCGGCGCGGGCGTGCCGCGTCAGGCGGCGGCGGTGACGCTACCGTTCTGCTCATGAGCCCCGTGGTGATCGGCATCTGCGCCGCCATCGAGCAGGCGCGCTGGACCGTCTGGGACCAGCAGGCGGTGATGACGCCGGCGAGCTACGTCGCCGCCGTCCAGCGGGGCGGGGCGATGGTGCTCCTCCTCCCGCCTGACCCGGCCGTGACCGACGACCCCGACGACGTCCTCGACCTGCTCGACGGCCTGCTCCTGGCCGGAGGCGCGGACATCGACCCGGATTGCTACGGCGGCCCGCGCCACCCGCTGACCGTCGGCACCCTGCCCGCCCGCGACCGCTTCGAGATCGCGCTGGCCCGCCGGGCGCTCGACCGCGACCTCCCGGTCCTCGGCATCTGCCGGGGGATGCAGCTCCTGAACGTCGCCCGCGGCGGAACGCTGATCCAGGACCTGCCCGAGCGCCTCGACCACAGCGACCACCGGCGCGTCCAGGGGAGCTTCGACGGGTCCGACCACCTCGTCCGCCTGGCGCCCGGCTCCCTGGCGGCCCGGGCCGCCGGCGAGCCGGTGCACGCGACCAAGTCCCACCACCACCAGGGGGTGGAGCGGGTCGGCGACGGCCTCCAGGTCAGCGGCTGGTCGGAGCTCGACGACCTGCCCGAGGCGATCGAGGATCCGACGCGGGCGTTCGCGCTCGGCGTCCAGTGGCACCCGGAGGCCGATCCGGCCAGCCAGGTGGTCGGGGCGCTGGTCGAGGCGGCCCGGGCCCATCACGCCCAGCGGGCGGCGGCGGTCGGCTAGGGCCGCCGAGCGACGCACCAGGGCTGCCGTCCGCGCCGGCGGCGCACCCCCCGCGGGGCAGTCGGCCGCGCCTCATATACTCGGCGACCTTGCCCGGACCGCGCGCCGTCAGGATCTCCGCCACGCTCGCGGTGCTCGCCGGGGTAGCGCTGCCGATCGTGCGCCGCGCCGCCGGCCTGGGCCCGGGAGCGGTGATCGCCGGCGCGGCCGTCGCCCCGCTGGCCCTGACCGTCGCCGTGCCTCGGTCGCGCAAGCGCGACGTCGCCGTATGCGCGCTCCAGATGTGGGCCTACGTCGCGGCCTACAAGCTGCCGAGCGCCGATGCCGAGGCGCTCGAGCGGCGGGTCCGCGTCGACTACCCGGTGGCGATCGATCGGCTGCTCGGGTGCGGGCGGCTGCCGAGCGTGCGCCTGCAGCAGGCGCTGGCCAAGACACCGGAGTTCCGGGCCTACGACAAGGCGCTGATCTGGACCCATTGGGTCTGGTTCGCCGTGCCGCACACGACGCTCAGCTACCTGCTCGCCAAGCACCCGAGCCGCTTTCCCCGGGCGGCGGTGCTCACGTACGCGGTATTCGACGTCGGTGCCGCCTGCTACTGGCTGATCCCGACGGCGCCGCCGTGGTACGCCGCCGAGCGGGGACGGATCGAGCGGGTCCCGTCCTCGCGCGGGGAGGTGCCGCCGGCTGTGCGGCGGATGATGGTGGAATACGGAGAGAGCTTCTGGCGTGACGGCTGGGGCCCCCTCTACAGTGTGCTGGGAGGTAACCCGGTGGCGGCGATGCCATCGCTTCATTTCGCGACATCAGTGATGGCCGCGACCCTGCTCGCCGAGACGGGTCCGCTGGCCGGCGCCCTGGGCTGGAGCTACGCCCTGGCCCTCGGCTTCGCACTCGTCTATCTCGGCGAGCACTACGTCGCCGACCTGCTCGGCGGCCTGGCTCTGACCGTGGCCGTCCGCCGGGCCGAGCCGGTGCTGGGGGCCCCGATCGCGGGCGTCGGGCGCGCCGTCGGGCGCTTTGCCCAGTGGGCGAGGGCGGGCTGATGGACGAGCCGGTCCGCAAGGAGGGGCGGCCGGCGCGGGGGTTCGGCCGCGAGCAGCTGGGCAAGCTGCCGAAGATCGACGTCGACGAGATGCCGCGCGTCCACATCACGCGGCGCCAGTGGCTGGTCTTCCTGGTCTTCGTCGCCTCGGCGCTGGCCTTCCTCTATTTCGTGCTGCCGAAGCTCGCCGGTCTGCGACAGACCTGGGACAAGCTCGACCAGGCCGACCCGGTCTGGCTGGTGCTCTGCTTCGCCTTCGAGGCCGTCTCCTTCGGCGGCTACATCCTGCTCTTCCGGGCCGTGTTCGTCCGCGGGGAATCGCGGATCAACTGGAACGAGAGCTACCAGATCACGATGGCCGGCTTGGCGGCCTCGCGCCTGTTCGCCGCGGCCGGGAGCGGCGGGGTGGCCTTGACGGCGTGGGCGCTGCGGCGGTCGGGCATGCACCCGCGGGTCGTCGCCTGCCGGATGATCGCCTTCCTCACCCTGCTCTACGCGGTGTACATGAGCGCGCTGGTCGTCGACGGGATCGGGCTGCGCACCGGCGTCCTGCCGGGCGGCGGCGGCTTTGCCATCACGCTCGTCCCGGCCATCTTCGGGGCCGCGTCGATCGCCGTCTTCCTCGCCCTGTCGCTCCTGCCGCAGGACATCGAGCGCCGGCTCGAGGCCTGGGCCGCCGGCGGGCGGCGGGGGGCGCGCCTGGTGGCCAAGGCCGTCACCGCGCCGGCGGCCGTGGCCTCGGGCGTCCGCACGGCGATCGCGCTGCTGCGGTCGCGGAACCTCGGCAGCCTGGGCGCCCTGATGTGGTGGTCGGCCGACATCGCCGTCCTCTGGGCGGCGTTCCATGCGTTCGGGGCGCCGCCGCCGATCCCGGTCATCGTGATGGCCTACTTCGTCGGCATGCTGGCCAACGTGCTCCCGCTCCCGGGGGGCATCGGCGGCGTCGACGGCGGCATGATCGGCGCGCTGATCGCCTTCGGCGTCGACGGCAGCCTGGCCCTCCTGGCCGTCCTCGTCTACCGGGCGTTCTCCTTCTGGCTGCCGACCATCCCCGGCGCGATCGCCTACTTCCAGCTGCGGCGGACGGTCCATCGCTGGCAGCAGGAGCTCGAGCCCGAGGAGGCATCGGGGGCGCCCGGGGCGTCTGACCCGGTGCCGGCGTGATCATCCACCGCTATACTTCAAAAAGGAAAGTAATGAGCAACGACGGGGGTCCGGAGGCCTGATGGCAGACATCGAGAACGTGATCATCATTGGTAGCGGACCGGCGGGCTATACGGCCGCGCTCTACACCGCGCGGGCCAACCTGCGCCCACTCGTGATCGAGGGCTTCGCCTGGGGCGGCCTGCTCCAGCAGACGACCGACGTCGAGAACTACCCGGGCTACCCCGAGGGGATCAGCGGACCGGAGATGATGCAGCAGCTGCGCGACCAGGCCGAGCGCTTCGGGACGCGGTTCATCACCGACCAGGCGACCCGGGTCGAGCTGTCCGACACGCCGGGAGGCGTCCACACCGTCTTCATCGACGACGAGGAGCACCAGGCGCGGACGGTGATCCTGGCCATGGGCGCCGAGCACCGCAAGCTGGGGGTGCCGGGCGAGGACGAGCTCGGCGGACGCGGGGTCAGCTACTGCGCGACGTGCGACGCGGCCTTCTTCCGCGACAAGGCGTCGATCATCGTCGGCGGCGGCGACTCGGCGATGGAGGAGGCGCTGTTCCTGGCGAAGTTCGCCTCGACGGTCACCGTCGTCCACCGCCGCGACGAGTTCCGGGCGTCGAAGATCATGCTCGACCGGGCCCGGGCGAAGGAGAACATCGAGTGGCTGACGCCCTACGGGGTCGACGCGTTCCTCGCCGGCGAGAACGGCGGGCTCGACCGGGCCGAGCTCACCAACCTCGAGACGGGCGAGAAGCGGGAGATCGCGATGTCTGGGGCGTTCATCGCCATCGGCCACGAACCGCAGTCGGAGCTCGTCCACGGACAGGTCGACATCGACGACAACGGCTACATCAAGGTCGACGGGCGCTCGACCCGGACCAACCGCCCGGGCGTGTTCGCGGCCGGCGACATCGTCGACCACACCTACCGCCAGGCGGTGACTGCCGCCGGGAGCGGCTGCGCCGCCGCCCTCGACGCCGAGTGGTACATCCGCGACACGCCGGAGGTGCCGACCCCGGACGGGATGCCGGAGGGCGACCTGGCCGAGGCGCAGTGGCGGCCGGCGCCGGCGTCGGCGTCGGCGCCGGCGCCGGGCGTGGCGTAGGCCGGCGGGCGGTCCCGCGGGCCTCCCGCGGTCGGCGCGCGGGCCAAGGCGCGCCGACGCGGCGAAGGCGGCTGTCTCGGTGGCACGGGCCCTTGCGCTCGGCGTGGCCGGGCGCCGGTGTCCGGAGGTTTCCGGTCGGGAGGAGAGCCGGCGCTGGCCGGCCGGGCGCGGCCCCCTGTCGCGCGCCGCGGTCCCTTTGCGGCGCCGGCGATTCGGGGATAGGCTGCCACCAAGCATCTTCGTCAAGCAACCTGGGGGTCCACGTGCCAACGACTCGATCGCTCGTCAGGGTGGTGGTCTGCGCCGGCGTATTGAGCGTGCCGGCTCCGGCACTCGCCACGGGCTGGGTATACACCGAATCGAACAACCCGACACCCGGGCAGAACAGCGTGCTCGCCCTCCAGTCGGGTCCGTCGGGGGCGCTGAGCCCGGTCAACGTGCGCGAGTACCGGACGAACGGCACGGGGGCGCCGCTGATCATCGGCAAGTCGATCGGGACGCTCTCGGCCGACCAGGAGGTCCAGCTCAGCAGCGACAAGCGCTTCCTGTTCGCGGTCAACGAGGGCTCCAACAGCATCGCCGTGTTCCGGGTCAACCACGCGACCGGCGCCCTGACCAAGGTCGGGGGATCGCCGTTCTCCTCGGGCGGCGTGGCCCCGATCAGCGTCGGCTACAGCCGGGGTCGCCTGGTCGTCGCCAACCACGGTCAGATCGCCCCGTTCGACCCGGCCGGCCCGACCCCGCCGGGGCCGGCCAGCCTGGTGTCCTTCTCGGTCTCGACGGCCGGTCGCCTGCGGGCGATCTCGACGATCCAGGCGCCGCACGAGGGCCTGATCGACGCGACGTTGTCGCCGTCGGGCGGCCAGCTGGTCACCACCGGCTTCTACTCGCAGAAGATCCACGGGCTCGGGCTGTCGACCAGGGGCGTGCTCACCGAGGCGCCGGGCTCGCCGACGGTGTTCCCGGCGAGCATGAACGCCAACGTCATGGTCCCGCCGTTCATTCCCCGGGTCCTGATCCCGACGCCGTTCGGCGTCGCCTTCCATCCGAGCAAGCCCTACGTCTACGTGATCGGGCCGCTCAACTTCCGGATCGCGATCTACCACTACGACGCCAAGGGGTCGCTGACCTTCGTCGGCCAGGTCGACAACCCCGGCTCGGTCGCCGCCTGCTGGGGCGTGGTGACCCGTGACGGTCGCTACCTGTACGTCGCCAACTCGGCGACGCAGGACATCTCGCTGTTCCGGGTCAGCCCGAACGGGGCGGGTTTGACGTTCGTCGAGCGGGTGAAGACGCCGTCGACGGGCACGGTCAGGGAGATGGCGTTCAACGCCTCGAACCGGGTCCTCTACGTCTCGGCCGCCCACGACGACCCCGACGGTCCGCGGCCGCAGGGGATCATGGCCAACGGGACGATCGTCGACGCGCCGGCCGACGGCAACTTCGTCGACGCCTTCGCCATCGGCGCCGGCGGGCACCTGAGGGCGATCTCGAGCACGCCGCTGCCGGTCCGGCTCGGCCTGCTGCCCTACGGGCTGGCGACGCTGCGTTAGCCGCAGGCCGGGGGGCGGCGACTGTCCGCCCCCCGGTCCGGCCCGCCGGCTCGACCGACGTAGATCTCGTCGGCCTCGAGCAGGCGGTGGCGCGCGCGCAGCCGGGGCCCGAGCTCCCGGGCGTAGGCGTCGGCCGTGAAGCGCAGGCCAGGAAGGCTCAGGCGGTCGGCGACGTCGGCGCCGTAGAGGCGCAGGTGGTCGTGCTGGCGGTAGGCGCGCTGGCGGGCGGCCGGCGTGGCGATCGCCGGATCCTCGTAGGTGTCGGGACGGTCGTGATCGACGGGGACCATCACGATCGCCCGCCCGCCCGGACGCAGCACGCGGCGCAGCTCGGCCAGGGCGGCGCGGTCGTCGGCCACGTGCTCGAGCACGTGGCTGGCGATGATCGCGTCGAAGCTGGCGTCCGGCAGGTCGATCGCCGTGATGTCGAGCTGCAGGTCGGCACCCGAGCCGGGGGCATAGTCGCTGGTCACGTAGTCGAGCTCCGGCCGGCCGGCCAGCCAGCGGCTGATCGCGTACTCGGGGGCGAAGTGGAGCACGCGGCCGCGCAGGTCGGCGCGCCGCGCGAGCCAGAGCGCCAGCAGCCGGTGGCGCTCGTGCGAGCCGCAGCGCGGGCAGATCGCGTCCGGGCGGTTCCAGTCGTCCTCGAAGCGGGCGAAGCTGCGCTGGCAGCACGGGCAGTGGACGGCGTCGCCGCGGAGGCGGTGCATGCGCCCGCGGCGGCGCACGGCCGGCGGCGATCCGGGCCGGGCCGATCACCGCGGGCGGCTGGCGCCGGCCACCGCTGGCCCGAGCGGCGGCGCGAGCGCGCCCTCGAGCTCGAGCAGCAGGCGCTTGCGCTCGACGCCCGGGCCGTAGCCCCCGAGGCCGGCGGCGGCGACCACGCGGTGGCAGGGGATCACGATCGCCAGCGGGTTGGCCCCGAGCGCCCCGCCGGCGGCCCGAGCGGCTCCGGGCCGGCCGGCCAGGCGGGCGACCTCGCCGTAGGTCGCGACCTCGCCGTAGGGGATCGACTCCGCCGCCGCCAGCAGCCGCCGCCGCCAGCCGGAGGTCAGCTGCCGGTCGAGCGGGATCTCGAAGCGTTGCCGCCGCCCGGCGAAGTAGTCGTCGAGCTCGCGCCGGAAGCGGTCGAGCGCCCGCGCGACCAGGCGCGGCGAGACCCGGTCGGCGAGCTCGGCCAGCACCGGCTCCGGCCGGTCGACGACGTAGGCCAGGCGGACGAGGCCGGCGTCGGTCGCGGCGAGGAGCAACGCGCCGACGGGGCTGTCGACGACCGCGAAGCCGACCTCGAGCGCGCGGAGAGGGGCCGGCCGGGTCATCGGCTCATTATCTCGCTCCCGAGCGGCCGCCCGGGGGTGAGGGTGCCGTTGCTGGGGAGCGTCTCCGCCGCACGCGAGGGGTGGGCGGGTCGGATCGGCGGCCGGCGGAGGCGTGGGCCGGGAGCGCAACCCCAATGCGGCGGGCGGGCCTGTGGCGGGGCGGCGTCGGTAGGGTCGGGTCGGTGACGGAGGTGGACGCGACGCTGGCCCTCGCATGGAGCGGCGGCAAGGACTCGGCGCTCGCCCTGTGGACCCTCCGCCGAGAGCAGGGCCGCTCGCCGGGGACGCTGATAACGACGGTCACCGAGGGCTACGAGCGGGTGTCGATGCACGGGGTCAGACGGGAGTTGATCGCCCAGCAGGCACAGGCGGCGCGGGCGGCGCTCGTCGAGGTGAGGATCCCGGTCGGGTGCAGCAACGACGTCTACGAGGAGCGGATGGCCGAGGCGTTCGCAGCGGCGCCGCTGCGAGCGGTCGAGACCGTCGGGTTCGGCGACCTGTTCCTCGCCGACGTCCGCGCCTACCGGGAGGCCCGCCTCGCGCAGGCCGGGCGGCGGGGCGTGTTTCCCCTATGGGGGCGCGACACAGCCGGCCTGGCGCGGGAGTTCGTCGCCGCCGGCTTCGAGGCCATCATCGTCTGCGTCGACCCGGCCCGGCTCGACGCGTCGTTCGCCGGGCGATCCTTCGATGCGGATCTGCTCGACGACCTGCCGGCCGGCGTCGACCCGTGTGGCGAGAACGGCGAGTTCCACACCTTCGTCCACGCGGGCCCGGTGCTCGCCCGGCCGATCGCCTGCCGGGTCGGGGAGGTCGCGGAGCGGGACGGGTTCGTCTTCTGCGACGTCGTCGCGGCGGCCGGCTGACCCGAGGTGGGCGGGGCGGCCGGATGACCAGCCTCTAATGCGTCGCCGCCAGCCGGGGCGTCGCCCACGCGGCCGACCGGCGCCGGACGGTGGCGCCGGCCGCCGCCTGCGCCGCGCCCAGCAGCGTCGTCTCGACCTGGCGGTAGAGGGCCTCGGCCCCGGCGGCGCTGTCGCTGATCGCCGTGCAGCCGGTCCGGCCGAGGGGGTCGAGCGAGCTCAGCATGTGGAAGACGACGCCGGTCCGGCCGAGCCGGTCGAAGCGCAGGGCGCCCCGCCGGCGCGCCAGGTGCAGAACCGTCCCGGACGCTCGGGCTGCGCAGTTCGGTGGCGGTGATCTGCTCCTCGGTGCTCCGGCAGCTCGCCCGCCCGCCTCAGGCAAGGGCGTCGATGCCGGTGGCGGCGCGGCCGATGATCAGCCGCTGAATCTCGGAGGTGCCTTCGTAGAGCGTGGTCACGCGGACGTCGCGGAAGTAGCGCTCAACCGGGTGGTCGTCGACATAGCCGGCGCCGCCGTGGACCTGGATCGCGGCGTTGGCGCACTCGACGGCCGACTCGGTGGCGTAGAGCTTGGCGATCGACGTCTCGGTCGTGCTCGGGCGGCCGCGATCCTTGAGCAGGCCGGCGCGCCAGGTCAGCAGGCGGGCCGCGTCGGTCTTCACCACCATGTCGGCGATCATCGCCTGGACGAGCTGGAAGCCGGCGATCGGGCGGCCGAACTGCTCGCGCTGGGTGGCGTAGGCCACCGACGCCTCGAGGCAGCCCTGGCAGATGCCGACGCAGCCGGCGGCGACGCTGAAGCGGCCGGAGTCGAGCGCCGTCATCGCGACCTTGAAGCCGTCGCCGACCTGGCCGAGCAGCTGGTCGGGGGCGACGCGGACGTCGTCGAGGCTGATCGCCGAGGTCTCCGACGCGTGAAGGCCCATCTTGCCGACGATCTCCCGGGTCTGGAACCCCGGCTGGTCGGTGTCGACGAGGAAGCAGGCGAGGCCGCGATGGGCGAGCTCGGGATCGGTTTGGGCGAAGACGAGGGCGAGGCGGGCGTGACCGGCGTTCGAGATCCACATCTTGGCCCCGTTGATCAGCCAGTCCCCGTCGGCCGTGCGGGTCGCCCGGGTGCGCAGGCGCGCGGCGTCGGAGCCGGTGTCGGGCTCGGTCAGGGCGAAGCAGCCGAGCCAGTCGCCGGAGCAGAGACGGGGAAGGAGGCGCTGCTTCTGGGCCTCGGTGCCCCAGCCGACGATGGCCTGGCAGACGAGCGAGGTCTGGACGGAGACGACGGTGCGCATGGCCGAGCAGCCGCGTCCGACCTCCTCGACGATCAGGGCGTAGGCGACGTGGTCGAGGCCGGCGCCGCCGTAGGCGGTGGGGACGAGGGCGCCGAGATAGCCCTGGGCGGCCAGGCGGGCGATGAGGTCGGTGTCGAAGCGGTGGTCGCGGGCGTTCTGGGTGGCCCGGGGAACGATCTCGCGGTCGGTGAACTCGCGGGCCGTCTGGCGGATCAGGAGCTGCTCGTCGGTGAGGTCGAGGTCCACGGGGATGATTCTGGCGGGTCGGGGCGCCGCGGACGGGTCAGGCGGGGCCGGGGGCCGGCCTTTGCATACGATCGCCGGGTGCACGACGGGCGAATCCGGGCGCCCGGCTGATGGCGCGCATCCTGATCGTGGGCGGCGGCTGCCGCGGGCGGCGGCTGGCCGCGGCGCTGGTGGGGGACGGCGCGGCGGTGCGGGTCACCACGCGGACCGAGGCCGGGCGGGCGGCGATCGAGGCGGCGGGGGCCGAGTGCTTCGTCGGGACGCCCGACCGGATCGCGTCGCTGCGCTACGCGCTCGAGGGGGTGACGGTCGTCTGCTGGCTGTTGGGCTCAGCGAGCGGGGCGGCCGAGGCGGTCGCGGCGCTCCACGGGCCGCGACTGGAGTCGGTGCTGTCGCAGATCATCGACACGACCGTCCGGGGCGTGGTGTATGAGGCGGCGGGGACGGTGGCGGCGGCGACGCTGTCGGCCGGGGCGCGCCTGGTGGCGGCGAAGGCGGGCGCCAACCGCGTGCCCGAGCGCCGGCTCGACGTCGACCCGGCGGACGGGGACGCCTGGCTGGCGGAGGCCTGGGCGGCGATCGACTCTTTGTTGGGTGGGCTCAGCCCGGTCGGGACAGATGCCGATTTCTAGGTCATGCGATCGGCGCGGGCGAGCCTGGGAGTGCTCCTGTCGGGACTGGCGGCCGTGGTCCTGGCGGTCGACACCTGGCAGCCGTGGTATGAGCTGCGCCTGCCGGCTGCGCTGCTCGACCAGGTCGACGCCCTGTCGAACCAGCTCGGCGGCTTCGGGAGCTTCGTCCACGCCGGGGTGGCCTACGCCCGGGCGGCGGGGCCGATCCCACTGACGGCGCACGACGTCTTCCACGTGATCGACATCGTCCTGGTGCTGATCGCCGTGGGCGTGGTCGCGATCGTCGCGGCTGGTCTCACGCGCGCTCGGCCGGTGTTCGCCGACGGCGACGCGAACGCGCTGGCCGGTCTCGGCGGGGTCGCCTTCTGCCTGGTCGGCTTTCGCATCCTCGATCCGCCGGCGCCGTCGGGACTCCTGACGCTGCAGCCGGGGATCTGGGTCGGGCTGGTGGCGGCGGGGCTGATCGGGCTGGGCGGCCTCCTGAGCCGGGAGCCGGCGCGGCCGCCCGCGGTGGCGGTCGTGGCGCCGCCGGTGGGCCTCACGTGGTGACGGTGGTGGAGCGGCGGCGGCGGGCGGGTTGACCCGGCGTCGGGCCGCCCGTAACGTGTGGCCCGAGCAGCTCGAGGGGGAGACGGATGGCGAAGCGTCTGGTGATGTGCTGCGACGGCACGTGGAACACGCCGGACGAGGCGCGGGGCGGGGCGACGGCTCCGACGAACGTCACCAAGCTGGCGCTGGCGGTCGCGCCGCTTGACAGCGCCGGGGGCGAGCAGCGCGTCTTCTACCACCGGGGGGTCGGAACGGGAGCCAGCCGGTGGGACCACGTTGTCGGCGGCACGTTCGGGCTCGGGCTGTCGCGCAACGTTCGCGACGCCTACCGCGTGATCAGCGAGAACTTCGAGCCCGGCGACGAGGTGTTCCTCTTCGGCTTCAGTCGGGGGGCGTTCACGGCGCGGAGCACGGCCGGCTTCATCCGCAACTCCGGCATCCTGCGGCCGGAGCACGCGGATCGCCTGGACGAGGCGTACGCGCTGTATCGCAGCCGGAGCGCGCACCCGCGCGGCATCGAGGCGCGCCTGTTTCGGCGGTCGTACTCGTTCGAGACGCGAATCCGGTGCATCGGGGTGTGGGACACGGTGGGGGCGCTGGGCATCCCGGTCACCGGCCTGCCGCTCGCCG
Organism: uncultured Solirubrobacterales bacterium; assembly: GCA_963795745.1. Classification (GTDB taxonomy): domain Bacteria; phylum Actinomycetota; class Thermoleophilia; order Solirubrobacterales; family Solirubrobacteraceae; genus Palsa-513. The sequence goes on from CAWCIT010000009.1 coordinate 72,108, forward strand.
GCATCGTCAACCGGCGGTCGGCGTTCCACGACACGACGCTGAGCACGACGGTCGACGCGGCGTTCCAGGCCCTGGCGATCGACGAGCGGCGGGGTCCGTTCGCGCCGGCGATCTGGACCCAGCAGCCGGAGGCGGTCAACCAGCAGCTCGAGCAGGTGTGGTTCGCCGGCGTGCACTGCGACGTCGGCGGCGGCTATCTGGACCCGTCGCTACCGGAGATCACGCTGCTGTGGATGGTCGAACGGGCACGGGCGTCGGGGCTCGAGTTCGAGGCGGGAGCGTTCGGTCGGATGACGGCTGAGTCCGCGCCGGATGGCCGAATGACCGGCGAGTGCGTCGCCCCGAACGCGCTCGGCCAGATTCACGATTCGTGCCGGGGCTTCTACAAGCTGGTCCCCAAGTATGACCGCCAGCTGGGGTTGACGGCCGGCGGCCACGAGTACGTCGCGTCGAGCGCGGTCGAGCGCCACCGCGAGCTGCCGGGCTACGCCCCGGCGGGGCTCGTGGAGTACCTGGCCGAGGCGCCGGCGGTCATGCCGGTGTGAGCGCGGGCGGCGGTTCGATCAGGGCGAGGCGGTCGAGGAGGTCGGCGAGGATGCGGGCGGTCGCGCCCCAGACGACATGACCGTCGAGGTCGTAGCAGTCGGTGCGGAAGGTGCGCCCGGCCCGGGTCAGCGTGCGGCGGCAGTAGCTGGCGATGAGGTCGGGAATCGAGAGCTCGAGCACGGCCTCGACCTCGCGAGGGGCCTTGGTGAAGTGCTGCGTGGGCGCGATCAGGCCGACGAACGGGTAGACCGCGAAGTCAGTGACGAAGGTCGAGGCGGGCTGGAGGGCGCCGAGGAGCTCGACGGCGGCCGGGTCGAGGCCGATCTCCTCGTGGGCCTCGCGCAGGGCGGTGTGGATCAGGTCGGGGTCGGCGGGCTCGCGACGTCCGCCGGGGAAGGAGATCTGGCCGGGGTGGTTGCGCAGGTCGTCGTGGCGGAGGGTGAGGACGGCGTGAAGGGCGCCGTCGCGGACGTAGAGCGGCACGAGGACGGCGGCCTCGACCCGGCCGTGAAGCTCGAGCGTGCTGGCCTGGGCGGGATCGAGAAGCACCGCGCGGAGAGCCCGCGCCTGGGCGTCGGTCACGCGGTCAGCTGCATCCGCTCGACCCGCTCGCTGAACATGACCTCGCCGTCGAGCGTGCGGTGGATCGGGCACTTGGCGGCGATCACGCGGAGCTGACCGACCTGGTAGTCGGTCAACGTCGACGGCAGGCGCAGGACGGTCTCGAACTTGGTCGGACAGCCGCGCTCGGCGGGGGAGTACTCGCAGGAAACCTCGACGGGACCGAGCTCCCAGCCCTTGCGCTTGGCGTACATCTCGATCGTGACCGCGGTGCAGGCGGCGAGGCTGGCGGCGAGCAGCTCCTGAGGGTTGGGGCCTTCGTCGTCGCCGCCGACGTCGCGTGCCTCGTCGACCCGGAGATGGTGATCGCGCACCGTAACGATGTGCTTGAACTTCCCCTTGCGACGGGCGGTCGCCTTCATGTCTGAGCCTTTCTATAGCCGCGGCGTTGCGACTTCTGATTCTAGTCCGGCGCTCGAGTCACTCAAGCGGATTGAAGAGGAGGCCGGTCAGGACCTTGGGGAAGAAGTAGGTCGACTTCGGGGGCATGCTCTGGCCTGCGGCGGCGACATCGCGGACCTGCTGGATCGGGGTGGGCCGTAGGAGGAAGGCGACGTCGTAGGCGGCGGAGTCGATCTCGGCCAGAGCCTGGTCGAGATCGCGGGCGTAGCCGAAGTCGCGGAGGTGGGAGATGTCGTCGTCGGTGATGCCGAGGGCGCCCTTGAGCAGAAGCGCCTCGAGCACGCCGGCGTCGAGGCGGCGGTAGGCGGGCGGCATGTCGGCGAGGACGGCGTCGGCGATGTCCTGGGACTTCAGCGTCAGGCGAAACGGGATCTTGAGGTGGCTGTCGATGTAGCCGAGCGTCAGCGGCCCGTCGGTCGGCGGTGGGGCGAGGTCGCCGCGTTCGACGCGCTCGATCTCGAAGTCGCGCCTGATCGCGTCGGCCAGGCTCTCCTGGTGGGCGGAGTCGAGGCCCTTGGCGAGGCGGTGGGTCGGAAAGACGGTGAGGCCGGGATCCTCGAGGGCGACGAGGCACATCAGGACGTAGCGGTGGGGGCCCTCGCCACCGATCTCGTCGGCGTAGACGCGGGCCGTCTCGTAGCGGTGGTGGCCGTCGGCGATCAGGAGCTCGGTGTCGGCGAGAGCGGCGATGGCGGCGGCGACGGCGGCAGGGTCGCCGACGCGCCAGAGGCGGTGGGTGGTGCCGTCGGGGTCGGTGACCTCGGCCCAGGGGTCGCCGCCGGTGTGGGGGGCGAGCGCCTGCCAGGCGGTGCCGTGGGGATCGGAGTAGAGCGAGAAGATGGGGGAGAGGTTGGCCCGGGTGGCGCGGGTCAGGCGGAGGCGATCCTCCTTGGGGCCGGGATGGGTCCGCTCGTGGGGGCGGATCCGGCCGGGTCCGTAGTCCTCGACGCGGACGCGGGCGAAGAAGCCCTGGCGGGTGCGGCGGGCACCGTCGGGGCCGGTGTAGTCCTGGGTCATCGCCCAGATGGCGGGCTCGGGGTCGGCGACCACGACGCCCTCGAGGCGCCAGGCTTCGAGCAGGGCGGCGGCCTTCTCGTAACGGTCCTCGCCCTCGGGGAGGTCGACCTCGACGGCGTTGAACGCTGACCGGGCGACGAGCGCCCGGCGCTGGTCGGCGTCGATGACGTCGTAGGGAGGGCTGACGAGGTCGGCGATCGGCCCGGCCGTGCGCGGGTCGTAATGCAGGGCGTGCAGGGGCTTCAGCTCGGCCATGGCCGGGCTGACCCTAGCAGCGGACCCGGGTGCGGCGGGGTGAAGGGATCGTGGCCGTGGGACCTATACTCGCTTGCCTCGGGGCGTGGCGCAGCCTGGTAGCGCACCTGCTTTGGGAGCAGGGGGTCGCCGGTTCAAATCCGGCCGTCCCGACTGGCGAAAGGGCTGCAAAACTGGGGTTCCGTGGTTCCGTACCGGGCGGCGGGCAGAAGATGGGCAAGATGTTCCCCAAGCGTGATCCCCAGGTCCCGGTGGGCGTCCGGGCGGGGGCGGCCGACGCCGACGGGAGCGAGTTGGGTGTTCCCCGGCGCCCCCGTCCCGAGGCCTTCCGGGCCGGCGCCATGATGCGCGACGGCGCCATGAGGTACGACGGATCTGGCTAGCGTCCAGGTCATGGAGGTCAGCCGCGAGTCGCGCGAGGACGTTCCGGCCGGAGACATGGCGCCGTCCGTGCGGCTGTCGAAGAGGCCGCGAGTGCGGGCCGGGCGGCCGCTACCCCGTCGGCCTCGATGAGATCGAGGTCGACGCGATCGAGCTCGTTCCGTTTGCCTTGGTGACCGCGGAGGATGTCCGGCTGTCCGGCGAGCGCGACCGCGAGGCGCTGCGCGAGCGTGCCGGGCAGGCGGGCCCGATCGGCGAGGACACGCTCGTCTACAGAATCGCGTTCCACGCGGCCTGTCCGCGCGCTTGAGCTGCGCCACCCGAGCAGGTGCTGTCTTGGTCCGGCAAAACTTCTTTCGCCGGATCTCCGGGATGTCGATGACGTGGCGCACCGCGACCGGATTGGCCGGACGATGCGGGAGCGGGGTGCTTTCCAGAGGAGACTAAACCCCGGCCGACCAGACGGACACCGCACGGCCCGCGACCTGGAAAAAGCCGGCTGGACCGCCGATGTTCACGGTCTCTGAACCACACGAAGCGCAGAACACGCAGGCACCGGTCCTTCGCCAGCGGCGAGCAGGCTCCGACTACGGCACGCTCGTGCTATCGGACATCGTCCGTACGCAACTGTTGTCGGTCCTGGCCATCGCCTCGAATCGCCTTGGCGATGGCGGAAGCTGGAGTGGCACTGCAAAGCGCGACTGCCGACCATCGAGACCGCTGCGGGCGCAGGCGTCACGCGTTCCCGCGCGCTCATGCGCATCCGGAGAGGTGTGAAGCGCACACCCTAAGGGGGTTGTTCCGGTCCGATCGAGGGTGAGTAGTCTAATTCACGTTTTATGCCGATTTCTCGCCTGCTACAGAGCAAATTTCTGCACTGGAGGATGCCTTATGAAACGACCGATCCGACACTTCTCGCCGTCTATGACGGTGGCATGCATCGCGCTTTTCGCTGCCCTGGGGGGAACGGGCTACGCTGCCTCACAAGGCCCCGGAGGGCACCCGGCCAAGATCGCGAAGAGCCTACGCGGGCCACGCGGCCACACCGGGCCTCGCGGCGCCAGGGGACCTGCTGGACCCACCGGACCCGCCGGGCCGATTGGCCCCGCAGGAACCGCCGGACCCGCCGGACCGATTGGCCCCGCAGGACCCGCCGGACCCACCGGCGCCGACGGAGCGACCGGACTGGCCAACGTGCACCCGGCGACAGCTTCCTTCACGGCGACTGCCAACACGCAGACCTCTGGCGACGTGGTGCCCGGCCGGACAGGTGGCGCTGGGTGGCGGCTCGAACGTCGACACCACCAGCACCGGCGTGAGTCTAAACAGCAGCTTCCCGGAGCCGAGCACCACCGGTGGCCCGATCGACTCCTGGGGAGTCGACGTCAATAACACTACCACCACCGATGTGCCTTTCATCGTGTACGCGATCTGCGCAACCACAAATTAGTTGTCCAGACCTCGGCGGAGGACCCGCGGTTCGCGCGCGGGTCCTCCGTGGGCGGCGGCCGTTCCACGAATGGGGCTTTCATCACGCTCAAAGGCCGGCTCGCGTCGTCGGCCGGTGAAGCAGTCGTCGCTCCCAACTCGAGCTGGGCTGCTGGACCGGACGAGCAGGGAGTGCCGCGGCGCATCGATCGGAACTCCCGCGTCGCGATGGTGGCGAAGCTAGAGCTACAGCGGCGGAACTGTCCGCCCGCACCCGTCGGAGGTTGCTATGACCCACTCGCCCGTCGTCGCTCGCCAGCAACGATGCCCGGCTACCACGCCGGGCGTCCGCCACGCAAACAAGGGAATGCACTTGGCTCTGGCTCCAAGTTCGCGCACGAGGAGCCGCGGCCAGATGGCGCTCGGCGGCCGCGTCCGGCAATCCGAGTGAGCAACGTCGCCGCGGGACACGGACGGGCGGCGGACGACAGATCGCGACGCCTCCGACTGTCCGCGGGGCTTGCTGAGGGGTCGTTCTTGCCCCGGAGCGGGACGACCGAATGGTCGACGAGAGCGTGCCCGTCTGCCGCAGCCGTCGCGACGCGCGGCGGCTCGGTCGATCCGCAGGACGAACGCCGGGTCGCCGCCTACTCGCGACGAAGCGAGAGTGCCAGGCTGGGAACGACGAAGGACAGGAGAAAGATCGGCAAGACGCTCTTTCCGCTGCAGCGGAAGGCGACGGTTTCGCCCTCAGCGGCGTCGAAGGTCTTGGTTCGGCTGGAGTTTCGGCCGTTGCGGACTTGCAGGGTGTGACGTCCGGGCTCGACCGCTATCTCGATCGGCTCATTCAATTCGAGCAGCCCGGCATGCTCACCGTCGAGTAGGACGTCGTACGTGCCGCGACGGACCTCCACTCCGGTTGCTCTGTGCACGACCCTCAGCGTTGACGCCATTGTTGGACTCCTTCTTCTGTTCCTAAAAGACGCGGACGATCAGCGGCAGCCTGACCGGAATTCACCTGGCCAAGGTTAACAAGATCGGGCCGCTCGTGGAGAAGGGCTCGACGTGCTACTTTGTCATCCTGTCAAGCCCGACCGCTCGTGTGAGTCTCACGGGCCGCGCCCCCCGACGCAGGAGCGAGAAGCGGGTTGAGTGGGCGGAGGTCAGGTCGGTGCCGGCTACCGTTGGCGCAGCCGACAGCCACGTGCCCGGCCGGCCAAGCAGGAGTCGGCCGAGACTGCTGCCCACGAGTGGCTGCGGCACAATGTGGCCATGGACTCGCGGGTCCACGTGATCACGCTGGCGGTGGCCGATCTCGATCGGGCGCTCGCCTTCTACCGCGACGGCCTCGGGTTGGACTCGGCCGGGATCATCGCCACCGAGTTCGTCGGCGACGACGAGAGGCCGGCCGGAGACATTGCCCTCTTCCACCTTGATGGGAGCCTGATTCTCGCCCTGTACCCGCGCACGGAGCTCGCCAAGGACGCAGCCGTCCCGCTCGGGCCGCCGAAGTCGGGGGAGTTCAGCCTCGGCCATCTCGTCGCGTCCAGGCAGGAGGTCGATGGTCTGCTCGCGCAGGCCCGCGCCGCCGGTGCCACGCTTACGGGGCCGCCGCATGAACGGCCGTGGGGGATCTACTCAGGGTACTTTCGCGACCTCGACGGGCACCTCTGGGAGGTCATCTGGAATCCACGTGCCTAGGTGCGGTCCGCACGCCGCGCCCGCTCCGACGCGCGGGCGGCGGCTCACGAGCTCGCCGCCGCCGGCAGACCAGGCTGCCGGCAGATCGTGATCGCGTCCCCGAAGACGGCGAGCCCGTGCTCGCCCGCCGGCCCCCACGAGTCGATCTGCTCGGCGACGCTCAGCCCGGCCTGCCTCGCCAGCGCCGCGAAGAGCCCGCGCGACATCGGCGACCGCCAGCCCTCCCGGCTTCGGCGCGCGCCACGGTTGCGGCCGTCGGCGTGGTGGATCACGGCCACGCCCCCCGGCACGAGGACCCGCGCGATCTCGTGCAGGTAGGCGGCCTGGTCGACCGGCGCGACGTGGACGAAGACGTCGAACGACCAGACCGCGCCGACGGATCCGTCCGCCACCCCCGGGAGGTCGCTGCCGCCCGACAGTACGTAGCTGACGTCGCTCGCCTCGGCGAACAGCCGCCGGCACAGGTCGAGCGCCCGCGGGCTGACGTCGACCAGGATGAGATGGGCCGCACGCCGCCGGAGCGCGACGGACCACCGCCCGGCGCCCGGCCCGATCTCGAGCACGGTTGACCCGGCCGCGATCCACCGTTCGAGCACATCGTCCACGAGGGCCTGCTTCCACGCCGCCGAGGCGGTCCACTCCTCGCCGGCCTGGCGCCAATCCCACCGGTTCCAGATCTCGCGATTGGTCGCTGCCGAATGCTCGCGCCAGGCCAGGTGAGCCGGTCCCAGTGTGTGGCGCCCCTGCTCCCAAGTCAGGCGGGCGTCCGCGACGGTCCGCAGCATCCGCAGGAGTCCTCCGCCCCCCCGCCGGACGATCGATCGGACGATCGCGATCGGATCGAGGCTCGGTCCGCTCACGGCGTCATCGTAGGCGCCGTCGGCGTGGACGGGACCGCGGCCCGTCGGTCCTCGTCAAGGCCGTCCGTAGCTCCGCGTCGATCCTGCGGCCGCCACGCCGCGGCCACCGCACGGGACGAGGCGAGGACTCGTCCCCGACCCCGAACCGGAAGCGGTCTTCATGCCGGGCGGGCGGCCGCGTACTCCTCGTCGGTGACCTTCTCGCCCCAGTGGGCGGCGACGTGGTCGTCGTCGACCTCGTTGAGCGCGAGATGGACCATGAAGCGGTGGGCGGCGGCCCCGTGCCAGTGGTCTTCCTCCGGTGCGAAGAAGACGCGGTCGCCCGGGCGGATGACCTCGATCGGGCCGCCTCGGC
>CAWCIT010000010.1:0-25181 GCA_963795745.1 uncultured Solirubrobacterales bacterium
GCGGCGCCTCCGCGTGCAGCAGGCGATCTACGACGATCATCGGCCCGAGCGTACCGTCCCGGCCGCGCAGGCGCTCCCGCCGGTGTGCGTTATGGTTGCCGCTCGTGCGCGATCCCGGGTTTCCTCGCCTGCTCATCGCGACGACCGACTTCCCTCCCAGCCACGGCGGCATCCAGCGTGTCCTACACGAGCTGGCCTCGCGCCTGTCGGCGCGCTGGCGGATCACCGTCCTGGCCCCGGCCGACGACCAGGCGCGCGATTACGACGAGCAGGCGCCCTTTCGGGTCCTGCGCACGCGCAGCGACTGGCGCGGCTCGCCGCTGGGTGTCCTGGCCGAGATGGCGGTGCTCGTCGTGCGCACGCGCGCCGACCTCCTGCTCGCCGGTCACCTCAACGCCCTGCTGCCGCTGTTCGCGGCGGCGCCGGCGCGCCCGAAGGTCGTCCTCGTCCACGGCAGCGAGCTCTGGGCGCCGCGGACCCGGCTCCTGGCCCGGACCCTGGGTCCCCGCGTGGCGCGAACGATGGCGGTCAGCCGCTTCACCGCGGCGGAGGCGGCCGGCGCCGGGCTGCGGGCGGCGGGCATCGTCGTCACCCCCAACGGGGCGGCGATCTCGCCGGCGGCGCCGGAGCGGCGGATCGTCGAGGCGCTCGGGCTGAGCCGGGGGGGCCCGGCGCCGGCGTCGTGCCCTTCTTCCTGACCGTCAGCCGGCTCGACGAGCCCCACAAGGGCCACGACGTCTTCCTGGCGCGCCCTGCCGGCCCTGCGGGCCCGCCACCCCGACCTCGTCTACGTGATCGCCGGGCAGGGGCCGCTCGCCCCGGAGCTCTCGAGCCTGGCCGACCGGCTCGGCGTCGGGTCGGCGGTGCGCATGGTCGGCGCCGTCGACGAGCCGACGAAGGCGGCGCTCCTGGCCGCGTGCCGGGCCTTCGTGATGGTCTCCCGGGAGCAGCGGCGACCGGCGCTGTTCGAGGGCTTCGGGATCGGCTACATCGAGGCCGCCCTGGCCGGACGGCCGGCGCTGGGCGGCGCCTCCGGCGGGGTGCCGGACGCCGTGGTCGACGGGGAGACGGGGCTGCTGGTGGATCCACTGTCGGTCCCGGCCGTGACGGCCGCCGCGCTGCGGCTGCTCGACGAGCCGGGGCTCGCCGACGCGCTCGGGGCCAGGGCCCAGGTCAGGGCCCGAGCGCGACTTCACCTGGGAGGTCGCCATCGCCCGGATGGAGCGATGCCTGGCGTCGGTGCTGCCATGAGCCGGCCGCGGGGCGGGCGCCACGGGGAGAAGCGCCGCCGAGAGGATCCCCTGGTCGACGTCCAGGCGGCCAACCGCGCCTGGTGGGAGGCCAACCCGATGACCTACGACTGGCGGGCGGACGGCGGCCCGCCGCCGGGCTCGGCGCCGTGGTTCGCCGACCAGGACGCCCGGGCCGACAAACAGCACGCGGGCTTCCTGGCCGGCGGCGATCCGGTCGGCCATCTCCTGGGCGACGTGCCCCTGGCCGGACGCGACGTGCTCGAGATCGGGGTCGGCTCGGGCTACCACGCCGAGCTCCTGCGTCGCCGGGGAGCGCGCGTCACCGGCATCGACCTGACCGCCCCGGCGGTCGAGCTCAGCCGGGCGCGCTTCACCCAGCGGGGCCTCGACGGCGAGTTCGAGGTCTGGGACGCCGAGGTCGACCGGCCGGACTTCGCGGGCCGCTTCGACGCCGTCTGGAGCTGGGGCGTGATCCACCACTCGGCGCACACGGCGCGGATCGTGCGCAACGTCCACCGCTGGCTGCGCCCGGACGGCGTCTTCGCCGGGATGGTCTACCACCGCGACTCGAGCCGCCTGGCCGTGGCCCTCGTCCGCGACTGGCTGCTGGGCGCCAACTGGCGGACGCACTCGGTCGACGAGGCGCTGTGGCGCAACACCGACGGCTTCACGGCGCGTTTCTACCCGGCCGACCAGTGGCGCGACCTCCTGCTCGCCTTCTTCGAGGAGGCGCAGACGTCGGTCGGGGGCCTCGACGTCGACGTGGTGCCGCTGCCCGCGCCCTGGCGGCGCCTGGTCTGGGCGCGGATGGAGGCGACGGCGCGGGAGCGGCGGCTGCGGCGGGCCGGTCACTTTCTGCTCTTCACGGCCCGCTCGGTCCGGGCGCCCTGACGCCAGCCGGCCACGGCTCGACCCCTACCGTCGGTCGAGGTGGTTTCGGACCAGCGTCCAAAGAAACCGCCGGCCCGACCGTGTTCACTGGTGGTGGGCGCCATGCGCTCTCTCTCCAGCGGTCGTCACGGCGAAGAACCCGGCCCAGTCCGGGTTCTTCGCTGTGCTGGGCGGTCGGGGCCGGGCGACTACGCGGCCGCGTCCCCCTCGCCGCCGGATTCGGCCTGACCGCGCTCGGCCGCCGGGCGTCCCGGGTGGTCGGGGGGCAGGTCGGCCGGGTGGATGTCGTCGTGCACCTCGGGGGTGTCGCCGAGCGGGGTCCCGTCGCCGCCGTCTTCGTCGTCGGCCATCTCGCCTCCTGTCGTCGTTGCCGTGCGGGCGCGATACCCGCCGGCGCCGCGCCCTACCCGTCAGCCTCGGGGACGGCGGCGGCCAGCCGGTCGAGGAGCGGCCGCTGGGCGGCGAGCAGCTTCTCGGCCGCCGCGGCCAGGTCGAACCAGCCGGCGCGGTCGACCTCGGGGAACTCGCGCGTGCGTCCGCTGCCGGGCGGCCAGGCGAGGACGAACGTGTTGCTGGCGATCGCCCGGGCGTCGAGGTCGCCCTCGATGGCCCAGGCGCTCACCACCTTGCCGCCCCGCTGGCGGATCTCGCCGAGCGGGATCACGGCGGCGGCGGGGGGCAGCGGCTGGCCGATCTCCTCGGCGAACTCCCGGCGGGCGCAGGCGAGCGGCTCCTCGTCGGCGCCGTACTCGCCCTTGGGGATGCTCCAGACGCCGGCGTCCCGGCGGGCGAAGAACGGACCGCCGGGATGGACGAGGAGAACCTCGAGGCCGGCGGGCCGCCGGCGGTAGAGGAGGATTCCGGCGCTGCGAGCGGGCATGTCCCGAAGATACGAGCAATCAAGCAACGTCGCCGTCGCGAGCCCTCACTCTGACGGCGACGCTGCTCACCGGCCCGACCCACCCTCGCTGCCGAGCGCCAGCCTAGCGTCTGGTGACGGCGATTGCCAGCCGCCGGCGGGCGACGCCGACACTCACATCGCGAGCCGCGCCGGGCGGCCGGGGGGCCGGCTCAGGGAGCGGCGGTTCCGCCGCCGGCGGCGGCGACGATCGGGGCCGCGGGCAGCCCCGGGGAGGCCGGGGTGAGCGGAGCGGCGGACGGGGGCGGCGGCAGGGCCGGCGGCGGCGCCGGATGCGCCGTGGCGTAGTTGTAGGCGTAGGTGAGCTGGGTCATCGTCTCGTGTGAGGTCTCACCCCACGACGGGCAGCACGGGCCGCCGCCGTGGGCGCTGATCCCGAGCTCGAGGTGCGGCGTGCTCGACATCCCGACGATCCCGCAGCCGACCTCGGCCACCGGCTGGCCGGCGAGGACCTGCTGGCCGACCTTGACCAGGGCCGGGGCCGCGTGGCCGTAGTAGACGAAGCGGCCGGCGTCGGGGCCGCTGCTGACCTGGAGGACCGGCGCGTAGGGGCCGAAGCCGCTGATCCCGAGCTTGACGATCGTGCCGTCGGCCACGGCGAGCTCGATCAGCTTCGGCCCGCAGGCCGTGCTCGAGCCCCCGAGGTCGACGCCCTGATCGAGCGACCACGAGCCGATCGACTCGACCGCGGAGACCGGGCTGAGCGGGAAGATCCAGCCGTGGTCGGGGGGCGCGGCGGCGGCGGCGGCGGTCGCGGCCGTGCCCAGCGCGACGGTGGTCGGCGGGTCGGCGATGCCGGTCACCTTCATCCGGTGCTTGCGCTGGAAGCGGCGGACCTCGCGCACGGTCGTCGAGTCGTAGCGGCCGGAGACGATCACGTTGAGACCGGCCTGCTCGAGCAGGCTCTGGAGGGCGAGCACGAGCTTGCCGCGGCTGCCGGGCCGCATCACGTGGGTCGAGAGCGTGGCCACCGCCTGGGCGACGATCGCCTGGGACTGGCTGCCGTCCACGAGCGGCCGGGCGCTCGGCGCGGCCGGCCCGGCGGCCGGGGTCGGCGCGCCGACCGGGGCGGGCGAGACGAGCGCCGTGGCGCCGTAGGTGGCGCCGCCGGTCGCGGTCGACTTGGCGTCGGCGACACCGGTCGCGGCGAAGCCGGACGCGAGTCCGGCGAGCGCGAGCATGCAGGTGCAGAGCGTCGCCTGGGCGACCGGCCTGAGTGTCACGAAGCCCTTTCGTCGGCCTACGGGGTTAGCTGACGGGCTAGCGACGTGTCGCTTCGAGCAGACCTGCGCCCGATTCGCCCCAACACCTTGGTTCCCCCGCTCCCGGGCACAGCCCCGGATTCGGCGTGGCCGCACCTTACCCCATGCACTGGCGGACGGGGAGGATTTCTCAGGATCGCCGGCGGGCCCGGACGGCGGGCGTCCGGCCGGGGGGCAGAGCGCCACGGACCGCGGGCGACCGGCCGCCGGGCCGAGCGTGCCGGACGGCGGGCGCCCGGCCGCCGGGCCGAGCGGAACGGACGGCGACGACCCGGCCGCCCTGGCGAACGTGCCGCCCAGCCAGCCGTGACCGGGCCGCGCGCCGGGCGGGCGGCGGCGGAGGGTCGTCGAGCAGGAGCCGCCCGACGGTGACCAGGCGGTAGTGGCGCTGGCGCAGCAGCGCCACCACCCGGGGCAGCGCGGCCACCGTCTGGTCGCGGGGGCCGCCGCCGTCGTGCATGAGGATGATCGCCCCCGGCCGGGCCCCGCTGACGGCGCTGGCGACGATCGCCGCGACGCCCGGGCGGCTGAAGTCGCGCGTGTCGACGCTCCACAGGACCATCAGCATGTGGGCGGCCCGGACGAGACCGAGGGTCGCCGGGTCGAAGGACTCGTACGGCGGGCGAAAGAGCCGCGGGTAGGGGGCGCCGTAGGCGTGGATCCGGTGGGCGTCGGCGATGATCTCCGACCGCTGGGCCGCCGACGAGAGGGCGGCGAGGAACGGATGCGTCTCGGTGTGGTCGCCGATCGACAGGCCGAGCTCGAGCTCCTGGCGGGCGAGGCCGAGGAACTTGGCGATCGAGGTGCCGGTCTGGAAGAACGTCGCCGGCACGTGGAGGCGACGCAGGATGGCGATCACCGCGCCGGTGTAGGGGCTCGGTCCGTCGTCGAAGGTCAGGGCCACCTCCCGCTGGGCCGGGCCGCCGCTCGAGACCTGCGTCGTGTAGCGGAGGATCCGGTTGATCGCCCGGTGCTCGCGGACCTGGAGGCGGGCCTCGCGGACGGTCAGGGGCGGCGGCGGGAGCACCCGTACGACCGGGACGACCGGCCGGCGGGCGGCCGGACCCTCGGTCGTCGGCGCGGCCAGGAGGAGGAGCGCGGCGGCGGCGACCAGGACGGCGGCTAGCGTCTCTGCGACTCTGCGCACGGCCGGCATGCCGCGATTCTGCCGCAGGCGCCGCGAGCTCCCCGACGAATTACGCTTTCGTAATGAAGCCCACACGAAGCCTGTGCGCCCTGCTGGCGCTCCTGCCCACCCTGGCCGCCTGCGGGTCGACGCCGAACGCGACCACCGTCGTCACCGTCACCGTCCCGGCGCCGACCACCGCGACGACCGGGGCGACCACCGCCCCGCCGGCGACCTCGACGGTGACGAGGACCACCAAGACGGTGACGACGGCCGCCCCGTCGTCGACGACCCGGACTCAGACCGCCCCGGCCTTCGCCGGGACGGGCGGCACCCCGGCCGGCGACCTCGGCGCCGCCGTGGCCAAGGTCCGAAACCTCGGCTTCAGCCCGCTGAGCACGTCGACCTACGACCCCAACCAGACCCTGCGCGTGCTGATCGCCGCCAAGGCGGCCGGCGCCCAGCAGGCGTTCTTCTTCGACGGCGCCAAGTTCCTCGGCACCGACGCGGCGGCGCCGAGCGGCATGATCACGGTCACCGGCCACGGCGACACCGACGTGACGCTCCGCTACGGCATCTACAACCCGTCCGACCGGCTGTGCTGCCCGTCGGCGCCGCCGAAGACCGTCCATTTCGTGCTCGACGGCGGCCACCTCGTCGCCCAGGATCCGATCCCCGGGACGGTCGCCCGCCGCTGAGGCGCGAGCTCGGCGGTCGGCGGTAGGTGCGTCGGGCCGCTTACGGCCAGTTGATCTGGGCGGCGAGCTCGCTCGCCCCGAGCTCGATCAGGGCGCTTCGCTCGACCGGCTCGTAGTCGCCGTCGCGGAGCGCCAGCCAGGTGACCGTCCGCTCGCCGGGGTCGACGATCAGAACCTCGTCGACGCCGTGCGTGGCGAAAAACGGGAGCTTCTGCCAGGTCTCATCCTCCGGCGAGAGGATCTCCACGACGAGCGCAGCCGTGGCGTGCCAGATGCCGGCTGCGCCCGGGCGGTGCAGTCCGCCGTCGGGCACGCGGAAGTCGTGCTCGGACTCGCCGAGGTTGAACTCGCTCATGGTGGGACGCAGCCCCGCCGCCCGCGCCGGCGGTCCGAGCAGCTCCGCGACCTGCTGGCTGATATCGGCGTGCTCGATGCTGGGCCCGGGAACCAGATGGCGGACACCCTGCCAGGCCTCGTCGAGACGGTCGACGCCCGCCCGGCGGCGGCGCTCGAGCAGGGCTTCGAGCTCCGGTGGAGGCGTGCCGAGGACCAGCGTGCGCACGATTCAAGGGTACCGGGCGGCACCGGAAGTAGAGGCCGTGAGCATGGAGTGCTTGCGCCGCCGAGTCCGCGTCCGCGAGCACGAGGCTCACGGCGCTGGTCTTGCGCGGTAGGTGGGTAGATCTCAGTGCGGATCGCGCGAGGGCGGCTTGTGCGAGCGCCGCTGCGTTTTGGGGTTCCGATGCGGCGAATCCGGCTCAAACGAGCTTCTTATCGGCGAGTCCGGCAAGCCACTGGTTGGCTTCAGAGAAACGGGCCACTATGCCGACCTGACGCAGAAGCCGCTCAACATCTTCGCTGGGGGGATGGTCGCGGTCGTCCATGACGGCGATGAGCTGGTAGCCGTTGACATCGCGGAGGTCGCCGAACTCCACATACACGGCGCTGGCGACATTCCACGCCTTCTCGCCGCCTACCGGTTCGATCACCGCGTCCCGTGCCGGTACGAAGAGCGCCGGCTTGTAGGTGTGTCCAGACGCACCAAGCAGGTCGTGGTCGCGCTCGACGGACAGATGCAGCGAGGTCACCGAAGAAGCGAGGAGATCGGCCAACTCGTGCTCGCGTTCGCGGGGTGGACGATGATAGGTAGCAGCCTCCGCGATCGCTACTGACGCTTGGGCCACGCGCCAGCACGCCTCCGCGATTTGGTGGGCGTGGTCGACGCGGAGGACGACTCTACCTCCGTCGAAGGTGGCGCCGTGGCGCCTGCAGATTGCGCTTGCCAGTGGACCGATCGCCCGCGGGCCAGGGCCTGCTGCCACAAGGCGGCCGTCCCCCTCGCCGCCGTCGCTGAGGACGTAGCCCCCGGTCGTCGGAGCGACTTGGACGACCGCGCCGTCGCCGTCGGGATAGTCGACCGGCGTGAGCACGGAGACGCGGTCACCGCGCACGACAATTTCGACCCCGTCGTCGAGGGCTCTCAGGAGATCGGATCTGATGTTGTCGGCGTGAAGAGTCATGGTCTCAACCAAGCTGGAGCTGTTCCCCGGGCGGCGGTGGGGCTTCGTAGGACATCTCGGCCGAGATGTTCGCACGCTTGCAGAACGCGGCCAATGCCTGAGCGTGATCGTTCGCGGCCCCGGCCGGGAGCTCAAGCGGCAAGGCGCAGCTCATCCCGAAGTCCGGAACCCAACGGTGCTCGTGCTCGAGGGCGGTCACCTTGGCTGGGAAGCTCACCGGACGGCCGGGTGGATTGCTGTGCCGAACTGGCGGCTCGGCGAGATCCCAGCGGAGCACTTCTTCACCTCTACGAAGCAGCTTGAAGGTCCAGTTGCGCTTCGCGACCCGGCTGACGAGGAGCACGAGCTCGCCAACAGTCGCCCCTTGAGAAACGACCCCTATGCGACAGAAGACGATTGCCTCGTTCCGCCGACGCCAAGCCATGCGCTCCCAGGCGGGAATGGACTTCTCGGCCGAAAGGAACTGCTCGACGATGGGTCGCGTGAGCGCCATTTGTGCATCGTCGCGAATCGGCCGTGTAAGCGGGGTGCAAGCGATGCTTCGACTCGGCCGGCGTTGCTGACGTCACCGACATTGTCTCGCTCGCCCACGCTCGACGCGATGCCGTGCGCTCCTGAGCGCCCCTGGCCTACCCGGGCGCGGCGTTGGCCGTCCAGTCGACCGCGACCGGGGTGAGGGCGAGGAGGGCGAGCCAGGTGGCCGGGTCGGTGCTGCCGGTCTGGGGCAGCCCCTTGGCCGCCTGGAAGGCGGTCAGGGCGGCGGTGGTGGCGGCGTCGAACACCCCGGTGGTCGGGGTCTGGGGCTGGGCGGCGGCGAGGTGCTCCTGCATCCACACCACCTGGTCACCCTTGGAGCCCTGGGAGAACAGGGGCTCGGTGGCGTCGACGATGATCCCGGCGGCCGCGGTCAGTGGCTGGCCGATCGCGGTCCAGCCGTTGGCCGTCGTCTCCTGCCAGTCCCAGAAGGACAGACCGCTGGCGCCGTAGGCGGCGGCGAGCTGGCGGAAGCGGTAGATGTCGGCCGACGGCGTGCCGCCGTAGGTCTCGCCGAGGGGGACGAGCGGCCGGGCGTAGATGCGGTTCTCGTGGTAGGTGTGGGCCATCGCGGTGTCGGGGCTGACGCCGATCTCGTGCCAGTAGATCTGCGGGGCGTTGAACTGGGCGCCGGACGGGCCGAGGAAGACGGAGTAGGGCAGCGCCTTGTGGAAGTCGACGTAGGGGAAGGAGGCGAGGCCGACCGGATAGTTGGGCCCGACCAGCGACCGCAGCGTCTGCATGTAGGTCTGGGCTGAGGCGTACTTGCCCTCGTACTCGGCCTCGGCGTCGATGACCAGGCAGTCGGCCATGGCCGCGGCGCGGGCGCCGAGCTGGGCCTCCCCGGCCGGGTGGGTGCCGTAGACGTACTGCCAGGCGCAGACGTGGAGGCCGCGCTGGTGGAGCTGGGCCACGAGGTCGGGGGTGAACTGGGGCCAGAAGTTGGTCGACCCGTCGGAGCTCTTGACGAAGACGGTGGTCACGCCGGCGGCCCGGGCGCGGGTGGCGATGGCGTCGAGGTTGCCGGCCTCGCTCTTGCTGATGTACCAGATCCACTGGCCCGTCCCGTCGAAGGCGCTGCCCCGCGGGGCGGGCACCGAGGCCGGGGCGAGGGCCGGGAGCCGGACGGGCGGCGGGGCGGCGAGCACCCTGACCGGCCCGAACGGGCGCGAGCGGACGCCGGTCGACGAGACGACGACGATGCGCCCGGTCCGGGCGTTGGGCGGGACGATGACGATGAACCCCTTGCGCGAGCGGCGGACCGTCGTCGAGATCGTCGCGTGGACCGACGCGGCCACGGCGTTCGACGCGAAGAGGACGGCCATACCCCGATCGATGTGATGGCCGCGCAGGATGAGGACCCCGCCGGCGGGCACGGCGTGCCGGCCGCCGGCGCACGGACCCAGGCAGACCGCGTCGGTGACCACCGGGGCCGGACCGGTGGGGGCCTTCGGGGCCGGGCGGCGGTGGACGGCCTTGGCCTTGGCCTTGGCCTTGGCCTTGGGCTTGGGAGCGGGCGGCGCCGGCAGCGGTGCGACTGGCAGGGTCCCCCCGCCGCTGGGGGCGGCCAGGCCGCCGGGGTCGGCGGCGATCGCCGGGCCGGCGGACACACCGGCGCCGCCGGCGGCGAGGGCCACGGCGAGGGCGAGCGCGGCGAGCCGGCCGCGAGGCGGGAGCGCGGCCGCCGGACGGCGGGTCGGGTGCGTGGCTTCTGTCATCGGGCGGGCCGGGAGGGCACGTCGATCGGAACACGGCGACGGGCCCAGGGTCGCGGCGAGCGACCGGCCTGACCATAGCGACGGTCCCGGCCGGGCCGCGCAAGTTGTCTGTCACGGGCAGGTCTCGCTGGCCGGACGGCGCACGTCCGCGGGCGCGAGACCGCTCGGCGGTGCGGGTCGAGCCAGGCGCAGCGGCCCGGGTCGAGCGCCAGGCTCAGCGGTGCGGGTCGAGCGCCAGGCGCAGGGCCGCCACCGTCTGGCTGCGGTCGCCGCGGCCGTCGTGGAGGACGACGACGTCGTCGGGCCCGGCCGTGGCGATCACCCGGGCGATCGCCTCGACCCCGGGCCGCGTCCAGTCGGCGGGGTCGACATCCCAGAGCAGCGTCTGCATGCCGAGCGCGGCGGCCGCCCGGTCGACCCGGTCGTCGCGGGCGCCGTAGGGCGGGCGAAAGACGGTCGGCGGCGCGCCGGTGACGGCCGCGATCGCCTCTGAGGTCCGCCGCAGCTGGCGCTCGATCTCCCCGTCGTCGAGCTCGGGCAGCCTCAGGTGATCCCAGGCGTGGTTTCCCACCGTGTGCCCGTCGGCGACCATCCGGCGGACGAGGTCGGCGCCGGCGGCGACCTGGCCGCCGACGAGGAAGAACGTCGCCCGGCAGCCGTGCTCGGCGAGCAGGTCGAGCACCGCCGCGGTCTGGGCCCCGGGTCCGTCGTCGAAGGTCAGGCGCACGCGCGGGAATCCTAGACGCGGCGGCCCGGCCGATGCCCGGGTCGGCGCCCGGCGCGGCCGGCTCAGCAGCGCGGGGCCACCGAGACGGGGATCGCCTTGAACGAATTGAGCAGGTCGGCCCGGTTGGGCGCCCGCAGCTCGACGGTCACCGCGTAGGTCGGCAGGCAGGCCGAAAAGACGTAGACGGCGTTCGAGGAGTCGAAGCTGTCGTAGGTCAGCAGCCAGGCGGGCCGGCCGTCGCTGAAGCGGATGCGCCCGAAGAAGTGCCCGCGGAACCCGGGCCGGGCGCGGGCCTGGTCGAGCGCCACGTGGGCCCGGGCGAGCGCCGTCAGCGGGGCCGGCCGTTGGGCGGTGATCGTCAGCCGCCGGCGGGTGTCGGCCGGATCGGAGAACGCCACGCGCGTGATGCCCGGCGGGGCGGCGACCGGGCCGCCGAGCCAGCGGGACGGGACGAGCGTGGCCAGCCCCCCGGCTCGGTAGAGGCGCAGCTGCGACCCGCCGGCGGCCGCGCCGCCGAAGACGAGGACACCGGCCGCGGCGACGGCGGCGACCACGCCGGCCGCGGCCACGCCGATCAGCCAGCGGACGGCCGGACGGCGGACGCGCTGGGAGGCCCCGCACAGGGTGCAGTAGCCGCAGGCGGCGTTGATCTCGACCCGGCAGCGGACGCACGGCTTGGTCGCGAGCGTCGTGGCGGCCGGCGTGTCCGCGGTCATCGCAGGAACGTTACGCGTGCCGCAGCTGACGGCGCCGGCGACGGGCGAGCGCCGGGCCGAGGAGGATCAGCGCGACCATCCCCAGGCCCGGTCCCCACAGGAGCGGATCGGTCAGGCGCGGGTGCTCGAGCCGCGAGCCGAGCAGGGTCACGAGGACGAGCTGGGGCAGCATCCCGACCAGGGTCGTCCACGTGTAGCGGCCGACCGCCACCCGGCCCAGGCCGCAGACGAAGCACATCAGGCTGAACGGGACGAGCGGGATCAGCCGCAGGACGAGGAGGGTGCGCACGCCGCCCCGGCCGACGGGGCGCTGGACGGCGTGGAGCCGTCGGGCGCCGACGAGGCGGCGGGCGACCGGACGGCCGACCCAGGCGGCCAGGAAGTAGGCGGCCAGGGCCGAGGCCAGGAAGCTCGCTGACATCAGCGGCACGCCGACCGCGAAGCCGTAGACGTAGCCGGCGACCGCGGTCGGGATCTCGGCCGGGAAGGGCACCACGGTGTGGGCGAGCACCACGCCGACGAGGACGGCCACCCCGGCGAACCCGAGCATCCGCAGCTGGCGGCGCAGGCCGGCGACGTCGCCGTGGGTCGCCGCGGCCAGGGCGTGGCGCAGCGGGTCGACGGTCAGGCAGGCGGCCAGGAGCAGCGCCAGGCCGACCACCAGGACGGCGACCTCGAGCCGCGGCGGGCGATCGCCGACGTCGTCGTCGGGCGGCGCGGAATCGTCGGAGCGGCGGCGGGGCAGACCGGGATCCTAGCCGGCGCGAGGCCGGCGCCCGGGGCGACGCCGGGGGCGCCGGCAACGAAAATGGCCGCCGCCCGCGCGAAATCGCTATTCTGGGGGTTCAGGTCGAACGACGTTCGACAAAGCAGTGCAGGAACTCGCCGGTCGTTGCTGGACAGCATCCTCCGCGTACCCAGCACATAACACCGGAGGAACACGTATGCCAACCGGCACCGTGAAGTGGTTCAGCGACGACAAGGGCTTCGGCTTCATCACGCCGGACGACGGGTCCAAGGACCTGTTCGTTCATCACAGCGGCATCGGCGGCGACGGCTACCGCTCGCTCGCCGAGGGCGCCAAGGTCTCCTACGACGCCGAGAACGGCGACAAGGGCCCCAAGGCCGTCAACGTCAGCACCCTTTAGTCGCAACCGTCCCGGCCCCGGTCCCGCCCAGCGGGACCGGGGCCGTTTCGGTTTCTGCGGCCCCGTCCGGCGCGACCCAGCCGCCGTCGCCGCGGGGGCCGGCCGCCGGCCAGCGCCTGGCCGCCGTGGCCGTGCGGACCGCCCTGTTCGTGTTCGTCGCCACCGTCGTCGTCGGACCGAGCTGGCAGCTCTGGCTGGGGACTGCCCTGTTCGCGCTGCCGCAGATCCTCACGATCGCAGCGGCGCGCTGGCCGAACTCGTCCGGCCTCCACCGGCTGCTCCCGCGCGGTCTCCTGAAGCTCGTGGTCATGCTCTTCGTCGGGACGGCGGTCGGCCTGGTGGTGACGAGCAGCCTCCGCGGGTCGCGGTCGATCGTCGAGAACGCCTTCGTCCTCCTCGCCCTCCCCGGCCTCGCCCTGTCGCTGCTCGAGCTGATCGGGCGCGAGGCCGGCCCGCCGGGCCGGCCGATCGGCTGGGGCGAGCGGGCGGGCGGCAGCGTCCTCCTCGTCGCCGGCCTCGCCCTCGTGCTCGGCTACGTCACGCTGTGAGCCGGGGCGCCGCGCGGCGCCCGCCCCGCCGCCCGTCGCGGCCCCGGCCCCGCCCCGGCCCGGCCTACTCCTTCGGCTTCTTGCGCGAGGCGATCACGCCCTGGACGGTGTCCGAGGCGATCGCCCCCTTGACCGCGCCGGCGACCTTGCCGACGACCTCCTTGGCGGCGCCGGCGGCCTGATCGACCTTGCCCGACGCCTTGAGCGAGTTGTCGCCCGTGAGGTTGCCGGCTGCCTCCTTGAGCTTGCCCAGCACGCGATCCAGCTGTCCGTCGGCCATTCGAGCCTCCCTCGAAGAAAAGGTCAGTCGCCCCAGTACGAGGCGTCAGCGCTCTACGCTAGCGCGATCCGCCCCCGGGGCACGGGCTCAGAGGGGCGCGCCGGGCGTGGGCGGCGACGCGCCGGGCAGTTCCCCGGCCACGGCCCGGCTGAGGCCGACGACGCCGGCGACCATCAGGCCGAGGGCCAGGACCTCGCCGACCGGGGCGAGGCCGGCGAAGGAGATGTGCTCGGCGAAGAGGAGCTGGCCGATGAGGATGGCGACCAGCGGCTCGACCACGGTCAGGGCGGGCAGCGACCACTTGAGGTCGCCGGCCTGGAAGGCGCTCTGGCTCAGCATCAGCCCGAGCACGGCGCAGACGGCCAGGGCGTAGGGCTGCCAGTGGCCGAGGGCGCGGACGACGCCGTGGTCGAGGAGGTGGGCCGAGCTCTCGGTCAGGGCGGCGACGACCCCGAACAACAGGCCGGTGGCCGACCCCAGGCACAGGGCGCGCCAGCGGGGCAGGGCGCGGGCGGCGACGACGAGCGACCCCACCGCCGCGAGGGTGGCCACGCCGAGCACGAGCCAGCCGACGGTCGTGCCGTGGGGGAAGCCGCGGCCGGGGCGCGAGACGGCGAGGAAGAGGCCAAGGCCGGCCCCGGTCATCACCGTCCAGCGCCACTCCTCGCGCGTCAGCCGGCGGCCGTCGAGGAGGGCGTCGGCGACGAGGGCGAAGATCAGCCCGCTGACCAGCAGGGGCTGGACGAGGGCGAGCGACCCGGTGCGCAGGGCGAGGAACTGGAGGGCGAAGCCGGCGACGTCGGCCAGGTTGCCCAGGAGCCAGAGCGGCCGGCGCACGAGGTGGCCGATCAGCCCGAACCGCATCGCCATCTCCGGCGGCGCGGCCCGGGCCTCGCGCTGCTGGAGGACTGACGACGCGGCGTAGGACGCGGCCGACGCAAGACAGACGAGGACGACGCCGATCGGGACGTAGGGCCGGTCGCGGGTGAGCTCGATCACCGAGTCGTAGAGGCGCTTGCCGCGGGCCAGGGCGCGGGCCACGAGGCCGTGGTGGGCGGGCGGGGTGGGCGGCGAGCCGAGGATCACGTCGAGGCCCCGGACGATCAGGTGGTGATGGTCGACCGCCGCCGGGACGTGGGCGCTGAGCAGGATGAGCGTCTGCATCGCCGGCGGGACTCTACGGGCACCCACGGAGGGGTTCGCGGCCGGGCAGTCGCTACCGTCCGGGCATCCCCCCGCCCGCCCCCGAGCCGCCGGCCGATCCCTTCCCCGAGCATCTGCGCCCGGCCCTGGCCCAGCGGGCGCCGCTCCCGCGCCAGGACGGCGGCTGGGCGTTCGAGATCAAGTGGGACGGGATCCGGGCCCTGGCCTACCACCAGCCGGGCCGGCTGCGGATCGAGAGCCGCAACCTCAACGACCTGACCGGCCAGTACCCGGAGCTCGGGGGCCTGGCCGCGGCGCTCGCCGGCCGCACGGCGGTCCTCGACGGGGAGATCGTGGCCTTCGGCGACGACGGGCTGCCGAGCTTCGAGCGCCTCCAGCAGCGGATGCACCTGGCCTCGGCCGAGCGGGTCCGCCGGCGGGCGGCGACGGTGCCGATCGTCTACGTGATCTTCGACCTGCTCTACCTCGACGGGCGCTCGACGCTCGCCCTCCCCTACCTCGAGCGCCGGGCGCGGCTCGAGGCGCTCGAGCTGAACGGGGCGGCCTGGAGCACGCCGGCCATCCACCGGACCGACGGGGCGGCCCTCCTGGCCGAGAGCGCGGCGCGCGGCCTCGAGGGCCTGGTGGCCAAGCGCCTGGACGCCGCCTACGAGCCGGGCCGGCGCAGCCGCGGCTGGCTGAAGGTCAAGAACGGCAACCGCCAGGAGCTCGTGATCGGCGGCTGGCTGCCGGGCCAGGGCCAGCGCCGCGAGCGGATCGGCGCGCTTCTGGTCGGCTACCACGACGCCGGGGGCCTGCGCTTCGCCGGCCGCGTCGGCACCGGCTTCGGCGAGGCCGAGCTCGCCCGCCTGGCCGCCCAGCTGGGACCCCTCGAGCAGGCCGAGAGCCCGTTCACGGGTCCCCAGCCCCCCAAGGACGCCATCTACGTCCGCCCCGACCTCGTCGCGGAGGTCGAGTTCTCGGAGTGGACGCGCCAGGGCATGCTGCGCCAGCCGTCCTACAAGGGGCTGCGCCCGGACCGGCTGGCCGCCGAGGTCACGCGCGAATCGCCGGTCGCGGCGGAGGTCTTGGAGCAGGTGGCTCCGGTGGCGGCCGGGGCCCCGAGCTACGAGGTGGTGGCCGAGACGCCGACGACGGTCGAGGTGGCGGTCGACGGCCGGCGGCTGCGCCTGTCGAACCGCGCCAAGGTCCTCTATCCGCGGGCGGGCTTCACCAAGGGCGAGGTGATCGACTACTACGCGGCGATCGCCCCCGTCCTCGTGCCCCACACGGTCGACCGGCCGCTGACCCTGAAGCGCTATCCGGACGGCGTCGAGGGCAAGTACTTCTACGAGAAGCGCTGCCCCGCCCACCGTCCGGACTGGGTGGCGACGGCGCCGATCTGGAGCGGCCGGCGGGCGGGGGAGGTCGACTACTGCCTGGCCAACGACCGCCCGTCGCTGATGTGGGCGGCGAACATGGCTTCGATCGAGCTCCACACGTCGCTGGCCCAGGCCGACGCCATCACCCAGCCGACGGCGGTCGTCTTCGACCTCGACCCCGGCCCGGGGACGGGCCTGCTCGAGTGCGCGCGCGTGGCCCTCTGGCTGCGCGACATGTTCGCGGCGCTCGAGCTCGAGATGGTGGTCAAGGGCTCGGGCTCCAAGGGGCTCCAGGCCTACGTGCCCCTGAACACCGAGACGAGCTACGACGAGACCAAGCCGTTCGCCCAGGCGGTGGCCCAGCTCGTCGAGCGCCAGCACCCGGAGCTCGTCGTCTCGCGTATGAGTCGGGACCTGCGGCCCGGGCGGGTGTTCATCGACTGGAGCCAGAACGACGAGCACAAGACGACGGTCAGCGTCTACTCGCTGCGCGCCCGCGAGCGCCCGACGGTCTCGGCGCCGCTGGCCTGGACCGAGCTCGAGCGGGCGCTGCGCCTCGGCGACCCGGCCCGGCTGTCCTTCGAGGCCGGGCAGATGGCCGACCGGATCGCCCGTCACGGCGACCTCTTCGCCCCGATGCTCAGCCTGCGCCAGGAGCTCCCCCGTCTGAGCTAGAGGTGGGCTAGTCTGCGCGAGACCTTCGAGGAGGCGGTGGATGGGGCGCAGCAGACGACAGACGTTCGTGGTGGCGCTGGCGGCGACGTGCGCGGCCGGCATCGGCGGGGCCGTGCTCGTGTCGGCCCAGAGCCCGGGGACGATCCAGGCGTGCGTGAACAACTTCGGCACGATCCGGATCTCCTCGGATCCGTCGGGCTTCCACGGCCAGGCCTGCCAGTCGTTCAGCATGGAGCATCCGGTGACGATCAACGGCCTCGGCCCGCCCGGTCCCGCCGGGCCGGCCGGGCCCGCCGGGCCGCCGGGGCCGGCCGGTCCGGCCGGGCGCGCCGGGTCGGACGCGACGACGCCGGCCGGGGCGACGACCACGGCGTCGGGCGCGGCGACCAACTTCATCGCCGGCGGCGCCTTCACCATGGGCAGCCAGTTCTACGTCCGGGCCGAGATCGACTGCCCGAAGGGCGACGTGGCGACCGGCGGCTCGGCCGCCGTCGTCTCGCCGCTCGGCGAGTTCCCCGCCTTCGACGGGCCGAGCCCCGGCGTCGGCGTGGTCGGGACGACCGGGCGCCGGGCGGTCGGCTGGCTGGCCGAGGCCCGCAACACGACGGCCCAGGCGGCGAGCCTGCGGATCACCATCGTCTGCGCCGGGCCGGTGGCCGACGCCCGCCTCATCGTCCGCCACGTGCTGCTCTCCCGCCGCCTGCACGCCACCCGGGCGGGTGGGCACTGAGCCGCCGCCGCCCGTCGGTCGGCGCCCGGGTGGGCGGACCGCTCGCCGCCGTCGGGCTGGCGCTCGCCGTCGGCGCCTGTGGCGACAGCGCCGCCGTCGTCGTGCCGCCGACCACGCCGACCCGGCCCGCCCCGGCCGGCGGGGCCGCGGCGGGCCCGGCGATCCCGAGCAACTACGCCGGACTCGGGGCGCCCGGCCGGACGTTCGCCCAGGCCCACCAGGAGTCGCCGCGCGGGCGGGGGGCCGGCGTGCCGCTGGTCAGCGGCGTCCAGCTCGACGCCGCTGGCCGGGTCACGGGCTGGGTGGTCGCGTTCAACGACCGCCCACCCCTGTCCGACTACGAGCGCATCGTCGATGCCGCCGCAGTCGCCGACCTGCCGCGCGACCGGATCACCGTCTCGACCGCGCACAACTGCCTCGTCTTCGGGAGCCCGAGCCTCAAGCGCCTGATCGGCGTCTCCTACGCGAGCGTGACCACCGTCGCCGCCAGCACCACCGCCGCCGTCCAGAGCCGCGCCCGCCCGACCTGCTGAGGCGTTCGGGCGCCGTCGGCCTCAGCCGCGTTCGGCGCCGAAGCCGCGCTCAGCCGCGGTCGGCGCGGAAGCCGGGCTCAGCCGCGGTCGGCGCGGAAGCCGGCCTCGAGCAGGGCGGCCGACTGGCGGGCGAGGTCGGGGGCGTCGAGGAGCACCGACACCAGGCGCACGCCGCCGCGGTCGGCCGTGGCCACCAGGCACAGGCCGGCGGCGTTCGTCTCGCCCGTCTTCAGGCCGGTCAGGCCGGGGAAGCGCAGGCGAAAGAGCGGGTTGTTGTTGTAGAGGTAGAGCTTGCCGCCCTTGATCGGGAAGGGCAGGACGGCGCTGCGCTGGGAGACGATCGCCGCCAGCCGGGGCTGGGCCAGGTCGAGGCGGGCGAGGCGGGCGAGGTCGGCGGCGCACGACGCGTTGGCGTCGTCGTAGCCGTCGGGCGACGCGTAGTGGGTGCAGCCGAGGTGGGCGCGGGCGGCGGTCTCGTTCATGAAGGCGACGAAGGCCGCGACCGTGCCCGAGACGTGCTGGGCGAGGGCGATGGCCGCGTCGTTGCCCGACGGCAGGAGCAGGCCGTAGAGGAGCGGCTCGACGGGGACGCGCCTGCCCTTGGGGAGGAGGCCGACGCCCGACCCCTTGTAGGCCAGCGCCTCCTTGGTGATGGGGACGAGGTCGTCGGCGTGGGCCCGGCGGACGACGAGGTAGGCGGTCATCATCTTGGTCAGCGAGGCGATCGGCACGACCTCGGTCGGGTGGAGGGCCCAGAGGACACGGCCACTGTCGAGATCGACGAGGATCCCCGCCCGCGGCTGACGGTGGAAGCGGGCCATGGCCAGGCGCGGGCCGGCCGGCAGGGCCGGGGACGGCGGGGTGGCGGGGGCGCCGGCGCCCGGAGCGGCCGCGGTCGCGGTGCCCGCGGGCGGAGGGCCCGCGGTCGCCGGGCGCGGCCCGCGGGGCGGGCGACGGCGACCCGGCGCCCACGTCGGCGCACCCGGCGAGCAGCGCGGCCAGGACGACCGCGGCGGCGGCGGCCGCCCTCACCAGACGGGGACCGGCGGGTCGGGCGGCCGGGGCCGGCGGCGGGCGAAGGCGCGGATGAGCAGGAGGCCGAAGAGGAAGCCGCCGACGTGGGCGAAGTAGGCCACGCCGCCGCCGCCGACCGGGTCGGCCAGGCCGGCGGCGCCGAGGAGGGCCTGCTCGACGAACCAGATGCCGAGGACGGCGAGGGCGGGCAGCTCGATCACCGTGAAGAAGAGGACGATGAAGACGATCGTCAGGATCCGGGCCCGCGGGTAGAGGACGATGTAGCCGCCGAGCACGGCGGCGATGGCCCCCGACGCGCCGATGGTGGGGACGACGGCATTGGGGTCGACGGCGATCTGGAGGCCGAGGGCGACGAGGCCGCCGAGGAGGTAGAAGGCGACGAAGCGCACGCGGCCCATCGCGTCCTCGACGTTGTTGCCGAAGATGAAGAGGAAGAGCATGTTGCCGGCCAGGTGGAGCAGGCTGCCGTGGAGGAACATGCTGCTGAGCGCGGTCAGCCCCGTCGCCGGCTGGGCGGACGCCGCGCCGAGCACGCCGGGCTGCCCCTCGCAGGCCAGGCCGCCGAGCGCGGTCAGGTCGCAGTGGCGGCCGAGGTGGCTGAACTCGTAGGGGATGGCGCCGTAGCGCGCGGAGACCGACGCCGTCGGGCCGCTCCAGATGGAGCCGCCCTGGCGCAGGGAGTAGAGGTAGGCGATCACGTTCACGGCGATCAGCAGGTAGGTGACGATGGCCAGCCGCTCGGACGGGACGTCGTCCTTGAGGGGGATCATCCGATCGCCGGCCGCTGCGCGCCGGCCGCGGGGCCCGGGGCCGGCGGGGGCGGTGGGGGCGGGCGCGGCGGGCGGCCGGGCGCGCCGGCCGGGCGCCGTCATCCGGCGGCGGCTACGGCGGCCAGCGGTCCGGTTCCGGCCTGCGGCTGGGGCACGTGCCGGTCGGCGTGGTAGGAGGAGCGGACCAGGGGCCCGGCGGCGACGTGGTCGAAGCCGAGGGCGTAGGCGGCGCGCTCGAGGGCGGCGAACTCGTCGGGGTGCCAGTAGCGGACGACCGGGAGGTGGTCGGGGCTGGGGCGCAGGTACTGGCCGACGGTGAGGACCTGGACGCGGTGGTCGCGCAGGAGGCCGAAGGTCTCGACGAGCTCGTCGTGGGTCTCGCCCAGGCCGACCATCAGCCCGGACTTGGTCGTCACCGCGTCGCCGCCGAGCTCCTTGGCGTTGCGCAGGACGCGGGCCGAGCGCAGGAACTCCGAGCCGCGGCGGGCCACCGGGTAGAGGCGGGGGACGACCTCGACGTTGTGGTTGAAGACGTCGGGCCGGGCGGCGATCACCCGGGCGAGCGGCATCTCCTGGCCCTGGAAGTCGGGGGTCAGGACCTCGATCTGGCAGGCCGGGGCCTGGCGGCGGATCTCGCCGATGACGGCGACGAAGGCGCCGGCGCCGAGATCGGCGAGGTCGTCGCGGTCGACGGAGGTGATCACGGCGTGGCGCAGGCCCATCCGGGCGACGGCCCGGGCGACCCGGGCCGGCTCGAGCGGGTCGTGCCAGGTGGGCTTGCCGGTCTTGACGTTGCAGAAGCCGCAGCGGCGGGTGCAGGTGTCGCCGAGGATCATGAAGGTCGCCGTCCCGCGCTCCCAGCATTCGCCGACGTTCGGGCAGGCGGCCTCCCGGCAGACGGTGTGGAGATTCTCGGCTTCGATCAGCGCCGTGAGCTCGCGGTAGCGCGGGCCGCCGGGAGCGGGTACCTTGAACCACGGCGGCTTGCGTTTGCGCACGTCGACCGTGATCGAACCGAGAATCTCGTGCACATTCATTCCCCCCGGCTTCTGCCGGGAGCGGGTACTATGAGCACGCTCTGTCATCGACCTAAAGGGTATAGGGGGCGGTTTAGCTTGTCAGCGATCGAAGACGTGAAGGCGACAGTGATGGGTGCGTTGGGCCAGGTTGGGGCAGTGGGCGAACTCCCCCCGGCGAAGCTTCTGGGCGCCGCGCGTGTCGCCATCGGCGCGGCGGGCATTCTGGCGCCCGGGCTCACCGGCTTCGTGACGGGACTGAAGCCGGGTCGCAATCCGTCCTCCGTCTATCTCGTGCGCCTCAACGGCGCGAGCAACGCGGCGCTGGGCGCCGGCATGCTCGCCGGCCCCGAGTCCGCCCGGCCGCTGCTGATCCAGATGGGTCTGGCGACCGACGTGCTCGGCCTCCTGGCCACCAAGCGGGCGCGCAAGAACGGCAACATCGGCGTGCGGGCGTTCCTGTTCGGCGCGGTCACCGAGCTGGCGCTCGCCGGTCTCGGCGGCGCGGTGATCAGCGGCAAGGTCTAGTCGGTGGGGGGCGGCCGGCGGCGATGACGCCGGTCGTTGCGGGGTGGTCGAGCAGAGCAGACGCGGCGAGCTTCCAGCGGAGGAGCTCGCCGGGGCGGCGCCGGCGGGCGTGGCCGGGCGGCTGGCTAGGCCGGGACCGGGGCCGGAGCGAGCGGAGCCTCGAGGCGCCCGGGCGTGACCGAGCGCGGGCGCCGGCCGTGGGCGCGGGCGAACTCGTCGGCCATCCGCCGGCGGAAGTCGGGCAGCGAGGCCCGGCCCGTCTCGGCGGCGACGGAGGTCATCTGGACGCCGTCGAGGCCGCAGGGGACGACCCAGCCGAACGGGGCGAGGTCGTTGGCCACGTTGACCGCGAAGCCGTGGGTGGTGACGCCCCGGGAGATGTGGACGCCGATCGAGGCGATCTTGCGGTCGGCGACCCAGACGCCGGTGAGCCCGTCGCGCAGGCCGGCGGCGATCCCCTCACCGCGCAGGGCGGCGATGATCGCCTGCTCCATCGTGCGCAGGTAGACGATCACGTCGGTCGTGCGCATGATCGGATAGCCGACGAGCTGGCCGGGGCCGTGGTAGGTGAGCTTGCCGCCGCGGTCGGTGTCGAGGATGTCGATGCCCCGGTCGCGGTACCAGTCGCGGGCGAACGGGAGCTCGCCGTCCTGTGAGCGCCGGCCGCGGGTGTAGACGGGCGGGTGCTCGAGCAGGAGCATGAGGTCGGGCAGCCGGTCGGCCTGGCGCGCGGCCCGCAGGCGCTCCTGGAGGGCGAGCGCCTCCGCGTAGGGGGTGAGGCCGAGGTCGCAGACCCAGAGCTCGTCCATGCCCTGAGCATGGCAGACGCCGCCCGGGTCTAGGCTTGGCCGGTGCCGCCCGAGGCCCTCAGGCGACTGCGCTGGCGCCGGCGGGGAGCGTGGCAGTGGCCGACGTTCGCCGCGGCGGTGGTCGGCGAGGCGCTGCTCCTGCACCTGGCGCCGGTGGCCGGCCGGGCGACCGACCTCGTCGGCGCCGGGCTCCTCGCCCTGGCCGGGAACCTGGCGATCGTCGCCCTCGCCGGGCCGCTCGTCGGGCTCGCCGTGCGCCGCCGGCGGCCCGATCTGCCGCGGCCGGTCGCCCGCGACTACGCGGCGACCGCGCTGCTCGTCCTCTTCGCCGGCGTCGTCGCCGCCGGCGGGGTCCTCCACCACCCGGCGGTGGTCGCCGAGCGCCAGGCCTTCCAGGCGCAGTCGGATGCCGTGCGCCTCTACGTCCGCCTCCACGCGCCGGCCGACTACCAGCGGCGGATCGACGGGGCCGACACCTGGCGGATCGAGGCGAACCTGTTCCGGACGTGCGTGCCCGGCGCCGACCCGCAGCGGCGGCTGTGCCTGTTCGTGGACACGAAGCTGTCGCCGCCGGGCATCACCGTCGACCCCAACCAGGCGCCGAACTCGACCTACATCGGGCCGAGCGCGGTCGGCCGCGGCCGCGGCTGACGGGCGGGGGCGGCCGGGTCAGCGCAGCAGGGCGAGCGGCTCCTCGAGCAGCTCGCGCACGCGGGCGAGGAAGCGGGCGGCCTCGGCGCCGTAGAGGATGCGGTGGTCGCAGGCCAGGGTGACGTCCATGGCGTGGCCGGCGACGAGCTCGCCGGCGCGGACGAGGGGGCGGGCGGTGACCGCGCCGACGGCGAGGATCGCCGCCTGGGGCGGGTTGATCACGGCGGTGAAGCTCCGGACCGCGAACATGCCGAGGTTCGACACGGTGAAGGTCGCCCCGGCCAGCTCGGGCGGCGTGATCTCCCCGGCGCGGACCCGCTGGGCGAGCCGGCGCGTCTCCACGGCGATCTCCTCGACCGACCGCGGTCGGCGTCGAACACGGTCGGGACGACGAGGACGTCGTCGCCGGCCACGGCCACGCCGACGTTGACGCGGGAGTAGAGCTCGAACCGGCCGTCGCGCCAGGAGCCGTTGGCCCGGGGGTGCTCGCGCAGGGCGAGGCCGCAGGCCTTGACGACGAGGTCGTTGTAGGAGGGCACGGTCCGGTCGCCGCCGAGGGCCTGCAGGCGGCGGCGCAGGTCGACGCACCGGTCCATCTCGATCTCGGCCGACAGGGTGAACTCGGGGATCGTCGCCTTGGAGGAGGACATCCGCCGGGCCACGACCTGCTGGGCCCGGGTCGGCTCCTGGACGGTGACCGTGCCCTTGGCGCCGGTGGCTCCCGCCTCGGCGCCCGACGCCGGCGGGGCCGGGGCGGCCAGGGCTGGGGCCGGCGGGGCCGGCGGGGCCGGGGCGGCCGGGGCGGGGCCGGCGGGGGCGGCGGCGCCGCCGGGGGCGAGGCGGGCGCGGGCGGTGGCGCCGGGGTCGCGGCCGGGGCCGGTGGCGCCGGGCCGCGGTCGCGGCCGCGGCCGGTGCGGGAGCAGGCGCAGCCGCGGCGGCGGCGGTGGGCTCGAAACCGTCGACGTCGGCCCGGACGATGCGGCCGCCGGGACCGGTCCCGGTCACCCGGGCCAGGTCGAGGCCCTGCTCGCGGGCGATGCGCCGGGCGATCGGCGAGACCTTGATCCGGGCCGGGGCCGAGGCGTCCGCCGGCGCCGGCGCGACCGGCGGCGGCGTGGCCGGCGACCGCGGCGGGGGCGGGCGTCGGGGCGGCGACCACGGGCGGCGTGCCCTGGACGGCGCCGGGCGCGGCGGGCGGCGCGGCGGCGAGCGACGGCGCCTCGGGGGCGGGCGCGCCGGGCACGGCCACCGGGGGCGGGGTGCCCTGAACGGCACCGGGCGGGCCGGGCGCCGGCGGCCGCCGCGGGGACGGCGGCCACCGGCGGGGACCCGCCGCCGTCGCCGTCGCCGGCGAGGCGGGCGATCGCCGTGCCGATCGGCAGGGTGTCGCCCTCGTGGGCCAGGATCTCGAGCCGGCCGTCGGCGTCGGACTGGAAGGTCATCGTCGCCTTGTCGGTCTCGATCTCGACCAGGTCCTCGCCGCGGCGGACGGGGTCGCCGGGGGCCTTCAGCCACTTGAGCACGGTCCCCTCCTCCATCGAGTCGGAGAGGCGGGGCATCAGGATCTCAGGCACGGTTCATCGTCCCGAGCACGGCGTCGACGATCTGGGCCTCGTGGGGGAAGGCGATCTGCTCGAGCGAGCGCGAGTAGGGCATCGGGACGTCGGCGCCGGCCACGCGGGCGACCGGGGCGTCGAGGTCGTCGAAGGCGTGCTCGGCGATCAGGGCCGAGAGGTTGGCGCCGACGCCGCCGTGGGGCCAGCCCTCCTCGACGACCACGCAGCGGTTGGTCTTGCGCACCGAGGCGAGGATCGTGTCGAGGTCGAGGGGGCGGAGCGTCCGCGGGTCGATCACCTCGGCCTCGATCCCGTGCTGCTCGGCCAGGACCACGGCGCGGCCTCGGCGGTCACGGCCATCCGGGAGATCCCGACGATCGTGACGTCGGCGCCGGGCCGGCGGACGACGGCGACGCCGAAGGGGACGACGAAGTCCGGGTCGTCGGGGACCTCGCCGCGCTGGCCGTAGAGATACTCGTGCTCGATGAAGACGACGGGGTTCTCGTCGCGGATCGCCGCCTTGAGGAGACCCTTGGCGTCGGCGGCGGTCGAGGGCACGGCGACGAGGAGTCCGGGCACGTGGAGGAACATCGCCTCCCAGGAGTGGGAGTGCGTGGGACCGAGCTGGTGGCCGGCGCCCTGGGGCATGCGCACGACGAGCGGGACCCTCACCTGGCCGGCGAACATGTAGTGGATGTGCGCGGCGTGATTGACGATCTGGTCGAGGGCGAGCAGCGAGAAGTTGATCGTCATCAGCTCGACCACCGGGCGCAGGCCGGTCATCGCCGCGCCGACGCCCATGCCGACGATCGTGTTCTCGGAGATCGGCGTGTCGCGGACGCGCTGCTCGCCGAACTCGGCGAGGAGGCCGGCGGTGACCTTGAAGGCGCCGTTGAACACGCCGATGTCCTCCCCCATCAGGACGACCCGCTCGTCGCGGGCCATCTCCTCGCGCAGGGCCGCGTTCAAGGCCTCGCGGTAGCGGATCACGGCCATCGACACACGCTAGCGCG
>CAWCIT010000011.1:0-16777 GCA_963795745.1 uncultured Solirubrobacterales bacterium
GCCTCCTTGAGCTTGCCCAGCACGCGATCCAGCTGTCCGTCGGCCATTCGAGCCTCCCTCGAAGAAAAGGTCAGTCGCCCCAGTACAAGGCGTCAGCGCTCTACGCTAGCGCGATCCGCCCCCGGGGCACGGGCTCAGAGGGGCGCGCCGGGCGTGGGCGGCGACGCGCCGGGCAGTTCCCCGGCCACGGCCCGGCTGAGGCCGACGACGCCGGCGACCATCAGGCCGAGGGCCAGGACCTCGCCGACCGGGGCGAGGCCGGCGAAGGAGATGTGCTCGGCGAAGAGGAGCTGGCCGATGAGGATGGCGACCAGCGGCTCGACCACGGTCAGGGCGGGCAGCGACCACTTGAGGTCGCCGGCCTGGAAGGCGCTCTGGCTCAGCATCAGCCCGAGCACGGCACAGACGGCCAGGGCGTAGGGCTGCCAGTGGCCGAGGGCGCGGACGACGCCGTGATCGAGGAGGTGGGCCGAGCTCTCGGTCAGGGCGGCGACGACCCCGAACAGCAGGCCGGTGGCCGACCCCAGGCACAGGGCGCGCCAGCGGGGCAGGGCGCGGGCGGCGACGACGAGCGACCCCACCGCCGCGAGGGTGGCCACGCCGAGCACGAGCCAGCCGACGGTCGTGCCGTGGGGGAAGCCGCGGCCGGGGCGCGAGACGGCGAGGAAGAGGCCGAGGCCGGCCCCGGTCATCACCGTCCAGCGCCACTCCTCGCGCGTCAGCCGGCGGCCGTCGAGGAGGGCGTCGGCGACGAGGGCGAAGATCAGCCCGCTGACCAGCAGGGGCTGGACGAGGGCGAGCGACCCGGTGCGCAGGGCGAGGAACTGGAGGGCGAAGCCGGCGACGTCGGCCAGGTTGCCCAGGAGCCAGAGCGGCCGGCGCACGAGGTGGCCGATCAGCCCGAACCGCATCGCCATCTCCGGCGGCGCGGCCCGGGCCTCGCGCTGCTGGAGGACTCGACGAGGCGGCGTAGGACGCGGCCGACGCAAGACAGACGAGGACGACGCCGATCGGGACGTAGGGCCGGTCGCGGGTGAGCTCGATCACCGAGTCGTAGAGGCGCTTGCCGCGGGCCAGGGCGCGGGCCACGAGGCCGTGGTGGGCGGGCGGGGTGGGCGGCGAGCCGAGGATCACGTCGAGGCCCCGGACGATCAGGTGGTGATGGTCGACCGCCGCCGGGACGTGGGCGCTGAGCAGGATGAGCGTCTGCATCGCCGGCGGGACTCTACGGGCACCCACGGAGGGGTTCGCGGCCGGGCAGTCGCTACCGTCCGGGCATCCCCCCGCCCGCCCCCGAGCTGCCGGCCGATCCCTTCCCCGAGCATCTGCGCCCGGCCCTGGCCCAGCGGGCGCCGCTCCCGCGCCAGGACGGCGGCTGGGCGTTCGAGATCAAGTGGGACGGGATCCGGGCCCTGGCCTACCACCAGCCGGGCCGGCTGCGGATCGAGAGCCGCAACCTCAACGACCTGACCGGCCAGTACCCGGAGCTCGGGGGCCTGGCCGCGGCGCTCGCCGGCCGCACGGCGGTCCTCGACGGGGAGATCGTGGCCTTCGGCGACGACGGGCTGCCGAGCTTCGAGCGCCT
Organism: uncultured Solirubrobacterales bacterium; assembly: GCA_963795745.1. Classification (GTDB taxonomy): domain Bacteria; phylum Actinomycetota; class Thermoleophilia; order Solirubrobacterales; family Solirubrobacteraceae; genus Palsa-513. The sequence continues at coordinate 1,586 of CAWCIT010000011.1, forward strand.
CCAGCAGCGGATGCACCTGGCCTCGGCCGAGCGGGTCCGCCGGCGGGCGGCGACGGTGCCGATCGTGTACGTGATCTTCGACGTGCTCTACCTCGACGGGCGCTCGACGCTCGCCCTCCCCTACCTCGAGCGCCGGGCGCGGCTCGAGGCGCTCGAGCTGAACGGGCCGGCCTGGAGCACGCCGGCCATCCACCGGACCGACGGCGCGGCCCTCCTGGCCGAGAGCGCGGCGCGCGGCCTCGAGGGCCTGGTGGCCAAGCGCCTGGACGCCGCCTACGAGCCGGGCCGGCGCAGCCGCGGCTGGCTGAAGGTCAAGAACGGAAACCGCCAGGAGCTCGTGATCGGCGGCTGGCTGCCGGGCCAGGGCCAGCGCCGCGAGCGGTTCGGCGCGCTCCTGGTCGGCTACCACGACGCCGGCGGCCTGCGCTTCGCCGGCCGCGTCGGCACCGGCTTCGGCGAGGCCGAGCTCGCCCGCCTGGCCGCCCAGCTGGGACCCCTCGAGCAGGCCGAGAGCCCGTTCACGGGCCCCCAGCCCCCCAAGGACGCCATCTACGTCCGCCCCGACCTCGTCGCGGAGGTCGAGTTCTCGGAGTGGACGCGCCAGGGGATGCTGCGCCAGCCGTCCTACAAGGGGCTGCGCCCGGACCGGCTGGCCGCCGAGGTCACGCGCGAATCGCCGGTCGCGGCCGAGGTTTTGGAGCAGGTGGCTCCGGTGGCGGCCGGGGCCCCGAGCTACGAGGTGGTGGCCGAGACGCCGACGACGGTCGAGGTGGCGGTCGACGGCCGGCGGCTGCGCCTGTCGAACCGCGCCAAGGTCCTCTATCCGCGGGCGGGCTTCACCAAGGGCGAGGTGATCGACTACTACGCGGCGATCGCCCCCGTCCTCGTCCCCCACACGGTCGACCGGCCGCTGACCCTGAAGCGCTATCCGGACGGCGTCGAGGGCAAGTACTTCTACGAGAAGCGCTGCCCCGCCCACCGTCCGGACTGGGTGGCGACGGCGCCGATCTGGAGCGGCCGGCGGGCGGGGGAGGTCGACTACTGCCTGGCCAACGACCGCCCGTCGCTGATGTGGGCGGCGAACATGGCCTCGATCGAGCTCCACACGTCGCTGGCCCAGGCCGATGCCATCACCCAGCCGACGGCCGTCGTCTTCGACCTCGACCCCGGCCCGGGGACGGGCCTGCTCGAGTGCGCGCGCGTGGCCCTCTGGCTGCGCGACATGTTCGCGGCGCTCGAGCTCGAGATGGTGGTCAAGGGATCGGGCTCCAAGGGGCTCCAGGCCTACGTGCCCCTGAACACCGAGACGACCTACGACGAGACCAAGCCGTTCGCCCAGGCGGTGGCCCAGCTCGTCGAGCGCCAGCACCCGGAGCTCGTCGTCTCGCGTATGAGTCGGGACCTGCGGCCCGGGCGGGTGTTCATCGACTGGAGCCAGAACGACGAGCACAAGACGACGGTCAGCGTCTACTCGCTGCGCGCCCGTGAGCGCCCGACGGTCTCGGCGCCGCTGGCCTGGACCGAGCTCGAGCGGGCGCTGCGCCTCGGCGACCCGGCCCGGCTGTCCTTCGAGGCCGGGCAGATGGCCGACCGGATCGCCCGCCACGGCGACCTCTTCGCCCCGATGCTCAGCCTGCGTCAGGAGCTCCCCCGTCTGGGCTAGGCTGGGCGGGAACCTTCGAGGAGGCGGTGGATGGGGCGCAGCAGACGACAGACGTTCGTGGTGGCGCTGGCGGCGACGTGCGCGGCCGGCATCGGCGGGGCCGTGCTGGTGTCGGCCCAGAGCCCGGGGACGATCCAGGCGTGCGTGAACAACTTCGGCACGATCCGGATCTCCTCGGATCCGTCGGGCTTCCACGGCCAGGCCTGCCAGTCGTTCAGCATGGAGCATCCGGTGACGATCAACGGCCTCGGCCCGCCCGGTCCCGCCGGGCCGGCCGGGCCCGCCGGGCCGCCGGGGCCGGCCGGTCCGGCCGGGCGCGCCGGGTCGGACGCGGCGACGCCGGCCGGGGCGACGACCACGGCGTCGGGCGCGGTGACCAACTTCATCGCCGGCGGCGCCTTCCCCATGGGCAGGCAGTTCTACGTCCGGGCCGAGATCGACTGCCCGAAGGGCGACGTGGCGACCGGCGGCTCGGCCGCCGTCGTCTCGCCCCTCGGCGAGTTCCCCGCCTTCGACGGGCCGAGCCCCGGCGTCGGCGTGGTCGGGACGACCGGGCGCCCGGCGGTCGGCTGGCTGGCCGAGGCCCGCAACACGACGGCCCAGGCCGCGAGCCTGCGGATCACCATCGTCTGCGCCGGGCCGGTGGCCGACGCCCGCCTCATCGTCCGCCACGTGCTGCTCTCCCGCCGCCTGCACGCCACCCGGGCGGGTGGGCACTGAGCCGCCGCCGCCCGCCGGTCGGCGCCCGCGTGGGCGGACCGCTCGCCGCCGTCGTGCTGGCCCTCGCCGTCGGCGCCTGCGGCGACAGCGCCGCCGTCGTCGTGCCGCCGACCACGCCGACCCGGCCCGCCCCGGCCGGCGGGACCGCGGCGGGCCCGGCGATCCCGAGCAACTACGCCGGACTCGGGGCGCCCAGCCGGACGTTCGCCCAGGCCCACCAGGAGTCACCGCGCGGGCGGGGGGCCGGCGTGCCGCTGGTCAGCGGCGTCCAGCTCGACGCCGCCGGCCGGGTCACGGGCTGGGTGGTCGCCTTCAACGACCGCCCGCCCCTGTCCGACTACGAGCGCATCGTCGATGCCGCCGCGGTCGCCGACCTTCCGCGCGACCGGATCACCGTCTCGACCGCGCACAACTGCCTCGTGTTCGGGAGCCCGAGCCTCAAGCGCCTGATCGGCGTCTCCTACGCGAGCGTGACCACCGTCGCCGCCAGCACCACCGCCGCCGTCCAGAGCCGCGCCCGCCCGACCTGCTGAGCGTTCGGGCGCCGTCGGCCTCGGCCGCGTTCGGCGCCGAAGCTGCGCTCAGCCGCGGTCGGCGCGGAAGCCGGGCTCAGCCGCGGTCGGCGCGGAAGCCGGCCTCGAGCAGGGCGGCCGACTGGCGGGCGAGGTCGGGGGCGTCGAGGAGCACCGACACCAGGCGCACGCCGCCGCGGTCGGCCGTGGCCACCAGGCACAGGCCGGCGGCGTTTGTCTCGCCCGTCTTCAGGCCGGTCAGGCCGGGGAAGCGCAGGCGAAAGAGCGGGTTGTTGTTGTAGAGGTAGAGCTTGCCGCCCTTGATCGGGAAGGGCAGGACGGCGCTGCGCTGGGAGACGATCGCGGCCAGCCGGGGCTGGGCCAGGTCGAGGCGGGCGAGGCGGGCGAGGTCGGCGGCGCACGACGCGTTGGCGTCGTCGTAGCCGTCGGGCGACGCGTAGTGGGTGCAGCCGAGGTGGGCGCGGGCGGCGGTCTCGTTCATGAAGGCGACGAAGGCCGCGACGGTGCCCGAGACGTGCTGGGCGAGGGCGATGGCCGCGTCGTTGCCCGACGGCAGGAGCAGGCCGTAGAGGAGCGGCTCGACGGGGACGCGCCTGCCCTTGGGGAGGAGGCCGACGCCCGACCCCTTGTAGGCCAGCGCCTCCTTGGTGATGGGAACGAGGTCGCCGGCGTGGGCCCGGCGGACGACGAGGTAGGCGGTCATCATCTTGGTCAGCGAGGCGATCGGCACGACCTCGGTCGGGTGGAGGGCCCAGAGGACGCGGCCGCTGTCGAGGTCGACGAGGATCCCGGCCCGCGGCTGACGGTGGAAGCGAGCCATGGCCAGGCGCGGGCCGGCCGGCCGAGCCGGGGCCGGCGCGGTGGCGGGGGCGCCGCCGCCCGGAGCGGTCGCGCCCGGAGCGGTCGCGCCCGGAGCGGCCGGCCCCGGAGCGGCCGCGGTCGCCGGGCCGGCCCGCGGGGCGGGCGACGGCGACCCGGCGCCCACGTCGGCGCACCCGGCGAGCAGCGCGGCCAGGACGACCGCGGCGGCGGCGGCCGTCCTCACCAGACGGGGACCGGCGGGTCGAGCGGCCGGGGCCGGCGGCGGGCGAAGGCGCGGATGAGCAGGAGGCCGAAGAGGAAGCCGCCGACGTGGGCGAAGTAGGCCACCCCGCCGCCGCCGACCGGGTCGGCGAGGCCGGCGGCGCCGAGGAGGGCCTGCTCGGCGAACCAGATGCCGAGGACGGCGAGGGCGGGCAGCTCGATCACCGTGAAGAAGAGGACTATGAGGACGACCGTCAGGATCCGGGCCCGCGGATAGAGGACGATGTAGCCGCCGAGCACGGCGGCGATGGCCCCCGACGCGCCGATGGCGGGGACGACGGCATTGGGGTCGACGGCGATCTGGAGGCCGAGGGCGACGAGGCCGCCGAGGAGGTAGAAGGCGACGAAGCGCACGCGGCCCATCGCGTCCTCGACGTTGTTGCCGAAGATGAAGAGGAAGAGCATGTTGCCGGCCAGGTGGAGCAGGCTGCCGTGGAGGAACATGCTGCTGAGCGCGGTCAGCCCCGTCGCCGGCTGGGCGGACGGCCGGCCGACCACGCCGGGCTGCCCCTCGCAGGCCAGGCCACCGAGCGCGCTCAGGTCGCAGTGGCGGCCGAGGTGGGTGAACTCGTAGGGGATGGCGCCGTAGCGCGCCGAGACCGACGCCGTCGGGCCGCTCCAGATGGAGCCGCCCTGGCGCAGGGAGTAGAGGTAGGCGATCACGTTCACGGCGATCAGCAGGTAGGTGACGATGGCCAGCCGCTCGGACGGGACGTCGTCCTTGAGGGGGATCATCCGAGCGCCGGCCGCTGCGGGCCAGCCGCGGGGCCGGGGCCGGCGGGGGCGTTCGGGGCGGGCGCGGCGGGCGGCCGGGCACGCCGGCCGGGCCCCGTCATCCGGCGGCGGCTACGGCGGCCAGCGGTCCGGTTCCGGCCTGCGGCTGGGGCACGTGCCGGTCGGCGTGGTAGGAGGAGCGAACGAGGGGCCCGGCGGCGACGTGATCGAAGCCGAGGGCGTAGGCGGCGCGCTCGAGGGCGGCGAACTCGTCGGGGTGCCAGTAGCGGACGACCGGGAGGTGGTCGGGGCTGGGGCGCAGGTACTGGCCGACGGTGAGGACCTGGACGCGGTGGTCGCGCAGGAGGCCGAAGGTCTCGACCAGCTCGTCGTGGGTCTCGCCCAGGCCGACCATCAGCCCGGACTTGGTCGTCACCCCGTCGCCGCCGAGCTCCTTGGCGTTGCGCAGGACGCGGGCCGAGCGCAGGAACTCCGAGCCGCGGCGGGCCACCGCGTAGAGGCGGGGGACGACCTCGACGTTGTGGTTGAAGACGTCGGGCCGGGCGGCGATCACCCGGGCGAGCGGCATCTCCTGGCCCTGGAAGTCGGGGGTCAGGACCTCGATCTGGCAGGCCGGGGCCTGGCGGCGGATCTCGCCGATCACGGCGACGAAGGCGCCGGCGCCGAGATCGGCGAGGTCGTCGCGGTCGACGGAGGTGATCACGGCGTGGCGCAGGCCCATCCGGGCGACGGCCCGGGCGACCCGGGCCGGCTCGAGCGGGTCGTGCCAGGTGGGCTTGCCGGTCTTGACGTGGCAGAAGCCACAGCGGCGGGTGCAGGTGTCGCCGAGGATCATGAAGGTCGCCGTCCCGCGCTCCCAGCATTCACCGACGTTCGGGCAGGCGGCCTCCCGGCAGACGGTGTGGAGATTCTCGGCTTCGATCAGCGCCGTGAGCTCGCGGTAGCGCGGGCCGCCGGGAGCGGGTACCTTGAACCACGGCGGCTTGCGTTTGCGCACGTCGACCGTGATCGAACCGAGAATCTCGTGCACATTCATTCCCCCCGGCTTCTGCCGGGAGCGGGTACTATGAGCACGCTCTGTCATCGACCTAAAGGGTATAGGGGGCGGTTTAGCTTGTCAGCGATCGAAGACGTGAAGGCGACAGTGATGGGTGCGATGGGCCAGGTTGGGGCAGTGGGCGAACTCCCCCCGGCGAAGCTTCTGGGCGCCGCGCGTGTCGCCATCGGCGCGGCGGGCATTCTGGCGCCCGGGCTCACCGGCTTCGTGACGGGACTGAAGCCGGGTCGCAATCCGTCCTCCGTCTATCTCGTGCGCCTCAACGGCGCGAGCAACGCGGCGCTGGGCGCCGGCATGCTCGCCGGCCCCGAGTCCGCCCGGCCGCTCCTGATCCAGATGGGTCTGGCGACCGACGTGCTCGGCCTGCTGGCCACCAAGCGCGCGCGCAAGAACGGCAACATCGGCGTGCGGGCGTTCCTGTTCGGCGCGGTCACCGAGTTGGCGCTCGCCGGTCTCGGCGGCGCGGTGATCAGCGGCAAGGTCTAGTCCGTGGGGGGCGACCGGCGACGGTGACGCCGGTCGTTGCGGGGTGGTCGAGCAGAGCAGACGCGGCGAGCTTCCAGCGGAGAAGCTCGCCGGGGCGGCGCCTTGGCGGGCGTGGCCGGGCGGCGGACTAGGCCGGGACCGGGGCCGGAGCGAGCGGAGCCTCGAGCCGCCCGGGTGTGACCGAGCGCGGGCGCCGGCCGTGGGCGCGGGCGAACTCGTCGGCCATCCGCCGGCGCAAGGCGGGCAGCGAGGCCCGGCCCGTCTCGGCGGCGACGGAGGTCATCTGGACGCCGTCGAGGCCGCAGGGAACGACCCAGCCGAACGGGGCGAGGTCGTTGGCCACGTTGACCGCGAAGCCGTGGGTGGTGACGCCCCGGGAGATGTGGACGCCGATCGAGGCGATCTTGCGGTCGGCGACCCAGACGCCGGTGAGCCCGTCGCGCAGGCCGGCGGCGATCCCCTCACCCCGCAGGGCGGCGATGATCGCCTGCTCCATCGTGCGCAGGTAGACGATCACGTCGGTCGTGCGCATGATCGGATAACCGACGAGCTGGCCGGGGCCGTGGTAGGTGAGCTTGCCGCCGCGGTCGGTGTCGAGGATGTCGATGCCCCGGTCGCGGTACCAGTCGCGGGCGAACGGGAGCTCGCCGTCCTGTGAGCGCCGCCCGCGCGTGTAGACGGGCGGGTGCTCGAGCAGGAGCATGAGGTCGGGCAGCCGGTCGGCCTGGCGCGCGGCCCGCAGGCGCTCCTGGAGGGCGAGCGCCTCCGCGTAGGGGGTGAGGCCGAGGTCGCAGACCCAGAGCTCGTCCATGCCCTGAGCATGGCAGACGGCGCCCGGGTCTAGGCTTGGCCGGTGCCGCCCGAGGCCCTGAGGCGACTGCGCTGGCGCCGGCGAGGAGCGTGGCAGTGGCCGACGTTCGCCGCGGCGGTGGTCGGCGAGGCGCTGCTCCTGCACCTGGCGCCGGTGGCCGGCCGGGCGATCGACCTCGTCGGCGCCGGGCTTCTCGCCCTGGCCGGGAACCTGGCGATCGTCGCCCTCGCCGGGCCGCTCGTCGGGCTCGCCGTGCGCCGCCGGCGGCCGGATCTGCCGCGGCCGGTCGCCCGCGACTACGCGGCGACCGCGCTGCTCGTCCTCTTCGCCGGCGCCGTCGCCGCCGGCGGGGTCCTCCACCACCCGGCGGTCGTCGCCGAGCGCCAGGCCTTCCAAGCGCAGTCGGATGCCGTGCGCCTCTACGTCCGCCTCCACGCCCCGGCCGAATACCAGCGGCGGATCAACGGGGCCGACACCTGGCGGATCGAGGCGAACCTGTTCCGGACGTGCGTGCCCGGCGCCGACCCGCAGCGGCGGCTGTGCCTGTTCGTGGACACCAAGCTGCGCCCGCCGGGGCATCACCGTCGACCCCAACCAGGCGCCGAACTCGACCTACATCGGGCCGAGCGCGGTCGGCCGCGGCCGCGGCTGACGGGCGGCGGCGGCCGGGTCAGCGCAGCAGGGCGAGCGGCTCCTCGAGCAGCTCGCGCACGCGGGCGAGGAAACGGGCGGCCTCGGCGCCGTAGAGGATGCGGTGGTCGCAGGCCAGGGTGACGTCCATGGCGTGGCCGGCGACGAGCTCGCCGGCGCGGACGAGGGGACGGGCGGTGACCGCGCCGACGGCGAGGATCGCCGCCTGGGGCGGGTTGATCACGGCGGTGAAGCTCCGGACGGCGAACATGCCGAGGTTCGAGACGGTGAAGGTCGCCCCGGCCAGCTCGGGCGGCGTGATCTCCCCGGCGCGGACCCGCCGGGCGAGCCGGCGCGGTCTCGACGGCGATCTCCTCGACCGACCGCGCGTCGGCGTCGAACACGGTAGGGACGACGAGGACGTCGTCGCCGGCCACGGCCACGCCGACGTTGACGCGGGAGTAGAGCTCGAACCGGCCGTCGCGCCAGGAGCCGTTGGCCCGGGGGTGCTCGCGCAGGGCGAGGCCGCAGGCCTTGACGACGAGGTCGTTGTAGGAGGGCACGGTCCGGTCGCCGCCGAGGGCCTGCAGGCGGCGGCGCAGGTCGACGCACCGGTCCATCTCGATCTCGGCCGACAGGGTGAACTCGGGGATCGTCGCCTTCGAGGAGGACATCCGCCGGGCCACGACCTGCTGGGCCCGGGTCGGCTCCTGGACGGTGACCGTGCCCTTGGCGCCCGTGGCTCCCGCCTCGGCCGCCGGGGCCGGCGGGGCCGGGGCGGCCCGGCGGGGGCCGGCGGGGACGGCGGCGCCGGCGGGGGCGGCGGCGGGCGGCGGGGGCGGGCGGCCGGGCGGGTCGCGGCGGGCGCCGGGGGCGCGGCGGGTGCGGCCGGCGCGCCGGTGGCGCCGGGGTCGCGGCCGGGCCGGCGGGGTCGCGGCCGGGGCCGGCGGAGCCGCGGCGGCGGCGGTGGGCTCGAAGCCGTCGACGTCGGCCCGGACGATCCGCCCGCCGGGACCGGTCCCGGTCATCCGGGCCAGGTCGAGGCCCTGCTCGCGGGCGATGCGCCGGGCGATCGGCGAGGCCTTGATCCGGGCCGGGGCCGAGGCGTCCGTGGCCGCCGGCGCGACCGGCGGGAACGCGGCCGCGGCCGCGGCGGCGGCGGAGGCGGGCGTCGGGGCGGCGACCACGGGCGGCGTGCCCTGGAGGGCGGCGGGGGCGGCGGGCGGCGCGGCGGCGAGCGGCGGCGCCTCGGGGGCGGGCGCGGCGGGCACGGCCACCGGGGGCGGGGTGCCCTGCACGGCGCCGGGCGGGCCGGACGCGGCGGCAGCCGGCGCGGGGACCGCGGCGACCGCCGGGGACCCGCCGTCGCCGTCTCCGTCGCCGTCGCCGTCGAGGCGGGCGATCGCCGTGCCGATCGGCAGGGTGTCGCCCTCCTGGGCCAGGATCTCGAGCCGGCCGGCGGCGTCGGACTGGAAGGTCATCGTCGCCTTGTCGGTCTCGATCTCGACGAGGTCCTCGCCGCGGCGGACGGGATCGCCGGGGGCCTTCAGCCACTTGAGCACGGTGCCCTCCTCCATCGAGTCGGAGAGGCGGGGCATCAGGATCTCAGGCACGGTTCATCGTCCCGAGCACGGCGTCGACGATCTGCGCCTCGTGGGGGAAGGCGATCTGCTCGAGAGAGCGCGAGTAGGGCATCGGGACATCGGCGCCGGCCACGCGGGCGACCGGGGCGTCGAGGTCATCGAAGGCGTGCTCGGCGATCAGAGCCGAGAGGTTGGCGCCGACGCCGCCGTGGGGCCAGCCCTCCTCGACGACCACGCAGCGGTTGGTCTTGCGCACCGAGGCGAGGATCGTGTCGAGGTCGAGGGGGCGCAGGGTCCGCGGGTCGATCACCTCGGCGTCGATCCCGTGCTGCTCGGCCAGGACGACGGCGGCGGCCTCGGCGGTCACGGCCATCCGGGAGATCCCGACGATCGTGACGTCGGCGCCCGGGCGGCGGACGACGGCCACGCCGAAGGGGACGACGAGGTCCGGGTCGTCGGGGACCTCGCCGCGCTGACCGTAGAGATACTCGTGCTCGATGAAGACGACGGGGTTCTCGTCGCGGATGGCAGCCTTGAGGAGCCCCTTGGCGTCGGCGGCGGTCGAGGGCACTGCGACGAGGAGTCCGGGCACGTGGAGGAACATCGCCTCCCAGGAGTGGGAGTGCGTGGGGCCGAGCTGGTGGCCGGCGCCCTGGGGCATGCGCACGACGAGCGGGACCCTCACCTGGCCGGCGAACATGTAGTGGATGTGCGCGGCGTGATTGACGATCTGGTCGAGCGCGAGCAGCGAGAAGTTGATCGTCATCAGCTCGACCACGGGGCGCAGGCCGGTCATCGCCGCGCCGACGCCCATGCCGACGATCGTGTTCTCGGAGATCGGCGTGTCGCGGACGCGCTGCTCACCGAACTCGGCGAGGAGGCCGGCGGTGACCTTGAAGGCGCCGTTGAACACGCCGATGTCCTCCCCCATGAGCACGACCCGCTCGTCGCGGGACATCTCCTCGCGCAGCGCCGCGTTGAGCGCCTCGCGGTAGCGGATCATGGCACTCGACACAAGCTAGCGCGGAGCGCTGGCGCGCCGGGGCGGCGGCTGCAACGCGGGGCGCAGCGCTGGCGCGGCGGAAAGCACCGGCCCGTACTGACCGGCGATCGGCAGCGCCGCGGTCGCCGCAGCGTGTCGCCCAGCGGGCTCGCGGGGTCGTTCGGAACTGCGCGGCGAGGGCGCGACGACGGCTCGAGCGGGTTGAGCGCCAACGCGGCTTCCGCCGCCGGGCGGGGGTCCCGTCCAGCGGCGGCGGTGACGACGGCCAGGCCGTAGCTGGTCTCCCAATTCTTTGGATCGTCGCGGATCGCCATCGCTCATCTCAGCCACTGCCTGGCTCGGGTTCGCCGCGGGCAGCGTGGCAGTAGGCGAGGATCTCGTGCGCTGCGTGGCGGAAGCGCAGCGGTTGTAGCGAGCTCCGTGCCTCGATGGTCGCCGTAGCGCAGTCGGCGCTGGTCGAACGCGGCGAGGCTGAGTCCAGGCGCCGCTGCGAGACGCTGAGCAGCGCCGGGACGACGGCCACGATGAGCACGACGAACCCGACGACGGGCCGCCACCGAGACCTCGACGCACCGGTCGCGGCCGGACGACCGAGAGCGGCGCCGGCGAGCACGAATATCGGCAAAGTCACGGCAGGCATCTCCCAGTCCCAGTCGATGCCGGCGTGGAGCGCCCAGGCGAGCGCCACGGCTAGACCGGCGGCGTAGGGGCACGATCGGGCCCCCGGACACGTCGGGCGATCGCCCACAGCGACCCGAGCAGGAGCAGCAACAACCCCACGAAGCCGATCACGCCAAGCTCGCCGAGGTTCTCCAGGTAGACCGAGTGCGCGTCGAGCACGTGGGATTGCAATGGCGGACGGCTGGCAGCCCACACGACCTCGTAGGTACCGGCGCCAGTTCCTGTCAGCGGCGCGCCGTCGAACTCGTCGAGCGCCACCCGCCAGAGCGTGATGCGCCCGTTGGCGCCCGGGTCGGTGAGGCGGTCGCGCAGCGCCGCGTGCTTGAGCCCGCGGTCGCCCAGCACGAACCTGTCGTACTGCGTGGCAACGCCGCGCGGCAGTCCGGCGGCGAGCGACCCCACGGCTACCAGCACGAGCACCGCCGCCCACCCGCCGCGAGCGACGCGCGGCGATGCTGGGGGGCGCTCGGTCAGCCGCCGGAGGCGGCCGTCGAGACCAGCCAGGAGCCCGCGGGCGGCCGCGGCGGCAAGCGAGCAGACGGCGAGGACAAGGGCGACGTGACGGCCCTGGCTGGCCTGGAGGCCGGAGCCGTCAAGCACCGTCGCGAGCGAGGTGGCACGGTAGGCGACGACCACCGCGAAAGCGGTGGTGGGCACGAGCGCAACGGTCGCGCTCAGCAAGGAGCAAGGACGGGCGGCCAGCGCGTAGACGAGCAGGGCGACCAAGCCCGCTGCGATCGCTCCGCGCGAGAAGGTCAGGAGAAGCGTTACCACAAAGAGAGGAACGGGCAAGGCGCTGATGGTCTTGACTAGGCGGGATTCCCGGTCGTCGCTGGTCAGCCCCACGCAGAGGACGAGCCCAGTGGTCGCCAGGAGTCCCAGCGCGTTCCAGTACGTGAGCGGGTAGCCGAGTCGAGCGCTGTCGAGGTGTGCTGCGATGGGCCAGAGGTCGGGCCGGGCGCGGGTGAGGAAGGCGCCGAGACACACGACGAAAGCCCCGAGGGCAAGCCCCCGGACCACCCAGCCCATGTCGCGCGTTCCTCGGACCGAGGTGGCGAAGAGCACGAAGGCAAGCCCGTAGACGAGCGGCAGATCGGCCTCGATCATCGCGCGCTCAGGCGCGTGCGACCACACGGCCGAGAGGGCCACCCATGTGGTGTAGGAGGCGAAGGCGACCGCCATCGCCGCTGTCCATCGGCGCGTCGGCTCTTCGCGAGCGCCGACCAAGAGCCGGCCCGCAAGGATCAGTGCGAGGACCATCGTCACCAGGGACGGCGGTCCGGGGAAGAATCCCCCAGAGCGAAGGAGAGATAGACGAGCATCGCCCCGGGAAGCAGCATCAGGGCGCGCGAGCCAATCCGGGCGGCGACCGCCGCCTGCGCCGGATCCTGGCGCGCGCGCCGCAGGGCGACGAGCATCAGGGCGATCGAGACCAGGATCGGCACCCCGCCACCGCCTCCGTCAGCGGCGCCGACGCTGACATAGCCCAGGATCGCGAGGGCCAGTAGGGCTGCGGGGATGATCAGACGCCCACTAATGACGAGCACCCTAGACCGTCTTCGGGGCGGCCGGAACCGCCGGCCACTGCGGGCGCGCGGGCCAGCGGCGCACGCGAACCGGCCGCCCGCCACGGGGTGGCGGACGGCCGGATGGCGGTGCTCTACGCGGCGCCCTCAGGCGCGCACTGCTGTTGCTCGGTCGATTACGAGAGCGGCCTGATCTCGATCCTGGCGAAGATCGCGCCGATCCGCTGGAGGATCGCCTCGAACAGCGCGGCATGATCGTGGCGCGCCGAGATCCGGTCGTAGTTGGCATCGAGCCGGTCGCAGACCTCGGCGAAGATGCCGTCCTCGTTGGGGCACCCGTCCCCGTACTGGGCGACCGCTGCGCTCTGCGGCGGCGGGGCCGAGACGTGGCTGGCGCGCCCCGGAAGCAGGAAGTTGAACGACGGGAGGCTGAACGATGGGATGAACCGGAGGCCGCTGAAGTGAGAGCCGCCCACGGCGAGCGCCGCCGACGAGCCCATCCCAATCGCTGCCACCATGATCATCGCGGTTACCAGGCTCTTCTTACGCATATGTCCGCCTCTCGCGACTCGTTGACCGCCTGCACGCGTCAGGATTCGGGTCTTTGCCTGATCTAGTTCAAGGGCGCTTGCCGCATAGCGGTGGCATCGAAGCTGATCGGCGACGAAGCTGAACTCGGGTGGGAGGTCCCCGTGGTCGTGTTGGCTCATGCTCCTGATACGAACGGGCGAGGCGATTCCCGACATCGACTGACTGACAAATGGTTCGGCCGGGCTTGAGCGCCGCCGTTCGCGCTAGGCTCCGCCAAACCGACTTGCCTCACGGCAAAGGCGATGCCACGATAGTCGTGGCTGGCCACTGCCGAGACGCGGAAAAACCGGCGGTCGCGGGATCGAAGGCTCGAGAGGAGCTCGGAAGATGTGCCTCGTAAGGAGCAAGTCACGAGATGTCGACCCCCACAGCCGCATCCTGCCTTGACGGCCAACCTAAGGCCACTCGGATCCCGGGGTGCCGGTCTGGGAGCGTTCTCTGGGACGGCTACCGGAGAGGCGCTCCACTGAGAGAGTTCGAGCGACTCTATGGAGCGCATGCGCGTCAACTGCTCGCGTTCCTGATCTACCGGACCGGGGATCGTGCATTGTCCGAGGATCTGCTCGGCGACACGTTCGAGCGCGTCCTACGGGCCAAGCGGCTCTTTGACCCTCGGCGTGGGAGCGAGAAGACGTGGCTGTATGCGATCGCGCTCAACTGCCTGCGCGACCATGCCCGCCGGCAGTCAGCCGAGAAGCGGGCCCTGGAGCGCATCGGGGGTCCAGCGGAGGAGTGGGGCCCGGTCGACACCGAAAGCGTCCACGACCGCGACGTTGTACGGCGAACCTCGAGTTCCTCTCCGATGACGAGCGGCTCGCTGTCGCCCTGCGCTTCGGCGCGGATCTGACGATGCCAGAGATCGCGAAGGTGATTCGAGAACCCCTCACCACCGTGGAGGGACGCATCTACCGGGCGCTCCGGGAGCTCCGGGCAGAGCTCGATCCGGCCGAGGGCTGAGTCGGCGCTACCCGGCCTGGTTCTGGGGGACGCCGCTCGAAAGCCGCGCCAGGTCGGCGTCGACCATAAGACTGATCAGTTCCTCGAAGCTCGCCCTCGGCCGCCAGCCGAGCCGACGCTCGGCCTTGGCGGCGTCGCCGATCAGCTGGTCGACCTCGGCCGGGCGCATGAATGCGGATCGCAGTGACGTGGGCGCGGGTCGAGGCCGACATGGCCGAAGGCGAGTCGACGAGAGTCGCGCACCGAGTGCGTCTCGCCGGTGCGCGACCACGTAGTCGTCGGGCTCGTCCTGCTGCAGCATCAGCCACATCGCCTCGACGTAGTCGCCGGCGAAGCCCCAGTCGCGCTCGGCGTCGAGGTTGCCCAGCGCAGCTCGTCGGCCAGCCCGAGCTTGATCGCGCGCCACGCCGTGGGTGATCTTGCGCGTGACGAACTCGAGGCCGCGACGGGGGGACTCGTGGTTGAAGAGGATGCCCGAGCAGGCGAAGAGGCCGTAGCTCTCGCGGTAGTTGACCGTGATGAAGTGGCCGTAGACCTTCGCCACGCCGTAGGGCTGCGCGGGTAGAACGGCGTGAGCTCGTTCTGCGGGGTCTCGCGCACCTTGCCGAACATCTCGCTGGAGACGCCTGGTAGAAGCGGGCCTCGGGGCCAGCCTCGCGCATGGCCTCGAGCAGGCGGGTGACGCCGACGCCGGTGAACTCCGCGGTCAGCACCGGCTGGGTCCAGCTGGTCGGCACGAAGGACATGGCCGCCAGGTTGTAGATCTCGTCCGGCGCGGCCGCCGCGAGCAGTCGGTCAGCGAGCGCTGGTCGAGCAGGTCGGCCTGGTGCAGCTCGACCCGGTCGCGCAGGTGCCCGATGCGCTGGAAGGTCTCGGTGCTGGACCGCCGCACCATGCCGTAGACGTCGTAGCCCTTGTCGAGCAGCAGCTCGGCCAGGTAGCTGCCGTCCTGGCCGGTGATTCCGGTGATCAGGGCGCGGCGACCGCTCACTCGCCGAGGATAGCCGCGATCGCCGGGGCGCGTCCCGAGCGGTCTGTCCGCGAGCGCCGGTGATCAACACCCGCGTGCGTGGCCCTGGTCAGAGCCGCTGGACGTTGGCGACGCCCCGGGCCCGAGTCGCCCCGCGCAGGTC
>CAWCIT010000012.1:0-192381 GCA_963795745.1 uncultured Solirubrobacterales bacterium
CCGGGATCGAGACGAGCGAGCCCTACTACGCCGACGTCCTGCGCCAACACGTCACCGTGACCGCCGCCACGCTCCACGCCGCCGGGTTCTGGCCGCCGTCGCTGCCGCTCCTTGTCGACGCCTCCCAGCTCACCCAGTTCCCGCGCGTCCACCGCCTCGCCGCCCGCTATCGCGACGCGGATCCCGAGCTCTGGAGGCGCGTGCGCAACCACCACCGTTTTGCCAGCAGCAGCGAGGGGCAGAGGGCGCTCGCCGGCGGCCTGCTGAGGCTCGAGCTCGTGATCGGCCAAGCCTGGCGCGACGTCCTCACCCCCCGCCGCATCGCGACCGGTGAGCTCGCGGCGGTCAGCCTCGCCAACGCGATCCGCCAGCACGCCGTTGTGCTCTGGCGCACCCACGTCGACCAGATGCCCGACGAAGCGCGGACCGTGACCGCGCTGATCCTCACCGACATCCACGCCAGCGCCGTCGAAGCCCAAACCCGAGGCCCCGCGGCCTGGACCGTCGTCCTCGACGAGTTCGGCGCCGTGATCACCACCGCCGCCGACCAAGCCCTCGCGCTCCTCCAGCGCGGCCGCACCCACGACGGCCAAGTCCACGTCATCACCCAATCCGTCGCCGACATCGAAGCCCTGACCAGCCAGCCCGGGCTGCTCGCCTCGATGGCCGACAACTTCACCGCGTTCATCATCCACCGCCAAACCGCGCCCCTGGTTTGCGTCTGAGTCAATGACACGGATCCGGGTTTTGATTAGCCCACATCTGGGAGGCTTCCGGCTCCACCAGGAAGGGGTCTTCGATGACCGAGCCGGGACGTTCAGCAGGCAGCGATGGGGGCCGTCGTCGGAAGCGGTTTCTCTCGCCTTCGCAGAAGTATGAGATCTGGCTCGCGCTCGTGCGCGGGGAGATCAGCACGGTGGAGGCGGCCGATCGGGCGGGGGTCGATCGTTCGACGATCGTGAAGCTCCGGACGGTCGCGAAGCAGGGCGCGTTGGACGCGCTCGCCGCGTCCAGGCCGGGGGTTCGGCAGGGCGGCCCGGACCCGGAGTTGGCGGCTGCGAGGGCGGAGATCGCCCGGCTGTCGGAGGCGTTGAAGGAGATGGGCGTCAGGTTGATGCTCGCGGAGGGAAAAGAGCGCTGGGACTGAGTGGCCGGGTCCCTCGTCGCGTCGATGCGGCCATCAAGCACGAGCTGCTGGACCTGATCGACCGTGCCGTCGCCGACGGGTGGGAGCACCGCCGCGCCTGCACCTACCTCGAGCTGAATGAGGGGCGGGCGTGGCGGTGGCGCCGCCGGCGTGACGAGGGCTGCCTGGATGACGGCAAGCCCGGTGCCGCGCTGCACGGCCTGCGCCCCGAGGAGGTGACCGAGATCCTCGAGCTGTTCGAGCAGTGGGGCGATGTCGATCGCTCGCATCGCAAGCTCGCGCACCGCGGCAGCTACCTCGGCCTGGTGTGGGTCTCGCCGGCGACCGTCCGCCGTGTTCTCGCTGCTCACGGGCTGGTTCTCAAACGGCCGCGGCGTGTCCGGTCGGAGCGCAAGCCGTTCCCGGAGTGGGCCGACTACCGCCGCAACTCGATCTGGATTTACGACTGCACGCACTTCGCCGGCTGCCCCAAGCACGCCGTCTTCGCGGTCATGGACCTCGTCACTCGCAAGTGGATCTGCGAGCTCGTCAGCATCGAGGAGACGAGCACGCAGGTGCAGGTCGTGTTCATGGACGCGCTCGAACTCGAAGGGCTGCTCGCGCTCGTCGAGGCCCGCCAGGACGCGGTGCCCGCCGACACCTTCCCCTTCGTGGCCGCCGTTGACGAGCCCGAGCTGCCGCCGATCCTGCTCGCCGTCTCGGACAACGGGCCGCAGATGACCAGCGGGTCGACGCGGGAGTTCATGGCGATGTGCGCGATCGCGCAGCACTTCGGCCGGCCCGGCACCCCGACCGACCAAGCCTGGATCGAGAGCCTGTTCTCGCACATCAAAGCCGAGTGGCCGCACCTGGACCGCATCAAGGACCCCGAAGTCCTCCGAGCCGAGCTCGCCGACGTCCGCCGCCAGTACAACACGATCCGCCTGCACGCCGGGATCGGATACGTCACCCCGAACGACGAGCACGACGGCCGCGGTCCACGGATCCGCGCCGCACGCAAACGCGGGCTACGACACGCCCGCTGGGCCCGGATCGCATACCATCGAATCCAACACGCCAAAGCCAACCGCCGGAGCCCGTCCGATGTGGACTGATTCGCTCCCCGATCTGTGGCTTTGACTCAGACACACCTCACCCCGAGAGCCGCGACTGGCTCGCGAAGCTGATGGGCACCACCGCGCTCTGGCAATCAACCGACCAAACCAGCGGTCACACCGCAACGGGCGCGGGCACCAGGCGCCGTGTGCGCGAGTTCCGCGTCGGCTCCGACGAGTTCGCCCTGCTGCGCACCGGCGAGGCGGTCGTCCACACCACCCTCGGCCCCCCGCCCGTCACCTGCCAGGTCAAGATCCTCCAGCTCGCCGACCAGGACCCCCATCGAATCGTCGCGGGCGCCCAGAGTGCCTGCGAGATCGCCGTCCACTCCGCTACCGAGATCCCCGCGACCCAAGCTGGCCACGACGAGGACCCCGCCAGCGGCGAAACACGCGGCCCCGCGCGACCTCCAAGCGATCCATCTTCGCACCGGCCGTCGAGGCGGAGCCACGGTATGGAGGACCTCTGATGAGGCCGCAGTCCGCGACGACAAGTGGTGCCCGCTATGACTCCGGACCCGCAGGCACCGAAGAACGCCGTCCGGTCCCGCGCGCCGCGGCTGGAACTCCGGTCCGATGAGAGCTAGCATCGGTCCCACTGGCGGCGATTACCACGGCGCAGCACGCGCACCCCTGGATCCGATGTCCAGGCCAAGCCGATCCGGGGATCATGACGCGCCGCGACCCCTTCCTCCCGATCATGAAGCCTTCGTCATCTGGTTTGTCACCTACTGGCGCCGCCGGGGCGGCGATCTCTTCGCTGAGCGACCGTCGGGTGAAGAAGCAGCGTAGGGCCGAAGCGAGCGCCCCCGCGGGGTCGCGGCGCGCCGTCGCGTACATCCGCGAGTCGACCGAGGAGCAGGGCCGCGGCTACTCGCCCGACGGCCAACGCCAGGCGGTCTCACGATATGCGCGAGACCAC
Organism: uncultured Solirubrobacterales bacterium; assembly: GCA_963795745.1. Lineage (GTDB taxonomy): Bacteria > Actinomycetota > Thermoleophilia > Solirubrobacterales > Solirubrobacteraceae > Palsa-513. The sequence continues at coordinate 3,164 of CAWCIT010000012.1, forward strand.
GACCTCGAGCTGATCGATGAGTACCTCGACTTCGAGACCGGCCGCCAGGCCGACAAGCGGCCGGGATTTCAGCGGCTGATCGAGGACGCGATGGCCCGCCGCTTCGACTGCGTCCTCGTCTTCCACACATCGCGCTTCGCCCGCAACACGATCGAGGCGAAGCGCTACAAGAAGCTGCTGCGCTCCGAGCTCGGCATCGACGTAATCTCCGTCACCCAGCCGATCGGCGGCGACGCCGACGACCCAGCCGCGTTTCTCTCAGAGTCGGTCAGCGAGATCTTCGACGAGTACTACTCGGTCTCGCTGTCGTTCTGGACGAAGATGGGGCTGCGCGAGAAAGCGCGCCAGGGCCTGCTGACCGGGTCGCTGCCCTGGGGTTACGTCAAGGGAGACGACGGCATCGCGACGCCCGATCCTCTGCGCGCGCCGCTCGTCGGCAAGATCTTCGAGCTGTACGCGGCCGGCCAGCACACCGATCGAAGCCTGGCCGCATGGCTCAACCTTCAGGGGCAACCCACCGCTCGCGGCCGGACGTTCGGGTCAGACACGGTCCGCGAGATGCTCTGCAACGCCGCCTACTGCGGCTACGTCTGCGGCCGCCGCGACACGGCCAAGGAGGTGCGCGGCCAACACCAGGCGATCGTCGACGAAACGGTGTTCGACCGCGTGCAGGAGATGCGTCGCCTACGCGCCCGCACGCTCAACCCTGGACGACCGTCGACGCGCTACCTGCTGCGCGGGATCGCGCGCTGCGAGCGTTGCCAGGCCAAGATGCAGGGCACCGCCGTCGGGCGCAACCTCGCGCCCCGCTACTACTGCGCAACCAGACGCGCCAACCACACCTGCGACCAGCCACTGGTCCACGCCGACCTCGTCGAGACCCAGCTCGTGGACTTCGTCGCCGACTTCAAGCCCGGCGCCGACGTGCGCGATGAGATCATGCGGCGCCTCGCCAAGACCGCGGGCCCCGAGACAGCGGAAGCCGCAAAGCATCGCGGCGCCCTTGAGCAGCGCCTTCGGCGCGTACGCGACCTCTACGAGCTCGGCGACCTCTCCCGTCCCGACTACCTCGCGCGCCGGGACGCGATCAACGCGGAGCTCGACGCGCACGCCCCCGATCCCCTGCCCAACCTCGACCAGGCGCGGCTGGTGCTCGACGACTTCGTGATCTTCTGGCGCGGGGAAACCGACCGCGAGGCCAAGCGGCAGCTCCTCCAACTCGTCTTCGAACGGGTCTGGCTGGACGCCCGCGGCATCGTGGCCGTCCAGCCGAAACCCTCCTTCACCGCCTTCTTCCAAGACCGGCTCCACCAAAGCCCTGCAAAGGCGGTGTGTAAAGAGCGGGAGCGACGGGACTCGAACCCGCGACCTCCGGCGTGACAGGCCGGCGCTCTAACCAACTGAGCTACGCCCCCAGGTTGGGGACGCACCAGTATGGCAAGCCCCGCCCCGCCCCGCCCACCGGCGCCCCCGTCGACGCGATCGCGCCGTCGCGACCCGCCTCCCGGCACCCGACCCCGTCGTCGCTCAGCCCCGCCGGTACGGGTCGCGCCGCCCCCGCAGCCCCCGGACGCCCGGGACCCGGAGCAACAGCCCGTCGATCGACATCTCCGCTCCCGCTTCCCGCAGGGCCTTCCCCGCTTCGGCGTAGCGTCGCTGGCGCACCAGGCCGGCGGCCAGCGCCCGCAGGTCCGCCCGGCGCGCCCGCTCGGCCGTGTCCCGGTCGACCAGCCCCGCGTGGCGAGCGTGGACGGCCAGCTGGGCGCCGGCCAGGGCCGCGATGTCGCCGCTCAGGGCGCCCGCCCGCCGCCGGTAGCGGACCACCGCCCGCGGCTCGTAGACCAGCCGCTCGCCCCGGCCCAGCAGGCGCAGCCACAGGTCCCAGTCCTCGCACCGCCGCAGGTCGCACCCCAGGCCCCCGGCTCGAGCGACGGCGTCCCGCCGCAGCACGACGCCCGACACGCACAGCGGGTTGCGCAGATAGAGCTCCGGCAGCTCCAGGCGGTCCGGCACGTCCCACCGCTCGCCCGTCGCCCGCCCGTCCGGCCCGACGATGACCGACCGGGCAAAGCAGGCCGCCGCCTCGCCCAGCCTCGCCAGCCGCAGGCCCAGCGAGCCCGCCGCCCACACGTCGTCGCCGTCGCACAGGGCCACCAGGTCGGTCTCGAGAACGGCGTTGCCGGCCGCCCTCGCCCCGGCCAGGCCGCCGCACCGCTCCAGGCGAACCAGCCGGCACGCGGCCGCATGCGCCGGTTCCAGCTCCACCGGTCGCGGCGACCCGTCGTCGACCACGACGATCGCCTCCGGCCCCTCCGCCACCACCGCGTCGAGCGTCTCGGCCAGGTACGGCGCCCAGCCGTGGACCGGCACGACGACGCCGACGCTCCCCGGCACCTCCCCGGCCGCCGAGCCCGGCCGCTCAGCCGGCGTCGAGCAGCTCGAGCACCCGCTCCGGCGGCCGCGCCACGATCACCCGGTCGCCCTGCTCGACGACCGGCCGCAGCACCAGGTCCGGGTTGCCGGCGATCAGCCCGATCAGCTCCTCGTCGCTGTGGTCTGACCCCTCGAGCTCCGGCTGGTCGCGCGTGCGCAGGAGATCCCGCGCCCGGCCGCCCGACTTGGCCACCAGCTCCCGCAGCCGCTCCTCGCCGATCGGCTCCCGGTAGTAGTCGATCCCCTCGTACTCGACCCCCCGCTCGTCGAGCAGGCCGACCAGCGCCCGGCAGGTCGAGCACTCCGGCTTCAGGTAGATCCGCAGCACGCCGACAGCCTACCCCCACGGCCGAATGCCAGCCCAACCCACCCCGCCGACCCAGTCCGGGTCGGGACCCGCGCTCCCAAGCACCCCATCAATCACCGCCGGCCGGCTCGTCGACCTGGAACAGCGGGAAGCTCGCCCGCCCCGTCTCGTCGTGGCGGATGACCCACCAGGCGTTGATCTGCCCGACCGCCACCCGCAGCACGGCGACCCGCGCGACGCCCGGATTGCCCGGCGCGACGATCTGCACGTCGGACAGCGTCAGGTACGGCCGGGCCCGATGGGAGATCAGCCGGCGCGTCAGGTCGGCCGACGCGAGCGCCTCGTCAACCGGCTCGCCGCCCGAGTAGAACTCGATGTCCCGCTCGAGCCGCTCCCGCTCCCGCTCGGTCCGCTCCAGCGCCCGCCGGTTGGCGTTCGCGAAGCGCTCCTGCGCCGAGTCCCACTCCTCGTCGGACAGCTCCGCCGGCCGCTCGCTCATCCGGGCGATCCGCCGGCGCTCGGCGTCCACCTCGCCGGCCGCCAGGCTCGGCGGCGACACCGCCCCGAGCACGATCATCCCGTTGACGAGCAGACCGACCGACGTGCTGATCCCGCTGTCGGCGAGCACGATCAGGTCGAGCAGGAAGCCGTCCTGCACGGCATAGGAGCCCAGGGCGGCCAGGTCGTGATCGGCGGGACCCAGGGGCTCCTCGGACATCTCGGTACTCCGGCTCGAAGGGACCGACGAGGTAGCATGCCTCGCCGCGTGGCGTCTGGCCGGATTATGTCGAACGGCGCCGCCGCGGCCTGCCGCCGGCGGGTCACCACGCCGTTTCGTCGACCGAACGAGAGCGCATGAAGCCGATCAACCTGATAGATGGTGCTGCGTGATTGCCCGCGCGGCTCAGACGCTCGCCCTGGCCGTCCTGGCGCTGACCCTGGCCGGCTGCGGCCTGTTCGGCGTCAAGGGGCCCGGCCTCGACACGCCGACCAAGAGCAGCCTCGACCCGCGCTGCACCCTCCCGCCCTATGAGCTGCCGTCGTTCTGCCCCCTCTCCGGCATCGGCGCCGAGCTCCGGACGTTCACCGACTCCCACGCCTACGTCGGCAGCGCGACCGTGATCCCCGGGAACACGAACTACCTCAAGGTCCAGACCACGATGGGGCGCGTGGTCGCCTTCCAGGAGCAGTTCCACGTCACGCCGCCGCTCAGCGACCGCGAGGCCCGCCTCGTCGCCCACGGCGAGGTCCCCTTCGACGGGCGCAAGCTCTTCACCAAGACCGTCGCCGGCATGTGCCAGGTCATCGAATACCGCAGCGCCCGCCTGCGCCAGGAGTACGGCAAGCCGTTCTCCGCGGTCCTCATCGTCCTGCGCAGCGCCGACCCCGCCGCCTTCGACAAGACCAACGTGACCACCGCCGACATCAGCCTCACCGCGCCCCACAGCGCCGACTCGATCAAGACCTGCTGACGCCGCCCCCGCGGCCGTTTCAGTGCCGGGCTCGCCGCGGCGCGACCGGCCGGCTCGGGGTTCGCGCCGCCGGCCGGGTGAACGGACTCGGTCCGGCCAGCTTCGGGGCGCCGTTCGGCTGCGCGACCCGCGTCGTCCCCGGCTCGAAGTAGCGGATCGGGAACGAGTCGAAGATCCGCTGGCCGCCGGGCCCGGTCAGCACCCGTCGGGTCGGATCGACGACGCCCGGCAGCACGTCGAGCGGCGCACCGTTCTGGTCGAAGAGGATGACGTCGTGGAGAAGTCGGCCGTCCCGGCTGTACGGGTAGATGTTGACGACCGGCTTGCCGTCGCGAAGCAGGCCGGGCGCGACCGCCGCCGCCTTCGGGCTCGGCGCGGTTGGAGGAGTCGGAACGCCCAGGCCGGCCGGGGTGACGTACACCGGGAACTGGTCGCTCCTCGCGTGGGTCAGGTGCGCGACGGCCGGGACGGCGGCCACGGCGAGGATCACGTTGGCCACGGCGACCGCCCGCGACGCCGGCCGCCCGCGCCGGCGTCCGCGCAGGCCGACCGCGATCGACCCGGCAACCGCCGCCCCCAGGACCACCGCCGTCAGCACGCCGGCACCGCTGCCGCCGCGACCGATGCGCGGGAAGGCCGGATCGTCGTACGACCATCCGGCCCCCAGCAGGCGGGCGACGAGGACGAAGGCGACGTAGCCGCGCACCAGCCACCAGATCGGCGCCAGCTCGCCGAGCACGCGCTCGGCCGACCGGACCCGCGGATGGGTCCGCGCCTCGGCGACGGCCGTCCGCACGGCGCCGACCAGTCCCGGGTCCGACGGCCTCGCCGACGCCGCCGGCGGCAGCCCCGCCGACGCGCGCAGCTCGGCCGCGAAGTCCTCCGGCGGCCCCAGCCGCGCCGCGATCGGCCGGTCGTCCTCGCCGGCCGTCTCGATCAGGGAGGCCTCGACCTCGACGAGCAGGTCGTCACGCTCGTCCGGCCCGAGATCGCCCAGCGCCTCGCGCACGGCGGCGAGGTAGATCGCCACCTGGGTTGGGACCACCGTCGTGCTCACGCCGTCACCTCCACGTCGATTGCTTCGAGGAGAGCGGTCAGCGCGCGCGCGAATCCGCTCCAGATCGTCCTGGCTTCGAACAGCTGCGCCCGGCCGCGCTCGGTGATGCCGTAGTAGCGCCGGTGCGGCCCCTCGTCCGACGGCACGACGTAGGAGGTCAGGGCGCCGTCGCGGAAGAGGCGGCGCAGCGTCCCGTAGACCGACGCGTCGCCGACATCGGTCAGGCCGGCTGTCCGCAGGCGGCGGACGACGTCGTAGCCGTAGCCGTCCTGCTCGGTCACGACGGCTAGCACGGCGGCGTCGAGGGTGCCTCTCAGCAGTTGGCTGCGGTCCATGTCTTCCTCATCTCTGCCGACCACACTACCACGCTTAGCACAGTAGTGTCAAGCCGCGGGCTCGGCCGGGCCGCGCCTATCCTGTGAGCGGACGTGAGCCAACCGACCCGCGACCTGAGCTACGTCGGGCTCCCGGCGATCCCCCGCGTCTACGTCTGCGGCCACCGCAACCCCGACACCGACTCGATCGCCGCGGCCATCGGCTACGCCGAGCTCAAGAACCGGATCGACCCGGGCAACGACTACATCCCCGTCCGGCTCGGCGATGCCAACGCCCAGACCGAATGGCTGCTGCGCCGCAGCCGCGCCCGGCTGCCCGACTTCCTGCCCCACGCCAAGCTCCGCGTCCGCGACGTGATGCGCACCGAGTTCCCGACCGCCAACCAGCGCGACCCGGTCCGCCCCGTCGGCCTGCTGATGGCCAGTGCCGGACTCGACCTCGTCCCCATCGTCGACGACGCCGGCGTCCTCTGCGGGGTCCTGACCGAGCGGGCCCTGGCCCGCCGCTACATCCGCGAGTCGCGCGAGGCCTCGCGCCTGGACGCGCCGACCGCGCTCAGCGCGATCGTCAACGTCCTCGGCGGCGAGCTCCTCATGGGCGACGAGATCCAGATCCGCGGCCGCGTCTGGGTCCAGGCGATGGCCAGCGACGCACCCAGCCGGGTCGGCCCCGGCGACGTCGTCGTCGTCGGCGACCGGCCCGACTCCCAGCAGCGGGCGATCGAGGCCGGGGTCGCCCTCCTGGTCACGAGCAACGGCACCGTCCCCGATGACCGGATCCTGACCATGGCCGCCGAGCACCGGACGGCGGTGATCGTCTCCACCCTCGACAGCTACGTGACCAGCCGGATGATCACCCTCTCCGAGCCGTGCCGCGCCCTGATCGAGGGCGACCCGCTGACCGTCGGCGGCAACGACCTGGTCAGCGAGATCGCCGACCAGATCAAGGACGTCCACTACCGGGCCGCCGTCGCCGTCGACCAGGCCGGCCGGCCGCTCGGCCTCGTGACCCGGTCGGACCTCGTCGGGCCCAAGCTCCGCCGTGTCCTCCTCGTCGACCACGCCGAGCGCGCCCAGAGCGTCCCGGGGATCGAGGAGGCCGAGATCGTCGAGATCCTCGACCACCACCACATCGGCTCGATCGAGACCAAGCTGCCCGTCACGGCGACGTTCGACCCGGTCGGCTCGACGGCCACGCTCGTCGTCGAGCGCTTCCGCCAGAACGGCCTCGACCCGCTCCCCTCGACCGCGCGGATGCTGCTCGGCGCGGTCCTCTCCGACACCGTGCTCCTGACCTCGCCCACCACCACCGACCGCGACCGGGTCGCGATGGCTCATCTGGAGCGGTTGCTCGCCACCGACGGCCAGGCCTTCGGGCGAGAGATGTTCGAAGAGAGCTCCGACGTCTCGCGCGTCTCGGCCGCCGACCTCGTCGTTCGCGACCTCAAGGAGTACGAGCTCGAGGGCGGCCGGACGCTCAGCGTGGCCCAGATCGAGACGGTCGGCGGCGCCCTCAACGAGCGGCTCGGCGAGCTCCTGGCCGCGGTCGTCGCCCACCGCGAGCGCCACGACCAGCTGCTGTCGGCGCTGATGGTCACCGACATCCTCGCCCAGAGCACCCTCCTCCTCGTCTCCGGGCCCGAGCAGCTCGTCGAGCACGCCTTCGGCCGCCGGCCGCTCGACGGGGCGATCGACCTGCCCGGGGTGATGAGCCGCAAGAAGCAGGTCGCCCCCGGCCTCCTCGCCGCCGCGGCCGGCGTCGGCTGAGCCGGCCGCGGGGCCGGGCGGGGCGGGGGCGGGGTGGGGCAGGTCGTGGCGGCGGGGCGGGGGGTGGGCGGGGACCGGGGCGGGGACGGGGGCCGGAGCGGGGGCGGGGACGGGGGCGAGTCGGCGGTGCGCCTGGCCATCATCAGCGACACCCACATGCCGCGCGGCGGCCGGCGGATTCCCGACGCCTGCCTCGAGCGCTGCCGGACGGCCGACGCCATCCTCCACGGCGGGGATCTCATCGGCCTCGAGGTGCTCGAGCTGCTCCGCTCGCTCGGGCCGCCGGTGTTCGCCGTCTACGGGAACGTCGACGGGCCCGCCGTCCGCGGCGTCCTGCCCGCCCGGGTCGAGCTCGACTTCGACGGGGTGCGGATCGGCATGGTCCACATCCCGGGTCCGGCCGCCGGACGGCTCGAGCGGCTGCGGGCGCAGTTCCCGGCGGCCGCGGCCGTCGTCTTCGGCCACACCCACCTGCCGGAGCACGGCGAGCGCGGCGGCTTTCAGATCTTCAACCCCGGCTCGCCGACCGAGCGCCGCCGGGCGGCCGCCCACACGATGGGGCTGGCCACGGTCAGCCGCGGGCGCGTCAGCTTCGAGCTCGTCACCGTGCCGGCCGCGTGACCGGCCTCCCGCGCGTCGTGTTCCTGCCCGGCGCCGGCGGCGACGGCGGATTCTGGCGGCCGGTGGGGGCGAGGCTGCCGGGCGACCGCGAGAAGCTCTACCTCGACTGGCCGGGGCATGGCGATCAACCGCACGACGCGTCAGTCGCCGGCCTCGATGACCTCGTCGACCGGGTCGCCGCGGCGCTCGAGCCCGACGGCGATGTGGTCGCCCAGTCGATCGGCGGCGTCGTCGCGGTCCTCGTGGCCGCCCGCCACCCGCGGCGGGTGCGCCGCCTCGTGCTCGCCGCGACTTCGGCCGGCGTCGACGTCGGCGGCCTGGGCGGTGCCGACTGATCGACCCGAGCACGGCGGTGCCGACCGACCCGCCGACCGACCGGAACAGGGTCGCCGCCGACGTCGCCACGCCGAGCTCGCTGTAGGCGACGGCGTTCTGGCGGTGCTCCACTACGACGGCGACTTCGACGCGATCGCGGCCGTCACCGGCCAAGGCTGCGGATGGGTTTCACCCGCCGGCAGTCTCGACTGAGGTCACCACGGCTTCGAGCTGTGACCCGCGGGCATGATCGCCACGGAGTAGCGCAGCGAAGTCGGGCAGTCCACCCGGCTTCGCCGGGTGTCCCCTCGCTGCGCTCGGTGACTGTCCGCCTCCGCTGCGCTGAATCTCACCCAGGGGTCGGCAGAGCCGATCCCTCGATCGAGGGGCACTCCTCACTGCGCGCGCGGCTCAGGCGCGTGGTCGGACGCACCGGTAGAACTGTCGGGATGCCCGGACGCAGGCCGTCCTCTACCGAGCGCCGGACGGATCCGAGCCGGTCAACGATTTCATCGGCGAGCTCGCCGAGCGCAAGCAGCCGACGATCGACCTCCAGATTGATCGCCTCAACGAGCGGCCGCCCTCGGCCCCGCCGCTCCCGTTCCCGCATTCCAGCCAGATCCGCGGTCAGCTGCGCGAGCTGCGGTGTCACTACGGACCCGAGCTCTATCGAGTCCTCTACCGCCGCTCCGAGAACCTCGTCGTCCTGCTCCACATGATCCGCAAGGACACCGGCCAGATCCCCGAGGCGGACATCCTCGTCGCCGAGAAGCGCTGGAATGACTTCAAGGCGCGGATGGACGCTCCCCGGCGCCGGCCCCCGCGCGCCGCCGGGGAAGACGCGCCATGGCAGGAGACGACTTATCAATAATGCTAAGTCAGACGGGCGCCAGTCCGATCGATGACCGAGGAACGAGCCATGCAGAGAACGACGAACGAGCCGTCAACCGACGAATCGCAGGCGGTAGCCGTGGGATCGTCGCCGACTGGGTCGACCCACCGCGCCGGCAGCCAGCGCCGAGCCCAACGGAGCTCCGCCTACCGTGAAGAGCTCCGTCGGATCGCTCCCTACGAGGGGATCGCCCGGCTCGTCATCGATCGTCGCCAGGCCCTCGACCTCACCCAGCAGCAGCTGGCCGAACGAGTTGGGACGAGCCACTCGGTGATCTCGCGGATCGAGAGTGGCCAGTACCCGACGAGCGTCACCACCCTCCTTCGGCTCGCCGAGGCGTTCGGGACCCATCTGGTCGTCGGGTTCGACGACCAGCCCGAGCAGCTCGGCCACGCCGGGCTTGTCGCCGTCTCCTAGACAACTGGCTGGTTGCCGGGCTTTCCGGCTTTCCGGATGGATGGATGGATGGGCGGTGCTGGGCTCGAACCAGCGACCTCCTGCGTGTAAGGCAGGCGCTCTGACCAGCTGAGCTAACCGCCCGGCGCTCAGAGGCTACCCAACGGGGCGTCCCCGGCGTCCAAGTTGACGGGGCGCGCTTTGTACAGGCGGCCATACCGGGTCCGGCGCCGCGCCGATTATCTGCGGGCGCGGCTTCGACCTGCGACCGCCTCGCCTGCCGCCGGCCCCGGCGAGGCACACCAACCCAGAGAGAGGGACCATGCCACCGAAGGTTCTCGTGTCCTACGACGGAACCGACAACGATGTCGACGCTCTCGCCCTCGGACGGATCTTCGCCCAGGCCGGCGCCCCGCTCGGGCTCGCCTACGTCCGCCACCACCGCGAGTCAGAGGAGCGGCGGGAGGAGCTGGCCGAGAGCGAGGCCGAGGATCTGCTCGCCGGCGGCGTCCGACGGCTCGGCCTGCCCGAGGTGCCGTGCCACGTCGTGGTCAGCGGCTCGACCCCGGACGGGCTGCTCGCCCTGGCCGCCGACCACGGCTACGGGGTGATCGTCTTCGGCTCGGCCTATCGCACGACGCCCGGCCACGTCGAGCCGGGGGCCTCGGCCGAGCGGATGCTCGAGCGCACCCCGCCGGTCGCCGTCGCCATCGCCCCGGCCGGCCTGCGCGTCCACCAGGAGCTGACGATCCAAGCCGTGGCCTACGTCGACGGCGAGGACGACCCGAGCGCCCAGGAGACGGCCAAGTCGCTGGCCGCCAAGCTAAGTGCTGGCGTCTTCGACCGGGCCACGCGGACGCCCGACCTGCTCGTCGTCGGCTCGCGCAAGGGCGCCGCGCCCGGCCGGATCGATCTCAGCGGGGCCGCCCGCTACCTGATCGAGACCGTCCGCTGCCCGGTGACCATCGTCGGCCGCGAGGCGCCCATCGTCTTCTGAGTTTGCCGCCCGGGCCAGACGGTGCGCCCCGGCCTGAGAGACTCCCCGACATGGATGCCGCCCGCCGTCCCCGCCGCCCGCCCCCCGGCTGATGGACCTCGGCCTCACCGGGCGCGTGGCCCTGGTCACCGGCGCGTCGAAGGGGATCGGCCGGGCGATCGCCGCCGAGCTCATCGCCGAGGGCGCCAAGGTGGCGATCAGCTCCCGGTCGCGCGAGCGTCTGGCCGAGGTCTCGGGCGAGCTCGGGGCTCACGCCTTCGTCCACGACAACGCGGACCTCGACGCGATCGACCAGCTCGTCGCCGAGGTCGAGGCGGCGCTCGGGCCGATCGAGATCCTCGTCACCAACACCGGCGGCCCGCCGGCCAGCCCGGCGCCGCTCAACCACGACCGCGACGAGTGGGAGGCCGCCTACCGGACGCTGGTCCTCGCCCCGATGATGCTCGTCGCCGCCGTCATGCCCGGGATGCAGGAGCGCCGCTTCGGCCGCGTGGTCAACGTCGCCTCCTCGACCGTCCGCGAGCCGTCGCCGACGCTGATGCTCTCCAACAGCCACCGCGCAGCCACCCTGGCCGCGTTCAAGACGATCGCCCGCGACGTCGCCGCCGACGGCGTGACCGTGAACACCGTCCTTCCCGGCCGGATCGCCACCGACCGCATCTACGAGCTCTTCGGCTCCAAGGAGGTCGCCGAGTCGATCGGCGCGTCGGAGATCCCGGCCGAGCGGCTGGGCACGCCGGAGGAGTTCGCCGCCGCCGTCGCCTTCCTCTGCTCGACCCGGGCCAGCTACATCACCGGAACGGCCCTCCTCGTCGACGGAGGCATGACCCAGAGCATCTGAGCACTCAGCCGAACAGGGCGTCGACCGAGACCGTGATCCGCGGCGCCGGCGGCCCGGCCCCGGCCCCGGCCCCGCCCCCGCCCTCGTCCCCGCCCACCGGCGCCGCGGCCTCGACCGTCCGCACGACGGCGAACCGATCCTGGACGGCGGCGGTGAGGAAGCGCGACGGCTTGCCGTAGCCGTGGGCGTCGCCCACCGCCCGGTGGTAGTAGCGGACGGGGACGTAGACGCACAGCGACCGCCGGGCCCGGGTCAGGGCGACGTAGAGGAGCCGCCGCTCCTCGGCCACGCCCTCCTCGCTGCCGCAGGCCATGTCGGCCGGGAAGTTGCCGTCGTAGGCGGCGATCACGTGGACGGCGTCCCACTCGAGGCCCTTGGCCGAGTGGACGGTGCTCAGCACCAGGTAGTCCTCGTCGAGGTGGGGCGGTCCGGCCAGGTCGGCGGTCGAGCTCGGCGGATCGAGGACGAGCTCGGAGACGAAGTGGCGCAGGTCTCCGGCGCCCCGGGCGGCGGCGACCAGCGCGTCGAGGTCGACCACCCTGATCGCCGCGTCGGCGTAGCGCAGGCGGATCAGCGGCTCGAGCGCCGCGCCCAGCCGCTCGGCCCGGACCCCGGCCGGATCCTCGGAGCGGTCGGCGCTCAGGGCGGCGGCCAGGCCGTCGGCGTGTTCCACCGCCCCGGGCGGGACGTGCTCGGCGGCCGCCGCCCAGCGGTCGAGCCGCGGCGCCCCGCCGTCGGGCCCGCGCAGGGCGTCGAGCGCCCGGCGGGCGCGGATCGGGCCGACCCCGTCGAGCAGCTGGAGCACGCGGAACCAGCTCATCTCGTCGGCCGGGTTGTCGGCGAGGCGCAGCAGGGCCACCAGGTCCTTGACGTGGGCGGCCTCGAGGTAGCGCAGGCCGCCGTACTTGACGAACGGGATCCGCCGGCGGCCGAGCTCGAGCTCGAGCAGGGCGGAGTCGTGGCCGGTGCGGAAGAGCACCGCCTGGGCCCGCAGCTCCATTCCCTCCTCGCGGGCGGCGAGCACGCGGTCGCAGACCTCGCTCGCCTGCTCGGCCTCGTCGCGCGGGAGGACGAGCTCCGGCGTCGCGCCGCCGTCGCGGGCGGTCCACAGCTCCTTGCGGTAGCCGGCCCGGTCCTGGGCCGAGACGGCGTTGGCCACGGCGAGGATCGGTCGGCTCGAGCGGTAGTTGCGCTCGAGGGTGACCGTCGCCGCGTCCGGGAAGTGGCGGGGGAAGTCGAGGATGTGGCGGGCGCTGGCCGCCCGGAAGCCGTAGATGGCCTGGAAGTCGTCGCCGACCACGGTCACGTCCCGGCCGCCGGCGCGCAGGCTGCGGAGGATGTCGACCTGGAGCCCGTTGACGTCCTGGTACTCGTCGACCAGGACGTGGTCCCAGGCGCCGGCCAGCGTCGGCCCGACCACCTCGTCCGCGGCCAGGGCCCGCCAGTAGAGGAGGAGATCGTCGAGGTCGAGCACGCCAAGGCCCCGCTTGCGGGCGCCGTAGGCGCGGAAGATCTCCGCCAGCGCCGCCTGGTGCTCGGCGCACCAGGGAAAGGACTCGGCCAGCACCTGGTCGAGCGGCAGCTGGGCGTTGACCGCGCGTGAGTAGATGTCGAGCATCGTCGGCGCCCGCGGGAAGCGCCGCTTCGAGGCCGCCTGGCCGAGCTCCTGGCGCACCAGGTCGAGCAGGTCGGCCGCGTCCCCCGCGTCGAGCACCCCAAAGCCGGGACCTAGCCCGAGCGCCGACGCGTGGGAGCGGACGAGGCGGTGGGCCAGCGAGTGGAAGGTGCCCCCGGCGATCCGTCCGGCGCCGGGCGCGGCGTGGGCGGCCAGCGTCCGCGCCCGGTGGACCATCTCGCGGGCCGCCCGCCGGGTGAAGGTCAGGAGCAGGATCCGCTCGGCGGGCGTGCCCGAGGCGATCAGCCAGGCCACGCGCGAGCACAGCGTCGTCGTCTTGCCCGTCCCGGCGCCGGCCAGGATCAACAGCGGCCCGCCGCCGTGGGTGGCCGCGGCCCGCTGCTGCGGGTTGAGGTCATCGAGCCATCGAGTGTCGGCGAACACGTGTTCGACGACGGTACGACCCCGGCCGGACGGCGCGCACGCCGGCTTGCACGGGCGGTCAGTCTGGAAGGAGCACGCGGGCGCCGGGCGGCAGGCTGCCGGGGAGCAGGCGCGGGTTCAGGCGCTCGAGCGCAGCCGGCGTGGTGCTCTCCCGGGCGGCGATCATCGCGAAGCTCTGTCCCGGGCGCACGACCCAGTAGCGCGGGTGGACGGCGACGCGCTCGGCGGCCGGGGCCAGCCGCGCCGACTGGTGGCCGTTGCCGGCGACGATGATGACGACGGCGGCCGCCAGCCCGGTCAGGCCGCCGACGGCCAGGAACCGCGTCCGCGCCCGGTGGGCGAGCTCGGGAGCGGGCCGGCGGTTCGGACTCGGACTCGGACTCGGGGCGGGGCATCGCCCGACTTATACCCGGGATCGCCCCCCGCCTACCGCCGCCGGCAGCGATCGGGCGTGGCGGCCGATCCCCCGCCAGGGGTCGCCCGCGTCGAGGCGCTCGACGATCGTGGCGATCGTCCAGCCGTCGGGCCGCAGCGTGGGCTCGGAGAGCTCCTCCCAGTGGAGCGGCGTCGCCACCGGCGCGTCGGGCCGGGCGCGGACTCCGTAGGCGGCGATCGCGTGCTGGGCGTAGGCGTTGCGGTTGACGTCGAGGTAGATGCGGTCGCCCCGCTCGGCCACGTGCCACTCGAGCGTCAGGCGGTCGGGGTCGGCGGCGACCATCGCCTCGGCCACTGTCCGGGCCAGCCGGTGGACGTCGGTGAACGACGGGCCCCGGCGGAGGGGGGCGACGACGTGGATGCCGCGCGAGCCGCTGGTCATCGCGTACGGGCGCAGGCCGAGGTCGCTCAGCCGGGCGCCGACCTCGCGGGCGGCGGCCCGCACCTCGGCGAAGCGGCCGTGGGCGGGGTCGAGGTCGAAGATCAGCCGGTCGGGCCGGTCGGGCTGGTCGGCGCGGGCGGGGAACACGTGCGGCTCGATCACGTTCTGGCCGGCCAGGTAGACGAGCGTCGCGGTCTGGCGCACGACGACCTGGCGGACGGTGCCGCCCCGCTTGGGGATCTCGACGCGGGCGATCCAGTCGGGGAAGTGGTCGGGCGCGGACTTGAGGAAGAACCCGGGGCGCCCGACGCCGGCCGGGTAGGCGCGCATGGCCAGCGGGCGGTCGCGGACGTGGGCGAGCATCGCCGGGCCGGCGCGCTCGTAGTGGCGGGCGAGGTCGAGCTTGGTCAGCCCGGCGGCCGGGAAGAGAACCTTCTCCGGATGGGTCAGCTCGATCCGGTGGCGCCCGGCGCGCAGGATCATTCGCGCCCGACCTCGCGGGCGGCCTTGTCCTCGCGCAGCCCGAGGAACCGCGGGTGGCGCAGGCGCCCGTCGGCGGTCCACTCGGCGAACCCGACCTGGGCCACGAGCTCGGGGCGGACCCACGTGATGCCGCGGGTGGTGGGGAGCGGCTTCATCCCCGAGAACGCGGGGCGCGCGACCTCGAGGCGCTCCAGGCGGGCGGCCAGGTCGGCGAGCGTGGCCCGGTCGAAGCCGGTCCCGACCTTGCCGGCGTATTGCAGCTCGCCGGCGGGGTCGTAGTAGCCGACGAGGAGGGCCCCGAGGTGCTCGCGGGCGCCGCGGGGCGCGGTGTAGCCGCCGATCACGAGCTCCTGGCCGTGCTCGCACTTGAGCTTCAGCCAGTCCCGCGAGCGCGCCGCCGCGTAGGGGCTGTCCGCCCGCTTGGCGATCAGCCCCTCCCAGCCGTCGGCGCAGGCGGCGCGGAAGAGCGCCTCGCCGTCGCCCTCCAGGGGCTCGATCGCCCGCAGCGGATCGGCGAAGGCGACCGCCGCCGCCAGCAGCCGCTTGCGGGCGAGGAGCGGCAGGGCGCGCAGGTCGTGGCCGTCGAGCCAGAGGAGGTCGAACGCGTAGAGATAGACGTCGGCGGTGCGGCGGCCGCGGCCGGCCAGGCGGGCGAAGCTCGTGCGGGCGCCGTCGAAGGCGACGACCTCCCCGTCGAGGGCGAAGCGGTGGTGGGGCTGGGCGGCGAGGGCGGGCGCGAGCTCGGGATAGCGGTCGCCGAGGTCGAGGTCGTTGCGCGAGCGCAGGCGGATGTCGGCGCCGTCGCGCACGGCGATGCAGCGGACGCCGTCGAGCTTGGGCTCGAAGATCCAGTCGGCGTCGAAGGCGCGCCGGGCGGTCAGCGTCGCCTTCATCGCCGCCGTGCCCGCCGGCGGGCCGCCCGGGCGCAGGAGGCGGCGCTCGGCGGGGTCGAGCCCGTCGAGGGGCGAGGAGTCCGCCGCCGCCACCATGACCTCAGGCTACCCCGCCGCGGTGAGGTCGGCCGGGGGCGGCGGGTTTCGCCGCCGGCCGCACGGGTATCAGCAGACGAGGATGGCCAGTCCCAGCCGCGCGGCGGCCGACCGCCACGAGACCGAGAAGGAGCGTCTCGATCGCAATCTCGGGGAGCTCCTCCAGGAGCTCCGCGTCGCCCTGCCCGGGGTCCAGGTTCTGTTCGCCTTCCTGCTCGTCGTACCGTTCAACCAGGGCTACAGCCGGATGAGCGCCTTCGACAAGCGGATCTACTTCGCGACCCTGCTCTGCACGGTGGTGGCCTCGCTGCTCCTGATCGCGCCCACCGTCCACCACCGGATCGAGTTCCGCCGCGACGACAAGGCCCACCTCGTCCGCTCGGCCAACCGCCTGACCATCGCCGGCCTGAGCATCCTGGCCGTGGCGATGACCGGCGCGGTGCTCCTCGTCACCAACGTCATCTTCGACACCGCGACGACGGTCGTCGCGGCCACGGCCACCCTGGTCGCCTTCGCCGCCGTCTGGTACGGGCTGCCGCTGTCGCGCCGCGCCCACCAGGCCCGGTGACCGCCGCCGACCCCCTGCGCCGGACGCCGCTCCTGGCCGGGGCGCTCGACTTCGCCGCCGACGCGCATCACGGCCCGCGGCGGGAGGGCGACACCGACGTCGACCACCCGATCGCCGTGGCCCGCCTGCTCGACGAGGCCGGCTTCGACGAGCCGGTCGTCGCGGCGGCGCTGCTCCACGACGTCGTCGAGGACACGCGCACCGACGTGGCCGAGATCCGCGCCCGGTTCGGGGAGCCGGTCGCCGGGCTGGTGGCGGCGATGACCGAGAACGAGGAGATCGACGGCTACGCCGAGCGCAAGGCCGAGCACCGGCGGCGGATCCGCCGGGCCGGGTGTGGGCCGGCCGCGATCTACGCCGCCGACAAGCTGGCGACCACGCGCGCCCTGGCCGGCACCGAGGCGCCGATCGCCCCGGAGCGGCTCGAGCATTTCCGGCGCACGCTCGACGAGCTGAGGCGCGCCCAGCCGCAGCTGCCGTTCCTGGGCGAGCTGCGAGATGCGTTGGACAGGATCGAGCCCGACGGGGTAGGGTAGGCCCCATGCGCGGCATCCTGCCCTTGATCTACGTCGTCATCGGCGCCATCGTCGCCAACCAGCACCACTTCTTCACGCACCTGACGACCTTCTCCCAGGTCGTCTCGGCCGTGCTGGCGATCGTGCTCTGGCCACTGATCGTCTTCGGCAACGTCAACCTTCACGTCCAGATCCACTAGCAGGGGCCCCCGCGGCGGTCAGCCGCCGCTCGAGCGGGGTGCGGAAGCGGGGGGTGAGGCGCACGGCGCCGGCCCACGCGGCCAGCCCGGCGAGCTCGGCTTCGATCGCCGCCGCGGCGTCGGCGCCGACGTCCTCGAGCAGTTGGTGGACGACCTCGCCGTCGCGGCGCTGGGCCCAGCCGCCGACCACGCGGCCGTCGCACCAGATCGTCGGTCCGGCGTTGCCGGTGCGGTCGAAGAGCTGGTCGCGGTGGGGACCGAGGAACCAGTCGCGCTCGAACCAGCCCATCACCGTGGGATCGAGGCCGGGCAGGACCGCCACCCACGGGTCGGGCGCGGAGGTCGGGGCGAGGTCGTCGGCGAGGACGAGGCCGGTGGCCCCGCCGTCGAGGGCGACCTCGACCGGCTCGAGCTGGGCCAGGGCCCGGCGCAGCCGCCCGGCCGGCCAGCCGGTCCACCACTTGAGGTCGGCGAACGTCCCCGGCCCGAAGCTCGCCAGCCAGCGCCGGGCGAGGGCGACCGCGGCCTCCTCGGCGTCGGCGGGGGCCGGCGGGGCCGGGCGGTCGCCGAGCCAGGTCTCGAGCGTGGCCCAGCGGTTGAGGCTGCTCGTCCACGTGCCGAGCGGCCGGGTCCGCACGACGAGGCCGCGGGCGGCCAGGAGGAAGAGCACGCGCGAGGCGACGCTCTGGCGCCCCTCGTACTTCTTGCCCGGGGCGAGGACGATCTGCCGGGCGAGGTCGGGGACGTCCTGGGCGAGCTCGGTGGCCGTGGCCTCGCCGCGGCCGGCCAGGGCGGCCAGCGCCGCCGCCTCGGCGCCGGTCAGCCAGCGCTCGCCGTCGGCGGCGATCCCCGCCGCCTCGAGCAGGGCCACGAGCTTGCGGCGCTCGCCCGGGACGAGGGCCGCCGTGCAGGCCGCCTGCACGACGGGCATCAGCGCGACCGGGACGACGAACATCGTCCGGCGCATGCCGAGCATCCGCACCGCCGACCGCTCGCCGTAGAGGGCGTCCTCGACCGCCGCCACCGCCGCCGCCGGTCGCCGCAGGCGGCTGCGGGCGGCGAGCATGACCGTGGCCGGATCGGTCGCGTGCAGGCCGACGAGGTCGCCGGCCAGCTCGACCACCCCGGCGGCGCGGGCGGCGCCGGCGGCGAGGTGGTGGCGGTGGGCGAGCCGGGCCCGCCGCTCCGGCACCCCTATCTGGCGTTGTGCTTGAGCCACCAGTCGACGTAGTAGCCGCCGAAGGGGATCACCGCGCCGAGCAGGATCAGCAGCGTCGTCTTGACGGTCCAGCGCTGCTCGGTGCGGAGCATGATCGTGATGAAGACGTAGGCCAGGAAGATGACCCCGTGGATCGGGCCGAGGATCGAGACGGCGGTCTTGCCGCCGGAGGTGTTCGCGCCGACCTTGAAGTAGGTGGCGACGAGCAGGGCGATGAACGTCGTCGCCTCGGCCAGGGCGACCCGGCGCAGCGTGGTGATCGAAGTCAAGGGGGTGCTCCGTTCTCGTGCGGCGGGCTCGCCCGGAGGTGCTCGCCCGGGGGGCGACGGGGGCGGGAGGAGGCGGGGACTCTAATGCCGGGGCGCCGTCCCGGCGTCGCGTAGGCTGCGGCGATGGATCTCGGCCCGATCGACGAGGAGATCTGCCGGCGCCTGCGCGCTCAGCGCATGCGCGGCGACTTCGCCGCCATCCACGCCGCCCCGTCCGGCGCGGCCGACGTGCCCGACCAGGCGGGGGCACGGCTCGTGCTGCTCGGACCGCAGCATCCGCACCGCGCGGGGGAGGCGAGCTCGCCGGGGCTCGAGCGGGCGGCGGCGCTGCTCGACGACGCCGGCGCGGGGCGGCGCGCCTACCGCAACATGCTCGTCTTCCTCGCCGCCGACACCGCCCGGCTCACCGACCTGCGGGCCCTCCTCGCCGGCGGGGACGCCGCGTCCGATCGGGACGTCGCGGCCGCGGTGGCCGCGACCTGGGAGTGGCTCCTGGCGCCGTCGGCGGCCGGCTGGAGCGTGACCCGGGCCGGCGGCCAGGACGACCTCGCCATGCGCGCGAGCCGCGTGCTGCGCGCCGAGGGGAGCCTCCACGTCGACTACCCGGGCGTCCGCCTGCGCGCCGACCTCGACCGCCTGGCGCTCTGGCCGTCCGGCGCGGAGCACGTCCGCCTGGCCGAGGTCTGGGAGGCCTACGCCCGCTCGCTCGAGCTGCCGCGGCTGCGGAGCTCGGCCGTGCTGGCGGCGGCCGTGGTCGGCGGCGTGGCCGCGCCGGCGTGGGAGCGGGAGACGTTCGCCTACGCCGCCGCCTACGACGCCGAGCGCGGGCGCTACGAGGGGCTCGTGGCCGGCCCCGGGGCCAGCCTCGTCCTCCAGGGATCGGGCCTGATCGTCCGTCCGCAGGCCGCCCGCGCCCAGCTCGACGCCGAGCCGGCGGCGCCGTGAGCTCGCGGGGTCCGGGCGGTCGGCTACTATCGCGCCCGTGACCCGCCTGCGCCTCGTCTTCGCTCTGGTGCTCGCCGGCCTCGGGCTCGCCGCCTGCGGCGGGAGCTCGTCCCAGTCCACCAGCAACGGCGTCGACGCCAAGGCGCCGGCGGCGATCCTGGCCGCGTCCAAGCAGGCGGCCGACGCGGCGAACTCGGTCCACGTCGCCGGGTCGATCGCCGCGACCGGGGCGCCGACCACCTTCGACGTCCACCTGGTCAAGGGCCAGGGCGGCAGCGGGTCGCTCTCGGTCAACGGCCTCAGCTTCGACCTGATCCGGATCGGCTCGACGATCTACGTCAAGGGGAGTCCGGCCTTCTACCGCAAGTACGGCGGCGCCGCGGCCCAGTTGCTGCAGGGCAAGTGGCTGAAGAGCTCGGCCACGACCGGCAGCTTCGCGTCGATCGGCCCCTTCACCGAGCTGCCCGCCTTCCTCGACAACCTCTTGACCCCGCCGGCGGGGCAGGCGCTGACCAAGGGCCCGACGGCCACCGTCGCCGGGCAGAAGACGGTTGCGCTCAGGGACGCGATGGGCGGCACGCTGAGCGTGGCGACGGTCGGTCAGCCGTATCCGGTGCAGATCGCCAAGGGCGGCACCGCGGGGGGGACGATCACGTTCGATCAGTGGAACAGCGCCGTGCCGCTGACCGCGCCGGCGGGCGCGGTCGACCTGAACGCCCTGGCCAGCCAGTAGCCGGCGCCCCGCCCGCGTCCGGCCGCGGGGTCCGGCACGGGCGGCCGCCCCGGGCCGCCGCCGGATCACGGTGGGTCGCTCGGCGCGGGCGCGACGCTCGACGGGCTCCCGGCGTCGCCGAGCTCGGCGCCGTCGGCGATCCGCCGGGGCTCCGGATCGGGATTCTCGACCCGGGCGCTCCCGCGGACGATGACCCGGGCGCCGAAGACGACGTCGCCGCGGACGACGAGGCGGTCGCATTCGGCCAGCGACGGGGGTCCGGCCGGGAAGCGAGAGTCGAAGTCGTCGAGCAGCTTGTAGTGGGCGGGGTCGAGCTCGACGTAGGGCGGCTCGGCGCTGCGGCGGCGGGGAGAGACGACGACGCGCGCGTCGGGCGCCAGGTCGAAGCAGTCCGAGCGCAGGGCGAGCAGGTCGTCGGTCGTCTTGACCGGGACGAACCGGTCGCGGCTCACGCGCAGGGCGCTCGCCCGCTCGAACAGGGCGATCGCCGAGCCGACCGCGGTCTCGAGCTGGTAGACGGCCGGCGAGTCGGGGTCGGTCGGATCGACCGTCTTCTCGTTGCGGATCAGCGGCAGCGAGAGGACTCCGTCGCCGGTCGCCATCAGGGCGGTCAGGGCCGAGAGTCGCAGCCAGATGTTGTTGGCGTGGAAGTAGCGGTGGCGTCCGATGTCCTGCATCGCCTCCAGGTCGGACGGCGACGTCTGGGCGGTCTCCCGGAGCAGGAGGCGGCCGTCGCGGCGGCTGCGGGCGAGGTGGCCGCCCTTGCGATCGGCCGGGGTGCGCTCGCACTGCTCGGAGACGAAGTCGAGCTCGGCCGACTCCATCCAGGCGAGCACGCGGGCGTCAGCCACCGCGCCGAGGTTGTCGGTGTTCGAGATGAAGGCGTACTCGTAGCCGCGGTCGATCAGCCGTTCGAGCATGCCGGTGCCGAGCAGCGAGACGTACAGGTCGCCGTGGCCGGCCGGGCACCATTCGAGCGTGGGATCGGCCGGCCAGGCCACGGGGCTCAGGTCGTCGGCTCGCAGCTTCGGCTCGAGGCCCTGGAGGAAGTCGAGCGGCAGGTCGACGGGGAGCTCCTCGTAGGCGGCCAGCGCCGCGAGCGAGTCGTCGCGCGTCCGCGCCGAGTTCATCAGCACGAGCGGCAGGCGGGCGCCGTGGCGGGCCCGCAGGGCGAGGATCTGGCGGGCGACGACGTCGAGGAAGCTGAGCCCGTCCTTGACCACGATCAGGCCCTTCGCCCGGGCCAGGCCCATGCTCGTCCCGAGGCCGCCGTTGATCTTGATCACGGCCAGGCGGTCGAGCACGTCGCGGCCGCCGCCGGCCGGGAGCGCGTCGAGCGAGACGAGGTCGTCGATTGGCTCGATCTCGGCCTCGGCGATCAGCCCGGGATCGCCGGCGGCCAGCTGCTCGTAGCGGTGGCGGAAGGCGGCGATCGCCGGGCCGGGCTCGCCCGCCCGGCGCATCTTCTCCTCGGCTGCCGGGAGGCCCGTCGCGGTCACGGTCGGCAACCTACCCTGGTTTGCGAAATGTCGACACGGGCAGCCCGGCTCAACGCGCCGGCTCCCGGTCCGGCCCACGACGCAGCGAGGCGGCGGCGGCGCCGCGAAGGAGACGGCATGACCGAGCGATTGGACGGAACGGTGGCGCTGGTCACCGGCGCGAGCAGCGGCATCGGCGCGGCGGCGGCGCGCGAGCTCGCGCGCCACGGCGCCGCGGTCGGCCTGGCCGCCCGCCGGCGGGAGCGCCTCGACGACCTCGCGGCCGAGATCGAGCGTGACGGCGGGCGGGCCTGCGCCGTGGAGACCGACGTGACCGACCGGGCGCAGGCCGAGGCGGCGGTCGCGACGGTGGTGGACGAGCTCGGCCGCCTCGACACCGTCGTCAACAACGCCGGCGTCATGCTCCTCGGGCCGATCGAGGATGCTCCGGTCGAAGAGTGGGAGCGGATGATCTCGCTCAACCTGAACGGGCTCCTCTACGTGGCCCACGCCGCGCTGCCCCACCTGCTGGCGGCGGCCGCCGACGGGCCGCGGCGGGTGGCCGACCTCGTCAACATCAGCTCGGTCGCCGGCCGTCTGGCCCGCAGCGGGTCGGGCGTCTACAACCTGACCAAGCACGGCGTCGGCGCGTTCAGTGAGTCGCTGCGCCAGGAGGTGGCCGAGCGCCACGTTCGGGTCGGCCTGGTCGAGCCCGGCGCCGTGGACACCGAGCTCCCCGACCACATCCGGCCGGAGATCCGCGAGCGCATGATGGGGCGCTTTTCCGACGTCGAGAAGCTCGAGGCCTCCGACATCGCCGAGGCGATCGCCTACATCGTCACCCGGCCGCGCCGCGTCGCCGTCAACGAGCTCCTGATCCGGCCCACCGAGCAGGTGGGATAGCATTTGCTATCATCCCAGTTGTGGGTCACGGCGAAGTCCCCCTCTATGTGCGTCTGTCTCCGGATGAGGCACGGCGGCTCGACTTGGCGGTCGCCGCCTCGGGGCAGAGCAAGCGCCGCCTGGTCGGCGACGCCGTGCGCGGTCACCTGGGCGACGACGGGCTGATCGTCGGCCGCGTCGCCCTGCGCGAGGAGCCCGAGGAGGTGCTCACGGCCGGCGAGGCCGCCGCGTGGCTGAAGCTGGGCGAGGAGGCGGTCATCGCCGGCGCGCAGGCCGGCGAGCTGCCCGGCCGGCGGATCGCCGGGGAGTGGCGGTTCTCCCGCCGGGCGATCCTCGCCTGGCTGGACGCCCCAGCGGGTGAGGCGTAGACCGCGGGCGCGGGCCGGCGTCCGGCCAGCATGCCGTTCGACTGCATGGTGGCGACGGAGGCGGGCGGCGCCACTACAATCTCTGAGCATGTGCCGGAGCATCCGCACGCTCTACAACTTCGAGCCGCCGGCGACCGAGGCGGAGGTCCGGGCCGCGGCGCTCCAGTACGTCCGCAAGATCAGCGGCTACCGCGTCCCCTCCCAGGCCAACACCGCGGCCTTCAACGCGGCGGTCGACGCCGTGGCGGCCGCCTCGGCCGAGCTGCTCGACGCGCTGGAGACGGCGGCGGCGCCCAAGGACCGGGAGGTCGAGGCGGCCCGGGCTCGCGCCGCCTCCGCCGCCCGGCGGCAGGCCGCCTGACCCCGCCGGCGTGGTCGCTGCCGGCGAGCCGCCGCCCGGCCGCACCCCGCCTGCGCCGCGTCTGACCGCCGTCGTGGTCGCTGCCGGCGGCCCGCCGCTCGCCCGCACGGCCGCCTGAGCGTCAGGGCGCCGGCGTGGTCGCCGTCGGCGGGGTGGTCGCCGTCGTGGTCGTGTCGGTCGGGGTGGTCGCCGTGGGGATGCTGGTCGTCGGCGTCGTGGCGGGAACGGTCACCGTCGTCGTCTGGACCTGGACGGTGACCGTCTGGGTGGGGGCGGTCGGTGTCGTCGGCGTCGTCGTCGCGGGGGCCGCGTGGCCGCCGCCGCTCGAGAACAGCGTGGTCGGTCCGCCGGCCCCGGTGATCGAGTGGCCGACCACGAGATCGGGCACCGTGTAGAAGGCGACGACGATCGCGAAGGCCAGGAGGCCGGTGGCCAGGACCAGGCGCCAGCGCGGCCGCCAACCGGCACGCGACGGCTCCGCGCCCCAGTTGACGGGCGTCCAGCCGGTCTGCTCGACCGCGGTCGGCGGCCCGAGCGGCGGCTCGGGCGGTGCCAGCGGCTCGGCGGATCCGGGCGGCCGGGGAATGATCGGGGCGACGGTGGCCGAGACGCGGTCGACCGGCCGGCGCAGGAACTCGGAGACCAGCGCGACGATCACCGGGGTCAGCGCGGCGCTGAGGACCGTGCCCGAGCCCCACAGGTGCGAGGCGGTGAAGGCGGCGGCGGCCGATGCGGCGCTGGCCACGGTGAGGGTCCCCACCGAGATGCCGCCGCGACGCTCCTGGCGGGCGCTGGCGATCGCCGCGTGGAGCGGCTCCCGCCCGGCTTCGGCCAGGGGCGCCCCGGGGACCGGGTCGGGGGGACTCGCAGGGCTGGGCGTCACCTCCGCCCTAGATTAGCCAGCCGCCGCGGCGGCGGCGCTCAGCGGCGGCGCTCGTCGCCGCCGAGGGCGACGGTGGCGGCGGCGGTGGCCAGGTGGTAGAGGATCAGGAGCTGGACCAGCGCCAGCGACTCCGACCGGTGCTCCTCGCCGTCGATCGTGACCTCGCCCAGGTGGGCGGAGCGGAGATGGCTGGCGAAGTGGAGCCGGTCCCAGATGACCTCCTCGATCTTCGTCGTGTCGGCCGGGTCGAGGGCGCCGGGGATGCAGAGGAGGCGCTCGCCGTCGCGGGGCTCGGTCAGGCGGATACCGGTCTCCGGGTGGGCGACGAACGGTGCCAGATCCGGGTGGGGCAGCCCGTCGCGGAGGACCAGCTCCGCGTCCAGGTGGTCGGAGTCGCCGCCGCCCGGTGGAAAGGACCGGCGCACGACGATGTCGGCGTGGCGGGCCTGCGGCCGGATGAACGATGCGGAGTCGTGCTCCCGGCGGTCGAGGTCGGCCAGAACCTGCTCGGTCGTATAGCCGCGGCGCGAGGTGTCGCGCGCGACCTTCCACGACCGGCGGAGATCCTCGGGCGGATCGAGATAGATGCGGATGTCGTAGGCGGCGCGGAGCTCCTCGGAGTGATAGCCGAGCAGGCCCTCGACGATCAGGAATCGGCCCGGCTGGACGTAGAGCGGCGGCCCGAACGTGCCCTCGGAATGCTGGTAGACCGGCTTGAGGATCGGCTCGCCCTGGTGCAGGAGCGTCATGTGCTGGGCCATGATGTCCATGTAGTTGCAGTCGGGGTCGAGCGGTGTGATTCCGATCTCGGCGCGCTGGCGGCGGTCGTAGCGGTGGTAGTCGTCGGTACAGACGCTGATCACCGCGTCCTCGCCGAGGGCGTGGGCGAGTCCCCGGCTGAGGGTCGTCTTGCCCGACGCGGAGTCGCCGACGATGCCCAGGATGATCGGGCGCGCAATCTCCCGCCGACCCTCGGCGGGCGCGGGTGGGGCGGTGGGGGGGACCGATCTCGCCACGGAGCCTGCGCAGGTTAGCGCGGGCCGTGGGGCCTGGGGCGCGACGTCGGAGCGATGCCCTAACCTCAGTGGGTGCTCACCAACCTCCAGATCGTCCCGGCCTCGCCGACGGGCGAGGCGAGCGCGGTCTTCGACGCCTCGGCCGATCAGCTCCAGGCCTGTAGCTACGCGGTCAGCCACCACCTGCGCTGGCGCTTCGCCGGCGAGGGCCTCGACGTCGACGAGACCCTCGTGATGCGGGCGCTCGTCGCCCTCGCCGACCAGCTCGCGGCCCTGGTCGAGGCCGAGGGCCACGGCACGCTCTTCATCGCCGGGGGCGGCGGGGTCCTCCTGGCGGAGGCGGTCTCGACGTACGTGACGATGCGCGACCTCGAGAGCCATCAGTCGGTCGAGGAGCGTGCGCGGCTCGCGATCCTCGGCGAGCTCATGGGCGACCTCGGCGCGCTGCGCGCCGCGCTCGAGGGCGCCAGCGGCTCCGATCAGCCGCTGTGCCGGGCGTAGAGCTCGGCCGTCGCCAGGACTCTCCCGTCGGCCAGCGCGCCGGCCGCCACGAGGACGGCGCCGCTCTGCAGCAGCGTGGCCGTGGCGTGCAGGCGGGCGCCGTGCAGCGAGGCGACGCGGGTCCAGGTTCCGCGCTTGGGGTCGTACAGCTCGGCCGTCTTGAGCGCGCCTGAGTCGTTGAGGCCGCCGACGACGAGGACGCGGCCGTCGCGCAGTCGCACGGCGTCGGCGAAGCCGCGCCTGGCGTGCAGCGGATGCACCAGGCGCCAGTGGTCGGTCCCCGGGTCGTAGACCTCGGCCGTGGCGGTGAAGCCGGGGGCGCGGTCGCCGCCGCCGACGACGAGGACGCGCCCGCCGCGCAGCAGCGTGGCCGTGTGGTTGGTCCGGGCGACATGCATCGACGCGGCCGGCGACCAGCTGTTGGTCGCCGGGTCGTAGAGCTCGGCCTGCTTGCGGAACACGCCGGCGAAGTTCTGGCCGCCGGTGACGAGGACCTTGCCGCTGAGCAGGAGCGTCGCCGTGGCCAGGTAGCGTCCGGTCTTGAGGTTTCCGGCCGCCGACCAATGTCCGGTCGCCGGATCGTAGATCTCGGCCGAGGTCAGGCCGCCCGAGCCCTGGGCGAGGCCGCCGACCACGAGCACCCGCCCATCGGCCAGGAGCGTCGCCGTGTGGTTGGCCCGGGCCTGCGCCAGGTGGTCGGTGGCCGTCCACGTGTCCGTCTGCGGGTCGTAGAGCTCGGCGTCGCTCTGGTAGCCGGTGTCGAGGTTGGCGCCGCCGACGACCAGGACCTTGCCGTTGGGCAGCAGCGTCGCCGTGTGGCCGAAGCGGCCGACCAGCATGGGGCTCGCCGCCTGCCAGTGGCGGGTGGCCGGGTTGAAGAGCTCGGCCGTCGGCGTGAAGCCGCCGCTGCCGTAGCCGCCCGTGACGAGGACCCGGCCGTCGCCCAGCAGCGTCGCCGTGTGGACCTCACGGCTCGAGCGCAGCCGGTGGACCGTGGTCCAGTGCCCGAGGCCGACGGCGGCCAGCGTCGGCACGGCCGCCGCCGCCAGCAGCAGGCAGGCAATGACGGTGGCGAGGACGGGGCGGGGCAGTGGCGAGCGGGATCGGGTCATGGGCTGACGCGGGAGTCTAAGGTCAAGCCCCGACGCACCGCGCCGCTCCGTGGCTATAGTGGCGTCGGCGTCCGCCCGTGAACCCCGCGCCCGCCTCCCCATTCCCCCGAGCACGCCGCGCCACGTGATGGCCGCGCTGCGCAACGGCTACGTCCTGTCGGTCATCGGCGCCCTGCTCGTCGGCGGTGCGATCGTGCTCCTGCTGGGTGGCGGCGGCGGCGGATCGAAGGCTTCGAGCGGCCCGTCCAAGGTGCTCCAGATCTCGCTGCGCCGCGGCCTCTACCCGCCGCTCGGCCTCGGCCTCGAGCAGCCGACCTCGTGGCTGACCACGAGCCCGGCCGGGGTGCTCACGCTGTCGAGCCCGGACGCCGGCCAGACGTCGATGTCGATCTCGGTGCTCGGCCCGGCCGGGCAGGAGGCGACGCTGCGCCCGGCGCTGAACAGCCAGCTCGTGAAGACCTTCCAGCCGGCCAAGGTGATCGGTCGTTCCAACGAGCCGATCGGCAAGAGCCCGGCGATCTCGACGGCGATCCTCGGGACGAGCGCCGCCAAGCACAAGATCCTGATCATCTCGACGGCGATTTCGAGCCCCTACCGGACCTACGGGATCCAGGTCTTCTTCAAGAGCCTGCGCCCGACGCGCCAGAGCGAGCTCGAGGTGCACAACGTGCTCGCCTCGATTCGCTTCTTCGCGCCGACGACCGGCTGAGCCGTCGCGGTCGCAGGTCCCGGCCGGTCGCTCGGCGTCGAGGACCCCAAGCCCGGCCACGCAGCGGCGAGTTCCGTCGCCCGCCGCCCGCTAGCCCGGCCACGCAGCGGCGAGTTCCGTCGCCGCCACCCGCTTCCTCGCTCGCCGGCCGGCCGGCCCCCCGCAGGCCCGTCGGCGCCGTGGTCCTCCGCGGGCGGCCAGCCGGGACGCAACGGCCGCCGGGCGCCGGCGGGCGCAGCACGGGGCTGCGGCGAAGCCAACCAGGTCGGTCGCGCCCGGCGCGCTCGGGCGGGGCCGGCGCCGGCGCCCGGGACGCACGGCCGCGGGCGCCGGCCGCGGCGAAGCCGACCAGGTCGTCGCGCCCCGGCGCTCGAGCGGGGCCGGCGCCGTCGACGGTCGGTCCGGCCCGGCCCCGGTCAGCTGGGTGGGACGCGAGGCCATGGGTGGCCGCGACGACGACTCACTCCATCGCGGTCGCCGGCGCTCCTCGCGTCTCGCACGCAGCGGTCATGGCCTCGGCACAAACGCGGAGCGGCCCCCGAGGGGGCCGCTCCGTTGCTGCTGCGATTCAGTGCTGCGGGGTTCAGTCGACCAGACCGCTGAACCGGCGCATCGCCAGGCCGGTGCCGAGGAGCACCAGTCCGAGGAGGCCGAGCGGCAGGGCGTTGAGGCCGGTGAACGGCAGCGTGCTCGCGGCCTGGGCTCCGTTGCCGTTGCCGTTCCCGTTGCCGCCTCCGCTGGCGCTGCTCGGGCACGCCGGGGTTCCCTCGACTCCCTCGCGGCAGTCGCGGGCCTTGTCGATCGCGCCGCCCTCGCCGATGCTCGGGCCCGTCGGTCCGCTGCCGGAGACGCAGTCGTTGTCGCCGTGGGCGTTGCAGACGTGCCCGGACGGGGTCGTCGGGTTCACCGGAGTGGTGCAGTTCGGCTGGGTGCCGACCTGCCCGGTCGGGCACGCCGTGCTCGTCGCCGGCGGCGCCGTCGCCGTCGAGTCGGACGCGCCGACCGTGAGCTTCACCAGCGGGCTCGCACCGCCGAGGGCGAGCACGAAGGCGTCGAGCGCCTCACGCACGCCGTACGGCGAGCTGGTCTGCTGGCCGCCGTCCGTCGAGTTCGTCGCCGCGGACGGGCTCTGATCGGCCGCGTTGCAGATCAGGTCGACGAGACCCGGCAGACCCGCGGTCGTGTTCGCCGCGCCGCCGACCGAGCCATCCGGGTTGGGATTGCCGCCGTTGGCGCAGCCGGCGGACGGAATCGCGTTCAGCAGGGAGGTCACCGTGCCGGTGGTCGGGATGACCGTCGAGCTGTCGGTCTCCGTCTTGGTGCCGTCGTTGCAGGCCTTGGAGATGGTCGACGACTTGATCACGTCGGCCAGGATCGTCGGCCCGAGGTTGGCGTTGGTGGTCAGCGTCGAGCCCGTGGCCGTCTGGCACTTGCCGTCGCTGGTGATGTTGCCGTCCGAGCTGGCCGCCGTCGCCCCGAGGGCCGAGAGCACGCCGGGCGGCAGGGTGACGCCGGGCAGGCCGCCGAGCTGGAGGTTCGCCACCGCGAAGTGGTTGGTCGAGCCGGTGGTCGTCGTCGTCGAGTTGGCCGTCACCACGCCGAGGCATACGGCGCCTCCGGTGGACGCGCACAGCTGGCTGGTGATCGAGTCGAGCGGTCCGGTCTTCGATTCGCCGGGGTTCGTGTCGATCGCCAGGAGCTCGATACCGGCGACCTGGGCGATCGTGATGTGGCCGTGGTAGGTCCCGTCGGCCCGCTGCTCGCCTCGGGCGCGGCCGACGACGAGAAGCTCAGATGGGGCGGTCTTCCCGCTCGGATCGTTCGAATACGGCCGCGTCGCGCTCGGCGAGAGCTCGGTCACGGCGACGGTTCCCTCGCCGTGAGGAAGCGTGCCGTGAAGCGGCGGCGTGGTCAGTGGCTTGGTGGTGGTGAAGGTCCTGAGCGCGGCGCCGGACGCTGAAAATGGCGTGAACGCCAGCGGCATCAGCATCGCGGTTGCCCCTACGAGCAGACGAAGTTTCGTCATTGCATCTCCCGGATTCGACAGAACGGCGCGACAGACACCGCTGAATGTGGGAAACGATACTTCAAAATCCGGATCCCTTGTGACTACTTGCAAGGACGCGCCCGCGCGTGGCGCCTCGAGACCCGCGCTTCGCCCGCCGCAACGGCGTCCGAGCCCCTGATAGATTGCCCGCCCCGGCGCGCCGGGTTCCCATGTTGCGGATCAATCCACCCACGCCTCGCGACCGCCGCCGGCGGGTGGCCGGCGCCCGCCCCACCGCCCTCCTCCTCGGCCTCGCCCTGGCCGTCGCGGCCGCCCCCGCCACCGCCGGGCCCTCGCCCCAGCGCACCGTCCGGATCCGCGTCGCCGCCGCCGGCCAGCCCAACGGCGCCAGCGCCAACCCCCAGATCTCGGGCTCTGGGCGCTTCGTCGCCTTCGAGACCCAGGCCACCAACCTCGGCCCGAGCGATGCCAACGGCCACCTCCGCGATGTCTACCTCTACGACGACAAGACCGCCGCGATCCATCTGCTCTCGGCCGCCCCCGGCGGCGGAGGCGCCGATGGGCCCTCGAGCGACCCGTCGATCTCGGCCGACGGCGGCGTCGTCGCCTTCTACTCGCTGGCCGGCAACCTCGTTCCCCGGGCGAACGGCGTCGTCCCCGGCAGCGCCCCCCACGGCGACGTCTTCGCCTGGTCGGCGGGCGGCGGCCTCGAGCAGGTCAGCGTCTCCTCGACCCAGGTCCCGGCCGACGGCGACTCGGCCGAGCCGGACGTCTCGGGCGACGGCCAGCGCGTCGTGTTCAGCTCCACCGCCACGAACCTCACCTCCGGTCATCCGACCCGCCAGCGCGATGTCTACGTACGCGACCGCGCCAGCGGCCAGACCACGCTCGTCAGCGCCCGGCCCGACGGCCAGCCGGGCGACGGCAACTCCAGTGCCCCGGCCATCAGCCCCGACGGGCGCTACGTCTCGTTCGCCTCGACGGCGACCGACCTCGTCCCCGACGTCACCCCGCACGGGACGAACGTCTACCTGCGCGACCTGATGACCGGCACAACCCAGCTCGTCAGCGTCGCCGGCGACGGGAGCCCGCAGAGCGGCGGTCCGGCCCCGGCGACGCCGCCGATCTCCGACACCAGCAGCGGCGGGCGCTACGTCGTCTTCGAGTCGGCGGCCACCGACCTCGTCCCCCACGACACCAACCGCCGGACCGACATCTTCGTCCGCGACACGGTCGCCCAGCGGACGCTCCGGGCCAGCCTGGCCACCACCGACCAGCAGCCCGACGGCGCGTCGAGTGCTCCGTCGATCAGCGCCGACGGCCGTTACGTGACCTTCCTCTCCCGCGCGGCGAACCTGACGCCCGACCAGCCGGCCGGCAGCGACGTCTTCGTCCGCGACCTCGTCCGCCACACGACGATCCAGGCGGAGGTCTCCTCCCGCGCCCACCCGCGCGGCCGCGAGCGGGCGACGATCGCCCAGCGGGCCTCGAGCTCGGACGACGGGTCGACCGCGGTGTTCGTCTCGAGCGCCCAGAACCTCGTCGCCGGCAAGACCAGCCACCTCGCCGACGTGTTCCTCCGTCGCCTGGTCCCCGCGCCGATCTCGGTCGCCAGCGCCAGCGCCGGCCTCGCCGGCGGCCACGTCGTGGTCACCTTCCTCTCCGGCGATCCCCAGGCTGGGCCGCTGCTCTGCCGTCTCGACCGCCAAGCGCGGGCGATCTGCCCGCTCGGGGCCGTCGTCCTGCCGCTGCTCAAGCGTGGCCACCACGTCCTGACCGCCTATGCGGGCGGGCCCGGATCGGTCTACGCCAGCCGGCCCACGGTCGTGCGGATCGTCGTGCGTCGGGGCGGGCGGGCGACGGTCAAGGTCACCAACCCCGGCAGCGCGATCGGAATCGGATGACCACCCGGCGGCGATGACCCCACCCCGCGCGCGCCGCCTCCTCATCCTGGCGGCCGGGGTCGCCCTGATCGCCGGCTGC
This sequence comes from uncultured Solirubrobacterales bacterium, assembly GCA_963795745.1. GTDB lineage: Bacteria > Actinomycetota > Thermoleophilia > Solirubrobacterales > Solirubrobacteraceae > Palsa-513. The sequence goes on from CAWCIT010000012.1 coordinate 34,716, forward strand.
GGCTCGAGTCCGTCGCCGGCGCCGCGGCTCGCGCCCCCCGCGCCGCCGGCGGCCGCGGCGCCGACGGGGATCTCGCTCGTGGCGCGGGTCATCCCCCGCTCGATCGCGATCTACCGCCGCGCCGGCGCCGCCCGCCCCTCGGCGCGCCTCTCCAACCCGAACCGCTACGGGTTCCCCCGCGTCTTCCTGGTCAGGCACGCCGAGCCGGGCTGGCTCCTGGTCTACCTGCCGCAGCGTCCGAACGGCAGCACCGGTTGGGTCCGCCGCCGCGACGTTCGCGTCGTCGCGGATCCCTACCGCCTGCGCATCGACCTGCGCCGCCACCGGCTCACCCTCCTGCGCGCCGGGGTCGTGATCAACCGCAGTGCGATCGGCGTCGGGAACGCCGTCACCCCGACCCCGTCGGGCGTCTACTACCTGACCGATCTCTTCCGCCTGATCAACCCTGACGGGCCCTACGGCCCCTACGGCTTCGGCCTCTCCGCCTACTCCGACGTCCTGCACGAGTTCGCCGGCGCCGACGGCCAGATCGGCCTCCACGGGACCAACGACCCGAGCAGCGTCGGCTCCAACGTCAGCCACGGCTGCATCCGCCTGCCCAACCCCGAGATCAGCCGGCTCGCCCAGCTGCTGCCGCTCGGCACCCCGGTGCACATCATCCGTACCTAGAGCGCGCACGGGGTGGACCGGCGCTCGCCGGCCCACCCGATGCCTGCTCAGGCGTTGCGCGCCAGGTGGTAGACCGTCTGGCCCGAGACGGTCAGCGCCTGACCGTGCGCGACCACCCACGCGTCCCGCGCCGCCGTCGCCGCGCTGCGCCCGCCGCCCGGCCCGCCGCCGCGCCCGCCGCTCAACAGGACGTAGTGGAGCTGGCCGCTGTGGACCAGGCTCTCGAGCTTGGCCAGGCTCGGCGCCGGGTCGGAGCCCATGAAGCCGCCCATCTCGATCACCTCGCGCCCGCTCTGGAGGGCGAGCCCGGCCGCCGTGCCGGAGCCGACGGCGGCGGCCAGGTAGCGCGCGCTCCCCTGGTGAGCCTCGAGATAGGAGACGAGCGCCTTGCTGACGCTGGCGTCCGGACCGCCGAACCCGCGGGCACCGGCCGGCCGGGCGAACGCCCCGCCACTCGGCGGCGCTCCAAAGAGCCCCGCCGGCGCCCCGGCCGGCCGCGCGGCTCCGGCGAAGCCCGCCGGCGGGCCGCCGCGGCCGCCCGGACCACCGCCCGGGCCGCCATCGGCGGCGACGCTCGCCGGCCCGGCCAGCGGGTTCCCCCCGGACAGCGGCCGCCCCACCGTGGCCAGCGAGTAGGCGGTCGGTCCGGCCAGGAGGGCGAGCGTCCCGGTGACCGCGGCCGCCGCGGCGAGACGGCGGCGCGCCCCGGCCATCCGGCCGCTGCGAGCCACGAGGAGGGCGACGGCGCCGGCGCCGGCCAGCGCGACCGCCGCCGGGGCGAGCCACGGCACGAAGCCGGCCGTCCGGCCGAGGAGGACGGCGGCCAGCGCGGCGCTGGCGATCACCGCCGCGGCGAGGCCGGCCGCCCAGGCCGCCGAGCTCCGGGCCCGGTCCCAAGCCTCGGTCAGGCCGCCGGCGGCCAGCGCCGCGACCGCCGGGGCGAGCAGCGTCGTGTAGTACGGATGGAAGATGCCCTGGGAGAAGCTGAAGACCGCCCAGCACACGAGCGCCCAGCCGCCCCACAGCAGGTAGGCCGCCCGGCCGACGTCCTCGCGCCCCTCGCGCCGGCGGGTCCACACCCCGAGCACGAGGCCGGCCGCGGCGAGCGGCAGGAGCCAGGCGATCTGGCCGCCGACGATCGAGTCGAACAGCCGCAGCGGCCCCGTCGCCCCGCCGAAGCCGCCGCCCGGCCCGCCTCCCGGCCCGCCGCCGGTGTTGCCGGCCACGCGCGACAGGCCGTTGGCCCCGAAGATCAACGTGAACCACGAGTTGTCGACGGTGTCGCCCACCCACGGGCGGTCGGCCGCCGGAACCAGCATCATCGCCCCGTACCAGGCGAAGCTGACGGCGGCCATCGCCCCGCCGGCCGCCGTCAGCTGCGCCAGGCGCCGGCGCACACGGCCCCGGCCGGCCACCAGGTAGGCGAGCCCGAGCGCCGGGACGATCAAATACGCCTCGAGCATCTTCACGTTGAAAGCCAGGCCGACGAACGCCGCGCATAGGACGAGGTGGCGCGTGCGCCCCGACTCGAGCGCCCGCACCAGCCCCCACGCCGCCCCCAGCCCCGTCAGGACGAGGATGGCGTCGGGGTTGTTGAACCGGCTCATGGCCACGAAGATCGGCGTCACCGCCAGGAACAGCGCGGCCAGGATCGCCGCCCGGTGGCCCATCGTCCGCTTGACGACGTTGTGGAGGACCAGCACCGACGCCACGCCGGCGAGCGCCTCGGGCAGCAGCATGCTGAAGCTCGAGAATCCGAACAGCCGCCCGGAGAGGCCCATCAGCATGTTCGACAGCGGGCCCTTGTCGAGGCTGATCGAGCCGCTCGTGTCGAGGGCGTTGGTCAGCCATGCCTGCCAGCTGTGGCTCGCCGCCTGCGCCGCCTCCGCGTAGTAGGTGTTGGCGTAGCCGTTGCGCGTCAGCCCCCAGAAGGACAGCCCGCCGGCGAGCACGGCGACCAGCCACAGGAGCGGGCGCGACCAGGCCGGGTCGCCCTCGCGGGTGGCCAGGACCCGCGCCGCCGCGCGGCGGCGGGCGCCGGCGCCGAGCGCGCCGGTGGCCGGGGCGGTGATCGACGGGGTGGACATGCGGTTCCTTTCGCTGGTGACACCTGGACGGCCCCGATCCTCCGCGCTCCCCCCGTGAGCGGCCTGGGCGCACGCTGAGGGCTTCCTGAGCGCGGTGCCCGGCCGCGCCGCCCACCCACCCCGCGGGAGAACCCGGCGGTCCCGGGCGGGCGACAGCGCTCCACAGCCGACCGAGACGGAGCCGTCCCCCGACCGTTCGGCGCGGCGCTCAGACCGGGGTTCCGAGGACGCTCGCGGCCAGCAGCGCCCCGACGATCGCCGCCGGGGCGAGCACGACGCCCCGGCCGGTGAACGCCGCCGCCCGCGGCCGGGCGCCGACCTGGCGCGCCGCCCGGATCCACAGGCAGGCCGACAGCGAGCCCGTCACCGCCAGGTTCGGCCCCAGGTTGAGCCCGATCAGCAGGGCGCGCGGGTGGGGCGGCGCCTGCCCGCTGAGGAGACCGTCGCCGGCAGGTTGTTGAGGCCGACCGGCGCCAGCGCGGCGGGTCGCCCGCCGGGGCGGCGAGCCGGCGCCGGAAGGGGAGCCAGACCCGACCGCGGCGTCAGGAAGACCACCGCCGCTGTCCAGGTTGAGCACCGCGGTCACCACCGCGACCAGCGCCATCCCCGCGGCCAGCAGCGCCGCCGGCGGCCCGGGCACGCGCTCGAGCATGCGCCCGGCCCGGGGGAAGAGGCCGTCGGCGTGGGCGACCAGGCCGATCAGGAGCACCCCGGTCACCAGCACGAACGGCGGCCACGCCTGCCCCGCGGCCCCGCTCAGGGCCACGGGCGAGATCGGTCGGGACGAGTCCTCAGTCGGCGGCCGCGCGCGGATCCGGTTGGCCGGCGGCGCTTCGCACGGCGCGCAGGGCGTCGTCGAGCTCGACGTCGAGCTCTCCGCTCCGCTCGTAGCCGGTCAGCTCGAGCACCCGCCGGGGAGCGGTCGCCGGCGGGACGACGATCCGCAGGGTCTGGCCCCGACGGCGCAGCCGCGCCCGCAGCCCGTACAGCAGCGAGACGCCCGAGCTGTCCATGAACGTCGTCGCGCTCAGGTCGAGCACGAGGCCCAGCCGCTCGTTGGGCAGGGCGTGGAGCTCGGCCTCGATCTGCGCCACGTTCGAGATGTCGAGCTCGCCGGCCAGTCGGGCCACCGTCACTCCGTCCTGCTCGCACCGCGTCAGCCGCGCCAGCTCGTCCGCCGCCGGCTCCGATCCCGTCTCCGTCTCCGGCTCCGGCTCCGGCTCCGGTTCCGGCCGCCCGGCGGCCGGGCTCCTCATGGCTCCCCGGCCGGCGTCAGGCGGCGGGTGATCTCCACGCAGGTGCCCCGCTCGCCCCGATGGACGACCGCCGAGTCGCACAGCTGGTGGATCAGCTTCAGGCCGGTCCCCCGGAGCTCCCCGCGCGTCGTGCGCCAGCCGCCGAAGTCGCGGACCTTGATCTGGACCGTCCCGTCCCGGTCCTCGGCCTCGACCTCGAACTCGTGATCGCCCGGGCCGTAGGCATGCTCGACGGCGTTGGCCGCCGCCTCGCTCGTGGCCAGGAGCAGATCCTCGATGTCTGTCGGCGTGACGTGGATCCCCTCGAGCCACGCCGTCAGCTCCCGCCGCATCCCCCGCAGCGCCGACGGCTCGGCCGCCAGCCGCAGCCGCAGCTGGCCGGGACGGTTCCCCACCAGGCGCAGGGCGATCATGGCGACATCGTCGCGGTGGTCGGAGCGATCGACGCCGATGTCGCCCAGGACGTGGTCGCAGAAGTCCTCGAGCCCTTCGCCGGCGTGGTCGGCGGCGATCGCGCACAGGCGGGCCAGGCCGTCGTCGAGGCTCTCGTCCCGCCGCTCGACGAGCCCGTCGGTGAAGAGGAGGATCGCCTCGCCCGGCGCGATCTGCTCGACCGCCTCCTCGATCGGCGTCTGGCCGATCATGCCCAGCGGCGCGACAAGGCCGCCGCGCAGGAAGGCCGCCTCGCCGTCACGCCCGAGCAGGAGCGGCGGCAGGTGGCCGGCGCTCGCGAAGCGCAGCTTCTGCAGGCCGGGGTCGAGCAGGAGGACGCTGATCGTCGCGATCATCCGCGCCCCGTAGGTCGATTCGACCAAGGCATCGAGCCGGGTCAGGGCCGCGGCCGGGCCGTGGCCCTCGACCACGTAGGCGCGCAGCCCGTTGCGCAGCTCGCCCATCACCGTCGCCGCATGGACCCCGTGGCCGACGACGTCGCCGATCACCAGCGCCACACCACCGTCGGGCAGGCGCAGCACGTCGTACCAGTCGCCGCCGATCGCCGTCGCCTCGACGCTCGGCAGGTAGCGGGCGGCGAGCTCCAGGCGCGGGACCCGGGGGAGCTCCTGGGGCAGGAGACTCCGCTGGAGCAGCTCGACCAGCCCGTGCTCCTGCTCGTAGGTCCGAGCGTGGGCGATCGCCGTCGCCGCCCGCTCGGCGCACAGCCCGAGCAGGGCCAGCTCCTCGGCCCCGGGCGCCGACTCCCGGCTCGAGCCGAGGTAGAGCACCCCGGTCAGCTCGTCGGAGGCCCGCAGGGCGACGGCGACGGCCGAGCGGATGCCGGTCGCCGCCAGCGTCGGGTGCAGCGGCGGCCCGTCGCCGCGGCGGGTGAAGACGACCGGACGACTGCCGGTGGCCGCCTGCCCGACCAGCGTCTGGGCCTCGACGCCCGGTTCGCCGTCCGCAAGCCGCTCGAGGCCGTCGGCGGCCCGCAGCTCGAGGCCGCGGGTGGGGCCGTCGTCCGCGGTCAGGGCGATCCCGGCGGTGTCGGCGGCGAAGAGCTCGCGGATCCGGGTCAGGACCTCGGCGAGCAGCTCGTCGAGGTCGAGGTGGGCGAGCGCCGCGTCGCTCAGGCTCTGAAGCTTGCGGATCGTCTCGGTCGCCGCCTCGGCCTTGGCCTGCGCCGCCATCGCCCGCAGCCGCTGGGCCCGCTCACGGTGGAGGGCGACGAAGACCGCGACCTTCGAGCGCAGGACCTCGGGCTCGAACGGCTTGGTCACGTAGTCGACGGCCCCCGCCGCATAGCCGCGGAAGACCTCCTCGACATCGGCGGCGAAGGCGGTCAGGAAGATGATCGGGATGTGCCGGGTCCGCTCGCGCGCGGTGATGTAGCGGGCGGTCTCGAAGCCGCCGAGGACCGGCATGTGGACGTCGAGCAGGATCAGCGCGAAGTCCGCGTGGAGCAGGCAGCGAAGCGCCTGGGCCCCCGACCGCGCCAGCACGAGGTTCTCGCCCAACGGCTCGAGCACCGCGCTGAGGGCGGTCAGGTTCTCCTCGTGGTCGTCGACCAGGAGCACGTTGGCCAGCGCCGGCGCGGGCGCCGCCGGTTCCGGCTCCGGTTCCCGCGCGGTCGGGGCCGCCGCCTGGGCGGCCACCCCGTCAGGCGGGCTCGCGGCCGCCGGGTCAGGCGGGCTCGCGGCCGCCGGGTCAGGCGGGCTCGCGGCCGCCGCCTCCTGGGCGCCCACCGGGTCAGGCGGGTTCGCGGCCGCCTCCAGCCGGCTCACGCCATCCAGGACTTCAACACTCCGAGGAGGCGCCCGGGGTCGACCGGCTTGGTGATGTGGTCCGACGCACCCGAGCTCAGGCTCTTCTCGCGGTCGCCCTGCATCGCCTTGGCGGTCAGGGCGATGATCGGCAGATCCTGGAAGCGGGGCATCGCCCGGATCGCCGCCGTCGTCTCGTAGCCGTCCATGTCGGGCATCATGATGTCCATCAGCACCAGGTCGATGTCCGGGTGACGCTCGAGCGCCGCCAGGGCCTCCTTGCCGGTCTCTCCGAAGACGACCTGGATGCCCCGGTCCTCGAGCAGGCTGGCCAGGGCGAAGAGGTTGCGGACGTCGTCGTCGACGAGCAGGACCTTCTTGCCGTCGAGGCCGATCGTCGTCGCCTCCTCGCGCGGGGGCTCGACGGTCGGCGCGGCGCCGTCGCGGCGGTGGAGAACCATCGCCGTCTCGCCGAGGAGACGCGCCGGGCTGGTGGCCAGGCGCACGGCCGGCCCCGAACCCCGGCTCGCCTCGAGCCGGGCCTGCTGGGAACGGCTGAGGGGGCGCGTGCTGTAGGCGATCACCGGCGTCTGGCGGGAGGCCGGGTCGGTCCGCAGCGCGTCGAGGAGGTCGAGCCCGGCCGACCGCGGCGGGGTCAGGGCGAGCACGATGCAGTCCCACGGCCGGCCGTCCTCGTGGAGGCGGCCGAGCGCCTCGGCCGGCGAGCTTGCCGTCGTGGCCGCCACGCCCTTGTCGGGGCCGATCAGGCCGCCGATCGCCTTGGTCACGCCGACGCCCGCGTCGACCACGAGCAGCCGCTTGACCGGGGGATCCTCGGCGGCCATGCCCCCGCCGGCGCCGGGGCCGGGGCTCGTGCCGGTCGCGCCGGTGGCGGCCGCGCCCGTCGGTCCCGTCGTGCCGGCCGCGGGGCGGAGCTCGCGGACGGGCGGCTCGGCGAGCGCCAACGCCGCGGCGTCGTGGCGGGCGGTCGCCGCGTCGCCGGCCCTGGTCGTCTCCGCCGGGACGGCGGTCGGGTCGATCGGCGGCTGCTCCGGTCCGCCGTAGGTGAGCGGGAGGTAGAGGGTGAACGTGCTGCCGACTCCGGGAGTGCTCGTCACGTCGAGGGCTCCTCCGAGCATCGAGACGATCTCCCGGCTGATCGACAGGCCGAGGCCGGTCCCGCCGTACTTGCGGCTCGTCGTGCCGTCGGCCTGCTGGAAGGCCTCGAAGACGACGGCGACCTTGTCGGCGGCGATGCCGACGCCGGTGTCGGAGACCCGGAAGGCGAGCAGCGGCTCGCCCTCGGGCAGCGGGTGGGAGGCGGCCGTGCGCTGGCGGACGAGCTCGGGGTCGGCGAGCTCGATGGCCAGGGTGACGCCGCCCCGCTCGGTGAACTTGAACGCGTTCGAGAGCAGGTTCTTGAGCACCTGCTGGAGACGCTGGGCGTCGGTCACCACCTTCTCCGGGAGCCCGTCGGCGCAGATGATCTCGAAGGCCAGGCCCTTGTCGGAGGCGACCGGCCGGAAGGTCCGGCTGACGTAGTCCTGGACGTCGAAGATCCGGATCGCGTCGGGGAGGACCTCCATCTTGCCGGCCTCGATCTTCGAGAGATCGAGGATGTCGGAGATCAGCTCGAGCAGGTCGGTCCCGGCGCTGTGGATGGTGCGGGCGAACTCGAGCTGCTTGGCGTCGAGGTTGCCGTTCTCGTTCGCCGCGAGCATCTTCGAGAGGATCAGCAGGCTGTTCAGCGGCGTGCGCAGCTCGTGCGACATGTTGGCCAGGAACTCCGACTTGTACTGGGAGGAGAGGGCGAGCTGGCTCGCCTTCTCCTCGACCCCCATCCGCGCCAGGTCGATCTCCCGGTTCTTGGTCTCGATGTCGCGGTTTCGCTCCTCGAGCAGCGCCGCCTTGGCCTGCAGCTCCTCCGACTGGCGCTGGAGCTCCTGGGTCAGCGACTGCGACTGCTGGAGCAGCTCCTCGGTGCGCATGTTGGCCATGATCGTGTTGAGGACCACGCCGAGGGTCTCCATCAGCTGGGCCAGGAACGTCCGGTGGACCTCGCTGTAGGGAGCCAGCGACGCGAGCTCGATCACCCCGAGGAGCTGCTCCTCGAAGAGCAGGGGCATCACGATGATGTTGGCCGGCAGCGCCTCGCCGAGGCCGGAGCTGATGCGGATGTAGTCGACCGGCGCCTCGTTGATCAGGATGCTCTTCTTCTCGACCGCCGCCTGCCCGACCAGGCCCTCGCCGAGGCCGAAGGTCACCGGGACCCCCGGCCGGCGGCTGTAGCCGTAGCTGGCGATCAGGCGCAGCCGCACCTCGCCCGACTCGGGCCCCTCGGGCGCCTCGGCCAGGAAGAAGGCGCCGTGCTGGGCCGAGACCGTCGGGGTCAGCTCGCTCATGATCAGCTGGGAGACCGTCCGCAGCTCGCGCTGGCCCTGCATCAGGCCGGAGATGCGCGCCAGGTTCGTCTTCAGCCAGTCCTGCTCCTCGTTGCGCTGGGTCGTGTCGCGGAGGTTGGCGATCATCTGGTTGATGTTGTCCTTGAGCTCGGCGACCTCGCCCTGGGCCTCGACGGCGATCGACCGCGTCAGGTCGCCCTTGGTCACCGCGGTCGAGACCTCGGCGATCGCCCGGACCTGGGTGGTCAGGTTGCCGGCCAGCTGGTTGACGTTCTCGGTCAGCCCGCGCCAGGTCCCGCTGACGCCGGCCACCTCGGCCTGACCGCCGAGCTTGCCCTCGGTGCCGACCTCGCGGGCGACGCGGGTGACCTCGGCGGCGAAGGACCGCAGCTGCTCGACCATCGTGTTGAGGGTGTCCTTGAGCTCGAGGATCTCGCCCTTGGCGTCGACGGTGATCTGCTTGGACAGGTCGCCGTTGGCCACGGCGGTGGCCACGAGGGCGATGTTGCGCACCTGGTCGGTCAGGTTCGAGGCCATCAGGTTGACGTTCTCGGTCAGGCCGCGCCAGGTCCCGCTGACGCCCTCGACCTCGGCCTGGCCGCCGAGGTTGCCCTCGGTGCCGACCTCGCGGGCGACGCGGGTGACCTCGGCGGCGAAGGACCGCAGCTGCTCGACCATCGTGTTGATCGTGTCCTTGAGCTCGAGGATCTCGCCCTTGGCGTCGACGGTGATCTGCTTGGACAGGTCGCCGTTGGCCACGGCGGTCGTCACCTGGGCGATGTTGCGGACCTGGTCGGTCAGGTTCGAGGCCATCAGGTTGACGTTCTCGGTCAGGCCGCGCCAGGTTCCGCTGACGCCCTCGACCTCGGCCTGCCCGCCGAGCTTGCCCTCGGTGCCGACCTCGCGGGCGACGCGGGTGACCTCGGCGGCGAAGGACCGCAGCTGCTCGACCATCGTGTTGATCGTGTCGGCCAGCGCCGCGACCTCGCCCTTGGCGTCGACGGTGATCTTCTGGCTGAGGTCGCCCTGGGCGACGGCGGTCGTCACCTGGGCGATGTTGCGGACCTGGTCGGTGAGGTTGTTGGCCATGAAGTTGACGTTCTCGGTCAGGCCGCGCCAGGTTCCGCTGACGCCCTCGACCTCGGCCTGGCCGCCGAGCTTGCCGTCGGTGCCGACCTCGCGCGCCACGCGGGTGACCTCGTCGGCGAAGGACGACAGCTGGTCGACCATGGTGTTGATCGTGTCCTTGAGCTCGAGGATCTCGCCCTTGACGTCGACGGTGATCTTCTGCGTCAGGTCGCCGCGGGCCACGGCGGTCGTGACCTGGGCGATGTTGCGCACCTGGCTGGTCAGGTTCGAGGCCATGAAGTTGACGCTGTCGGTCAGGTCCTTCCACGTCCCGGCCACGCCGGGAACCTCGGCCTGACCGCCGAGCTTGCCCTCGGTGCCGACCTCGCGGGCCACGCTCGTCACCTGCTCGGCGAAGGACGACAGCTGGTCGACCATGGTGTTGATGGTGTTCTTGAGCTCGAGGATCTCGCCCTTGACGTCGGCGGTGATCTTCTGCGTCAGGTCGCCGCGGGCGACCGCGGTCGTGACCTGGGCGATGTTGCGCACCTGGCTGGTCAGGTTCGAGGCCATGAAGTTGACGCTGTCGGTCAGGTCCTTCCACGTCCCGGCTACGCCGGGAACCTCGGCCTGACCGCCGAGCTTGCCCTCGGTGCCGACCTCGCGGGCCACGCTGGTGACCTGCTCGGCGAAGACGTCGAGCGTGTCGGTCATGCTGTTGATCGTGTCGGCCAGGGCGGCGACCTCGCCCTTGGCGTCGACGGTGATCTTCTGGCTGAGGTCGCCCTGGGCGACGGCGGTGGTGACCTGGGCGATGTTGCGCACCTGATTGGTCAGGTTGGACGCCATGAAGTTGACGGAGTCGGTCAGTCCGCGCCACGTCCCGGCCACGCCGGGGACCTCGGCCTGACCGCCGAGCTTGCCGTCGGTGCCGACCTCGCGGGCGACGCGGGTGACCTCGTCGGCGAAGGACGACAGCTGGTCGACCATGGTGTTGATCGTGTTCTTGAGCTCGAGGATCTCGCCCCGGGCGTCGACGGTGATCTTCTGGGTCAGGTCGCCGCCGGCCACCGCGGTGGTCACCAGGGCGATGTTGCGGACCTGGTCGGTCAGGTTCGAGGCCATCAGGTTGACGTTCTCGGTCAGGTCCTTCCACGTCCCGGAGACGCCCTTGACCTTGGCCTGGCCGCCGAGCTTGCCGTCGGTGCCGACCTCGCGGGCGACGCGGCTGACCTCGTCGGCGAAGGACGACAGCTGGTCGACCATGGCGTTGACGGTGCGGCCGATGCGCAGGAACTCGCCCTTGACCGGCTGGCCCTCGATCTTGAGGGCCATCTTCTGCGACAGGTCACCCTCGGCGACCGCCTCGATCACCCGAGCGACCTCCGTCGTCGGACGGACGAGGTCGTCGATCAGCGAGTTCGCCGACTCGATGTTGGTGGCCCAGGCGCCGGCCGCCCCGTCGAGCGTGGCGCGCTCGGTCATCCGTCCCTCGCGCCCGATGATCCGGGCGACGCGGAGGAGCTCGCGGGCCATGCGGTCGTTGGTGGCCACGAGCTCGTTGAACTCGCCGGCCAGCTCGCCGGCCATCCCGCGCCGGCGGGTGGGGAGGCGGACCGAGAAGTCGCCGGCGGCGGCGGCGCGGAGCGCGTCGCGCAGGGCGCTGGCCGTCTCCGCGTCGAGCCCGTCGGGCGGCCCGGCGCCGCGGCGGCCGTCCCCGGGTCCGGCGACCGGCTGCGATCCGGCCGCGGTGGTCGTCCTCGATCTACCTACGGCCGCCATCGCCGCTCCTTGGTCGTCCCGGTGAACGGGCCGATCATAGACCACGGTTTGCGTCGTTCGTGGCGGTGGGACGGGCGGACGGCCGGCGCGGCTCGCCCCGGGGCGAGCCGCGCCGCCGAGCGCCGCCTACTGGTCGGCGAGCGTGCAGAACAGGTCGCCGAGCTTGCCGGCGCCGCGCGTCGCGGTCACGTTGAGGTGGACCTTCTGGAGGTTGACGACGAGCCCGAGGAGCTGGAGGTTCAGCGGCCCGACCACGAGGTCGAGCACCGGGCAGGTGGCGCCGGCCGCCGGGGTCGGGGCCGGAGCCGCCGGCGGGGTCGCCGGGGCCGGGGCGGCGGCGGCCGCCCGGGCGGGATGCAGGTAGGCGGTGAAGCGCAGCGCGTGACCCGGGTGCTGGCTGACGCCGGCGTTCAGGGCGGCGATCGTCGCCGCCCGGGTCGAGGCGATGCGGGCGTGGGCGAGGCGGCAGAACAGCGAGCCGAGGACGCCGCCGGCGGCGTCGCCGGTGATGTCGAGGGTGACCTTGTCGAGGTGGGCGTTCAGCCCGAGCAGGTTGAGCGTCAGCTCGTTGAGGAAGAGGTGCAGGACGCGGCAGCCGCCGCCGCCGGTGGCGGCGGTCAGGGCGACGGTGTCCTTGATCGTCGTGACGTGGCCGAGGTTGTCGGTCAGGGTCGCCGTGAGCAGGCCGTTGGCGGTCGTCGTCCGGCCGGCCGAGGAGAAGCGGAGCACCTCGACGCCGACGGCCAGCTTGGCCGTGTGGGCGCTCGCCGGGGCGGAGACCCGCGTCGGGGCGGCGGGGGCCGCGGTCGCGGCGGCGAGGCCGCCACCGCCGGCGGCGAGGGCGGCACCGGCGGCGGTCAGGGCAAGCAGTCTGGAGCGGTGGGACATCTGCGCCTCCTCGGGCATTGGAAGCCGCGCGCCCGGTCGAACCGTGTCGACCGGGCACCCGGCGGGGGAGGCGTAGTACCCGGGTGACCGGTCCGGCGAACCGTCGAGCCGCCGCGTCAGCCGCCCGAGCGGCCAGCGCGGCCAGCCGCCGCGCGACCAGAGGACGGCCAGCACCCGTGGACCTCGCGCGTGTGGACACGACGCGAGAAGCTGGTCGGCACGCCGATCTTCCCGGGCGGGCTCGGGGGCATGGTCTATCTCGTCGCCTTGGCGGTGGCCGGCACCGCCGAGACCTGCTCCGGATTCTCCTCGCCGGGGGGTCCGACGGTCACGCACTGCACCGGCGGCGGGTCGACGGCGTCCGACGTCCTGCACCTCGTGCTCGCGGTCGTCCTGCTCATCGGCCCGATCCTGACCGCCGTCTACCTGGCGCGGCGGATCCGGCGGCCGGCCATCTGAGCGGCCGGGTGCGGCCGGGCGGCGTGCTCACCATCACCCAGGCCGACGGCACGACCGCGAGCGCGAAGGTCACCGACGCGACGCGGATTCAATGCGCGCCGACGCCACGATGGCGGGGTCGCCGTCGGCGCCCGCCTGCGACCAGACCGCCCTGGTGGCGGGTGCGGTGGTCACCCGGGGCGCGGATTCGGGACGCGGCGAGCGGCGCGTACTTCAAGCAGATCAAGCTGGCCGTGTAGCCCCGGGGTGGGGCCCGGCCGTGCGGACCGCGGCGAGGTCGGTGCCGAAGGGCGCCGACCTCGCGGAGCGCCGTCAGGCGACGATCAGCGTGCCCTTCATCCCGGCCGCCTCGTGACCGGGCACCGGGCAGTAGAAGGTGTAGGTCCCGGGCTTGAGGGTCGCCGTGACGGTGGCGGTTGACCCGGGCTGGACGATCGAGCTGTCCTTGTCGACGCCGTTCCCCTGGACCGAGATGCCGTGGGGGACCCCCGAGCTCGATGGGTTGCTCATGCGCAGGGTGACGCTGCCGGCCTTGGCGTGGAGGGTGGTGACGTTGAACTTGAGGGCGCCGGACGGGTCGGCGCTCAGCTGCACACCGCCGGGAGCCGGGCTGGGGGTGGCGGCGGCGCCGTAGGGCCCGGCGCTCGTCTGGGCGGCTGCCGGGGCGGCGGTGGTCGTCGGAGCGGCCGTCGAGCTCGAGGTGCTCGAGGTGCTCGAGCTGCTGCCGCAACCGGCGGCGGCAAGGGCGAGGGCGGCGGCCGCGATCAGCGATGACCTGCGTCTGTTGCGCATGAAGAAGCTCCGAACGGCTGGCTGGTGGACTTGTCGCGAGCAAGGACTCCGCCGCCGGCCGCTCCTTCCCGCTCGCGGGATCCGGCGGATCAGGGGGCGACGACCCGATCGCTGCGGTCGGCCGCGCCGGTCTGCCGGCGGACGTCCGAACCGGTGAGCGCCGGTCGCGCCGCGTCGGGCGGCGTCGTCGCGTCGGCCGGTCGGGTGTCGGCCGCGGGCCCGGCGCCCGGCCCGCAGGGCCGGTCGAGGGTCTCGAACAGGTGGCGCAGGCGGTCGAGGACGCGGGCGGCGGCGGCGAGCTCGGCGGGGTCGAACTCGGCGAGGGCGGCGTTCCAGAGCGGGGTGACGCGGGCGTGCCGCTCGGCGACGCGGCGGCGACCGGCGTCGGTCAGGCGGGAGACGACGATGCGGCGGTCGCGGTCGGAGCGGGTCCGGTCGACGAGCCCGGCAGCGGCGAGGTGGTCGAGCATGGCGGTGACGGTGGCGGGGGCGAGCTCGGCGGCGGCGGCGAGCTCGCCGGCGGACAGCTCGCCGCGGTCGGCCAGCTCGAAGAGGAGCGCGTACTGGGCGTGGGCGATCTCCTCGGGTCGGTGGGTGTCGCGGCCGCGCAGGCGCCGGACGGCGGCGATCGCCCCCTTGAACGCCCGGCCGAGCTCCTGGCTGGCCCGCTCGCGAGCGGGAGCTTCGCCGCCGGCCGCGGCGTCGGCGTCGGCGGGGGCGAGCGGCGTCGGCGGGGGGGCGGCCATCGCCTCAGGCGCCGATCGGCTCGAGGGCGGCCTCGGCCTCGGCCGCGGCGGCGGCGGCGCGGCCGCGCTCGGAGCGGATCCGCCGCTCGGCCCGGGTCAGGACGATGCACGGGACGATGGCGATCGCCGAGATCCCGAGCGACCACCAGAAGGCGGTGGCGAAGGCGCCGGCCAGGCCGGCCGGGCTCGGCGGGTGGCCGGCGGAGACGAGCGACCGCTGGAGGACGACGGCGAGGAGCGCGGTGCCGATCGACCCGCCGACGCGCTGGAGGACGTTCATCTGGGGGGTGGCGTCGGCCAGCTCGCGCGGCTTCAGCGCGGCGAAGGCGGCCGACATGGCCGGGACGAAGGCGAAGCCGATGCCGACGCCGCGGAAGAACATGGCCACCGAGATCGACAGGATCGGCGTGTCGGCGCCGATCAGGCCGAAGGGGATCGTGGCCAGGCAGGCGACGACGACGCCGAACAGGGCGAGCGGGCCGCCGCCGAAGCGGTCGGTGAGCTTCCCGGCGAGGGGGAGGACGAGGGCGGCGCCGAGGCCCTGGGGTCCGACGAGGAGGCCGGTGGCCAGGACGCTCTCGTGGCGGACCTGCTGGTAGTAGAGGGGCACGAGGATCATCGCGCCGAAGAGGGCGGCGCCGAGACAGAAGGTGGTGATCGACGCCGAGGCGAACGTGCTGCGGGAATAGAGGCGGATGTCGAGCAGCGGGCGGTCGGTACGCAGGGCGTGGGCGATGAAGGCGGCGATCAGAACGATGCCGCCGAGGATCGGACCGATGACCTTGGCGGCGGAGAAGCCGCCGGTGATGCCGACCTCGGCCAGCCCGTAGGTGAGCAGCGGCATGCCGACGCCGAGCAGGGCGAGACCGAGGACGTCGAGCCGGCCGGCCGGCTCGCGGTCGGGGTCGGGCAGCCCGCGCAGGGCGGTGAGGAAGGCGACCAGGCCGATCGGGGCGTTGACGAAGAAGATCCAGCGCCAGCTCGCGTTGTCGAGGATCAGCCCGCCGAGGGCCGGCCCGAAGATCGGGGCGAGCATGGCTGGGACGGCGATCACGCTCATCACGCGACCCATGCGCCGGGGTCCGGCGGCCGAGGCCATGATCAGCTGGCCGATCGGGAGGATCAGGCCGCCGCCGATGCCCTGGAGCACGCGGAAGACGATCAGCTCGGTGGCCGAGGTCGCCACGCCACAGAGGATCGAGCCGGCGGTGAAGAGGACGAGCGAGGTCAGGTAGACCCGCTTGGCCCCGAATCGCCGAGCGGCCCAGCCGGCGACGGGGATGACGGCGGCGAGGGAGAGCAGGTAGCCGGTGACGACCCATTGGATCTGGGCGATCGAGCTGTGGAGCTCGCGGCCGAGGGTGTCGAGGGCGACGTTGACGATCGTCGTGTCGAGGATCGACATGATCGACCCGACGATCACGATCGCCGAGACCCGCCAGACCCAGGGCTCGATTCGGTCTGTCGCTTCGGGATCAGTCATTAGGTAGCGAAAGGTTAGGCACCGCAGGACCTGTCTGTCAAGCGGCTTCGCCCGGGCCGCCCGGAGCGGCGCACGGTGGTGAGCCGGCGCTCGGCGCGCGAGTCGCATGTGGAGGGTTGATCCGGCCGGGGAGGCACCGGCGTAAGCCGGGGGTGGAGCGCGTTTGGGACTACCCGCGGCCGCCGATCGTCGTCCCGTGCGGGCGGCGGGTGCGGATCGAGCTCGGCGGCGAGGTGCTGGCCGAGTCGAAGCGGGCGCTGCGGGTGCTGGAGACGAGCCACCCGCCGACGATCTACGTGCCGGCGGGGGACGTGCGCGGAGATCTGCTCGTGCGGTGCGCGGGCTCGAGCTGGTGCGAGTTCAAGGGCTCGGCGTCCTACGTGGGCCGAGTCGCGGACCGGCCGATCGGCTGGACCTACGCGAGCCCGTCGGCCGGGTACGAGGCGCTGCGCGACCACATCGCCTTCTACCCGGGCCGCGTCGACGGGGCGTGGCTGGACGACGAGCGGGTGGAGGCCCAGGCGAGCGACTTCTACGGCGGGTGGATCACGTCCGACCTGGTGGGCCCGTTCAAGGGGCCGCCGGGCACGCTCTGCTGGTGACCTTGGAGCGGTGATGCCATGATCGGCCGGCGGCCGGCGGCGAGGCTGGGGGGACGGGGGCGAGGACTCTTACCGAATCCTCAGGGATGTCTGGTGATCCCTTTAGGAAGCGGGTCTTTACTGGGCCAGGTGATGAACGTCGGCCGAGCGTGGGGAAGGGAGCGGCATGGGCAGCCTGTTTGACGATCCGCGGGCGGCGCGGCCGGGCGACACGGTGCCGCTGCCGCCGGCGCGGCCGGCAGCGACACCGACACAGACCGCGGGTGCGGGTCCGGCGCGGCCGGCGGCGCGGCACGGGTTCCCCGCGGCGCTGGCCGGGCTCCTGGCCGCGCTGGCCGTAGGCGTGGGCGTGGTGATCGGCCACGCGGCCTGGCAATCGTCGAGCGTGGTCGCGGCGAACGGGCAGGTGGGCGCGCCGTCGTACCCGAGCCTGTTCGGCGGTCCGGCGTCGGGCGCCGGGGGAGCGGGCTCGTCATCCGGTGGCGGGTCGGGCTCCCAGTCGGCGCTCCCGTCGGCGTCCGGCGGCGCGGCGGCGAGCTCGACGGGCTCGGGCGGTCCGAGCAACATCGCGGCGATCGCGGCGAAGGTCGACCCGGCGCTGGTCAACATCACCTCGACGTTCGGCTTTCAGGGCGCCGAGGGCGCGGGGACGGGCATCGTCCTGACGGCGGACGGGGAGATCCTGACCAACAACCACGTCATCGACGGGGCGAGCTCGATCAGCGTGACCGACGTGGGGAACGGCAGGACCTACCAGGGCACGGTGGTCGGGTACGACACGAGCAAGGACATCGCGGTCGTCCAGCTGGCGAACGCGTCGGGCCTGGCGACGGCCAAGTTGGGCGATTCGTCGACGGCGACGATCGGTGAGGCGATCGTGGCGGTCGGCAACGCCGGCGGGGCGGGAAACACGCCGAGCACGGCGGGCGGGTCGATCACGCGGCTGAACCGGTCGATCACGGCGGGCAACGAGATCGACGGGTCGAGCGAGAAGCTGTCGGGCCTGATCGAGGTCGACGCCGAGGTTCAGCCGGGCGACTCGGGCGGGCCGCTGGTCAACGGGTCGGGCGAGGTCGTCGGGGTGGACACGGCGGCGTCGGCCGGCTTCTCGTTCCGGTCGGCCGGCAGCCAGGGCTACGCGATCCCGATCAACCAGGCGCTGGCGATCGCCAGACAGATCGAGTCGGGGACGGGATCGGCCACGATCCACGTCGGTCCGACGGCGCTGCTGGGCGTCCTGAGCTCGGCGACCAACCAGGGCGGGGGCGGCCGGTTCGGCTTCGACGGCGGCGGGGGATCGACCCCGGCGGGGGCCCAGATCGACGGGGTCACGAGCGGCGGCGCGGCCGAGGCGGCGGGCCTGGGCCAGGGCGACGTGATCACGTCGCTGGATGGCCAGGCGGTCGACGCGCCGGCGGCGCTCAGTCGGATCATCATCGGCTTGAAGCCGGGCGACAGGGTGTCCCTGGGGTGGACCGACGTGAACGGCCAGTCGCACACGGCGACCGTCCGCCTCGGCACCGGACCGCCGGCCTGACCGCGGTCAGACTCCGGCGTTCCTCAGCCGAGCGGACGTCCTCGAGCCGACCCGGCGGCTGACTGAACACCTCGTAGGTGGCGCCCGCCGTCAAGGCGCCCGACGGCCGAGCGGGAAGCCTCAGTCTGTCCAGCACGACTGCGTGGTAGCGAAGCTGCGGCTCCGCCCACCCCACCTGCTGCCGGAGGAGTAGTACCCCCAGGGGGAATCGAACCCCCGCTACGGGCGTGAAAGGCCCGCGTGCTAACCGCTACACCATGGGGGCGGGGCGACGGCCCAGTCTAGTTGGGCTCCCGCCTGGACCTGAGCCGCCGGGCGCCCTGTGGAAAACTGGCGGGGCGCGGCTAGCTCATCGGGTAGAGCACCGGACTTTTAATCCGGCGGGCTGGGTTCGAGTCCCAGGCCGCGCATCTCCGGCATCCTTTGCAGGTTGCCGGGATATTTGGGGCGGGGTGTCCGCACTCCGCCGCCCTGTTGTGCGCCCGCCGGCTCGGGGCCGCTGATCGAGCCGGTTGACAGAGCGCTCGAGCGCGGTACGACGATCGCGACGAAGTCTCGTCATCGGCCTCGATGCGCCCGGGCAAGCCCGAGAGGACCCGAGCGCATGGTCGAAGCGCCCGCCGGCGCTGCCCGCGAGATCCAGGCGCGGCCAGGGCGCGGGCGGCCTCGCGCGGGGTCGGGCTGATCCGCGAGCGGGGCCCCGGCGGGCACCCAGACGATCGCCGACGTTGACCTGGACCCCCACGGCGGGTGACCGATTGCCTCGGGAAACCGCGGCACACCGCACGACCGAATAGGGGCACGATGGCCCAAGATCAAAGACGCTCGTTGAGGCCAACACCTACGAGGTGAGCGGGAATGGGACCGAGATCAGCTACTCGACGAGCGGCGTCGACGGCTCGCCGACCTTCTCCGACCGCGGCCCCAAAGGCGACGGCCAGACCTTCTCGGGCGACGACATCCAGACGCTCGACACGGCGCTCGGCACCGAGGTGACCGTGACGGTCGCGGATGTCGCGGACCTCCACGTCATCACCCTCACGCTGGTCATCCCCGAGATGTGGATCGCGCCCGGGTCTGGTCTGACGTTCAAGACGAGGGCGGTCTACGTCACCAGGGAGCGGCCGTTCACCGGCAGGCTCGGGCGGCCTGCCGCGCGCGAGCATTTCGCGACCGTGAACCTAGAAGGCGAGGGCAAGCTCGTCGAGGCCTAGGTGGGGGTGCGTAGCCGCGCGCTTGTTGGTCCTTGACGGCGAACGTTCATCGGCGTATCCGCACGTTCTCGGTGGTCTGCCTGGGGGCGGTGGTCGCGGTCATAGCCCGAGGATCAGGTCGCGGACGTTGGCGGGCTGGGAGAGGAATGGGTGGTGGCCGGCGTCGAGTTCCACGACGCTGGCGGCTCGACCGGCGAACTCGCGTTGCCGGTCGGGCGGGGTGCCGTGGTCCTGCGCGCAGACGAGGTACGTCGAGGGCACGTGCCGCCAGGCCGCTGACTGCACCGGCTGCGCGAGAACCGCGAGGCTCTGGCGGGCCGTCTTGTGCATGGCCTGGCGCTGGATCTCCGGATCGCAATCCTGCAGGAACGTCTCGGCCAGGGCCTCCCGTCGGACGGTGAAGGTGCCGCCCGCGGGGTCGACGTCGAGGAACGCGGCGGGCTCCTCCCCGCCGAACGAGGAGAGGCTCTGCCCGACTTCGGGCAGGTAGCTGGATACGAGCAGCAGATGGCGCACGGCGTCGACGCCTGTCGCTGCCTCCGCGGTGACGATGCCGCCGTAGCTGTGGGCGACCACGATGGTCGGCTCATCACTCGCGGTCAAGACTCGCCGGACCGAGGCGACATCCTCGGCCAGCCCGGGTCCTTGCGCGCCGGTCGGCTCACCCGTCTCGCCACAGCTGGGCAGGACGGGCGCCTCGCTGGCGACGCCCCGGTCGGCCAGGAGCCCACCCGTGCGGTGCCACCACCACGATCCGTCCTTGACGCACGCCCCGTGCACGAAGACGACCCTCATCATGATCTCCTCAACGTGGCTCGATCTGCTGGCGATCGATAGTAGACGTACCAGTCGTTACGTGAAAAGCTGATCCCGTGGGCAGGCAGCGCCAACCGCAGATCAAGCAGCGGCTTCTCGACGCGTGCACCGACTACGCCCTCGAGCACGGGCTCCCCGAACGGCTCGGGCCGCTCGCCGCCGCCACGGGCACCTCAAGCCGGATGTTGATCTACCACTTCGAGACCCGCGACGGACTGCTCCGCGAGGTCCTCGGACGGGCCCGCCAGCGCCAGGTCGACGCGTTCACCGACCTCATACGCCTGCGATCCGACGAGCCCTACCCGACCACCCTGGCCCGCGCGTGGTCGGCGATCTCCGGCCCCCAAGGCGAGCCCTACCTCCGCATGTTCGGCCGCCTGCACGACACCGCGGGAGAACCCCTCTGGCCCGGCTTCCGGCGGACCGCGACGACCGACTGGCTCACGCCACTGGAGGAAGGCATGCGCAGTCTCGGCCGACCCGAACTGGCGACCGTCGTGCTCGCCGTCATCCGCGGCCTGCTCACGGACCTCGCCGCCACCGGCGACACCGCACGCACAGGCCGGGCCTTCCACGAATTCCTCGCCACCATCGATAGCGCCTGAGAACCCGGAACGACGCGTTGCTGGACATTCGCGCCGAGGCGATCGTAACCCGATGACGTTGAAGCGATCGTCCGCGGCGGCGCTCACGGACGGGCTTGCCGAGCAGTCGAGGGCTACCGTCAGCGGCTGGCTCCTTGCTGCGTGCGGCGCCGGTGCCTAGGCACACGGCTGAGCTCAGCCGTCCCTTCGGCGCTCTCGCTGCTCGTGTTGCCGCTCACGGGGCGATCATCGAGTCGGCGGTGATCGGGCCGCCGTCGGGGTTGGTGGCGTTGACGACGAAGCGGACGTGGGTGTCGGCCGCGGTGAGGCGGTAGGTGTTGATCGTCGCGCTCGGGATGTCGACGCAGCTGGCTGGGGTGCCGTCGGGGCAGCGCTGCCACTGGTAGGTGTAGGTGATGGGCGGCACGCCGCTCCACGTGCCGGCGTGGCCGCTGAGGCGGCTGGCGGTGGCATAGGTGCCGGTGATCGACGGCAGGCTGGTGTTGACCGGCGGGCTCGGGGTTACCGGCCCGACCGGCCCGGAGGTGACGGGGCCGGCGCTGCCGTCGGGGTTGGTCTCCGAGACCTGGACCTGGATCGTGTGGGTGACGTCGCTGGGCTGGAGGCGGTAGCCCGCCTGGTTGGTGCCGACGTTCGCGCACGTCCCGGCGCTGCAGGATTGCCACTGGTAGGTGTAGCTCGTCGCCGCGGCTCCCGACCAGGTGCCGTGGGTCGCGCTCAGGACGCTGCCGTCGACGGTCGACCCGGTGATCGCCGGGGCGGTCTGGTTGACCGGCGGGCTGGCCAGGACCGGTCCGAAGGGGGCGCTGGTGACCGGTCCGATCGTCCCGGCCGGGCTGGTCTGGGTGACCGCGACCTCGATCGTCTGCCCGACGTCGCCGGGCTTCAGCCGCAGGCCGTTGCTCGAGCTCGCTGCGCCGTTGTTCACGCACGCGCCGCCGCCGGCCGGGCAGTCGAGCCATTGGTAGGTGTAGGTGAATGGGCCGCGCCCGACCTGCGACGGCCGCGACGCATACACCGTCGTACCATCAGCCGGCGAGCCCGAGACCACCGGCGGCTGCCCGAACAACTGCACCAGATGATTGCCGGTATCGGCGACATAGACCACGCCCGTGAGCGGATCGACCGCCACCCCTGATGGGAAATGACCGTTCAAGCTGCCGCCGGGGCTAGGGTGACGCGGTGCCCGAGCGCTTCGAGCTTGCCGACGAGGCGTCTGGTGGCGCGGGCGGGGTCGCGGCGGGCGAAGTAGTCGCCGCCGAGGTCGTTGTAGAGCTCGCCGTTGGTGAACATATGCCAGTAGGCGGTCAGGATCGAGTGCTTGACGGCGCCGAGGGCGCGGCCGTGACCGATGCGCGGCTTGAGACGCTGGTACTGGGCGGCGAGGTAGGTGTTCTTGGCGCGGATCGCCGCCAGCGCGGCTTCTTCGAGCGCGATCCCGAGGAACTTCGAGCCTTTGCGGGGCCGCCCGGAGCGGCGTTTCCCGGCGGATTGGTCGTTGCCGGGACAGCGCCCGGCCCAGCTCGCGAGGTGCCCGGCGCTAGGGAACCTGGTCATGTCGGTGCCGATCTCAGCGACCATGACCTCGGCGGTGCGGGCGGCGACGCCGGTGATCGTGCTGGCCAGCTGCACGCCGGCCAGCCCGGTAGGGCCCAGCTGCACCTCGATCGCCTCAGACAGCCCGTCGATCTGCTCGTTGAGGAAATCGATGTGCGCCAGGATCGCGCCGATGATCAACGCGTGGTGGGCCTCGAAGCGACCCTCCAGCGCCTCCCTGAGCGCGGGGATCTTCGCCCGAAGCTTGCCCTTGGCCAAGTCGGCGAGGACAACGGGATCAGTCGTGCCAGCGACGAGCGCGTCAAGCATCGCCCGCCCCGACGCGCCGAGGATGTCCGACGCGACGCAGTCGAGCTTGATCCCGGTGTCCTCGAGCGCCTTGTGCAGCCGGTTCGCTTCGCGCTGGCGCTCAGCGATCTGCGTCTTGCGATACCTCGTCAGCGCGCGCAGCTGCCGCTGCGCTTTGGGCGGCACGAAGCTCGCCCGCAGCAACCCCGCCTCCATCAACTGGCAAAGCCACTGCGCGTCGCAAACGTCCGTCTTGCGGCCCGGGACGTTCTTCACGTGCCGCGCGTTGACGAGCGTCAACTCGAAGTCGTCCTCGAGAACATGCCACACCGGCTGCCAATACACGCCGGTCGCCTCCATCGCCACGTGCGTAACCCCGAACGCCCCAAGCCACGCCGCCAACGCCAACAGACCCTGCACCGTCGTCGCGAACTCCGCCAGATGCGCCTGACGGTGCCCCGACTCGTCCGGGACCCGCACGCACCCGGTTACCTGCGCCTTGTGAACGTCGAGCGCGCCGACGCGCTCAAAGATCGTCTCCATCGCTCCTCCAGCGTCGAACTCCACAGAGCGTCGCCCGGCGGGGCCTTCGAAACAGACGAGTCTGATGGTCGTGCTCGAAGCAACAGTCCGGGATCCCGGAGAAGGCCCCTGCACCAAACTAACGACGGGCGCACAGGCACCATAGGGGGATGGGCGTCAACGGGCGACCCCTCAATACTCCCCCATTTCACGCGCCCGCGGATGTCCGCAGGACAAAGGAACTAACGGGAAGTTGAACGTGCCGCTGCCCGAACCAGGACCGCCGAACTGCGAAACGAACCCGCCGGCAGCAGTGAACTTCTGCACCAGACTGTGGCCGTTGTCGACGACGTACACGTCGCCGCTGGACGGATCGACCGCCACCCCATTCGGCCCGTTGAACGACCGAGGGCCGCCGAACTGCTTGAAACGCGCCGGCTTCACGAGCGTCGGGATCCGCCACAAGCCGATTGGCAGCTACCCAGCGTCTTCGTCGCGGGCAGGGCCCAGCGAGCCGTAGCTACCCGACGAGCCGCCCTGGGAGGCCCCGACACCCCGCCGGTCCACGGACCAACCCTCCGGGTCGACGACCGAAGCGGGGGAGGAAGGCTTTGGGTCGACCCGTCGCGCCGCCCGCTGCGGTCACGTGGTCTTGATCAGGCCGCCGTCGATCACGTCGTTGGCGCCGGTGACGTTGACCAACCGCGGTGACGCGAGCATCGTGACGAGGTCGGCGACCTCCTTAGGCGGCCGCCATCGCCTTCTCGATGCCCGCGCGCATCTCGGCGGGCGTCATCACCGGCTCGAAGCTGATGCTGGCGCCGAGGCCCATGAAGAGCGGCTCGGCCGCCGGCGGGATGTCGCTCGACTCCGCCATGTCGAAGAAGATCAGCGCCGTACGCATTCCGTCCTTCGCGGTGAAGTACGCGGCTTCCGCCTTGAGCGCGTCGAGCGTGGCGCCCACGATCTTCGGCAGGGAACCGTCCTTGATGGCTTCGTTGCCCGCCGCCGTCGGAATCTGAACCGTCATCAGCATGCGCATGTTCGGGCCTCCTTGGTTGTTCATCACCCTCCCCGCCGCGCGCGAGCACCCGCGCCCGGCGATCGATCCTATGGCCACGCTGGCCCGCCGGTCAAACGTGCGCAGCGGGGAGCCGACGGGCGGAGAGCGACCGGTATCGACGCCCCGAGCCGGGCTCCCGGGGACCGGCTCCCGGTTGGCGCAGAGCCGCGCCGCCGTGCGTCCGTCGGGCCGGTTGTCGGCCGTGTCGCCGGCGTGTAGGGTCGGCGAAACCTGCGAGATGAGACATGGCGGTTACCTGGGACGACGAGGTCGACGCGATTCTCACGGGCGACCTGACCGGGGCCCTCGGGTATCGAACGCCCGCCGGCGGAGTGGTCGTCCAGGCCGTCGCGCCCATCGGGCTGACCGACCGCGCGGCCGGGATGATCGGCTTCACGACATCGCTCGGCTTCAGCAGGAAACTCGAGCGCATCGCGCGCGATCCGCGCGTGGCCATGGCCTACCACGCCCGCGACCACGGGTTCGGCGGCGGCCCCTCCTACGTGCTCGTCCAGGGGAACGCCCGGGTGATCGCCGATCCGTCGGCCGAGCAGCGCCAGCGCGTACGGACGCTCGCCACCCGCTACCTCGGACCGCCCGCCGAGGGGTGGTTCTGGAATCGCTGGCTGCGGGAGTACTACGCCGCGCGCGTCCCGGTCGAGATCGATGTCGAGCGGATCCTCGTCTGGCCCGACCTCGGTTGCTCCGGCACGCCGCGAACCATCGGTCCGCCGCTTCCGCCCGGGGACCCGCCGGCGCAGAAGCCGCCAACCCAGGGCACCGCCGCGCGCGTCGACGCCGCGCGCGCCGCCCGGCGCATCCGCGGCACCCGCCACCAACTGATCGGCTTCGCCGGGACCGACGGTCGGCCGGTGATTCTGCCGATCACGCTCGAGCGCTCGGGCGCCGACGGCCTGCGACTCTCGGCGCTGGCCCCCCTTCCCCCGGGCGGGCGCAGGGCCGGCCTCCTCGGACACAGCTACCGGCCACGGCTGATCGGCCTCGAAGCGCGCCAGTACACCGGCTGGCTCGAGGTGAATGACGAACGCGAAGCGCTTTACGCGCCCCACACCGAGCACGGCTACAAGGCTCCGCCCAACAAGACGCTGCTGCTGCTCCTGAACGGCCTGCTCGCCAAGCGCGGCATCCGCGCCGCCCGCAGGAGCGCCGCCGATCGCCAGCGGCGCCCATAGCTTCTGACGTCGGGTGGGACGCGCGACCGCCGGATCCGTCGAAGACCCGAGCAACCTCGCCGCCCAGTGGATCGCCCCGCCCCGGCAAGGACGGCCTCAACTCGGTCGGGATCGGCACTAGACTGCCGCGGTGTCCGGCGCCGCCGCTCCACGCAGCTCGGCGGCCGGGACGGGGCGGGGCATGTGGTTCGCGGCGATCGTGCTCGTCGCCGCCGCCCTGGCGCTGCTGGCCGCCTGGCAGGGGCGCAGCTACTGGGAGTACTCGGACGGCGTCTACTCGCTGAGTGCGCGCCAGGTGCTCCACGGCCTCGTGCCCTACCGCGACTTCGCCGCCGCCCAACCGCCGCCGGTCTACTACCTCGGCGCCGCCGCCCTGGCGCTCGACGACTCGCCCGCGGCGATCCGGATCGCCATGGCGTTGTGCGCGGCCGCAACGTCGATTCTCGTCCTGGTGGCCGTCAGGCGGCTGACCGGCTCCCGGCCGGCGGCCGTCGCCGCGGCCGTCGCGTCGCTGTTCACGCCCTGGCAGCTGCGCGAGCACGCCCAGCTCATACCCGAGACCATCGCCGCCCCGCTCGTCCTCGGGGCGGCCATCCTGGCCGCCCGGCGCACCACCGCCGTGCTGGCCGGTGTCCTCGCCGCCCTGGCCGCCGCCTGCAAGCTGGCGTTCCTGCTCCCGGCGCTCGCCATCGCCGCCGCCTCGCGGGCCCCGCGACGGTCGCTGGCCGGGCTCGTGCTGGTCGGCGCGGCGGCCGGCGCGGCGTTCCTCGCCCTGTTCGGCGGCCCCCTCTGGACCGACGCCGTCCACGCCCAGACCCAGACCGGCCGCGCCTCCCTGCGCTACGTCGCCGGCCTCTGGCTCCAGGCCGCCTGGAATCTGGCGCCGCTCGTCGGCCTCGCCGGCGCGGCCTGGCCGCGGCGGGACGCGATCGCCGACCCGGCGCTGGCCCGAAGCCTCGCCGCCGCGGCCGCCGGCTCGCTGCTGCTGCTGGCCACCCTCCTCAAGCAGGGAAGCTATCTGACCGTCCTCGTCGTCGCCGAGCCCCCGCTCCTCTGCCTCGCGGCGTCTGGCCTGGTGCTGACCTGGCGTCGCCAGCGCGGCCGCGCCCCGGCCCAGCGGGGCCTCGCGCTCGCCGCGGTCGCGCTCCTGGCCGCGCAGGCCGCGTCGCTGATCGTCTCGCCCGCCGATCCGATCGCCTTCACGCGACCATTCGCCGCCTCCGGCCCCGCCGAGGTCAGCTCGAGCCGCGCCGTCCGGGCCGCCGCCGCCGCCATCCGCCGGTGCCCGCGCGGCACGGTCTACGCCGGCCCGCCGTATCTCGCCTTCGTCGCCGGGCGGGGCATCGCCGGCTCCCAGCCCGACCAGTTCATCATCGCCCACGCCTCCGTCCTCGCGCGGTTCCGCGCCGCCGCCGACCGCGACCCGCGGATCTGCCGCCCGGCGCCGGGTCCCGGCTCCGCCGCTTCGGCTACCCTGGCCGGGCACCCACCCCGTCCCCCGATCACCCGAGAGGAGTCGCCCGATGCCGCTCTATGACTACACCTGCGAGCGCTGCGGCTCGTTCGAGGCCCAGCGCCACCACACCGAGGCCGGCACGCCCGCCCCGTGCCCCGAGTGCGGCGAGCCCGGCGCCCGCCAGTGGTCGGTGCCCGTCGTGGCCTCCAACGGCCAGCCGACGACCTTCAACGCCCGCAAGGCCCAGATGCTGCCACCGCCCCTCCCGCGCGGCTCGACCGCCTTCCGCGCCCCCAAGAAGGACGCCGCCCCGGCCGCCCCGGCCGCCGCCGCCGACCCGGTCGACTGACCCGCACTCCGCCGGCCCACCCGGCCGCCGCCCGGCCCGGCCCGCGGGTCGGCGACCGCCCCCCGGGCGGACGACACCGCTCCAAGATCAAGGCAGCTGGGCGGCGATCCCACCCGGCAGAGCCGTGAACGTCTCGCCCGCCGGCACCGAGCTCGGTCCGAGGCCCTGGCCGCCGTCGGGGCCGAACGACTTGTAGGTCGGCCCGAGCGGATAGCCGTACTGGTCGAGACCGACCGAGTCGACCGCGATCTTGAACCGCGGCTGGCCGTACTTGTAGAGCCGCTGGACGAGGCCGTTCTGGCCGCCCGAGCAGTCGGCCCGGCCGGCGTTGTCGACCGCGTGGGCGTACGGCTGGTTGTGGAGGAAGACGGGCGGCCCGGCGACCACGCCCTCGCCGTTGGCCGGCGCCACCGCCCCGGCCACGCTGTAGGTGTTGTTCTGGACGGTCGAGACGTCGAGCATCACCCGCTGGGCCGTCCCCTGCGGCGTCGGTGCCGACAGGTGCTCGCTGAGGAACGTCCACCAGATGTTCCAGTAGTTGCAGACGGTCACGAACGGCCCGAGGAACCGCAGCTGGGGCTGGAGCGTGGTCACCGTCGCGGTCAGCCCGCGCAGGGCGGCGTTGGTCGTCGGCGTGGTCACCAGGTCGAGCAGGGCGGCCAGCGCCTGCTGGAGGTTCCCGTACAGGCCGGAGGACCGCTTGGTGACCGGGATCGCCGCCCGCAGCGCCGCGTTGAGGTCGGGCAGCGCCCGGCGCAGCTCGACGGTCGCCGCCACCAGGTCCTTGCTGAACGCCGCCGTCTCCCGCAGGAACGGCAGCTGCGCGGTCAGCGACGCCGTCCCCACGCTCAGCGTGTCCGGCAGCTTGTCGATCGTCGCCCCCAGGGCCTGCGGGTCGGCCGACAGCGCCGCGAAGGTGTCGGCCGCCGAGGTGAACGTCCGCGCGAACCGGGCCGACACCGGCGCGATCGCCGCCGCCGTCCGCTCGAGCGCCGGGAAGAGCGCCGCGAGTCCGGTCCGCGCGTCGGCCAGGTTCGCCGCCACCGGCGCCAGCAGCCCGAGCGTCCGCGGCAGCCCGCGGATCGCCGTGTTCAGGTCCGCCCCCCGGCCGGCGAACGCGTTGCCCAGCTCCTGGAGGTTGCCCTGGAGCGCCGCCCGCGTCCGGGCGTCGAAGATCCCGTAGATCTGGTCGAGCTCGACCTGCTGCTGGGTCTGCGCCACCGGGATCGTCCCGCCGTCGGGGATCAGCCGCGACGACCGGCCCCGCTGGATGTCGAGGTACTCGAGGCCGAGGGCCGACCGCGTCCGGATCGTGGCCGTGCTGTCGACCGGAAGGGCCCCGAGCTTGGGGTCGAGCTTCAGCGTCGCCACCGCCCCGACCGTCCCGCCCGGCAGGCGGCCGGCCGCCAGCCGGTCGACGACGCCGATCCGGGTGCCTCCCTCGCGGACCTCGTTGCCCCGGAGGAGCTCCTGGCCGTTGACCATCTCGACGTGGAGGGTCCGCGTCGGCACGAGCGGCAGCCCCTGGTTGGCGTTGTAGGCCAGGAACACGGCGACGACCACGATCAACGTCGTCACCGTCCCGACGAACACGTTGCTCGTCAAAAACCGGTTGCTCTTGCGCCTCCCCAGCACGACCGCTGGAGCCTAGCCGCCGGCGGCGACGCGATCCACCAGACCGCGACCACCCACCTAATGGCGGAAGTGGCGGCGGGCGGTGAGGACCATCGCCACGCCGGCCGCCTCGGCCGCGGCGATCACCTCGTCGTCGCGGATCGACCCGCCCGGCTGGATGATCGCCGTCACCCCGGCCTCGATCGCCAGCTCCGGGCCGTCGGAGAACGGGAAGTACGCGTCCGAGGCCATCGCCGCCCCGGCCAGCGACTCCGGGCGCGATTTCTCGACCGCCAGGCGGACGGAGTCGACGCGGCTCATCTGGCCGGCCCCGATCCCCGCGGTCGCCCCGTCGCGGACGATCACGATCGCGTTCGAGCGCACGTGCTTGCAGATCCGCCAGGCGAACAGGAGGTCCGCCCACTCGGCCTCGGTCGGCTCCCGGCTCGTGGCCACCCGCATCTGCGCGCGCTCCTCGAGCACGAGGTCGCGGTCCTGGACGAGCAGGCCGCCGATCACCTGGCGGAAGTCCGGCCGGGCCGCCTCGCGCCGGCGCTCGGCGTTCTCGAGCACGCGGACGTTCGGCTTGGCCGCGAACACCTCGAGCGCCTCCGGCGTGTAGGACGGGGCCACCACCAGCTCGAGGAACTGCCCGCCGAGAGCGGTGGCCAGCTCGCCGTCGACCGGGCCGTTGAAGGCGATCACGCCGCCGAACGCGCTCATCGGGTCGCCGGCGAACGCCCGCCGGTAGGCCTCGAGCGCCGGTCGCCCCGAAGGCGCAGCCGCACGGGTTGTTGTGCTTGACGATCGCGCAGCCGCCGTCCCGTCGAGCTCGCCGATCAGGACGCGCACGGCGTCGAGGTCGAGCAGGTTGTTGAACGACAGCTCCTTGCCCTGGTGCTGGCGGACCATCGACAGCAGGTCGGCCCGCGCCCCGGCCTGGCGGTAGTAGGCCGCCCGCTGGTGGGGGTTCTCGCCGTAGCTGAGGTCGACGACCTTCTCGAACGCGCGCACCAGGACCGACGGGAAGTCCTCGGCCTTCTCGGCGAACCACCGGGCGATCGCCGCCTCGTAGCGCGCCGTGTAGGCGAAGGCCTCGGCGGCCAGCGCCTCCCGCGTGGCCATCGACAGGTGGCCGTCGGACTCGCGCAGCTCGTCGAGGACGGCGTCGTAGCTCTCCGGCCGGACCACGGCCGCCGCGTAGGCGTGGTTCTTGGCCGCCGCCCGGATCATCGTCGGCCCGCCGATGTCGATGTTCTCGATGATCTCGTGCGCCCCGGCCTGCCGGCGGGCCACCGTCCGCTCGAACGGGTAGAGGTTGACGCACACCATGTCGACGAACTCGATCTCCTGGTCGGCCGCCGCCTGCATGTGCTCCTTGTTCTCCCGCACGGCCAGGAGGCCGGCGTAGAGGCGCGGGTGGAGCGTCTTGACTCGCCCGTCCATGATCTCCGGGAAGCCGGTGAAGTCGTCGATCGCCCGGACGGGGATGCCGGCGGCCACGAGCGCGGACGCCGTGCCGCCGGTCGAGACGATCTCGACCCCGAGCTCGGCCAGGCCGCGCGCCAGCTCGACGATCCCCCGCTTGTCGGAGACCGACAGCAGCGCCCGGCGGATGCGGACCCGCCGGGCGGGGCGGCGTCCGCGCCGGGCACGGGCGAGGGGTCGGCGGCGGACACGGAGGCCGAGGATATACGAGCCGCGGTCAGCGGCCCGGGCGGTCGACGACGACCCGCCGCGGGTTCTCCGGGTCGCGGCCGAGGGCCCCCCGGGCGAACAGACGGACCGCCTCGGGCAGGAGGGCGTGCTCGACCGGACGCAGGGCGGCGACGACCTCCTCCGGCCGGCGGGCGTCCGGCAGGGCGACCGCCTGCTGGAGGATCAGCGGCCCGGTGTCGACCCCGTCGTCGACGAAGTGCACGCTCACCCCGAAGACCCGCGCCCCGTAGGCCAGGGCCTGGTCGATCGCGCCGAGGCCGGGGAACGCGGGCAGGAGCGACGGGTGGACGTTGATCACGGCGTCGGGGAACCGGTCGAGGAAGCTTGGCCCCAGGAGCTGCATGTAGCCGGCCAGGACGACGAGGCGCGCCCCCCGCGCGCACAGCCACCCGGCCATCCGGGCGTCTCTCTGGGAGCGGTCCTCGTCCGCTCGCAGCGGGAACGCCTCCCGATCGATGCCCGCGCGTTCGGCCCTGTGGAGGGCTTGCGCGTCCGGCCGGTCGGACGCGACCCCGACGATCCGCGCCTCCCGGCCGTGCACGTGGTCGATCAGCGCCTGGAGGTTGGTGCCGGCGCCCGAGGCCAGCACCCCGATCGGCAGCGGGTCGCTCACGCGGCCTGACGATACCCGCCGGATCCGCCGCCCTCCTTGCGGGCGGGCGGCGCGGGCGGTATACCCCGGGCCCCCATGAACTGACGGCGCGATCCAGCCGCCCCGGCCGGGAGGGCGTCCACGGCAAGGCGGGGTCTACCCCTTGCGCGCCTGCGGAGGGCGCGCTAGCGTCTGAGCGCATCGGGCAAGGTAGGCGGCGGAGAGGGGCAGGACATGAGGCGCTGGGTGGTTGGGATCTTGGCCGTTACGTTGGGCGTCGTCGTCGTCACGTTGGTGGGCACGGCGGCCGGCGGCTCCGGGCCGGCGCTCGTCGTGCACGACGCGGCGGCGGGAACGCGCCAGCCGGCCCAGCTGACCGAGAAGGCGACCGGTCCCAACGGTCAGGTGCAGACGATCACCAAGCGGCTCCCGTCCATCTCCGCCGGCACGCTCCAGTCGGCGGCTGACGCCACCAGCGGTCCGCTGCCTCCCGGCGTGCACGCGCAGGCTCAGGCCGGCGCCGCCGGCTCGGTCGTGCCCGGCCTGTCGGCCGGCACGCTCGGCTGCAGCGG
Organism: uncultured Solirubrobacterales bacterium; assembly: GCA_963795745.1. Classification (GTDB taxonomy): domain Bacteria; phylum Actinomycetota; class Thermoleophilia; order Solirubrobacterales; family Solirubrobacteraceae; genus Palsa-513. Next base: position 66,245 of record CAWCIT010000012.1, read on the forward strand.
GCGCACCTCGGGCAGCAGCGTCCGCGTCAACCAGGACTGCGGCTTTCGCCTCCAGTCCGAGGAGGGCATCGCCTACAACCCGCTCGACCCGACGAACCTCCTCGCCGGCATGAACGACGAGCGCCAGGGCCGCAATCAGTGCGGCATCGCCTTCTCGCTGGACAGCGGAGCTCGCTGGGGCGACATGCTGCCCCCGTTCCAGGCGTGGGCCAACGCCCCGGACATGATGCTGCCGACCGCGGCCGATCCCAACCGCAACACGATCCTCGGCGACCCGGGCACGCGGGGCATCTACCAGCGCGCGAGCGACCCCGCCCTCGGGTTCGACAGCCGCGGGCGGGGCTACTTCAGCTGCGTGACCTTCGACAGCAACACCAACGCCAGCGGATTGTTCGTGACCGCGTCTCCGGCGGGCGCCAAGGGCTCGTACTTCTTCAACATCGACACCGGCACCCAGCCGAACAACCGGCCGATCGGCCGTAAGTACAAGGTCGTCGAGGACAACAGCCCGCTGGTCTTCCACGACAAGAACTTCATCGCCGTCGACTCCTACCCCTCGAGCCCGAACCGCGACAACGTGTACGTCACCTGGACGGTCTTCCGGATGGACGCCTCCGGCAACTACCTGCGCGCGCCGATCTTCGGCTCGATGTCGACCGACGGCGCCCAGACGTGGTCGACCCCCGAGGAGATCAGCGGCAACTCCCCGTCGCTCTGCTTCTTCGGAAACGTCTTCGATCCGAGCCAGAGCCCGCATCAGTGCGATTTCGACCAGGGCGCGGATCCGACCGTGCTGCCCGACGGCCAGCTCGAGGTCGTGTTCAACAACGCCAACACGGCGGCCAACAACCCCAACGCCCAGCAGCTCGGCGTCCACTGCGCCCCGTCGGGCAGCTCGACCGCGGGCACGGCCCACCTCAACTGCGCCAACCCGGTCAAGGTCGGCGACGACGTCGTCGGCGGCGAGCCCCTCTGTAACTTCGGGCGCGGCCCCGAGCAGTGCATCCCCGGCAACTTCGTCCGCACCGACGACTTCCCCCGCATCGCCGTGGGCCGGTCGACCGGACATCTGTCCGCCGTCTGGCAGGACTACCGCAACGGCGAGTACGACATCCAGCTCGCCAGCTCGACCGACGGCGGCCTGACGTGGACGCCGAGCAGGCAGGTCAACGCCACGCAGAACCTCGATCACTACGAGCCGGCGGTCGCGATCTCGCCCGTCTCCGACCGGGTGGGTGTCAGCTACTACCGCACCGACCGCGTGCCCAACGAGAACACCGCCACCGGTCCGTTCGCTCCGGGCCAGCCCGGGGTCCAGGCTCGCGCCTCCGACTACGTGCTGGCCGGCGGCACGAGCACGAGCAGGGCGTTCGCGGTGACCACCCTGACGCCGAGCTTCCCGCCGCCCGGCGGCGACCAGTTCGGCTTCCTGGGCGACTACAGCGGCCTGACGATCACCCCCGACGGCGCGGCCCATCCGATCTGGGCGGACACGCGCAACGTCGACCCGCTCGCCCCGGCGAACGGAATCGTCAACGACGAGGACGTGTTCACCACCGCGACCGGCCTGCCCGGCGGTCAGGCGAGCGTCACCACCGTCGGCTGCTCGCCGACCAGCGTGGCCGTCGGCCGGCCGACCACGTGCACGGCCACGGTGACCGGCGGCGTCCACCCGACCGGCACGGTCAGCTTCGCCAGCAACTCGAGCGGCACGTTCAGCCCGCCGAGCTGCACGCTCGTCTTGATCGGCGGCAATCAGGCGCGCTGCTCGGTGACCTACACGCCGGCGGCGGTCGACAGCGGCACGCACAAGATCTACGCCAACTACTCGGGCGACGTCGGCAATGCGCCGAGCGCGGCCAGCACGACGATCACGGTGAGATAGGCCGCCCAGCGGCAGGCAGGTAGGCGCGCCGGCCGCCGGGCTCCGGTGGCGCGTCAGAGGGCGGCCAGCACCTCGAGCAGGTCGTTGCCGTGCTTCTCGACGAACGCCGGGCCGATGCCGCGGATGGCCAGCAGGTCCTCGGCCGAGGCCGGCCGCCTGCGGAGCACCTCCTCGAGGGTGGCGTTGGCCGCCACCGTGTAGGCCGGCTTGCCGTCGGCCCGGGCGTAGCGCCACTTCTTGAGCGCCTCGAACTCGTCCTCGTCGACCGGCGGACCCGCCGGCGCCGCGGCTCCGCCGGGCCCCGTCCCCGGCCGGCCGGCCCCGGCGGCCCCGCCGGCCGCGGCGCCGGCGCGGCGCGGGCGGGCGGCGGTGATCGCCGCCAGGTCGAGCCAGTCGATCGGGTCGCAGACGTCGCAGCAGCGCCCGGTCGGCGCGGTCGGCGTGTCGTCGCCGAAATGGTCGAGGAGCTGGCGGCGGCGGCAGACGTCGTGGCTGTCGGCGAACCGCTTGAGCGCCTGATAGGCGGTCCAGCGCCGATTGGTCGCCTCCCGGCAGACCGCCCGGGCGGCGTACTCGTCGAGGCGGCCGGTGAGCGTTGCCGCCAGGCGCCCGCCGGGTGCCGGGGCCAGGGCGACGGCGCCGGCCCGCTCGGCCACGGCCAGGGCGATCCGGTCGCGGTCGTCCTGGGCGTGGGGGTCGACCACGGCGACCCCGTCCTGGGCGGCTCGGCGCAGCCGCTCGGTCACGGCCTTGACGTCGGCGACGGTCATCTCCGAGTTCTTGATGAACTGGATCAGCCGGCCGAGATCGCCGCGCATGGCCAGCAGGACGGCCCGCGCCGGCCGCCCGTCGCGCCCGGCCCGGCCCGCCTCCTGGTAGTAGCCCTCGACGCTCGACGGGAGCGCCCAGTGCCAGACGCTGCGGATGTCCTCCTTGTCGATCCCCTGGCCGAAGGCGTTGGTGGCCACGACGACGTCGACGTTGCCGTCCATGAACGACGCCTGGCTGCGGTTGCGCGCGGCGGCGTCCATCCCGGCGTGGTAGGGCGCGGCCGGGATCCCCTCGGCGCGCAGGACGGCCGCCACCTGCTCGGTGTCCTTGCGGGTGCCGCAGTAGACGATCGCCGGCCGGTTGACCGGGTCGGCCAGGCCGGCGAGGAGGATCCCCCGCTTGCGGGCGACGGCGCCGTCGCCGGCGAGGGCGATGACGTCGAAGCTGATGTTCGGCCGGTCGAAGCCGCGGCGGACGAGCAGCGGGTCGCGCAGGCCGAGGCGGTCGGCGATCTCCTGCGCCACGCGCGGCGTCGCCGTCGCCGTCGCCGCCATCACCGGCGGCCGGCCGAGGAGGTCGATCACCGGCCGCAGACGCAGGTAGTCGGGGCGGAAGTCGTGGCCCCACTCGCTGACGCAGTGGGCCTCGTCGACGACGAAGAGGGCGATCTCGCGGGTGAGCAGGGCCGCACGTAGGGCCCGGCTGGCGAAGCGCTCGGGGGCGCAGAAGACGATCTGGGCCCGGCCGGAGCGGATCTCCTCGAGCGAGGCCCGGTTGGCGTCCTGGCCGAGGTTGGACGCGAGCATGGCCGACCGGTGGCCGGCGTCCAGCAGCCGGCGGTGCTGGTCTGAGATCAGGGCGATCAGCGGGCTGACGACCACGGTCAGGGCGTCGGAGGCCAGCGCCGGGAGCTGGTAGCAGAGGCTCTTGCCGCCGCCGGTCGGCATCACCACGAGGCTGTCGCGGCCGTCGAGCGCCGCCTGGACCGCCTCGCGCTGGCTGGGGCGGAAGGCGTCGAGGCCCATCAGGTCCAGCAGGTCCTCAGGGGTGCGCTCGGAGCGGATGCCGGTCTGGCGCGGGGCCTCGCGCCGCTGCGCCTCGCGGGCGACCTCGCCGGCGAAGTCGTAGCCCTCGTAGGGATCCTCGTCGGCGGCCAGGCCCTCCTGGGCGGCCAGCCACGCCGCCTCCTCCGGGTCGGCGGCGAGGGTCGGGGTCGGGGTCCGGGTCGGGGTACGGTCGCCGGGAGCGACCTGGGCCGCCACGTGGCGGCCGATCGGGGCGATCAGGTCGCGCTCGGACGGGGTGAGCAGCCCCACGGCGCCCCGGGCGCGGTCGAGGTCTCCGGCCGCGAGGGCGGCGAGGACCTCGGCCAATCTCGGCTGCGGGTCGGCGGCGGCGGCGAGGTGGCGACCGAGATCGGCGAGGAGGGCACGGTCCGGGGCCGCGATGCCCGGCCAGGCGCCGCGGGCGTCGGCGAGTCCGGCCGGGTCGCCGGCCGCGGCGCGGGCGAATGCGGCGAGGGCTGCGTGCACGCCCTGACGGTAGCGAGCCGGCCGGTCGTCGGGCTCCGAGGGTATCTCGCGACACCGACCACCCTACGAAACGTTCAGCGCCGTGTCGTCGATCGCGAACGAGGCCTGCTGGGTGTAGTCCTCGGCACCGATGAACTTCAGCGTGACCGTCTGTCCGATGTACGCGCTCGCGTCGAAGCTGTGCTCCTAATTGTCGGGCTCGGCGACCCTCCACTGGCGGCGGGCAGACCTACCGGTTCGAGCCCGGCGTCTTCGCCCGCGTCGGTCCTGGCGTCCCGCGCAAGATCACGACGGCCGAGGAAGCGGTCCAGCTGCAGGCGGTCGGTGGCACGCCGGGTCAGGTCTACTCGCCGCCGGCGTTCACCGAGGCCGGCGCACCGCTTCCCGGCTGACCCCACGGACCATCTCGGCCGCGGGCCGCGGGAGCCGCGCCGGCTGGCCGTCCGGCGATGGACACCGGACTGCGCTCGAAGGCGCCTACGTGTCGCCGGAGGGTCGCGAAGCAGCCGGCGTGGCTGACGAGGCGACGCGAGCGGCGGCGGACGACCAGCCCGAAGAAGACGAGCGGCCGGAGCGGGACGACGAGGAGTCGCAGGAGGAGGCGGGGGAGCAGGAGGAGGGGCAGCGGGACGAGGAGCAGCGCGAGGAGGAGGACGGGCGGGAGCGCGAGGAAGAGGAACAGGCCGAGGGGCGCGAGCGCGACGAGGAGGAGGAGCTGGAGGAGGACGAGCGGGAGCGCGAGGAGGAGGAACGCGAGGAGGAGGAGCGCGAGGAGGAGGAGGAGCGAGAGGAGGAGGAGCGAGAGCGCGAGGAGGAGCGCGAGGAGGAGGAACGAGAGCGCGAGGAGGAACTGGAGGAGGAGGAGCGGGAGCGCGAGGAGGAGGAACGGAAGGAGGAGGAACGAGAGCGCGAGGAGGAATGGAGGAGGAGGAGCGGGAGCGCGAGGAGGAGGAACGGAAGGAGGAGGAACGGGAGGAGGAGGAACGGGACGAGGAGCAACGGCAGGAGGAGGAGCGGGAGCGAGAGGAAGACGATCGAGAGGAGGAGGAGCGAGACGGGGAGGAGCGGCAGGCGGAGGAGGAGGAGCGGGAGCGGGAGGAGGAGGAGCGGGAGCGGGAGGAGGAGGAGCGGCGGGAGCGCGAGGAAGAGAAGCGGGAAAGGGAGGAGGAGGAGCGAGAGCGGGAGGAGGAGGAGCGAGAGCGGGAGGAAGAGGAGCGACAGCGGGAGGAAGACGAGCGGGAGCGGGAGGAAGACGAGCGGGAGCGGGAGGAGGAGGAGCGGGAGCGGGAGGAGGAGGAAGGGGATCGCGAAGCGGAGGACGAGCGGGAGGCGGAAAGCTACGACTGGGGCGCCGGCGAGGACGAGTGAGCCGGGGTCGAGGCGACGGCGCTCACCGCGTCGATTACCCGGGTCGGCGGCAACACCGGGTCGAGCGGTAGGTCGAGCGAGAACTTCCCGCCCTTGTCGTGGTGGCCCTCGAACGGGTGCTCACTCGGTGAGGAGGCGTCGCAGTGGGTGCCCGGTTCGAGCCCTTCTCTGAGTACGATCACGCGGCCGACGCCCAGGAGGAGGTCTACACGCCCCGTGCCGTCGACTCAGCGGAGCGAGCCGAGAACCGAGATCGGGGTTGCCAAACACAGGTAAGTATCAGATACTTTCCGGCGATGCGCCTCCGCGACCGCCCTCTTCTCGTCGACGGTCTCGACGCCGGCCTCTACGTCGAGCGCCCCGAGCTCGAGCGGCGACTGGTCGAGCCGCTGGCCGGCGGCGGCAACGTCCTACTGCTCGGGGAGGCCGGCTCCGGCAAGAGCACGCTCCTGCGGCGGGCGGCCGGTGTCCTCGGCCGGTCCGGGCGCCCGGCCGTCGCCGTGAACGCCGGGCTGGCCGGCGATGCCGCCGGCCTGCTCGACATCGTCGGGGACGCGCTCGGACCAGGAGGCGAGGAGGGCCGCGGAGTCGGGCTTCTGCGGGCCGTCCGGCGGCTGCGCCGCGAGCCGCCGGTCGTGATCCTGGTCGACGGGCTGATCGACCCCGACGTCGGCTACGACGTGTTCGGGCGGCTGCGCGACGAGCTCTGGGACCTCGGCCACGCCTGGGCGGTCGCGGTGCGCCCTCGGGACTCGGCCGCCCTGCGCACGCCCCCGGCCGACGCCTTCTGGTCGTCGGTGGTCGAGATCCCGCCCCTCGAGGCCGAGGAGGTGACTCGGCTCCTGCGCCTCGGTCTCGACCCGGAGGAACTCCGCCGGATCGAGGGCGACCCGGCGGTCGCGGCCGCCCATCCTCGCCAGGTCATCAGGGCTGCCCGGGCGGTGCTCGAGCCGGGGGCCGGGCCGGTGGCCGGTCACGAACACCTCGAGCGGGCGGCCGAGCTCGGGGGCAGCGAGGCGCTGGCCGCGGCCGAGCTCCGGGACCTCGGGCGGCCGGTGAGCGCCGGCGACCCAGACCTGCTCGGGCACCTGTCCTGGTCGCGGGCCTACGCCCAGCGGATCCTCTCGAACCTGGAGGGGCACGGGGTGGTCCGTTCGATTCCGGAGCGCAGCGACCGGCCGGGCCGACCGCGCAAGCTCTACGAGCTCAACCCAACGCTCCCGCCGACGCCGTGAGCCTCGAGCGGATCGTAGCCGCCCGGACGTTCGACGACGCGACGACCGACGAGCGGCGCACCCGTGTCTACGTCGGCTCCGGCGAGCTCGGCCTGCCGGTGGGGGCCGAGCGGCCCGAGGTCGAGCTCATGCGGGCGCTGACCGCCGTCCCCGGGCCCCGGCGCGTGCACGTGGTCGGGCCGAGCGGGGCCGGCAAGACGAGCCTGATCCTCCGCGTCGTGGCCGATCTGGCCCGGCGGGAGCTCGCCGCGCGCCACGAGGTGCTGATCCTCCGCGTCGGCGATCGGCCCGAGCGCCTCGACAGCCCGGAGGCGGTGATGAAGATGGTGCTGGAGACGATCGCCGTCGAGGGGCACCGGTTCTCCAACGTCGACGAGGCGGTGCTCCAGGCGGCAGCCGCCGACCAGCGCGTCCGCGAGGGGGCCCAGGTCGAGCACCGCGGCGGCCTGACGGCGCCGATCGTCAGCTACTCGGCCGCCGTGCGCGAGGCCTACGAGACGGCGGAGTTCGGCCAGAACGCCGCCCGCGTCCGCCACGACCTCGAGGATGTCCTGGCCGCCGTCGCCGGCGCCGGCTACCGCCCGGTGCTGGTCATCGACGACACCGAGAAGTTCGTCGGACCCGGGCCGGGCGGCCAGCTCGACGCGGTGGCGGTCGAGCGCCTCTATCACCACGGGGTCCGCGTCCTCGGCGAGCTGGCCGTCGATCTCGTGGTGGCCATGCACCCGCGGTTCGAGGAGATCCCCCGCGTGGTCGAGGTGATCGAGCGCCTGGCCATGGCCCGCATCGGCGTGGCCGAGCTGCCCGCCGACGTCGAGGCCCCGGCCCTGGCCCGGATCCTCGCGCGCCGCCTCGAGCGCGACGCCATCGACGGGGCTCTCGACGCCGTCATCGAGCCCGTCGCGGTCGACGAGCTCCAGGTTCTCTACCACGAGCGCGACCGCGACCTGCGCTCGGTGCTGAAGCTGGCGCACGCCGCCGCCGGCCACGCGGTCGACCGGGGCGCCCGGGTCATCGCCGCGCGTGACGTGCGCGCGGTCGTCGCCCGTCCCGGACCGAGAGCCGGTTCCACCTCACGGGAACCGCGAAACTAGACCAATGACTAAGACTCCGTCGAGACGGTGCTCATCGCCCGCTGAGCCGGCTACACCGGGGCGAGCGGTAGCTCGAGCGAGTACTTCCCACCCTGGTCGTGGTGGCCCTCGAGCGGGTACTCACCGGTGAAGCACGCGTCGCAGTGGGTGCCCCGGGCGCCCTTGATCGCCTCGTAGACCCCGGTCAGCGACAGGTAGGCGAGCGAGTCGCACTCGAGCTCGGCCGCGATCTCAGCCATCGAGCGGCCGTGGGCGATCATCTCCTCGCGCGTCGACATGTCGATCCCGTAGTGGCACGGGTGCTCGATCGGCGGCGCGCAGATCCGCATGTGGATCTCCGCTGCTCCGGCTTCGCGGAGCATCTTGACGATCTGCTTGGTCGTGTTGCCGCGGACGATCGAGTCGTCGACGACGACGATCCGCTTGCCGGCCACGACCTCGGGCAGCGGGTTGAACTTCATCCGCAGGCCGTGCTTGCGCAGCTCCTGTCCCGGCTGGATGAACGTCCGGGCCACGTAGCGGTTCTTGACGAACCCGTCGTCCTGGGGCAGGCCGCTGGCCCGGGCGTAGCCCCTAGCCGCCGGGTTGCCCGAGTCGGGCACCGGGATCACCAGGTCGGCCTCGACCGGCGCCTCCCGGGCCAGGATCTCGCCCATCCGCCCGCGCACGACCTGGAGCACGTTGCCGCCCATCCGCGAGTCGGGCCGGGCGAAGTAGATGTACTCGAAGACGCAGAACGCCTCCCGCTCGCCGGTCGTGACCTGGAGCGAGCGCAGGCCGCCGGCTCCGATCGAGATGACCTCGCCCGGGCGGACGTCGCGCAGCAGGCGGGCGCCGATGATGTCGAAGGCGCACGACTCGCTGGCCACGCAGTAGCGCGGCGGCTCGCCCGGGCCGCCGGGCGGCAGCTCGCCGAGGACGAGCGGCCGCAGGCCGTGCGGGTCGCGGAAGGCGATCACCCGGTCGTTGGTCATCACCACCGTCGAGAAGGCGCCCTTCAGCCGGGGCAGGACGTCGGCCACGGCGTCCTCGATCCGCTCGGCCTCGTGGGTGGCGATCAGCGCGGCGATGATCTCCGAGTCCGACGTCGACCGGAAGCTCGCCCCCCGCTCGGTCAGCTCGGCGTGGAGCTCGACCGCGTTGATCAGGTTGCCGTTGTGGGCCAGCGCCACCTCGCGGCGGTTGGCGTCCGACCCGGCCGAGCGCTGGACCGGCTGCGAGTTCTCCCAGTGGTTGCCGCCGGTCGTCGAGTAGCGGACGTGTCCGATGGCCAGCTCCCCGGCCAGCGTGGCCAGGTCGTTCTCCTTGAACACCTGGCTGACCAGGCCGAGCTCCCGCCGGGTGACGATCTGGCCGCCGTGGTCGGCCGCGGCGATGCCCGCCGACTCCTGGCCCCGGTGCTGGAGGGCGAACAGCGCGAAGTAGGCGAGACGAGATACGTCGTGATCGGGCGCATAGAGCCCGAATACGCCGCATTCGTCACGCGGCCCGTCGCGCGCGTCGAGATCGAGTGCCGATTCGTTCATCGAGGATCGTGACCGCCGAGGGCGGGGCCCTCGCCACGTACCTCGAAGGGTAGCAGCGGCTCCGGCGCCCGCGGCAGGGCTCGGAACATGACGAGGGCGTCGACGTAGCGCTCCCGCCGCCAGTGAAAGGCCCCCGGCAGCCGGCCGGCGACCTCGAAGCCGAGGCTCCGCCACAGCGCGATCGCCGGCTCGTTGGACGCCACCACGAGGTTGAACTGCATCGCCCGAAAGCCGAACCCCGCGGCCGCCGCCAGGGCGTGCTCGCCCAGCCGGCGGCCGATCCCCCGCCCCCGGGCGGCCGGGTCGACCATGAAGGCGGCGTGGGCGACGTGGGCTCCGAGGCCCGGCTGGTTGGCGCGCAGCGTGTAGGTGCCGACCACCGTGCCGACCACCTCGCCGCCGCCCGCCGTCGCCGCCGGTGTCGCAGGCCACGTAGCAGCGGGCCCCGCCCCCCGTCCACAGCCGGAGCGCCTCCTCGCGCCCGGTGTCCGGCGCGTAGGCGTAGGTCTCACCCGCGGCGACGACCACGGCGAAGATCCGCCACACCGCGTCGGCGTCGGCCGGGCCCGCCTCCCGCACCACCACCGCCCGCCGGCCGCCCGCCTCAGGCAAACATGTCCCCCAGGGAGGCATGGGCGGCGAGCAACTGCTCCAGGGCAAGCACGATCCGCGCCGGGCCGGCGTCGATCTCGAGGGCCGAGCCGCCGACCCGGCCGATGATCACGGCGTCGAGCCCGGCGATCGCCTCCGGCGCTCCGGAGACGACGAAGCCGCCCGGACCCTCGCCGAACAGCGCGCGCAGCGGCTTGGCCGTGTCGAGCCGCACGCTCGCCCCGATCCCGCCGGCCAGGCAGCACTCGGCCACGGCCACCGCCAGGCCGCCCTCGGCGATGTCGTGGGCGCTGGCCAGCGTCCCCGCGCGGACGGCGTCGCGCACCGTCCGCTGGGCGGCGGCGATCGCGTCGAGGTCGGCCGCCGGGAGCCCGAGCGGGAGCTCGGCCCCGCCCAGGCGCGCGAGCTCCGACCCGGGCAGGGCCGGGGCGAACGGACCGATCACGGCGATCGCGTCGCCCGCCGCCGCGAAGCCCAGCCGCCCGGCGCGCGTCGCGTCGGGCAGCTCGCCGACCATCCCGACGACCGGCGTCGGGTAGATCGGCCCGCCGCCGGCCTCGTTGTAGAGCGAGACGTTGCCCCCGACGACCGCCACCCCGAGCGCCCGGCAGGCGTCGCCCAGGCCGCGGACCGACTCCGTCAGCTGCCAGGCCACGTGCGGGCGCTCCGGGTTGCCGAAGTTCAGGCAGTTGGTCAAGCCGAGTGGTTCGGCCCCGACGCAGGCCAGGTTGGCCGCGCACTCGAGCACGGCCTCGATCGTCCCGCGGTAGGGGTCGCAGGCCACGCGGCGGCCGTTGCCGTCGATCGCCGCCGCCAGCGCCGGCGTCAGGCCGTCGCGGACCGGGAGCATCAGCACGGCCGCGTCGGCCTCCGCCGGCCGGCGGACGGTACGGGACTGAACGATGCAGTCGTACTGCTCGAAGAGGGGCCGGCGGTCGGCGATGTTCGGGCAGGCGAGCAGGGCGAGGAGGACGGCGGTCGGGTCCTCGGAGGGCAGCGTCCGCGGCGGGCGCGGGTAGATCTGGCGGTCGGGCGGCGCCGGCTCGAGCGTGTAGACCGGGCAGTCGTCGACCAGCGCCCGGACCGGCATCTCCCCGACCACGTCGGCCCCGTCGAGGATCCGCACGAGGCCGGTCTCGGTCACGGCGCCGATCGGCGTGGCCGCCGTCTCCCAGCGGGCACAGACGGCGATCACCGCGTCGACCTGGTCGGGCCGGGCGACGCAGAGCATCCGCTCCTGCGACTCGGAGACCATGATCTCGAACGGCGCCATCCCCGCCTCGCGCAGGGGGATCCGGGCGATGTCGATGTCGACGCCGAGCTCGCCCTTGCTGGCCATCTCCGCCGCCGCCGACGTCAGCCCGGCGGCGCCGAGATCCTGCAGGGCGACGAGGAGGCCGCGGTCGAGCAGCTCCAGCGAGCACTCCATCAGCTTCTTCTCGGCGAACGGGTCGCCGACCTGGACGCTCGGGCGCTTGGCCGCGTCGTCCTCGCCGAGCTCGGCGCTGGCCAGGACCGACGCCCCGCCGATGCCGTCGCGGCCGGTGGTCGCCCCGAACAGGATCAGGACGTTGCCCGGGCCCTGGGCCGCCGCCCGGATCAGCCGGTCGCCGTCGATCAAGCCGATGGCCATCGCGTTGACGAGGCAGTTCTGCTCGTAGGGCCCCTCGAAGTAGACCTCGCCGCCGACCGTCGGCACGCCGATCGAGTTGCCGTAGTGGCCGATGCCGGCGACCGCCCGGTCGAGCAGGTAGCGCGTCCGGCCGCCCGGGTCGCCGAAGCGCAGGGAGTCGAGGATGGCGATCGGCCGGGCGCCGATCGCGAAGACGTCGCGGAGGATCCCGCCGACCCCGGTCGCCGCCCCCTGGAACGGCTCGACCGCGCTCGGGTGGTTGTGGGACTCGACCTTGAACGCGCAGACCAGGCCGCCGCCGACGTCGACCGCGCCGGCGTTCTCGCCCGGGCCCATGACCACCCGCGGGCCGGTGGTCGGCAGCGTCCGCAGGAGCGCCTTCGAGTGCTTGTAGGCGCAGTGCTCGGACCACATCAGGCTGAACATGGCCAGCTCGACCTCGTTGGGCTCGCGTCCGAGCCGCTCGACGATCAGCGCGTACTCGGCGGCGGTCAGCCCGAGCTCGACCGCCCGCGCCCGCCCGGGCGGCGCCGCCGTCGCGCTCATGCAGCGGCCATCGACGCGAACAGCTCGAGGCCGTCGGTCGACCCGGTCAGGGCGTCGACGGCGTGCTCGGGGTGCGGCATCAGGCCGAAGACGTTGCCCGCGGCGTTGGTCACGCCGGCGATGTCGTCCACCGATCCGTTCGGGTTCTGGTGGAGCGCGTAGCGCAGCACGACCTGGCCCGACTCCCTCATGGCGGCCAGCGTGGCGGCCGGGGCCCAATAGCGGCCGGTGGTGTGCTTGACCGGGACCGACAGGCGCCGGCCAGGGTCGCCGGCGCACGCCCGGGTGAACGGCGTGTCCGGGTTGGCCACCTCGAGGTCGACCTGGCGGCAGAGGAAGCGCAGGCCGGTGTTCGGCAGCAGCGCGCCCGGCAGGAGGCCGGCCTCGCACAGGACCTGGAAGCCGTTGCAGATCCCCATCACCAGGCCGCCGTCTTGTGCGAAGGCGATGACCTCCTCCATGATCGGGGCGAACCGGGCGATCGCCCCGGCGCGGAGATAGTCGCCGTAGGAGAAGCCGCCGGGGATGACGACGGCGTCGACCGCCTGGAGGTCGCGGTCGGCGTGCCAGAGGCCGACCGCCTCGCCGACCCGCTCGCAGGCCAGGCGGGCGTCGACGTCGTCACAGCTGCCGGGGAAGACGACGACGCCGAACTTCAACCGACCAGCACCTCGTAGTCCTCGATCAGCGGGTTGGCCAGGAGCGCCTCGCACATCGCCGGCAGGCGGGCCGGGTCGTCGAGGTCGAGCTCGATCAGCCGCCCGACGTGGACGTTGCGCACGCCGTCGAACCCCAGCGCCGGCAGCGCCCGCTCGACCGCCTGGCCCTGCGGGTCGAGGATGCCGGCCTTGGGCCGGACGAGGACCCGCGCCCTCACGCCGGGTCGGCCGGCGTCGGGATGCCGGTGCTGCGCTCGATCCACGCGCTGAACGGCTCGCCGGTGATCCGCTCGTAGGCCTCGAGGTAGCGCGCCCGGGTCCCCTCGACGACCTCGTCGGGAATGGCCGGCGCCGGGGGCGTCCGGTCCCAGCCGGTGGTCGTCGCCCAGTCGCGGACGTACTGCTTGTCGAAGCTCGGCTGCGGCCGGCCCGGCGCGTAGCCGTCGGCCGGCCAGAAGCGGCTCGAGTCGGGCGTCAGGACCTCGTCGGCCAGGGTCAGGCGCCCGCCCGGGTCGAGGCCGAACTCGAACTTCGTGTCGGCGAGGATGATCCCCCGCTCCTGGGCGTGGGCGGCGGCCTTCTCGTACAAAGCGAGCGAGACGTCGCGCAGGCGCTCGACCAAGGCCCGGTCGCCGACGGCGGCGACCGCCCCGTCGAAGTCGATGTTCTCGTCGTGCTCGCCCAGCTCCGCCTTGGTCGCCGGCGTGAAGATCGGGGTCGGCAGGCGCTCTGACTCCTGCAGGCCGGGCGGCAGCTCGATCCCGCAGACCGCCCCGGTCGCCTGGTAGTCCTTCCAGCCGGAGCCGGTCAGGTAGCCGCGCACGACGCACTCGACCGGGAGCATCTCCAGCGACTTGACGATCAGGCCGCGCCCGCGCAGGTCGGTCGGCACGGGCACGGCCGCCGCCAGCAGGTGGTTGGGGACGATCTGGTCGGTGAGGCGAAACCAGAAGACCGAGATCCCGGTCAGGACCTTGCCCTTGTCGGGGATCAGCGTCGGGTGGACGACGTCGTAGGTCGAGATCCGGTCGGAGGCGACCATGAGGATGTTGTCGCCGAAGGCGTACATGTCGCGCACCTTGCCGGAGGTCAGGAGCGGCAGATCGGAGACGGTCATGGCCTGACTGTAGCGAGCCCGCCGGACCCTCGCCCTGGCCGGGTTACGTGCCGAATGGCGCAAGGGAGTACCCTCGGTGGAGGCATGGCAACGGCAAAGGGACAGCAGCAGCTGCGCGCCGAGGAGCGACGAGCCGAAAAGCTCGCCGACATCCGTGCGCAGATCGCCGCGGGCAAGCTGACCGTCCGGCAGATGACGCCCGCCGAACGGGCGCTCCAGCCGGCGCAGCCGCCGAGGGCGTCCGGCCCGGGCCGGCGCTCGCGCGGTCGCGGCTGATGCCCCCGACGGGGGCATCGTGCTCTTGACATCCTTCTTCATCCCCGGCCTCGACGGCGCCGCCGCCGAGCGCGCCTACGATGAGCTCCGCGAGCAGACCGAGACGGCGTCCGGCCAGGTCGCCCACAAGCGCCGGATCCACCGCCTCATGTGCCGGCGCAGCGGCGCCGACACGACGATCGAGGTCGGCTCCGAGGATCTGCTCGACGGCCAGCGGGTGATCGCCATCCTCCAGGTCGGCCGCGAGCTTTACATCGTCCACTGCCAGGACCCCGCCGATCCCAACCGCACCACGACGGTCGAGCTCGCCAAGCGGACGGTCTACGCCGTCGACGACTTCGAGTAGGGGTCGATCCCCCCGAGCCGCCCGACGATCTCGCCGGCGTAGCGGGTGAACTGGGCGTAGTCGAAGATCGCGTCGAGGTCGAGGCCGGCGGCGGCCGGCTCGGCCGCGATCAGCCCGCGCAGGGGCGTCCGCTCGCGCCAGGCCCGCTGGGCGGCCTCCTGGACCAGGCGGTAGGCGTCGTCGCGGGTCATGCCGCCCGACACGAGGGCCAGGAGCAGCGGCTGGGAGAACAGCGCCCCGTGGGTGAGCTCGAGGTTCTCGCGCATCCGCTCGGGGTCGATCGCCAGGCCGCGGACCACGCGCAGCGCCAGGTGCTGCATGTAGTCGAGGAGGATCGTCGAGTCCGGGAGGATCACCCGCTCGACCCCGGAGTGGGAGATGTCGCGCTCGTGCCAGAGGGCGACGTTCTCGAGCGCGGCCTGGGCGTTGCCCCGCAGCAGGCGGGCCAGGCCGGTGATCCGCTCGCTGACGATCGGGTTGCGCTTGTGCGGCATCGCCGAGGAGCCCTTCTGGGCGCCGGTGCGAAAAGGCTCGCTCGCCTCCAGGAGCTCGGTGCGCTGGAGGTGGCGGACCTCGGTGGCCAGCCGCTCGAGGCCGGCCCCGGCCAGGGCGATCGCGCTCAGGAGCTCGGCGTGGCGGTCGCGGGCCACGACCTGCGTCGAGACCGACTCGGCCGCGATCCCCAGCCGGGCGAGCACCCGCCGCTCGTAGTCGGGGCTGTTGGCCGCGTAGGTGCCGACCGCCCCGGAGATCGCCCCGACCGCCGCCTGTCCGAACGCGCGCTCGAGGCGCTCGGCGTTGCGGTGGGCCTCGAAGGCGAACCCGGCGAGCTTGATCCCAAACGTCGTCGGCTCGGCGTGGATCCCGTGGGTGCGCCCGACGCACAGCGTCTCCTGGTGGGCGCGGGCCTGCGCGGCCAGGGCCGCGACCAGCTCGCGCGCCCCGGCGACCACGATCTCGCCGGCCGCCCGCAGCTGGAGGCCGAGCGCGGTGTCGAGCACGTCGGAGGAGGTCAGGCCGTAGTGGATCCACCGGCCGGCCGGACCGACCGACCCGGCGAGGACGTCGACGAAGGCGGCCACGTCGTGGTCGGTGACCCGCTCGCGGTCGTTGACCGCCGCGACGGTGAACGTCGCCTCGCGGATCGCCTCGCGCTCGGCCTCGCTCGGGCCGTCCTCGAGCTCCTCGGCGGCCGCGAGCTCGACCCGCCGCCAGGCGTCCATCCGCGCCTGGTCGGTCCACAGGGCGCCGATCTCCGGGCGGGTGTAGCGGGCGATCACCCGGCGATTATCCCCGCCGCCGCGCGGGTGGGGTCTACGGATGGCGGGCGCTGCGGGGTGCGGCTACGGGTACACCTGCCGGCCGGTCGCCTCGTCGAGGATCGTGATCGCCGTCGTCGGGCATACCTGCGCCGCGGCCAGGGCGAGCTCGTCGTGGCCGCTGGCGATGACCACGGCCACGTCGTCGACCCGGAAGACCTCGGGCGCGAGGTCCTCGCAGTCGCCGTGCGCCGCGCAGGCGCTCTCGTCGATGCGGATGGTGTAGGCCATGGTCTCTCCTTCGGTTCGGTCAGTCGCTGAGCAGGGCGCGGGCCTCGGGCAGGCGCCCGGGGCGCCCGACGAGGAGGGCGGCGACCGGGCGGCCGGCGCGGGTGAAGATGGCGGTGAAGTCGCGGCTCGCCGGGTCGCCGTCGATTGTCACGTCGTCGGCCAGCGACGCCTGCCCGAGATACTGGATGCGGGTGCCGTAGAGGTCGCTCCAGAAGCTCGACAGCGTCAGGCGGCCCGGGTCGAGGCCGAGCATCGCCTTCGCCGCCCGAGCGCCCTGGCGCCCCGCCGACTCCCAGTGGGCCCCGGTGACCCGCCGGCCGAGCGCCGGGTCGTAGGTCGCCGCCGCGTCGCCGGCCGCCCACACGCCCGGCACCTCGGTGCGGCCGTCGGCGTCGGCCGGCACGCCGCTCGGCGCCAGGCCGCTGCCCTCCAGCCAGTCGAGGGCGGGCACCACGCCGACGCCGACCACGACGTGGTCGCAGGCGATCACCCGGCCGTCGGCCAGGCGCAGCGCCGCCAGCCGCTCGCCGCCGGCTGGCTCGGCGGCCACCAGTTGGGCGCCGAGCAGCAGTTCCACGCCCTCCTCGACGTGGAGGTCGCGAAACCATGGCCCGAGCGCCGGACCGAGCACGCGGGCGAGCGGGAACTCCTCGGCCTCGATCATCGTGACCTCGACGCCGGCCTGCCGCGCCGCCGAGGCCACCTCCTGGCCGATGAACCCGGCGCCGACGATGGCCAGGCGCCCGCCCGCCTCCAGGACGCCGCGCAGCCGGCGGGCGTCCTCGAGGTTGCGCAGCGTGGTCACGTTGCGCGAGGCGTCGAGCAGCGGCAGCGTGCGCGGACGGCTCCCGGTCGCGATCAGCAGCTGCTCGTAGTCGAGCGTCGCCCCGTCGGACAGGCGCAGCCGCCGGGCGCCCGGGTCGAGGCCGGCGGCGGCCACGCCCAGGCGCAGGTCGATCGCCTTCTCCGCGTACCAGTCGCCGTCGCGGAAGCCGATCGACGCCTCGGCCGCGGCGCCGGCGAGGACGGCCTTCGACAGCGGCGGCCGGTCGTAGGGCGGATGCTCCTCGGCGCACACCATCACCACGGGTCCGTCGAAGCCCGAGCGCCGGAGCGTCTCCGCGCAGCGCTGACCGGCCAGCCCGCCGCCGGCGATGACCACGGCGGCGCTCACCGCGCCGTCGACGCCGCCGCGGTGGCCGGCGCCAGGCGCACGGCGAGGAGGACGACGGCCGGGACGACGACGATCGCCGTGCACCCCAGGAACCAGGTCTGGCCGGCGTCGGTGCCCTCGCCCAGCGAGTGGATGATCCCGAGCAGCCAGAACACCGTCGTCGACCGGTGCACCACGCGCCAGCGCTCCTGGCCGATCCGGTCGCGGGCGTAGTAGGAGAGCCCGAGCAGGAACAGCGACCAGCCGCTGACGATGCCGATCGACATCCACGCCGTCTTGTAGCCGCTGACCAGGGGGACGGTCAGGTCGAGCACCGTCGGGCGCAGGTAGCTGTCGCCGAGGAGGCTCACCGCGTGGACGAAGATGGCCGCCAGCGTGGCCAGGGCCAGTGCCTCGTGGAGGACGCGCAGGTCGGCGCCCCGGCCCTTGACCAGCTTCCCGCCCATCACGAGCCCGGCGGACACGCCGAGGCTCGACAGCAGCAGCGCCGCCGTGCCGGCCGCCCGGCTGGTGATCCAGAACAGGTGCGTGTGCACCACGACGACGGCGCTCACCGAACCTCGATCGTAGCGTCGTCGCGGACGACGACGCCGCCGTCCGGGAGCCAGCCGGCCGCGCGATCCGGTCCGGCGAGGATCGCCGCCTTGGTCCGGACCTCGGCCTCGAGCGCGGTCGGCGCGAGCGCGGTGACCTGGACGACGCCCGTGTAGGCCGGCCGCCCGGTCGCCGGGTCGAGGAGATGGTGGGCCGGCGCCCCGTCGCGATCGAGCCAGCTGCGCCGGCCGATGCCGCTGGTCGCGATCCCGCCGTCGCTGAGCACGAACTCGTGGAGCGTGCGCTCCTCGAAGGGGCTGGCCACGCGCACGGCGCGCGGGATGGCGGCCCGCCCGCCGAGGCGCAGATCCCCGGCGCAGTCGATCGCGAAGCCGGCGTAGCCGGCCAGGGCGTCGGCCAGCAGATCGGCGAAGAGGCCCTTGGCCAGGCCGCCGCTGTCGAGCTTGACCCCCGGCGGCCGCGTCACCCGCCCGTCGCCGACGCCGATCTCGCGCCAGCGCGACGCCGGTGCCGGGCCGCCCGCCCGCCGCGGCGGGGCCAGCGCGAGCGCCTCGGCCAGCGGGACCGGCACGCCGAGGTCGCCCGTGTAGCCGGCCGCCTCGATCTGATCGATCAGGGTGGCGTCGACCAGCCCCCCGGTGCGCTCGGCCGCGGCCACCGCCGCCGCCGCCAGCGCCGCCATCTCGTGGCTCACCGCCACGTCCCGGCCGGGGTCGGCGTTCAGTCGCGACAGCTCGCTGGCCGGATCGAAGCGGCTGAACCGCGCGTGCCAGTCGAGCAGGCGCGCCCGCGCGAAGGCGACCGCCGCCTCGGCGTCGCCTCGCTCGCCGTCCCCGATCACGAACACCGAACACGTCGCGCCGAAGCACGCGAACGACGCGCCGGCCTCGCCGCCCGCGGTCACGACTGGCGGGTGACGACCGGGGTCGGGGGGGCGACCGGCGCCGGAGCGGCGACCGGGGCCGGCGCGGCAACCGGCGCCGGGGCCGGGGCCGGGGTCGGGGCCGGCGCCGCCACCGGCGCCGGGGCCGGCGCGGCCACGGGAGCCGCGGCGGCGGGGGCCGGGCCGGGCGTGCGGGTCTGGGTCACGGTGGTCGGCACGGGGGCGGGCGTCGGAGCCGCGGTCGAGGCGACCGGCTGATGGCTGACGCCAGCGTAGGCGCCGGTGCTCGTCGTCGCGGCGCTCGCCGGATTCGCGCTCGTGCTCGTCGTCGCGGCGGGCGTTCCCCCGGCGGCGGCGGTGGCGGCGCGGGCGCCGGCCGCGGCCGGGCGCGAGCGCGCCGCCAGGAGCCGCTCGCGCCGGTGCTTGAGGGCCAGACGGTGGCGCTTGCGGTGGAGCGCCCGGGCCGCCGCGTCGCTTCCCGCCGGAGCCTGCGCCCGGGCGGCCGACAGCGCCGGATCGTGCCCTGAGGCGAGCTGGACGTAGATCACCAGCCAGAACGCCGCGAAGGTCGAGGCCGAGACGCCCGCCACGGCGCCGCGGACGCGGCGGGCCCGCCGGCGCCGGGCGACCAGGCGCGCGGCGACCACGGTCGACGCGGCATCGGGGGTGGTCCCGGGGGTGCGGCCGACCGTCCACGCCGCCGCGGCGGTCGGGGACGGGGACGGGGACGGAGCCGGGGGGACAGCGGAACGCTCGTCGTCGGTGCGCCGCAGCGTGGTCAGGAGCTCGCGGACGATGGCCGCGGCCTCGAGCTCCGGCGGCGCGGCGGGCAGGGGGTCGATCCTGGCGGCGGTCGGCGGCGGTTCCATCGGGTCTCCGGTCCCTGGCGTTTGACGGGTGATCGGCAGCGCGGCGGCCGAACCTGAGCCGGGCGCCTGCTCAGATGGGAAGAGCGGCGCGCGCGCCAGACGTGACGGTGGCGGCGTCGAAGAATGCCCCACCCGGCCGCCGACGACTGGGCGGGGCTATCCGAGCGCGGTGGGGCGCCCGCCGGCGGGCGGCGGAGCGTCGGTCACGCCGAGGATGCGCGCGGCCAGGACGGCGGCGTTGCGCGCGTTGTCGAGGCCGACGCAGGCGACCGGGACCCCGGGCGGCATCTGGCAGATCGAGAGGATGGCATCCAGTCCGCCGGCGGCCGACAGGCTGCTCGACAGGGGCACGCCGATCACCGGCAAGTCGGTGTGGGCGGCGACCACCCCCGGGAGCGCCGCCGACAGCCCGGCGCCGGCGATGATGACCCGCAGGCCGCGCAGGCGCGCGGTCCGCGAATAGTCGGCGACCGTGTCGGGCTCGCGATGGGCCGACATCACCCGGACTTCGTAGCTGATGCCGCGCGCCTCGAGCTCGCGCTCGGCTCCGTGCATGGTCTCGAGGTCGCTGCGCGAGCCCATCACCACGCCGACCAGCGGCGTGTCGACCGGGATCTCCTCGAGCTCGGCGAGCGTCTCCGCCAGCTCAGCCTCCGGCGCCGGCTCGGGGGCCGGAGGTGCCTCGACCGGGGACGGGGCCGGGACCGGTGGCCCGGGCTCGACCGGGGTCGCCCCGGCGCCGCTCGGGTGCGGGCTCACGCGTCCACCCGGCCGGTGGCGCGCGCGGCGATGTCACGCCGCAACTGCTTGCCGTCGAACTCGATCACGTCGGCGGCAGCATACGCGGCCGCGCGCGCCGCGGCCGGATCGCCGGCCAGGGCGGTCAGGTTGAGCACCCGCCCGCCGGCCGTGAGCACCCGCTCGCCGTCGCGGACGGTCCCCGCGTGAGTGACCTCGACCGCCGGGTCGACGCGGTCGAGGCCGCGGATCTCATCGCCGCACGACGCCGCGGCCGGGTAGCCGCCGCTGGCCAGGACGACGGTGACCGCGCACTCGGGCGCCCAGTCGAGCCGCGCCCCGGCCAGACCGCCCGGACGCGCCGCCTCCGTCAGCAGCTCGAGCAGGTCGCCGCGCAGGCGCGGGAGCACCGCCTGCGTCTCGGGATCGCCGAAGCGGGCGTTGAGCTCGAGCACGAGCGGCCCCGACGCGGTCAGCATCAGCCCGGCGTAGAGGACGCCCCGGAAGGGCGTGCCCCGCCGGCGCATCAGCTCGACGATCGGCTGGTGGATCTCGGCCACGAGCACGTCGGCGGCGGCGTCGTCGATCCAGGCCACCGGCGAGTAGGAGCCCATGCCGCCGGTGTTGGGGCCCTGGTCGCCGTCGTAGATCCGCTTGAAGTCCTGGGCCGGCGCCATCGCCACCGCCCGCTCGCCGTCGCACAGGGCCAGCAGCGAGACCTCGACGCCCTCCAGGCACTCCTCGACCACGACCCGCTCGGTCCCGAACCGGTGGGCCTCGAGCAGCTCCTCGAGCGCCGCCCGGGCCTCGGCCTCGTCGCCGGCGATCACCACGCCCTTGCCCGCGGCCAGGCCGTCGGCCTTGATCACGACCGGGTAGGCGCCCCGGTGGGCGGGGGCGAGGCGCTCGATTGCCGCCATGCCGTCGGCGACGCTCGCCACCTCCGACCAGGCGGCGGTCGCGACGCCGGCCTCGGCCAGCGCCCGCTTGGCAAAGCTCTTGGACCCCTCGAGGCGGGCGGCGGCCCGCGTCGGCCCGAAGGCGGGGATCCCGGCCGCCTCGAGCGCGTCGACCAGGCCGGCGACGAGCGGCGCCTCCGGCCCCACCACGACGAGGTCGACGGCCTCGGCCCGGGCCAGGTCGACCACGCCGTCGAGGTCATCGATGCCGACCTCGGCGACCCGGGCGTCGGTGGCGATCCCGGCGTTGCCCGGGGCGCAGAGGACGTCCGGCCGCTGCGGCGACCGGAGCAGGCCGCGGACGATCGCGTGCTCGCGCCCCCCGCCGCCCACGACGAGCACCCGCGGGCGGCCCGCGTCGGTCACAGCGAAGCGATGAAGTCGTCGATGGGGATCGCCGCCAGGGTCTCGTAGCGGGCGGTACCGCGCGACCCGAGCTCGAGCGAGATCCGGGCCATCTCCGCGTCGCCCGGCGCCTCGATGATGTTGATGAAGTCGAAGTGGCCGAGCGTCGCCCACTGGGCGACGACCCTTGCCCCGAGCTGCTCGACCTCGTTGTTGACCTCGAGGATCCGCTGGGGGTTGTTCTTGATCGTCTGGACTCCCTCGGGCGTGAGCGTGCACAGCATCACGTATGTCGGCATCTGGCCTCCCTCGAACGGCGTGCGGTGCCATCGTTTCTACCTGATCGACCGGGCGGTCGGGTCGGCCGGTCCCCGGGAGGCCGAATAACCTGGACGCCATGCGTCTGCGCGCCGCTCTCCTCGCCGCCCTCGCCCTGGCCGCCGTGGCGGCCACGGCGGCCGACGCCGGCGGTCCGACGATCCACACGGCCGTGCCCTGCTACCTGGCCGGGCAGTCGGTGCGGATCAGCGGGACCGGCTTCCACGCCGGCGATTCCTACAGCGTGACGCTCGATCACACCCTGCTGGGCACCGGCACGGTGCGGGCGGGCGGGCGGATCTCCGGCCGCCTGTCGAGCGGGACGCTCCCGGCCGGGGCGCACCGCGTGCTGCACCGCATCCTCGTGGCCGACGGCGCCCTCCAGGCCCGGGTCGGCTTCCACACCAGCGCCTTCGCCGCCGTGTTCGCACCGGCCACCGGCGACCCGCGCACGCTGCGCGTGCACTACGTGGTCGACGCCATCGGCCTGTCCGCACCCGGGGGGACGCCGGTCTGGCTGCATTACCTCGACCCGCGCGGGCGCGTGCGCCGCAGCGTGGCCGTCGGGCGCACGCGCGGCGTGTGCGGCAGCCTCCACAGCATCCGCCACCGCCTGTTCCCCCTGACCGCCACGCCGGGGGTCTGGCGCCTCCAGTTCGACCTGCGCCCGGCCTACTCGGCGGCCACCCGGCCCCGCATCGTGCGTCAGCTCGCGGTGTCCTAGGCATGCCGCCTGCATACAGCACACACTCATAACGTGAACGTGCCCGACCGGGCCGCGGCTGTGGTACAACCTCAGCACGCGGACGGGACCGCTGGTCACGTCGTTGTGTCGGCCCGCTCATTCGACGCCCTGGTGGCCCCGATGCCGGTACCGAGCGGATCGGAGCGTCCCAGTGCGCACCCAGAAGCGTCCACGTCGGCGGGTTCCCGGCTGGGGGATCGCGATCCTGCGGCCGTTCTTTCGCTACAGCATCACCCGCGATGCCCACGTCCTGCGGGTCGTCGGCCGGCGATGGGGTCCCGTGCTGACCCCGGCGCCCCCCGCGCCGCCGCCCCGGGCCGAGGAGGTCGAGCCCGGACCGGGCTAGCGAAACCCGGAGCCGGCGGGCGCGAGAGCACCCGGGGGACTCGAGGAACCGAGCCTCAGGAGCGGGCGCCGGCGAGCGCGCCGGCGAACACCAGCTGGCCAGCGTCGGCGTCCACGATCACCTGCTCGCCGTCGCTCAGGCGGCCGTCGAGCAGCGCCAGGGCCAGGCGGTCGACGAGCTGCTTCTGAATCACGCGCTTGAGCGGCCGCGCGCCGTAGACCGGGTCGTAGCCGAGGTCGGCGATCAGGCGGCGGGCGTCGTCGGTGAGCACCAGGTCGATCCCGCGCGCGGCCAGGCGCCGGGTCAGGCGCTCGGTCTGGAGCCCGACGATCTCGCCGATCTGCTCCCGGGTGAGCGGCGTGAACTCGACGATCTCGTCGAGCCGGTTGATGAACTCGGGCTTGAAGTAGTCGCGCAGGGCCTCGCGCGTCTCGATGCCCTGCCCCGGCCGGATGTTCGAGGTCATCACGAGGACGACGTTCTTGAAGTCGACCGTCCGCCCCTGGCCGTCGGTCAGCCGGCCGTCGTCGAGGACGGCGAGCAGGGTGTTGAACACGTCGGAGTGAGCCTTCTCGATCTCGTCGAGCAGAACCACGCTGTAGGGCCGGCGGCGGACCGCCTCGGTCAGCTGGCCGCCCTCCTCGAAGCCGACGTACCCGGGCGGCGCCCCGATCAGGCGCGAGACGGAGTGCTTCTCCATGTACTCGGACATATCGATCCGGACCATGGCGTCCTGGGTGTCGAACATGAACTCGGCCAGCGCCCGCGCCAGCTCGGTCTTGCCGACGCCCGTCGGGCCGAGGAAGAGGAAGGAGCCGATCGGGCGATCGGGGTCAGACAGGCCGGCCCGGCTGCGGCGGATCGCCGTGGCCACGGCCTCGACCGCCTCGTTCTGGCCGATGACCCGCTGATGGAGGCGATCCTCCATGTGCACGAGCTTCATCGTCTCCGACTCGACCATCCGGGCCACCGGGATCCCGGTCCAGGCGGCGACGACCTCGGCGATGTCCTCGGGATCGACGACCTCCTTGAGGTAGACGGCCTCGCCCTGGTGCGCGGCGGCCGCGGCCTCGCGCTCGGCCAGGCGGCGCTCGAGCTCGGGGATCTCGCCGTAGCGAAGCTCGGCCGCCCGCTGGAGGTCGGCCTCGCGCTCGGCGCGCTCCGCCTCGTTGCGCGCCTGCTCGAGGCGCTCCTTGACGTCGCTGACGCCCTTGATCGCGTCCTTCTCGCTCTGCCACTGGGCCTTCATCGCCGACGAACGCTCGCGCAGCTCGGCGAGCTCGCGGTCGATCGCCTCACGGCGGGCCACCGACGCCGGATCCTTCTCCTTGCCCAGTGAGGTCAGCTCGATCTCCAGCTGCATCACCCGCCGGTCGACCTCGTCGATCTCGGTCGGGACCGAGTCGATCTCGATCCGCAGGCGAGAAGCCGCCTCGTCGATCAGGTCGATCGCCTTGTCGGGCAGGAAGCGGTCGGCGATGTAGCGGTCCGACAGGGTCGCCGCGGCGATCAGGGCGGCGTCCTGGATCGGCACCCGGTGGTGGACCTCGTAGCGCTCCTTGAGCCCGCGGAGGATGGCGATCGTGTCCTCGACGCTCGGCTCGCCGACCATCACCGGCTGGAAGCGCCGCTCCAGCGCCGGGTCCTTCTCGATGTGCTTGCGGTACTCGTCGAGCGTCGTCGCCCCGACCGCCCGCAGCTCGCCGCGGGCGAGCATCGGCTTGAGCAGGTTGGCCGCGTCGACCGCCCCCTCGGCGGCCCCGGCGCCGACGATCGTGTGGAGCTCGTCCATGAACAGGATCACCTGGCCCTCGGCCTCGGCGATCTCCTTGAGCACGGCCTTGAGGCGGTCCTCGAACTCGCCGCGGTACTTCGAGCCGGCGAGCAGGGCGCCGATGTCGAGCGCGACCACGCGCCGGTCGCGCAGCGACTCGGGCGCGTCGCCGGAGACGATGCGCTGGGCCAGGCCCTCGACGATCGCCGTCTTGCCGACGCCGGGCTCGCCGATCAGCACCGGGTTGTTCTTGGTCCGGCGCGAGAGGACCTGCATGACCCGGCGGATCTCGTCGTCGCGGCCGATGACCGGATCGAGCTTGCCCTCGCCGGCCTCGGCGGTCAGGTCGCGGCCGAAGCGCTCGAGCGCCTGGAAGCGCTCCTCGGGGTTCTGGTCACTGACCCGGTGGGGGCCGCGCACCTCGGTGATCGCGGCGAGCAGGCGCTCGCGGGTGGCGCCCGCCGCGCGCAGGGCGTCGCCGGCCCGGCCCGCCTGGGCGCTGAGGGCGAGCAGCAGGTGCTCGGTCGAGACGTAGTCGTCGCCCAGCTTGCGCGCCTCCCCGTCGGCCGTCCGCAGGACCGCGGCGAGCTCGCCCGACAGGCCGGCCTCGCCGCCGTCGGCCGACTGCACGATCGGGAGGGCGTCGAGGCCCGCCTCGACGCCCCGGCCCACGGCGGTCACCTCGGCACCGAGCTTGCGCAGGACGGAGACGACGATGCCCTCGCCGTCGGCGAGCAGGCCGGCGAGGAGGTGGTCGGGCGTGACCTGCGGATTGCGGCGCTCGCCGGCCATCCGCACGGCGGCGGCGACGGCTTCCTGGGCGCGTATTGTCAGGCGGTCGGGCTGCATAAGATCTCAGTGGACTTATAGCAGATTTCTCCGACCCCGGTCAAGGAATCCATTTGGCGCGCGACCCGACCTTTGCTAGGTTGAGCGGTGGGTCCAGGGTGGCGAGCGCTTGTTCGCAGCCACGAAAGCAGAGAGGCAGATCATGGGTTCTTGCTGGGGCACTCG
Organism: uncultured Solirubrobacterales bacterium; assembly: GCA_963795745.1. Classification (GTDB taxonomy): domain Bacteria; phylum Actinomycetota; class Thermoleophilia; order Solirubrobacterales; family Solirubrobacteraceae; genus Palsa-513. The sequence continues at coordinate 92,115 of CAWCIT010000012.1, forward strand.
TCGCGCCGACGCGCGACTCTTCCTGACGACGGCGATCCTCGCGTCCGCCGTCCTGGCGCTCGGCGCCGGGCCGGCCCGGGCGGCCGGGACGCCGCCCGCGACCGCGTCCGGGTCTCCCGCCGCCGGCCATCCCTACCGGCACGGCGTGGTGCCCATCCGCGGGTCCGGCACCTCGACCCAGGCCCCGCTCGTCTCGAGCGCCAACAACCTCCAGTACGGCGGCGGCGTCAGCGGCGTCGGCGTCACGACCGGCCCCCCGCGCGTCTACCTCGTGTTCTGGGGCTCGCAGTGGGGCACGGCCTCCACCAACGCCCAGGGCTACACCACGCTCTCCGGCGACACACGGGGGATGGCCCCCTACTACCAGGCCTTCGTCAAGGGCCTCGGCACGAGCTCCGAGCTCTGGAGCGGCGTGATGACGCAGTACTGCGAGGGCGTGGCCAGCGGCTCCCAGTCGTGCCCGGCCACCGCCGCCCACGTCGGCTACCCGACCGGCGGCGCCCTGGCCGGCGTCTGGGCCGACACCTCCGCCGCCGCGCCCGGCTCGGCCAGCGGACATCAGATCGGGGTCGAGGCGGTCAACGCCGCCGCCCACTTCGCCAACACGACGGCCGCCGCGAATCGCAACGTCCAGTACGTGATCGTCTCGCCGTCCGGCACGACCCCCGACGGCTTCAACACGGCGAGCGGCAACTTCTGCGCCTGGCACGACTACACCGGCGACTCGACCTTGACCGGCGGCGCCGTCTCCTCCGCCTACGGCCTCCTCGCCTTCACCAACATGCCCTACGTCACCGACGCCGGCTCCGGCTGCGGGATGAACTTCGTCAACGCCGGGTCGGCCGGCACGCTCGACGGCGTCAGCATCGTCGGCGGCCACGAGTACGCCGAGACGATCACCGACCAGTACCCGGCCGGCGGCTGGACCGACACGAGCGGGAACGAGAACGGCGACAAGTGCGCCTGGATCAGCAGCGGCCAGGGCGCCTCGCAGAACATCACCCTGACCACCGGAACCTTCGCCGTCCAGTCGACCTGGAGCAACGACACCGCCAACTGCCAGGTCTCCCACGCCCTGCCCGGCAACGACTTCTCGATCGCGGCGAGTCCGGCCGGGGTGTCGGTGGCGCCGGGCGCCGCGGCGACGACCACGGTCTCGACGGCGGTGACCGGCGGGTCGGCGCAGAGCGTGGCGTTCAGCGCGAGCGGTCTGCCGGCGGGGGCGTCGGCGAGCTTCAGCCCGACGAGCGTGACGGCGGGTGGGTCCTCGACGCTGACGCTCCAGACGTCGACCTCGACGCCGGTGGGGACCTACTCGGTGACGGTGACCGGGGCCGGCGCGTCGGTCTCGCACGCGACGACGGTGTCGTTGACGGTGGCCACGGCCGGCGGCGGCGGTGGCGTCGTTGTGAACGGCGGCTTCGAGCTCGGGTCGTTCTCGGGCTGGACGACGTCGGGCGCGTCGGAGTCGCTCGTCTCGGCCAGCCACTCGGGGGCCTACGCCGATCGGGGTGGGTCGACGACGGCGACCAACGGTGACAGCGTGGTGGCGCAGACGATCCAGGTGCCGGCGGCCGGCGGGACGTTGTCGTTCTGGTACGCCGTGACCTGCCCGGACACGGTGACCTACGACTGGGCGACGGCGCAGATCACCAACGCGGCCGGGACGGTGCTGGCCACGCCGCTGGCCAAGACGTGCACGAACACCTCCACCTGGACGCGGGTGACCTACAACCTGGCGTCGCTGGCCGGCCAGGCGGTCGTTCTGAAGCTGATCAGTCACGACGACAACTACGCGGCGGACCCGACCTACACCCGCTACGACGACGTGACCGTCACCCCGCCGGTCAACGACTTCTCGATCGCGGCGAGTCCGGCCGGCGTGTCGGTGGCGCCGGGCGCCGCGGCCACGACCACGGTCTCGACGGCGGTGACCAGCGGGTCGGCGCAGAGCGTGGCGTTCAGCGCGGCCGGCCTGCCGGCGGGGGCCTCGGCGAGCTTCAGCCCGACGAGCGTGACGGCGGGTGGGTCCTCGACGCTGACGCTCCAGACGTCGACCTCGACGCCGGCCGGCACCTACTCGGTGACGGTGACCGGGGCCGGCGCGTCGGTCTCGCACGCGACGACGGTGTCGCTGACGGTGGCCACGGCCGGCGGCGGCGGGGTGGTCGTCAACGGCGGCTTCGAGCTCGGGTCGTTCTCGGGCTGGACGACGTCGGGCGCGTCGGAGTCGCTCGTCTCGGCCAGCCACTCGGGGGCGTGGGCCGATCGCGGCGGGTCGACGTCGCCCACCAACGGTGACAGCGTGGTGGCGCAGACGATCCAGGTGCCGGCGGCCGGTGGGACGCTGTCGTTCTGGTACGCCGTGACCTGCCCGGACACGGTGACCTACGACTGGGCCACGGCGCAGATCACCAACCCGGCCGGGACGGTCCTGGCCACGCCGCTGGCCAAGACGTGCACGAACACCTCCACCTGGACGCGGGTGACCTACAACCTGGCGTCGCTGGCCGGCCAGACGGTCGTTCTGAAGCTGATCAGTCACGACGACAACTACGCGGCCGACCCGACCTACACCCGCTACGACGACGTGACGGTCGGCTGATCAGCCCCCGGCGACGGGGCCGGGCGGTCGCCTTGGCCGCCCGGCCGCGCCCGGCGCCGCCGCTGGGAAACGCGCGGGCGGCGCGGGCCGGCGAGGCCGCTCCAAAGCCTCGGCCCTCGACGCTCAGACGGCCGGTGGCCGGCGGACCGGGAGCTTGAACGGCGAGCGGGCGTCGGCGCTGCGCACGAGGTCGGTCGACCCGGAGTAGGGGACGACGTCGTAGCGGACGGCCGACCGACGGACGCGGTCGAGCTCCTCCTCCATCGCCAGCCGGGCGACGAGCGCCTGGCGCTCGAGATCCTCGAGCCGCGACCGGGCGATGTCGAGCTCGGCTTCGAGGGCCAGGACGCGCTCGACGCCGGCCAGGTTGAGGCCGAGCTCGGCGGTCATCTGCTGGATGCGGCGCAGCCGCTCGACGTCTCGGTGGGAGTAGAGGCGCGTGCCCTTGGGCGAGCGCTTCGGCTCGATCAGGCCGCGCGACTCGTACATCCGCAGCGTCTGCGGATGCATCTCCGCCAGCTCGGCGGCGACCGAGATCATGAACACCCCCCGGTCGGCCGAGACCTCGATCCGGGTGGTGCGCCGCACGGTCATGCGGCGGTCCACAGCCGGGCGCGCGGGTTGCCGTTGAGCACGTGCGAGAGCGCCTCGACGGCCTCCTGCTGCTCCGCGTTCAGGGTCTCGGGCAGGTCGATCACGAAACGGTAGTGGATGTCGCCCCGCCCGTCGGACCCGAGCCGCGGCGGCCCCTCGCCCCGCAGGCGCTGGACCGTCCCGTGCCTGGTGCCCGGCGGCACGCGGAGCGTCTTGCGCCCGCGCAGCGTCGGCACCTCGATCTCGCCGCCCCGCAGGGCCTCGACCACGCTCAGCGGCACCTCGACCTCGACGTTCTCGCCCTTGCGGGCGAACACGCTCGACGGCTCGACGTGGGTGACCACGTAGAGGTCGCCGGGCGGGCCGCCGCGCTGGCCGGGCTCGCCCTTGCCGGCCAGCCGGATGCGACTCCCGTCGCGGACGCCGGCCGGCACGTTGACCCGGTAGCGCTTGACCGTCCGGGTCACGCCCGAGCCCTGGCACGTCGGGCACGGATCCTCGATCACCGCGCCGCTCCCGCCGCACCGCGAGCACGGCTGCGAGATCGAGAACATGCCCTGGCCCTGCGACTCGATGCCGCGCCCCTGGCACTGCGGGCAGACCGTGGCGCTCGTCCCCGGCCGGGCCCCCGTCCCCGAGCACGTCGTGCACCGCTGGGGCGTGGGTACGGTCAGCGGGACCTGGCCGCCGGCCACCGCCTCGTCGAAGCTGATCGTCACGTCGGCCTCGAGATCGCGCCCGCGCTGCGGCCCGCTGCGGGCCCGGGCCGCCGCCCCGCCGCCGGCGCCCCCCGCGCCGCCGAACAGGTTGGAGAGGATGTCGCCGAGGCCGCCGACGTCGAAGTCGAAGCCGCCGAACGGCGAGCCCCCGGCCGTGCCGGCCGCGAACGGCCCCTCGCCCCGATCGTAGGCCCGCCGCTTGGCCGGGTCGCCGAGCACGTCGTTGGCCTGCGAGACCTCCTTGAAGCGCTCCTCCGCCGCCTTGTCGCCGGCGTTGCGATCGGGGTGGTACCGGCGCGCCAGCTTGCGGTAGGCCTTCTTGATCTCCTCGGGCGTCGCCTTCTTCTCGACGCCGAGCACCGCGTACAGATCCTTGCGCGCCATGGCTAGATGCCTCCGTCGCCCGCGTCGCCCGCGTCGCTCGCCGCCGGCGGCGTCGCGGCGGCCGGACCGCCGGCGACGACGACCCGGGCCGGCCGGATCAGGCTGTCGCCCAGGCGGTAGCCCTCCTGGTAGACCTCGACCACCGTGCCCGGCTCGGCTCCGTCCTGCGGGCGCTGGGCGATCGCCTCGTGGCGCTCGGGGTCGAAGCGCTCGCCCTGGGAGGCGAACGACTCGACGCCGGCGCGCGACAGCGCGCCCCGGATGTCGTCCCGGACGAGGCGCAGCCCGTCGACGAGCTGGCCGGCGTCGCCGTTGGGCGCCCCCGCCCCGGCCCCGGCCCCGGCCCCGGCCCCGGCGGCGGCGAGCGCCCGCTCGAGGTTGTCGACCGCCGGGAGGAGCTCGCGCACGAGCCGTCCGACGGCCCGCGACTCGGCGGCCGCGGCGTCCCGGGCGACCCGCTTGCGGTAGTTCTCGAAGTCGGCCCGCGTACGCTGGGCCAGCGCGAGGTACTCGTCGCGCTCGGCCGTGCGGACCGCGAGGTCGTCGAGGACGCCCTCCTCGCCCGCGGCCGGCGGCGGCGTCGTCGGGGCGGCGCCCGCCTCGCCGCCGGCGGGCGCCGCCGCCCGGCTGGGCGGCGGCGCCTCGGTGGTGGGCGCGGCGGCGGGCTCGGCGCCGACCGCGGCCGGCGCGGGCGCGGGGGTGCGCTCGTCGGCCATTACTTGCGGCCCGGCTCGTCGACGACTTCGGCGTCGACGACGTCCTCCTCGGCGTGTCCGGCCGCCCCGTTCGGGCTGGCCGCCTGCTCCTCCTGGCGCGCCTGCGCCTTCTCGTAGATCGCCTCGGACACCTTGTGGAAGGCCGTCTGAAGCGCCTCGGTCCGGCGGTTGATCTCCTCCGGATCGGTGGCCTCGAGCGACTCGCGGATCTCCTTGATCCGCTCCTCGATCTCCGCCTTGGCGCTCTCGTCGATCGACTCGGCGAGATCCTTCAGCTGGCGCTCGGCCTGGTAGGCGGCGTTCTCGCCGTTGTTGCGGGCCTCGGCCAGCGTCCGGGCGGCGCGGTCGTCCTCGGCGTGCGACTCGGCGTCGGACACCATCTGCTTGATCTCGGCGTCGGACAGGCCGGAGCCGGAGCGGATCTCGATCTTCTGCTCCTTGCCGGTGCCGAGGTCCTTGGCCGACACGTTGAGGATCCCGTTGGCGTCGATGTCGAAGGCGACCTCGATCTGGGGGATGCCGCGCGGCGCCGGCGGGATGCCGGTGAGCTGGAACTTGCCCAGCGACTTGTTGTAGGTGGCCATCTCCCGCTCGCCCTGGAGCACGTGGATCTCGACCGACGGCTGGTTGTCCTCGGCGGTCGAGAACGTCTCGGCCTTGCGCGTCGGAATCGTCGTGTTGCGCTCGATCAGCTTGGTGAACACGCCGCCCTTGGTCTCGATGCCCAGGGTCAGCGGCGTCACGTCGAGCAGGAGCACGTCCTTGACGTCACCGGCGAGGACGCCGGCCTGGATCGCGGCGCCGACGGCGACGACCTCGTCGGGGTTGACGCCCCGGTGCGGGTCGAGCTTGGTCAGCTCCTTGACCTTCTCCTGGACCGACGGCATCCGCGTCATGCCGCCGACGAGGACGACGTGGTCGATCTTCGGCGCGCCCTTGTCCTTGGCGTCGTTGATCGCCTGGCGCACCGGCGCGACCACCCGGTCGAGCAGGTCGCTGGTCAGCTCGTTGAGCTTGGCCCGGGTCAGGCGCATGTCGAGGTGCTTGGGGCCGCTGGCGTCGGCGGTGATGAACGGCAGGTTGATCTGCGTCTCCTGCGTGGTCGACAGCTCGATCTTGGCCTTCTCGGCCGCTTCGTAGAGGCGCTGGAGGGCCATCGGGTCACTCTTCAGGTCGATGCCCTGCCCGCGCTTGAACTCGGTCACGAGCCAGTCGACGATCGCCTTGTCGAAGTTGTCGCCGCCCAGGTGGTTGTCGCCGGCCGTCGACTTGACCTCGAACACGCCCTCGGCGATCTCGAGCACCGACACGTCGAAGGTGCCGCCGCCGAGGTCGAAGACGAGGATCGTCTGGTCGGCGTCCTTGTCGAGGCCGTAGGCCAGCGACGCGGCGGTCGGCTCGTTGATGATGCGCTTGACGTCGAGCCCGGCCACCCGCCCGGCGTCCTTGGTCGCCTGGCGCTGGTCGTCGTTGAAGTAGGCCGGGACGGTGATCACGGCCGAGTCGACCGTCTCGCCGAGGTAGGCCTCGGCGTCGGCCTTGAGCTTCTGGAGGATCATCGCGCTGATCTCGGGCGGCGAGTACTGCTCGCCGTTGGCCTCGACCCGGGCGTCACCGTTCTTGCCGGAGACGACCTTGTACGGGACGATCGACTCCTCCTCCTTGACCTCGCCCTCCTTGCGGCCCATGAAGCGCTTGATCGAGAAGATCGTGTTCTGCGGGTTGGTCACCGCCTGGCGCTTGGCCACGGTGCCGACGAGGCGCTCGCCGGACGGAGCGAAGGCGACGACGGACGGGGTCGTCCGGCCGCCCTCCGAGTTCTCGATGACCGTCGGCTCGCCGCCCTCGAGGACGGCCATGCACGAGTTGGTCGTGCCGAGGTCGATTCCAATCGTCTTGCCCATGTTGCGGACTCCTTGCTGTCCTTGAGAAAAAATCTGAGTCGCAGTATAGAAGATCTGCGGCGGATCCACAAGCGGTCCGCACGCGGCCCACCGGCGGCCGCGCCCGGTCATATCCTCTGGTCGTGCGCGTGCGGCCGGCCATCGTCGAGGACGCCGACGCCCTGGCCGGGGCGATGGCCGCGATCGCCGAGGAGGGGAGCTGGCTCGCCGCCGAGGCGCCGGTCGACCGGGCGGCGGCGGCGCTGCGCTTCCACACGGCGATCGTCTCGCCCGAGCACGCGGTCTGGACGCTCCTCGACGGCGACGGCGACGGCGACGGCGACGGCGACGACGAGCGCGTGGTCGGCTGCGCCGCCCTGCACCCGACGGCGGCCGACGGCGTCCTTTCCCTGGGCATGCTGATCGTCGCCTCGGCCCGCGGCCGGGGCGGCGGCCGCGCGCTGCTCGACGCCGCCCGCGACTGGGCCGGCCGGGACGGCGCCCACAAGATCGAGCTCGAGGTCTGGATCGACAACGCCCGGGCGATCGCCTTCTACGCGGGCGCGGGATTCGTCGTCGAGGGTCTGCGCCGCGACCACTACCGCCGTCGGGACGGCCGCCTGCGCTCGGTCCTGATCATGGCGACGGCGGTCTGAGCCGCGTGGCCAGCGTCAGCTCGAAGCGGCCGTCCGGATCGTCGAGGACCGGGCCGAAGAGCTCGCGCAGGCGGCCGAGCCGGTAGCGGACCGTCTGCGGGTGGATGTGCAGGGCGGCGGCGACGTCGGGCACGCTGCCCTGCCAGCGCAGCCATTCGCCCAGCGTCTCGCGCAGGCGCTCGGCCGCGTTCGGCGTCTGGTCGGCCAGCGGCGCCAGGCAGCGGGCGGCGAGCTCGGCCAGGAGTTCCGGGTCGTGGTGGAGGACGAGGGTGGCGAGCTGCTCCTCGGCGACGATCAGGCCGCCGCCCGGCAGCTCGCCGGCGACCTGGAGGCGGAGCGTCGCTCGCGCCCGGGCGAAGCTCCGGCGGGCGTCGACGGGCGCGACCGTCGGGCCGAGCGCCGACGTCGCCCGCCGCAGGGCGCCGGCCAGCCCGTCGCGCCGACCCGGGGCGTCGGGGTCGGGCAGCAGCAGGCAGCAGCAGCCGTCGAGGGCGGCGGCGACCGACCCCGACCCGACGCGAGCGGCCAGGCGCTCGGCGTCGAAGAACTCGCTGGTCAGCACGGCCAGCGTCCGCGGCACCGTCCAGCCCGCGGCCTTCGCCGCCTGGTCGACCTCGTCGGCCGGCGCGCCCTCGACGACGAGCCGGATCAGGTGCTGGCGGCGGCCCTGGCGCTCGCCGGCGCGGGCCGCCTGCTCACGGGCGTAGCCCTCGATCGACTCGGCCGACAACTCGTCGATGTAGGCGAAGATCGACTCGGCCAGGAGCGAGAGCTGCTCGGGATCGACGTCGCCGCCCCGGTTGGCCGCGCTGGCCAGTCGCCGCCAGGCGATGCGCGCGCCCAGGCGGTAGGCCGCCTGCAGGGCGTCGAGGCCGCGCCCGGCGCGCAGCTCGCCGCGGCCGAGCTCGACGTAGATGCTGCGTCCCGGGCGCGCCGCCGGTCCGGGCGACGGCCGGCCCATCTGCTCGACGAACTGGCGCAGGGCCTCCTCGATCGCCTTGCGGACGGTCGAACCGAAGACGCCCTGCATGGCCCGGCGGTACTCGGGGATGTGGGCCTGGAGCGCGGCCGCGATCTCGTCGGCCAGCCCGGCGAGCTCGGGCAGCAGCAGCTCCGACAGCGCCGGGTCGAGCGCCTGCCACGGCTCGGCCGAGGTCAAATCTTGTTCGATCTTGCCAAAATCTCGCTCCATGAGTGGGGATGATGCCAAGAAGTCGAGGACATTGTGCGCCTAAACTTCTGAACATGACCAGAGCAGCCCGGAACATCAACATCTCCGCCGTGATCATTCCCTTCCTCGGCGTGATCGTCGCCGCCTACCTCGCCTGGGGCGACTGGTTTGGGCCCCGCGACGTCGCGATCTTCGCGGCGATGTACGTCTTCAGCGCCTTCGGCGTGACCGTCGGCTTCCACCGCCTGCTCACCCACCGCGCCTTCGAGACCTACCGGCCGCTTCGCTACCTCCTGGCCACGATGGGCTCCTTCTCCGTCCAGGGCCCCGTCCTCGACTGGGTCGCCGACCACCGCAAGCACCACGCCTTCACCGACGAGGAGGGCGATCCGCACTCGCCGCACGCCGGGCACGGCGCCGGTCTCGGCGGCATGGTCCGCGGCCTCTGGCACGCCCACGTCGGCTGGCTGTGGGAGAACAACGGCATGGCGCAGAAGCGCCGCTACTGCCCGGATCTGCTCAAGGATCCCGGCCTGCGCTGGATCCACCGGAACTTCCTGCTCATTACCCTGGCGAGCCTGAGCGTGCCCTTCCTGGCCGGCTTCGCCCTCAGCGGCTCGCTCCGCGGCGGCGTCGAGGGGCTCCTGTGGGGCGGCCTCGTGCGGATCTTCCTCATGCACCACGCCACGTGGAGCGTCAACTCGGTCTGTCACTTCTTCGGCTCGCGCCGGTTCGACACCGACGACCAGTCGACCAACGTCTTCTGGCTGGCCCTGCCCACGCTCGGCGAGGCCTGGCACCACAACCACCACGCCTTCCCGCGCTCGGCCCGCCACGGCCTGCGCTGGTACGAGCTCGACCCGTCGGGCTGGCTGATCCAGATCTTCGCCAAGCTCGGACTCGCCTGGGACGTCGTGCTGCCCGACCGCGAGCAGCAGGAGGCGAAGCTCGCCAACCCGGCGAGCCCGCCGGCCCGAGGCGGCCGGCGTCCGCGCCTGACGCCGCCCCGGGCTGGACGGAGCCCGGCCCCGCCCGGCCCGACCCGAGCCGGCCCGACCCGGCCCGACCCGAGCCGGCCCGACCCGCCCGCCTCAGCGGGCGACGGCGTCCCAGTTGAGCCGCACGTAGTCGAGGTCGGGCCCGCCGGAGAGGATCCGGTCGAGGTAGCCGTCGCGCAGCTCGGCGGGCAGGCGCTCGAGGTAGGGGGCGCAGATCACCGTCGCGAAGAACTCGCGCGGGCGCGGCGGGACGACGGGTCGCGGCTCGAGCCAGCAGGCGGACACCGCGAAGCCGGCGCGCTCGAGGCGGCGGCGGGTGTCGGGGACCGTGGCGTAGTGCCAGGGGCCCGGCCAGCCGCCGAGGTGGGGCGCGTAGGGGGGCTCGGCGCCGACATCGGCGGCGAGCCGGCGGATGCGGTCGATGTTGCCGACGCCGCCGCACTGGGCGACGAACGGCGCGCCGGGTCGCAGGGCGGCGCGGATCCGCGCGAACAGGCGCTCGTGGTCGGCGATCCAGTGGAAGGTCGCCGTCGAGATCGCCGCGTCGAGGCGGGGCGGCGGGCAGCGACAGGTCGAGCAGGTCGGCGCAGATCACCTCGACCCGCGCCGGGTCGAGCCGCGCGCGGGCGAGGGCGGCCATCGACGGGGACCCATCGACGGCGACCACACGGCCGCCGGGCAGGCGGTCGAGCAGCAGCTCGGTCACCCGGCCGGTGCCGCACCCGGCGTCGAGCACGGCCTCGTCGCCGCGCAGGTCGAGCCGGGCGAGAACCTCCGCACCCCACTCCTGCTGGGGCGCCGAAACGACGTCGTAGCTGGCGGCATTCCAATCCCGGGACACTACTCTACGTTATCACGTACATTAGCACCGTGATAACAGAGCAAGCGGGTCAGGGGCAGGTTGGGGTCACGTTAGCGTCGGGCTGCCCAGCGCTACCGCGACCGGGCGCGAGGTGGTTGCCTCTGGCGACACCCGACCGATGAGGAGAGCGACCATGAGGCACCTGAGGGCAGGATCGATCGCGTCGACGGCGGTGCTGGGCGGGCTGGTCGCCCTGGCCCCGGCGGCGTCGGCGCTCACACCAAGTCGACGACCGTGACCCACGTGAACTGCGGCTCGCCGCGGGTCCACGCCGGCCGGGTGCTCCACTGCGGCGTGTCGGTGACCACGGTGCGCGGACCGGCCACGCCGCCGACCGGCGCGGTGACCCTGAGCACGAACCTGGGCGCCAACCACGGGACGCTGAGCGGGTGCACCCTGACCACGGCGAACCGCCGGACCGCTCGGTGCACGTTCACCTACACGCCGAGGCAGGCGCAGACGGCGAAGCTCTACGCCAACTACGCCGGCGACGCCACCCACGCGGCGAGCCACGCGAGCCGGACGGTCGTCGCCATCCCCTGAGCCGGGTGACGGTCGGTCACCCCGGCTCGGCGGTCCGGGCGGACGGGCACATCCGGGCGAGGACGCACGACCGGCAGGCCGGCGTGCGGGCGTGGCAGGTCCGGCGGCCGTGGCGCAGGAGGTTGACGTGGAGCTCGAGCTCCTCGCCGGGCGCGGTCAGGGCGAGCATCGCGTCGTGGAGCGCGGGAAACGGCGCGCCCGGCGGCAACAGCCCGAGCCGGGTGGCCACCCGGGCGACGTGGGTGTCGACCGGGACGTCGCGGCGGCCGAAGCTGAACAGGAGCACGCAGGCCGCGGTCTTGCGCCCGACGCCGGGGAGGGCGCACAGGTAGGCGCGACACTCCTCGAGCGGGGCTTCGCGCATCCAGTCGAGGCGCAGCGGGTCGCCGATCGCCGCGAGGATGGCCTGGATCCGGGCGGACTTGACCTTGGAGATGCCGCCCGGGCGGATCGCCTCCTCGACCTCGGCGAGCGGCGCCGCCCGCACGGCCTCCCAGTCGGGGAAGCGGTCGCGCAGCCGCTGGAAGGCGACATCGCGGTTGCGGTCGTTGGTGCTCTGGGAGAGGACGGTGAGGATCAGCTCGTCGAGCGGCCGCTCGTGGGGCGGGGCGCTCGGGAACGCCGTAGCGCCGGCGCAGGCGGTCGCGCACGCGGCGGACGCGGGCGCGGGTCGGCGGCCTCCACGGGGGCGAACTCATGCTCGCTATCCTCGCGGCTTGGATGCCCGCCGTCGAGGAACACCACGCCGAGCTCGACGGCCTGCCGGCTGACTACGACGGCGAGCGGGCCGAGCTCGACGGGCTCCCCGTCTTCTGGCGCAGCGCCCCGTCGGACGGCGTGCCGTCGCTCTATCTCCACGGGGCGCCCAACAGCGCCGACGAGTGGACGCCGTTCCTCGCCCTCGGCGGCGGCATCGCGCCCGACCTGCCGGGCTTCGGCCGGTCGGGCAAGCCGAACAACTTCGACTACTCGATCGCCGGCTATGCCCGCTTCGTCGAGCGCTTCCTCGACATGCTGGGCGTCGAGCGGGCGAACCTGCTCGTCCACGACCTCGGCGCCGTCGGCCTCGCCTTCGCCCAGCGCTTCCCCGAGCGCATCGCCCGCCTGGTCATCGTCGACGCGCTGCCCCTCCTGCCCGGCTACGAGTGGCACCGCCTGGCGCGCACGTGGCGGCGGCCGGCGGTCGGCGAGATCGCGATGGGCTCGATGACCGAGCGCGTGATCCGGCGCCTCTCGCGCGACGTCAACGTCGGCCCGCTGCCGGAGGAGCACTTCCGCTCGGTGCTCGACCACTTCGACTACGGCACCCAGCGGGCGATGATCAAGCTCCACCGCAGCGCCTCGCCGGAGGCGCTGGCCGCCGCCGGCGACCAGCTGGGGGAGATCGACGCGCCGGCGCTCGTCGTCTGGGGCGAGCAGGACCCCTACTTCCCGGCGTCGTTCGCGACGGGCTACGCCGAGGCGCTCGGCGGCGAGTCCGAGGTCGTGCTGCTGCCCGACGCCGGCCACTACCCCTGGCTCGATCGGCCCGACCTGGTCGAGCGCGTCGTCGGCTTCTTCGACTCACTAGTCCGCGGCCGGGATGCCCCGCCGCGCCCTCCTGGCCCCGGCGGTCGCCGCCGCGATCGCCGCCGTCTACCTGGTCTGGGCGCCGGCCAGCGCCGACCTCGCCGCGGCCACCTACCGGGCGGGCCTGTTCGCCCGCGCCGGCTTCGTCGTCTACGACCCCCAGTGGTACGGCGGCTTCGAGCCGCTCGGCTACAGCGTGCTGCTCGGCCCGCTCGGGGCCCTGCTCGGCGTGCGCCTGCTCGGGGCGGCCTCGGCGGTGGCGGCCGCCGCCCTGTTCGCCCGCCTGGCCGGCGGCTCGCGCCCGGCCGCGCTGTGGTTCGCGGTCGGCGTCGGCGTCTCGCTGGGCTCCGGACGGACGGCGTTCACGCTGGGCGTCGCGCTTGGCCTGGGAGCGCTGGTCGCCGTGCGCGCCGAGCGCCCATGGGCGGGGGGCGTTCTGGCCGCGGCCAGCGCCCTGGCCAGCCCGCTGACCGGCGGCTTCCTGGGGCTGGCCGCCGTCGCCGGGGCGCCCGACCCGGAGCGCCGGTCGCCGCGGGCGCGCGCCGGGTTGGCGGCGGCTGCGCTCGGCCCCGCCGCCGGGCTGGCGCTCGCGTTCCCGACCGCCGGGTACGAGCCCTTCGCGGCGTCGAGCTTCTGGCCGGCGCTGGGGCTGCTCGTGCTCCTGGCCGCCGCGGCGCCGCCGGCCCTGCGCGCCGGCGTCGTGCTCTACGCGCTGGCCTGCGTCGCCGCCTACGCCGTGCCGACCGCCGTCGGCGGCAACGCCGTGCGCCTGGGCGCCCTCTTCGCCGGCCCGCTCGCCGCGGCGGCGCTGGGCGGCGACCGGCGCCGGCTCCTGGCCCTGCTTGCCCTGCCGCTGGCCTACTGGCAGCTCCAGGCTCCGATCCGCGACGTCGTCGTCGCCCACGGCGACCCGTCGACGACCGCCGCCTACTACGCGCCGCTCGAGCGCCTGCTCGCCCGGGGCGGACCGCGGCGGATCGAGGTGCCGTTCACCCGCGAGCACTGGGAGGCGGCGTTCCTGGCGCCGCGGGTGGCCCTGGCCCGGGGCTGGGAGCGCCAGCTCGACATCGCCGACAACGGCCTCTTCTATCGCCGCTCGGGCCTCACGGCCGCCGCCTACGCCGCCTGGCTGGCGGCCAACGGCGTCAGCGTCGTCGCCCTGGCCGACGCCCCGCTCGACTACTCCGCCGTCGGCGAGGCGGCGCTGATCCGCCGCGGGCTGCCCTTCCTGCGTCCGCTGGCCCGGCTCGCCCACTGGCGCGTCTACGCGGTGGTCGGCGCCCCGCCGCTCGCCAGCCCGCCGGCCCGGCTCGTGGCCGCCGGACCCGACCGCTTCGTCCTGCGTTTCGCGCGGGCGGGGACGAGCGTGGTGCGGTTGCGCTTCACCGACTACTGGGTGCCGGGCGGCGGTGGCTGCGCCGGCCGGGCGCCCGGGGGGTTCACCGCGGTCACGGCGGCCCAGGCCGGCCGGCTCACCGTCGTCGCCCGCCTGCGGCCGGCCGGCCTCCTGGGGCGGGCGGGCGGCTGCGCGGCCGGCGGCCGTGGCCACGCCGGCGGCGCAGGATAGGATCTGCGGCCTACGATGGTGATCCGGCCCGGCCCCCTTCGGGCGCGCGTCCTGCCGCACGGTTGGTTGGACATCGTCCGCCAGCTCGTGCTGTTCGGCGGCGCCTACGCGCTCTACCGCATCGTGCGCGGGATGGCCGACGGGCGCACGGCCGTCGCCTTCCAGCACGCGCGCGAGCTGATCGGCGTCGAGCGGGCCCTCCACTTCTTCGTCGAGCCGAGCGTCCAGGCCTGGGCGCAGGGATCCCACCTGCTGATGGAGGCGTCGACCTTCCTCTACCTGACGGCGCAGAGCTCGGTCCTGATCGGCGTCCTGCTCTACCTCTACATGTTCCACAACCGGAGCTTCTACTTCGTGCGCAACATGCTGATGGTGGCGATGGCGGTCGCCCTCGTCGCCTACGTCGCCTTCCCGACCGCCCCGCCGCGCTTCCTGCCCGAGTGGGGCTTCTTCGACTCGGTCGCCGACCTGACCGGCGTCCCCGAGACGAGCGCGTCGGTCAACGCGCTCTTCAACCCGTACGCCGCGATCCCGTCGATGCACGTCGCCTTCGCCCTCATGCTCGGCTGGCCGCTGGCCCGGCTGGCGCGGCGCCGGGCGGTGCGCGTCTTCTGGTTGTGCTACCCCTTCGTGATCGCCTTCGTCACGGTGGCCACCGCCAACCACTTCCTCACCGACGCGATCCTCGGCGCCCTGACCGCCGGCCTGTCGGCCCTCGTCGCCGCCCGGCTCGGTCGGCTGCGCCCGCAGGCGTGGAACTTCGCGCCGCCGCCGGCGGTCGGCCTGACGTGAGCCCGCTCGAGGCCCCGCCCCGGCCGCGACCGCGCTCGCCGCGGAGCGCCGGCGACACCCGCGAGATCATGAAGAGCCGCCTGATCGAGTCGCGGCTGACGCCGAACGCCATCTCGCTGACCGGCCTGCTCCTGAACGTGGTCGCCGCCGTGCTCGTCTGGCAGCGGTACTTCTTCCTCGGCGGCGTGGCCTTCATCGTCGGCTCGATCATGGACACGCTCGACGGCCGCTACTCGCGCATGTCGGGCAAGGGGACGCCGTTCGGCGCCTTCCTCGACTCGACGCTCGACCGTTGCGAGGAGGGCATCGTGCTGACCGCGGTCGCGGTCAACTTCGCCCGGGAGCAGAACCAGGCCGCGGTGGCGGCGGTCGTGGTCGCCGTCCTCGCGTCGCTGATGGTCTCCTACACCCGCGCGCGGGCGGAGGCCCTCGGCGTCGAGTGCAAGGTCGGGCTGGCCACGCGGGCCGTCCGGGTCGTGATCCTGTCCGCCGGGCTCGTCTTCGCCCGCGGGGCGTCGCTCGGCGACTTCTCGCTGCTCGAGCCGGCGGTCTACGTGCTCGCCGGGCTCAGTGCCTTCACGGTCGGCCAGCGGATCCTCCACGTCCGCAAGGCCCTGTCCGCAGCGGCCTGACTGGCCGGCCCCGCCGCCCCGGCATGTAATCGAACGCCTCGATCCGTGTAGCTGAGGCAACGCATCCAAGAAGGGATCACCCACCAGTGAGCAAGACCAACGGCAGAACTTCCAACGGCAACGGCGCCGCGCGCTACCAATCCGACAAGGTCCGGGTGGCAATCATCGGCGTCGGCAACTGCGCGTCCGCCTTCGTCCAGGGCGTCCATCACTACCGCGACGCCGACGCCAGCCTCGACGTCCCCGGCCTGATGCACGTCGACCTCGGCGGCTACCACGTACGCGACATCGAGTTCACGGCGGCCTTCGACATCGACCGCGACAAGGTCGGCAAGGATCTCGGCCAGGCGATCTGGTCGGGCCAGAACAACACGATCAAGTTCGCCGACGTCCCGGCCGACCTCGGCGTGCCCGTCCATCGCGGCATGACCCACGACGGCCTGGGCAAGTACCTCAAGCAGAAGATCGAGAAGGCGCCGGGCGAGACGGCCGACATCGTCGGCATCCTCCGCGAGACCCACACCGACGTCGTCGTCTCCTACCTGCCGGTCGGCTCCGAGCAGGCGACCAAGTGGTACGTCGAGCAGATCCTCGAGGCCGGCTGCGGCTTCGTCAACTGCATCCCGGTGTTCATCGCCCGCGAGGACTACTGGGACCGGCGCTTCGCCAAGGCCGGCCTGCCCGTGGTCGGCGACGACATCAAGTCGCAGGTCGGGGCGACGATCGTCCACCGGACGCTGACCCGCCTGTTCGCCGACCGCGGCGTCAAGATGCTGCGCACCTCGCAGCTGAACGTCGGCGGCAACATGGACTTCTACAACATGCTCGAGCGCGAGCGCCTGGAGTCCAAGAAGATCTCGAAGACCAACGCCGTGACCTCGATCATGGACCATCAGCTGCCGGCCGACGACGTCTACATCGGCCCGTCGGACTACGTGCCGTGGCTGACCGACCGCAAGTGGGCCCACATCCGGGTCGAGGGCCAGGCGTTCGGCGACGTGCCCCTCAACCTGGAGCTCAAGCTCGAGGTCTGGGACTCGCCGAACTCGGCCGGGATCGTGATCGACGCCGTGCGCTGCTGCAAGCTCGCCCTCAACCACGGCCTCGGCGGGCAGATCGACGGCCCGAGCTCCTACCTGATGAAGTCGCCCCACAACCAGCGGCCCGACGACCAGGCGCGCCAGGCGACCGCGGACTTCATCGCCCGCTACGGGGGCAAGCCGGGCGCGGCCGACGCGGCGCCCGCGACCGTCGGGTCGCAGGCGGTGGCGGCGGAGCCGGGCAACGTCGACTGACCGCCCGCGCACCGAGGGGCGTCGCGGGCGGACGGGCCGGGGAGGGCCGCCGGCCGCGCCCTGGGTTCGGTCCATGGTGCGAGCTGGTCGATCACGCGGCGCTCTTCGTCGGTGGACAAGCCGAGAAGCCGCCGATGTAGAGGCCTTTGACGCTCGCGCGCGGCAGTTCGGCGATGAGGGGCCGCGGGTGGCTTGCGGACGGCCCGTCGGCGGCGACGCCGATGTAGACACGATCGGTGGTCTCGCCGATCAGGAATCCGTTCATGGGGGCGCCGTCAGCGAGGCACACGGTCGCCCTGGACAGCTGCTGGTTGCGAGCGGCGCCGGCGACGAGCCACGGCGTGAAGCAGACCGCGACGAGCAGACCGGTCCACAGGACCGAGGCAAAGCTCGTCAGTCGCTCGGCGAAATGAACGCGAATCGCCGCGCCGGCGCACCAGAACACCGAGGCCGTCGCCAGGACGAGCAGGAGCGCGAGCGCGCCCCAGTCGAAGATCAGGCCGGTGGCCACAAATCCGGCTGCCGCCGTCGCGGCCATCGTGGCGACGAGGCCGAGTCGCTCGGTTCGCGTCGCCCGCGACCAGTCGCCCAAGGCGCGTGCGGCCGACGCGATCCGCGGCAGCAGCTTGAGCACGGCGAACAGCGCTCCGGTCACGATCGCGCCGGCGACCAGCAGGGGCAGCACGACCTCGGTCAACCCGATCGAGATCAAAAACTGGCGCGGGAGATCTGAGACCACCGCCTGCGATGCGAGGCCTTTCGCGTTGAGCCGCAGCGAGAGGATTGCTCCTCCGCTCACGTAGACGAGCGTCGTCGCGCCCGCCAGCAGGCCGATCGTCTGCGTGACCTCGGCAGCCCCGAACTGCCGGGCCTGGGTCTTCTCCTGGGCTCCCGCCACGGTACGGCCGAAGTTACATCAGACGTCCCGCCGAGCGGACCCGTCCGCGCTGCCAGCAGGTCCTCGGCGGGGTTGCGCTTGGGCGCGGAGCACCTCGCCGAGCAGGGCGGCGAGTGAACCGAGGGCAGGTCTACGACATCGACTGGCCTGGGCTCGGACTGCGGCCGGCCGTGATCGTGACCCGCCCGACGGCGATACCCCACCTGACCAGCGTGACCGTCGTGCTGATAACGACTCGGGTACGCGGGTTCCCGACCGAGGTGGAGCTCGGAGCCGCAAGGGGCCTGATCGACGGATCGGTCGTCAACTGCGACACCGTGCTCACCGTGCCCAAGACCGCGGTCGCCGCGCTCCGGGGAGCTCTCGGGCCAGCGGAGATGCGCGCGCCCGACGACGCGCTGCGCATTGCCCTCGCCGTCGACTAGCGAGCCGCGCGTGCGCCGGACGGAGCGCCGAGCAGTCGATAATTCCTGAAACGCGACCACTCAATATTTCCTGACCTTTAATCGGTCCTCGAAAGCGCCGCCGAGGCCCGCCGTTCCTCGGACGTTGCGGGGAGGTCGATGGTGCCGACCGGTGTGCACAGTAAGTTTCCATCGGCTTGAGAGGGTCGGGTCAGGGAGGGCGCCGTGGCGGGGATGGGATGGCATTGACGGGCAGGCGTGAATGGGGGAGGGGGCCAGTCGGGGGCGTCGTCGAACGCCGTCGACGGCGGACGCTCCTGCGCGCTGTCGCCGCCACGCTGGTGGCGCTGCTCGGCCCGGTCGGGACGATCGCCGCCCGCGGAGCCTCCGGTGCCGCCGCCGCGCCCGCGGCGGCCGCCACGGCGGCCAAGCCGGCGCCCGGCCACGCGCCGAGCGCCACCGGCGTCACCACCGACGCGGCCAGCGCCATCGCCTACGGGTCGGCGACCCTGAACGGCGCCGTCAACCCCGCCGGCCAGGCGACGACCTACTTCTTCGAGTACGGGACGACCGCGCAGTACGGCGCCCAGAGCCTGCCGGCCAGCCTCGCCGCCGGCCACGCGACGGTCGCCGTGTCGAGCCCGATCGCCGGACTGACGCCGCTCACCCGCCACCACTACCGCCTCGTCGCCTTCAGTCCCGCCGGCACCTCCCTCGGCGGCGATGCGACGTTCACGACCGCCGGCGACGTCCTCTCGCTCGACCTCGGCCCCTGCCCACCACGGTGGCCTTCGGCGCCCCGGTCAGCCTGGTCGGCCGCCTCAACGGATCGGCCGCGGGCAGCCGCGTCGTCGTCCTCCAGCAGAACCCCTATCCGTTCACCGGCGGCTTCCATCCGATCGGCAACCCCCAGCTCACGACAGCCGACGGCGCCCTCCAGTTCAACCTGATCTCTCTGCCGGTGACGACCCAGTTCCTCGTCGTCACCGTCGGTCCCGGCCAGCCGGTGAGCGGCACCCTGACCGTTCCCGTCGACCTGGCCGTCACCGCCCACGTCGCCGTCCATCCGACACGGCGCGACTACTCGATGGCCCCGTTCACCGGGCTGGTCAACCCGGTGGAGATCGGCGCCCGGGTCTCGGTCGAGCGGCTCGTCGCCGGGGTGTGGCATTTCCTTGTCGCGATCAGCTCCGGGCCGGCGACCGCGGCCGGCGCGAGCTACGCGGCGACGCTGCGCCTGCGCCACGGCGGCTACTACCGGGTCTCGGTCATGCCGGTGGAGGACAGCCACGTCGTCGGCTGGAGCCCGCCCTCCCTCGTCCACGTGTCCGGCCGCTAGCCGCCCGCGGGCCGCGACCGCGGCCGTCATATGCTTGGCGGCGGATGGAGCCCCGCTTCTCGATCGCCCACGTGACCCCCCACCCGTGGGAGATGCGCTCGGAGCTCAACTGCTACGTCGCACGCGTCTCGGCCGAACTTGCCGGCCGCGGCCACCGCGTCGTCATCGCCGCCCCGTCGCAGTCGCCCCGCCTCGTCCGGGCCTCGCGCCAGGCCCTCAGTGGCGCCCGCGACCGGCCCGACTCGCTGCTCGGCGCACCCGGCGGGGAGCCCGCCCTCTTCGCCGCCGGCGAGGTCATCGCCGTCCCCACCCCCGCCGGCCGCCGCCAGGCCGGCCTGCCCGTCGACGTCGCCCGCACCGTCGAGGAGCTCCTCACCCTCGTCCCCCTCGACTTCGTCCACGTCCACGAGCCGTTCGCTCCGAGCCTGGCCAGCGCCGCCCTGCGCCACTCACGCTCGCTGAACATCGGCAGCTTCCACGCCCCCAGCGACCTGCTCGTCTCCACCCAGGTCGCCCGCCGCTTCGTCGAGCTCTTCTTCGGCCGCCTCGACGCCCGCACCGCCGGCTTCGCCGCCACCGCCGCCCTCATGGCCAACCACTTCCCGGCCGAATACCGGGTGATCATGCCCGGCGCCGAGGTCCCGCCCGGCGTCCACCGCTCCAAAGCCTCCGCCACCGACCCGGTCCACGTCGTCTACTTCGAGGAGGAGGAGCGCGGCGCCCTGCGCCTCTTCCTGCGCGGCGTGCGCCGTCTCGACGAGGCCGGCCGCTGGCGGGCCACCGTGGTCAGCCCGCGCGCCCCGACCCAGGTTCGCGCGTCGCTGCGCGACCGCGTCAGCTTCCGCACCCCCGAGGAGGTCGACCGCGACGAGCTGCTCGCCGGCGCCGACGTCCTCGTCTGCGCCTCCGACGGCACCGCCCCCTCTCCCGACCTGCTGCTGCGGGCCATCGCCGCCGGCGCCGTCCCCCTCGCCTCCCGCACCCCCGTCTACGAGGAGGCGCTGGCCGAGGGCGAGCGCGGGCTCCTGTTCGAGCCGGCCGACGTCGACACGCTCGCCGCCCAGCTCGGCCGCCTCCTGGCCGACGCCGGCCTGCGCGACCGTCTGCGCCGGGCCGGCGCCCGCCTCGCGCCTCGCCTCGCCTGGACGCGCGTGGCCAGCGAGCTCGAGGACGTCTACGCCGCCGTCGCCGCCCGCCGCCGCGACACTGCCGGCGACCCGGCCGTCCGCGCCCGGATCTCCGCCCGACCGCTGATCGACGTCGACCTCCACATGCACACCGACCACTCGCCCGACTGCGCCACCCCGGTCGAGGTCCTCCTGGCCACGGCGATCGAGCAGGGACTCGGCGCGATCGCCATCACCGACCACAACGAGGTCTCCGGCGCGCTCGAGGCCCTGGCCAAGGCCGACGGGATCAAGGTGATCGTCGCCGAGGAGGTCAAGACCGCCAGCCAGGGCGAGGTCATCGGCCTCTTCCTCGAGCGGAAGATCCCTCGCGGGCTGACGCTGGCCGAGACCGTGGCCGAGATCAAGGCCCAGGGCGGGCTCGTGTACGTGCCCCACCCGTTCGACCGGATGCACTCGGTGCCCGACTACGCGCACCTCCTGACCATCCTCGACGACGTCGACGCCATCGAGGTGTTCAATCCCCGGGTGGCGATTGGCTCGTTCAACGAGGAGGCTGCCCGCTTCGCGGCCAAGTACCGGATCATCGCCGGCGCCGGCTCTGACTCCCACGTCGCCGCCGGCCTCGGCTCGGTCCGGATCCGCATGCGCGACTTCGACGGTCCGGCCGAGTTCCTCGAGTCGCTGCGCGACGCCGACATCGTCACCAAGCCGACCAGCCTGCTCTACGTCCAGGCGCTGAAGTTCCTCGAAACCAAGGCCACCCCGCCCGCCGCCCGGCGCGCCCGGCGGGAGCGGCGCGTCCGCCGGGCGATGCGCAAGTCCTGATGCACGGCCAAGGACAAGCCGAGCCCCGGTCAAAAGAGATCGAGCGAATGCCGGCCACCGACGACGAGATCCGCGAGAAGTACCTAGACCGCGCGATCCGAGAGCTGAACACGCTGACGCGCGAGATCCAGGCCTGCACCGCCTGCCCCCGCGGCCCCCTGACCCCCGTGCTCGGCTCCGGCCACCCGCAGGCCGACATCTTCCTGCTCAAATACGCCCCCCGCCCGTCCGAGGTCGAGGAGGGCGTCGCCTTCTACGGCCGCTCCGGCAACGCCCTGATGAAGTCGCTGCGCCGCCTCCAGATCGACCCGCTCGCCGTCTACGGGACGCTCGCCGTCAAGTGTCCCGTGCCCGACACCGACCTCGCCGACCCCGGCTGCCTCGCCCGCGTCCTCGACGAGCTGGCCATCGTCGCCCCGAAGATCGTCGTCGTCATGGGCGAGGAGGCCCTCGCCGCCCTCAACGACCTCGGCGTGCCCCTCGCCCAGCCGGTCGACCCCGACGTCGGCGAGATCCAGGAGCTGACGCCGTCGATGGCCGCCCTCTACGTCCCCAACATCGACACCGCCCTCGACGAGGAACGCGCCAAGCGCGAGTTCTGGGCGGCCTTCCGCGTGCTCGGCCGCTGGTACGCCGAGCTGCCCCCCTACTGATGCGACCGACCTCCCTCGACGTCATTGCCGACGCCCTCGGGAGCGGCGGCGACGAGTCGATCCCGGTCGGCGCCATGAGCTCGCCCGACGGCGCCGTCACCCTCCTGGCCTGCGACATCGCCGACTGCCCGGCGCTCGTCGAGAAGCTCGGCGAAGACCGGGCCGCCGCCGTCTTCGCCGACCACCGGCTCGTCGTCGAGCGCGTCGCGGCCGCCCGCGGCGGCGAGGTCGTCAAGGTCGAGCGCGACGCCGTGATGATCAGCTTCCAGAGCTCCCACGCCGCCCTGCGCTGCGCGATCGACCTCCAGCGGACCGTCTCCGAGCTCGAGGTCGACCCCGTCGGCCGCGTCGCCCTCCGGGCCGGCCTCCACACCGGCTTCGTCATCGCCAGCGGCGCGGCCGTCTTCGGGCGCCACGTCGTCATCGCCGCCCGCATCACCAGCCACGCCGCCGGCGGCGAGATCCTCGTCTCGGCCGCGGTCAAGGAGTACACCGAGACCGATCCCCGCTTCCGCTACGACCCACGCGGCGCCGTCCACTTCCGTGGCGTCCACGGCGAGCACGAGCTCTACCAGGTCGACTGGCAGGCGACGTAGGGACCCAGCGGGGGAACGTTCCACCCCACCTGCCTCGCCGCGGCCATGCGGTGTGACATGCTGAGAATTGGTGGTGCCCGACCCGGGGCCGTCGATCTCATGCACGGGAGGCAGCGATGCACGGCGAGCCGGAAGTTCGTGGCGCGTCCAACGCCTACATGGCCTGGGGTCGGTGCCTGATCTTCGTCGGCGACAGCGTCGACGCGCCCGGCTCGCCGGAGGCGCCGGTGCGGGCCACGGTCGTCGCCGTGTACGCCCGGACGGGGACGAGCTGCCCGTGACCGCGGCCGCCCGCATGCGCGCCATGGCCGCCGCCGGCGTCCTCCTGCTGGCCGGCGGGGCCGGCGCCGGCTCGGCCCCGGCGGCGACCCCGGCCACCTCGGGCGCGGCCGCCTCGGCCCCGGCCACCTCGGGCGCGGCCGCCTCGGCCCCGGCCGCCCGGGCGGCGATCGCCGCCACCGGGTACGCGCCATGCCCGACGGCCGGCGACGCGACGGCGATCGACGTCAGCGGCACCGGCTGCGACGAGGCCCGGGCGGTGGCCGTGGCCCTGGCCGCGGCACCGTCGGCGGCCGCGACACCCACCGTGCTCGCCAGCGCCGGCTGGGCGGCGGTGCGCGCGGCGGCCACGGCCGACGGCGGCGCCTACGACCTGGTGGCGACACGCGGCCTGGCCACGCTGCGCATCCGCCGTCCGGGCGAGGCGCCCGACCTCGACGGCTGGGCATCCGGGCGCGGCCTGATCTTCGCCCCCCAGCCGCTCGTCTCCGGCCGGCTGATCAAGTCGGCCGCCGGCTGCACGTCGGGCTTCCTGATCCGGATCGGTGCCCGCCTCGGCGGTCTGAGCGCGGCCCACTGCGGCGGCCTGCGCCCCGACGGGCACACGAAGCGCAGCCACGTCGGGCTCTTCCGCCGCCCGCAACCGGGCATCGTGCTCGGCCGGGTCGAGCGCAACCTCGCCAAGACCAAGCCCCTCGACGCCCTCGTCGTGCCCGTGCCCACCGGGCCGAGCCGTCCGGCCAGCCCGATCGTCGACCGCGGCCTGCTCAGCCCGCCGTGGTTCGTGACCGGCGTCGCCGCCCCCTACCCGGGGCTCGCGATCTGCATGACCGGCCAGACCAGCGGCCCCGACCAGTGCGGCCAGATCGCCGGCGCGAGCGCGCTGCCGGCCGAGCGCCTGTTCGGCCGGCTGACGGGCAAGCTCCTGCGCTGCACGACGATCGGCGCCCGGCCGGGCGACAGCGGCGGCCCCGTCTACACCGCGCCGGCCGCGGACGGGACGGTCCAGGCCGTCGGGATCGCCACCCTCGTGGTCACCGGACTGATCGGCCGCTACTACCACATCAAGATGTGCTTCACCCCGATCCGGCCCGTGCTCGACGCCCTCGGCGCCCAACTCGTCACGGCGGGTTGACGGTGGGCTGACGGCCGACCCGAGTACCCTGGGAGGACCATGGATTCGAGGACGCCAGGCGAGCTTGTCACCGTCGACCCCGGTGGCCGGCCGCTGGACGGGATCGTGTTCGCCGCGCCGAGCTCGACCAAGGTCGTCGTGGCCGTCGTCGACCCGGCGCGCGGCCCCGGCTTTCGGACCGTGCATCCGCGCCTGCTCGCCGACCGCGCCGACGCCGGCCCGGCCGACCGCGCCCTGCGCCTGCTGATCCGCCGCACCCCCCGCCCGCCCGGCGTCGCCGGCGGCGGCGGCGGCGGCGCCGCCCACGGTCGCTCCGGTCACACGCGGGCGGCGACGCACCGCACGACCGGGCGCTGACCCGGGCCTACTCGACGCCGGCGGCCGCCTTGGCCAGGCGGGCGAACTCGCCGGCCGTCTGCGGGCGGTCCTTGGGCTCCTTCTGCATCGCCTGGACGATCACCGCCCCCAGCGGGCGCGGCAGGTCGGGGCGCATCTCGCACGGATCGGGCGGGTCGTCCTGGAGGTGGGCCCACAGCACGCGCATCCCCTGACGGTCGCCGAACGGCGGCCGGCCGGTCAGGCACTCGACCATCACGCAGGCCAGGGCGTAGACGTCGGCCGAGCCGGCCACCGCCTCGCCGCGGATCTGCTCCGGGGCCATGTAGTCGAGCGAGCCGAGCGCCTGGCCCGGCCGGGTGAGGACGCTGCCCTGGCTGTCCTTGGCCAGGCCGAAGTCGGTGATGTAGGCGGTGTCGTGCTCGTCGAGGAGGACGTTGCCCGGCTTGACGTCCCGGTGGACGAGGCCGTGCTCGCAGAGGGCGTCGAGCCCGTCGGCCGTCTCGGCGCAGATCCGCAGGGCGGTCGGGATGTCCAGCGGCCCGCGCTCGAGTCGGTCGGCCAGCGAGCCCGAGCCGACGTACCGCTGGGTCAGGTAGGGGATGCCCTCGTGCTCGCCGGTGTCGAGCACCGGGACCACGTGGCGGTGGGTGACCTGGGTGGCGATCCGCGCCTCCCGCTCGAAACGCTTGCGAAAGACGGTATCCATGGCCAGATCGGACTTGACCATCTTCAGGGCCACGAGCTGCCCGTCGGGGCCCTGGGCCTTGTAGACCCGGCCCATGCCCCCGACCCCCAGCTCCGACTCGATCCGGTAGGGGCCGACCATGTCGCCCGGCCGCGGCTCCGCCGGCCGGTCACTCATGGTCGAAGGTCGGTCATCTGGTGGGCAGAACCTGGGAATTGTGGGAGAGTGTTCGCGTATCGCCCCACCTGACCGAGGATAGGTGATCTGATGCGCGAGGGAAGTCGCCGCCGCCCGATCCGACGGTCCGCCTCGGCCCTCCTCGGCCTCCTCGTCGGCCTCGGGCTGGCCGCCGCGCCCGCGGCGGCGACCCCGGTGAACGACAATTATCTCAGCTCGCTGCGCCTGAACGACCCCGGCACCAAGCTCGACCGCGTCCACACCCTCCGCGACCTCCCGAACACCACCGGGGCCACCGTCCAGACCGACGTCTTCAACCCGCCGATGACCGGCGGCCCGGCCGAGCCGACCGTCTGTCAGGGCGTCAGCTACGGCGCCACGATCTGGTACGACTTCCACCCCGACATCAACGGCTCGGTCCGGATCCGGACGTCCGGCTACAACACGGTGATCTCGCTGATCCCCTTCAGCGACAAGACCCTGCTCCCCGACTTCGCCTCCCGGCTCTGCGTCCCCAACCTGAGCACGATGACCGAGGAGCTCGACACCTCCGTCCTCGCCGGCCGGGCCTACACGATCCAGATCGGCGGGGTCGCCGGCGCGACCGGCAACCTCGAGTTCCTGTTCGACTTCATCCCCACCATCGCCCGGATCACCGCCGACGCGACCATGATCGCCACCGGTCTGCCGACTGGGATCCGCGTCAACAGCCTCAACGTCACGGCCCCCCGCGGCGCCCGCGTCCAGGTCAAGTGCAGCCGCGGCTGCCGCCCCCAGGCCCGCACGGCCCGGACGGTCGGTTTCCCGTCCCTGCGGGGGACGCGCCTCTCGGCCGGGTCGAAGCTCGAGATCTTCGTCACCGCGCCGAGCGCGATCGGCACCTACATCGAGTACCGCATCCGCCGGGCCAACTTCACCAAGATCACCCGCTGCCTCGAGCCCGGATCGGTGAAGCCGCGGCTGACCTGCACATGACCCGGCCGAGCCCGGTCTGGGCGCTCCTCGTCGCGCTGCTGGCCGCCGCCGCCTTCGCCGCCGCCTACGCGGTCGCCCATTCCCAGGCGCCGGTCGCCGCTTCCGGCGGCCCGGCGATCGCGCCGCTCGCCGTCGGCGCCGGCTCGGTCAGCGTCCCGTCGCTGGCCGCGCCACCCGCCCTGCCCGCCCTGCGCACGCCGCCGCCCGCCCCGACTCCGGGGCCCGCGGTGACTCCCAGCGGTGGCGGCGCCCCGACGCCCCCGGCCCCGAGTCCGGCGCCCGCGCCCGCCCCGGCGCCCGCCCCGAGCGGCGGCGGTGGGGGCGGCGGGGGAGGCGGGGGCGGGGGCCCGACGCTGATCGGGTAGCACGGGCGCCGGTAGAATCGCCTGACCTTGCTCGAGACCGGCACGATCCTCGGGGGGTACCGGGTCGACGGCCTCCTGGGTGAGGGCGGCATGGGCACCGTCTATCGCGCGACCCAGCTCAGCCTCGACCGCGTCGTCGCGCTCAAGGTGCTGACCGGCGAGCTCAGCCAGGACGCCGGCTTCCGCGAGCGGTTCCGCCGGGAGGGCCAGCGCCAGGCCGTCGTCGACCACCCGCACATCGTCTCGGTCTACGAGGCCGGGGAGACCGACGACGCCCTCTTCCTGGCCATGCGCCTGGTCGAGGGGCCGACGCTCAAGGCGCTCCTCCTCGGCCGCCAGATCGACCACCGCCGGTGCCTGAAGGTCCTGACCCAGGTGGCCGACGCCCTCGACGCCGCCCACGCCGAGGGCCTCGTCCATCGGGACGTCAAGCCCCAGAACATCCTCATCGGCGCCGGCGACCACGCCTACCTGGCCGACTTCGGCCTGACCAAGGGATCCGACGACGAAGCCCTCCTGACCGAGCCCGGCCACTTCGTCGGGACGATCGACTACATCTCGCCCGAGCAGGCCCGGGGCGAGCGGGCGACGGTCCGCAGCGACGTCTACTCCCTGTGCTGCGTCCTCGTCGAGTGCGTGACCGGCGACGTCCCGTTCCCGCGGCCCTCGGAGCCGAGCGTGCTCTTCGCCCACCTGACCGTCCCGCCGCCGACGGTCACCGCCGGCCGCCCCGACCTGCCGGTCGCCCTCGACGCCGTGATCGCCCGGGGCATGGCCAAGGACCCAGACGACCGCTACGCCTCGGCGGCCGCGCTGATGCTCGAGGCCCGGCGGGCGTTCGCGGCCATCAGCCCGGCCGCGCCGAGCGAGCGGACCCGGATGCACCGGATCGGCGCCGGCGGTCCCGGCGGCGGCGCGGCGGCTCCGGTCGTTGCCCCGACGCCGGTGCTGCCGCCCCCGGCCCCGCCGCCCCCGCTCCCGCCGGCCCCGGCCCCGCCGGCCCCCGTCGCGCCGGCCCCGCTCCCGCCGGCCCCGGCCCCGCCGCCCCCGCTCCCGCCGGCCCCGGCCCCGCCGGCCCCCGTCGCGCCGGCCCCGCTCCCGCCGGCCCCGGCCCCGGCGGTGGCAGCGGCCGCGGCGACCCCGTCGCTGGCGGCCCCGCCCGCGACGACCCCGTCCGAGGCGCTGGCGGCCCCGCCCGCGGCGATCGCGCCCGCGCCCGCCGTCCCGGGTGCTACGGCGGCGACGGCGCCGGCGCCGACCCCCGCCCGCGCCGGCGCGCCGCCGCGTCTTACGACGGCGCCGGCCCCGACTCCCGCCGGCCCCGGCGCGGCCCCGACCGGTCAGCGGTGGGCGGCACGGGGCGGCGTCGGGTTGCTGCTCGCTCTGGCTGCGCTGGCCGGAGTCCTCGTCGGCGGCTCGGGCGGCGGCTCGGGGTCGGGCTCGGGCTCGGGCGGTGGCCCGGGCGCCTTCACCAGCTCGGCGTCGGCCGGGCCGCTCGAGGTCGCGTTCCCGGCGGGCTGGCAGCGCGTCGCCGCGGCGGCGGACATACCGGACCTGAGCCTGGCCAACCCCCTCGTCCTCGCCCGGACGGGAGCGGCGCCGGGCGTCTCGAGGCGGGCACGGTCGCGGCGACCGGACCTGCTCTCCTTCCGGCCGCGTTCCTCGCCCGGCTGCCGGCGCCGCCCGTGGGCCAGCCGGTACGGATCGGGGTCCTCGAGGGCCTCCGCTACGCCGACCTGCGGCCCCGGGGGCTGACGGGCGCGGTCACGCTCTACGTCGTGCCGACCAGCCAGGGCGTCGTGACCCTGGCCTGCCGGGACGCCGCGCCGGGGGCGGCGACGTTCGCGAGCGACTGCGCCGGGGTGGCGGCCACGGCGCGGGTGGTCGGGGCCAGCGCCTATGCGATCGGCCCGAGCGCGGCCTTCGCCGGGGCGCTGCGGGCGGCGCTGTCGAGCCTCGACGCGGCGCGGCGCCCGGCAGCGGCCCGGCTGGCGGGGGCAGGCTCAGCCGGGGCGCAGGCCGCGGCCGACCGTGAGCTGGCCGGCGCCTACGGGCGCGCCGCCCGCGCGGTGGCGGCGGCGCCCGGCGGCGACCCGCAGCCGGCGGCGGCGGCCGCCCTGATCGCGGCGGCGCTCGCGGCGGTCGCCCAGGCCTACCTGGGTTCGGCGGCGGCCGCGGCGGCCAACGACGGGGCGGCCTACGCGGCGGCCGGGCGCGGGGTCGCGCGGGCCGGCGCGGCGGCCGTGCGGGCGAGCGCGGCGCTGCGGGCGCTGGGCTACCGGGTCTCGGGCTGAGCGGCCGGGACGCCGCCGCCGGCCAGGGACCAGATCTTGACCTGGGCCTGACGCCCGCGGACCTCGAAGTCGGCGACGAAGACCACGTCGTCGGGCGGCTCGAGCAGCAGCTCGCGCGTCGCCTCGGTGAAGAAGAGCATGTGCGGCGTCCCCTTGGTCATGCCCTCGACCCGGGAGGCGGTGTTGGTCGTGTCGCCGATCGCCGCGTACTCGACGCGCCGCTCGGAGCCGACGTTGCCCGACATGACGGGACCGCTGTTGAGACCGATGCCCATGCGGAACCCGTCGCCCAGCCCCTCCTCGCGCAGCCAGGCGTTGAACCGGGGGAGCCGGACGTCGAGCATCTCCCGGGCGGTGGCCAGCGCCTGGTCGGCGTGGTCGGCGCGCTCGATCGGAGCCCCGAAGACGGCCATGATGCCGTCGCCCATGTAGGCGACGAGGGTGCCGCCGTGGTCGAGGATGGCGTCGCTCATCGAGCTCAGGTACTGGTTGAGGACGGCGATCACGCGGTCGGGGGAGAGCGCCTCGGCGAAGCTGGTGAAGCCGCGCAGGTCGGTGAACATCACCGTGCACACGCGCTGGACACCGCCGAGGCGCAGGCCTTCGTCGGCGCGGGCCAGCACCTCGCCGACGACGTTCTCGGGCACGAAGCGGGAGAAGAGGTCGCGGACGCGCTCGCGCTCGGAGGCCGCCGTGGCGTACTGGACGCCGAGCGAGCCGGAGGCGCTGAGCAGGAGGGCGGCCAGCGGGTAGACGAAGACGAGGATCAGGCCGGCGTCGAAGGCCAGCTGGCAGGCGACGACGAACGTCGCGCCGAGGAGCAGGGCCAGGCTGAGGGCGCGCAGCGGCGAGAGCCGCAGGCTCGCCGCGGGCGCGGCCAGGCCGAGGAGGACGATCAGCAGGACATCGAGCCAGGCCGGCGCCTGCTTGAGCGGCAGCCCGCGGAGCACGGTGCGCACGGCGTTGGCCTGGATCTCGGTGCCCGCCATCAACGGGCCGACCGGGGTGGCGTGGAGGTCCTGGAGCGAGGTCTCGGAAGCGCCGACCATGACGATCTTCCCGCGGAAGTACGCGGCCGGCACGCGGCCGGCGAGGACATCGGCGAAGGAGACCGACGGGATCGTCCCCGGCGGTCCGGCGAAGTCGATCCAGGCCGGCTTGCCGCCGAACTGCGACGGCGGCACCGGACGGTGGGAGCTGGCCTCGGCGATGACGACCGGGAACGTCTTGAGGCCGTCGATGGCGTAGGCGATGCGCCGGATCGCGTTGTCGGGCTCCGGCGGGTAGTTGGCGCTGGAGGGCAGCGCGCCGATCGCCTTGAGCAGGGCGTTGCCGCCGAGGATCTGCGTGCCGCCGTGGT
This sequence comes from uncultured Solirubrobacterales bacterium, assembly GCA_963795745.1. Taxonomy (GTDB): domain Bacteria; phylum Actinomycetota; class Thermoleophilia; order Solirubrobacterales; family Solirubrobacteraceae; genus Palsa-513. Next base: position 122,555 of record CAWCIT010000012.1, read on the forward strand.
TGTCGATCGGATTGGTCGTGTTGAGCACGACGGGGACGCCGCCGGAGGTGGCGCCGTAGATCGACTCGGCGAGACGGACGTCGTCCTGCGGGTTCTTCGATCGCTGCTCGAAGATGATGTCGTAGCCGATGGCCTTCGGATGGCCGGCGACGATGCGATCGATGACCTGGGCGTGGATCGACCGGGGATACGGCCACTGGTACTTCTGGAGGGCCGGGTCGGAGAAGGTCTGGGCGTCGACGAGGACGAGGACGACGTCCTTGGGCGGCGCCTGCTTGCCGCGGATCGAGAAGCGGGCGTCGATGCTGTTGAGCTCCTGGCCGTGGAGGACGTCGGTCGCGTAGGCGGCGACGACGAGCGCGGTCATCCAGGCGCCGACCGCCAGGAGCAGCACGGCTCGCCGGCGGGCGCGGGAGAGGCGGCGGCGGGCCGGTCGCGGGGCCATCCGGCGAGGCGGTCTCGCGGCTCAGCTCCCGACGAGCAACGCCAGGAGGAAGAGCGCGAGGAAGTGGAAGCTCTGGTCGACGGCGCGGTCGACGGCGGGGTACTCGCCGAGCTGGAGGTGCTTGACCCGGGCCATGTAGGCCCCGACCAGGCGGCCGTCGTCCTGGATCAGGTGGGGGGCGCCGATCAGCACCGCCGCGCCGACCACCCCGGCGCCGAGGCTGGCCGACAGCCAGACGAGGGCCGGCAGGTAGGCGAGGGTGTAGGTGGTGACGTGTGAGCAGAGGGCGCGGCGGGGCGCGCCGCGCTCGGTCAGCCCGCCGTGCTTGTGGCGGGCCTGCCAATCGGTCTGGAAGAGGTAGTCCCCGACCAAGTGGCTGACGACGAAGGTCGCGAAGACCTCAACCCACCCCATGGCCGCGAGCTTAGCGCTAGGCTCGAAGCGTGGCCAACGACGATTCGGCCTTCTCGCTCTCCCTCGACCTGATGGTGAACGATCGCTATGCGATCGTCGAGCCGATCTCCCGGGGGGCGATGGGCGCGGTCTACGTGGCTCGGGATGTCGAGACCGGCACGCTGGTCGCGCTCAAGCACCTGACGGACACCCGCCACTCGGCGCGTTTCGAGGTCGAGGCCCGCCTCCTGGCCCTCCTGCGCCACCCGCGGGTGGTGCGGATCATCGACTACTTCCACGACGACGGCGGCCAGTACCTGCTGATGGATCTGGTCCGCGGGACCGACCTCTACGTCCTCCTCCAGCAGCGGGGCAATCCCGGCCTGCCGCTCGAGGAGGCGATCCTCTACACGCGCCAGACGTGCGAGGCGCTCCAGTACGTCCACGAGCAGCAGATCGTCCACCGCGACGTCAAGCCGCAGAATCTGATCCTCGGCGGCGACGGGGTCGTGCTCGTCGACTTCGGCGTCGCCCGGCTGCTCGAGGACGAGGAGCCGGGCACGGTGGGGATCGGGACGCCGCGCTACATGGCGCCCGAGGTCTTCGCCGGGGGCTCGGTCTCGCCGCGCAGCGACGTCTTCGGGGTGGCGGCGACCCTGTGGACCCTGATCGCCGGCAAGCCGCCGGTCTATGCGGGGACGACCAACCTCAGCGAGATCAACCCGGCGGTGACGCCGGAGCTCGAACGGGCGGTGGCGGCCGGGCTCGAGCTCATCCCGGAGCGGCGGGTCGCCTCGGTGCGGGCCTTCGCCAGCGCGCTCGGTCCGCCGCTGTCGCGCTCGCGCGGGGAGTCGCTGGCCCTGTCGATCGCCCAGCCGGCGGCGCCGCGGAGCCTGATGGAGGCGGTGGTGCGCACGGCGGCGGGGGTGTTCGATGCGGCGGCGTCGTCGATCGCCTTCGTCGACGAGACGACGACCGAGCTCGTCTACCAGTCGGCCTGGGGCGCGGGGGCGTCGGAGATCGTCGGCGTGCGGCTGCCGCCGGGGACGGGGATCGCCGGGAGCGTGGCGCAGACGGGCGAGGGCCAGGCGGTGCCGAACTGCCGCACCGACCCGCGCTTCGCGGCGCGCATCGCCGCCGGCACCGGCTACGTGCCCTACACGATGCTCTGCGTGCCGCTGCGGCGCCACGGCGAGACGATCGGCGTCCTGTCCCTGCTCGACCGCCGCGACGGCGGCCTGTACGGCCCGGGTGACCTCGACCGGGCCCAGCTCTTCGCCGAGCTGGCCGTCACCGCCCTGAACGTGAACCCGAGCCTCTTCACCAGCCTCGGCCTGACCGTCACCTCGTTCGGCCGCGACCGCGAGTCCTGAGGGTTGGACGCGCGCCGCAGCCCCGAGCCGGCGAGCTCGGATCCCTTCCCGCCGATCGCCGACTACGCGTTCCTGTCGGACTGCGAGACGACCGCGTTGGTCGCGCCGAGCGGCAACGTCGAATGGATGTGCCTGCCGCGGATGGACTCGCCGAGCGTCTTCGGGGCGATCCTCGACCGGGATGCCGGCGGCTTTCGCCTGGGGCCGCCCGACGTCCAGGTCCCGGCCGGACGCCGCTACCTGCCGGGCACGATGGTGCTCGAGACGAGCTGGGAGACGCCGACGGGGTGGATGATCGTCCGCGACGTGCTGTGCATCGGCCCGTGGTTGCACGAGGCGGAGCGGTCGGCCAACCACCGGCGCTCGCCGACCGACTACGACGCCGACCACGTGCTGCTGCGGACCGTGCGCTGCGTCCAGGGTTCGGCCGAGGTCCACCTCGACTGCGAGCCGGCCTTCGACTACGGGGGGCTGTCGGCCGACTGGGAGTACGCGGGCCCGAGCTACCACGAGGCGGTGGCCTCGAGCGAGGGCATGAACCTCGAGCTGCGCCTGCTCACGGACATGCGCCTGGGCCTCGAGGGGCCGCGGGCGCGGGCGCGGACGGTGCTGCGCGAGGGCGAGGTGGCCTACGTGGCCCTGGGCTGGTCAGAGCACGCGCTGCCGCGAAGCTTCGAGGACGCCCACGCCCGCCTCGAGCGGACGGCGCATCACTGGCAGGAGTGGCTGCGCCACGGCACCTTCCCGGATCACCGCTGGCGAACGTTCCTCCAGCGGAGCGCGCTGACCCTCAAGGGGCTGAGCTACGCGCCGACGGGGGCGATGATGGCGGCGGCCACGACGTCGCTGCCGGAGACGCCGGGGGGGACGCGGAACTGGGACTACCGCTACAGCTGGATCCGCGACTCGACCTTCATGCTCTGGGCGCTCTACACGCTGGGCTTCGACTGGGAGGCCAACGACTTCTTCTACTTCGTGGCCGACTGCGCGGAGGCCGAGGAGGGGGAGCTCCAGATCATGTACGGGATCGGCGGCGAATCGCGCCTGGAGGAGCAGGAGCTGTCCCACCTGTCCGGCTACGGCGGGGCCAAGCCGGTGCGAGTGGGCAACGGGGCCTACGACCAGCGCCAGCACGACGTCTGGGGCGCGGTGCTCGACTCGATCTACCTGCACACCAAGACGCGCGACCAGCTGCCCGAGCGGCTGTGGCCGATCCTCAAGCGGCAGGTCGAGTCGGCGCTGGCCAACTGGCGCGAGCCGGACCGGGGCATCTGGGAGGTCCGGGGGGAGCCGAAGCACTTCACGTCGTCGAAGATGATGTGCTGGGTCGCGGCCGACCGGGGGGCCCGACTGGCGGCCTTGCGGGAGGATCGGGCCATGGTGGAGCGGTGGACGGCAGCGGCGGCCGAGATCCACGCTGACATCTGTGCCCACGGGGTGGACGAACGGGGCGTGTTCGTCCAGCACTACGACACGACGGCGCTCGACGCGTCGGTGCTGTTGATGCCGCTGGTGCGCTTCCTGCCGGTCGAGGACCCGCGCATCCGGGACACGGTGCTGACCATCGCCGACGAGCTCACCGATCGGGGCCTGGTGCTCCGCTACCGGGTCGAGGAGACCGACGACGGCCTGGCCGGCGAGGAGGGGACGTTCACGATCTGCTCGTTCTGGCTGGTCTCGGCGCTGAGCGAGATCGGCGAGCACGCCCGGGCGCGGGAGCTGTGCGAGCGGCTGCTGTCCTACGCGAGCCCGCTCCAGCTCTACGCGGAGGAGATCGACCCGCGCAGCGGGCGCCATCTCGGCAACTTCCCGCAGGCCTTCACCCACCTGGCGCAGATCAACGCCGTGATGCACGTGATCCGCGGCGAGCGGCCGGCCGGCGGCGGCTTCCAGCCCGAGGCGCGTCCGTTCTGAGCGGCTCGCTCGGCGCGAGGTGGTAGAACCAGGGGCATGAGCGATCGCGTGGAGATCGGCGACGTCGTCGGCGACTACCGGATCACCGGGGAGGTCGGGCGCGGGGGGATGGGCATCGTCTTCCTGGGCGAACACGTCGCGGACGGTCGCCAGGCGGCCCTGAAGTTCCTCCCGCCGGAGCTCGTCGACGACGAGGACTCGCGGCGGCGCTTCTCGCGCGAGGCCAACTACGCGGGGTCGCTGCACCACCCCCACATCGTCGCCCTGTACGAGGCGGGGGAGACCGACGGCGTCCACTACATGGCCATGCAGTACGTCCCGGGGGGCGACCTGCGGGAGCTCCTGGCCCGCGAGGGCGAGCTCCATCCGGCGCGGGCGGTCGAGCTGCTCGGGCAGGTGGCCGACGCGCTGGACGCGGCCCATGCGGCGGGGATCCTCCACCGCGACCTCAAGCCGGAGAACGTGCTGATCGGGCGGGGGGAGGACGGGGCGCAGGGCGACCACTGCTACCTGACCGACTTCGGCCTGAGCAAGAACAGCTCGCAGGACAGCGTCGCCCTGACGGCCAAGGGCAGCTACGTGGGCACCTTCCACTACACGGCGCCGGAGATGATCATCGGCACCGAGGTCGACCATCGGGTCGACGTCTACTCGCTCGGCTGCCTGCTCTACCAGTGCCTGATCGGCGAGCCGCCGTTCCCGGGCGCCCGCGAGGTCGAGGTGCTCCATGCCCACCTGCGCGAGCCGCCGCCGCGGGCGAGCGACCGGCGGCCGGAGCTGCCGCCGGCGCTCGACGACGTGATCGCGGCGGCGATGGCCAAGGAGGCCGACGGGCGGCCGGATTCCTGCCGGGCGGTGATCGAGGCGGCGCGGGCGGCGATCGCCGGACTGCGGATCGAGCCGCCGCCGGCGGCGCCGCCGCTGCGGCGGATGCCGGGCGAGGCCGACGGCGGGGCCGGGGTGGCGGGGGCGGACGGGATCGTCGTCGGCGACCCGCAGTACCCGTCGGGCCACGTGACGCTCGAGGTCACGGCGGGCAACGCGGTGGGGACGGTGATCGAGGTCGACGACGAGCTCCTGATCGGAAGGCTGGCCGCCGGGGTCGGACGGCTGGCCGACGACATCGAGATCTCGCGCCGGCACGCGCGGATCTTCCGGACCGACGGCGGACGGTACGCGGTCGAGGATCTGGTCTCGACGAACGGCACGTACGTCAACGGCCGCCGGATCGGCGACGTGACGCCGCTCGAGGTCGGCGACTGGATGGACATCGGCGCGACGACCCTGGTCGTGCGGGTCTGCGTCCCGGGTCCGGTCGCCCCGGTGTCGGCGGCGGATCCGTTGGCGCCGGTCGACGCGACGGTGGCGCCGCCGCCGGCCGCCGCGGTGGCCGAGCCGGTGGTCGAGCCGGCCGAGCCGGTGGTCGAGCCGGTCGCGGCGGTGGTCGAGCCGGTGGCGGCGGTGGTCGAGCCGGTGGCGGCGACGGCGGCCGATCTCCCGCCGACCGAGCGGTTCGCGCCGGCGCCGCCGCCGGCGATCGAGCTCGAGGTCGACGGAGGGGCGGCCACGGCTTGGCGGCTGACGCTGCGCCTGGAGATCGACCTGGCCGGGCGGGCGGTGGCGCTCCACCTCGACGACGAGTCGGATCCGGTGAGCGTCGTGCATCGCGACGGTCGCTGGCAGGTCGCGTCCGGGGACTGAGCGGGGCCGTCACGGCCCCGTAAGCATTCCCCCTCGACGCGGGGGGGCCGGTCGACTATTCTGCGCGACGTGCCAGCCAAGCCGGGAGGAGACGCGACAATCGCCGTCATCGGTGACGGCTTCGGTTCACTGATCGTCCACTCGACGGCGATGTACCTCGGCTTCCGGCCGGAACAGGTCCGGATTTACGGTACGCGCGACACACCGATCTCGACTTACCAGCAATTCGCCTTCAACCTGGGGCAGACGGTGCTGCGGTCGGAGTCCGAGTCCCACTTCCTGCCGGCCGACTGGCCGACCTTCGGCCAGCTGAACGCGTGGTCGCAGCGGCGGCCGAGCGTCCTGGCGCGGTCGATCCGCCGCAAGTACAACCCGGGTGTGTCGGAAATCCTGGCCGAGGCGCTCGTGGTGGCCAAGAACCTGGGTTGGAACGATTGTCGGGTACCGACCCGCGTCGGCTGGGTCCAGCGGGAGACCGACCCCGAGCTCCACTTCGTCCTCTACGACGAGGACGCGAACTTCATCGGCCGGGCCAAGCACATCATGCTGGCCGTCGGCCACGGCCCGCTGAACTTTCCGCCGGTGATGGCCAAGGCCCGGATGAACCCGAGGATCGGCGATCGCATCGTCCAGGCCTACGAGCCCAAGCAGTACGCCGAGAGCGGGCGCTACATCGTGGTGGGGGCGGGAATCGCGTCGATCAACGAGTGGGCCAACGCCATCGACGTGGGCGCCAAGGTGCTGGCGCTGACCCGCAACCCGCTGCCGGAGGATCAGGACCTCAACGTGCCGCGGTGCCTGTTCGAGGCCAAGGGCATCGACATCTTCCAGGCGCTGCCGTTCGACGAGCGGGTGGCCTTCCTGGGTACCGTGCTCCAGGGCACGACGCCGCATCGCCGCAGCTGGGCGGCGCGCATCGAGAAGGGCCGAGCGGAGGGCCGCTTCGACGCGGCGATCGGCGAGATCGACCAGATCGAGCCGGGTCCGGCGGGCCTGCGGGTCCACATCTCCAACAAGCACGGCGAGGATCCGGGATGGCTCGACGTGACCGGAGTGGTCACGGGGACGGGCTTCAACAAGTCGGCGACGACGATCCCGCTGCTGCGGCGCCTGATCCAGCATTACCAGCTGCCGATCGAGCAGGGGCGGATCAAGCTGCTGACCAACTGCGGCGTGCCGGGCCTCGACCAGGCGGAGTCGCGGATGTGCATGATGGGCCTGACCGCGAACAGCGTGATCCCGCATGGCGACACGATCGCCGGCCTGAAGTACATCGGTCGCCGCTTCGTGGCCGACTGCGCGCGGGCGGAGAACCTGAACCGGCGGGCGTTCCCGAGCCGGCTGGCGATGCAGCTGCGCCTGTCGTCGGCGGCGGCCGAGGCGATGCGCGGCGTGCGCAAGACGGAGCAGCTCGCCTGATGTGCCCGACCGTGCTGGGCCGCATCGAGACGCGGACGATCATTCTCCTGCCGGGCGCGATCCTCGGGGTGATCCTGTCGATCGTCAACAACAACGCGAGCTGGATCGTGCTGATCGGGATCTACCTGATCATGGGCGTGATCCTCGACATCGTCTTCTACCCGTACGTGATCCGCTGGCAGCCGCCGTGGCTGACCTTCGTCCTGGCGGTCGGGGAGTTCGTCATCCTCTTCGTGATCGTCCACGAGATCGCGCGGGCGTCGACGCCGCCGAAGCTCAACCTGACCGACACCGACGCGATCTGGTTCTACTGGGTCACGTGGGTGCTGGCGGTCTGGACCAAGGTCGTGATCCTGCCGCTGTTCTCGCTGAGCTGGATCGAGAACGGCGGGGAGTTCCGCTTCACCGGGTGGTCGACCTCGCCGGAGCTCGTGCCGACGCCGGTCTCGGTGATCGGCCAGCTCGAGGCCAAGGCCGGCCCGCCGCCGCTGGCGATCGAGTTCTCCTCGGTGAAGGGCGTGCCCGAGGAGCTGCGCAACCTGCCGGCCCCGTCGGGCGTCCGGCAGCTGCCGGCCGACCTACGGCCAGGCTAGGAAGCGGTCGCAGGCCGGCGACGCCGGGTGGCCACCGAACACGACGTCGGCTGACGGGCGATTGCCTCGCGCTGGTGACCGGGCCGGAGGCTGGCGCCTCGTATCACGCGCGGAAGCGGCCGCCCCGTGTCAGGCTGTGCGAATGCCCACGCTCGACGAGGACGGCTGGCAACTCGAGAGCGGCGTCGAGCGACACGGCGAGGCCCTTGACACCTTCGAGATCCCGGATGTCGGTGAGATCACGGTTGGTCCCGAGCTGCAGCGCGAAGCTCATCGTCACCGTGCGGAGCGCCGAAGGGCCGCAAGTAGAGCGGATGTGGATCAACATCACGGGCTACACGGACACCGGCTGCTAGCGAGGGTCGATGCGGTACGCGATGGCGCGGTGGCGGATCGCGGCGACGCGGACGGTCTGTTCGCGGTCGTCGAGTTGGTAGATGATGCGGTAGGTCCCTACGCGGAGCGATCGTAGGCCGGTCAACCGCCCACGAAGGGCATGGCCGGCGAGCGGCTCGCGTTCAAGGAGACCGAGGGCGTCCTCGACCGCGTCGATCAGCGGCCAGCCGAGGTCGAGCAGCTCGCGGCGGGCGCGTCGCGCGAGAACGACGGGCGCCACCGCTCAGCGGGTCGTGCGTCGGTGCGCCAGCTCGGCGCGCAGCTCCGCGAGGGTGACGGTCTCCTCGCGGGAGAGTTCGGCGAGCCCCGCCTCGATCGCGGCGAGCGTCGCGGAATCGGAGAGGAGCTCGGCGGTTTCCTCCAGAGCCTCGTACTCATCGATCGGGACGAGTACGGCGGCCGGTTTGCCGTTGCGCGTCACGAGCACGTGATCGCGGCGGTCGGCGACATCGCTGAGCAGCTCGCTGAGCCGGCTTCGAAATTCACGCACGGGGACGGTCTTCGCCACGCAGGGAGTGTACCCGATTGCGTACACGCAATCACCTCGCCGGAGGCCATCCAGAGTGCCGCTCTGCGCGACGGGCAGCCGCGCCGCGTTGGCCGCCGGCACGCGAAGGCGACACCGGGGCAAGTCGGCTACACAGGGCGAGAGTCTCGACCAGGCTCGCGCCATGGTCCGCGACGCGATCGAACTGGTGCTCGAGGAACGTCGCGAGCGCGGCGAGACGATCCCGCCGACCGGGTGGGCGCTCGCCGAGGCCGTCGAGATTGCTGCCTGAAGAAGCGCGATCTTGAGCGCCATCTGACCGCTCAAGGATGCAGACTCGCGCGCCAAGCCGCCAAGCACAAGCTCTGGGAGAACCACAAACCGCACAGCGCACGACCGTGCCCAGACACCGCGAGATCATGACTCCAACCGCCCGCGGTATCTGTCGCCAACCCAGCGTCGCTCCGCCGCCGACGTAGCGGCCGCCGCTTTCGACGCGGTCGCTCTGCGGCGAACAGGAGGCGGTGCTGGCCTCGCGCGACACGGCCGTTGGCGCGGCGATGCGGCCCTGTGAGCTACTGCCATCTCGGCGGCTCGCGGACGTGGGAGCCGGACCTGGTCGGTCAGGGGGATCGGATAACAGGCCGGTTGGCGGCGCGTATCGACGCTGTCGGTCATGGCCACCCCGGCGTGAGGCTGGCGATGCTCGGGGTCGTCGGTCGATGCCGGAGCTCGTTTCCCGTGGGACCCCGCTGGTACGCTCGTGCGCGAAGGAAGAGAAAAGGGCGCGGCCCGGCCGCGGCTTCAGGCGACATCACGCAAAAGCAATGGAGAGAGACAAATGCATCGACGCAAGAGCAGGATCCGCCGGACGATCTTCGGACTCGGAGCCGTATCGCTGGTGACGGTGGCAGGAGCGGCCGGAGCCGCGCCGGCCTCCGCGCAGACCCTCCGTCCGACGACCACGCGCGTGGCTTGTCCGACCAACATCCACGTCGGCACCACCGCAACCTGCGTGGTCAAGGTCAGCGACGTGGGCACCACCCCCGGCGGCGACGCGAGTCGGGTCGGAGGCTTTGTGATCCTGAACACGAACGCGGACGCGTGTGGCGTCAGTCACCACGGCACCCTTGTCGGCGCCCCAGGTAGCACCTCTTTCTGCAACAATCCGAACTTCGCGCCGGGCGTCTACTGTCCCCTCTCGCAAGTCGATTCTCGCTCGTCGACCTGTACGTTCACCTACACGCCGACCAGCGCGAATCCACCGTCAGTCAAGATCTACGCCACCTACTACTCCCAGTATGGCCATGCGGCGAGCAGCGGCTCGACCACAGTAAACGTCCTGCCGTAGGACCACTAGCACAATCGACCTATGTCCGTCGGCCCTCCGCGTGGACTTGCGCGCGGGGGGCGGCGGCGCTGGGCAGCCTGCCAGGCCCGTCACGCTTGGCGCCGAGTTCCTCGCTGTCGACGGCCCGGTTGCCTGGTCGAGCTAGCGCTAGTGTCCGGCTTTAGCGTGAGTGGGGGAGTGGCCGCCAAGCGCCCGCCACGTCAGGTCGCTCTCGCCCTATGTTGGTCCCCGTGCGCCCGCTTATTTCCTGGTGCCGACCGAGGGTCCAGGACAAGACGAACTTAACTACTGTCACCTGCACGCGCGAGCCATACACGCACGCCTCATCACTGGCACGCAAGCGGGCGACTACCGTCAGACCTCTTGCGCATGCTCCAGTCGGCGCCGCCCGCTGATCGCGGCACTCCGTCGCGCAGTCGCTTTCGCGGCAGGATGACGCGGCCCGCGGCGATTCGCCGAAAAGAGGATCGTCGAGCAGCGGACACTGGAGCTGGAGTTGCCGATCCACGCGCCTTATGCGCCGTCCCGGATCCTCAGCCATCATCTGTGTCGTGGAAGGCGCTTTCCAATTTCGGCCTTGACGGCTCTGTAACGGCAGGACTGGGCGCATGCAGTGGCCGAGGTTTTGCCGCCGCTCATCCTCGCGGCGGTCGCGGCCGGGCTGGACGGCGTCGACGGGATCGTTGGTTGGGGCCTCGGGGTGGTCTATCTATCTAGTGGTGGCATTCGTCGTGTGGTGGTCGCTCGTTTTGCGGCTCGCCCCCTGGCGACGCGCGTAGCGGTCAGATCTGGGCGCCTACGAAGGGCGCACGCGGCTTCGCCGGTGCCCGGCTCGGCACCTGTCGTTCCCGTGGATCTCGGCGCCGGATCCTTGCGGCAGCATAGGAGCGGTGGAACTGGTCGCGCCCCTCGGGATGTTCGCGCTGTTCCCGCGCTGTTCCTGGGGCTCTATTACTACCTACACCGACGTGCCGAGCGCCGCTCGGGCCGTCGTCTACAGGTCCACTGGATGTGGCTTGCCGTGGTCGCCGGCACGGCGGCGACCATCGTCATCGTTGGTGCAGTGACCCGGTGAATGCCGAATGGCTGCCCGAGGAACGGCGGCCCCCGACCACTACCGCGCCGCTCGCAGCGCCGGGCGCCGGCCGCCATCGGCGAGCACGGCGACGGTCGGTGACTTGGGGTCGAGGCGCGGTCAGCGGATCACCGGACCGCCCGAGCCCATCGCCGGGGACGACCAGCTGAAGCGGGTCACGTCGTCGCGGGGGGCGAGGGCGCCGGCGCGGATGCCGCGGCGGACGAACACGATCGGCGCCGGGGCGGCCCGAGCGATCGCCGCCCGCGTCTCGCCGAGCCCCTCCTGGCGCCAGCGATCGGAGAGGCCGCTGATCAGGAGGCCGGCGCCGGTGGCGGCCGCGATCACACCGTCGCGGCCGCCGGTCGAGATCAGCGGCTCGGCGAAGACGCCGGCGAACTGCTGGACGAGCAGCGAAGCGTCGGCCAGGAGGCGGCTCGAGTCCTTCTGCTCGCCGTCCTTGCTCGCCGCGCCCAGCAGCCGCAGCGGCGAGCCGGTGGCCGAGGCGAGCCAGGCCCCGAGCTCGAGCGCGGCCCAGTCGTGCTCGGCCCCGCCGAAGGGCACGATGATCGGCGCGTCGGCGCCCAGGGCGATCACGGCGTCGTCGCGGGCGACGAGGACGGCGACGTCGCACGGGGCCTTGCGCAGGACGGTGCCGACGGCCTCGCGGGGCACGCCGGCGCCCAGCAGCGGCCGGCGCCCGTCGATCAGCAGCAGGTCGACCTCGTCGGAGTCGGCCAGGCGGACCAGGTCCTGGCCGGGGTCGGCCGAGGAGAACGCGACCGCACGAGCGGCCACGCCGCGCTCGAGCAGGGCGAGGCGCTCCCGCTGGACCTCGTTGGTCGAGACCCCGAGGATGCGGCTCTCGGTCTGGAGGGCACCGCGGACGGCGGCCCCGCGCGGGGGTCGCACGAGGCGGGCGAGGATGACCTCGCGGCGAGGCTCGGTCCGGGCGAGCGGCTCGGCCAGGGCGAGGAGCTGGGTGACGGCGGCGTCGGTCTGCGGCGCGACGAGGATGCCCTGGGCGGGGATCGGGACGATCGAGTCGGACTCGGTCTGGCGCCGCGCCTGGGCCAGCTCCTCCTCGACCGGCTCGCCAAAGGTGTTCTTCGGATCGAGGATCTGGAGGATCGGGCCGGCCATGAACGTGGTGGCGAGGGCCATGATCACCAGCGCAGCGAACAGGGCCGAGGAGATCACGCCCTTCTCGAGGGCGAGGTTGAGGACGATCAGCTCGGTCAGGCCGCGGGTGTTCATCAGGGCGCCGAGGACGGCCGACTCGCGCCAGCCCATGCGCATCACGCGGGCGGCCACCACGGTGCCGCCGTACTTGCCGACCAGGGCGAGCCCGAAGAGCACGAGCGTGATCAGGACGAGCTCAGAGCGGTCGAGCAGCAGAACGTTCGTGCGCAGGCCGGTGTAGGCGAAGAACAGCGGGAGCAGGAGCGTGACCACGAAGTCCTCGACGCGGTGGGTGATGTCCTCGGTCAGCCCGGCGTGCCGCGGCATGACGAACCCCATCACGAAGGCGCCGAAGATGACGGCGATGCCGATCGTCTCGGTCACGTAGGCCGAGAGCAGGACGCCGGCAAAGATCGCCGTGATCCAGGTGCCGGGGAGCCGCCCCATCTCGTCGTGGGCCCGGGCCGCGCGGGCGAGGATCGGGCGCACAGCGAAGCCCATGAACAGGCAGAAGGTCACCGCCAGGGCGATCGTGCCGACCACGCCGCTGACGCCGCCCGTGCCGGCGAAGGCGGAGGCCAGGGCGATCAGGAACCAGCCGGTGACGTCGTTCATGGCGGCGGCCGACAGGGCCAGGGCGCCGAGCGGGCGCTTGAGCATGCGCCGCTCGACGACGATCCGGGCAAGCACCGGGAAGGCGGTGATCGACATGGCGACCCCGACGAACAGGGCAAAGGCGATGAAGTTGGTGTCCGGAGCGAGCAGGCTGTAGAGCGGCACGGCGGCGAGGAGGCCGAGCGACAGCGGGAAGAGAAGGCTGGTGTTCGAGATCGCGAGCGCCAGCTTCACGCGCCCGCGCAGCTGGGTGGCGTCGAGCTCGAGGCCGACGAGGAACATGTAGAAGATCAGGCCGAGGTTGGCCGCGATGCCGATGTACGGAATGACGTCTGAGGGGAAGAGCCTGATCTCGACGCCGGGGGCGATCGTCCCGAGGAGCGTCGGGCCGAGGAGGATGCCGGCCAGCACCTCGCCCATCACCCGCGGCTGGCCGAGCTTGGCGAAGCCGGCGCCGACGAGGCGGGCGAAGAGCATGACGATGACGATCGCGATGAAGAAGGCCGCGACGGTGGCGTCGACGGCACGCTGCTTGGTCGCGATCACGTGCTCGGCGGCGAGCGCCACCCCGCCGCCGGCGGCCATCAGCGGCTTGAGCATGAGATCGAGCTGACGCCCGGCGGCGACGCCGGACAGCGCCTCGGTGCCGCCGTGGCTGCAGGCGACGGTCCCGGTGAGCAGGCCGTGGTGGAAGGCGAGCCGGCCGCGGGACTTCTTCTGGGCGACGAGCTCTACGCTCCCACCCGCTCCGTCGAGGCTGATCTTGCCCCCGAGGCACGGCGAACCGGGGGCCAGCTGGTAATCGCCGGCGACGCTCGGTGGGGGGCTCAGCTTGGGCGACCCGGGGGCCGGCGGGTCACGCTTGAACAGCGCCCGGAACGGCGCGCCGCCGATCGTGCCGGTGAACACGCCCGCCGAGTAGGTGAGGTCGACGGTCTGGTGGCGGTGGTCGACGCAGTCGACGCTCCCCGTCAGGCCCCCCGACTTGAAGCGGAGCTTGCCGCCGGCACCGGACTGGGGATCCTGGACGGTGACGAACTGTCCCGACTGGACGAGGTTGAACTGCTGGCCGAGGCAGGCCGCGCCGGAGGCGTCGTAGCCGCCGGCAATCGACCGTTGAGCGGTCTGGTGGGCCCCCTGGGAGGCGACGTAGAACACGATTGCCGTCGTCAGTGCGGCCAACAGGCCGTAGTAGATCGCCAGGCGGCGCGTCCCGACGTCCCGCGGGGCGTCGTCCCCGGTCGTGCTCATGCGCAGCGGAGTCTAGGCGACATGCCACGTTTGGGTAATGAATCCGCCGCGCGCCGCCGGGGCGGTTATGCTTGCGCCAATGACCTGGTCCCTTCCGCGTTCGGCGTGCCGGCGCTAGTCGTCAAGTCCGGGCCGGCGGCCGGCAAGCGGTTCGAGATCGACGGGGACGTCGTGTTGGGCCGAGGCGAAGTCGATTGCGTGATCGACGACGCCGAGCTCTCCCGGCGGCACGCCAGCGTCCGGGCCACCGCCGCCGGCATCGAGATCGAGGATCTCGGCTCGCTCAATGGGACCTGGTTCGAGGGCAAGCGCCTCACTGGGCCGACGACGATCCCGGCCGGCGGAATCGTCCGCCTCGGCGAGACGGAGATCGTCATCGAGGTGACGGCGCTCATCGTGGAGGACGACGCGCGAACCGTTATCGCCCCGGCCGCGTCGCCGCCGCCAGCGCCGCCCGAGGCGCTGGTGCCGCCGGAGGCGCCGGCTGCGGTCGTTCCGCCGCCTCCTCCTCCGCCGCCCCCTCCCCCTCCGCCCCCGCCTCCTCCTCCGCCCGTCGCGGCCGAGCCCCCGCCGCCGCCACCCGCGCCGCCGGCCCCCGATCCGTTCCCAGACGCGCCGCCCACGAACATTCCGGTGAAGTCGAGGGCACCCGAGCCGGCGCCCGCGGCGCCGACGGCGCCGTCCGACGCCGACGCGCCGACGGTCCCGCCGGCCAGACGCGCCCGACCGGCCGAGCCCGCGGCGCCGCCGCCGGCCCCGCGCCGTCCTGCCGCGCCGGTCGCCGGCAGCGCGGCGGAGCTGGGCGCTTTCTCGCCGCCGGGCAAGCCGCGGCGGCGGACGGTCGATTCGCGCCTGGTCCTCCCGGCGCTGCTGACGTTCCTGGTGATCTTCGCGACCGCAATCGCGCTGGTCATCTACTTCGCGACGAAGTAACGCGGCGCTCGTCGCCCGGCGGGCGGGGGCGCTCGACCCCGCCGGCGTCCACCCTGCGACGTCTAGCTCGTGCCGAGGTAGATCGCGACGATGAGGCAGACGAGCAGGAAGATGGCGAGCGGCGCGAGATTGGCCCGCCGGCGCACCTTCACATCGTAGAGCTGCGTCAGCTCCTTCGGCTGGGCCCTCTTGGCCGCGGGCGCCGGCGCCTCGTCGGGCGGCGGGGGCGGGGGCACGTAGTTGGGGGTCCGCGGCGCCATCGCCAGGCCCGGCGGAACCTGCCGGACGGCCGACGGGACGATCGCGATCTCCTGGCGGGTCCGCAGCTGGAGCAGGGTCACGCCGATCAGGAGCTCGTCGCCCGGGTCGAGCTGGGCCGGGGCGTGGAGCTCGGCCTGATTGATGTAGGTCCCGTTCGCGGACTGGAGATCCTCGACGACGGCGGACCCGTTCTTGGCGGTCACGCGGGCATGCTTGCGCGAAACCTGCTGGTCGTCGAGCACGATGTCGGCGTCGGCCGAGCGGCCGATGACGACGGTCCCCTGGAGCGGCAGATGACGGCCGGCATCCGGTCCCTCGACGATCTCAAGCGTCAGCTCAGCCATTGGTCCGCGCGAGTATACCCAAGGACCTGGGACGAAAAGTGACAAATCTCACTGTCGCGAGGGTTGCGGTTTGGCGGGTGTCCGATCATATTGTCCGTCGATGGTGAGCCTTGTACTACGCGTGGTCGAGGGAAAAGCGGCGGGCGCGGAGATGGCGCTCGACGGTGACGTGCTGCTCGGCCGCAGCGCCGGCGAGCCTGGCAACCTGGGCAACGATGCGACCCTCTCCCGCCGCCACGCGCTCATTCACGCGGCCGCCGGCGGTGGCATCGTGCTCGAGGATCTCGGCTCCCACAACGGCACCCGCGTCAACGGGCAGCTGATCTCCGCGCCCCGCGCCCTGGCCGCCGGGGACGTCATCGAGTTGGGCGAGACCACGCTCGAGCTGGTGGCGGTCGGCTTCGACACGGAGCCGCCGATGCCGGTGCCGGCGTCGCGCGAGCAGGCGACGCGGTTGGGTCTGGTGCCGGTCGAGGTCGAGCCGCCGATGCGGGTGCCGGCGTCGCGCGAGCAGGCGACGCGGTTGGGTCTGGTGCCGGTCGAGGTCGAGCCGCCGATGCCAGTGCCGGCGTCGCGCGAGCAGGCGACGCGGTTGGGTCAGGTGCCGGTCGAGGTCGAGCCGCCGATGCCGGTGCCGGCGTCGCGCGAGCAGGCGACGCGGTTGGGTCAGGTGCCGGTCGAGGTCGAGTCAGGCGAGGTGCCGGTCGAGGCCGAGCCGCGGGTGCCGTCGTCGCGTGAGCGGGCGACCCGCTTGGGTCAGGTGCCGGTCGAGGTCGAGCCGCCGATGCCGGAGCCGTCGTCGCGTGAGCAGGCGACCCGCTTGGGTCAGGTGCCGGTCGGGGTCGAGCCGCCGATGCCGGAGCCGTCGTCGCGTGAGCAGGCGACGCGCCTGGGCCAGGTCCCGGTCGAGCTCGAGCCCGAACCGGCGACGGGCGGAGGCTGGGGCGGCCATGAGGCCCCGCCGACGCGGGTCGGGCCGATTCCGCAGGAGATCCTGGCCGGCCTGGCCCCCGAGGACGAGGCGACGCGGCTCGCGCCGGTGGCGACCGAGCCGGTCGCGGTGGCGCCCGAGCCGGCCGCGGAGCCGCGGGGCGCGCCGTCGCGTCCCTTCGGCGTCCCGCCGGCGGACGGATCGGGGCCGGCCGGGGCGGAAGCGCCGCGCGCCCGTTGGTGGCAGCGGATCTTCCGACGCTAGGCTCGTGACCACCCCGGCGGCGGGGAGACCGGACGGCCACGTCTAACGGTCGACGGCCGGCACGCAGAGGCGAGGATCGGGGCGCAGGCCGAGGCTCTCGAGGAGCGACTGGTAGGAGGCCGAGTCGAACACGCAGACGTTGGACTCGGCGAAGGCCGAGCTTGGGCGGGCGGCTGCGGCCGGGAACCGCCGGGGCTTCGATGGTTCGATCAGGGAGAGCATCTTCCCACCTCCGTTTCGGTTGACGTTATTTGGTTAACCGGGAGGCTAGGGACCCCACCGACGGGGTTGTGTGCGATCCATCACACGACGGCGCTGGCTGTCAGTCGGATCCCATCGTGAGGACGATCTTGCCGAGCTTGCCGCCGGCGGCGAACCGCTCGTAGGCGCGGGCCACCTCGGCGAGGGGGATGGTCTCGGCCACCAGCACGCGGACGGAGCCGGCGGCGACCAGCGGCAGGACGTGGCGCTCGACCCGCCGGGCGGTGAGCGCCTTCTCCTCGAGCGGGCGGGCCCGGAGCGTCGAGGCGTTGATCCGGCCGCGCTTGGCCATCAGGGCGGCCAGGTTGAGCTCGGCCTTGGCGCCGGCTCCGATCCCGATCACGCAGATGCGGCCTTCGGTGGCCAGGGCGGCAAGGTTGCCGGCCAGGTTCGGGGCTCCGACGAGCTCGAGGATCACGTCGAACGGTCCGTGATCGGCGAAGTCGTCGGGGGCGAGGACGTCGGCGCCGAGCGCGCCGACGTCGGCGCGATGGGCGGGGTTGCGCACGGTGGCGCTGACGCGGGCGCCGGTCGCGGCGGCCAGCTGGACGGCCGCGGTTCCGACGCCGCCCGCGGCGCCGTGGATCAGCACGCGCTCGCCGGGGCGCAGGGCGCCCTGGGTGAAGAGGGCGTCGTGGGCGGTGGTGAAGACCTCGGGCAGCCCGCCGGCCGCCGGCCAGTCGAGGCCGTCGGGGACGGGCATGAGCTGACGTTGGTGGACGACGGCGAGCTCGGCCTGGCCGCCGCCGCCGACGATCCCCATCACCCGGTCGCCGAGGGCG
Organism: uncultured Solirubrobacterales bacterium; assembly: GCA_963795745.1. GTDB lineage: Bacteria > Actinomycetota > Thermoleophilia > Solirubrobacterales > Solirubrobacteraceae > Palsa-513. The sequence continues at coordinate 140,526 of CAWCIT010000012.1, forward strand.
AAGCGGCTGGCGCCGGCACCGAGCTCGGCGACGACGCCGGCCAGCTCGAGCCCGGGGATGTCGGCCGGGGAGTCCGGCGGCGCCGGGTAGCGGCCGCGGAGCTGCATCATGTCGGCCCCGTTGAGGCCGGCCGCCCGGATCTCGACGAGCACCTCGCCGTGGCCGGGGCTCGGGTCGGGGTGCTCCTCGACGCGGACCTCCCCGTCGGTGATCGTCGCCGCCAGCATTCCCAGAGCCTATCCGCCCGGGCCGAGCCGGCTGACCTGCGAGACTGGCCGGGTGAACGCACGGACGCGCGTCGCGAGCAGCGGCCGGGGCCGCGGCCCCCGGGCCGGGGGAGCGGCGATGACCCTGCCGGTCGAAGGCTACAAGCTGACCGGCATCTCCTCGAAGGCCTACGAGCACCCGGCCGACCGGGCGGCGACGGCCGCTCTCGGCTCGATTCCCTACCTCGACACGGCGGTCCGCAAGCTGATCGAGATCGGCTACGAGCGGGCGCTGCGCCAAAGCCTCCTCGGGGCGTCGGTCCGGCTGGGGGACGACCAGCTGCCCGACGTCTGGCTCGCCCATTCCCGCGCCTTCTCGACCCTGGACATCGAGACCGTCCCGGCCCTGTACATGTCGGCGGCGCCGTTCGCCAACGCGATGACGATCGGCGCGGGCCGGCCGATCGTGGTGATCCAGTCGGAGATGGTCAGGCTCCTCGACCCGCAGCGGCTGCGGGCCGTCTTCGCCCACGAGGCGGGCCACGTCCTGTCCGACCACGTGCTCTACCGGACGGCGCTGACCATCCTGCTGGCGATCGGGTCCAGCATCCGCCTGCCGATCGGGCTGCTGCCGGTCCGGGCGGCGCTCCTGGAATGGTCGCGGGCGACCGAGCTGTCGTGCGATCGGGCGGCGGCGCTCGTCACGCGGGACCCGCTCGTCGTCTGCCGGGTCCTGATGACGCTGGCCGCGGGGGCCGAGGCCGAGCGGCTCGACCTCGACGCGTTCATGCGCCAGGCCGCCGACCACCAGGACAAGGGCAGCGGCCTCGATCGGCTCTCGCGCCTGACCGTCGACCTCGGCCTGACCCATCCGCTGCCGGTCAAGCGGGTGCGCGAGTTGATGGCCTGGGTCCGCGAGGGCCATTACGACCGCATCGTCGACGGCGACTATCAGCGGCGGGGCGAGCCGCTGCGCCCGCGGGCGGAGGCGGCCGACGCGGCGGCCCATTACGCCGAGCGGTTCGCCGGGTTCTTCAAGGACGCCGGCCAGACGGTCCAGCAGTCGCTCAAGGAGCTGGGCGACTGGCTGAAGCGGACAGAGCCCGGGACCTAGTCGGCGGCCGGAGCCGCGGCCGCCGCCGGACCGGCGCTGGGCCCGCGGTCGAACGACGCGACGCACTCGATGTGCGGCGTCTGGGGGAACATGTCGACCGGGCTCACCCGCCGGAGGACCCAGCCGGCCTCGACGAGCTGGGCGGCGTTGGGAGCCAGGGTCGTCGGGTTGCAGGAGACGTAGACGATGCGCTTGGGCGCGGCCTCGATGATCCGGCGGACGACCTTGGCCGAGAGGCCGGCGCGGGGAGGATCGACGACGACGACGTCGGGGCGGCCGGCCTCGGCGACGAGGTCGCGCAGGGCCAGGCGGACGTCGCCGGCGAAGTAGTGGACGTTGTCGATCTCGTTGCGGGCGGCGTTGTCGATCGCGTCGGCGACGGCCTCGGGAATCAGCTCGAGGCCGAATACCTGGCCGGCCCGGGGGGCGAGGGTCATGGCGATCGTGCCTGTGCCGCAGAAGAGGTCGTAGACGCGCTCCCAGCCGCGCAGGTCGGCGGCGCGGGCGATCAGGGCGTAGAGCTCGTCGGCCATCTCGGTGTTGGTCTGGAAGAAGGCTTCGGCCGAGAGCCGCAGGTGCAGGGGGCCGACCTGCTCGTCGAGGGTGGGCCGACCGGCGAGGAGCTCGGTCTTGCCGCGGCTCGTCGTCTCGGCCATCGCGTCGGTCCGCGTCCAGAGCAGCCCGTCGCAGGCGACGGCGGCGGCGAGGGCATCGGTGTCGAAGTCGCCGGGCCCGGTCACCAGGCGCAGCTGTATCTGCCCGGAGCGGCGCCCCTCGCGGACGACGAGGTTGCGCAGCAGGCCGCGGTGACTGCGGCGGTCGAACGGCTCGAGCTCCTGGGCGCGGCACCAGGCGAGGACGTCGCGGCGGGCCTGGTTGCCGCGTTCGGAGGCGAGCAGGCAGTCTTCGACGTGCAGGATCCGCTCCCAGGAGCCGGGCTCGTGGAAGCCGCAGACGAGCTCACCGGCCGGGCCGCGGCCGAAGGAATACTCGAGCTTGTTGCGATAGCGCCACTCGGCGACCGCGGGGACGATCGGGTCGAGCTCGAAGCCGTCGAGGCGGCCGAGGCGGACGAGGGCCTCGCGGACCTGGGCCTGCTTGATCTCGAGCTGGCGGGCGTAGCTCAACACCTGCCAGGGGGCGCCGGGATGGTCGGCCCGCGGGGGGACGCGGTCGGGGCTCGGCTCGAGGATCTCCAGGGCGCGGGCGTGGGCGTAGGCGCGCTTGCGCTTGTGCACGCGGGCGCGGACGCGGTCGCCGGGGAGGGCGCCGTCGACGAAGACGACATAGCCGCCGGCCGTGCGGGCGACCCCGGCGCCGCCGAAGGCCAGCGAGTCGATCGTGAGCTCGAGCTCGTCGCCGACCGAGACGCGCGTCGTGGTGTCGGGCGTGGTCATGGCTTCAAGCATCGCAGGCCGACGCTAGCGAATGGTCACGGGCACGCCCGGACCGATCCGCTGCGACAGCCAGGCGACGGCGTTGTCGGCCAGGCGGACGCACCCGTGCGAGACGGCGGTTCCGAGCTGTCCGCCGACGTTGTCGAGGCCGTGGAGGGCGATCTGGCCGGGGCCACCGGCGAACTCTTGGAGAACATCGGAACGAGCGCTCAACGCCAGCGCGTATGGAGCACCGGCGCTGCCGGCGGGCATGACGATGCTCTCTTCGACGAAGAATCGTCCGCGCGGTGTAGGCGTCGACGGCTTTCCCACGACGGCGGAGAACGACCGAATGAGATGGCCTTGGTCGTAGACCAGCACCCGACGGGCAGATATCAGGACCACGATCCGCCAGCCGGTCGTCGTCATGATTGTGCCCTCGCTGCGGATCCAGCCCGCACTGCCGTTGGGCCGGCCCGGGAGCATCACGTGCAACCAGCGAACTCGGTCCGCGGTGGTCGCGCGACCGATGACTGGAAGGGTCGTACTCACTCCCGTGAGCGGGCGTGTCGCCGGTATCGTGCCGACCCGCGGCCCGTCGGGTGACGAGTGGACCGGGTGCGATCCGGTCAAGATCGCCAACGCCTGGATCGGGCTCGCCGCCCTCGGTCGGGCCCCACCGGCCGTAGCCGCACATGGCGCCGCCGGGGCGGCGATGATGGCTGCCGCCGTGCACGCGGCGAGATGCCATGGCGCGCTTCGCCTTACGGTCCGCCACCGGAATCCGACCGCCCGCGGCCCTAGCATCAGCGCGCTGCGTAATGCACGTTGCCGAGTCCGTCGAGCTCGGTCACGACGAATTGGGTGGTGCCGCCTTTGAAGACCGCCGTACACGTGAACGTGAGTCCCTTGACTTGGTGAACGCCAGACGGACACGTCACGTTGACGCGCTTCCGGCGCTGGGTGAGCGTGCTCTGCTCAATCGCCCGTTCGACCTTCTCGGTGTTCAGGATGGTTGGCGGGTTCGATGACCCGCAGCCGATGACCAGGAGGCTTGGGGCGACGAGGACAGTCGCGACCAACGAGCGGCCGAACCGCCGGCGCGATGCCATCCGAGGCGTGTGACGGCGGAGCTGGTTCGAGTTCATTCGGTACGGCATGGCGTGTACCTTTCTGGAACCGGCGGTGTCGGTCGGCTATCTAGTCGAGCTTCTCGATGACCACCGAAGCGTTCACGTTGGTCTGCGTTCCTCCGGCCAGCGTCTGCAACGTCACCGCCGCGGCCGAGGAGTGGTTTCTGAGGGTGAGCACCCCCGCTGCCGGGATGGTCAGGATCGCTTGACCGGTGTCCTGCTGGGTGCCGGCGCCAGACCCGTAGACCGTCCCTGCGACCTCGGCCGCGTTGAGGAACAGTGCGAATTGGCTCGGCTCGACACCCGACACAGAGAACGAGACCTTGTACGTACCGGGGGTCACAAACGCGATCGTTGAGGTGCCGGGGGCGTGGATGATGCCGGCGGTGATCGGCCCGTTCGTGTCGAACGGGACATCGGCTTCGATCGGTACGACCTGCGGACCGCGGTTGTAGATGTACGCGTATTGGGACAGCCCCTGCGAGCCGGCCGGACCCGTCGCGCCAGCAGGACCGGCGAGGCCGGGGGGTCCTGCCGCGCCCGTTGCGCCGCTGGCTCCGGTCGCGCCCGTCGCTCCTGTGGCCCCGGCGGTGCCTGGGGTCCCGTTGGTGCCCGGGGCGCCAGTCGCCCCGGGTGAGCCCGTCGGTCCGGCCGCGCCAGTGGGCCCGGTAGAGCCCGCGGCGCCCGTGTTACCAGCGACACCTTGCAGACCCTGCGGCCCGGCCGGTCCGGGGGGACCGGTGGGTCCGATCGCGCCGGCTGGCCCGGTCGCGCCGGGGGTGCCGGCCGAGCCTGTGTTGCCGGTGACGCCTTGAGCGCCAGTGGCGCCGGTCGCTCCGATGGGTCCGGCCACGCCGGGGGCGCCGCCGGGTCCGGTCGCGCCGGCGGGTCCGATGGGTCCGGCGACGCCGGGGGTGCCTGCGGGTCCGGTCGCGCCGGCGGGGCCGATGGGTCCGGCGACGCCGGCGGTGCCGGCCGCGCCGGTGTTGCCGGTGACGCCTTGAGCGCCAGTGGCGCCGGTCGCTCCGATGGGTCCGGCCACGCCGGGGGGCCGGCGCCGCCAGGTCCGGTCGTGCCGGCGGGTCCGATGGGTCCGGCGACGCCGGGGGTGCCTGCGGGTCCGGTCGCGCCGGGGGTCCCTGCGGGTCCGATGGGTCCGGCGACGCCGGGGATGCCGGCCGCGCCGGTGTTGCCGGTGACGCCTTGAGCGCCACTGGCACCGGTCGCTCCGATGGCGCCGGGGGCGCCGGCGGGTCCGGTCGCGCCGGCGGGTCCGATGGGTCCGGCGACGCCGGGGGTGCCTGCGGGCCCGGCGACGCCGGGGGTGCCTGCGGGTCCGCCGGGTCCGGTCGAGCCGGCGGGTCCGATGGGTCCGGCGACGCCGGGGGTGCCGGCCGCGCCGGTGTTGCCGGTGACGCCTTGAGCGCCAGTGGCACCGGTCGCTCCGATGGGTCCGGCCACGCCGGGGGCGCCGGCCGGTCCGGTCGCGCCGGCGGCCCCGATGGGTCCGGCGACGCCGGGGGTGCCCGCGGCGCCGGTGCTGCCCGCGACGCCGGGGATGCCCCGGACGCCGGCGGCGCCGGCGGCCCCGGTCTGGCCGGTGGGACCGGCGACGCCCGGGGCACCATTGGGTCCGGGGGCGCCGGCCGCGCCCACGGGTCCCGTCGGTCCCTCGACCCCGGTTCCGGCGGGGCCTTGCGGTCCCGCTGGCCCCGCTGCGCCCGTAGCGCCCTGTGAACCTGCTGCGCCGGTGTTGCCGGCGACTCCCTGCAGGCCGTGTGCGCCTGCGGCCCCGGCGGCTCCTGTCCGGCCGACGGCACCCGTCCTGCCGGTGATACCCTGCGGGCCCCTCGGTCCGGTTGGCCGCGCGGCACAGGTGGGCGTCTTGGGGTGCACGCACGCAGACGGTGTGTGGGCATGGACACTGCCGGTAAAGCCCACGGGACCGCAGGGCGGGAGCGGGCGTGCGGGGCAGGTCGCCGCGACAGCCAAGCCAGCCGGCGCAGCGAGCAAACCCAGAGCGAGCAGCACAACGCTGCGGCACCACGGCCGGACCATCGCTTGTGCCTCCTCAGGCCTCGCGGCCACCCAGTTCTACCTCGGGAGGCTCAGATGCCGATCTAGGAACAAAGTGGGCCGCGACGGAGTTCGAAGCGAACCCTTGGGCGGATCATCGTCGGCGTGATCCGTCGTCACGCATGGTAACTGGGGACCGGCGGCGAGTGGGCAATGCCCGAGTAATATCCTATCCTCAGGGGAGACTACCCTCACGATATCCGTCATTCTGTGGAGCCAACCTGTCCGTGCCTACCACATCCGAAGTGTGATCGCTGACCGTCTGGAGAGCAACGTTGCCCGATGACCCAAATGCTTCAAATCGAGGCGTCGGGGTTCAGCGCCTGTTCATGCAGAGCATGTATCCGATGTTCATCATCGACGATGACGGCCGTTGCGTCGATGTAAACACGGCCGCCTGCCTCCTCTTGCGGATCTCGCGGGAAGAGAGCCTGAAGCTGAGGCTGTCCGACTTGACGCCGGCAGACGCGCGCGGTCAGCTCGCTGAGCTGCGAGACACCTTGCGGCGCGACGGATATTCGATGGGCAGCTTCACGCTGCTCGCTCCCGACGGCATGCGGATGGAGACCGACTTCAGCGCGCTCGCCAACATCGAGCCCCACCGACACCTGGCCGTCTTCGTCCTGTCGGCGCACCGTTCGGCGCCCGCAGTCGCGCCGCTGGCGGCGGGCGCCGCCAGCCCGCCCCCGACGCTCACCGCGCGCGAGCGGCAGGTCCTGTCCTACGTGGCGCTCGGCGAAACGACCGCAACGATCGCCGAGCGCCTGTTCATCGCGCCGACGACCGTCGAGACGCATGTCGCGAATGCGCTCCGGAAGCTCGCCGCCAAGACTCGGGCTCATGCGATCGCGATCGCCCTGCGCACGTCCCTCATCGATGGCTGATCAGCGGCGTCCCCACCTGTGTAGGCCCCGGTTCGGACTGACGTAGTTACTCGACCAGGAGCTCGAGCAGCGCCTTTTGGGCGTGGCGGCGGTTCTCGGCCTGGTCCCAGATCCGCTGGCGGTGGCCGTAGAGGATGCTGGCGGTGACCTCCTCGCCGACGTGGGCGGGCAGGCAGTGCATGGCGATGGCTTCGGGGGCGGCCAGGTCGAGCAGGGCGTCGTCGATCCGGTAGGGCGCGAGGGCGGCGCGCCGGTCGTCGGCGGTGGCCTCGTCGCCCATCGAGACCCAGACGTCGGTGTAGACCGCGTGGGCGCCGCGGACGGCCTCGTCGGGGTCGGCGATCAGCGTGGCTTCGGGGACGTCGTCGAGGACGTAGCCGGAGGGGGAGGAGACGACGACGTCGAGGCCGGCGCGGGCGCCGAGGAGGGCGAGCGACCGGGCGACGTTGTTGCCGTCGCCGACGTAGGCGAGCCGGAGGCCCTCGAGGCGACCGAAGGTCTCGCGCAGGGTCATCAGGTCGGCGAGCGCCTGGCAGGGATGGTGGCAGGGGCTGAGCATGTTGAACACCGGGACCTGACTCCAGGCGGCGAGCTCGTCGAGCATCTCCTGGGAGCCGGTCCGTACGCCGATGGCGTTGACGTGGCGCGAGAGGACGAGGGCGGTGTCGTGGACGCTCTCGCCGCGGCTGAGCTGGAGCTCGCCGGAGCGCAGGACCATCGGGTGGCCGCCGAGCTCGACGATGCCGGCCTCGAAGGTGATCCGGGTCCGGGTCGACGGGGCCTCGAAGACGAGGGCGATGGTCCGGGCGTCGAGGGTGCGAAAGGCGCGCGGGCTGGCCTTGAGCTCGATCGCCCGGTCGATCAGCGCCTCGAGCTCGTACTTGGCCATCTCGGTGCCGGTGATGAAATGCCTGGGCATGGGGCGCCAGATTGTAGGTCGCCCCCGGCCGGACATGCCAAGATCAGCCGGCCGGGAGGCCGGACGTCGAGGGAGGATCCGATGCAGCGAGCCAGCAGCGCCGTGGTCGGCGGCCTCGTCGCCGGGCTCCTGGCCGGCTGCGGGTCGGGGGGCTACGGGCCGACCAACCTCCAGACGGCGGCGGCGCCGGCGCCGAGCCGCCCGCCGGCGGCGGCGGGGCGTGGCCCGGTCAAGATCGTGACCATGCAGGGCCTGGCCTTCCGGCCGGCGACGATCACCACGACGGTGGGCCGGGCCGTCGAGTGGATCAACCGGGACGACGTCCGCCACAACGTGACGGCGGCGGACGGGGCGACGATCGCCTCGCCGGACGTGGCGCCGGGCGGACGCTTCGTCTACGTGCCGGCCGCGGTGGGAACGGTGCGCTACTACTGCACGATCCACCCGTCGACGATGTCGGGGCTCGTGATCGTGACGGCGGGCTGAGCGTCAGTCGACGCGGGGGAGCTGCTGCGGCGGGGCGGCGTCGTCGGACGGCGGTTGCCTTGGAGCGGTGATCCCACCGTCGGCCGGGTGGGCGAGCGACATCTGGGTGGCGAGCTGGGCGCGGGCGGCGGCATGGGCGAGCTCGGCGGCGAGGGCGGCGTCGGCGAGGCGGGCGATCCGGGCGAGGTCGTCGGCCCGGGCGGCTCGGGCGCGATCGGCGGTGGCGGCGAGCTCGGCGGCGAGGGCGTCCGCGGCGGCGGCGGCGATCCGGGCGAGGTCCGCGGCCTGGGCGGCGCGGGCGCGGGCGGCGGCGTCGGCGAGCTCGGCGGCCTGGGCGGCGGCGGCGACCTGGGCGGCGGCGGCGAGCTCGGCGGCGAGGGCGGCGCGGGCGGCGTCGGCCTGCCGGGCGAGCCGGGCTGCCTGCTCGGCCTGGGCGGCGGCTTCTTCGGCGGCGAGCCGTGCCTGCGCGGCCTGGATGGCTTCTTCGGCGGCGATTCGCTCGCGTTCGGCCTGGGCTTCTTCGGCGGCGACTCGCTCCCGCTCGGTGAGGGCGGCTTCCTCGACTTCGCGGCGCTCTAGTTCGGCTTGGGCGGCGGCGGCTTCCGCGGCCGCGATGGCTCCTGCTCAGCCAGCGGCGGCGGCTTCCTCGGCCGCGATGTGCTCCTGTTCGGCCTGGGCGGCGGCGGCTTCCTCGGCTTCCAGTCGCTCCTGTTCGGCTTGGGCGGCTGCCTCGGCGGCGATGTGGTTCAGTTCGGTCGGGCGGCGGCGGCTTCCTCGGCTTGGCGTCGCTCGTGTTCGGCCTCGGCGGCTTCTTCGGCGGCGACTCGTTCTTGTTCGGCCTGGGCAGCGGCGGCTTCCTCGGCCGCGACCTGCTCCGCTTCGCCCGCGACCTGGTCCGCTTCGGCCTGGGCCTGGACGGCCTCCTGGGCCACGCGATCTTCGTTGACGGCGCGGGCGACGTCGTCCTTCTCGGCTAGGACGACAGCTTCGGCTGGCGTGGCTGCGGGGACGTCGTCGGCTTCGGCTCCGGCGACGTCGTGGTCGGGCGGGGGGGCGGTCAGGCTCGGGGCGACGCCGGTCGACTCGGAGTCGGTGGTGTCCGCGGCGGCGGCGGGTGGAGTCGGCTCGCCCTTCACGGCGGGGGGCCGAACGCTCGCCGGGCTGCCGACGTCGGCGGCGTCTCCCGCTGGCCGGACGTCCAGGTCGTCGCGGCGTCCCGCCTGTCGGCTCGGCTTGCGGGCGCGCTTCGCCGACTTTCGGTCGGCCTTGCTCGCGGCGTGCTTGCCGCTGGCCGCGGTTTCGATTTCCCCGTCGACCAGCTCGTCGTCCGACGGTGCCCGGCGGGCGACCGTCTCCTCTGACGTAGCCCGGCTCGGGTCGCCCACCTTGCTGCCGGCCTTGCCGGCGGTCGGCCTGTTCGGTCGGATCACCCGCGGCTTCGCCTTCAGCTCGGCCACCAGGGCACGCTCGGCCGCGGCGTACCGCCCGGCCAGCGCCGAGCACCGCGGGCACGAGTCGACGTGCTTGGACAGGCGATCGAGATCCTCGGCCGCAATGCGGCTCTCGCTGCGCTCCAGGAGCAAGCCCGGCACGATCTGGCAGCGCCGGCCGGTCAGCCGCCGCGGGATCCGCCGCGCCTCCCGCTGGAGCCAGCCCACCGCCGCTAGCCGCGCTGTCCGCCGGACGGCGGCCACCGGATCGGCGTCGACCAGCATCCCCGGCCCCGGCGCATAGGCCAGGTCAGCGACCACATGCTTGGTGAGGCGCGCCGCGGCTTCTCGGCCGCAGATGTCCGAAAGGTAGCCCTCGATTGAGGGCCGATAGCGCTCGACCGACCGGCCACCGCGGCCGGCGGCGGCGTGCCGACGTCACTGCTACTGCCCGGCTGGTCCGCCTCACGGCTCCCGGGTCGCGCCCGTCGGGTCTGGCGGGCCCGACGCGGCTCGCCGCCCATCGTAGCGGGGCCGACGGCCGCGGCTACCGACCCGAGGCGCAGCGGCGTCTACCGGACGCCGGCCGCCGGCCGCCCGATCCCACCGCCGCGCCCGGTCCCGACGCCAGGGCCGAGGCGCGGACAACCGGCTTGGCGCCGTCATCCGCCGGCTCCGTCTCCGTCAGGCCGGCGATACACGTACTTTCGGATGAGGACGACCAAGAAGACGAGCGCAGCCGAACGACCCATCCCGGCCGCCGCGTGCGAGGCCTCCGGCTGGAGCTCGCCCGGCTCGACGGCCGGTGTGAGCTCGCGCCGGGCGGGCCCGGCGGTCTGGCGAGCCTGGGCTTCGGCCGTGGCCTGCGCCCAGACGCCCGCGGCCTGCTCGGCGGCGACGGTCACCTCGCGCGCTACGAGTCGCTTGGCCTCGACCAGCTCGGCGGCCAGTGCCTGCTCCGCGGTCTGCGCCGTTTTGGCCAGCTCGGCGGCGAGCGCCCGGCGGCGTGTCTCGGCGGCTTGGGCCAGCTCGGCCGTAAGCGCGTTTCGCGCTGCTGTGGCCTTACGCTGCAGCTCGGCGGCCAGCTCCGCTCGTGCCTGCTCGTCGGCGGCGTCGAGCTCGGCGGTCTGGGCGGCCCGGGCGGCCGCGGCGGTCGTCGCGAGATCGAGCGCCTGCTGCGCCCGTTGGGCCTCTACGGACAGGGCCCGGGCTGATTCGGTTCGCGTGACACGCTCAGCTAGTTCGGTCGCCAGCGCCTCTCCTGCCGTGTGCGCCGCGTCGGCCAGTTCGGCCGCCAGCGCCCGACGCCCAGGCTGGGCCGCTCCGGCGGGCTCGATCCGCAGCACCTCTCGCGCCGTTTCGGCCTCGTCCACGCTGGCCGCGGTCGCCTGCGCTTGCCCCTCGGCATCGGCGAGTCTCACGGCCTGGGTCGCCCGGGCGGTCCCGCCCGCGTTCTCCAGCGCGACCTGAGCGGACGGCGCGGCCTCGGCCGCGTTGAGCGCCTCTTGCGCGCGGTCGGCCCTCCCGGACTCCGCCCGCACTGATTCGGCCCGCTCCGGCCGATCGGCCAGTTCGGCCGCGAGCTCCCTCTCACCGGCCGTCCCCCTCCGGCGAGCTTGCTCGCCGGCGCCTCGCGGCTCGCCTTCGCTCGGTTCGGCCAAGTCGGCGGCGAGCGCCGTGCGCGCCGTCGGCTCCTGCGCCAACTCGCTCGCCACGGACGTCCGCGCAGCCTCGGCGACGCCGGCCAGATCGACCTCAACCGCGTCGGCTTCTGCCAGCTCGGCCGCCAGCTCGGTCTGTGCCGCTGCGCCGGTCGCAGGGTCGCCGGTCAGGCCACGCACGGCTGCCCCGGTCTGGCCGCCTGCGGGCTTCTCCGCCGCAGTGGCGCCGTTGCTCGGCGCAGTCGTGAGTGCTGGTTCGCCCGTGGCCGCCGCTGCCGACCTGGCTCCTTCACCACCCACCGACAAGGCCGCGAGATCGCGCCAAAAGTTCCACTCGGCAGCGTCATAGCGGGCAGCTACGCTGGCGCAGTCCTCGCAGGTTGCCAGGTGATGGTAGAGGCGCCCCACGTCCCGGGGGGAGATCCGGCCGCCGGTCCGCTCCGCCAGTAGCACCGGCGTCTTATAGCAGCCGCGTCGGCTCAGTCGCCGTCCCGGCCGTCGCGCGTCGCGCGCGAGCCAGGCGAGACCGGCCCGACGTGCCGCGTCGATCACCGTATCCGCATCTGCTGGCCGTCCGCTCGCCTCCTCCGCCGCGATCAGATCCGCGATCACCTGTCCAGTCAGCTGATCGGCGGCCGGCGGCCCGCAGAGGTACGTCAGGTAGGCGTCGACCTGCGGGACGAAATGCGGCTCAAGCGAAGCGCTGCCGACCGTCGCCAACCCGCCCCCGGCGGTGCTTGTTCCCGCTTGTGCGATTTCGATCCCTCTCTCACTCACCCCGTAAAGCAGCGACATTCTTCTCACGCTGATCGGGATCAACTTAGCGCGCCGCTCGCCGCCTCGCCAATATTCGCGTTCGGGCGCGGCCTCACTTTAAGATCATCGGCCCAGGCCCAGGCCCAGGCCCAGGCCCAGGCCCAGGCCGTGGACGGCCGTCGCGGTTGCGAGGGGTCGCGGGATTCGGGTCGCGCACGTGCCAAGACTGGTGATGCCGCGCCTCGGAGCTTGATCCCGGCGCGGCTAAAACCTACCGCGGCGACAGCTTCGTGATCACCAAACCGCCCGACCCATCATCAGGCACGCCTGCATCGGCTGACTGCCGGCGATGACCGGCTGCGAGAACTCCGCGTCGTCGGTGGCTACGACGACGATCTCGCGCACGACCGCATCCCGAGCCGTGATCCGTCTGCGCGACATGCGCTCCAGGCCGTGCTGGCGCTCGCTGCTTGAGCTCTACCCGACGCCGCGATGCGCGACGGCGGCCGGGGCCGCCTGATCCGCGTCGTTGGACCCAGGCGCCCCGGATGGGCGCACGAAATCGTCGATCGCCGTGATCGCCGTGATCGCCGCGTCGAGGCGCATGGTCCAGCCGACCAGGCGATCGGCCGCGCCCGCGACCTCGTGAGCGAACGCACGCGCCTCGCCGCGGCCTCCCGGGAATCGGCGAGCTGGCGCGGTCCATTGGCCAGGTTCGTCATCCGCCAGCGCTGTCTCCACCCTCTTTGTGCGACCGGCGGTGTACGAGCTTTCGGCTCAGGACGACCAAGAAGACGAGCAGGACCGAACGACCCATCCCCGCTGGCGCGTGCGAGTCCTCGGGCTGGAGTTCGCCGGACTCGCCCGTCGGTGTGAACTCGCGCCGGGCGAGCTGGGCGGCCTGCCGAGCGCGGGCGTCGGCCGTCGCCTGCGCCCAGACACCCTTGGCCTGGCCGACGGCGACGGTCAACTCGGCCGCCGAAAGCCGCTCGGCCTCGGCCAGTTCGGCGGCCAGTTCCGCTCGTGCGCGCTCGTCGGCTTCTGCTTCTTGGGCGGCCCGGGCCATCCTGACGGGGAGGGCCAGCTCCGCCGAGTGGGCGACGCGCGCTACCGCGGCAGGCTGTGTCCGGGCGGCCGCGGCCAGCTCGGCCGCGGTGGCCAGCTCCGCGTCCAGTCGGGATTGGGCGTCCGCGGCTGCTGTGGCCAGCTCGGCCGCCAGGGCCGCTCGGGCCTGTTCGGCGGTGGCGGCGAGCTCGGCGGCCTGGGCGGCCCGGGCAGCGTCGGCGGCGTGCGCCAGGTCGGCCGCCTGTCGGGCCCGTTGGGCGGCGCCGGACTGCGCCCGGTTAGATTCGGCCTGCTCGGCTCGGTTGGCCAGCTCGGCCGCGAGCCCGTCTCGCGCCGCTGCAGCCTGTTGCGCCAGCTCGGCCGCCAGGGCCGCTCGGGCCTGTTCGGCGGTGGCGGCGAGCTCGGCGGCCTGGGCGGCCCGGGCGGCGTCGGCGGCGTGCGCCAGGTCGGCCGCCTGTCGGGCCTGTTGGGCGGCGTCGGACTGCGCCCGGTTAGATTCGGCCTGCTCGGCTCGGTTGGCCAGCTCGGCCGCGAGCCCGTCTCGCGCCGCTGCAGCCTGTTGCGCCAGCTCGGCCGCCAGGGCCGCTCGGGCCTGTTCGGCGGTGGCGGCGAGCTCGGCGGCGTGGGCGGCGTGGGCGGCCTCGGCGGCGGCGGCGAGCTCGGCGGCCTGGGCGGCTCGGGCGGCCTCGTTGGCGGCGGCGAGCTCGGCGGTCTGGGCGGTCTCGGCGGCCTGCGCCAGGTCGACCGCCTGCTGCGCCCGTTGGGCGGCCTCGGACTGTGCCCGGTTGGATTCGGCCTGCTCGGCGCGCTCGGCCAGCTCGGCCGCGAGCCCGTCTCGCGCCGCTGCGGCCTCCTGCGTCAGCTCGGCCGCCAGGGCCGTTCGGGCCTGCTCGTCGTCGGCAGCGAGCTCGGCGGCCTGGGCGGTCCGGGCGGTCTCGGCGGCCTGCGCCAGGTCGAGCGCCTGCTGCGCCCGTTGGGCGGCCTCGGACTGTGCCCGGTTGGATTCGGCCTGCTCGGCTCGCTCGGCCAGCTCGGCCGCGAGCCCGTCTCGCGCCGCTGCGGCCTCTTGCGCCAGCTCGGTGGCCAGGGCCGTTCGGGCCTGCTCGTCGGCGGCGGCGAGCTCGGCGGTCTGGGCGGTCCGGGCGGTCTCGGCGGCCTGCGCCAGGTCGACCGCCTGCTGCGCCCGTTGGGCGGCCTCGGACTGTGCCCGGTCGGATTCGGCCTGCTCGGCGCGCTCGGCCAGCTCGGCCGCGAGCCTGTCCCGCGCCGCTGCGGCCTCCTGCGTCAGCTCGGCCGCCAGGGCCGTTCGGGCCTGCTCGTCGTCGGCGGCGAGCTCGGCGGCCTGGGCGGTCCGGGCGGTCTCGGCGGCCTGCGCCAGGTCGAGCGCCTGCTGCGCCCGTTGGGCGGCCTCGGACTGTGCCCGGTGAGATTCGGCCTGCTCGGCTCGCTCGGCCAGCTCGGCGGTGAGCCGGTCTCGCGCCGCTGCGGCCTCTTGCGCCAGCTCGGTGGCCAGGGCCGCTCGGACCTGCTCGTCGGCGGCGGCGAGCTCGGCGGCCTGGGTGGCTCGGGCCTGCTCGTCGTCGGCGGCGAGCTCGGCGGCCTGGGCGGCCCGGGCGGTTTCGGCGGCCAGGGCCAGGTCGACGGCCTGTTGGGCCCGTTGGGCGGCCTCGGACTGCGCCCGGTTGGATTCGGCCTGCTCGGCTCGCTCGGCCAGCTCGGCCGCCAAGGCCTGCCGTGCGCTCTGCTCCGCTTCGACCAGCTCGGCCTCGAGCACCTGACGATTTCTCTGCGCCGCTTCGACCAGGTCGGCCGCCAGCGCCTCTCGCTCCTTCCCGGCCTGGTGCGCCAACTCGGTGGCCAGCGCCCCAGGGGCCGTGTGCGCCGCGTCGGCCAGTTCGGCGGCCCGGGCTTCAAGTGCGGCCTGCGCCGCTTCCGTCGCCCGCTCGCCGGCCAGCGCCGCCTCGTCCGGCCCGGCGAACTCGCCGTCCTGGTCTCGCTCGGCCGGCTCGAACCCCTCGGGTGCCGGCTCCTCCACCGCACCCGCGTCGACGCCTCCGTTGCTCGTGTCGGCCGGCGTCACCCCTGTCGGCTCGGCTTCTCCGCCACCGACCAGCCAACCCGCCAGACCGCGCTGGAGGCTCCACTCGGCACCGTCGTACCGAGCGGCCAGAGCGGCGCACTCCGAGCAGGTGGCCAGGTGGTGGTACAGGCGCTCCAAACCCGCGCCCGATATCCGGCCGCTCGTGCGCTCGCCGAGTCGCCCTGGAGTCGTGCGGCACCAGCGCCGGCTCAACTGCCGACCGATACGCCGCGCGTCGCGCTCGAGCCACGCGAGCCCGGCCTGTCTCGTCGTCTCGATCACCGCCGACGGATCCGCCGCGTACCCGTCGACCGCCTCGGCCTCGGCCAGGTCCGCGAGCACCTCGCCCGTCAGCTCATCGGCGGCCTCTCGGCCGCACAGGTGCTCCAGGTAGGCGTCGACGGCCCAACCGTAATCCGGCCACGCCCAACTCTCGCCGTTCGTCGGCTCCCCGCCCCCGGCGTTTTGCTCGTCTGGCATGTAGCGGTCTTTCGGCGTACGTAAACCGCCGGCGCTTCGTCAGCGTGGCTCACCGTCAACTTAGCTGGTCCGGACGCGCCGGGCAGCAAAAAACCGGTTCAGGTCGATCGCTTCAGCGCCCCAGGCGCAGACCGTAGCCCTGGATCATCAGCAGGGCTCGCTCCCGCAGCGACCCCCGCCGCGGCAGGATGCCGAGCTCGACCCCCGCGGCATAGACGTCGAAGAAGCCCCGCACCCGCCACAGCAGCCGCTCATCGGGATCGAGCTCGCAGTAGAAGACGACGTGGACCGACAGCTCGGCTCCGCTCGGCGGCAGCGTCTCGAGCTCCGCCGTGTTCGTCCCCGTCAGCCGCACCGGCAGCGCCACGAACCGCCCGCCCCGCAGGCGCTCGCCCCCCTGGTGCATCCGCAGGTCCGGAAACGCCCCCCAGGCGCGGGCGGCGTGTCCGGCGATCGCGTCCGGCCCCTGCAGGGGGACCGCGGTCAGCGGATCCTCGTAGTGGACGTCCGGCGCGCAGACCGCCGCGAAGGCCGTCCGGTCGCGCCCCGACCAGGCCGCCTCCCACGCGTCGGCGACCGGATCGATCACCACTCGGCCCGGCCCGCCGCCGGGGTCGAGGCGACCGCGTGCCCCCGCCGCGGGATCCGCCCGGCACCCCGGGCCAGGAGCCCGGCGGCCACCGCACCGGCGATCGCCCGGGCCATCGCCACCGGATCCTCCGCCCGCGAGATCGCGCTCGCGCAGAGGATCCCGTCGCAGCCGAGCTCCATCGCCAGGGCCGCGTCCGACGCCGTCCCGATCCCCGCGTCGAGGATCACCGGCACGCCGGCCGCGCCGCAGATCAGGGCGATGTTGTACGGGTTGCAGATGCCCATCCCGCTCCCGATCGGCGACCCCAGCGGCATCACCGCCGCGCAGCCGACGTCCTCCAGCCGCCGCGCCAGGACCGGGTCGTCATTGGTGTAGGGCAGGACGACGAAGCCGTCGGCCACGAGCTCCTCGGCTGCCGCCAGCAGCTCCGGCGCGTCCGGCAGGAGCGTCCGCTCGTCGCCGATCACCTCGAGCTTGATCAGGTCGGTCGCGAACGCCTCCCGCGCCAGCCGCGCGGTCAGGACCGCGTCGCGCGCCGTGTGGCAGCCGGCCGTGTTCGGCAGGAGCTCGACCCCGGCCGCGTCGAGCACGTCGACCAGCGATCCCCGCGCCGCCGGGTCGATTCGCCGCAGGGCGACCGTGACCAGGCCGGTGCCCGACGCCTCGATCGCGCCGGCCAGGAGCTCGAGGCTCTCGAAGCCGCCGGTGCCCAGGATCAGCCGCGACGGCAGGTCCCGGCCGCCGATCGACAGGCCCGCCTCGGCCGCCGGCTCCCGGCCGCCGATCGCCAGGTTCGCGCCGGCCGTCAGCTCATCCTCCCTGGATCGCACCGACCACCTCCACCCGGGCTCCGTCCTCCAGCGGCCGCCGCTGCCACTGCGACCGTGGGACGACCTCGCCGTCGACGGCGACCGCCACCCCCCGCGCCTCCGGCCCCAGGCCCAGGGCCCCGAGCAGCTCGCCGACCGTCTCGGTCCCCGCCGCCGTCCGCGGCTCGCCGTTGACCACGATCATCCGACCAGGGCTCCCCGTCCGGCCAGCGCCCCGACCACGAGCTCGGCCGTGATCGGCGCCAGGAGGATCCCGTTGCGGTAGTGGCCGGTCGCCAGGTGCAGGCCGTCCGGCCCGGCCGGACCGATCCGCGGCAGGTTGTCCGGAGTCCCCGGCCGCAGGCCGGCCGCCACCTCGCACAGCTCGAGCTCGAGCACGCCCGGCACGAGCTCGGCCGCGTCGCGCAGGAGCTGGTGCACGGCCCCGGCGGTCACCGTCCGGTCAAAGCCCCGCTCCTCGACCGTCGCCCCCAGGACGTAGCGGCCGTCGCCCCGCGGGACGAGATAGCCGCCCTCGAAGCGGACGACCCGCTCGAGGAGCCCCGGGCCGCCCGGGTCGCGCAGGCGCATGATCTGGCCCTTGACCGGCCGCACCGGCACGTCGGCCAGCCCGCCCGACCAGGCTCCGGCCGCGACGACGACGCTCCCCGCCCGCAGCCTCTCCCCGCCGGCCAGGCCGACGCCGTCGATCCGCCCGGCGCCGCCGATCAGCTCCGTGACCTCCGCCCCCTCGCGCAGGACGGCGCCCGCCGCCCGCGCCGCCGCCGCCAGGCCGTCGATCAGCCAGCGCGGGTCGACGCTCCGCTCGCCCTCGACCGATGCCGCCAGGCGGATCGTCGGCGCCAGCGCCGGCTCGAGGCGCCGGGCCTCGCTCGGGCGCAGGCGCGCCACCTCGAGGCCGAGCCGCCGCCGGAAGTCGATCTCCCGCTCGAGACCCGCCGCCTCATCGCCGTCGCGGGCGACGATCAATGTGCCGGCGTCCCGCAGGGCCGACTCCGTCCCCGACGCCGCGGCGAGCTCGGCCGCGAACTCCGGCCACAGCGCCGCCGAGCGCAGTCCGAGCTCGAGCAGCCGTCCGGCGGCCCGGCCGAAGCCGGCCTCGGCCACCGGGCCGAGCATTCCCGCCGCCACGTGCGACGCCCCGCCGCCCACCGCGTCGCGCTCGACCACGGTCACGCTCATCCCCTGCTGCGCGCAGCGCCAGGCGACGGCGAGCCCGATCACGCCGCCGCCGACGACGAGGACATCCCGCTCGGCCATGCTCCGGATGCTAGTGACCCTAGACGGCTGCCACACTTCGCTGGTGAGCGCCGACGCCCGACTCGCGGCCCTCGAGGCCGCCAGCCTCTACCTGATCTGCGACGCGACGCAGCTCGACCGCGCGCCCCTCGACTCGGTCGACGTGCTCCAGCTCCGCGACAAGCAGGCCTCCTCCGCGACGCTCCTCGCCGCCGCCCGCCGAGCCCAGGAGCGCTGCGCCGAGCACGGCGTCCTCTTCATCGTCAACGACGACCCCCTCCTCGCGGTGGCCGCCGGCGCCGACGGCGTCCATCTCGGCCAGGACGACATGCCGGTCGCCGCCGCCCGCACGATCGTCGGACCCGACCGGCTGATCGGCCTCTCGACCCACACGCCCGCCCAGATCGACGCCGCCGCCGGCGTCGACTACATCGGGGTGGGCCCGGTCCACGCCACCCCGACCAAGCCCGGCCGCCCGGCCGTCGGGCTCGACCTCGTCCGCTACGCCGCCGCCCACGCCGCCGTCCCCTTCTTCGCCATCGGCGGGATCGACGCCGCCACCGCCGCCGCCGTGCGCCGCGCCGGCGCCCGGCGGATCGCCGTCGTCCGGGCCATCGCCGCCGCCGGCGACCCGGCCGCCGCCGCCCGCGCCCTGCGCCCCGAGGCTCCCCTTGGCCTCGCCCGGTAGCCGCCGCCCGGCCGCCCCCGCTCCCGCCGCTCGGAGCGCGCCCGCGCCCGTCGCGGACGAAACCGCTCCCCAGGCCACCCGCTCCGAGCGCCGCGCCGCGGCTGTCCGCGCCGGCCTCGAGCCCCTCGCCCCCGGCGAGTACCCGGTGGCCCTGCGCGTCGCCATCGCCCTCGGCGCCCTGCTCGGGCTGATCAACCTCGTCGGCTACCTCGCCGGCGCCCGCGTCTCCGGCCACCGCCTCGGCCCCGGCATCCTCAGCTTCTCGCTCGTCATGGGGCTCGCCGTGCTCGGCATGGCGCGCCGCCGCTACGGCGCCGTGCTCGCCTTCCAGGCCTTCGTCGCCCTGATCGTCCTGTATTTCTGCCTGCTGCTCATCGTCGCCTCGAACATCGCGGCCCTATTGCTGTGCCTCGCCGTCATCGGGCTTGGCAGCTGGCTTTTCTGGAAGCTTGTGCGTGTGATGGCCCGCATGCAGGTTCCGGCCGAGCGGTCGGAAGAAACTCACACAGACGCAGGTCCGCCGCCCGCATAAGCGTTCGGCTGAGATGCTCCCAATGTGTCGATAAACTATGGCGCCCAGAGTTCGGTCGACGCGGTGGCGATCACGCTGCACGTGGCGTGTCGCTGCGTGTACCATGCTTGGGGATGGAGCGCCTGAACATCACGCTCGCCGACGAGGACGCGGCGAAGCTATCGCGATTGGCTGACCGCATGCGCGTCCAGCCGGGAACGATCGCCCGGTCGCTACTCGCGCGTGCCCTCGAGGAAGCCGACCCCGATCCCCGGACCATCGTCGAGCTGCTCGACGGCACCCCGGGCGCCTGCGAGCGCGCCCAGCTGGGCCTCGGCCAAGCACGCGCCGGCGACACCATCGCCCTCGACGACCTGTAGCCCGTGACCCGCCTCGAGCTGGCCGCCGCGGCGGTCGAGGATCTCGACGCGCTGATCCGCACCCACACCCTCCCCGCTGACACCCGAGCGCGGGTCGCCAGATCGCTCCAACCGCTCGAACGCTTCCCGCTCATGGGGCGCTACTCACCGGACAGTGGGAAGGCCTCCGGTTCCTCGTGGGGCCCTGGCGCTGGATGCTAATCGTCTACGTCTTCATCGAGCCAGAGGACCGCCTCGTCGTGGTAACGATCCAGGACGCGCGCTCGTCCGCCGCCGCCGCCGCGGCGTTGACCTCCGCGGCCATCCGGATGCGACGCGAGCGGCACGCGGCCCGGCCGGTCGGTCGTCGACCGGCTCCGCGGCCGACCCGACCAGGGACCCGCCCGAAGGCCGCCCGCGCCCTGGGCGCGGGCGCCGCCCGGTCGACCGGCTCGCCGGTGATCGCCTCCTCGGCGCGGCCGCCGCCCGGTCGTCGGGCTTCCCCTCGGCTTGCTCCCCCGCCCCGTCGAGCGCGAGCTCTGCCCAGGCCTCGCCGGCACCGGTCGGGCTCCGACTCTGGTTTGCCGACCACGATGCTGCCGTTGTTCCTCGCCGGCTCCGGCTCGGCTCCACCCTCCGGCTGCGGCGGTGGCGGCGCTCGCGGGCGAGCCGCCCACACGGCCCGGTGTAGCGTGCGCCAGGTCGCCGCAGTCGAGCAGGTCCGCAGGTGGTCGTAGTGGCCGCTCGAGCTCCTGCGGCCCGAGGCGAGCCCTCGCTGCTGCTCCGCCAGACATACGCGGTGTCATGTGGCACCGGCCGAGGCTGAGCCGTCGCCCGAGCCGCGAAGCGTGGAGCTCGAGCTGGTCGACCACGGCCGCCTCGCCGCCTGGATCACGGCGGCGGGATCCGGCACGGCCGCGCGCGGCCCCCTGCTCGGCCAGGGCCACGATCACCTGGTCGGCTGATCGGCCGCCTCCGGCCCGCAGATTCGCGTCACGTAGCGATGGATCGCCGGCCCGATCCTCGCCCCCGCCTCCGTCGGCGGCTCGTCCGCCTGCGTCCTCTCCCCGGGTTGCTCCATGCCTACCTCTCGTTCGCGCGGGACCGAGCGGCCCTCTTCGCGCGCGGCTCGAGACCAATTTAGCGCGACCGGCGCCCGCGCTCGCCGACGCCCGGCATCGCAGGACTTCAAACTACCGCCCTTACCAGTACCAGCCCTTGACCTGGTCGCCCAGCACGTAGACGTCGTCGTAGAGCGACTCCGGCGCCGGCTCGGGCGAGCTCTCGGCGAACTCGACGGCCGCGTCGACCCGGGCGATCGCCGCCGCGTCGATCTCCTCGCGCGCGCCCGGGTCGATCACGCCGGCGGCCTCGAGGCGGTCGCCGTAGCCGCGGATCGGGTCGCGCAGGCGCCACTCCTCGACCTGCTCCTTGGTCCGGTACTCCTCCGGGTCGGCCATCGAGTGGCCGCGGAAGCGGTAGGTCAGCGCCTCGATCAGCATCGGCTGGCGCTCCTCCCGCGCGATCCGCAGCGCCTCGAGGCAGACCTCGTAGGTGTCGACCACGTCCATCCCGTCGCAGCGCAGCCCCGGCACTCCGAAGCTCTCGCCCTTGCGGACGAGGTCGGTCACCGCCGAGTGGCGCTCCAGCGACGTGCCCATGCCGAAGCGGTTGTTCGTCACCATGAACACGACCGGCAGCCGCCACAGCGCCGCCAGATTCATCGTCTCGCCGAAGGTCCCCTGGTTGCTCGCCCCGTCGCCGAACGTGCACAGCGTCGCGTCGCCCGTCCCCAGGTAATCCGACGCCAGCCCGAAGCCCGCGGCCAGCGGCAGGTTGCCGCCGACGATCCCGTAGCCGCCCATGAACCGGCGCTCGAGGTCGAACATGTGCATCGACCCGCCCCGGCCCTTGCAGCAGCCGCCGACCTTCCCGAAGAGCTCGGCCATCACCGCGTCCGGGCTCGTTCCCCGGGCCAGCGCGTGGCCGTGCGACCGGTAGGTCGAGATCAGGTAGTCGCTGTCGCGCAGCGCCCGCGCCGCCCCGACGATCGTCGCCTCCTCGCCGATCGCCAGGTGCAGGAACCCGCCGACCTTGGCCTTCGCGTACATCTCCCCGGCCCGCTCCTCGAAGCGCCGGATCAGGACCATCGTCTCGAGCCATTCCCGCGCCGCCTCGGCGCTCTCCGGCAGGGAACCCGCCGATCGCGCCTCTACCGGCGCCGGCTGCCCCCCGGCCGCGTCATCCGCCATCGCTCCCAAGATACAGACGTGGGACCCGACCTCGGGCCTGCCGGCGCTCGGCCCCGGCATCCCGGTTCAAAGCCGCCGCCAAGATCGTCCTCGTTCGATGCGACGCCGGGCATCCCCCACGGTCCAGGAGCTCGAGAAGCGCAGAATTCGAGAGCGGCAGGCGAGCTTGACGGCGTATACGTTGGCGTCTACGCTATTGGCGATGGCTGCGACTACGACACTTCGCGTTCGTCCAGATACGCGCGATCGCATCAATCGCCTGGCGGCCGAGGATCATGTTGCGGCACCGGAGCTGATCGAGCGCTTGGTCGAGAAGGAAGAACACGAGCGTCTGTTGAGAGCGATGAACTACGACTTCGGCCGGCTTCGCGACGACCCGAAGCGGTGGGCCACCTTCGAAGCGGAGACGGCCGCCTGGGACACGACCAGTGGCGACATCGCCGCTGGCGAGCGCCCGGAAGCGACTTGAGCGTTCCGGACGCGAGTCAGGGAGAAGTCTGGGACTGCGAGCTTGACCCGGTCGCTGGTCACGAGCAAGCCGGCCGTCGCCCGTGCCTGGTCATCTCGGTCGACGCGATCGGCCATGGTCCGAGCGATCTCGCCATTGTCGTCCCGATCAGCCGCTCCACCTACAACCGCCTGGACGTGCGGATCGAACCGCCCGAAGGCGGCCTGGTCGCCGTCTCGCATGCGCTGCCTTACCAGGTCCGGACGATCAGCCGGACCCGCCTTGCCAAGCGGCGCGGCCGCGTGACCGGGCAGACTCTGACTGAGGTGATCGCGCGGGTCCGTCTGCTGATCAAGGCGCCGTGATCGCCGGCTCGGTGGCGGCGGCGTCACCGTCCGCGTCGTCCCGCCACCTATGTGATCGGCCTCACACATTCGCCGCCGGTCGAGGCGTAGTCTCGATGGACACCGGACGGATCGAGAGGAGCTGGGCGAGATGACCACCACCGCCACCACCGCCGGCGGCACCGCCAACGGCGCCGGAGCGGCCGGCAGCGCCGTCGACGAGGCCGTGCAGACCGTGATCGCCGCGGTCGAGCATCCGCCGGTCACGCCGGGCGCCGACGCCAACGTCTCCGCCGCCTTCGCGCTCGGCTGGCAGATCGCCCAGCTCTACCGTCCCGGGCCGACCGCGCCGACCCCGGCCGCGCCCGACGACCTGCCCGGGTTCGGCCGGCTCGACCCGGCCGAGCGGGCCCAGATCTCGCTCGGCCAGATCAAGGTGGCCCTGGTCAAGCTCGACCCGGCGGTCCTGGCCGCCGGCCTCCCGGCGCCCGCGACCCAGGGGGTCAGCGACTGCTTCGCCGACGGGATCGACGACGCGACCCGGCGCGACCGGATCCGCGCGCTCCACCTCGAGCTCCTCTCCGTCCTCACGGCGGCCGACTTCCGCCTGGGCAAGGCCTACAGCCTCGGGCGCTCGCTGGCCGACACCTGTCGCAAGCCCGACACCTGGGACCTGCTCCTGGCCGAGCTCGATCCCGACCACGTGCTGTCGCTCCGCGCCCCGCTCGAGGATCTCGCCACCGCCTTCCCGCCCCACGCGGCCCACAGCGTCCTCGAATCGCTCGACTGGTGGGCGGGTTTCGTCCACCGGCCCGAGGACCAGCGCGCCGGCGAGGACCCGACCGACGCCCTGCAGGCGATCGGCCGCCAGGGCGAGATCTGGCGCTCGCTGCTCTCGGGCGAGAAGGCCGGGCCCGACATGCTCGAGATCAACCATTACCTCGACGCCGCCGGCCGCCTGCTGATCACCACGCGCGGCCTGATCCGCCACTTCATCCGCCACTTCCCGCTGATCGTCGCCATGATCGCCGTCCTCTTCCTCGGCGGCGTCGCCCTGATCCTCGACCCGCAGACCTCGGCCTCGATCCTCGCGGGCGCCGGCGGCATCATCGCCAGCCTCGGGCTGACGTGGAAGGCGGTCGGCGCCACCGTCGGCGGCCTCGGCGCCAAGCTCGAGCAGCAGGTCTGGCAGGCCGAGCTCGACCACGCGATCGCCGACGCGATCACCCTGCTGCCCCCGGCCGCCCGCGGCCCCGCCGCCCCCGCCCGGTCGCGCGGTCGTCCCCGCGTCGGACCAGGCGTCCGGGGCTAGTGGCCGTCCGCTCGCCCCCTCATCCGGCAGATGCTCCCGAGGCGGAGCTCGACGAGTGGGTTCTCGCGGTGATGGGCGGGCGACCGACGACGGGGAGCGGCCGCCGCGGTTTTCCGGTCGGGGCGGGCCGGGTATGTGAGGCGGTATGGCTGAGGCGGGCTGTTCAGGCGAAGGTCTGGCCGGTGGGAGGCGACGGTCAGCGCCGGAACGTACGCCTGCACCAGTTGCGGCGACCGACTCGACGTGCAGTCCACGAAGCACCTGCCGCCGTGTGCCGCCTGTGGCAACGGCGAGTGGCATACCGTGACGGGCGGGGACTCGGTCGAGGATCCCTACCCCGGACGGACCGCCTGAACCGGCCCGGGCGGGCGGAGAGCCTCCGCCGACGCGAGCTCCCGCCGGACCACGCCGCCTGAAACGGGGCGGTGGCAGTCACGGGGACGCGGCCCGCGCGGACGGGCGT
Organism: uncultured Solirubrobacterales bacterium; assembly: GCA_963795745.1. Taxonomy (GTDB): domain Bacteria; phylum Actinomycetota; class Thermoleophilia; order Solirubrobacterales; family Solirubrobacteraceae; genus Palsa-513. The sequence goes on from CAWCIT010000012.1 coordinate 165,230, forward strand.
GCTGCGCTCGGCAAGCCACACCGAGCAGCTTCGGGCCGCCGTGTGGCTGGCTGCGGGGGGTATCCTGGTTGAAGCTTCGGACAAGGTCGCTCGCGCGATTCAGTGCCCGGGGTCCCTGCTGTTCTGCTCGATGACAGCACCACAAGCGCGCGCCGCGAATCGTCGCGCGACTGCTGTGCTTGGCCTCGGGTTGCTGGCGCATCGTCTACAGCGGAGGACCTCATGAAGCCACGGCCAGACCAGGAGCTGACCGCCGTCGAGGCCGACGGCACCCAGGCGTTGAGCGTGCTGAGCGCGATCTCTCAGGAGATGGTGGGCATCTACAAGGACCAGTTTGGGCGCGGGCCGACGAAGACCCGGACGCTTTGGGCCGGCCCAGACATCCTTGTGGTGACGCTCGAGGACACGTTCACGCCGGCGGAGCGCAGCCTGCGGCGGATGGGCGAGCATCAGCGTCTGCGGGATCTGCGGCTCCTGTTTCAATACGCCGAGATCGCCACGTTCTGCGCGCCGGTGGAGCGCCTGACGGGACGCAAGGTGCGAGCGTTCATCAGCGGCATCGACGCCGAGGTCGATGTCGCCACCGAGATGTTCATCCTGCACCCGGAGGGCTACGTCGGCCTATCGCGCACGGCCTGAAGACCACGGGCCGCTACGCCCGCGGTGCATGGCGACGGGGTGGGCGGGTTGCTACTCTTGTGTTCGCGTTCGTGCTCTTCGCGGGGCGCGAGAGCGTCGATCAGCGGGAACGGCGGGACCGTACGTGCGGTCACATGTCGGGCCATCGCAAACCTCAAGCGAACAAGCGAGATGCGATGCCGTACATGAACTGCCCCGGTTGCGGACTGCGCCGCGCGTCCTTTCTCACGCCCGCGCGTTGCCTGCGCTGCCTGGGACGCGCCGGTGTGCCTGTCGCCATGTACGTCTCCGATCGGGCGCCGGTGAGGCCCGTGCCCGCGCGCGCCGCCGCCGGCCATCCCGGGCACCGCCACGCCTAGCCCTTCCCCCACCCACTGGCAGGCCGCGCCCCTACCCGAGTTCTCGCTGGTGAGCGAGCTCCTCGGATCCACGCATCGCATCGCTCCCAGCGGGGAGCTTGACCTCTTGACCGGCTTCGCGCTCGAGCGTGAGCTGCTGCGCGTCGAGAAGACCGCCGCCGAAGTCATCGAGGTCGATCTCAGCGCGGTCACGTTCATCGACTGCGCCGCGATTCGCCTCCTGACCGACGCGCACGCCCGAATGAACCGCAACGGCCTGCGGCTGCGATTCACGCCCGCGCCGCCGGCCGTGCAGCGAGTACTGGCTCTCGCCGGCGCCGAGGAGACGCTTCCGTTCCCGGCCGCGACTCCCCCGGCACCTGGCCGTCGCCTGGCGCACGTCGCCACCCGGTTCGTCACCGAATGGAGTCGCTGAACGCCGCCCGCCGCACCCGCCTCGCCAGCGCGCAGCGCTTCCCCGCCCGCCGCGCCAAGTCCCGGATCAGTCCGAGGTCTGGCCGCCCAGCCGGTCGACCATGCGCAGGAGCTCGAGCGGGCTGAAGGGCTTGGTCAGGAAGAGGTCGGCCCCGGCGGCCTCGGCCCGCCGCCGGGCCGAGTCGTCGGCCGAGGCGGTCAGCATCACGATCGTGGCCCGGGCGATCGTCGGGTCGGCCCGCAGCCGCCGGCAGGCCTCGATCCCGTCGAGGCGGGGCATGTCGATGTCGAGGAAGACGAGCTGCGGGCGCTCGCGGGCGGCGACGGCCAGCGCCTCGACGCCGTCGGCGGCGGCGTACAGCTCGAAGTGGGCCACGTCCTCGAGCGTGGTCAGGATCAGCCCGCGGATGAACGGGTCGTCGTCGACCACGAGGACGGCGCGCCTCCCGCTCATGCGATCTCCGTGCGGATCGTCTCGAGCGTCGCCTCGGCGAGCCCGGCGAAGGCGGTGATGATGACCGGATCGAAGTGGCTGCCGCTCCCCATCTCGATCATCCCCCGCGCCTCGGACATCGGCGAGGGCGACCGGTAGGGGCGGATCGTGGTCAGGGCGTCGAGGACGTCGGCGACAGCGAACACCCGGGCCGACAGCGGGATCTCCTCGCCGGCCAGGCGGTCCGGGTAGCCGGTGCCGTCGAAGCGCTCGTGGTGGTGGCGGATCACGTCGCGCGCCTGACCGAGGAAGTCGATCCCCCGGACGATCTGGAAGCCGGTGATCGGGTGCTGCTCGATCACGAGCCGCTCGGCCGCCGTCAGCCGCCCGGGCTTGAACAGGATCGCGTCGGGGACGGCCACCTTGCCGACGTCGTGCAGGAGGAAGCCGAACTCGATCTCCGGCTCGGAGGCGAGATCGAGGCCGGCGGCCTCGGCGATGAGCAGGGCGTAGGCGGCGACCCGCTCGGCGTGCTTGCCCGTGTAGGCGTCGCGCGCCTCGACGGCGTTGGCCAGCGCCCGGACGGTGGCCATGTAGGAGCGGTGGAGCTCCTGGGACAGCGACCGCTCCTCCTTGAAGGTGTCGCGCAGATCGGCCGCGTAGAGCTCGAGCTGGCGCTCCTTGTCGGCCGCCCGGGCCCGCTCCTGGGCGAGCTCGGCCCGCAGCTCGTCGATCTCCGCCTGCGGGTCGGTCGGTGGGGGGGACTGCTCGGAACGGGTCATCGACGGACGGCCTTTCGGGGCGAGCCGGGGCTCTGTTCTATATCACCGAGCGCGACGCGCACCGCCTGGACCGCCTGCTCGAGCGCCAGCACCGGCCGGCCCGCGGGTCCCGGGCTCGGTCCCGCCGGCTCGTCGTCGGCGAAGAAGATGATCGTCGAGCCGCTCCGCCGGCCGCGCAGATCGACGCTCTCGACCACCGCGTCGGGGTTGGGGAGGCCGGCGTCGATCAGCGCGACCTCGAAGCGCTCGAGCTCGCACGCCCGGGCCGCCGCCGGGCCGCTCGTCTCCCAGCGGTAGTCGACGCCGTGGTGATCGAGCGCCGGCGCCAGCCGGGCGCGCGTCTGCTCGCGCCCGACGGCCAAGAGGCGCGTGCGACCGGCGGCGACGGCCACGGCCAGCACCGCGCTCAGCTCGGCCCGGTCGATCGGCTTGGGCACCACCCACTCGCCGTCGAGCGCCCCGTGGTCGGCGAAGACCGAGACGAACACCACCGGCACCCGTCGCAGCCGCTCGTCGGCCCTGATCTCCCGCAGCGTCTCGATCCCGTTCATGCCCGGCATGAGCACGTCGAGGGTCACCGCGTCGAAGCGCCCCGACCGCAGCCGGGCGAGCGCCTCACGGCCCGAGTTGACGAGGACGGTCTCCACGCCGAGCGGCGCCAGGCTCTCGGCGATGAGCTCGGTGATCTTGGGCTCGTCGTCGACGACGAGGACCCGCCGGCCGATGATCGCCGACAGCTTGGCCCGCCCGACGTCGACCGGCGCCCGGGGCAGGGTGACGGTGAAGGTGCTCCCCACCCCGGGCCGGCTCTCGAGCTCGAGCCGGCCCTGATGGAGGTCGACCAGCGACTTGACGATGGCCAGGCCCAGCCCCGTCCCGCGCTCGGCCCGCTGGCCCTCGCCGCGGTAGAAGCGCTCGAAGGCCCGCGCCTGCTCCTCGGCCGTCATCCCCCGGCCGGTGTCCGCGACGCTGATCGACAGCCCCGTCGGCCCGGTGCGCAGCCGCACGGTCAGCCGGCCGCCCTCCCCCGTGTAGAGGTGGGCGTTGGTCAGGAGGTTGGTCACGATCTGCCGCACCCGCCCGGGGTCGACGAGGGCCGGCGGCAGCGCTGGCGCGACGTCGAGGTCGAGCACCTGGCCCTTCTCGGTCACGCGCGGGCCGATCAGGTCGACGGCCTCGCGGACGACCTCGGCCAGGTCGGTCGGCCGCCGGTAGAGCTCGAAGCTCCCGGCCTCGATCTTGGCCACGTCGAGCAGGTCGCTGACCAGGTCGGTCAGGCGGTCGGCCGACAGGGCGATGATCCGCACGAACTCGGCCTGGCGCTCGGTCAGCCCGCCGGCCGCCTCGAGCAGCTCGATGTACCCCTTGATCGACGTCAGCGGGCTGCGCAGCTCGTGCGACGCCGTCGCCACGAACTCGGTCTTCGCCCGCTCGAGGCGGGCCCGCTCGCTGACGTCGCGCACCGTCCAGATCACGCCCGTCCCCGCGCCGGACGCCGGCCGGCGGCCGCCCGTCGCCACCGCGTGGCCCAGGCGGGCGGCGGTCACGGCCAGCGTCGTGCCGTCCGGACGCTCGACGATGACCTCGCCGGCGAGGGCGTCGCCCAGGGGCGGCAGCGGGCTCCCACCCCCATCGGCCCGGCGGCCGGGTCGCAGCTCGGGCACGAGCTCGGTGGCCCGCGGGTTGACGGCGGCGATCGCCCCGCTCGCCTCGCACAGGATCAGGCCGTCGCCCAGGCTCTCGATCGTCACCGCGAGGCGGTCGCGCTCGGCGTCGAGCTGGCTCGTCGTCGTCGACAGGTCGTCGCCCATGCGGTTGAACGCCTCGCCCAGCGCCTGGAGCTCGGTTGGCCCGCCGGGCTTGACGCGCGAGGCGAGGTCGCCGCCGGCCAGCCGCCCGGTCGCGGCGACCAGCTCGGCGAGCGGCGAGCGCATCGCCCGGATCAGCGCGGCGACGAGGAGGAGCACCGCGATGAGGGCGAACACCCCGCCGAGAACCACGGCGATCAGCGCCCGCCGCGTGGAGGACCGGGCCGCGCTGCGGGCCTCGCTCTGGCGGGCCACCTGGCGGGCCGACAGGGCGAGGGCGGCGTGGCGCGCCCGGCCCAGGTGCTGGCCGACGAGCGCCGCCGTCGCCCGCTGCGCCGCCGCGCCCCGGACGGGCCGCTCGGCCACGGCCCGGGCCGCGGCCTCCCCGCGCAGCTCGGCGCGCAGGTAGCGCGTCGTCGCCGCGTCGGGGGCGCCCCGGGCGAGGACGCCGGCCTCGTGGGCCGCCACCGCGTAGGCGTCGGTCGCCCGCTGGACGGCGAGCCCGCTGCGTGCGCGCGGCGGGCGGGCGAACTGGGCCTGCTCGGCGACCCCGGCCGCGAGCAGGTTGGCCGCGGAGACCTCGAGCGCGCCCGTGACCGACAGCTGGTCCTCGTAATGCTGGCGCGCCTGGTAGAGCGCGGCGATGCCGAGGGCGGTGATCACAGCCAGCGTCACCGCGATGCCGAGCAACGCGCCGCTCAGCACCCTGGCCATGGACAGCCGCTGCATCGCGAGCGACGTTAGCTGGTCGGCCGGACCGGTGCCGTCCATCCGTCCGGTCGTCGCCGGACGGCCGGGGCCATGTTCTAGGATCCGCGCGTGGGACTGGTGGCCTCCTGGCTGCGCCAGCTGCTCCTCGCCGGAGCGGCGGCCGCGCTCGTGCCCGTCGCGGCCCTGATCGCCCTTCTCGTGGTCCTCGGTGGTGGGGGGCTGGGCGGCCTCGGCTCGCTCGGCCAGCTCTTCTCCGGTCCGAACGTTCCCCTGGCTGCCGCCCTGAACGCGCGGGCCGGGATCGGGCCGCCGTCGCGGACCGCGGCCCGAGCGCCGGCCTCCGGGGCGCTCCTCGCCCTCGTCCCCGGCCCCGCCGCCACCCGCCCGGCGACGCGAACCGCGCCCGGGGGCGCGTCCCCGACGCCGGGCACGCCGAAGCCGAACCCGACTCCCACCCCGAGCCCGCACGCCGATCCCCGGTCCGGCTCCCGGTCCGGCGGGCGGTCAGGGTCCGACCCCGGCCGCGGCCCCGGGCAGCGCGCCGGCCGCGGCGACCGCGCCTCTCGGGCGGACGGTCGGCGCGGCGGTCAAGGGCGTGGGCTCGGTCGTCACCGGGGCGACCGGCGCGGTCGGGCAGGTGGTCGGCGGCGCGACGGCCGGCCTGGGGTCCACCGTCGCCCCGGTCAGCCCACCGGTCGGCTCGCTGGTCACGGGCGCCGGCGCCGGGCTGGGCGCGGCGGTGACCGGGGTCGGCGCCGGTCTCGGGCAGCTCGTCGGCTCCGTCGGGCAGACGCTGGCCACGCTGCTCGGGGCCCCGGCTCCGGGCTGACCGGGCGCTGGCCGGCGGGGAGGCCGGCTGGGCCGGTGGGGCGCCGGCCGGCTCGGCCGGTGGGCTGGCCCGGTGCAGGTCGGCGGGGCGCGGGCCGCCTACTCCTCGCCGAAGCGGCTCCAGCGGGCGATGAACGCCGCGGGCTCGAGCTGGGCCAGGTCGGCGCGCAGGGCCCGGACCATGCGCGTGGCCTGGCGGGGCGCGCAGTCCCAGTAGAGGACGACCTCGCCCGAGTCGATCTCGACGATCTCGACCTGGTCGACGCGGTCGCCGCCGGCCAGGGTCGAGGGCATCCGCCCGGCCCGGGTGACGATCAGCCGATAGGCCTGCTTGGCGTTCACCGGGGCAGGAGCTCCCCGGCGCGGTCGAGGCTGGGCTCGCCGACGAGGACGCGGTCGCCGATGAGGACCGCCGGCACGTCGGTGACCCCGGGGGCCAGCGCCGCCGCCGTGGTGCGCTCGAGCTCGTCGCGCACGCCCCGGCTGGCGGCGGCCCTGGTCACCGCCGTCGGGTGCATCTCGCAGGCGGCGGCGGCGATCAGGACGTGGTCGGCGAGCGACAGGGCGTGGCCGCCGGCGAAGGCCTGGCGGAAGGCGGCCTGGGCGAAGGCGACCGTCCGGCCGATCCGCCGGGCGTAGGTGGCCACGCGCATGGCCAGGTCGCTGTCGAACGGGAACGGGTCGGGCCAGCGGAAGGGCTGGAGTCCGGCGGCCCGGGCGCGGCGCTCGAGCTCGAGCGCGGAAGATCTCTCCTCCTCGGCGCAGCGGTAGCCCTCGAAGGTCTCGGCGTGCGGGAGCCGGCGGGCCAGGATCGGCCGCCACTCGCACGGCCCGGGGAGGACGTGGAGGACCCGCTCGGCCGCGAGGTAGGCCTCGGGGCTGGCGAGGTCGAAGTAGAACGCGGCCTCGACGCCGGTCACCCGTGGATGAGCCATCCGTCGGCGTCCCGGGCCGCCTCCATCACGGCCTCGGCGAGCGTCGGGTGGCCGTGGACGATCCGGGCGACCTCGGCGTAGCCGCCTTCGAGCGCCCGGACGTTGACGAGCTCCTGGATCAGCTCGGTCGCCTTGGCCCCGACGATGTGGCCGCCGAGGAGCTCGCCGTACTTGCGCTCGCCGACGATCTTGACCAGGCCGGTGCGGTCGCCGTAGACCGTCCCGGCCCCGACCGCCCCGTACTGGACGCGGCCGACGACGACGTCGTGGCCGCGCTCGACGGCCTGGGCCTCGGTCAGGCCGAAGCTGGCGACGTTGGGCGTGCAGAAGGTGGCCCGGGGGATGTCCACGTAGGCGATCGGCTCGGTCTCGAGGCCCATGGCCGCCTCGACGGCGAGGATGCCCTCCTCGGAGGCCTTGTGGGCGAGGGCCGGCCCGGCGACGAGGTCGCCGATGGCGTAGACGCCGTCGAGCGATGTCCGCATGGCGCCGTCGACGGCGATCAGCCCGCGGTCGTCGAGGGCGATCTTGGCCTCGGTCAGCCCGAGGCCGTCGACGTCGGGGCCGCGGCCGGCGGCGATCACCAGGTAGTCGACCTCGGCCGTCTGGCCGCCGTGGGTGAAGGCGACCGACTGGTCGCGGGCGTCGACGTCGGTGACCGGCGTGCCCGTGTGGATCTCCATCCCCTGCTTGGCCAGGCCGCGGGCGACGAGCTTGGAGATCTCGGCGTCCTCGGTCGGGAGGACGCGGTCGAGCGCCTCGAAGAGGAGCACCTCGGTGCCGAGGCGGGCGTAGGCCGAGGCGATCTCCGCCCCCGACGCGCCGGCGCCGACGACCGCCATCCGCGCGGGCAGCGCGGTCAGGCCCCAGGCCTCCTCGGTGCCGATCACCCGGCCGCCGAAGCGGGTCCCGGGAATCGGGCGCTTGACCGACCCGGTGGCCAGGATCACGATCCGGGCGGCGATCTCCGAGCCGTCGAAGTTGCCGCCGATGCGGACGTTGCCGTCGTCGGTGACCGACCCGTGGCCGTCGATCACGTCGATGCCGTACTTCTTCATCAGGCTGGCGACGCCGCCGGTCAGCGTCTTGACCACGCGCCGGCGGCGGGCGACGACGGCGTCGAAGTCGACCTCGGGCGCGCCGACGACGATGCCGAAGCGTCCCGGCCTCGCGGACCTCGCTGAGCACGTCGGCCACCCGCAGGACGGCCTTGGCCGGGATGCAGGCGTAGTTGAGGCAGCGGCCGCCGATCGCGTCGCGCTCGACGATCGCGGTCTTCATGCCGAGCTGCGAGGCCCGGATCGCGGCGACGTATCCGCCCGGGCCGGAGCCGATCACCACGCAGTCGTAGGAGGACTCGGGCACCGGTCCATCATAGGCGGGCGGGGGTCGGGGTCAGGGGGCCGCAGGAGCCCCGGGCCGCCGGTGCAAGCGGCCGTGCACGCCGGCGCGGCGGCTGGACACGAATGGGGAAATTGTGGACCGGCGGTCGGTTTCAAGCGGGTGCCGCGCGGCCTAGGCTGACGCGATGGTCGGGGTCGACGGCAGCTACCGTCAACACGGGGACGAATGGCGCTGGCGCCTGGGGCCCGTGCGGAGCGTGCCGAGCATCTCGGTGATCGTGGCGGCGCCCGCCACGGACGAGCCCGGCGGGCGCAGGCGGGCGTTCGGGTTCGCCCGGGAGCTCGACGACGAGGTCGTCGAGCCGTTGCTATGGGAGGGCGACTGAGGGCGGGGCGAAGCTGATCACCCCGTAGTCGTAGACCCGGGCATGGCGCCCTCACACGAACATCGCGGCCCGGATCCCAGCGGCGGCCGTGGCGGGACGGCGCGACCTGGACACGATTTGGAAACCGTTGCCGTCGTGCCGTCGGTCGGTGCCCCGGATGGCGCCGGCTCACCTGGATGCGTCGCGACACGCGGTGGCTGGCGGCGCGTTTCACTCCCTGGGGCGACATTCTGTCTGGTTGTGGGCCTGGTCAGCCGAACCCGGCCATCCCCGCCGGTGACGGACGCCCGGCAGGTTGGGACCGAGCATGGATGCAGCTTCTGCACCGGTGCGGTGGTGTCCTATCCCCAGGCCGCATGGGCCGGCTCGGCGGCCCGGAGGCGACGGCGGATATTCTCGCGACTCCCCGCTCGCGAATCGGCTGGTGAACGTCGATGACGCGGCAAACCGGCACCGGCGAAGAGGGCACAACCAGATGAAGGCTCGCGGACCCCAACGCAACCTCCCCGATCCCTATCCCGAGACCGTCGCTCGGCGCCTCGAGTCCCACGTCCCGCCCCAGCGGCTCGGCCCGGCCTGGCCGCGGCGGCAGCCCGGAGCGAGCCCGGTCGATCGTTGACCCGCCGCGTCCTCATCACCGGCATCACCGGCCAGGACGGCAGCTACCTGGCCGAGCTCCTGCTCGAGAAGGGCTACGAGGTCCACGGCATGGTCCGGCGCTCCTCGACCGAGACCTTCCAGCGCCTGGCCCCCATCCGCGACCGGATCGTGCTCCACTCGGGCGACCTGCTCGACCAGCGGTCGCTGACCGACGTGCTCCGGGCCACCGAACCCGAGGAGATCTACAACCTGGCGGCGATGTCCTTCGTCGCCGCCTCCTGGAACCAGCCGGTCCTGACCGCCGAGTTCACCGGCACCGGCGTCACCCGCCTGCTCGAAGCCATGCGCGAGGTCGCCCCCGAGGCCCGCCTCTACCAGGCGTCCTCCTCGGAGATGTTCGGCAAGGTTCTCGAGGTCCCCCAGACCGAGTCGACGCCCTTCTACCCGCGCTCTCCCTACGGCGTGGCCAAGGCCTACGGCCACTTCATCACCGTCAACTACCGCGAGAGCTACGGCCTCTACGCCTGCTCCGGCATCCTCTTCAACCACGAGAGCCCCCGCCGCGGGCTCGAGTTCGTCACCCGGAAGGTCACCCATGCCGTTGCGGCGATCAAGCTCGGCCTGGCCGACGAGCTCGCGCTCGGCAACCTCGACGCCGAGCGCGACTGGGGCTACGCCAAGGACTACGTCGAGGCGATGTGGCTGATGCTCCAGCAGCCCGAGCCCGACGACTATGTCATCGCCACCGGCGTCTCCCACAGCGTCCGCACGCTTGTCGACGTGGCCTTCAACCACGTCGGCCTCTCGCCCGAGCCGTACGTGCGCAAGGACCCGCAGTTCATCCGCCCCGCCGAGGTCGATCATCTGATCGGCGACTACTCGAAGGCCGAGCGCCAGCTGGACTGGCGGCCACGGACGACCTTCGAGGAGCTGATTCGCCTCATGGTCGACGCCGATATCGCACTTCTCTCGAGCGGCGTCCCGCAGAAGCAAGCCGGCTAGGACCGGGCCCGGGCCGGGCCTAAGGGCCGGAGCGCCGTGCCGCTCGACTCGGGTATCCGGACGTCCACGCTAGCTTGTGTCGATGGCCGTGATCCGCTACCGCGAGGCGCTCAACGCGGCCCTGCGCGAGGAGATGACCCGCGACGAGCGGGTCGTGCTCATGGGCGAGGACATCGGCGTTTTCAACGGCGCCTTCAAGGTCACCGCCGGCCTGCTCGCCGAGTTCGGCGAGCTCCGCGTCCGCGACACGCCGATCTCCGAGAACACGATCGTCGGCATGGGCGTCGGCGCGGCCATGACCGGCCTGCGCCCCGTGGTCGAGCTGATGACGATCAACTTCTCGCTGCTCGCGCTCGACCAGATCGTCAATCACGCCGCGCACATCCACTACATGTTCGCCGGCCAGGTGAGGGTCCCGCTCGTCGTGCGCATGCCCCAGGGCGCCGGCCACCAGCTCGGTCCCACGCACTCCCACTCCTGGGAGGCGATGTTCCTCCACGTGCCCGGACTCCTCGTCGCCGTGCCCTCGACCGCCGCCGACGCCAAGGGGCTCCTCAAGGCGGCCATCCGCGACGAGAACCCCGTCGTCTTCATCGAGCACGAGTATCTCTACGGCCAGCGCGGCGAGGTCCCCGACGACCCGGACTTCGTCGTCCCCTTCGGCGTCGCCGTCGTCCGCCGGCCCGGCGCCGACGTCACCATCGTCGGGATCTCCCGGATGGCCGTGACCGCCGAGGCCGCCGCCGTGGTCCTCGCCGAGCAGCACGGCATCGACGCCGAGGTGATCGACCCGCGGACGCTCCGCCCCCTCGACCTCGACACGATCCTCGCCTCGGTGCGCAAGACCAACCGCTGCGTGGTCGTCGAGGAGGGCTGGCCCCACGGCGGGGTCGGCGCCAACCTCTCGGCCCTGATCGCCGAGCACGCCTTCGACGACCTCGACGCCCCGGTCGCCCGCGTGGCCGGCGCCGACGTCCCGATGCCCTACTCGCGCTCGCTCGAGCAGATCGCCTTCCCCCACGAGGCACAGATCGTCGACGCCGTGCTCGGGACGATGAACCGTGCCTGAGATCCTGATGCCCCGCCTCTCCGACTCGATGGAGGAGGGGACCGTGCTCAAGTGGCTGAAGGCCCCCGGCGACCCCGTCCGCCGCGGCGAGGACCTCGTCGAGATCGAGACCGACAAGGCGACGATGACCTTCCAGTCCGACGCCGACGGCCGGCTCGAGATCCTGGCCCACGAGGGGGACACCCTGCCGATCGGCACGGCGATCGCCCGCCTCGACGGCGACGACGGGACCCCGGCGGTGGCGGCCGTCCCCGGGGCGGCCCCGGCGCCCGGCCCCCCCGGTGCCGTGCAGGGCACCCCGCCCCCGGTGGCCGTGCCCGGCGCGCCCGCCCCCGAGGCGCCGCCGCTCGCCGCCGCCCCCTCGCCGCGCCCGCCGCCGTCCAGGGCACGCCGCCCGTGGTCGCCGCCCCGACCCCCGCCCCCGCCGCGGTCGCGGCCGCGGGGCCGCCGGTCGCGCCGACGCCGGCGGACACCGCGGCGCCGGGCCGGATAAAGGTTTCGCCGATCGCCCGGCGCATCGCCCGCGAGCAGGGCCTCGACCTGGCCCGGGTGACCGGGACCGGCCCCGGCGGGCGCATCGTCCGCGCCGACGTCGACGGCTTCGAGCCCACCGCCGCCCCGGGCGCGCGCCCGCCGCCGGCCGCGGCCGCGACCCCGGCGCCACCGGCCGCGGCCGCGACCCCGGCGCCACCGTCCCCGGCCGCGACCCCGGCCCCGTCGGCCGCGCCCGCCCCGCCCCCGCCGGCGGCGCCGCCCCCGCCGGCCCCCGCTCGGGCCGCCCCGGCCCCCCCGGCCCCGCCGGCGGAGGCGGGCGCCACGGGCGCCAAGGGCACGGTCACCGTCCAGGAGCCGACCCGGGCCCAGCAGGTCGTGGCCCGGCGGATGTCCTCCTCGAAGGCGACGATCCCCGAGTTCACCCTGTCGGCCGAGATCGAGATGGCCCGGTGCGTCGACCTGCGCCGGCGCCTGCAGGCCCTCGGCGGCGACCGCACCGTGCCCTCCTACAACGACCTCGTCGTCAAGGCCTGCGGCCTCGCCCTGCGCGAGCACCCCCGGGCCAACGGCTCCTGGCGCGACGGTCGGTTCGAGCTCTACTCCCGCGTCAACGTCGGCGTGGCCGTGGCCGGCGACGACGTCCTCGTCGTCCCGACCGTGTTCGACGCCGACCGACGGTCGGTCGAGGAGATCGCCGTGGACACGCGCCGGCTCGCCCAGCGGGTCCGTGCCGGGGAGATCACGCCGCCCGAGCTGGCCGGGGCGACCTTCACGGTGTCGAACCTCGGCATGTTCGCGGTCCGGAGCTTCACCGCCGTGATCAACCCGCCCCAGGCGGCGATCCTCGCCGTCGGCGCGGTCACCGCCCGCCCCCTCGTCCGCGCCGGCGAGCTCGTCGCCGGCCACGCCATGGACGTCACCCTGGCCTGCGACCACCGCATCCTCTACGGCGCCGAGGCCGCCCGTTTCCTCGCCCGCGTGCGCGAGCTGCTCGAGGAGCCGCTCGCCCTGCTGCGCTGACCCGGCCGCCCCGCCCGTCAGCCGCGGCCGCGGCCGACCGCGCTCGGCCCGATGTAGGTCGAGTTCGGCGCCTGGTTGGGGTCGACGGTGATCCCCGGCGGGCGCAGCTTGGTGTCCACGAACAGACACAGCCGCCGCAGCGGGTCGGCCCCGGGCACACACGTCCGGAACAGGTTCGCCTCGATCCGCCAGGTGTCGGCCCCGTCGATCCGCCGCTGGTATTCGGCCGGGGCGTGGAGGCGGACGTAGAGGCGCACGGCATCCGACTGCGCTTGGAAGGCCTGGCGCTCGGCGACCACCGCCGGGTGGTGGAGGACCCCACCGGCGGCGACGGCGCCGGCGAAGAGGACGAGCAGCGCGGTCGCCGCGTAGTCGCGCGCGACCGGCCGCGGCAGATCCGGCCGCCGGCGGCGCACGGCGAGCCCGACGAGCGGCCCGGCGAGGGCGACGATCGCCAGGTTCCCGGCCAGGGCGAGAAGCCCGGCGCCGACGAGGTCGATCGCCCGGCCGGCCACCGGCGCCAGGTGCAGGAGCAGCGCCTCGCCGACCACCGCCGCGGCGAACGTCGGCCACTGCCACGCTCCTCGCCGGCGCCAGCGCAGTCGCCTCAGGGCCTCGGGCGGCACCGGCCAAGCCTAGACCCGGGCGCCGTCTGCCATGCTCAGGGCATGGACGAGCTCTGGGTCTGCGACCTCGGCCTCACCCCCTACGCGGAGGCGCTCGCCCTCCAGGAGCGCCTGCGGGCCGCCCGCCAGGCCGACCGGCTGCCCGACCTCATGCTCCTGCTCGAGCACCCGCCCGTCTACACCCGCGGGCGGCGCTCACAGGACGGCGAGCTCCCGTTCGCCCGCGACTGGTACCGCGACCGGGGCATCGACATCCTCGACACCGACCGCGGCGGCAAGCTCACCTACCACGGCCCCGGCCAGCTCGTCGGCTATCCGATCATGCGCACGACCGATGTGATCGTCTACCTGCGCACGATGGAGCAGGCGATCATCGCCGCCCTGCGGGGTGAGGGGATCGCCGCCGGCCTGCGCGACGGGCTCACCGGCGTCTGGGTCGCCGACCGCAAGATCGCGTCGATCGGCGTCCACATCTCCCGGGGCGTCACCACCCACGGCTTCGCGGTCAACGTGGCCAACGACCTTGCCCCGTTCGGCTGGGTCGTTCCCTGCGGCCTCGACGGCGTCCAGATGACCTCCGTCGCCGCCGAGACGGGCCGGGCTTCGCTGCCCGACTTCCGCCGGCGGATGGCCGACGAGTTCGCCCGCGCCCACGGCCGGCGCCCGCGCTCGGTCACACCCGGGCGCCTCGACGCTCCGCTCGCTCCGGCCCCGGTCCCGGCCTAGCCAGCCGCCCGGCCACGCCCGCCAAGGCGCCGCCCCGGCGAGCTCCTCCGCTGGAAGCTCGCCGCGTCTGCTCTGCTCGACCACCCCGCAACGACCGGCGTCATCGCCGCCGGCCGCCCCCCACCGACTAGACCTTGCCGCTGATCACCGCGCCGCCGAGACCGGCGAGCGCCAGCTCGGTGACCGCGCCGAACAGGAACGCCCGCACGCCGATGTTGCCGTTCTTGCGCGCCCGCTTGGTGGCCAGGAGGCCGAGCACGTCGGTCGCCAGACCCATCTGGATCAGCAGCGGCCGGGCGGACTCGGGGCCGGCGAGCATGCCGGCGCCGAGCGCCGCGTTGCTCGCGCCGTTGAGGCGCACGAGATAGACGGAGGACGGATTGCGACCCGGCTTCAGTCCCGTCACGAAGCCGGTGAGCCCGGGCGCCAGAATGCCCGCCGCGCCGATGGCGACACGCGCGGCGCCCAGAAGCTTCGCCGGGGGGAGTTCGCCCACTGCCCCAACCTGGCCCAACGCACCCATCACTGTCGCCTTCACGTCTTCGATCGCTGACAAGCTAAACCGCCCCCTATACCCTTTAGGTCGATGACAGAGCGTGCTCATAGTACCCGCTCCCGGCAGAAGCCGGGGGGAATGAATGTGCACGAGATTCTCGGTTCGATCACGGTCGACGTGCGCAAACGCAAGCCGCCGTGGTTCAAGGTACCCGCTCCCGGCGGCCCGCGCTACCGCGAGCTCACGGCGCTGATCGAAGCCGAGAATCTCCACACCGTCTGCCGGGAGGCCGCCTGCCCGAACGTCGGCGAATGCTGGGAGCGCGGGACGGCGACCTTCATGATCCTCGGCGACACCTGCACCCGCCGCTGCGGCTTCTGCAACGTCAAGACCGGCAAGCCCACCTGGCACGACCCGCTCGAGCCGGCCCGGGTCGCCCGGGCCGTCGCCCGGATGGGCCTGCGCCACGCCGTGATCACCTCGGTCGACCGCGACGACCTCGCCGATCTCGGCGCCGGCGCCTTCGTCGCCGTGATCGGCGAGATCCGCCGCCAGGCCCCGGCCTGCCAGATCGAGGTCCTGACCCCCGACTTCCAGGGCCAGGAGATGCCGCTCGCCCGGGTGATCGCCGCCCGGCCCGACGTCTTCAACCACAACGTCGAGGTCGTCCCCCGCCTCTACCCGGTGGCCCGCCGCGGCTCGGAGTTCCTGCGCTCGGCCCGTGTCCTGCGCAACGCCAAGGAGCTCGGCGGCGACGGGGTGACGACCAAGTCCGGGCTGATGGTCGGCCTGGGCGAGACCCACGACGAGCTCGTAGAGACCTTCGGCCTCCTGCGCGACCACCGCGTCCAGGTCCTCACCGTCGGCCAGTACCTGCGCCCCAGCCCCGACCACCTCCCGGTCGTCCGCTACTGGCACCCCGACGAGTTCGCCGCCCTCGAGCGCGCCGCCTACGCCCTCGGCTTCGACCACGTCGCCGCCGGGCCCCTGGTCCGCTCCTCCTACCACGCCGACCGGCACGTGCCCCAGCCGCAGGCCGGATCCGGACCGCTGGCCGCCGTAGCCGCCGCCGGATGACGGGGCCCGGCCGGCGCGCCCGGCCGCCCGCCGCGCCCGCCCCGAACGCCCCCGCCGGCCCCGGCCCCGCGGCTGGCCCGCAGCGGCCGGCGCTCGGATGATCCCCCTCAAGGACGACGTCCCGTCCGAGCGGCTGGCCATCGTCACCTACCTGCTGATCGCCGTGAACGTGATCGCCTACCTCTACTCCCTGCGCCAGGGCGGCTCCATCTGGAGCGGCCCGACGGCGTCGGTCTCGGCGCGCTACGGCGCCATCCCCTACGAGTTCACCCACCTCGGCCGCCACTGCGACCTGAGCGCGCTCGGCGGCCTGGCCTGCGAGGGGCAGCCCGGCGTGGTCGGCCGGCCGTCCGCCCAGCCGGCGACGGGGCTGACCGCGCTCAGCAGCATGTTCCTCCACGGCAGCCTGCTCCACCTGGCCGGCAACATGCTCTTCCTCTTCATCTTCGGCAACAACGTCGAGGACGCGATGGGCCGCGTGCGCTTCGTCGCCTTCTACCTCCTCGGCGGCCTCGTCGCCCTCGGCCTCCAGATCGCCGTCGACCCCAACGCCGTCGTCCCCACCATCGGCGCGTCGGGGGCCATCGCCGCCGTGCTCGGCGGCTACATCGTCCTCTATCCGCGGGCCCGGATCCTGACGGTCGTCTTCATCGTCCTCTTCTTCACGGTGATCGAGCTGCCCGCCCTCGCCGTCCTCGGCATCTGGTTCGTCGAGCAGGCCCTCCTCGGCGCCGCCGGCCTGGCCGACCCGGTCGGCGGCGGCGGCGTGGCCTACTTCGCCCACGTCGGCGGCTTCCTCTTCGGCCTCCTGCTCATCCGCGCCTTCGCCCGCCGCCGGCCCCGGCCGCTCGACCCGCCGGTCCCCGTCTGGTGAGGGCGGCCGCCGCCGCCGCGGTCGTCCTGGCCGCGCTGCTCGCCGGGTGCGCCGACGTGGGCGCCGGGTCGCCGTCGCCCGCCCCGCGGGCCGCCCCGGCGACCGCGGCCGCTGCGGCGCCGCGGGCACCGCGGCCGCGGCCGCTCCGGCGCCGGCGCCCCCGCCACCCCGCCGTCCCCGGCCCTGCCGGCCGGCCCGCGCCTGGCCATGGCCCGCTTCCACCGTCAGCCGCGGGCCGGGATCCTCGTCGACCTCGACAGCGGCCGCGTCCTCTGGGCCCTCCACCCGACCGAGGTCGTGCCGATCGCCTCGCTGACCAAGATGATGACCGCCTACCTCGTCGTCCGCCGGGCCCACGCCGACGACCTCGTTCCCATCACCAAGGAGGCGCTGGCCTACAAGGGGTCGGGCGTCGGCCTCCTCCCCAAGGGCAGGCGCGTGCCCGTCGAGCCGCTCCTCTACGGCCTGCTCCTGCCGTCGGGCAACGACGCGGCCATCGCCCTGGCCCAGCACGTCTCGGGCACGGTCGCGGCCTTCGTCGCCTTCATGAACGAGACCGCCGCCCGCGCCCACCTCGGCTGCACCCACTACGCGTCGCCCGACGGCTACGACGACGCCAACGCGTCGTGCGCCGCCGACCTCGCCCGCCTCGCCCGCCTCGACCTGGCCCAGCCCCGGCTGGCGGCGATCGTCTCCCAGCGCAGCGCCGTCCTGCCCTTCCCGATCAAGGGCGGCAAGCTCTACCTCTACAACAACAACCCGCTCTTTCGCCTGCGCTTCCCCGGCCTGACCGGCCTGAAGACGGGCGAGACGAACGCCGCCGGCCTGTGCCTGGTGGCCACGGCCGACCGCGGCGGCGTGCGCCTGGTGTCGGTGCTCCTCGACGCCCCCGACCTCGCCCGCCAGTCGGCCGCCCTGCTCGAGGCCGGCTTCCGCGCCGACCGCGGCTGAGCCCGGCTTCCGCGCCGACCGCGGCTGAGCGCGGCTTCGGCGCCGAACGCGGCTGAGGCCGACGGCGCCCGAACGCCTCAGCAGGTCGGGCGGGCGCGGCTCTGGACGGCGGCGGTGGTGCTGGCGGCGACGGTGGTCACGCTCGCGTAGGAGACGCCGATCAGGCGCTTGAGGCTCGGGCTCCCGAAGACGAGGCAGTTGTGCGCGGTCGAGACGGTGATCCGGTCGCGCGGCAGGTCGGCGACTGCGGCGGCATCGACGATGCGCTCGTAGTCGGACAGGGGCGGGCGGTCGTTGAAGGCGACCACCCAGCCCGTGACCCGGCCGGCGGCGTCGAGCTGGACGCCGCTGACCAGCGGCACGCCGGCCCCCCGCCCGCGCGGCGACTCCTGGTGGGCCTGGGCGAACGTCCGGCCGGGCGCCCCGAGTCCGGCGTAGTTGCTCGGGATCGCCGGGCCCGCCGCGGCCCCGCCGGCCGGGGCGGGCCGGGTCGGCGTGGTCGGCGGCACGACGACGGCGGCGCTGTCGCCACAGGCGCCGACGGCGAGCGCCAGCCCGACGGCGGCGAGCGGTCCGCCCACCCGGGCGCCGACCGACGGGCGGCGGCGGCTCAGTGCCCACCCGCCCGGGTGGCGTGCAGGCGGCGGGAGAGCAGCACGTGGCGGACGATGAGGCGGGCGTCGGCCACCGGCCCGGCGCAGACGATGGTGATCCGCAGGCTCGCCGCCTGGGCCGTCGTGTTGCGGGCCTCGGCCAGCCAGCCGACCGCCGGGCGCCCGGTCGTCCCGACCACGCCGACGCCGGGGCTCGGCCCGTCGAAGGCGGGGAACTCGCCGAGCGGCGAGACGACGGCGGCCGAGCCGCCGGTCGCCACGTCGCCCTTCGGGCAGTCGATCTCGGCCCGGACGTAGAACTGGCTGCCCATGGTGAAGGCGCCGCCGGCGATGAAGTTGGTCGCCGCGCCCGACGCCGTGGTCGTCGCCCCGGCCGGCGTCGTCGCGTCCGACCCGGCGCGCCCGGCCGGACCGGCCGGCCCCGGCGGCCCGGCGGGCCCGGCCGGCCCGGCGGGACCGGGCGGGCCGAGGCCGTTGATCGTCACCGGATGCTCCATGCTGAACGACTGGCAGGCCTGGCCGTGGAAGCCCGACGGATCCGAGGAGATCCGGATCGTGCCGAAGTTGTTCACGCACGCCTGGATCGTCCCCGGGCTCTGGGCCGACACGAGCACGGCCCCGCCGATGCCGGCCGCGCACGTCGCCGCCAGCGCCACCACGAACGTCTGTCGTCTGCTGCGCCCCATCCACCGCCTCCTCGAAGGTCTCGCGCAGAAGCACCTAGCCCAGACGGGGGAGCTCCTGGCGCAGGCTGAGCATCGGGGCGAAGAGGTCGCCGTGGCGGGCGATCCGGTCGGCCATCTGCCCGGCCTCGAAGGACAGCCGGGCCGGGTCGCCGAGGCGCAGCGCCCGCTCGAGCTCGGTCCAGGCCAGCGGCGCCGAGACCGTCGGGCGCTCGCGGGCGCGCAGCGAGTAGACGCTGACCGTCGTCTTGTGCTCGTCGTTCTGGCTCCAGTCGATGAACACCCGCCCGGGCCGCAGGTCCCGACTCATACGCGAGACGACGAGCTCCGGGTGCTGGCGCTCGACGAGCTGGGCCACGGCCTGGGCGAACGGCTTGGTCTCGTCGTAGCTCGTCTCGGTGTTCAGGGGCACGTAGGCCTGGAGCCCCTTGGAGCCCGAGCCCTTGACCACCATCTCGAGCTCGAGCGCCGCGAACATGTCGCGCAGCCAGAGGGCCACGCGCGCGCACTCGAGCAGGCCCGTCCCCGGGCCGGGGTCGAGGTCGAAGACGACCGCCGTCGGCTGGGTGATGGCGTCGGCCTGGGCCAGCGACGTGTGGAGCTCGATCGAGGCCATGTTCGCCGCCCACATCAGCGACGGGCGGTCGTTGGCCAGGCAGTAGTCGACCTCCCCCGCCCGCCGGCCGCTCCAGATCGGCGCCGTCGCCACCCAGTCCGGACGGTGGGCGGGGCAGCGCTTCTCGTAGAAGTACTTGCCCTCGACGCCGTCCGGATAGCGCTTCAGGGTCAGCGGCCGGTCGACCGTGTGGGGGACGAGGACGGGGGCGATCGCCGCGTAGTAGTCGATCACCTCGCCCTTGGTGAAGCCCGCCCGCGGATAGAGGACCTTGGCGCGGTTCGACAGGCGCAGCCGCCGGCCGTCGACCGCGACCTCGACCGTGGTCGGCGTCTCGGCCACCACCTCGTAGCTCGGGGCCCCGGCCGCCACCGGAGCCACCTGCTCCAAGACCTCCGCCGCGACCGGCGATTCGCGCGTGACCTCGGCGGCCAGCCGGTCCGGGCGCAGCCCCTTGTAGGACGGCTGGCGCAGCATGCCCTGGCGCGTCCACTCCGAGAACTCGACCTCCGCGACGAGGTCGGGGCGGACGTAGATGGCGTCCTTGGGGGGCTGGGGACCCGTGAACGGGCTCTCGGCCTGCTCGAGGGGTCCCAGCTGGGCGGCCAGGCGGGCGAGCTCGGCCTCGCCGAAGCCGGTGCCGACGCGGCCGGCGAAGCGCAGGCCGCCGGCGTCGTGGTAGCCGACCAGGAGCGCGCCGATCCGCTCGCGGCGCTGGCCCTGGCCCGGCAGCCAGCCGCCGATCACGAGCTCCTGGCGGTTGCCGTTCTTGACCTTCAGCCAGCCGCGGCTGCGCCGGCCCGGCTCGTAGGCGGCGTCCAGGCGCTTGGCCACCAGGCCCTCGAGGCCGCGCGCCGCGCTCTCGGCCAGGAGGGCCGCCCCGTCGGTCCGGTGGATGGCCGGCGTGCTCCAGGCCGGCCCGTTCAGCTCGAGCGCCTCGAGCCGCGCCCGGCGCTCGAGGTAGGGGAGGGCGAGCGTCGAGCGCCCGTCGAGGTAGAGCAGGTCGAAGATCACGTAGACGATCGGCACCGTCGCCGCCCGCCGGCGGACCCGCTCGGCCGAGGCCAGGTGCATCCGCTGCTGGAGGCGCTCGAAGCTCGGCAGCCCGTCGTCGCCGAAGGCCACGATCTCCCCGTCGAGGACCGCCGTGCGGCCGGCGAGCGCCGCGGCCAGGCCCCCGAGCTCCGGGTACTGGCCGGTCAGGTCGTTGAGGTTGCGGCTCTCGATCCGCAGCCGGCCCGGCTGGTGGTAGGCCAGGGCCCGGATGCCGTCCCACTTGATCTCGAACGCCCAGCCGCCGTCCTGGCGCGGGAGCGGCGCCCGCTGGGCCAGGGCCGGGCGCAGATGCTCGGGGAAGGGATCGGCCGGCGGCTCGGGGGCGGGCGGGGGGATGCCCGGACGGTAGCGACTGCCCGGCCGCGAACCCCTCCGTGGGTGCCCGTAGAGTCCCGCCGGCGATGCAGACGCTCATCCTGCTCAGCGCCCACGTCCCGGCGGCGGTCGACCATCACCACCTGATCGTCCGGGGCCTCGACGTGATCCTCGGCTCGCCGCCCACCCCGCCCGCCCACCACGGCCTCGTGGCCCGCGCCCTGGCCCGCGGCAAGCGCCTCTACGACTCGGTGATCGAGCTCACCCGCGACCGGCCCTACGTCCCGATCGGCGTCGTCCTCGTCTGTCTTGCGTCGGCCGCGTCCTACGCCGCGTCGTCAGTCCTCCAGCAGCGCGAGGCCCGGGCGGCGCCGCCGGAGATGGCGATGCGGTTCGGGCTGATCGGCCACCTCGTGCGCCGGCCGCTCTGGCTCCTGGGCAACCTGGCCGACGTCGCCGGCTTCGCCCTCCAGTTCCTCGCCCTGCGCACCGGGTCGCTCGCCCTCGTCCAGCCCCTGCTGGTCAGCGGGCTGATCTTCGCCCTCGTCGCCGACGCCCTCCTCGACGGCCGCCGGCTGACGCGCGAGGAGTGGCGCTGGACGGTGATGACCGGGGCCGGCCTCGGCCTCTTCCTCGCCGTCTCGCGCCCCGGCCGCGGCTTCCCCCACGGCACGACCGTCGGCTGGCTCGTGCTCGGCGTGGCCACCCTCGCGGCGGTGGGGTCGCTCGTCGTCGCCGCCCGCGCCCTGCCCCGCTGGCGCGCCCTGTGCCTGGGGTCGGCCACCGGCCTGTTGTTCGGGGTCGTCGCCGCCCTGACCGAGAGCTCGGCCCACCTCCTCGACCACGGCGTCGTCCGCGCCCTCGGCCACTGGCAGCCCTACGCCCTGGCCGTCTGCGCCGTGCTCGGGCTGATGCTGAGCCAGAGCGCCTTCCAGGCCGGCGACCTCAAGTGGTCGCTGCCCGCCCTGACCGTGGTCGAGCCGCTGGTCGCCATCCTCATCGGCCAGCTCCTCTTCGCCGAGCACATCTCCTTCGCCGGCCTCGCCCCGGTCGGCGAGGTCCTGGCCCTCGGCCTGATGGTCGCCGGCGTCGTCGGCCTCAGCCGGGCCGTGGCCGGGGAACTGCCCGGCGCGTCGCCGCCCACGCCCGGCGCGCCCCTCTGAGCCCGTGCCCCGGGGGCGGATCGCGCTAGCGTAGAGCGCTGACGCCTCGTACTGGGGCGACTGACCTTTTCTTCGAGGGAGGCTCGAATGGCCGACGGACAGCTGGATCGCGTGCTGGGCAAGCTCAAGGAGGCAGCCGGCAACCTCACGGGCGACAACTCGCTCAAGGCGTCGGGCAAGGTCGATCAGGCCGCCGGCGCCGCCAAGGAGGTCGTCGGCAAGGTCGCCGGCGCGGTCAAGGGGGCGATCGCCTCGGACACCGTCCAGGGCGTGATCGCCTCGCGCAAGAAGCCGAAGGAGTAGGCCGGGCCGGGGCCGGGGCCGGGGCCGCGACGGGCGGCGGGGCGGGCGCCGCGCGGCGCCGCCCGGCTCACAGCGTGACGTAGCCGAGCGCGAGGGCGAGGCCGGCGACGAGGAGGACGCTGCCGCCCGCCCGCTCGCCCCAGCCGATCGGCCGGCCCGGCGGGCCGGCCTCGCGCCCGATGAGCCCGAGCAGCGACAGGGCGAGGCCGGGGAGGGCGAGGAGGACGAAGGCGTTCTCGATGATCGACCGCGACCCGCGGAGGCTGCTCGTCACCACCAGGCCGACCGCCGTCCGACGAAGAGCATGACCACGAGCTTCAGGAGACCGCGCGGGAGCAGCTGGTGGAGGCCGGACGAGCTCGGCCAGCGCGCCGCTGCGATCGTGAGGATCTGCGGCAGCGCGAACAGGGCAGTCCCCAGCCAGAGCTGCCAGCTCGGTCCGACGACGACGGTGGCGACGAACACGAACAGGGCGGTCCGCACGGCCACGGCGGCCAGGCGCTGGCCGGCGGCCGGCCCCCGCGGCGACGGCGGCCCGGTCGCGCCGGACGGGGCCGCAGAAACCGAAACGGCCCCGGTCCCGCTGGGCGGGACCGAGGCCGGGACGGTTTGCGACTAAAGGGTGCTGACGTTGACGGCCTTGGGGCCCTTGTCGCCGTTCTCGGCGTCGTAGGAGACCTTGGCGCCCTCGGCGAGCGAGCGGTAGCCGTCGCCGCCGATGCCGCTGTGATGAACGAACAGGTCCTTGGACCCGTCGTCGGGCGTGATGAAGCCGAAGCCCTTGTCGTCGCTGAACCACTTCACGGTGCCGGTTGGCATGCGTGTTCCTCCGGTGTTATGTGCTGGGTACGCGGAGGATGCTGTCCAGCAACGACCGGCGAGTTCCTGCACTGCTTTGTCGAACGTCGTTCGACCTGAACCCCCAGAATAGCGATTTCGCGCGGCCGGCGGCCGTTTTCGTTGCCGGCGCCCCGGCGGCGCCCCGGGCGCGGGCCTCACGCCGGCTAGGATCCGGGTCTGCCCCGCCGCCGCTCCGTCGATTCCGCGCCGCCCGACGACGACGTCGGCGATCGCCCGCCGCGGCTCGAGGTCGCCGTCCTGGTGGTCGGCCTGGCGCTGCTCCTGGCCGCCTGCCTGACCGTCGACCCGCTGCGCCACGCCCTGGCCGCGGCGACCCACGGCGACGTCGCCGGCCTGCGCCGCCAGCTGCGGATGCTCGGGTTCGCCGGGGTGGCCGTCCTCGTCGGCGTGGTGCTCGCCCACACCGTCGTGCCCTTCCCGGCCGAGATCCCGACCGCGGTCGCCGGCTACGTCTACGGCTTCGCGGTCGGCGTGCCGCTGATGTCGGCGAGCTTCCTGGCCTCGGCCCTGGCCGCCTACTTCCTGGCCGCCTGGGTCGGCCGTCCGGTCGCCCGCCGCCTCGTCGGCGCCCGACGGCTGCACGCCGTCGAGCGCGCCGTCGGCCGGGGCGGCGTGCGCACCCTCCTCGTCCTGCGGCTGATCCCGCTCGTCCCGTTCAGCCTGATGTGCTTCGTCTGCGGCCTGGGCCGGGTGGCGGTCGGCCGCTACACGTGGACGACCCTGGTCGGGATGCTGCCCCAGCTCGTCCTCGTCACCCTGCTCGGCTCGCGGCTCGAGCACCCGCGCCTGACCGATCCGCTCCTGTGGGGGCCGGGCCTGGGGATGGTCGCGCTGATCCTCCTCGGCCCGGCGCTCGCCCGTCGCCGGCGCCGTCAGCTGCGGCACGCGTAACGTTCCTGCGATGACCGCGGACACGCCGGCCGCCACGACGCTCGCGACCAAGCCGTGCGTCCGCTGCCGGGTCGAGATCAACGCCGCCTGCGGCTACTGCACCCTGTGCGGGGCCTCCCAGCGCGTCCGCCGCCCGGCCGTCCGCTGGCTGATCGGCGTGGCCGCGGCCGGCGTGGTCGCCGCCGTCGCCGCGGCCGGTGTCCTCGTCTTCGGCGGCGCGGCCGCCGGCGGGTCGCAGCTGCGCCTCTACCGAGCCGGGGGGCTGGCCACGCTCGTCCCGTCCCGCTGGCTCGGCGGCCCGGTCGCCGCCCCGCCGGGCATCACGCGCGTGGCGTTCTCCGATCCGGCCGACACCCGCCGGCGGCTGACGATCACCGCCCAACGGCCGGCCCCGCTGACGGCGCTCGCCCGGGCCCACGTGGCGCTCGACCAGGCCCGCGCCCGGCCCGGGTTCCGCGGGCACTTCTTCGGGCGCATCCGCTTCAGCGACGGCCGGCCCGCCTGGCTGCTGACCTACGACGCCTTCGACTCCTCGAACGCCGTCTACGTCTTTTCGGCCTGCCTGCCGACCTACGCGGTGACCGTCGAGCTGCGGGCGCCCAACCGGGCCGACCTGCTCAATTCGTTCAAGGCGATCCCCGTCTCGGTGGCCCCGCGCTGCTGAGCCGGCCGCGCCGGGCGCCGACCCGGGCGTCGGCCGGGCCGCCGCGTCTAGGATTCCCGCGCGTGCGCCTGACCTTCGACGACGGACCCGGGGCCCAGACCGCGGCGGTGCTCGACGTGCTCGCCGAGCACGGCTGCCGGGCGACGTTCTTCCTCGTCGGCGGCCAGGTCGCCGCCGGCGCCGACCTCGTCCGCCGGATGGTCGCCGACGGGCACACGGTGGGAAACCACTCCTGGGATCACCCGAGGCTGCCCGAGCTCGACGACGGGGAGATCGAGCGCCAGCTGCGGCGGACCTCGGAGGCGATCGCGGCCGTCACCGGCGCGCCGCCGACCGTCTTTCGCCCGCCCTACGGCGCCCGCGACGACCGGGTCGACCGGGCGGCCGCCGCGCTCGGCATGCAGACGCTGCTCTGGGACGTCGACCCCGCCGACTGGTCGCGGCCCGGGGTCGAGGCGATCGCCGCGGCGATCGTCACGGCCGGGCCCGACGACGTCGTCGTCCTCCACGACGGCCGCGGCGACCGCAGCCAGACGGTGGCGGCCCTGCGCCTGGCGCTCGACGCGCGCCGCTGAGCCTGGCGCTCGACTCGCGCCGCTGAGCCTGGCGCTCGACGCGCGCCGCTGGGCGGGCGGTTTCGCGCCCGCGGGCGTGCGCCGTCCGGGCGGCGAGACCTGCCCGTGACAGACAACTTGCGCGGCCCGGCCGGGACCGTCGCTATGGTCAGGCCGGTCGCTCGCCGCGACCCTGGGCCCGTCGCCGTGTTCCGATCGACGTGCCCTCCCGGCCCGCCCGATGACAGAAGCCACGCATCCGACCCGCCGTCCGGCGGCCGCGCTCCCGCCTCGCGGCCGGCTCGCCGCGCTCGCCCTCGCCGTGGCCCTCGCCGCCGCCGGCGCCGGTGTGTCCGCCGGCCCGGCGATCGCCGCCGACCCCGGCGGCCTGGCCGCCCCCAGCGGCGGGGGGACCCTGCCAGTCGCGCCGCTGCCGGCGCCGCCCGCTCCCAAGCACAAGGCCAAGGCCAAGGCCAAGGCCGTCCACCGCCGCCCGGCCCCGAAGGCCCCGACCGGTCCGGCCCCGGTGGTCACCGACGCGGTCTGCCTGGGTGCGTGCGCCGGCGGCCGGCACGCCGTGCCCGCCGGCGGGATCCTCATCCTGCGCGGCCATCACATCGATCGGGGCATGGCCGTCCTCTTCGCGTCGAACGCCGTGGCCGCGTCGGTCCACGCGACGATCTCGACGACGGTCCGCCGCTCGCGCAAGGGGTTCATCGTCATCGTCCCGCCCAACGCCCGGACCGGGCGCATCGTCGTCGTCTCGTCGACCGGCGTCCGCTCGCGCCCGTTCGGGCCGGTCAAGGTGCTCGCCGCCCCGCCGCCCGTCCGGCTCCCGGCCCTCGCCCCGGCCTCGGTGCCCGCCCCGCGGGGCAGCGCCTTCGACGGGACGGGCCAGTGGATCTGGTACATCAGCAAGAGCGAGGCCGGCAACCTCGACGCCATCGCCACCCGCGCCCGGGCCGCCGGCGTGACCACCGTCTTCGTCAAGAGCTCCGACGGGTCGACCAACTTCTGGCCCCAGTTCACCCCCGACCTCGTGGCCCAGCTCCACCAGCGCGGCCTCCACGTCTGCGCCTGGCAGTACGTCTACGGCACCCACCCGGCCGGGGAGGCCCAGCTCGGCGCCCGCGCCGCGGCCATGGCCGACTGCCTGGTCATCGACGCCGAGGCCGAGTACGAGGGCAAGTACGCCTCGGCCCAGACCTACATGCAGACGCTGCGGTCGCTGGTCGGGCCCAACTACCCGGTCGGCCTCGCCTCCTTCCCCTACGTCGACTTCCACAAGGCGCTGCCCTACTCCGTCTTCCTCGGCCCGTCCGGCGCCCAGTTCAACGCCCCGCAGATCTACTGGCACGAGATCGGCGTCAGCCCCGACGCCGCGATGGCCCACACCTACCACGAGAACCGCATCTACGCCCGGCCGCTCGTCCCCCTCGGCGAGACCTACGGCGGCACGCCGTCGGCCGACATCTACCGCTTCCGCCAGCTCGCCGCCGCCTACGGCGCCAGCGGCCTGTCCTTCTGGGACTGGCAGGAGACGACGGCCAACGGCTGGACCGCGATCGGCCAGCCACTGACCGCGGCCGCCGGGATCACCGTCGACGCCACCGAGCCCCTGTTCTCCCAGGGCTCCAAGGGCGACCAGGTGGTGTGGATGCAGGAGCACCTCGCCGCCGCCCAGCCCCAGACCCCGACCACCGGGGTGTTCGACGCCGCCACCACCGCCGCCCTGACCGCCTTCCAGGCGGCCAAGGGGCTGCCCCAGACCGGCAGCACCGACCCGGCCACCTGGCTCGCCCTCCTCGCCCTCACCCCGGTCGCCGTCGACTGGACGGCCAACGCCGCGCCCGGGTAG